>CAVXOE010000009.1:0-709998 GCA_963763365.1 uncultured Alphaproteobacteria bacterium | reverse complement strand
TTGTCGAAGGCTACGACGGCGCGCAGCCGCCGCATCCTCGACACTGCCGGCCAAGCCGACCGCGAGGGCTACTGGATCGCGCATGCCGACATCACCGATCCGAGGGCTACAAGGCCTACATGGCGGCCGACATGGTGCCGCTTCGGCAAGTTCGGCGCGCGCTTCCTGGTGCGCGGCGGCCGGCAGGAAGTGGCCGAGGGTAAGCAGCGCAGCCGCTGACGTCGTGATCGAGTTCCGAGCTACCAGGCAGCGCTCGACTGCTATCGCTCTCCGGATTACCAGGCCGCCGCGGCCTACGTCAGGGCAAGGCGGAATTCGACCTCCTGATCATCGAGGCCTACGCGACGGCATGACCTGAGCGGCCGCCCTTTGTGTGATATCGTCGCGCAAAATAATCGGTCCGGGAGGACGCTCATGCGCACGATATCCAAGGTGATCGCGGCACGCCTCGCGGTGGTTTCGCTCGGCTTTGCTCTCACGCTCGCGGGCGCCTCAAGCGCGCTCGCGCAAACCGCGACCGCCGAGCAGAAAGCGCAGATCGCGCCGACCGGCATGCTGCGCGCCGCGCTGGTGAAAATTCCGTTCCTGGCGAAGCAGGACGCGAGCGGCAGCCTGAAGGGCGTCGCTCCGGACCTCGCCGCCGAGATGGCGCGCCAACTCGGCGTGCCGCTGCAACCGATGGCGTTCAACACGCCGAACCTCGGCATCGAGGCACTGCGCAGCGGCAACGCGGACGTGACGTTCCTCGCGCCGACGCCGGAGCGCATCGGCCTGATCGATTTCGCCCCGGCCTTCATGGAAATGGAGATGACGCTGATCGTGCCGGCGTCCTCCCCAATTCAGAGCCACGCGGATGCCGACCAGCCCGGCCGCAGGATCGTGGCGTATGAGAAGACCGCGGTCGAAGAAATGGCGCGCAAGAAGCTCACCAAGGCGACGATCGTGCTGGTGCCGATCTTCGGCTACAAGCAGGCCTTCGAGTTGTTGAAATCCGGCCAGGCCGACGCCTTCGCCGACCTGCGCGACGCGCTCATCTCCTATCAGCCCGAGCTTCCGGGCTCGCGCATCGTGCCCGGCAATTACGGAAGCAACGCGCTCGCCATCGGCTATCCCAAGGACCGTCCGCTGGCGGCGGCATTCGTGCGCGACTTCACCGCCGCCGCCATCGCCTCGGGCGTCGTCACGCGCGCCATCGCGCAAGCCGGCGTGCAGGGCGCCGTGGCGCCGGGACGATAAGATCGGCGAGCCGCAGAACTCTCGACAGATGCGTGGTGCGCCCCCTCCCCCCGCGAACGAAGTGAGCGGTGGGGAGGGTGGGTGGGGGGCCGAGCAGCTATCCTGAGTACCGACGTTTGATTTCCGATTGCCGAGCCCCCCACCCCCGACCCCTCCCCACCATTCGCTCCGCTCATGGGGGAGGGGGAGATGCCTCGCGACTGCCTTCTTACTTCGGCGGCAGGTTCCTAATGTAGTTGCTCGGAACGCCGGACCTCAGGCTTCACGCTGAGCGCGGTCTGCGCGATCTTCGGCGTGTCCGCCGATGCGAGCCAGAGCGGAACGTAGCCGAACGCCTTCTCGGCCTCCTCCGCGTAGGCCTTGTCGCCGTTGACCCGTTCGATGCCCGCACGCAGCGCCTGCACCGCCGCCTGCGGCGCGCCGGGCGGCATGACGATCAGGCGCTGGATGATACCGTCGGCGCCGATGATCGCCTTGTAGATGTCCCAGTACTGGCCCGACGGCATGGTGCCTTTGAGCTTCTGATAAAGCTCGTGATACATCAGAATCGGCAGCCCCTTCATGGGGTCCGGCACGAAGAATTCTTTGCCGTCGTAGCCCGCGTCGTAAAAGATCGGGATCGCCTGCCCGGTCTTCACCAGGCTGGGCTCGACCACGCCGCGATAGCTCGGCGGCGATTCGGAAAAGAAATTGATCTCGCCGCGCTGGAACGCGATACGCGCCGCCGGGCTCGAGCGGTAGCCGGTGACGTATTTGAACGGAATGCCGAGCATGTCCATCGCGAGCCGCAGCCGGATGTCCTTCGGCGTGTCCACGCTCAAGCCGCCCACGACGAGGTCCTTCGCCTTGATGATGTCCGTCGGCTCCTTGAGGCCGGGCGCCACGTCGGTGCGGGCGAAGTGCACGGTCGTGCCGGGCTGCGTCGCGACGAATTCGTAGGTCTTGAAGTCGACGCGGAAGCGCTCCGGATCGAGCGCGTAGATGAACGCGGTGCCGGTGAAGTAGCCCGCCATGCTGCCGTCGCGCGGCCCGACTTCGCCGAGATACTTCGCGCCGACGATACCGCCGGCGCCCTCCATGTTCTGGATGACGATGCCGGGGGCGCCGTCGATGTGCTTGGCGAGATGCTTGGCGAACAGCCGCCCCTCGATGTCGGTCGGGCCGCCGGCCGCGAAGTTGATCAGGATGGTGAGCCGCTTGCCCTTGTAGAACGGCTCCTGGGCGTAGGCGGCATTCGCCAGGGAGAATGCCGCGAGGCCAAGCGCGATCGCGGCGCGCAGAAGCAGCATGGCGATCCTCCCGTCGTCTGATTTATGCGAAGCTTACGCGCGTCGCTCGGCGGGCGAAAGCACGATGGCGCTCCCTCACCGGCGTCATCATCCGCAAAAGCGGATGATCCAGTATTTGACCCACAGACTGGACGCCCGCTTTCGCGGGCATGACAATCTCCGGGAGTCGTGGCAAAGACAACGCGACGAGAACTGCAAGGATGCCGCCGTGCTGGAAAAAGGCCAACCCCAGAGCTTCAACGCCTACAACTCGCCGCACGAAGACCTGCGCGAGTTCATCAAGCGCGCCGAGGCGGCGGGCGAGATCGTGCGCATCCCGGGCGTCGACACCCATCTCGAAATGGGCACGCTGGCCGAGATCGTGAACCACGCGCGGCCGGAGCCGCCCGCCATCCTGTTCGAGGACGTGCCCGGCTATCCCAAGGGCATGCGGCTTCTCTCCGGCGCCACCAATTCGTCGAAGCGGCTCGCCATCACGCTTGGGCTGCCGGTGCCGCGCGGCCCGCTCGACGTGGTGCGCGCCTATCGCGACCGCATGAAGACGCACCGGCCGATCCCGCCCAAGACCGTCGGCAAGGGGCCGGTGTTCGAGAACGTCGATCGCGACGACAAGGTCGACCTGCTGAAATTCCCGGTGCCGTTCCTGCACGAGCTCGACGGCGGCCGCTACATCGGCACCGACGATCTCGTGATCATGCGCGACCCGGACGAGAACTGGGTCAACGGCGCGACCTACCGCGTCATGGTGCAGGACAAGAACCACGTGTCGGTGTGGATCTCGCCCGGCAAGCACGGCCGGCAGATCCGCGAGAAATATTTCCGCAAGGGCAAGCCCTGCCCGGTGCTGATTTCCTGCGGCCACGACCCGCTGCTGTTCCTCGCCGGCGGCAACGAGCTGAAGTTCGGCCTGTCCGAGTACGACTACGCGGGCGGCCACCGCGGCGAGCCGTACGAGATCGTCAACAGCGAACTGCACGGCCTGCCGATGCCGGCGCATGCCGAGGTCGTGCTGGAAGGCGAGATGGTCGAAGGCGTCAACGCCAAGGAGGGGCCGTTCGGCGAATTCACCGGCTACTACGCGTCGTCGCCGAGCGAGCAGCCGGTGGTACACGTCAAGCGCGTCTATTACCGCAACGATCCGATCCTCGGCATTGCCTCGCCGATGCGGCCACCGTCCGATTTCTCATTCAGCAAGTGCGTGATGAAGGCCGGCATGATCTGGGACGAGGTCGAGAGGGCGGGCTTGTCGGGTGTGGCGGGCGTTTGGGTGCACGAGTTCGGCGGCGCGCGCATGTTCAACGTCATCGCCATCAAGCAGGCCTATCCGGGCCACGCCACGCAGGCGGGGCTGCTGGCGGCCGGTTGCCAGTCGGCGTCCTATCTGGGGCGGTTCGTCGTTGTGGTCGACGACGACGTCGATCCGACCGACCTGTTCGACGTGATGTGGGCGATGTGCACGCGCTGCGATCCGGCGAACGACATCTCGTTCGCGCGCCGCGCCTGGTCGGGGCCGCTCGACCCGCTGCTCGACAAGGAAAGCTCGACCAATTCGCGCGCCATCATCGACGCCTGCCGGCCCTACGAGCGGCTGAAGGATTTCCCGGTGGTCGCGCGCGCTAGCCCTGAGCTCAAGCGCAAGGTGGCGGAGAAGTTCGCCGATATTCTCGGCAAGATCGGCTGCGCCTGAGAGACCCCATGACCTCACCTATGCTACCGCGTGACCGCTGCGAATATTCGGCCATTGTCGACCGCCCACCACTTAAGCTGCCGGGCGGCGCGCGGCTCGTGGTGTGGACCATCGTCAACTACGAGGTGTGGGACATCGGCCGCCCGATGCCGCGCCAGGTGCTGCCGGCGCCGACCGGCGTGCCGCTCCTGCCGGACGTGCCGCACTGGAGCTGGCACGAATACGGGATGCGCGTGGGCGCGTGGCGGTTCTTCGAGCTCTACGAGCGGCTCGGCATCCGCCCCACGCTCGCCATCAACGCGCGCACTTGCGAGGACTACACGCGCGTCGCCGAGGAGGGCAAACGGCTCGGCTGGGAGTTCATGGGTCACGCCTACGACCAGATGCCGATCCACAAGCACGAAGACCAGCGCGGCATGATCAACCGCTCGATGGACATACTAGAAAAATTCACCGGCAAGCGGCCGGTCGGCTGGCTCGGGCCGGGCCTCACCCAAACGCTGGAGACGCCCGAACTGCTGGTCGATGCCGGCGTGAAATACATCGGCGACTGGGTCTACGACGACGAACCCTCGGTGATCCGCACCGCGCGCGGTCCGCTCGTGACCTTGCCCTACACCGTCGAGATCAACGACATCACCATGATGATCGTGCAGCACCACGAGAGCGGCTACCTGCTGCAACGCGCCATCGATCAGTTCGACCGGCTCTATGCCGAAGGCAAGGATCGCGCGAAGATCATGGCGATTGCGATCCACCCCTACATCAGCGGCCAGCCGCACCGCATCAAGTATCTAGAGTCGTTCTACGACCATGCCAGCCGCTTCGACGGCGTGCTGCATTGGAACGGCGCTGAGATTCTCGATTGGTATCTGGCTTCGAACCCGGCGACTCGCGCCTAGTCCGGCGCTGCGCGGCCGCTACGCCGCCCAGTCGAGCGTCGGTGGCTGCGTCGGCCGTGACGGGCCGGCGTCGCAAGCGATCTTTCGAGCCTGGGCTTTGATGTAGTCGTCGATGCGCCGGTTGGTTTCGGCCGGATCGCGCGCGTTGTGACCGAATTCCTCCACGGCGCGTGCGAGAAAAGCGTCAAGCTTGGCGGCTGCGTCCGCGAGCGCTGCGCGTCGATTGTCCATGGCTCACGCCCCCGAATCCCCGAAGCCAGCATCGGCTCGACAGGGTTAAAAAAGCGTTATCGGGCGCAGGACGCCGTGGCCGGCCGGTCGGCGCCTGCGCGCCGTTTCGCCGGAATCTCGGCTCCGGCGGCATGCCGCAGCGCGGAAAAATTGCGCCCGGCGTGCCGAAGAGGGCGTCGCCGACGGGCGCGCCGGGACACCCGTACCGGCCCCCTACAAACGCGACTGTCCGTTCCCGCCCTGTCCGGCGGATTTTACGCGAAATCAATACGTTAGAGGGTGGAACCTGTCCGATAATTAAGTGGTCGCCGCCCGCGTGCCTGATAGCATATGGTTATTAAAGAATGAGGGCGGCTGGGGCACTGCGTACGTGGCGTAAACGCTCGTCCCGGGAATCCATCGTGAGCGTCCGTGGCGTTCGAGAGTTGGTCCATGTCTGTGCGATCACGAGCGCGTGCTCTGGGTGAAGCCGGATGCATTCGCCGTTTCTTTGGCATCATTTGGGGATTAGCTCTGTTGCAAATGCTGTCCGGGTGCCTCTTCACGTCCGAGCGGCCGCCGCTCACCGGCATCCCGGACCGTTACGCCACAGCGAACGGCGAATCGGCACCGCCGGCGCTCGACTGGTGGCGTACTTTCAACTCGCACGAACTCACCAGCCTGATCGAGGAAGCGCAGACTGCCAACTTCAACATCGGCGCCGCCATCGCCCGCATCGTCCAGGCCGACGCCCAGGCCAAGGTCTCGGGTGCGCCGCTGCTTCCCGGGCTGCAGTTCGATGGTTTTGGCCAGAGGTCATGGCCGCCCGGCGGCGGCGTGCGCGAGGATTACAAGGCCTGGCTGACGGCGAGCTACGAGATCGATTTCTGGGGCAAGAACCGCGCGATTCTGGTCGCCGCGCAGGAGAACGCGGCCGCCACGCGCTTCGCCAAGGAAGTGGTGGTGCTCACCACCATCGTCAGCGTCGGCACCGCCTATCTGCAAGTGCTTGTGTCGCAGGACCGGCTGCGGATTGCCCGCCAGAATCTCACTGCCGCCACGCGCGTCCTCGATCTGATCAAGCAGCGCTTCACCGCCGGCACGGCGTCGCAGCTCGATATCGCCCAGCAGGAAAGCGTGGTGGCGACGGTGCGCGCCAACATCCCGCTGTTCGATCAGACGCTGAGGCAGAACATCGCGCTCCTTGCCGTGCTGATCGGCCGCCCGCCGGTCGATCTCAAGGTGCGGGGCGGCAGCCTCTATTCGCTGAAGATTCCGCGGGTGACGCCCGGCATGCCGTCCGAGCTGTTGTTCCAGCGGCCCGACATCCGCCTCGCCGAAGCCAACCTTGCGTCGGCGGAAGCCAGCGTTGCGGCTGCACGCGCGGCATTCTTTCCAAGCGTCACGCTCACCGGCATGAGCGGCTACGAGAACCCCGCCCTGAAACTCCTGTTCACACCGCAGAGCTTCTTCTTTTCGGTCGCCACCAGCCTGACGCAGCCGCTGCTCGACGGCTTCCGGCTGGAAGGACAGCTCGAGGCCGCCAACGGCAAACAGCTCGAACTGATGAAGCTCTATTGCCAATCCATTCTTTCGGCTTTCGGCGACGTCGAGATCGCGTTGATCGCGATCGTGGACGGCGCCGAGCGCGAGCGGCTGCAGCAAGTCGTGGTGACTGCATCTCGCCAGGCCTTCAATATCTCGGAGATCAGGTTGCGCGAGGGCACGCTCGATCTCGTCACCCTGCTGCAGACCCAGCAGACCCTGTTCACGGCCGAAGACCTGCTCGTGCAGGCGCGCCTTGCCCGGTTGCAGGCGGTGCTGAGTCTCTATCAGGCGCTCGGTGGAAGCTGGCTCCCGCCGGGAGTGGAGGCACCTGCGAAGCTAGGGCAATGACAGCAAAACGGCGCACGATCGTCACCTTGCTGAGCTGCCTCGTCATCGGAGGCGTTGCAGCGCTCTATTATTCGAACTGGCCGCAGCAGGTCGTCCAGCAGCAGTTTTCGAAGCGCAAGGGCGGCGGCCCGGCGGCCCCCGGCACCGAGGCGGTGCCGGTGCTGGCGGTCGAGTCGAAGCTTGCCGACGTGCCGGTCTATCTCGACGGCGTCGGTACCGCGCGCGCGCTCAACACCGTGACGGTGCGCGCGCAGGTCGACGGCAAGCTGCTCAAGATCATGTTCACCGAAGGCCAGGACGTGAAAAAGGACTACGTGCTGGCCAAGATCGATCCGACGATCTACCAGGCGCAATACGATCAGGCGGTCGCCAAGAAGGCGCAGGACGAGGCGACGCTGGCCAACGCCCGGCTCGACCTCGAGCGCTACACCCGGCTGTCGACCACCAACGCCATCAACAAGCAGCAGCTCGACACCCAGAAGGCCGTGGTGGCCCAGCTCGAGGCGCAGGTCAAATCCGACCAGGCTGCGATCGAGAACGCCAAGGCCATTCTGTCCTATACCGACGTGGTTGCGCCACTGACCGGGCGTACCGGCATTCGCCTGATCGACGAAGGCAACCTGGTCAAGGCGTCCGACACCACCGGCATCGTCATCATCACGCAGCTTCAGCCCATCGCGGTCTTCTTCAGCCTGCCGCAGCAGGTCCTGCCGGATATCAACAAGGGGCTCGGCGGAGGTCAGTTGACGGTCGATGCGCTCGGCGCCGACGGCAAGACCGTGCTCGACAGCGGCAAGGTGGTGGTTGTCGACAACCAGGTCGACCAGTCCACCGGCACCGTAAAGATCAAAGGCGAGTTCCCCAATTCCAAGCTGCAGCTCTGGCCCGGCCAGTTCGTCAACATCCGGCTGCTGATCGATACGCTCAAGCAGGTCGTCGTGGTACCGACCGCCGCCATCCAGCGCGGGCCGAACGGCACCTTCGTCTATGTGGTCACCGACAACAGCACCGCCGGCATGCGGCCCGTGACCTTGACCAAGCAGGATGACCGCGAAGCGGTGGTCGGCACCGGCCTCAAGTCAGGCGAGCGCGTGGTCACAACCGGCTTTGGGAGACTGACCGACGGGACCAAGGTGTCGGTGTCGAGTGCAACCGACCCGGCGCAGGCGCCGGCCGCGGCGCCCCCGGGCGGCAATCGTAAGCGCGGCGGCACCAAGGGCGGCGGGCAGGCGAAGGGCAGCCTGCCCGCAACTGGCGCTCCGAGCGCCACGCCATGAGCGTCTCCTCGCCCTTCATCCATCGCCCGATCGCGACCTCGCTGCTCGGGGTCGCGACCTTGCTGGGCGGATTGCTCGGCTACATGTGGCTGCCGGTCTCGTCGCTGCCGCAGGTCGACTTTCCGAGCATCCAGGTGACCACGCAGCTTCCCGGCGCCAGTCCCGACACCATGGCGTCGCTGGTGACGGCGACGCTGGAGCGCAATTTCGGACAGATCCCTTCGCTTACGCTGATGACCTCGTCGAGCTCGTACGGCATCAGCCAGATCACCCTGCAGTTCGACCTCAACCGCGACATCGATGCGGCCGCGCAGGACGTGCAAGCTGCGATCAATGCCTCGGGCTCCACGCTGCCGCGTAACCTGCCCTATCCGCCGGTCTATTCGAAGGTCAATCCGGCGGACGCGCCGATCGTCACGCTCGCGCTCACCTCCAACACGATGTCGCTGCGCGCGCTGAGCGACATCGCGGACACACAGCTCGCTCCCCGGCTGAGCGAACTGACCGGCGTCGGGCGCGTCACCGTGCAGGGCAACATCCGCCCGGCGGTGCGCATCCAGGCCGACTTGTCGCGGCTCGCCAACTACGGCATCTCGCTCGAGGACCTGCGCAACGTCATCGTGGCGGCGAACGTCGCGGGCGCCAAAGGCGCGTTCGACGGCGCGCACCAGTACTATACCATCGCGGCCAACGACCAGCTTACCGCGGCGGACGCCTACCGCAACGTCGTCGTGGCTTACCGCAACGGCGCGCCGGTGCTGCTGCGCGACATCGCCGACGTGATCGACGGCCTCGAGAACAGCAAGGTCGGCGGCTGGTATCAGGGCTTCCCGGCGATCGTCGTCGACATCCAGCGCCAGCCCGGCGCCAACGTCATCGAGACCGTTCAGCGCATCAAGAACGAGTTGCCGAAGCTGCAGCGCTCGATGCCGGTGGGCGTCACGCTGACCGTGGTGAACGACCGCACCACCACGATCCGCGCCTCGATCCGTGACGTGCAGTTCACCCTCATCCTGAGCGTGGCTCTCGTCATCATGGTGGTGCTGGTGTTCCTGCGCACCATCCGCGCCACCATCATCGCCGGCGTTGCGCTGCCGCTGTCGCTGATCGCGACCTTCGGCGTGATGTGGTTCTGCGGGTTTTCGCTCGACAACCTGTCATTGATGGCGCTGACGATCGGCACCGGTTTCGTGGTCGACGACGCCATCGTGATGATCGAGAACATCGTCCGCCACATGGAGGACGGCGAAGGCCCGTTCGAGGCCGCGCTGCACGGTGCGAGCGAGATCGGCTTCACGGTGATCTCGCTCACCTTGTCGCTGATCGCCGTCTTCATCCCGCTGTTGTTCATGACCGGCCTGGTCGGCCGGATGTTCCGCGAGTTCGCGCTCACGCTCACGATCGCGGTCGTCACCTCGGCGATCGTCTCGCTGACGCTGACGCCGATGATGTGCAGCCGTCTGCTGCGGCCGCACGTGGAAAGCGCGAGCCGCGGGATCGGCCATGGGTTCCACCGCATGGTCGACTGGACGGTGGAGCGTTACCGGCGCAGCCTGGAATGGGTGATCCGTCACGAGACGCTGACGTTGCTGGTGACGCTGGGCACCGTGATCGCGACCGTCTGGCTCTACATCATCATCCCGAAGGGCTTCCTGCCGCAGCAGGACACCGGCCTGATCTTCGCCGTCATGGAGGGCGGCCAGGAAGTCTCGTTCACCGAGATGAAGCGGCTGCAGAGCGCGGTCGAGGCCGTGATCCGCAAGGACCCGGAAGTGACGGGCGTGGTGTCGGTGATCGGCGTGACCCCGCTCAACGCCACGCCGAACGCGGGGCGCATCGCGATTACGCTACGTACGCGTGACGTACGCGATACGCCGGTCACGGCCGTCATCGAACGGCTGCAGCGGGCGGTCGCCGCGATCGCCGGCGTGGTGGTCTATTTTCAGCCGGTCCAGGACATCCAGATTTCGACCCGGCTGAGCCGCGCGCAGTATCAGTACACGCTCACCGGCGCCGATCCGAAGGAGGTCACCGATTGGGCCGCTCGGCTCGCCCAGCGGCTGCACTCGTCTCCGCTGATGCGCAACGTCGCCTCCGAGGCGCAGGAGAACGGCTTTCGGATGAACATCCAGGTCGATCGCGAGACCGCCGGCCGCCTCGGCATCTCGATGCAGACGGTGGTCGATACGCTGAGCGATGCCTTCGGCCAGCGGCAGATTTCGACCATCTACGGCCAGTCCAACCAGTATCGCGTGGTCCTCGAGGCCAAGCCCGAATACCAGAACGATCCGAATTCGCTGTCGAAGCTCTATGTCCCGGCTTCCGGCAACCTGGCGGTGGCGGCGTCCACCTCGCTGACCTCCAATCCGGTCGCGCCGGTGATCTCGACCGCCGGCAACACCCAGGTGCCGCTCAGCGCGATCGCGAAATTCGAATACAGCACCGCGCCGCTCGTCATCGCGCACCAGGAGCAGTTCCCCGCCGTCACCATCAGCTTCGATCTCGCGCCCGACGCTTCGCTCAGCGACGCCGTCAAGCTGATCTCGCAGGCCGAGCGTGACATCGACATGCCGACCTCGCTCGTCGGCAGCTATTCGGGCGATGCCGCCGAGTTCGCGAAGTCGCTCGCCGGGCAGCCGTGGCTGATCCTGGCCGCCGCGATCACGATCTACATCGTGCTCGGCGTGCTGTACGAGAGCTTCATCCATCCCTTCACCATCCTGACCACGCTGCCGTCGGCCGGCGTCGGCGCCCTGCTGGCGCTGATGTGGTTCCGGATGGACCTGTCGGTGGTGGCGCTGATCGGCATCATTCTGCTGATGGGCATCGTCAAGAAGAATGCGATCATGATCATCGACTTTGCGCTCGAAGCCGAGCGCAAGCAGGGCATGACGCCGCACGAGGCGATCGTGCAGGCGTCGATCCTGCGCTTCCGCCCGATCATGATGACGACGCTCGCCGCCTTGTTCGGCGCGATCCCGCTCGCGTTCGAGCAGGGCACCGGTTCGGAGCTGCGCAACCCGCTCGGCATCACCATCATCGGCGGCCTGCTGCTCAGCCAGTTGCTGACGCTCTACACCACGCCGGTCATCTATCTGGCGATGGAACGGCTCAAGTCGCGCTTCTCCCGGCAGGAGCCGCTGCAGACGGAACTCGACCTGCAGGAAGGTCTCACGCCAACCCAGCGGGCCGCGGAGTAGCGGCATGGCTGTGCAGAGCTTCTCCGAAGTGTTCATCCGCCGCCCGGTCGGCACGACGCTGCTCGCCGTCGGCTTGCTGCTCGTCGGCGCGGTGGCCTACCGCTTCCTGCCGGTCGCCAGCATGCCGACGGTGGAATTCCCGACCATCAGCGTGAACGCGAGCCGTCCAGGCGCCGACCCGGAGACGATGGCGGCGACCGTGGCGGCACCGCTCGAACGCCGCCTCGGCGAAATTCCCGGCGTGATCGAACTGACCTCGCGCAGTTCGTTCGGCGCGACCCGCATCTCGGTGCAGTTCGACCTGAACCGCAGCATCGACGGCGCAGCGCGCGACGTGCAGGCGGCGCTCAACGCGGCACAGACCGACCTGCCGGGCGACCTGCAGTCGCGGCCGACCTTCCGAAAATCAAATCCGGCGGCGACGCCGGTCATGATCCTCGCGCTGACGTCGAAGACCGTGCCGCCGAGCGCGCTCTACGACGCCGCCGACACCGTCATCGCCCAGCGGCTCTCGCAGGTCGACGGCGTCGCCGAGGTCAGCGTCAACGGTGCCGAACAGCCGGCCATCCGGGTGCGCGTCAACCCGATCGCGCTCGCCTCCATGGGCCTCGACATGGAGGACGTGCGCACCGCCATTGCCAACACCAATGCGGCGGGCGCGCTCGGCGCATTCGACGGCGCCGATCGCGTCATCACGATCGGCACCAACGATCAGCTACGCGCCGCCTCGACCTATGACCCGATCGTGGTACGCACCGCCAACGGTACGATCGTTCGGCTCTCAGCCGTTGCTTCGATCGAAGAAAGCGTGCGCAACAGCCGCTCGGCCGGCTGGTTCAACGGTCAGCCTTCGGTGCTGCTGGTCATCAGCAAGCAGGCTAATTCCAACGTCATCGAAACGGTCGACCACATTTACGACCTCCTGCCGGAGCTCAAGCGCTGGGTGCCGGCCGGCATCGACATCTCGGTTCTGTCCGACCGCACCAAGACCATTCGCGCCAGCGTCGGGGACATGCAGCTCACGCTGCTTGCGACGGTCTGCCTGGTGATGCTGGTGGTCTTCGTATTCCTGCGGCGGGTGGCCGCGACCATCGCGGCCGGCGTGACCGTGCCGCTGTCGCTCGCCGGCACGTGCGCGGCCATGTGGGCGATGGGATTTTCGATCGACAATCTCTCCCTGATGGCACTCGCGGTCTCGGTCGGCTTCGTGGTCGACGATGCCATCGTGATGATCGAGAACTGCTTCCGCAATCTCGAGAAGGGCATGTCGCCCCTCATGGCGGCGATCGATGGCGCGCGCCAGATCGGCTTCACCGTACTGTCGATCAGCATCTCGCTGGTCGCCGCCTTCATCCCGCTGCTGTTCATGACCGGCATCGTCGGGCGCGTCTTCCGCGAATTCTCCGTGACGCTCGCCTTCGCGATCATGGTCTCGACGCTGGTGTCGCTGACGGTCACACCGATGATCTGCGCGCATTTCGTGCGCAAGCCGCCGAGCCCGGACGCCACCTGGTTCGACCGCGCGGTCGAGCGCGTCTTGAACTGGATGGTGCGCGCCTACGGCAAGACGCTGGCGGTCGTGCTGGACTATCGAGGGCTCACGCTGATCGTCATGGCCGCGACCGTCGCGATCACCGCCATCCTCTTTACCCGCACGCCAAAGGGCTTTTTCCCGGCGGACGATACCGGGTTGATCTATGGCGGCACCCAGGCCTCGACCGAGGTGTCGTTCCAGACCATGTACGACCTGCAGCAGAAGGCGGAAGCGATCGTGCGCGCCGATCCGGCGGTGGCCGGCGTCGGCTCCTCGATCGGCTCGTCGGGCTGGAGCCCGTCGGTCAACCGCGGCACGCTCTTCATCAGCCTCAAACCGCTCGCCGAACGCGGCGTCACCACCCAGCAGGTGGCGAACCGGTTGCGGCTGAAGACCGCCAACGTTCCGGGGCTGCGGGTCTTCTTCTTCGCCATGCAGGACGTCCGGGTCGGCGGCCGGCAGACCGACTCCACATACCAGTACACCCTCTGGGACGCGAACTACCGCGAACTCCTCGAGTGGGCGCCGCGCGTCCTGGAGACGATTCAGAAAATTCCCGGGCTGGTCGATGTCACGACCGACCGCGAGCAGGGCGGATTGCAGGTGAACATCGATATCGACCGGACCGCGGCCTCGCGGCTCGGCGTGCGCATCCAGGACATCGCGAACTCGCTCAACAACTCGTATGCGCAGCGGCAGATTTCGACGCTCTACACCCAGCGCAACCAGTATCGCGTCATCCTCGAAATCGATCCGCTATATCAGCGCGACCCGACCGACCTCGCGCGCATCTATGTGGCCGGAGCCAACAACACGCAGGTGCCGCTCACCGCCGTTACCAAGATCACGCGCGGATTGTCGCCCTTGGTGGTGAACCATCAGGGGCAGTTTCCGTCCATCACGATCAGCTTCGGGCTTGGCGAGGATACTCCGATCGAGCAAGCGACGACGCGCATCGATCGGGCGGTCGCCGAATTGCACCTGCCCGACACCTTGCACGCCGAATTCGCCGGTGACGCGCGCGCCTACCGGCAGTCGATCGGTGCGCAGCCGCTCCTGATCATCGCCGCGCTGGTCGCCGTCTACATCGTGCTGGGGGTGCTCTACGAGAGCCTCGCGCACCCGCTGACGATCATCTCGACCTTGCCGTCGGCCGGGCTGGGCGCCTTGCTCGCCTTGCAGATCTTCAATACCGAACTGTCGTTGATCGCGTTCATCGGGATCATTCTGCTGATCGGCATTGTCAAGAAGAACGGAATCATGATGGTCGACTTCGCGCTCGAAGGCGAACGCAAGCATGGGCTGCCGCCCGAACGCGCGATCTTCGAAGCCTGCATAGAGCGCTTCCGGCCGATCATGATGACGACGCTGGCGGCGCTCCTCGGCGCCATCCCGCTGGTGGTCGCGAGCGGCCCGGGTTCGGAGCTGCGGCGGCCGCTCGGCATCACCATCGTGGGCGGACTGATCGTGTCGCAGATGCTGACGCTCTACACCACGCCGGTGATCTATCTGCTGCTCGACAAGCTGCACCGCCGTCTGTGGGGCGCCGAGCGGCCGCACCGCGAGCCCGGCACCTGGATCAAGACCGCTGCGCGGGCGCTAAAGACGTAGAGCAAGGTTTCGTTCAAGTTGACGCAGACTCTATCTCCGCTCGTTCCCGCGCAAGCGGGAACCCAGAATCGCGCGTTCAGTACTGGTGGCCCTGGGTCCCCGCTTCCGCGGGGACGAACGGAGAGAGTGTCGATTCCATCGAGGCGGAACTGCCCTAGGTGCTACAGCTTCACGTGCACACCGAGATAGATCGAGAGCGGCACGCCCGGCGTGACCGTGCGCGGATCGGTCGGTGGGTTGGGGATCACGAGCGCGGCACCTGCCGGATCGAAATAGCGGCCATAAGCGGCGTAGTGGCGATTGAAGAGATTTTTCACGACGCCATAAAACTGCACGTCCTTGCTGTACAAGTATGTCGCCTTGGCATTCGCCAGCCAGTAGTCGGCGATCTTGACGTTCTGGTTGGCATCGTCGCCGATATACCACTGGCTGCTCACCCAGATCGCGTCCATGCCGATCTTCCATTGCGGCGTCAGCAGATATTCAAAACCGCCCTTGATCTGGTGGCGCGGGATGCCGGGAATCTGGTTGCCGGGAATGACGTGGATCAGGCCGTCGTCGTTCGCCGAGGGATTGTTGGGCGACGAGATATCGCCATTGAACTGGTACGTGGCGTCGACGAAGGCGTAGTTGACATAGGCCATCCAGTCCTTGGCGGTGTAGTTCGCGCCCGCCTCGACGCCCTGGCGGCGCGTGCCATCGACATTCTGGAACACGCCGCGGCCCTGGATCGTGCTGGCAACGTTGATGATGTCGTTCGTGCTGTCGGTGCGGAACAGACCCACTTTCCAGTCGAAGCGGCCGCCGTTGATGTTCGATTCCCCGCGCAGGCCGGCTTCGCGCGTGCGCGCGATCACCTGCTGTAGTGGCGGGTCCGACGCCAGAAAACCTTCGATGATGCAAGGCCGCGCCGGGTTCGAGCAGCCGAGTTCGAGCGGCGTCGGCGCGCGGTTGGCCTCCGAGTAACCACCGTAAAACGTCACCTGCGATGAGAGCTTCAGCGTCAGGCCGAACACCGGATTGAGCCGCATGAAGGTGTAGTTGCCGTTGAGGTCTGGGCTGGTGCCAAGATCATCCGCCATGGTGATCTTGGCAAGGTTGTAGCGGGCGCCGGCGGTGAGCGAGAGCCGGTCGGTGGCGTCGTAGGTATTCGAGGCAAAGACGCCGTAATAGGTGTTCTTCGCACTGAGATCGACCGGCGCATAGCCGATGTAGGAATTGGTGTGGATGATCTGACCGCCTGGAACAATAGGGGGATTGGGGCCGACCCAGAAATCCGGATAGATGTAGCCGAGTTCGCTCGCCGCATTGAAGCTGATCTTGCTGTGATCGATGCTTGTGCCGATCGTGAAGTGATTGTCCTGGCCGAGAATCTTGCCGTCGTAGGTCGCTTGCAACGAGCCGCCCGTGGTCAGCGCCTGGGTCATTGTGCGGTCGATCGTGCCATATGGAAGCGCACAACCCGATCCAGGCGGGCAGTTGATGATATTGCCGTTCTGATCCCTAAGTTGGCGGTCGGCGACGGTAAGTCCCGGAAACGCATCGTCGGCTAGACACAGCGTATTGCTTCCAGCGGCGCACTCCTCGACGTCCGCGTCGTTGCCGTCGACATGTTTTTGCTTGAAGTTGCGCACGTAGAAATTGCTCTGCACCGTCCAATTATCGGTGATCGAATAGCGCCCGTTGAGTGCCAGGAGTTGCATCTGACTCTTGGTGGTCTGCGGGAAGGTATAGACCGATTTCCAGTCGCGATTGAGCAGTTCGACGGGCGTCGGGCCAACCACGCCGAAGTAGTTGTCAGCGGCGGAACTCACAAGATGAATCTCCGCGTCGGAGCCCTTCCAGCCGACGTCACCGTAGAAGCGTCCGATGCGCGAAGGCGACTGATAGCGCCAGCCGCCGTCCCGCACGCCGTCGCCCGCCATGTAGACCGCCCAATCGCCAAGGCGCTTGCCGTACTGGAACGAGCCGCCGATGCGGCCGTACGAACCGCCCATCGCGTCGAACTCGAAGCCCTGGTAGGTGAATCCGTCCTTCATCTGAAAGCTGATCGCACCACCCAAGGCGTTGAGGCCGAACGCCGGATTGTTGGTCCAGACGTCGGCGCGGCCTACTGCCATGCTCGGGATGAAGTCCCAGTTGACCGTATCGCCGAACGCTTCGTTGATGCGGATGCCGTTCATGTAGACGGCCAGCCCCTGCGGCGTGCCTTGCAGCGGCGAGGCGAAGAAGCCGCGGTACTGCAGATCCTGGAACAGGCCGTTGCCCTGCACGTCGGTGAGGTGAATGCCCGGGACGCGCTGTTCCAGCGCTTGAAGCACGGAAGGCGAGTCGGCGCGCTGGAAGTCCGAGGCCGTCACCGTCTGCACCATCGCGGGCACTTTGTTGCGATCGAAGCCGATGCCGGTGATCGGCGTGGTCGAGACCACCGACAAAGCAGGCGCCGGCGGCGTGGGAGCCGCGACGCGCACCGGTGTCGAGGACTCGGACGATGCCGAGCGAGCGGGCGTCGGGGCCTCTGCGCGCTCCGGCGTGGGCCTGGCTGGACGGCTCGGCGGGCGGGCGGGCGCGGCGCCCTGCACCACGACCTCATCGAGCGTCGCGGCCGACTGTGCGAGCGCCGCCCCCGGCAGCATCAGCGCGCCGAATGCGACAGCTCCCAACAATCCGCGATTTCGCGCGCGCAACCCCCGCTGCGCGGCGCGATCGACTCGCCCCACTTCACGCATGACGCCACCACCGCCCCTGGCAGTCGAACCGCTGCCTTTCCCCGAGGCAAATCCTGGATGATCTGAACGGCCACGTCGCGGCAGCATTTGCCATTTGGAATTAGAACAAGTGGCAATGTGGCTTGCCGGCCACAGTCCCTGGTGCGACGTCAGCAGGACGGGCTAAGGCTCCGACGCGACCCGCTGCACGGCGGCGCGGATCAGTTCCGGCAGGTTCTTGACGTTGAGCTTCTGCTTGAGCTGCGAGCAGGTGTTGACGACCGTCTTGTAGCTGACGTTGAGATCCTCGGCGATCCGGCCATACGGCTTGCCCTCCGCCAGGAGTGACAGCGTCTGCAATTCGCGCGGCGTCAGGTCGGCGAGCGGATTTGCCCGCACGCCGGTGCGCACCAGCGCGACCTGCATGGCGATGTCGTTGCTCAGATAGGGCGTGCCGGACCGCACCTGCTCGAACGCCTTCTTCAACTCGTCCGACGAAGTGTCTTTGAGCACGTAACCGGTGGCGCCGGCCTCGAGCGCGCGCGCCACGATGATCGGGTCGCTGTGCATGCTGAAAACGAGAATTCGGGCGCGCTGATCGTGCGAGCGGATGCGCCGGATGAGATCGATGCCGCCGAGCCCGCTGCCCTGCATCGCGAGATCGACGATCACCACATCCGGACGGTGCCGCCGGTAGAGCCGGTAGCCCGAGGTCAATTCACGCGCATCCAGCACTGTGCCGACGCCGGAATCCTCCAGCATTCGCCGGCAGCCCTGCAGCACGATCGGGTGATCGTCGATGACCAGAACGCTCGTCATGCTTCTCCGCCCGTCCCCGAAGAACCCAGCCGCAGCGGGATCACGATGTCGACCGAGGTGCCGCGCCCGCCGCTTTTTCCGATCGTATAGCTTCCGCCCAGACCTTGCACGCGTTCCTGCATGCCGAGAATGCCGAAACCCATGCGGGCGCCGGGCGCGATACCGCGGCCGTCGTCGCGGATGCTGAGATTGAGTTGCGCGCAATCCTCGTCGCGCGCGTATTCCGCGCCGCTGGCCCCCTCCCCGAGCGCGATATTCACCTGTTTTGCCCGTGCATGCCGGATCACGTTGGTCAGGCTCTCCTGAACGCAACGATAGACCGTGAGGTCGATCGAGTTGCCGTAGCTGCGCTCAAGCCGTTCGGCATTGAACGTGAACGCGATCTCCGGATTCTGGCGCGCACGGTCGTTGACCAGTTCGGTGAGAATATCGCGCAGCGGCACGTGGCCGAGCGCCATCGGGCGCAGCCGGTTGAGCATGCTGCGGTTGATCACCTGCAGATGCTCGATGATCGCCCCGAGGTCGCGCACACGCTCATTGAGCTTGCGCCCGGTCGCCTCCGGCACTTCGCCCGCCAACGTGGCGATCGAGCTGACATTGGCCTTGAGGCCGAACAGGCTCGGCCCGACCTCGTCGTGCAGTTCGAGCGCGGTGCGGCGGCGCTCGTCGTCCTGCGCGGTGATCAACCGTTCGTTCAGCCGCAGGTTCTCGGCGCGCGTCGCCTCCAGCGCTTCGGCGAGCGCATTGAAACGATCGGTGATGGCGGCAAGCTCGCGCGCCTGCGGCCGCGGCAGCCGCACCCGGAAATTGCGGTGCTCCAAATCGGCAAGCCCGCGCGCGAGACCGGTGAGCGGGTCGAGCACCCGCCCGAACAGCACGTAGAGAATGCCGATGACCGCGGCGTTGACCAGCAGGGCCACCAGCGCGAGCGCGACCGTATTCTCCCAGACCTCGGCGATTTCGTCGCGCGGTTCGGCCACGATCTCGATCGTCCCGATGCGCTGGCCGTTGACGACGACCGGCACGTCGCGGCTCTCGACCGGCGACGCAATCAGCGCCGCGAACCAGCGCGGCGCCTCGGCGCGATCGTCGCTGCGCGGCGGAGCGGCGCCCAGCGCGAGCGGATTGCCGGCCGCATCCTTCACGCCGATCCGGACGTGGCGCACCAGCCGCAATTGCGAAGAAAGATCGGCGAGGAAACGCTCTGCCGGCACCTCCTGCCGCATCAGGCCGACCGCCTCCCCGACCAGGAGCTGCGCGAGTTCCATCGAGGCCGCGATCTCGACCCGCGTGGCGGTACGCGCCTTCAGGATCGTCACGCCGCCCGCCACCAGCGCGGCGACGATGTCGATCACCACGAACACGATCAGGAGCTGGATGCGGACCGAGCGGCCATACCACAGCGCGTCCGCGAGGCCGCTGTGCGGCAGCCGCGGCAACGCAGGCGCAAGAAGCGGCCGGCTTTCGGACGATGCGCTGATGGGCGATCTCCCATTTTCGCGACTGAAGGCCGAGCTGCTCGGACCTCATCCTGAGGAGCGAGCAAAGCGAGCGTCTCGAAGGATGGCGGCTGACACCGAATTTGCCGCCATGCTTCGAGACGCGACCGCCGCAGCCAAGTGTACGCAGGCTGCGCCTGCTATGGGTCGCTCCTCAGCATGAGGATACACGCCCTGGGACAAACACGCGGGTAATGTTAGCCTAGCCAATAATCTCGTCCAGCGCAGGCCGACACTAGTGCGGTGGATTTGACGTTCCCACCAGCATTGCCGCGAGTCCTCCGTAGGAACGTCAAATCCAAAGCCGCACTAGAAATCATAGGGTTTCTAGTGTCGCTTGGTTCCGACGCTTGTAGGTGGGCGCGTTGCAATAGGATACAAGCGTCGGAACCGCGACACTAGCCGCGGACCAACAGGGAGATGACGATGCTCAAGACCATGGCCCTCGGGGCAGCGATCGCGCTTGGCACTACGGGCGGCTTCGGCCAGGCGCGGGCCGAAACCTTCGTCGAGCAGAACGCCGAATTCCGCATGCAGCTCGATTTCGTCGTGCCGGATGCGGCGCTGCGCAAGTTCCTGCCGGTTGGCTGGGAGCCCAACATCGCCACGCAGGGTCCGGCGAAAGACTGCAACCTGCGCCTGATCTTCATCGACCGCGTCGACATCACCGACGAAAAGGGCCAGGCGACCGGATCGGGCGGGCTCGTCTATCTCGCCATTCCGGTCAAGCAGACCGGCACCAGCAACAACGGACAGATGATCATCGGCGGGCTCACCGCCGATGCCAAGGACGTCCCCGGTCCGTTCGGCAACTACCAGCTCGCCACCACGCACAAGTTCGATCGCGCGGTCGTCGGCGGGAGCGGCAAGGACACGCTGATGGAGGAGAACTGGGAGTTCGTCTCGGCAAGCGGCGAGCGGCTCGAAGTGCACCTGAAGTACCAGCGCGCCGCGGCCAGGAAGCTCACCCAGGAGGTGAAGTTCTTCAACCCGACGAACCCGGCCTCCTACCAGACCTTCAAGGTCGACAGCGCCATCGACATCATGCGTAACGCCACCGTCCCGGTGAAGGACCGCGTGAAGGAATTTTCCTACAAGGCCTCGGGCGGCCGGCTCGGCCCATTGTTCGACGGCACCGAAAAGGTCGTCAGCATCGATTCCTTCCACTGGTACAATCGCGGCGTCTACACGCCGTAGCAGTCGCACGATTCGTGAGCCGATGTCGTTCCTGTGTTCGGGCTGACGGAAGCTCTATTCCGCTCGTTGGTGCGCCCTGCCTCATCGACCAGATCGGGCACTTCGTAAGGTTGCCGTCAGGTCAAGGCGGACAAGCGCGCAGGCGCGACCTCGCAGCACCGAGGGAGGAACGACGCATGCCACATCTGCTTCGTATTCTTATCGCCGCTGGCTTGACGCTGCTCGGCGTCTCCGCCAACGCGCAAACCTATCCGAGTAAGCCGATCACGATCATCGTCCCGTTCGGTCCCGGCAGCGCCACCGACACCATCACCCGCGTCGCGGCTCAGCATCTCAGCGTCGCGCTCAAGCAGAGTGTCGTGATCGAGGCCCGGCCGGGCGCGAATGGCGCACTCGCAGCCTTGTACGTCGCACGCGCGGCGCCGGACGGCTACACCCTGCTGATGGGCACCAACAGCTCGCATTCGGCGGTGCCGTACCTGATGAAGAACGTCGCTTACGATCCGGTGAAGGACTTCACCGCGGTGACCCGGATGGGCAGCTACACGCTGATGCTGGTGACCCATCCCAGCATCCCGGCGAAGTCGGTCAAGGAACTGATCGCCTACGGCAAGGCCAATCCGAAGAAGCTGTCGTTCGCCAGCGGCAACACCTCGGGCGTCGTGGCCGGCGAGACGCTCAACCGCTGGGCCGAGCTCGACATGCTGCATGTGCCCTATAAGAGCTCGGCGCCGGCGATCAATGACGTGCTGGGCGGCCGGGTGTCGATGATGTTCAGCGACCTGGTCCTCGGCCTGCCGCACGTCACGGCCGGCAGCCTGAACGCGCTCGCGGTGTCGCGCATCAAGCGCAGCGCACTCGTTCCCGAACTGCCGACGCTCGACGAGGCGGGCGTCGCCGGCTTCGACATGGATTCCTGGGCCGGCATTTTCGCCCCCGCAGGCACGCCCGACAGCATCGTCATGCTGCTCAACACCGAACTGCGCAAGATCATCGACAGCGCGGACGTGAAATCCAAGCTCGGCCAGGCGGGCTTCGAGGCATTCTCGAGCTCGCCCAAGGAACTCGACGACTTCACCAAGGCTCAACTCGTCAAGTGGGGCAAGATGATCAAGGACGCCGGCATCGAGCCGGAGTGATCGCATGGCGACCGGCGTCCAACCCGTCCCACGCGCCGTCAATCGCCCTTGATGCCGGCGGCCTTAATCACCGGCCCCCATTTTTCGTGCTCGGTGCGGATGAAGTCGGTGAATTGTTCGGGTGTGCTGCCGATCGGCGCGGCGCCGAGCGTGCGCAGCCGCTCCACCACCGCCGGCGCTTTCACCGCCTCCGCGATATCCGCCGCGAGCTTCGCCTTCACCGTCGGCGCAATGCCGGCCGGCGCGAGGAAGCCCCACCACACTCCGGTGTCGTAATCCGGGACGCCGCCTTCCGCGATGGTCGGCACCTCCGGCAATGCGGCCGAGCGGGCCGCCGTCGTCACACCGAGCGCGCGCACCTTCCCGGCTTTGATCTGCGCGATCGATTCCGGGATGTTGTTGAACGTCAGCGGGACGTGGCCTCCGAGCAGATCGTTCAGCGACGGCGCGCCACCCTTGTAGGGGACGGCACCGATATCGACCTTGGTCATGTATTTAAGCAATTCCCCCGCGAGATGCGGCGAAGTGCCGTTGCCGGCGTGGCCATATGACAGATAGCCCGGCCGCTGGCGGGCCGCCGCGAGTACGTCGGTCACCGACCTGAAGGGAGAATTGCTGCGCACCAGCAGCATGTTGGGCGACGAGCCGACGAGCGAGATCGGCGCGAAGTCGTTGAACGGGTCGTACGGCAGCTTGGCGTAGATGTGCGGATTGAGCGCATGACCGGAGGCGACCAGAATGAGCGTATAGCCGTCCGGCGCCGAGGTGGCGGCGGCCTGCGACGCGATCACACCGCCGGCGCCGGGCCGGTTCTCGATGACGACGGATTGGCCCCAGCGCCGGGTGAGTTCGTCACCGATCGTGCGGGCCACGATGTCGACCGCGCCGCCCGGTGGGAACGGTACCAGGACGCGCACCGGTTTCGCCGGAAAGGCGGCCTCCTCGGCGATCGCGGCATCGCTCAGGACCGCCAGCGAACCCAGAATCGCCAGGCCCGCTATCGCGCCCCGCAACCGATTCGGCATCGCGAACTCCTGTCAAATTCGACGCAACCCAATATAGCAGCTTGCGGCCAGGCGCGGGCATCACCTAAAAGCTTCAGGCCCAACGGCGCGTCGCGCCGCCACCGAAGGAGAACACCATTGCGGCCGAGCCGGCGACAACCCGACGAGCTGCGCGCCATTTCGCTTGAACGCGGCGTGGTGAAATACGCCGAGGGCTCGTGCTTCGTGAAATTCGGCGACACCCAGGTGCTGGTGACGGCGACGCTGGAAGATCGCTTGCCGCCCTGGCTCAAGGGGCAGGCGCGCGGCTGGATCACCGCCGAATACGGCATGCTGCCGCGCGCCACGCTCGAACGGACGCGGCGCGAAGCCTCGGCCGGCAAGCAGAATGGGCGCACGGTCGAGATCCAGCGGCTGATCGGGCGGAGCCTGCGGACGATCGTCGATCTTCAGGCACTCGGCGAGCGCCAGATCACCGTCGACTGCGACGTCATTCAGGCCGATGGCGGCACCCGCACCGCGGCGATCACCGGCGCCTGGGTGGCGCTGCACGATTGCGTCGCCTGGATGAAGACGCGCGAGATGGTGAAGGGCGAGCCGCTGCGCGACCATGTGGCCGCTGTTTCGTGCGGCATCTGCCAGGGCACGCCGGTGCTCGATCTCGACTACGCGGAGGATTCCGAGGCCGATACCGACGCCAACTTCGTGCTGACCGGCGCCGCGCGGATCATCGAGGTGCAAGGCACCGCCGAGAAGATACCCTTCACCGAGGAGCAGTTCATGGAACTGCTGGGCCTGGCAAAGAAGGGCATCGCCAAGCTGGTCGATCTGCAGAAGATCGCGGTGATGTGAGCGATGCACGGACCATCAGTCGTCATGCCCGGGCTTGGCCCGGGCATCCACGTCCTGCTTCCCAAGCGGCCTCGGCAAAGACGTGGATGGCCGGAACAAGTCCGGCCATGACGAACAGAGCCGCATCGCCGGCTCGATGGTAGAGTCGTGATCGCGACTCACAACCCGGGCAAGCTGCGCGAGATGCGGGAACTGCTGGCACCCTACGGTATCGAGGCCGTCTCGGCCGGCGACCTCGGCCTCGGCGAGCCGGACGAAACCGGCACGACGTTTCACGACAACGCACGCATCAAGGCGGCGGCCGCCGCCACTGCGTCCGGTCTGCCGGCCTTCGCGGACGATTCCGGCCTCGCGGTCGATGCGCTCAACGGCGAGCCCGGGATCTATTCGGCGCGCTGGGCCGGTCAGGACAAGGATTTCGCACACGCCATGCAGCGCGTCGAAGATGAGCTGCGCGCGCGCGGCGCGGTGACGCCCGATCGACGCAAGGCACATTTCGTCTCGGCGCTGTGCGTCGCCTGGCCGGATGGCCACACCGAGGATTTCGAGGCGCGGGTCGACGGCACGCTCGTCTGGCCGCCGCGCGGCACGCTTGGCTTCGGCTACGATCCGATGTTCCTGCCCGACGGCCACGCCCGCACCTTCGGCGAAATGCCGAGCGACGAGAAGCACGGCCTGCCGCCGCGCGGCAAAGGCCTGTCGCACCGCGCGCGCGCGTTCCTCAAGCTCGCGGAGGCGTGTCTTGGGCAGCGCTGAGATCGCGCAGAAATTCGGCGTCTACATCCACTGGCCGTTCTGCCTGTCGAAGTGCCCGTACTGCGACTTCAACAGCCACGTCCGCCATGCCGCCATCGACCAGGAGCGATTCGCGCGCGCATTCACCGCCGAGATCGCCGCGACCGCCGCGCGGGTGCCCGGCCGCACGGTCTCGACCATCTTCTTCGGCGGCGGCACGCCGTCGCTGATGCAGCCCGCGACCGTCGGGGCAATTCTCGACGCCATCGCACGCCATTGGACTGTCGCGCCCGATGTCGAAGTCACGCTCGAGGCCAATCCATCGAGCGTCGAGGCGACGCGCTTTCGCGGCTATCGCGCGGCCGGCGTCAACCGCGTGTCGCTCGGCGTGCAGGCGCTCGACGACGCCGCGCTCAAAGAGCTTGGCCGCCTGCACACCGCGCGCGAGGCGCTCGACGCGGTCGCGGTCGCGCGCGCAAACTTCGATCGCTATTCGTTCGACCTGATCTACGCGCGGCCGCGCCAGACGCCGGCGGCCTGGGCCACCGAGCTCAAGCACGCCATCGCGGAAGCCGGCGAGCATCTGTCGCTCTATCAGCTCACCATCGAGCCCGACACGCCGTTCTTTGCGTTGCACAAGGCCGGCAAGCTCGCCACGCCCGACGAAGACACCGGCGCGCGCGTTCTACGACACGACGCAGGACGTGTGCGCAGCCGCGGGCCTTCCGGCCTACGAGATTTCCAACCATGCGCGGCCCGGCGCCGAGTGCCGGCATAACCTCGTCTACTGGCGCGCGCACGAATATGCCGGCATCGGTCCGGGCGCGCACGGCCGGCTCGATATCGACGGCGAACGCCATGCCACCGCGACCGAGAAGCGTCCGGAAAGCTGGCTGATGCGGGTCGAGGCGTCGGGCCACGGCGTCGTCACGGATGATCTGCTCATGCGAGAAGAGCGTAGCGACGAGTTCCTGCTGATGGGCCTGCGGCTTGCCGAGGGCATCGACCCGGCGCGCTACGCACAACTCTCCGGGCGCGCCGCTCAATCCGCGGCGCATTGCGCTGCTCGCCGAGCAGGGCGCGGTCGAAACCACGGCGGACGGCATGCTGCGGGTGACGCTCGCGGGCTTTCCGCTGCTCGACGCGGTGGTCGCCGATCTCGCGGCGTAACGCCGAAGAGATCAGCTTTCTTGCGGCCGGGTTTCCGGCATCAGCATCAGCGCCAGCGTAAATCCCAGCGCGGCGAGCCCGGCCAGCACAAGGAACGCGGCGCTGCTGCCGAAGGCGGTGCTGATCTGACCGCCGAGCGTCATGCTGAGCGCGGCGCCAATTCCCGTGCCGGCGCCGACCGTGCCCACCGCCAGATTGAAGTGCCCGGTTCCGCGCGTGACGTCGGCAATCACCAGTGGGACAATGACGCTGAGAATAGCTCCCGCGAGCCCGTCGAGGATTTGCAGGGCGACCAGCAAGAATGGGTTGTCGACGATCGCAAAGAGCGCACCGCGAACAGCCAATGCCGCAAAACTCGCCAGGATCAGTCGCCGACGTCCCACTGCTTGGGCCCGGTAGCCGATCCAGGGCGAAAGCGTCGCGACGACCAGTTGCGGGACGATGACACACGCGCCGACCAGCACCGTTGCCCATTCCCCCGACCGAACCGTAATCGCGCTCGCGAGTTGCGGCATCATCGCGGCATTCGCCAGGTGAAAGAGCAGAGCGCAGACCGCAAAGGTCACGAGCGGTCGGTTGTGGGCGAAGCTGCGAATGACTGCCAGCGGTTCGCCCGGATGCCTCGCCGCCTTGCCGCCGTGCGCGCGTTCGACGTCAATCTCCTCACCTCGAATGAAGCAGATTGCGACCAGAGCCGGAACGCACAGGGCAGCAGTGACGAGAAACACCGTATGATTCGAGAACCATTGCCCCCACAACCCCATCGCGGCAGCAGCGACGATCGATCCAATGGCGGTAAATCGTGCATTGCGCCCAAGCCGCACGCTGACCGCCGCGTGGCCGACGAGACCAAGACTGATCGCCGCTATCGCGGGAGCCATCAGACAGTTTGCTCCGGCCTGCAGGATCGCTGCGCCGAGGACAATTTCGGACGTGGGATAGATGACCAGCGCGAGTGAACTAACGCCGACCGCGACGACCGCCAGTCCCGCGAGCAGCCGCTCCGACCGGACAGCATCGACCAGAGCGCCGCCCGGTATCTGACCGACCAGCGCGACGAGCCCGCCGACCGTCAGGGCAAAACCGATCTCGGACTGCGTCCAGTGCTGAGTCGTCAGAAAGACCGCAATGAAGGGGACAAAACCGGTCTGCACATCTGCGAGGAAAAAGACAAACCAATCGAGGCCGCGCTGACTTCGGCGCGAGGGAGCCGGAGGAATGTCGTGACGGTGCTCCGGAACCTCGCGTTCCTCGCCCATCCGATTTGCGTTACGTCGCGCCGCCGAACGCCTTCGGCGGCGGGTTGATGACCTGGCCGCCCTGGGGCGTTACGCGCATCACCGACAGGCCGCGCTGATTGGTGCCGTCGGGACGGAAGCGGAACAGCCCGTCGATGCCGGTGAAGCCCGATGCGTTGGTCAGCACCTCGTCGGAGAAACGCTGCTGGCCCTGCGTCTTGGTCAGCGCCGCGATGAGCGCGACCGCGTCGTACGCGAGCGAGGCGGTGCGCACCGGGTCCTGGCCGTAGCGGGCGCGATAGCGCGACGAGAAGGCCCGGAAGCTGGCGGAATCGGGACCCGCGTACCAGGCGCCATCGAGATGCGGCGCGGCAAAGATCTGCTGGTCCTCCCACAGGCCGGTTCCGAGCAGTTGCACCTTCTTGGTGTCGAGGCCGTTGGAGATCAGGCCCTGCACGACCGCCGGCACCGCATCGGCGCCGTCCGGAATGAAGAGCGCATCGGCGTGCGCGGCTGCCGCCGCCACCGTGCGGATCGGCCCCTGCATCTGGCTCTTGTCGAGCGGGTAGCGCTCGAGCGAGATCACCCGGCTGTTGCGGCGCGCAACCGCCTGCTTGAACGCCGCCTCCGCCACCGTGCCGTAGGCATTGTCGGGCACCAGCGCGGCAAACGACTTTTTGCCCTGACCCGCCGCATAGCCGACGATGCGCTCGACGTCCGATTCCGGCAGAAAGCTGAGCAGATAGACACCGCGCGACGCGACATTGGCGTCGGTCGAGAATGCGATCACCGGCTTCTTGCGCGCGCGCGCAAGCTGTCCCACCGGACCGACCGTCAACCCGAACAGCGGACCCAGGATAATCTCGACGCCTTCGTCGAGCGCCTGTTGCGCGGCCTGCTGGGCGCCCGGCGCGCTGCCGCCGTCGTCCTTCACGATCAACTGGATGTCCGGGCTGTTGAACTCGGCGAGCGCCATCTCGGCGGCGTTGCGCATGGATTGCGCAGCGACCGAAGCGTTGCCGGCCGCGGTCAGCGGCAGAATGAGGCCGACCTTGACCTGGCCCTGACCGATATTCGTGCTGGGCTGGGTTGGTGGCGGGGTGGGTTGACTGTTTCCGAAGATCTCACCGAACGAGATATTCGATCCGGCGCCGCAACCCGCGAGCATCATCATGCCCGCCAGCGCTGCAAGCCATGAGGCGACACGCGCCGACCGCGATGGCGCCGCGCGATTTGACGCAACGCAATCCGACGCGCGTCGGCGTGCGCGCGCGGAGGTGCACGCCTGCGGGACTCGGTACATCAAGGCGTCTCCACCACGACAGCCAACGCCGCATCCAATTCACGACGGCAATTGGGCAATTTTGCCGCCGACAGGTTAACTGAATGAAAAGTATAACGAATTCTACGGTCCATGACGAGGGGAGCAATCGCCGCTAAACTGCTTCAAATGCGCCGACCCGCCCCCGCCACGACCGCCCAGCCGGCGAGCCCGGACCAGACGGTCCGACGGCGCTATGTGCTCCAGGGGCAGTCGGTCATTGCACCACCGATCGATGCCGGCCTGCACCTTGTCGCCACGCCGATCGGCAACCTGCGCGACATCACCGTACGGGCGCTGGAGGTCCTGGCGGCGGCCGACCTGGTCGCCTGCGAGGACACGCGCGTGACCGGCAGGCTGCTCGACCACTACGGCATCGCGACCCCGATGATGCCCTACCACGACCACAACGCCGCCGAGGCCCGCCCGAAGCTGCTCGCACGCCTCGCGGCGGGTGACGCCGTGGCGCTCGTCTCCGACGCCGGCACGCCGCTCATCTCCGATCCCGGCTTCAAGCTGGTGCGTGAAGCACAGGCCGCCGGCTGTGCCGTCACGGCGATCCCGGGCGCTTCCGCCGTGCTGGCGGCCCTCGCGGTGGGCGGCCTGCCGACCGATCGTTTCTTCTTCGAGGGATTTCTGCCCGTGAAGGAGGGACAGCGCCGCGCTCGCATCGCCGAACTCAGCCGGATTCCCGCGACGCTGGTGCTGTTCGAGACCGGCCCGAGGATCGCGGACACGCTCGCCGATCTGTCTGAAGGACTCGGACCGCGCGAGGCCGCGGTCTGCCGCGAACTGACCAAGCTGCACGAGGAGGTCCGCCGCGGCGACCTCCCATCGCTTGCGCGCGACTATGCGCAGGGCGCGGAAACGCGTGGCGAGATCGTCATCGTCATCGCTCCGCCCGGTGAGGAAAAAGCCGTCGGCACGGCCGAACTCGACGCGCTGCTGCGCGACGCGCTCGACCGCGTATCGGTCAAGGAAGCGGTCGCCGAAATCGCCGCTGTCACCGGCCAGCCGCGCCGCGAGGTCTATCAGCGCGCGCTCGCGCTCGCCAAAGATCGCGGCAAGGTCAGCGTCGATGACGAGTGAACGCCCGCGCGCCACACCGGTCGCCGGCCGCGGTCCCAGCGTCGAGCGTCAGGTCGCGTTCCGCACCGGCATCTCGGCGGAAAGCCGCGCGGCCGCGCTGCTGATCGCCAAGGGCTTCCGCATCCTGGCGCGGCGCTGGCGGAGTCCGGCCGGCGAGATCGACATCGTCGCGCGCCGCCGCGGCCTGCTGGTGTTCGTCGAGGTGAAAGCGCGCGAGCGGCTCGACGACGCCGCATGGTCGGTCACCGGCCGACAGCGCGCGCGCATCGTCGCGGCCGCCGAAGCCTGGCTCGCCGCTTATCCGGACGACCGCATCCGCGACATCCGCTTCGACGCCATGCTGGTGGCGCCCGGCCGTATCCCGCAGCACATCCCGGCCGCCTTCGACGCCAGCCGCTAAACGGCGCGGCTACGCCGCGCGCAGCTTCTGGAAGAAGGCGTCGACCTGACCGCGGAGGCGCGACGCCACGCCGCCGAGATCGTCGGCGACCGATTTCACCGCATTGGCATTGTTGCGCGTTGCGGCGGTGGCTTCGCCGACCCGCGCGACCTCGTCGGCGGTTTCGATCGTGCGCTGCGCCGCGGTCTCGACGCTGCGGGCGATTTCCTGCGTGGCGGCGCCCTGCTCGGTGACGGCGGCCGCGATCGCGCCGCTGATGTTGCCGATCTCGCGGATGGTGCGCTCGATCGCGCCGATCGCCTCGATCGACCGCATGGTCGCGTGCTGCATGCCGGCGATCTGCGCCCGGATGTCCTCGGTCGCCTTGGCGGTCTGGCCGGACAGCGCCTTCACCTCGCTCGCGACCACCGCGAAGCCGCGGCCGGCGTCGCCGGCGCGCGCCGCCTCGATCGTGGCGTTGAGCGCGAGCAGATTGGTCTGCTCGGCGATATCGGTGATGAGCTTCACCACGTCGCCGATGCGCCCGGCCGCCTCGTTGAGCTCCTTGACGGTGGCGTTGGTCCGCTCCGCTTCGCTCACCGCCTTGCTGGCGATGCTGTTCGATTGCGCGACCTGGCGGTCGATCTCGGACACCGAGGCGGACAGTTCGTCGGCGGCGGATGCGATGTCGCGCACATTCTCCGATGCTTCCGACGACGCGACGGCGGCGCCGCTGGTGCGGCCTGCCGCGGTGTCGGCGGCGCCCGACAATTCGCGCGAGGCCGCCAGCATCTGATCGGAAATGCGGCCGAGCTCCGACAGCGTCGATTCCATGTCGGCGCTGAACATGACGATCTCCGCCGACATCTGCTCCTGCCGGTGCGCGCGCGCCTGCGCGTCGTCGATCACGGTGCGGCTTGAGTCCTCGTTCTGCCGCATGGCGTCCTGGAACACCGCGATCGAGCGCGCCAGCGCGCCGACTTCGTCGCCGCGCTCGCGATAGGGAACCTCGACGTCGGCGGTCCCGGCAGCGACGGTCTCGGTCACGCGCGTGATCCGCGCCAGCGGCTGCGCGACCGCGCGCCAGATGATCATGACGCCGGCAGCGGCCAGCAGAACGGCGCCGGCCGCGATCAGGCTGAGCAGCCACGCGGTGGTGTCGATGCCGCCGTCCATCTGCGCGTAGATGCGCTTCGCGCGCTGCGGATAGAGCTGGCCGAGCGGATCGAGGCCCTTCGCGATCGCTTCGCGCAGCGTCCGGTTGGCCTCGCTGTCGCCCAATTCGCGCGCTGCCGCCGGGCCGTCCGCCATCGCGCGCCGCGCCAGTTCGCGGCGCGTCTCCTGGTACTCCTTGATGCGGCCCGCCAGCGCGTCGAACTGCGCCCGGTCTTCCGGCCGCACCCCCCATTGCCACTCGGTGACGACGTCGCCGATCCGGTCGTTCGACCTGATCAAGGCGGCGGCGAACGGCTTCGCGCCGGCGGAATCGGCGACTCATGTAGATGCCGCGCGACTCCATCTCGATCGCGCCGAGCAGCGCCTTGGCGCGTTCGACATTGAGCGCGCCGGTGAACGCCGATTCGAACTCCCCGGTCAGCGCCGCGTGCTGGCGGGCATTGATCACGGCCACGACGGCGAGCGCGACGGTGACGGTGGCGAGCAGTGCGAAGATCGCGTAGAGCTTGGTCGCAATCGAGAAATGCGGCAGCTTCACCTTCGGCTCCCGGCCCCGAGAATGCTGGATGTACCGGTCAGATTGAAGGTAAATTGTTAACGTCTCGTTTGCGTTACCAAAGCGTTTGCGCCGTCAGGGGGGCCGATGGGCTTGAAAATCGCCGTACAGATGGACCCGATCGAGCGGATCAACATCCGCGGCGATTCGACCTTCGCGCTGCTGCTGGAGGCGCAGACGCGCGGCCACGCGATCGTCTATTACACGCCCGACCGGCTGGCGCTGCGCCGGCGCGGGTGTTCGCGACCGTGCAGGCCGCTGCAGGTGCGCGACGAGGTCGGCAATCATTTCACGCTCGGCGAGCCGCAGCGCATCGACCTCAGCGAATTCGACGTGATCCTGCTGCGGCAGGACCCGCCGTTCGACCTGGCCTACATCACCACCACGCATCTGCTCGAGCGCATCCATCCGAAGACGCTGGTGGTCAACGACCCGCGCGCAGGTGCGCAACGCGCCGGAGAAAATGTTCGTGATGGAATTTCCCGACCTGATGCCGCCGACGCTGATCACGCGCGACCTCGCCGAGATCAAGGCGTTCCGCGCCGAGCACGGCGACATCGTGATGAAGCCGCTCTACGGCAACGGCGGCGAGGCGGTGTTCCGCCTCGCCGGCGAGGACCTCAATTTCGGCTCGCTCTACGACCTGTTCGCGGTCACGTTCCGCGAGCAATGGGTGGTGCAGAAATTCCTGCCGGCGGTGAAGCACGGCGACAAGCGCATCATCCTGGTCGACGGCGAATTCGCCGGCGCGGTCAACCGCGTGCCGGCGCCGGACGATCTGCGCTCCAACATGGTGCGCGGCGGCTCGCCGAAGGAAACCGAACTGACCGCGCGCGAGCGCGAAATCTGCGCGACGCATCGGACCGGCGCTGCGCGAGCGCGGCCTGATCTTCGTCGGCATCGACGTGATCGACGGCAATCTCACCGAGATCAACGTCACCTCGCCGACCGGCATCCGCGCGATCAAGAATCTCGGCGGGCCGGACGTGGCGGCGATGATCTGGGACAAGATCGAGAACAAGCGGCGCTGACTCTGGCTGCGCGACTTCTTTGTCGAGGATGTCCGAGCCAAGAGGATTCCGGCGGAATTGGAAGCCCGGCTGTTCAGAAAGCTGCAAATGTTGGATGACGCCACCACCGATGCCGATCTTCGTGTGCCGCCCAGCAATCATTTCGAGAAGCTGAAGGGCGCTCTCGCCGACTGGCATTCGATCCGGGTGAACGAGCAGTGGCGGCTGGTGTTCCGGTGGCATGGCGGCAGAGGCGAGGCGTCCGACGTGTATCTCGACAATCACAGCTACCGGTGAGGTGAACCATGCTCATGACCAAGCGTAAGCCGGCGAGCGTCGGCGAAATCCTGGTCGATGAATTCATGGAGCCGCTCGGCCTGACGCAAGGCGACCTGGCGGAGGCGATGGGCGTGCCGCGCAAGCACGTCAACGAACTGTGCAACGATCGGCGCGCAATAACCGCCGATACCGCCCTGATGCTGGCGCGCGTGTTCGGCAACAGCGCTGATTTCTGGCTGAACGTGCAACGCCGCAATGACCTGTGGGAGGCCCTGCATTCTCCGAGCGCCGCCAGCGCATCGAACGCGCGCGGCCCGTGCGCCCGGCCGCCGCATAGGCCGGATCGCTGCAACGAGACTGTGCTGCCGCACCGTGCCGCCGGGCGCCGGAGGCGCCTTCAGCCCTGAGGCGCGCGATCGCGGCGCGGATCGGCGCGAACGGCCCGTACTTGTGCTGCCGCTCGCTGAAGCTGTCCGCGTAGCGACCGTAAGGAGCGTCCACAGGCTTTTCGAGCAGGTCGGGGAAGTCCTTGTCGAGCCCGGCCTTGTTCGGCCGCGACTGCGAGACCATGTAGGCCGCCACGTCCCACGCCTGTTCGGGCGTGAGTTGCGGATTGAGGTAGTCGGTGCCGTGCGGCATGTTGAAATGAATGAAGTTCGCCGCGGCGATCAATCGGCTCATCCCGGCACCGTCGTTGAAGCTGTCCGGGCCCCACAGCGGCGGGATCATGTAGCCGAAGGGCTGGCTTTCGTCGTGAAGGGCTGCGCCGCACGCCCAGACCATCCGGAGCAATGACACACCAGAGCAATTTTGCGCGTAGACCGCCGCGCCGCGCCCGGGATCGGCGGCGCGGGCGAGCTCCGGCATCGTCCCGGTTCCGAGCCCGGGCACCTGGCTGTCCGGCCGGGACGCCGGTCGAAAGAAACTTGGATATAGGCAGACCAGTGCCTGCATCTCGGGCGCCGTCGGCTCGGAATGGGCCTCCCGTTCATGCTTCGCGTCATGCAGGCATTGAGGCGATCCTCGATGGGTGATCCTCCGCCCCCAGACGCGTGCTGTACTTCGGAAATTCACCGTAGAGGCCGAACAGCGCCAGCCCGAATTTCTTGGTGCCGGCGAGAAGATGGCAGTTGGTGCACGCGAGATTGTTGCCGGCAAAACGCTTGGCCGGATCGGAGACTTCCGGCCCGACATGGGCGTAGGTCGCGGTGACGAGGTCGCGTCCGCGCCGCACCAGGCGGCCGTTGGCGTCATCCGGCAGGGCCCCGATTTCCGGCACGGTCCAGATCGGCGTTTGCGCACCTTGCGCTAAGCATGCGGCCGTGCCGATTGGCCGATCGCAACCGCCGCGACCCCAATACCGAAAAGCCAGCGGTGCGCTTCCCCTGTCGGCGATGCGTGTGTCAACCGGCGCCTCCTGATTTGTGAACCGGAAAGGCAAGCTTAGCCTCTTTACGCCGTTCGCCAAAGATCGTCGCTCCCCACCACGCATTAGAGACCTGCGGCAAATCCCACTGCCGGCCGCGTACGACAGCCGGGAAATCGTGTAAGCATCACCCGCCGGCAAACCAGACCCCACAATCCCAGCCATTGCGCCCTGACGCCGACGAAAGCCTCCAGTCCCGATGAGCCGCAACGACGCCGTGCCGGTCTCCATCCTGCGCCACCGGCCGTTCGTGCTCTATTGGGGCGCGCGTATCTGCGCGTCGCTCGGCTTCCAGATGGTGGGCGTCGCGGTCGGCTGGCAGATGTACGCGCTGACCGGCAACGCCTTCGACCTCGGGCTGGTCGGGCTCGTGCAGTTCCTGCCGATCACCGTGCTCATGCTGGTCGCCGGCCAGCTCGCCGACCGCTACGACCGGCGCGCGCATCCTGCAGATCTGCCAGGCGATCGAGGGGCTCGCCGCGGCGGCGCTCGCGGTCGCGCGCTCGGCGGCTGGATCAGCAAGGACTTCATCCTCACCACGGTGTTCTTCTTCGGCGCCGCGCGCGCGTTCGAGGCGCCGACCAAGCAGACGCTGCTGCCGGCGGTGGTGCCGGCGCCGCTGTTTCCGCGCGCGGTCGCGGCCTCGTCCTCGGCGAAGCAGGCGGCGACCATCGGCGGGCCCGCGGTCGGCGGGCTGCTCTATGCCGTCGGCCCGGCGGTTCGTCTACACGCACCTGCGTCTGTTCGTCGTCGCTCGGCCGGCCTGCTCGCCTTCGTGCCGGTCGTGCGGCGCGCGGCCGGTCCGCGACGCCGGTCACCCTCGAAGTGTTCTTCGCCGGCGTCGCCTTCATCCGCCGCAACCCGATCGTGCTCGGCGTGATCTCGCTCGACCTGTTCGCGGTGCTGCTCGGCGGCGCGACGGCGCTGCTGCCGATCTTCGCCAAGGACGTCTTCGACGTCGGGCCCGGAAGGGCTCGGCCTGCTGCGCGCCGCGCCCGCGGTCGGCGCGCTGACGTCATCGGCCGTGCTGCGCGACTGGCCGTTCACGCAGCGCATCGGACGGATCATGTTCTCCGCGGTGGCGCTGTTCGGCGTCGCGACCATCGTGTTCGCGCTGTCGACATCGTTCTCGCTGTCGATGGCGGCGCTCGCGATGCTCGGCGCCTCCGACGCGGTGAGCGTGGTGATCCGCCTGACGCTGGTGCAGCTCGAAACCCCCGACGAGATGCGCGGCCGCGTCAGCGCGGTGAATTCGCTGTTCGTCGGCATGTCGAATCAGCTCGGCGATTTCCGCGCCGGCACGATGGCGGCGCTGGCTCGGCGCCATCCCGGCCGTGCTGGTCGGCGGCATCGGCACGCTGCTGGTGGTGCTGGTCTGCATCGCGGCTGTTTCCGCAGCTCGTGCGAGTCGAGAGCTTTCATTCGAAGACGGAAGCCGCAAGCTGAACGGCGATGCATGCGGCGCGCCACCAGCGCTGCGCGTCCGCACCGCCGACTGCGCGAGCCAGTGATTGAGGAACGCCGCCAGCCACGCGCGGCCGGCCGGGTCGTAGACCGCGCGGTCGGCGAAATGGGCGGCGCGCGGCTTGGCGCCCGGCAGCAGCGTGCGCTCGTGCCCGCGCGTGGTCCAGCGGCAGATCATGGCGTGCGTGACGTCGGGGTGGAATTGCAGCGCATAGGCGGTGCCGTAGCGGAACGCCTGCACCGGAAAGCTGTCGCCCTCCGCCAGCAGTTCGGCGCCGCGCGGCAGGTCGAAGCCTTCGCGGTGCCACTGGTAGACCTGCTCCGGCCACGGATCGCAGACCGCGCGCCCGGCGCGGTCGGCCGGATCGGGTAGTAGCCGATCTCGGCCTGGCCGTCGGGATGCGTGTAGACGCGGCTGCCGAGATGGCGCGCCAGCATCTGCGCGCCGAGGCAGATGCCGAGGAACGGCTTGCTCTCGCGCAGCGGCACGCCGATGCCAGTCGATCTCGCGGCTGATGAAATCGTCGGTGTCGTTGGCGCTCATCGGGCCGCCGAAGATGATCGCGCCGGCATGCTCCGCCATGCGTCGTCGGGCAGCGGATCGCCGATAGCGCGGCCGGCGGATGTCGAGCGGAAAGCCGCGCTCGCGCAAGCGCGTGGCCGACGCGGCCCGGGCGTCGAATGTCTCCTGGTGCAGCACGATCAGGATCGGTTGCAGCATGGTCATGTCGAATCGCAGCCCGAAAAATGGCGGTAACCAAGCTGCTAGCCGCGATTACAGGCCCGATTTCAAGGCTTCGCCGCGGCATCGGCCTGAAGCCGTGCACGGCTCGCGCCAGCCTTCACGCTGGCGGAGCTTCGCTGCTGGGCGGTCGCGGCCAGCACGAGGCGGCGCGGCACGAAGCGCGCAGCACCGTCACGACCTTGTTGGGCCAAGCCCGGCACGACCACGCGCTTGCCCGTCTTGAGCCCGCGATAGCCGTCGTCGGCGACCTGCTCGGCGGTGCGCGCGAGCAGCGCGCGGAGAGGTCGTGCTGCTCGACGCCGGCGCGCGCCTGGAATTCGGTCGGCACCGGGCCCGGGACAGAGCGCGGTCACGCGCACGCCGCGCGGCTTGAGCTCGCTGATGCAGCGCCTCGCTGAACGAGAGCACGTAGGCCTTGGTGGCGTAGTAGACCGCCATGCCGGGACCGGGCAGGAAGCCCGCGACCGACGCGACATTGAGAATGCCGCCCTTGTGGCGCTTGAGGCCGTCGATCCAGGCGAGCGAGAGATCGGTGAGCGCGCGCACGTTGAGATCGATCATCGCGAGCTGCTCGGCGCGGTCGAGCGCGGCCGCCGGCCCGAGCAGGCCGAAGCCCGCATTGTTGACGACGATGTCGGGCTCGACGCCGCGCCGCGCAGCGCCTCGTCGATGCGCCGACCGCGTCGCGCGCGCTGCAGATCGACGCCGGCGACGAGCGGCCGGGGCTGGCCGCGGCCGGCGATCTCGTCGGCGAGGCCGTCGAGCCGGTCTCGCGGCGCGCGACCAGCACGAGCTCGTGGCCATTCTCGGCGAACACGCGCGCGAGCGCCGCCCCGATGCCGGCCGATGCGCCGGTGATCAGCGTGACGGGACGCATCGCCTCGCTCACGGTCCGTCGGTCCCGCGCCCGTTCGCCACGCGCTGGCGCAGCGCGATCCGCTCGCGCGACGACACGCCGAGCAGGTCGGCGGCGCGCCAGATCAGATTGTCCTCGAATTCGGTGACGCGGCCGTCGGCATAGACGATCTCCCACATCATCTCGACGATGCGCTGGCGGCCGTCCTCGTCGAGCGAGCGGTTGATCAGGCTGGTGAAATGATAGAGATCGACCGCCTCGTGCTCGGCCTGCGTCGCCTCGGTGACCAGTTCGTCGGTCGCCGCATCGTCGAGACCGAAGCGCCGCTTGATGACCGCGTGCAGCTTGTCGCGCTCGACGTCCGAGACGTTGCCGTCGATGGTCGCGGCGTGGACCAGCAGCGCCGCCGCCGCCAGCCGGTAGTCGTTCTCCTCGAAGCGGCTCGGATGCTTGTCGCCCTCGACGCCATCGGACAGGAACTTCTTGAAGGCTTCGAACATGGGGACATCGGCGTGAACGGATCGAGCCCGTCACGTCGCATGCCTGTCGCGCGAAGTCCAGCGCCCTGCACAATAGGCCGTTTCCCGGCCCAACACTGTTTGGCCCACCAGTAGGCTTGAGATAAACAATGCGCGAGCGGCGTTGATCCCGTCGTGTTCGTGCGGCAACATGCCGGCCACGACGCGCCGTAAGGCGAACGAACCAATTAACGAACACAAATCAAAAAGCGTCCGCTGCTTGGTGCGCCGGACGGAGGATGCACAAGGAGATACCCGATGTCGAAGCCACGGATCAGCTACGTCGACCCCGACCGTCAAGGATCAGGCCATGCTCGCCGAGTTCGATCGCTGCGCCAAGAAGGCACGCCGCGCCCGGAAAGCCAGGCCGTCCGCGCGCACGTGCCGGCGGTGTTCTGGTCGTTCGCGAATTCCTGGCGCGACGTGTTCAAGCATGGCGTCGCCGACCACGACATCAAGGAGCTTTGCCGCATCTACGTCTCGCGCTCGGTGATGTGCGAGTTCTGCGGCAACCAGCGCTCGATGAAGGCGGCCAGCAGGGGATCGTCGAGGAGGACTACAACGACCTGATCAATTTCGAGAGCTCGACCCGTTACGACGACCGCCAGAAGGCCGCCCTCGCCTACGCCGAGGCGATCACCTGGGACCTCCGTCGACGACGCCTTCTGGGCGCGCCTGCACAAGCATTTCAGCGAGCCCGAGCTGGTCGAGATCGGCTATTTCGTGGCGTTGACCATGGGCCAGCAGCGCTGGCTGCGGACGCTCAACATCGAGCACCACCAGATTCTCGCCGGCACCGATGCCTCGATGGCGCCGGGCTTCGAGACCGAGGAGGCGCTCAAGCGCTCGAAGGCCGCGGCCGACTATTGGACGAAGTCCTCCGCCAAGCCGCAATCCCAAGCCGCGGAGTAGGCGGCTCTTGTCGAAGCTGCCGATATCGCTTTGGCGTGTCGGCCTAAGCCTGCTCTCAGGCGCGGCTGGGCCGAGGAGGCCGTCGATCCGGCCGCGTGACGATGTGCGAGAGGGCCGCCGCGTGGCTCTGCTGGTCTGCTCGACGTGTCATGTCGTCGAACGCGGTCAACCGTTCGGCCCCGCCTTGGAGCCGCCCGCAACATCGTTCCAGGCGATCGCCCAGCGCAGCAACATCGATGCAGATTATCTGCGAACGTTTCTGACCACGACGCATAGCAGCGTCGGCAATGCCAGGGCGATGCCCAACCCTCAACTGACCGACACTTACGTGAAGCAGGTGACGGCCTACTTGTTGAGTTTGCGCAAGCCGCCCTGAGAGCCTTGCGGCGGGTCCGCGAATTGGACACGCGCCATCTAAGGCGCCGACAGCACCTGGCGGCAGGCAGCGGGGAGATCGGTCATTCGCAGTGGAGGCTTCTCCTTGGGCTGACGGACGACGGCTTCGGATGCAGGACCGCATCGCTGAACCAGTGATCGAGGTCCCTGCCGCTGCAGCCGTCGTCCCCCGCAAGCGGCTGGTCCGGCGTGCAGCCTGGACTATCCGCCGGGCAGAAAATCCGCACATGGAAGTGATAATCGTGCCCGTACCACACCCGCACTTTTCGCAACCACGCGCGATCGCGGCCGGCGCCTCGGCATAGCGCCTTCTTGATTGCGGCATTGGCGAAGATGCGCGAGACCTGCGGGTCTTTCGCCGCCGCTTTGATGATTGCCGCGTGCGCCGGCGTCCACACCTTGGGGTCGATGTCCTTGCCATCTTGCGCGACCACCACGGTCGACATCATCTCTTCGCGCTCTTCGCGGCTCAATCTTCGGTCCGGCATGGGCGTGAGCCAGATATCCGCGTCGAGGCCCACCTGGTGGCTGAAATGTCCGGCGCGCATAGGTCCGCCGCGCGGCTGCGCCATGTCGCCGACCAGGAGCCCGCGCCAGCCGATGTTGGGCGCCTGATTGGCGAGACGCTCGAGGAACTGCACCAAGTTGGGGTGCCCCCAATTGCGGTTGCGCGACTGGCGCATCACCTGCCAGGTCTCGCCATCGATAGGCAACGCCTGCGCGCCGGCAAGGCAACCCTTGGAATAAAACCCGATGGTACGCGCCGGAAGCGATGACGGTGTCGTTTTGCGGCCAAACAATTCCTTGGCCGGCGTCGCGTGGATCGTCCGGATTTGTCAGCGGGGGCAGCGGCTCGGGGGCTACGCTGCCCTTGTCCTGCGCCAACGCCAAATTTGCCGCGAGCAGCGAGAGCGCAAGCAGAAAAGTGACGCGCCACGCAAGGCTGGCAGTCTTGTGAGATGTCGACATCGTGCTGCCGTTCATGTCGATTTGCGCTCAATCGATCAAATCAAGACTTTGACCGCAGTGTAATAGGGTGCAGGTTGAATTTTGCGCCGCAGCCCTTTGAATGCAAGGAGTGCCCGCCCGGGGTTAACGGCGTCGCAGTTGCCGTCCCGCACCCGAAGTCCAGCATCCCGGCGGTGACGCGGCTAACCGGTTCCAAGGGTTCCCATTCGCCGCGGTGGTATTGGCGTGCGCCGCGAAGCATGAATGCGGGCCAGCCTAGTGTCGTTTTCCCGCGGGGCAGAGTTACAAAAATTTAATGCGACCCGTAGTCACAGACGATCGAACTTGAGACGTGGTCGTGCGTTACGCGATCGCGCGAAAACATCGGAGGGAGATTGAGGCCTGCTCCGGGTCAAAGCGGATGTCACGTCACTGGAAGGGGGCGACACACCGGCAAAATCATAGAGAGGTCACCAATGAACGCCAGTGCTTTGCTTGTGGGACTTGCGCTTACGACAGTTATCGCGACGACTTCGCCGGTATTTTCCCAGCAAAGTCCCCCGCCGTCAGAAAGAGCAAACCAGGTCGAAGCTCTGGTCACGAAAGCTGCTGCACTCATCGATAGCAAAGGAAAGGCAGCTTTCGCAGATTTCAGAAAGAAAGACAGCGAGTGGTTCCATGGTGACGCGTATCTGTTTGTCTACGACACCAATGCGAATGTGCTGCTCAATCCCGCTTTTCCCAAGCGTGAAGGAACGAACGTCAGCGGCCAAAAGGATGCCAAGGGAAAGCTGTTTCACAATGAAATTATAAAGACAGCCGAAACCAAAGGGTCGGGATGGGTCGACTACATGTTTCCGAAGCCTGGACAAACTGAGCCTTCGCAGAAATGGACCTTCGTGAAGAAGGTAACAATCGACGGTGTCCCAGGCTTGGTCGCCTCAGGCTTCTATCCAGGATAGGCATTGACGTGTCTGCCCTCAGCCGACGCGCGCGCGTCAAACCGTAGGCCCTGTCAGCGCCCTTCGCATGCCCAATCCCACGATGCTTTGCAGAAGGTCGGGATATGCGATGCCGACGTGCTTCGCGGCTGCGGCGAATTCCTGGCTCTCGGCGATCTCGGGATTGGGATTGGCTTCGAGGAAATAAGGAACGCCGTCGGCGGACAGACGAAAATCGATGCGCGCATAGCCGTCGAGCTCCAGCGTGCGGAAAATCCGCTTCGCCGAGCGTTCGATCCGGGCGCGAATTTCAGGCGCAAGGTCTTTCGCCGGGCCGTGCAGGATGCCGCGCCGCTCCTGATAGTCGGGATCGTGCTTGACCTTCTCGGTCGCAATGGGCCAGGCGCCCTGCGCCAGGTTGCGGAATTCCAGTTCCCAGATCGGCAGCACGCGTAGCCGGTCGTTGCCGATGACGCCGACATAAAGCTCGCGCCCCTCGATGTATTGCTCGGCGATGGCGGCGGTGCCGATCTTCTCGTGGATGAAGTTGACGCGTTCGACGAGCTTCTCGTCGGTGTCGACCACCGAGGCCTGCGAGATGCCCCAGGACGCATCCTCGCTCAGGCTCTTGACGATCAGCGGCAACGCGAGGCGCGTCGGGCGCTTGACCTTGCGGTACTTGGGAAACACCGCAAAGGCCGGAATCGGAATCCGGTGGTAGTGCACCAGCGTCTTCGACAGGTCCTTGCCGCGCGCGAGCATCAGGCCGCGTGGATTGCAGCCGGTATAGGGAACCCGCATCAGCTCGAGATAGCTGACGACGTTCTGGTCGTAGATCACCTCGCCCTGAAACTGCTCGAGCAGGCTGAACACCACATCGGGCTTCCAGCTATCGATCTGCTCGCGGATCGGCTTGAGCTCGTCGTGCACGCCGAGCGGACGAACGTCATGCCCGGAAGCCCGCAGCGTGCTGACGACGTCGTACTCGGTCTTCCAGACATTGATCTCCTGCTCGCTGTACCCCTTGCTTGAATCCGGGGGTATCAGGTCCGGGTGTACGAGCACCAGGACGCGCAGGCGTTTCACAGCGCGATCCGTTTTCGTCGCAACGGACCAAACAGCGCGTGCACGGTCTTGGCGGTCAGCAGCACGGTAAATTCCATCATCAGCTTACGCTCGGAACCGACCGCGCGCAGGTCGAGTTCGCGGCAACGGACTATCATATCATCGAGAATTGCGTCCACCGTAAGCTGATATTCGCCCGTCCAGTTCGAAACCAGCTCTCTGATTCGCGCGCGGTTTCGCCTGATGAAGAGCGACGCAGCTTGCGAGCGGCGATGCCGCGGATCGGCGGAGAACAGCCGTTGCAGATCGCGGTCGTAGGTTTTCGGCGTAGCGAACGTATAGAGCGCCTGCTTTTTCCGGTAATGCTCTTCAAGCGTCATCGTGAGCTGGCTCAGCGGCTCGACGCGCTCCCGGCGCGTGGGCAACGGCCGCTGCCCGGCGATCTCGGTCATCAATTCGTCGACGTATTCCAGCTTCTCCAGCGCCGGCCACCCGGCGTAGCGCGTGCGCCAGTTCGAGCGCGGACCGCAGCCAGACCGCGAACGTTTCGGCGAAATCCTCGTCCGGATGGCTTTGCGCGTACCAGAGCCGCAGATGCTGGACGAAATGCCGGCTCGCCGGATTCGGCCGGTAATATCTCGGATAGTGTTTCGACGACGGGCCGAACAACTGCTGCCAGCGGCGGCGGCGCTGAAGCTGGTAGGCGGTCTGCACGACGTGCCCGGCTTCATGGCGGAGAATTCGCATGCACTCCCACCAGGTGCCGCCCTCGACGTCGAAGATTTTCTTCTTCTCGAGCTGTATCAAGCGGGGGTGCGCAAGATAGAACGGGAACGCGATGCCGGACGTCTTGTCCGGACTGAACCACTCGCTCGAAATCCAGCCATACGGCCGGACGCGGATGTCGTGCTGCGCAAGCTCCTCGTGGAGATTCGCGAGGCATTGCTCGAGCCACGTCCCTTCGACCTTGACCTTGAGATCGCGCAAACGCAGTTGGAGCAGTTGCTCGTCGGGCAGGTCGGCCCAGGCAAAGGTCTTGCGCGCCATCCGCCTCACACCAGCACGGCAGGCTTCGGCGGGGCGGCGGCGAGGCGCTCACGGCACGATCTCGGCGAGACTGATGTTGTCGACCTTGCCGGAGCCGAGCATCGGCAGCTTGTCGACGATCCAGACCTCGGCCGGGATCATCAGATCGGACGCGTCCTTCGCTTTGCGCGAAGGCCTGGAATTCCGCGCGGCGTCGCGTCCTTCTGCTGCGTCACCAGGATCAGCCGCTCGCCCTTGCGCGCGTCGGGCACCGCGACGACCGCCGACGGCGCGTTCGGCCACAGCTCGGCGGCGAGCGTCTCGACCGCGGCGAGCGAGATCATCTCGCCGCCGATCTTGGCGAAGCGCTTGGCGCGCCCCTTGATGGTGATGAAGCCCTGCGCGTCGATGGTGACGATGTCGCCGGTGTCGTGCCAGCCTTCCGGCGGCGGCTCGAGCACGCCGGGATTCTCGACCTTGAGATAGCCGAGCATCACGTTCGGCCCGCGCACGAACAGCCGGCCGCCTTCGTCGACGCCCTCGACCTTTTCGAGCCGCGCCTCCATGCCGGGCAGCATGCGCCCGACGGTGCCGAACTTGTTGAACATCGGCGTGTTGAGCGCGAGCGCCGGCGCGGTCTCGGTGACGCCGTAGCCTTCGAGAATGCGCAGCCCGAACTTCTCCATGTAGGTCCGGCGCGTCGTCTCCTTCACCGGCTCGGCGCCGGCGAGGATGTAGCGCAGCGAGCGGAAGTCGTAAGGATGCGCGACGCGCGCATAGCCGGCGAGGAACGTGTCGGTGCCGAACATGATGGTGGCGTTCGCGCCGTAGATCAGCTCCGGCACGGTGCGGTAGTGCAGCGGCGAGGGATAGAGATAGATCGCGCACGCCGGAGACCAGCGGCAGCATCAGGCCGACCGTCAGCCCGAACGAGTGGAACACCGGCAGCACGTTGAACACCTTGTCGCTGCGGCCGAAGTCGATGCGCGCGGCGGCCTGCGCGGCGTTCGCCAGCATGTTGCGGTGGGAGAGCACGACGCCCTTCGGCGTGCCCTCCGAGCCGGAGGTGAACAGGATCGCGGCCGGGTCGTCGGGCTTGCGCGTGCACCAGCGGCTTCTCGGCGTGCAGCAGGCCGCGGAGCTTGTCGGCGAAGCGTGACGGTCGCGCGGACGTCCTCGAGATAGACGATGCGCGACGCTCTGGCCGAGCGTCGCCGACCAGGTTGTCGAGCCTGCCCTTCTCGACGAAGGCGCGCGACGTGACGATGGTGTCGAGCTTGCGCCGCCTTGCAGGCGGCGAGGATGTTGGTCGCGCCGGCGGTGAAGTTGATCATCGCCGGCACGCGCCCGGCCGACATCAGGCCGAGAATCGTCACGACCGCGCCGTTGGCGTTCGGCAGCATGACGCCGATGGCGCGGCCTTCGCGGCGCGAGCGGCATCAGCTTGCGGCCGAGGACGGCGGCGCCGATCAGCAGCCGCTTGTAGGTGAGCGCGCCGGTCAGCGGGTCCTCGACCGCGACGCGGCTGCAGGCCGTGCTGGTCGCGCGGCCTCGACCACGGCCTCGAACACGGTGCGGTCGGTCGAGGTGGTGCGGAACACGAGGTCCGACATGATGCCGTAGAGCGCGGCGCCGGCGGCCTGCCGGCGCTTGCGGCCCTTGAGCGCCGGATCGACCGCGAGCTTGACCGGTTCGAGCATCGTCACCTTGACCTTCGGGAACCAGCTGCGGCGCACCTGCTCCTTCGACAGCCGGCTGAACGGCGTCTGCTCCAGGCCCTCGATGCGCACCGGCACGACCTCGGCATCCGACTTGTCGGCGATCAGGCGGCGCCGTCATAGACCTTCATCAGGCTGCCGGTGACGGTGATGCGGCCTTCCGGGAAGATGATCAGCGCGTCGCCGGCCTTGACCGCGTTGATCAGCGTGCGCGTCGCCATCGGCTTCATCGGATCGAGCGGCAGCGCGCGGGTGAGCTTCAGGAACGGCTTCACCCACCAGCGCTTGGCGATGCCGATGTCGATGGCGAAGACCGGCTTGCGGTTGCGCAGCGACAGCGCGAGCCCGGCGTCGAGGAAGCTCACGTGGTTGAGCGCGATGATGACGTTGGGCCCGGCCTTGTTGAGATTCTCGAGGCCCTTCACCTCGATGCGGAACAGCGCGCGATAGATGATCGAGAGGGCGTCGCTGCAGCGCGCTCGTCGGCATGGTGCGGCCGATCGCGACCGCGACCAGCGAGGCTGCGCGACGCCGAGCAGCATGAACAGGCTCGGCGTGGTCAGGCCCGCCATCTGCAGCAGCGCGACGAGGACGGCGCCGCCGCCATGAAGGCGGCGTTGAGCACGTTGACGCCCGCGACCACGCGCGCGCGGCGGTCGGCGCCGGCCCAGGCCTGCACGGCCGCGAACACCGGCACGATGAACAGGCCGCCGGCGATCGCGAGGCCGGCGAGGTCGATGGCGAAGCGGATGCCGCGGCCGGAGCGGAAGATCGCCAGATAGCCTTCGAGGCCGCGGGATCGGCCGTCGCGTCGTAGGTCGACCAGCCGAGATCGAGCGCGAAAAGGCCGAGCAGGACGGCGCCGAGCAGCGTCGGCAGCAGGATGATGCGGCCGGCCGCGAGCCAGGCCGCGAGCCCCGAGCCGATCGCGATCGAGATCGAGAAGATGGCGAGGCAGGCGGTGACCACCTCCTCGTTGCCGCCGAGCACGTCCTTCACCAGGGTCGGCATCAGCGACAGCGCGACCGCGCCGACCAGCCAGAACCAGCTCGTGACGATGGCGCCCCACCACAGGCGGGGGTCCTCGCGCAGGAAGCGCAGCAGGCCGCCGGTCGAGGCGAGCATGTTCTGCTGGATCGTCAGGCCGGGCGCGGCTTCGCCGGTGCGCGGGATCAGCAGGCTCGCGCCCCAGCACATGAGCGAGAACACGATCATCAGCAGCGCGAACCGAGCGGGGTCGCCGCCGTCCTTGGCCGCGATGCCGCCGACGATGGTGCCGAGCAGGATGGCGATGAAGGTCGCGCCTTCGACCAGCGCGTTGCCGGCGGGCAGTTCCGAGCGCTGCAGGTGGTCGGGCAGGATGCCGTATTTGATCGGCCCGAACAGCGAGGCGATGACGCCGAACAGGAACAGCGCGAAGAACAGGATCGGGATGCGAATGGAGGCAGAAGCCGAGCACCGCGATCAGCGCGACGCCGATCTCGGCCAGCTTGAGCCGCTGCGCCACCAAGGCCTTGTCGTAGCGGTCGGCGAGTCTCGCCGCCGAGCGCCGACAGGAAGAAGAAGGGCGCGATGAACACCGCGCGCCGCGAGCGTGACCAGGGCGCCGGCATGCGAGCCGCCGATGTCCGGGTGGAACAGGATCAGGAAGACCAGCGCGTTCTTGAGGAAATTGTCGCTGAATGCCGAGAAGAACTGGCACCAGAACAGCGGCGCGAAGCGCCGTGTCATGAGCAGGGACGACGACATTGCCTCTCCGGTCCTTCGCTCGGGCGCTATCGGCCGAGCACTGATCGCTGCGGCATGCTCATAGCAAGGACGGGGCGCAATGGGCAAAAGGACAATCGGCCGGGCGCCGATTGACGGCCGGCAGACGGGAAATTCGGTCGAACCGGCCCAATCCGCGTCGGTCCAACGCGGACTCGTCCTCGGCCCGGGACGGCCCATAAGCAAATGGGCGGCCCGCAGGCCGCCCATTCTTCGTCGATTGCCGTCGCAGAATCCGTTAGGTTGCGAAGGATCCGTGCCCCTCTTGGCTGCTGCATAAAAACCGCCGCCACGCTCAGACCGATGGCGGATGCAACCGCAATGGTAAAAAGCGAGATCCACATGGTGTGACTCCCTCTTTTTTTTCCCTGCCACTTGTGGGATGGCCTGCCCGACAACTCCCAATCACCGGCGTCGTTCCGGCGGATCGCAGAAAAATCACGGTAATATCGCACCTTTTAGCGGTCTCGAATCGTCATTTCGAGGGGATTTGAAGCCGTTATGGACAACAAAGGGTAACCGCACGACCGTGGCGGAGCCGGCGGACAGGACGGACCGCTGCCCGGGGGGCCGCTCTTTGACGCCGCCACCGTCATCGGCGAGTATTCGCCAAAGTCTGGACCCTCCCCATGAAATTCACTGGCGACATCGTCATTCCGGCCCCCCGCGAGGCCGTCTTCGCGAAGGTGCGCGACGCGCGGTTCTTCGCGTCCTGCGTCGAGGGCGTGCAGGAACTCAACGAAATCGACCCCGACCACTACACGGCCGTGCTGGAAACCAGGGTCGCTTACCTCAAATTCCGGTTCAACGTGACCGTCGAGGTGACCCGGATGGACGCTCCGCGGGAGATCGAGGCCAAGGTCGAAGGCACCCCGCTCGGCATCGTCGGCCGCCTGACCGCGACCTCGGTGACCCGGCTGGCGGACGACGGCGCCGGCACCAAGGTGAGCTATGAGATCGACGCAGCACTGACCGGCAAGCTCGGCAGCCTCGGACAGCCGGTGCTGCGCTCCAAGGCCAAGGAGATGGAGCGAATCTTCACCGAACGCATGCGTGCGGCCTTCGCGCCGGCGGGCACGGGGGCGGCGACCTAATCCCTGCGTCCTGATCCGGGCTTGTCCCGCCCTGTCCCGACTTGCTTTATTCGAACTGGAACAAAGTGGATGCCCGGCCGCGCAGACAGGTTTACGTGGTCTGCGCGCGTTGCCAGTCATCCAGGCATGACGACTGAAAGGCCCGCGTTCGCATGACGCCATTCGAGCTCGCTGAACCGACGTCGCTTGCCGAGGCCATCCGGCTGCTCGATCCCGACGATCCCACCGTCCGCCCGATCGCCGGCGGCACCGCCCTGATGCTGATGATGAAGGCGGGGTGTTCCGGCCGAAGCGGCTCGTAAGCCTGCGCAAGCTCGAGGCCAAGCATGCGCGCATCGCGATCGATCGACGGCGAATTGGCCATCGGCGCGATGACGCCGCTCTCGACGGTCGAGCACTCGGCCGAGGTCGCGCGCCACGCGCCGGTCATCGTGCGAACGATGCTGCGGCTCTCCAACGTGCGCGTGCGCAATGTGGCGACGATCGGCGGCAACCTGGCGCACGGCGATCCGCACATGGACCTGCCGCCCGTGCTGATCTCGCTGGGCGCGCGTGTGCTGGTGACCGGCCCCAAGGGTGAGCGCGAGATCGCGGTCGAGGATTTGTTCGCCGGCTACTACGAGACAGTCCTCGAGCAAGAATGAGTTGATCGCCGAACTGCGCGTGCCCGCGCAGGGCAAGATGCGCGCCGCCTATCTCAAGTGCACGACCGGTTCGGCCGACGACTGGCCGGCGCTCGGGGTCGCCGCCGCGATCGAAGCCGACGGACCGGTCATCAAGTCGACGCGCATGGTGGTGAGCGCCGCGACCGAAAAGGCGACCCGGCTCAAGGAGACCGAGAAGGTCCTCACCGGCGCCACCGTCGACGACAAGCTCCTCGCCAAGGCGGGCGACGCGGCCGTCGCCGAGTGCGAGACGATCAGCGACGTGCGCGGTTCGGCCCCCTACAAGCGCGAGCTGCTGCGCGTCTACGTGGCGCGCGCGGTGCGCGCGGCGATGAACGGATGAACAAGGTGACGGCAACAACGAGCGGCAGACTCGGTCTGTTCCCCTCCCCCTTGTGGGGAGGGGTTAGGGGTGGGGGTCCATCGCTGAGGCGACGCGATCACCAACTGCCACCCCCCTCCCCAACCCTCCCCCGCAAGGGGGGAGGGAGCCGACCGAGTTCGCGGGACGTTTAGCGACAAACCGAAGGACGAGCAAAGCGAGCCCATGACATGACTACCATCTCCGGCGGACAGGTCGGCCGCTCGCTGCCTCGCCTCGAAGCGCGCGAGAAGGTGACCGGCCGCGCCGAGTACGCGCATCTCATGCGGCTGCCCGGCATGCTGCACGCGAAAATCTTCCGCAGCACGGTCGCGCACGGCCGCATCAAGTCCGTCGATGTCAGCGCAGCCAGGAAAGTGCCCGGCGTCTTCAAGGTCGTGACCTCCGAGGACGTGATCAAGGTCATTCCCAACCCGTATTACGGACCGGCCTTCCACGATCAGCCGATCCTGGCGATCGGCAAGGTCACCTATGTGGGCGAGCCGGTCGCGGTCGTGCTCGCCAAGGACCCGCACGTCGCCGAGGAAGCGGCCACGCTGATCAGCGCCGAATACGAGGAACTGCCGCCGGTGTTCGACGAGGTCGAAGCCTTCGACAACAAGGTGCTGGTGCACGACGAGCTCAAGCCCGCCGGCACCTTCGCCGACCTCAAGCACCTCAAGGGCCGCAAGGGCACCAACACGGCGCTCGATTACCGGCTGCGCAAGGGCGATGTCGACAAGGCCTTCGCCGAAGCCGCGCACGTCTTCGAGCACACGTTCCGCACGCAGAAGGTCCTGCACCTCGCGCTCGAACCCTATTGCTCGATCGGCGACTGGAAGGAGAGCGGCGTCACCATCTACAGCGGCGCGCAGGGACCGTCGTTCGTGCGCACCGAGATCGCGCGGCTGCTCGGCTGGCCCGAGAACAAGGTGCGCATCAAGGTGCCGTATCTGGGCGGCGGCTTCGGCGGCAAGCTCTACATCAAGCTCGAAGCACTGGCGCTCGCGCTCTCGATGATCGCGCGGCGGCCGGTGAAGGTCGCGCTCACCATGGAAGAGCAGTTCTACCAGATCACCAAGCATCCGAGCACGTTCCGCATCAAGAGCGGCGTCGACAAGAACGGCCGCGTCACGGCCCGCAAGTGCGAGGTGTTCTGGAACGGCGGCGCCTATGCGGACATCGGGCCGCGGGTGACGCAGAAATCAGGCTTCACGGCCTCCGGCCCCTACGACATCGAGAACGTCTCGATCGATTCCTACGCGCTCTACACCAACCTGCCGCCGGCCGGCGCGCTGCGCGGCTTCGGCGTCCCGCAACTGGTCTGGGCCTACGAGAGCCACACCGACCTGATCGCGCGGGCGCTGAAGGTCGATCCGCTCGAGTTCCGCCGCAAGAACATCCTGCGCGAAGGGCGCCCGCACGCGACCGGACAGATCATCAAGGATGCCGCCGTGGCGGCGGCGCTCGACCGCGTGGCCGAGCGGCTGAACTGGAGCGCGCCGTTCGATCGCGGCAGCGGCCCGGTCAAGCGCGGGCGCGGGCTCGCGGTCGCCATCAAGGCGGTGATCTCGCCGACCACGTCGGTGGCGATCGTCAACGTCAGCGCCGACGGCTCGACCACGCTCTATTGCGGCACCGTCGATATGGGCCAGGGCTCCGACACCGCCATGGCGCAGATGGTCGGCGACGTGCTCAACATGCCGGCCGAGACCGTGCGGGTCGTGCCGCGCGACACCGACATCACGCCTTACGACATGGGCACGCTGGGCTCGCGCTCGCTCTTCCACATGGGACACGCCGTCAAGCTCGCGGCCGAGGAGGCCCGTGCCAAAATTCAGCAACTGGCGCGCGACGTCGGCGAGCCGGAAGGCTCGAACGTCCCGGTCGCGGCGCTGTTCCAGAAGCGATACGGCATGCAGGCCGGCAACATCATCGGCACCGGCATCTACAAGCCGGACTATGTGCCGTCCGACCCGGTCACCGGCTATTCGCCGAACGTGACGCCGTTCTGGATGGTCTCGGCCGCCGGCGCCGAGGTCGAGGTCGACACCGACACTGGCCGCGTCAGCATCCCGAAGTTCGTCAACATCGTCGACTGCGGCAAGCCGGTGAACCCGAGGATCGTCGAGACGCAGATCTCCGGTGCATCGATCATGCAGCACGGCTTCACGATGTTCGAGAAGATGCACCTCGACGCCGGCCAGGTGACCAACGCGTCGCTCGCCGACTACAAGATTCCCGGCATCATGGACGTGCCCAACACGATGAACTGCGAGGCGCTCGACGTCGTCCAGTCGAACGGGCCGTTCGGCGCCAAGGGCGTGGGCGAGACCGCCACCTTCTGCGGTTCGCCCGCGATCGCCAACGCCATCGACGATGCCTGTGGCGTGCGGCTGATGGAGCTGCCGCTCAATCCCGAATCCGTGCTGCGGGCGCTGCGCGCCAAAGCCGGCAAGCCGATCGAGGACGAATGACATGAGCGCCGCACGCACCATTCAATTCACGCTCAACGGCGAGAGCGTCAGCGCCGACGTCAAGCCGCACCACAACCTCGTCGAAGTGCTGCAGAACGAGTTCAATCTGTTCGGCGCGCGCGAGAGCTGCGGCCAGGGGCTGTGCGGCTGCTGCACCGTGGTGGTCAACGGCGCGGCTGTATCGGGCTGCCTCTACCTCGCAACGTTCGCCGACGGTGCGGAGGTGACGACCGTCGAGCATCTCGCCAAGGGCGACGTGCTGAGCCCGGTGCAGGAGGCGTTCATCGAAGCGGGCGCGTTCCAGTGCGGCTTCTGTACGCCCGGTTTCATCCTGATGGCGCACCAGTTGCTCGATCGCAATCCCGACCCGGACGAAGAGCAGATCAAGCACTACCTCTCCGGCAATCTCTGCCGCTGCGGCACCTATCCGGAGGTCATCCAGGCGGTGAAGATCGCCGCGCGCAAGCGCAAGGACGATGCGCCTGACCTGGAGTGTCCGTTCCTCCGTCATGGCCGGGCATCGTCCGCGAAAGCGGACGATCCAGTGACCTTGAATCCATTCTGCGACATGCGAGAGTCGCTGGATGCCCGGCTCAGGCCGGGCATGACAAAGTGAGTAATTGTGCAGCTCCCATGACCGCCGAACCCATGCATGTCGAGACCGACGTCCTGATCATCGGATCGGGCGGGGCCGGCATGTACGCGGCGATCGAGGCGGCGCGTCGAGGCGCCTCGGTGTTCCTCGCCGACCGCAGCCTGATCGGCCGCGGCGGCGCGACCGTGATGGCGCAGATGACGGTCGCGGTCGCGCTCGGCCAGGAGACGCCTGACCACTGGAGCTATCATTACAACGACACGCTGGAAGCCGGACGCGGTCTTTGCGACGAGCGGCTCGCACAGCTTCTGTGCGAGGAAGGCCCCGCGTGCATCCTCGAGATGGACGCCTGGGGCGTCGGCTGGGCCCGCAAGGACGGCCATATTACCGCGACGATGGCGCCAGGACATGACCGGCCGCGCTGCGTCTATGTCGACTTCCTCAACACCGGCCCGGCGGTCTCGCGCACGCTGCGCACGGTGGTCAAGCGTACGTCCGGCATTCGCCAGGCCGGCGATCTGCTGATCGTCGATCTTCTGCGGCAAGGCGACGAAGTGGTCGGCGCTTGCGCGCTCCACCTGCCGAGCGGGAAACCGGTGACGATCGCCGCCAAGGCCACGATCGTGGCGACCGGCGGGCTGACGCGGCTCTACCGCCGCAACAGCGCCTCCGCCAACATGGGCGGTGACGGCTATGCGCTGGCGCTGCGCGCGGGCGCGCCGCTCGCCGACATGGAGTTCGTGCAGTTCTTCCCGATCGGACACCTTGCACCAAGGCTGATTGGGATGGACCCGATCATGTGGGACCCGTTCCGCTACAAGCTCGGCGGCAAGCTGCTCAACCGCGAGGGCGAGGAATTCACCGCGCGCTACGGCGTGAGCGAGGGCGGCCGCTACGTCGTCACCCGCGATCTGGCCACCTATGCGATCGTCAAGGAGAACGAAGCCGGCCGCGGCTCGCCGCACGGTGGAGCCTATTTGTCGTTCCAGCATTGCTCGGAAGCCGAACTGCGCGCGGCGTTCGGCCCGGTGATCGACCGCCTCGCTGCAAACGGCATCGACCTCACCAAGATGGCGGTCGAGGTCGCACCGATCGCGCACTACCACATGGGCGGCGTCGTGGCCGACGATTTGATGCAGACCGAGGTGCCGGGCCTGCTCGTGGCGGGCGAAGCCGTTGGCGGCGCCAACGGCGCGAACCGGCTCTCCGGCAACGCCATCACCGAGGCGCTGGTATTCGGCCGGCGCGCCGGACGCACGGCGGCGGAACGCGCCGGGAAAGCCGCGCGGCAAGCGGTCGGGCCGCAGTCCGCGCGCGCGGCACTCGATCTGCTCGCATCGACAACCGACCGCCCGGATATCAACACCGCCGCCATGGTGTCGGCGCTGCAGAGCGCAATGTCAGACGATGTCGGTCCGTTCCGCACCGACGCGAAACTCCGCCGCGCGCTCGGCGTGATCGACGATTTGACGGCGGCACTCGGTTCCCGGCCCGTGGGTGACGGCGGCGCGTTCGACATGCGGGCGCTCGACTGGTTCGACCTGCGCAATATGCTCACCGTCGCGCGCGTCGTCACGCAGGCGGCGCTCGCGCGTACCGAGAGCCGCGGCGCCCATCAGCGGGAAGACTTTCCCGGCATGCTGCCCCAGTGGCGGGTCAACCAGGTGGCGAGGCTCTCAGGCAGCGAAATAGTGCTGACCTCGGCGCCCGTGATCGCACAGGCCGCCGCGCAATGAGCAGCATCGCACAACTCAAGGTGTGGCGCGGCCAAGCCGCGAACGAAGGGCGCTGGGACAGCCTACGACGTGCCGTTCGAGCCCGGCCAGTCGGTGCTCGACGCGCTGCGCTGGATCAGGGCGAACCGCGATCCGAGCCTTGCGATCCGGTTCTCCTGCATCAACGCCAACGCCTGCAAGGAATGCATGATGGAGCTTGACGGCAAAACCGTCTATGCCTGCACGGCGCGGCTCGAACCACGCGAGATGACGCTGGCGCCGCTCTCCAACAAGCGGCTGGTGCGCGATCTGGTGACCGAGATCGCGCCGCCCGGCGAACGCTTCGTGGTAAAATAAGCAGCCTGCGATCAAGATAGGAATACCGAGATGTTCCAGACCCGAAAAGAAGATCTGGCGGTCGAGCGCAGGCCGACCGCGTTCGGCGACATGCGCGGCTGGATGGATGCGTTGCGCGCGCAGGGCGAACTGCAGGAGATCGACGCCGAGGTCGACTGGAACATCGAGCTCGGCACCATCATGCGGCTGGCGCAAGGGCCAGGGACCGGCAAGGCGCTCCTGTTTAATAATATCAAAGACTACAACAAGCCCACGACGCGCTGCCGCCGCATCTTCGGATCGTCGCTCAACAGCTATCGCCGCATCGCCATGATGCTCGGGCTACCGCCCGACACGCATCCGCGCGAGCTGGTCAAGATCGCCCGCACCATCCTCACCGGCGCGATCCCGCCGAAGATCGTCGACACCGGCCCGGTGAAGCAGAACATCCTCAAGGGCGACGACATCGACCTCTACGCCTTCCCGGCGCCCTGGTGGAACCGGGTCGACGGCGGCCGCTATCTGCAGACCTACGGCGGCTGCGTCTCGCGCGATCCGGAAACCGGCGTAATGAACGTCGGCACCTATCGCGGCATGGTGGCCGACAAGACCCACATGCCGATCCTGATGTGGCGCGCGCAGCATCTCGGCCAGCACGTCACCACCTGGGAGAACGGCGGAGCCGCCGAGATGCCGATCGCCATCGCGATGGGGTGGGAACCCTCGCTCGCCTTCACGGCCGGTTCTCCGGTGCCCAAGGGCATCTGCGAGTATGATGTCATCGGCGCAATACGAGGCGCGCCGGTCGAACTGGTGAAGTGCGAAAGCCACGATCTCCTGGTGCCGGCCTCGGCCGAGATCGTGATCGAAGGGTTCCTCGGCATCGATCCGAAGACCTACGTGATGGAGGGACCGTACGCAGAGTTCACCGGCTACGTGGCGGGCGATGCCGCCCCCAAGCCGACCATCCGCGTCACCTGCATCACGCACCGCAACGACCCGATCCTGCGCGGCACCATCGAGGGCTCGATGCCGGGCAGCTATTCGGAGAACGCGGTCACCTCCTCGATCATGCGCGCCGCCACCGCCTGGAACGTGCTCGACCGCGCCGGCGTCCCCGGCATCACGGATGTGTGGTGCCCGCCCGTACAGGCCGGCATCAATCTGCTGATCCGGATGAAGCAGAGCTACCGCAACCAGGCCAAGCAGGCGGCGAATGCGATCTGGGGCTCGTCAGCCGCGCACGTGCGCTACAAGCACATCACGGTCGTCGACGACGACATCGACATCCACGACTACGCGGCGGTCGACTGGGCGATCGCCAACCGCGTCAACGCGGGCGAGGATGACGTCATCATCATGCCGTCGACCTTCGGGCTCGGCCTCGATCCGTCGGTACGCAAACGCGACCGCAATCCGGCGCTGTTCGGCACCGGCAAATGGAACCGGGTGCTGATCGACGCCACCATGAACCTCGATTACGACCCCGATCCCGATCTCGGCGGCGCGCGCTTCCCGCCGACCGTCTGGCCGGAGAAGACCGACCTCGACAAGGCCTACGCACGCTGGAGCGAGTTGGGATTGGGCAAGCCGAAGGGCGGGTTTAGCCCGCCCGCGCTCGGCAAGTCCACGTCCCGGAGACAATGTGAACGCGATGAGCTCGTCCGACCCCGTTCAGCTCGCTGCGCACTTGTCACGTATATGATTTTAAAATGAAATTGCGCGTCGCGCCGTCCCTGAAGGCGCGCAGGGCCTCGAGCCATAATCAAGCGCTTCTGAAGAACAAATCAAGCGCGCTTCAATGTCTTCCGGCCGGTTCACCGGCATGCTCCCGCCCAATGGGATCGCGATGTCCGCGATCCGTATTGGATGGAGAGAGCCATGACGGACGACGTTCGCCGTTCCCAAGACCGCTCCATAGCCTTCGATCTTCACCCGGCGCGTTCCAGCGTATCGCCTAGCCAGACGGTGCGCGGCGCCGCTGTCCTGCGCTTCTTCGGCTTGCTGTACGGCCTCGTGGCCTATCTGACCTTCTTCGGCACCATTCTGTACGCCATCGGCTTTGTGACCGGGCTTGTGGTGCCCAAGACCATCGACACCGGGACGACGGTACCTCTAACCGAGGCGCTGATCGTGAACGTGCTGCTGATGTCGCTGTTCGCCGTGCAGCACAGCGTGATGGCGCGGCGGCAGTTCAAGGAATGGTGGACGCAATACGTGCCGAAGTCGATCGAACGGAGCACCTACGTCCTGCTCGCGAGCCTCGCGCTCGTGCTGCTGTTCTGGCAGTGGCGGCCGATCCCGACGGTGGTGTGGCACATCGCCAACCCGGCGCTTGCAACGACAGTTCTCGGCGTGTCCTTGATCGGCTGGGTCGTGGTATTTGCCAGCACCTTCATGATCAATCACTTCGAGCTGTTCGGATTGCACCAGGTTGCCAACAACCTCACGGGCCGGCCGATGCCGCAGGCGCGGTTCCGCACTCCGATGCTCTACAAGGTGGTGCGTCATCCGATCTATCTCGGTTTCATCATCGCGTTCTGGGCAGCGCCCACGATGACGGCCGGGCATCTGCTGTTCGCCGCGGTGACCACCGCCTACATCTTCGTCGGCATCGCGCTTGAGGAGCATGACCTGATCGAACTGTTCGGCGATGAATACCGGCGCTACCGCGAGCGCGTCTCGATGCTGCTGCCTTGGCGCAAGTCGGTCTGATCGATCAGATAGACCGGAGAGTTGGCGGCACCAGCGCACCGCGCTGGGCCGCCTATTATCACGAGGTTTTGCACAACCGAATTGCCGAAAGGCAATAAAGAGCAACGTTGATCTTGGTGAGGCCGGATCGGTTTAGCGATCCTCGTGCATTCGAGCGTGTCAGGGTTCGCCAATAACGTGGCGCCTGACCGATGAGCTGAATGCGGAATTTCTTGTTTAGGAAAAGGCGGATCAAATGCAATCCAATCAATTGGGACGACGCGAATTCATGGCGTTGCTGGGTGGCGCGGCAGCCGCATGGCCGCTCGGCTTGCAGGCCCAGGAGCGCCGCAAGGTGCGGCACATCGGTGTGCTGATGGGTCTTTCGGCGGACGATCCGGAGTCGCAAGCGCGGCTCGCGGCGTTTGCGCAAGGTCTCCAGCAGGCGAATTGGATCGTCGGGCAAAACCTCCGGATCGATTACCGCTGGGGTGCGGGCGACGCAGAAGCCATGCGCAGGTACGCGGCTGAACTGGTCGCGCTCGCCCCCGATGTGATCCTTGCCCATTCCAGCGCCGCGGTCGCGCCTTTGCTGAAAGCGAGCCAGACCATTCCGGTCGTGTTCACGCTTGTCGCCGAGCCGGTCGGTGCCGGCTTCGTCCGTAGTTTGGCAAAGCCGGGCGGCAACGCCACCGGCTTCACCAACTTCGAATACGGCATGGGCGGGAAATGGCTGGAGCTGCTCAAGGAAATCTCGCCGAGCCTCACCCAGGCGGCGGTCATTCGCGAATCCGCCATCGCAACCGGGCCCGGCCAGTTCGGCGCCATCCAGGCCGTCGCGCCGGCGATGCGCGTGGAGTTGCGTCCGATCGACGTGCGCGATGCCGGCGAAATCGAACGCGACATCGCGGCGTTCGCGAAAGGAGCGAACGGCGGCCTGATCGTGACCGGGAGCCCGGCCGCGACAGTGCATCGCGATCTGATTTTTGAACTGGCCGCTCGATATCGGCTGCCTGCCGTCTACAATTCCCGCTTTTATGTCGCCAATGGCGGATTGATCTCCTACGGCCCCGATTTCGTCGACCAGTTCCGGCAGGCCGCCGGCTATGTCGACCGCATCCTGAAAGGCGAGAGTCCGGCGGACCTGCCGGTGCAGGCGCCGGTGAAATACGAGCTCGTCGTCAACCTCAAGACTGCCAACGCGCTCGGCATTGATTTGCCTGCAAGCGTGCTCGCGCGTGCGGACGAGGTGATCGAGTAGTTTCGGGCGGCGCGAGAGGCCGCATCGACAACGCCCGTGCACGCTCGCGCGAGTTCGGATCGGGCAGCCGAACTGCAACTGACCACTTCGGTCAGGGACGATCATCCGGTATGATGCAAGCGTGGGCCGCCGTTACCGCCGCGGCCTGCGACCTTGCCGCACTTCATTTTGCGTCGGTTTGGTCCGATGCTGCGCAGGCCTGTAACAATTGGAGGCTAACCCAAAGCCCGTCCTTGTCCCGTCGCATCAGAGGAGGCTCCCGTGAAAGGTCTCGTGATTGCCACCGTGACGACATTCGGCATGTTCATCGGCGGACATCTGACCACCGCCGCCCAGGCGGAGGAGGTGATGTCGAACACGCCGCAATCGACCTTCCGCTCCATCGACATGAGTGCGATCCCGACACTGACGCCGGACCGCGTCTCGAAGCTGCAGCAGGCGTTGCAACAAAAGGGGTTCGATCCGGGTCCGATCGACGGCGTGCTCGGGCCGCGGACGCGCGAGGCGGTGCGAAATTTTCAGGAGAAGTACGGCATCGCGAGCACCGAGATCGACAACCAGACGCTGTACGCATTGGGCGGCGTGGAACTGGCGAGCCGGCCGGAGGGCTGAGCCGATCGCCGGCCCCCTGTACCTCACCGAAATGTCATCGCGCGGTCAGGGTTAGCCGAGACTTGATCGCCGGCGGCGATACTTGCCGAAAACCGCGCAAATAGACATTAACCCTGCCCTCGCGCACCTGAGACCCTTGGCAGGCCGGTAGCCGAAGAGGGCTTGGAACCTCCCCCGGCAGGGTACATTATTGCTCCAGGCCCGTTCCGCGATGCCGGATCAAGCGGGTCCGGCATCGATGACGTCGAACCCCGGTTCCCCACGGGTGAGGCCAGTCAGAAGAGGTCGTCATGAGCATAGTCCTTCGTCACGTTGCGACCGCGCTAGCCCTGGTCGCCGGCACAGCCGCCGCCCAGGCACAAACCTGGGTCGTCGACCCGGTCGAAACCGAAACCATCGTCACCCGGCCGCTCGCCCCCGTTTCGCGCACCACCGTCTATCGCAGCGTCCAGCCGCAAGGCGGCGGACTCGCCCCGATCGTGCGCGAGCGCATTGTCACCGAGCGGTACGCACCCGGTCCGCTGGTGCGTGAGACCGTCCAGACGCCGGTCGTCGAAGCCTACGCCTACCAGCCGGGCTACGCGCCGGTTGCCAACACGTATGCCTACTCGCCGAACTACGCTGCACCGGCCTACGCGGCGCCGGTGGCTAACGCGTATGCCTATTCACCCGTCGAGACGGTCGTCGCCCCGAGGGCGCGGGCCTACGTGGTGGAGCGCCCGATCGCCGGCCCGCGCTATGTCTACGAAGTCGATACGCCGATCCGCGATGCCGCGTATTGCCGCGCGCGCTACCGCAGCTACGATCCGGTCTCCGGGACGTACCTGGGCTATGACGGCCTGCGCCATCCCTGCAACTAAGACTCCGTCGATCGTTCGAAGTCCCCAGTACCTCGACGTTTGAACACGAAGCCCCGGCGCAAGCCGGGGTTTTGTATTTCGGGAATTAAGCGAGCGTCGCCGACGAAGGGTTACGCTGTGGCGCCCACGGCACGGCAGCCCACCAGGCATCTTCCATCGCGATCTCAAATCGCTAAAGTCGCCTCCCGGCGGCCGCCGGGCCCAAGGAACCACGAGAGCAGCTACGAGGAAGCATCACAATGACCGAAACACCCGTCACCTTTCCGTCCGCGGGCCTCAAGCTGTCAGGCGTCGTGCACGTTCCAAATGACATGCGGCCGGGCGAGCGGCGGGCCGCATTTCTCGTTCTGCACGGGTTCGGCAGCAACAAGAGCTCGTCGAATACCATGGAGCCGACCAAGGTGCTCACCGGCCTCGGCTATGTGGTGCTGCGCTTCGACATGCGCGGCTGCGGCCAGAGCGAAGGCGAGCGCGGCAATCTGATCTGCCTGGAGCAGGTCGAGGACACCTCGAGCGCGCTCACGTTCCTCACTAAACATCCCGCCGTCGATCCCAATCGGATCGGCGTGATCGGTTCGAGCTTCGGCGGCGCCGTCGCGGTCTATACCGGCGGCGTCGATCCGCGTGTCGCCGCCGTCATATCGAACGGCGGCTGGGGCGATGGCGAACGCAAGTTCCGCGGCCAGCATCCTGGCGCCGAGGCCTGGAAGAAGTTCACCGACATGCTCGCCAAGGGCCGCGGTTATCGCGCGCAGCACGGCAAGCCGTTGATGGTGCCGCGCTACGACATCGTGCCGATCCCACCGCACCTGCGCACCAACCTGGCGACCAACTCGATCCTGGAGTTCACCTCCGAGACCGCGCAGAGCATGTACGACTTCCGCGCCGACGACGTCGTCGGCAAGATCGCGCCACGCCCGCTCATGCTGCTGCATTCGGCAAACGATTCGGTGACGCCGACCGAGCAGTCGATCGAACTGTTCAAGCGCGCCGGCCAGCCGAGCGAGTTGCACCTCGTCAGCGACGTCGACCACTTCATGTTCGCCGAGGGCAACAAGCGCGTCTGGGATCTCGTCCGCAACTGGCTCGACGATTATTTCCCCGTCGTCGCGGCGGCGCGGACGCACGCGGCGGAATGAACGACGCTTCCCCTGACGCGTCCCCTCACTCGGGCCTTGCTCGCGACCGGCATCTGTTCGGTCCCGGACCGAAGCGTATCCTGTCGCTCGACGGCGGCGGCGTGCGCGGCGCGATCTCGGTCGCTTTCCTGGAGCGGATCGAAAAGATCATCCAGGAGGAAGAGGCGAAGCGCGGAAACGGCGCGGCGAAAATCCGCCTGGGTGATTATTTCGACCTGGTCGGCGGCACCTCGACCGGCGCGGTGATCGCCGGCGCCTTGGCGCTCGGCAACAGCACCGCCGAAATCAAGGACTTCTACCTCAAGCTCGCGCCACGCGTGTTCAAGCGGCCATTCTGGCGGGTGCCCGGACTGCAGGCCAAGTTCGATGCCGGCGCCCTGCGGGAAGAGATCGACAAGATCGTCAAGGATCGCCGGCTCGACAGCCCGGACCTCATCACCGGCCTCTGCGTGGTCACCAAGCGGCTCGACACCGGCAGCCCGTGGATTCTCGCGAACAATTGCAAGGCGCCCTACTGGCATCCCGGCACGCCGGGCTCCGAAGTCGACCCTAAGGGGTACACCGGCAACAGCGAGTACCGGCTGGCGAACCTCGTACGCGCCAGTACCGCGGCGCCGCATTTCTTCGATCCGGAAATATTGCCCATCGTCGAGGACGAGCGTACGCAGCCGCTCCCCGACGTAAATGCCAAGCTCGTCAACCTGCCCGCGCTTTCGCTCCTGGCGAGCAAGCTGCGTCTGTTGCTGCTGAGTGCCCGCCGCAGACGCGGCGAGGATATCAGCAAGACTCACGGCTTGTTCGTGGACGGCGGCGTAACGCCCTACAACAACCCGACCATGGCGCTCTTGATGATGACGCAGCTCGAGCGCTTCGCACTCAAGTGGCCGCTTGGACCCGGCAAGCTGTCGATCACATCGATCGGCACCGGCACCCATCGCACCACGATGTCGTTCAAGCAACTGGGATGGTTCGGGCCGCTGAGGGTGGCGCTGAGCGCGCTTCTTTCGCTCATGAGCGATATCGAATCGCTCTCGCTCGCACAGATGCAGTGGCTCGGGGAATGTCCGCAGCCGTGGATCATCAACTCCGAAATCCGCGATCTCGCGGGCGACGCGCCGCCGGGCGGAAAGTGGTTCAGGTTCCTGCGCTACGACGTACGGCTGGAAGCCTCATGGCTGCGCGAGAACCTGCATCTCGATTTCACCGAGAGCGAGGTCGAGAATTTTCGCCGGATGGACGATCCGGGCATCATCAAGAACATCTACGCCATCGCACGCCTCGCGGCCGAGACCCAGGTCAAGCGCGAGCATTTTTTCCCTGATGCTCCGGCCCATCCGGGGCCTGTCTAGCGTCCATAAAAGTCTAGCCAAGCCGTTGTTCCGGAGCCGCTTTTCGCCTCGGCATAGCTGCCGCCCGGCGCTTCGGTCCCGGCATGGCTTGATGCTGCCGTAGCCCCGTGGCATCGACGGATCGCGCCTGCCATCCCGGTAGACCGGGAACTCTCGTTCACCTCATTCGACTCCGGACACGCCGTTGGACCTCGAAGCCTCCAGGATGAAAGTCGAGGCGCTCACCGCGCCGCGCAATGTTGTGCTGGTGGGAGCGAGCGACCGGCCGGGAAGCTGGGCCGCCAAGGTCTGGCAAAATCTCAATGCGTACGAATTTCCCGGGCCCATCTACCTGGTCAATCCGCGCCGCACCGAGATTTGGGGCCGCCCCTGCTATCCGGATTTCAAGTCGCTGCCGGAGCCGCCCGACCACATGGTCATCCTGGTGCCGGCGGCCGGCGTGATCGACGCACTCAAGAGCGGGGCCGCCGAAGGCGCGCGCAGCGCAACGGTGTTCTCGGCGGGCTTCGGCGAGGGCTTCAACACCGAAGCGGCGGCGCTCGGGCGCGAACTGACCGAGGTCATCGCCAAGACCGGGCTTGCAGTTTCGGGTCCGAACTGCATGGGCAATGTGTGCTCCAAGAGCAGGCTCGTGACCTGACAGAGGACCGGCCGCTGACGGTTCGTCCCGGCCCGGTGGCGCTCGTGGGCCAGAGCGGCGGGATGATGATCTACTCCAACCAGGCGCTGCAGGAGCGCGGCATCTGGCCCGGATACCTGATCACCAGCGGCAACGAGGCTGGACTGACGATCGCCGACTACGTGGCGTTCTTCGCCGGTGAGCCCGAGATCAAGGTCATCATTGTCTATATCGAGGCCATTTCGGACATCGCGAAATTCAAGGCCGCCTGCCGCCTGGCGCGCGGCGCGGGCAAATCGATTGTCGCCATCAAGCTCGGGCAGTCCGAAGCCGGCCGCAGCGCCGCGCTCGCGCATACCGGCTCGCTCGCCGGCAGCATCGAGGCGTTCGATGCGGTCGCGGGCGAAGCCGGCGTCATCCGTGCCGACACGCTCGACGACGCGGTCGAGATCACCGAACTGCTCGTCCATACCGGCGCGCCCACCGGGCGCCGGCTCGGCGCCGTCACGCTGTCGGGCGCATTCCGCGGCATGCTGCTCGACGCCGCCGAACGTCAATGGCCTGGAATTTCGTCCGCTCGATCCCGCCACTACGGAACGGCTCAACGCGGTGCTCACGGTCGGTTCGCTCGTGAGCAACCCGATCGACGGCGGCTTCGGCGTGCTGAGCAGTGCCGACAACTTCATGGCCTCGATCGACGCGCTGCATAACGATCCGAACGTCGACATGGTGCTCGTCCAGGAGGGTCCGCCGCGCGCGCCGGGCGCCGACCGCAGCGAGCATTACATCCGGCTGGCGAACGACTACGCCGCCACCAAGGCCACCAAGCCGATCGCGTTCGCGTCGCCGATCACGCTCGGGCACACCGACTACAGCCGCAGCATCCGCGCCAAGGCTCCGAACATCTCGTTCCTGCAGGAGGCCTACAAGAGACTGCGCGCGATCGCCACCGTCGCGCGCCGCGCCGACCGCGAGCGCGTCGCAAGTGCTCCGGTCGCGGAAACACCGCCACTTTCGCCGATGCAGCGGACCATCGTCGAGCGCGTCCGCAGCCGCGCCGGTACCGACCCGGTCGCGCTCGATGAAGCCGAATCGAAGAACGTGCTGCGCGCCTACGGCATCGCGACACCCACCGAGACGCTCGTCACGTCGCCGGCCGCCGCCGTCAAGGCCGCGGAACGCATCGGCTATCCGGTCGTCCTCAAGGCGGTGTCGCCCACGCTGCTGCATAAGTCGGACGTCGGCGCGGTGGCACTCAACCTCACGACGCCCGAAGAGCTCACATCCGCCTACGACCGGATGACACGCAGCTTGAGCGAACACGCCCTGAGCGGGATGCTGGTCTGCCAGCAGATCCGCGGCGGCGTGGAGCTCGTGCTGGGGCTCCATCGCGACCCCGAGATGGGGCTCGTGGTGATGGCGGGGAGCGGCGGCGTGCTGCTCGAACTCGTCAAGGACGTGACATTCTGCGCGCCGCCGGTCACCCGCGAAAAAGCGCGCGATCTCCTCGAGCGCATGCGCGGCGGCAAGCTTCTGCACGGCTATCGCGGCACCGCAGGGCTCGACATCGAAGCCGTGGTGGACGCGCTGATCGCGCTCGGCCGGCTCGCTGTCGATCTCGACGACGTCATCCAGTCGGTCGACATCAACCCGTTCGTGGCACTCACGCGCGGCGGCATGGCGCTCGATGCGCTGATCGTGCTGCAACAGCGCGCACGCCATTGAGGCAGAGCAATGATGACGCCGGCGCCAAAGCAACAGGACAAGCAGAAGGAAATCGCGTTCTTCGACCACCACGCGGCAGCGGACGAATACGACGTGTTCACGCCCGAATCGAGCGCGCGGCTGATCGAATCATTCGTGCGGCTGAGCGGCCTCCCGGGCGGCGCGCGCGTCGCCGATCTCGGCTGTGGCTCCGGCGTATTCACCGATCTGCTGTCGCGCGCCGGCTATGACTTTATCGGCCTCGACATCAGCCCCAAGCTGATCGAGATCGGCAGGCGCAAATACGCCGAGGTCGAATTCGTCGAAGGCGATGTCGAGCACCTGCCCTTCCCGTCCGGCAGCCTCGACGGCGTGCTGCTCAGCGGCATCGTGCACCACCTGCCGGATCCGTCGCGCTGCGCGACGGAAGTTTTTCGCGTGTTACGGCCGGGCGGACGCTTCGTGGCGTTCGATCCCAACCGTATGAACCCGTTCATGTGGCTCTATCGCGACCGCTCATCGCCGTTCTACAGCTCGGTCGGCGTGACCGAGAACGAACGGCCGGTGCTGGCGCGCGAGGTCGCCGCGACCTTCGAGCGCGCCGGCTTCCGCGTTTCGTCGCATTATCTGTCCGGCCTCGCCTATCGCTACGTCGCGTCGTCGCGGGCGCGGCTCCTGCTGCCGATCTACAACTTCATCGATGCCACGATCTTCGGGCTATCGATCATGGAGCCGCTGCGCCCCTTCGTGCTGACCGCAGGCGAGAAGCCGTGATGCGCGACAAGCGCAGTCGTAGTGCTTGCGCCTCTCCCCTTGCGGAGAGGGCGCAGCAACGCGTCTCGAAGCAACGCACGAACAGGGTGAGGGCTGACATCCTTCGCAGCCACCCCTCACCCACCCGAGTGCCCGACTGCATCAGCGCTGCCCTCTCCCGAAGGGGAGAGGGACAAGCTGGGCCTCGCCGGCGTCTGCGGCCCGGAGCGGGTTCGCGGCGTAATGCAGCCCGAGCTCGACATCGTCATCCCGGTCTACAACGAAGGCCGCAACATCGTGCCGACCTTGGCGGCGCTGGCGAAACACGTCACGACGCCGGCGCGGGTGCTGATCTGCTACGACCACGACGACGACGACACGCTGCCGGCGATCCGCGCCAATCCCCAATCACTTCCGGTGGAACTCGTCCGCAATGCCGGGCGCGGCGCGCACGGCGCGGTGATGACCGGCTTTGCCGCAAGCCGTTCGCCGTTCGTGTTGATGTACCCGGCCGACGACGACACCAACGCCGCGATGCTCGATCCGCATGGTCGCGCTCGCGCGCGAAGGCTGCGACATCGTGTGCGCCAGCCGCTTCATGCCGGGCGGCGCGATGGTCGGGTGTCCGCCGCTCAAGGCCGCGCTGGTGCGAGTCGGGCAATTTCACGCTGCACCATCTGGCACGATTGCCCGCAACAGATGCCAGCAACGGCTTCCGGCTGTTCTCGCGCCGGGTCATCGATGAGATCGTGGTCGAATCCGGTCAGGGCTTCTGCTACAGCATCGAGCTGCTGGTGAAGGCGCACCGGCTCGGCTGGCGGATCGGCGAAGTCCCGGTGCGGTGGTTCGAGCGCCGGCACGGCGAAAGCCGGTTCCGCGTGCTCAAATGGCTGCCGGCCTATCTGCGCTGGTACGGCTACGCGTTCGCGACGACCTGGCTGCGGAAGCCGCCCGCCAGCGTCGTGCGCCGGGCACAGAGTTGAATCGGAACGATCGCATGGCCGGCAAATGGCCGAAAATCCGCGCACGCACCACCACCGGATGTCGCCGTGGATGAGCATCATCGCGCGCGAGGTCGAGTTTGCGCGCGGCGCCCCGCCGCAGCTCTACCACGCGGTCGAGCAGGCCGATTACGTCTCGATCGTCGCACGTACCAAGTCCGGGCGATTTCCGCTGGTGCGGCAATATCGCCCGACCATCGAGGCGTTCACCTGGGAGTTGCCGTGCGGGATGGTCGATCCGGGCGAGGACCCGGCCGAAACCTGCCGCCGCGAACTCCTGGAGGAGACCGGGCTTGCGGCTCGCAGCATTCATCGGCTGGGTGACAGCTCGCCCTGCACCGGCCGTCTGAACAACCGCATTCATGCGTTCTTTGTCGAAACCGGCGAGCAGCATCGCCGAACCGGAACCGGGCATCGTCGTCGAAGCCGTCACCGCCCGCGATCTCGTGCGCATGATCAAGGCCGGCGAGTTCATCTCGCAGCTTCACATCGGCTCGCTGATGCTCGCCGAGCTGTACGGGTTCATCGATTTGCCGCGGCGCAAGCCCCGCTCGTCTGCGCGCAAGCGCTAGTTAGAGCGGAGCCCGTTCCCTGCATCTCCCTCCCAGTCGCGCGCGATGCGGTCGAGGGCGCGCGTGAGGGCGGCACAGGCCGGATAATGCGCGACACGCGCCATCCATTGCGCGAGAGCCGGGAGCCGCCGGCGCGCGAGCGCGACGCCTTCGTCATGCACCCACACCGCCACGACCAAAAGCGTCAGCAGCCACGTCAGGTAGTAATAGCGGCCGTAGGTCAGGAAGAAGAGATTGACGCAGTGCTGCGCCAGCACCGCCCAGGCAGTCAGCCGTAGCCAGGGATCGGACCCTCGCCGTAGCGCCATGCGGAGCAATACCGCCAGCGCCGCGACGTGTAGCGGCGCCATGACGACAAGTTCCGACGGGCCGGCCAACCACGCGCCAAGCTGACGCAGCGCCTGCGTCACGTGCTCGCCGCTGAAATCAAGCCGCAGCAATTCCGACAACGCCGCCACATAAGCAGACGGCGGCATCGACTGCGCGACCGCGGTGCTGGTGGTGAACAGCACGAACACACCGCCGTAGACCCAGTTGTGCAGCGCCATGCCGAACACCGGCAGGAAGCCGAGGCACATGCCGGCAGCGCGCCATAACTGCATCTGCCATAGCGCCGCCAGCCCGGCGCCCGCCAGCAGGATGCCGGCGCCCGGCGCGAGATTGGGCCGCACGAACAACGCCAGCGCGAACAGCAGGCCCGCGCCGCAGGCCGGCGCGAAGCGATCGCGCGGGCTGGTTTCGGCCCGGCCGACGAGCAAGCAGGAAGCCTGCGAGGAAGCAAACATAGGCTGCGGGGTCGCCGAAGCCGCGCGCTGCCCATTTCACGTAGAGCACGAGGCTCGTGCCGAACAGCACGCCAATCGGGATGGCAGCGAACGTCAGTGCAAGCGCGAGCGCCCAGCGCACCGGCAGGAAGCGCCGGAACAACGCAAACACCAGCATCGGCAAGCAGCATCATGAGCGCGAGATAGCCGAGATAGCTCTCGCCGAAGATCACGTGCTCGAAGGCGCGCAGGTAGCGCATGCCGGGCGTGAAGTAGAACACGCTCTCCTGCCCGCGCAGCGCGCCATAGACGTCGCCCGCCAGGAGATATTGCAGCATCGACCGCGCATAGCCGTCGTACACGAGGCCGTCATCGCCGGAATCGAACGGCCGCACGCCGCCGATGAAGCTCGGATCGTTGAAGAACACCACGACCAACGTGATCGCGATGAACGTGAACGGCAGCAGCGTACGGCGCGGCCGCCACTTCGCCAGCAGCAGCAGCGCCGCAGCAGCGCCGATCAGCGGCAGCGCGGTCTCCAGCATCTGCCAGGCGCGCACCTTGGCGGTCGGATCGAGCCGCATGGCGAGCGGTGGATCGTTGCGGATCGCGACGCCGAAGATGCGCCGTCCGGCATCGTCCGCGGTGAGCGTGCGGCATGCCATGTCCGCATGCCGGATCGTCGCGAACTCTCCGGCCGCGCCCTCCCATAGGACCTCGCCGCGCCAGCACAGCGCGCTGCCGGCGAAATCCGCCGGGAAGCGGTACATCACGAACCACGGCATTTCGAGGCGCCAGTGGTGCAGCAGCGCCAACGCGCGGCGGTCGCGCGACGCGCGCCGGACATCGCTCACCAGCGAATTCCAGTTGTAGCGGTTCTCGTTGATGAACCCGATCCGCAGCCAGACCGGATCGGCGAAATCGAGGCCCGAGACCCGGCGCGAAAACGCCGGGCGGTCGAACATGCCGTCGGCGGAAAACGCAAATGCGCGATCGGGAAAGCCCTGCCCGCGCCAGCAGCCGTCGGCCGCGGGATCGCAGCGCTGCGCCGGCGGATAGCGGGCGTCGAATTCGGCGAGCATCAGCCGGAAAGCTTCCGGCGGCAGCCCCGCTTCCAGCGCGCCGCCAGGACGATCCACCAGGAAGACGTTGTGGCCTTCCTCGATACGCGGGAACGGCAATGTGAAGTGTGCGAGCAGGCAGAGAGCCGCCACCGCCAGCGCGCCGACCCATCGCCGACTATTCGTCGAAACCCGGCCGGTAAATACGAGCACGGCCGCCACCACGAGCAGCGCAAAGCGCGGCAGGTCGTTGAGCGGAAGCCCGAGCGCCGCGACCACGAGCGCGAGCGCGGCGAGCTTCATCCAGGGCTGCTGGCTCGTTCCGTTCAATGGCGCGGCGTTCTGGTGAATTGCGTTGGCCGGGGACCGTATCGTCTCGCCACGGTGTTGTCGAACCGCCGATCTCGACTATGCTCTGCGGCCCGCAGCGGAGACCTTGCATGAATCCCGTGCTATCGCTCTACGAAGATATCCTGTCGAACGGCGCGACGCTGGCACTGCCCGCGCATCCGCGCATGATCTTCGTGGTGCATGGCATCGTGACGATCGCGGGCAAGACGCTGTCCGACGGCGAGACCTGGCACGGCGAAGGTGCGGTCACGATCACGGCTGGCGTGGCGGGAGCCTGCTGCTGGCGCTACGAGCTGACCGACGGCGACGCGAGCGGTGTCGTGCCCGGCCCGGGCGCCGACACCCGCAAGAAGATTTCCGCCACGCTCGCGACCTTGCCGGCCGGAGAACTTCTCATTCGCGGCGATAGCGTCGCCTTCCCGCCCGGCGGCTGCGCGTTCCTGCACCGCCACCAGGGGCCCGGCATCCGCTGCCTGATCGAGGGCGGCATCCGCATCGACACCCACGGCCGCTCCACCTCGTATGGGCCGGGCGGCGCCTGGTACGAGAGCGGTCCCGACGCGGTGTTCGCGCAAGCCGCCGCGGACCGCCCGAGCCGCTTCATCCGCGTCATGGTCCTGCCGCGCGCGCTGCTGGGAAAAAGCTCGATCCAATTGCTCAACGAAGAGGACAAGGCCAAGCCGCGCTCGCAGCAATACAAGATCTTCGCCGACGCGCCGATTGCGTTTCGTCTGCCGGGTTGAGGACGCATGCCTCAGGGCGCCTCCGCGTAGGCCGCCTTGATCGCGCCAGCGAGCCGGGCCTTGTCCGGATACCGCTGCACGAGCGCGGCTGTCACCGTCTCCACTGCCTGGTCGGCGCTCTTGCCGGCGCGCTTCTCGGCCGCGGTAAGGTCGCGCACCTCGGTCAGGTAAGTCCGATAACCCGAGATGAACGTGATGCCTTCGCCGTTCGGACCGTGACTTGGCACGATCAGGTTGGGCTTGAGTGCCTCCAACCGATCGAGGCTCGCAAGCCAATGACGGAGCGACGAATAGGGGCTCGCGAAAGCCGGCTGGGCTTTCATCGCGACGTCGCCGGCGAACAAGACGCGGTCCGCCTCGACCCAGATGACGGTGTCCCCGCGCGTATGGTTTTCTCCCATTGCGACGATGTGTGCGTGCACGCCGCCGAGATCGAGGTCGTAGTCGCGCTCGAACACGATGTCGGCCTTGCGAAACTCCGCATCCTTCAGCAGTTCGGCGTGGACCGGCGAGCGCGCCGCGAAAATCCGGGCAAGCTGCAGGCCGAACTCGTCGATGTCCTTGATCTGGTCGGTCGAGCGGATGAGCTTGGTCGTGGCAGGAAACGCCTGCGCGCCGAGATCGTGCTCGGGATGGACGTGCGTGGTGACGAGATAGAGCGCCCGGGAGCCGGCAAGCTTCTGCGCCTCGGCCAGCACTTTCGCACCGTTGGGCGGCCCGAGGCCGGTATCGACCACGAGCACGCCCGTGCTCCCGACGATGATCCCGATGTTCGACACCATCGGCACGCTGTTGTCCGGAATGACGTAGACGTGCGTCGAGACTTGGCGTAGGCCCTCCGGCTTGACGATCGGCGGAGACGGCGTCTGCGCCGCGACCGGCGCCGCCATGGCGAGCGTGAACGCAATCGCCAACAACATGCGTGGACGCATATCCGGTATTCCCTGGATGAACCTAAACTGACGTGCGTGGATGATAGCCGCATTCTGCGAGCGCTGTTAGCCTAGTTGCGGGGCGGATTTTGTGTAAGCTGGATCCACGAGAAGAACCGGAGGGACGATCCATGCCGGATGAGACGCGTACGTCGCGACGGACCGTGCTCGCCGCCGCCGCAACGCTTGGCGCCGCTGCCGCGGTCGCGGATCACGCGCAAGCGCAGACCGAGTTGAGAACCTTCGTGCTCGTGCACGGCTCCTGGCACGGCGGCTGGTGCTGGCGGCGGGTGGCGGATCGGCTTGAGAAGCGCGGGCACAAGGTGTTCGCGCCCACGCTCACCGGCCTCGGCGAGCGCGTCCATCTGCTGACGCCTGCGGTCGACCTCGACACCCACATCACGGACGTGGTGAACCTGATCAAGTTCGAGGGCCTGCAGAACATCGTGCTGGTCGGGCACTCGTATGCGGGCTGCGTCATCTCGGGCGTCGCCGAGCAGATGCTGCCGGCGATCTCCTCCATCGTTTTCATCGACGCCTTCCTGCCGGGAAGCGGCGAGCGCATGCTCGACCTGACGCCGGCGAATTTGCGGGCGGCGGCGCTTGAAGCGCAGGCGAAGGGCGACGCGTCGCGCCCGATCGTTCCGGCGGCAGCGTTCCTCGTCGACGAGAAGGACCGCGACTGGGTCAACTCCAAGCTGACGCCGCAGCCGCTCGGGCCGACCTTCACGCCCAACAAGTTCACGGGCGCGCGCGACAAGGTGGCGAAGAAGACCTACATCCGGGCAGTCGATTATCCGCAACCGGCGTTCGACAAGTGGCTGGCGCAATGCAAAGCGGACCCGACATGGCGCACGTTCGGGATCGAGAAATGCGGACACGACATCATGGTCGATAGGCCAGACGAGCTGACCGAAGTGCTGATCGGAACAGCCTGACGGCGCGATCCGAGCCTGCGCGGCCGCTGGCCTTTTCGGCTTCACAATCTACCGCTATGCATGGCTTGGTCGCGTGTCCGGCTGGGCCCCTCATGCGTACGTATCGCCGCTATCTCATCGCCCTTGCGCTGTTGTCGTGGTGCATTTCCGGCGCCGGAGCACAGACGCCACCGGCCGTGCCTGAGAAGACCGCACCATCACCGGTCGAACCGGCAGTGCCGCCGGCCGCACCCGAGCCGGAGAAGCCTGCCGCTCCCCCGGATGAGCCGCCAGCATCCACGCCCGAGCCGGAGAAGCCCGCCGCAACGACCGAACAACCGCCGCCGGCAACGCCGGACAAGGAGCCGCCGGCCGGCGCGCCCGATCCGCGCGAGTCGATGTGCCTGATGATCGAGTCCGCCGCGCGGGCGAACGGCCTGCCGCTCGAGTTTTTCGCGCGCGTGATCTGGCAGGAGAGCCGTTTCCAGCCCAACGCAGTCGGCCCGATGACCCGTAACGGAGCGCGCGCGCAAGGTATCGCGCAGTTCATGCCCGGCACCGCGGCGGAGCGGCGGCTGCTCGATCCGTTCGACCCGGTGCAGGCGCTGCCGAAGTCGGCTGAGTTCCTCGCCGAGTTGCGCAACAAGTTCGGCAATCTCGGCCTCGCCGCTGCCGCCTACAATGCCGGTCCGCAGCGGGTGCGCGACTGGATGGCCGGGACACGCACGCTACCGGGCGAGACGCGCCGCTACGTGCTGGCGGTCACCGGGACACCGGCCGACGACTGGACACGCGGCGCCAAGGGCGAGCCCGCCGCACCCGGCCGCCCGGATTGCCGGCAACTGATGGCGCTGCTCAAGCGCGCACCCAATCCGTTCATCGAGAAATTGCAGGAGCGCATCAACCTCGTCGCCACCAGCCCCTGGGGTATCCAGCTCGCGGCCGGATTCTCGCGTGACCGCGCGCTTGCCTCCTATGCGACGATGGCGAAGCGCTACGCGGAGGTGCTGGAAGGCCGCGATCCGAGCATCCTGAGCAATGTGCTGCGCAGCCGCGGCACGCAGCCGTTCTACCAGGTGCGCGTGGGCGCGCAGACCCGCGAGGACGCCAACAAGCTGTGCATCGCCATCCAGCGCGTCGGCGGCTCCTGCCTGGTGCTGCGCAATCCGGGCGGCTGACGGGCGCCAAGAGCGCAGCCACGAGTTGCGCCCAGCAGCCCTCGCCGCGCTGCATAGCCGCATGGCGCCCGCCGAAACTTGGCTCGCTGAATACATTCCACTAGGGTGCCCTCCACACCATTGCACCGGCCCGGAAGCGCCAATGCGGGGCCGACCCCAAACGAACAACAAGGAGGATTACCGATGGCTGAGTACAAATACGAATGCGTGAAGGTCACCGTGAAGGACGGCATCGCCTGGACGGCGCTCAACCGCCCGGCCAAGCGCAACGCCATGAGCCCGACGCTGCATTACGAGATGGACGACGCGCTGATGCGGCTCGAGACCGACGACGACGTCAAGGTCGTGGTGGTGACCGGCGAAGGCGGCAATTTCAGCGCCGGCCAGGACCTCAAGATGTTCTTCCGCGAGCTCGAGAAGAACCCGGCCGAACGCAAGAAGGCCGCCGCCGCCGCCAACCGCTGGCGCTGGGAGCGCATCTACGGCTACGACAAACCCACCATCGCGATGGTGCACGGCTACTGCGTCGGCGGCGCGTTCATGCAGCTCCTCGCCTGCGACTTCGCGATCGCGGCCGAGAACGCGACGTTCTCGCTGTCGGAAGTGAACTGGGGCATCCTGCCGGGCGCGCTCGTGTCGAAGGTCGTCTCCGACACGGTGCTGCCCCGCCATGCGCTCTACTACGCGTGCCTGGGCGATCCGTTCGACGGCAAGGAAGCCGCGCGTATCGGCATGATCAATTTCGCGGTGCCGCTGGAGAAGCTCCAGGCCGCAACCACCGAACTCGCCGAAAAGCTGATGAAGAAGAGCCCGGCCGTGCTGCGCGCCACCAAGCAGGCGATCCGCCACGTGCGCACGATGGACGTGCCGCAGGCCTACGACTACCTCGCCGCCAAGGGCCAGGCGATCAAGGCTGGCGACGCAGAAGACTCCTACAACACCGGCCTGAAGCAGTTCCTGGACGAGAAGTCGTACAAGCCCACGTTTGAGTCGTTCAAGACCAAAGAACAAAAGGCCAAGACCAAGGCTTGAGCGCGTCCAACTGCCGGAGAGGCTAAGGGAGGATCAGACCATGACCCGCACACTCACGATCGCCGCGAGCCTGATTCTGCTGACCTGCGCGGCCTCTCCGGACAGCGCGCTTGCCCAGTTCTACAAGGGCAAGACCGTTACGATGATCATCAACTACCCGGCGGGCGGCCCGAGCGACATCGAGGGCCGCATCGTCGCCCAGCACCTGCCGAACCACATTCCCGGCAAGCCCAACGTCATCGTCAAGAACGTCGGCGGTGCCGGCGGCATCATCGGCACCAACCAGTTGGGCGAGGCGGCGCCGAACGGCGACACGATCGGTTTCTTCACTCTCGATCTCGTCGCCGAGTTCGTCGGCAATCCCTCGCTGCGCACCCACTACGCGGACTTCGTGGCGATCGCGGGCGTGGAAAATCCCCTCGTGGTCTATGCGCGCAAGGACACGCCGCCCGGCCTGAAGGTCGCGACCGACATCATGAAGGCGAGCGACTTCAAGGCGCTGTCGCTCAATGCGCAGAACAGCAACACCGTCAATCAGGCGCTCAGCCTCGATATTCTCGGGCTGAAATACCAGGCGATCCCGGCCTATCGCGGCCTCAAGGAGGTCGAAACCGCGGTCCTGCAGAACATCGGGCAACTCGCCAACTCCTCGCTGCCCGGCTGGCGCGGCTCGATCCAGACTTCGATGGGCGACGTCGTCATCCCGCTCTGGCAGCTTGCCGCCCGCGGCAAGGACGGCGGCACACCGCGCAGCCCGTCGGTACCGGAACTGCCCACGTTCGAGGAATTCTACGCCAGCGTGAACGGCGGCAAGAAGCCGTCGGGCTTGCTCTACGAGGTGCTGCGCACCAGCAGCGATCCGCTGGTCGCGATGTTCCGCACCGCCATGATGCCGCCGAAGACCAACGAGGAGGCGGTGACGATCATGCGCACGGCCTTCGTCGAGATGTGGAAGGATCCGGCCTTCATTCGCGATTATTCCAACGTTATGAAGTCGCCGCCGATCCTGGTGTCCGGCCAGGACGCCCAGGAGATCGTTGCGGCGCTGGGGCGGGTGAAACCCGAGATCAAGGCGTTCCTGGTCGACTACACCAGCAAGCTGGTGAAGTAGCCCGCGCAGCGTCGCCATGCAGCTCATGCACGCCGCGCGGGCGCTTCGAGCTCTCACCACGCGCGAGATCGTGAAGTTCGTGCAACAGCGCGGGCGGCTCCTCTCCGCGCTGGTGCGCCCGCTGATGTGGCTCGCGGTGTTCGCCGCCGGCTTCTACAACGTGTTCGGCGTGTCGATCATCCCGCCCTACAAGACCTACATCACCTATCAGGTCTATATCGTGCCGGGGCTGCTCGGCATCATTTTGCTGTTCCACGGCATGCAGTCGTCGCTCTCCATGGTCTACGACCGCGAGATGGGCGTGATGCGGCTTCTGCTCACCGCGCCGTTGCCGCGCTGGGTCCTGCTCGCCTGCAAGCTCGTCGCCGGCACCGCGCTGTCGGTAATCACCTGCTACGTCTTTCTCGCGGTCTGCATCCTGTTCGACGTGACGTTCGAGCCGAGCGGCTGGCTCTATGTGCTGCCGGCGCTGATCGTGTCCGGGCTGATGCTCGGATCGCTGTGGCTGTTTCTGTCGGTCTACATCAAGCAGGTCGAAAACTTCGCCGGCGCGATGAACTTCGTGATGTTCCCGATGTTCTTCTTCTCCTCGGCGCTCTACCCGTTATGGAAGCTGCGCGAGGGCGGCTCGGAATTCATCTACTGGGTCTCGCTGCTCAATCCGTTCACGCACGCGGTCGAACTCATTCGCTTTGCGCTCTACGACATGTTCGAGCCGGTCGCGGCCGCGGTCGTCGTCGGCTCGACCGTGCTGTTCTTCCTGCTCGCCGTACACGGCTACGATCCGCAGCGCGGCATGCTCCGCCGCGCCCCCGCCGCCGCCCCGGCGGGGTAAAGGGCTTTTAGCGTCTCTCCCGGCCTTACGGCAGCCTAGACGCCACTAGGAATGCTATCTTGGCCATTGCTGTGACGCTCGTCGCAATTGCTTGCCGAACTGAAAGTGCCGGCCCCAGAGATTCCACGGTTGCAGGTCAAAAACCCGCACAACTATGCCGCCCACGCCTATTGGCAGACCGCTTTCCATCGTAGTCCACACCGCGGCGAAGGACCCGGAACCGCTAAAAGCGGACAATCCGCTTAACGAGTATGGTAGAAGCTCTCCGACGATGAAATCACCGGTCGACCGATGACTTTACTGATCAAAATCTGCGGCCTGAAGACTCCGGAGGCGATCGACGTGGCGATCGAGGCCGGCGCCGACATGGTCGGCTTCGTGTTCTTTGCGCCGTCGCCGCGCAATGTCGGATACGCCGCCGCCCGTGTGCTGGGCGAGCGCGTTCGCGGCCGCGCGAAGAAGGTCGCCCTGTCGGTCGATGCGCCCGACGCCGAGCTTGCGGCGATCGTCGATGCGCTCAAGCCCGACCTGTTGCAGCTTCACGGCAAGGAGACGCCTGAGCGCGTCGCGATGGTGCGCTCGCGCTTCCGTCTGCCGGTGATGAAGGCGCTGCCGATCGCCGAGCGCGCCGACCTCTCGCCGATCCGGCTCTACGACAAGGTCGCCGACCGGCTGATCTTCGATGCGCGCCCCCCGAGAAATGCCACCCGGCCGGGCGGCCTGGGCCGGACATTCGACTGGCGGCTGCTGGAAGACCTGCGCACCGATGTGCCCTATATGCTGTCGGGCGGGCTCGACGCCGGAAACGTCGCCGAGGCCTTGCGCATCACGCGGGCACCCGGCGTCGACGTGTCCTCCGGCGTCGAGCGCGCGCCGGGCGAGAAGGACCTTGATATGATCCGGGCGTTCATCCAGGCCGCGCGACAAGCTGCGGCTCAAACCGGCAGTCAGAGAATCACGAGCGGCGCATGAGCGTGCAACAGCAACTCAACTCCTTCCGCACCGGGCCGGACGAGCGCGGGCATTTCGGCATCTACGGCGGCCGCTTCGTCGCCGAGACGCTGATGCCGCTCATCCTCGCCCTGGAAAAAGCATACGCGGAGGCACGCAACGATCCGGCGTTCAAGAAGGAGATGGACGGCCATCTCGCCCACTACGTCGGCCGCCCCTCCCCGCTCTATTTCGCCGAACGCCTGACTGCGCATCTTCGTGACCTATCCGCCGCCACCGGCGGCGCCGGTGGCGCCAAGGTCTATCTCAAGCGCGAGGACCTGAACCACACCGGCGCCCACAAGGTGAACAACGTGCTCGGGCAGATCATGCTGGCGCGCCGCATGCAGAAGCCGCGCGTGATCGCCGAGACCGGCGCCGGGATGCACGGCGTGGCGACCGCCACCCTGTGCGCGAAGTTCGGGCTCAAGTGCGTGGTCTACATGGGCTCGGTCGACATCGAACGGCAGCAACCGAACGTGCTGCGCATGAAGGCGCTCGGTGCCGAGGTGCGTCCGGTGACATCGGGATCGAGCACCCTCAAGGACGCCATGAACGAGGCGCTGCGCGACTGGGTGACCAACGTCACCGATACGTTCTACTGCATCGGCACGGTCGCCGGCCCGCATCCTTATCCGATGATGGTGCGCGACTTTCAGTCGATCATCGGCATCGAGACTCGCGCGCAGATGCAAGACGCCGAAGGCCGCCTGCCGGATTCGCTCATCGCCTGCATCGGCGGCGGCTCGAACGCGATGGGGCTGTTCCATCCCTTCCTCGACGACACGCAGATCGAGATCTATGGCGTCGAGGCGGCCGGTCACGGCCTTGAATCCGGCCTGCATGCCGCCTCGATCGCGGGCGGCCGGCCGGGCGTGCTGCACGGCAACCGCACCTATCTGTTGATGAACGATGACGGCCAGATCAACGAAGCGCATTCGATCTCGGCCGGACTAGACTATCCGGGAATCGGACCTGAGCACTCCTGGCTCAACGATATCAAGCGCGTGAAGTATCTCTCGGCGACGGACGGCGAGGCGCTTGCGGCGTTCGAGCTTTGCTCCAAGCTCGAAGGCATCATCCCGGCGCTGGAGCCTGCGCATGCGCTCGCGCGCGTGATGGACCTCGCGCCGCAGAAGTCGAAGGACCACCTGATGGTCGTCAACCTGTCGGGCCGCGGCGACAAGGACCTCGCCAGCGTGGCCGATTATCTCGAGCGGCGCGTGTCATGACCTCCTGCGCAACTACGGTTTCGCGCGCGTTCGCGCAAATTGGGCCGAACACATGATCAGCCGCCAAAAGCTCATCGGCTGGATTCTGATCGTGATCTCCACGGCGTTCATCGCCTATTTCCTGCGCACGCGGTTGTTCGCCGCCGGGCCGATCATCGAAAGGAAGGAATGGGTCAACTTCGTCGGCTCCGTGGTCGGCTTGTTTCTCGGAACCATCAACGTCCGCATGGCGGCGATGCGCGAACGCCGCCGCAAGGAATTGTCGAACTAATCCCGCAAGTCCAAACCGGAATGTCATGACCACGCGTATCGATCGCCGCTTTGCCGAACTGAAGAAAGAAGGCCGCGCCGCGCTGGTGACGTTCACCATGGCGGGCGATCCCGACTACGACGCGTCACTCGCCATCGCCAAGGCGCTGCCGGCAGCGGGTGCCGACGTGATCGAACTCGGCATGCCGTTCACCGACCCGATGGCCGATGGCCCGGCGATCCAGGCCGCCGGCGTGCGCGCACTTAAAGCCGGACAGAACATGGTCCGGACTCTCGCGCTGGTGCGCGAGTTTCGCAAAACGGACGACGCGACCCCGATCGTCCTGATGGGCTACTACAATCCGATCTACATCTACGGCGTCGATCGCTTTCTGACCGACGCGCTCAAGGCCGGCATCGACGGGCTCATCGTCGTGGACCTGCCGCCCGAGGAAGACGAGGAGCTCTGCCTGCCCGCACTCAAGGCCGGCCTCAATTTCATCCGTCTCGCCACGCCGACCACCGACGACAAGCGCCTGCCGGCCGTGCTCGCGAACACCTCCGGCTTCGTCTACTACGTCTCGATCACCGGCATCACGGGGGCGGCCGCGCCCGATCACTCCAGGGTTACCGAGGCGGTCGTCCGCATCAAGCGTCACACCAAGCTGCCGGTGGCGGTCGGCTTCGGCGTGCGCGCCGCCGAGCAGGCAGCGGCGATCGCGCGCGGCGCCGACGGCGTGGTGGTAGGCTCTGCGCTGGTCGACAAGGTGCGCGGCAGCCTCGACCCGGCCGGCAAGGCGACCGCGCACACCGTCACGGCCGTCACCGATCTTGTCTCGGAACTCGCGCGCGGGGTTCGCGGCGCCCGCCGGCAGGCGGCGGAGTAGGCCGGGCATACCATTGTCGCGATGTCGTGCTTATCTTGAGTCGCAAGCACGGCAAGGAATGAGGCCTACGGAGCGTCTGCATGAACTGGATCTCCAACGTCGTCCGGCCGAAAATTCGCAGCTTCCTCAAGCGGGAGTCGCCCGAGAACCTCTGGATCAAGTGTCCCGAGACCGGACAACTCGTGTTCTACAAGGACGTCGAGGCGAACCGGTTCGTCATCCCGGGCTCCGACTACCACATGCGCATGGGGGCGACCGCGCGCCTCAAGTCGATGTTCGACGGCGAGACCTGGTTCGATATCGCGGTCCCGGAGGTACAGCTCGATCCGCTGAAGTTCCGCGACGAGCGCCGCTACACCGACCGCCTCAAGGACGCACGCAACAAGACCGGCACCAACGACGCGATCAAGCTCGGCTACGGCCGGCTCGAAGGCCTGCCGGTGGTGATCGCCGTACAGGACTTCGACTTCATGGGCGGCTCGCTCGGCATGGCCGCGGGCGAGGCGGTGGTCAAGGGTATCGAGACCGCGGTCGACAAGGGCACACCCTTCATCATGTTCGCGGCCTCTGGGGGCGCGCGCATGCAGGAAGGCATCCTGTCGCTCATGCAATTGCCGCGCTCCATCGTTGCGGTGCAGATGCTGCGCGAGGCCGCCAGGCCCTACCTCGTGGTGCTGACCAATCCGACCACCGGCGGCGTCACTGCCTCCTACGGGATGCTGGGCGACGTGCACATTGCGGAGCCCGGCGCGCTGGTCGGCTTCGCGGGTCCGCGCGTGATCGAGCAGACCATCCGCGAGAAGCTGCCGGAAGGCTTCCAGCGCGCCGAGTATCTCAAGGAGCACGGCATGGTGGACATGGTGGTCCATCGGCATGAGCTTCGGCCGACGCTGGCCAACCTTTGCCGGCTGCTTAGCAAGTCGCCCGCCAAGGCGCCGAACGGCACCCTGCCCGTACCGGCGAGCGCGTAACGCTCGCGCCCGGCCGATGAGCGCGCTCGTGAGCCAGATCGATTCCACCGTCGCGCGGCTCACGACGCTGCATCCCAAGCTGATCGACCTGACGCTCGACCGGATGTGGCGGATTCTGGCGGCGCTCGACCACCCCGAGCGCAAGCTACCTCCCGTCATCCATGTCGCCGGCACCAACGGCAAGGGCTCGACCATCGCGTTCATGCGTGCGGTGTTGGAAGCGGCCGGGCTTTCGGTGCACGTCTATACCTCGCCGCATCTCGTTCGCTACAACGAGCGCTTCCGCCTCGGTGCCCCGCGCGAAGGCAGGCTGGTGGACGATCGCGAACTCGCCGAGGCATTGGTCGAGTGCGAGCGCGTCAATGCGGGACTGCCCATCACGGTGTTCGAGATCACGACCGCGGCCGGGCTGCTGCTGTTCTCGCGCCACCCCGCGGATATGCTGCTGCTCGAAGTCGGACTGGGCGGCCGGCTCGATGCCACCAACGTCATCGAAGCGCCGCTCGCGACCGTGATCACGCCGGTATCGATCGATCATGCCGAGCACCTGGGCGACACGCTCGGCAAGATCGCGGCCGAGAAGGCCGGCATTCTGAAGCGCGGTGTACCGGCGATCGTGGCGGCGCAACCGCGCGAGGCGCTCATGGCGATCGAGCGCCAGGCCGCTCGCGTCAAGGCACCGATCCGCATCGCGGGCGAGAACTGGACCGCAACGGAAGAGCGCGGACGGCTGGTCTACCAGGATGACGACGGTCTGCTCGACCTGCCGGCGCCGAAGCTGTTCGGACGTCATCAATTTGAAAATGCCGGCGTCGCTATCGCAACGCTGCGTGCGATCAAGGACCTCAAGCTGCCGTCCTACGCCTTCGAGCACGGCATCGCGCGGGCCGAATGGCCGGCGCGCATGCAGCGCCTCTCGCAAGGGCGGCTGGCGTCGCTCCTGCCGCCCGGCAGCGAGCTGTGGCTCGACGGTGGGCACAATGTCGACGGCGGCCGCACCATCGCCAACGCGCTCGCCGACCTGGAGGAGCGCGTACCGCGGCCGCTCGTGCTCGTGGTCGGCATGCTGGCGACCAAGGACAGCGCGGGCTTCCTGAAGAATTTCGCCGGCCTCGCGCGGCGCGTGATCGCGATCCCGATCCCGCAGCAGGAGAAGAGCCTGTCGCCTCACGACATCACGGAGACCGCCCGGGCCGCCGACCTGCCGGCGCAGGAGGCCGCGGATATCGAAGCGGCGCTCGCGTCGATTGGGCTGCTCGAACTTGCGACGCCGCCCCGCGTGCTCATCACCGGCTCGCTTTATCTCGCGGGCGCAGTGCTCGACCTCAACGGCACGCTGCCGGTCTGAACGCAAAACGGCCGGCGCTGTGGCCGGCCGTCATCGAATTCGTCAAAGCAGCTTAAACCGCGGCGGTGATCCACTGCTCGAGCTTCTGCTTGGGCGCCGCGCCGACCTGCCGCGAGGCCATCTGGCCATCCTTGAAGATCATCAGCGTCGGGATCGACATGATGCCGTACTTGGCGGCGGTCTGCGGATTCTCATCGACGTTGAGCTTGAGAATCTTCACCTTGCCGCCGAGCGATCCGGCGATCTCCTCGAGCGCCGGCGCGATCATCCGGCAGGGGCCGCACCACTCCGCCCAGAAATCCACCACGACCGGGCCGTTAGCCTTCAAAACCTCGGACTCAAACGTGGTGTCCGAAACCTTCTCGACGCTCATGGGGAATTCCTCTTTTTGGCGTGCCGGAGGAGGTTCGATCGGCACTTTGCGTTCGGTCCCGGAACGTATGAAGCCCCCCGGGCAGCGTCAAGGACTGTCACGCAGGGGTGAAATCCGCCATGGCCTGATCGAGCACGCTTGAGGAAAGCGTCATCAAATCAGGCACCTGGGTCCAGACGAGCGCCGCCCGGATATCGCGGCCGGGATAGAGCTTGGCGAGGACGGCGCGATAGAGCGCGAGCTGGGTGACGTATTGCCACGCGTCCTCCGGCCGCCGCGGCGCCGGATGATTCGTCTTGTAGTCGGCGATCAATACGGCGCCGTCCGTCACGACGAGACGGTCGACCTGGCCGGACACCGCGTACATGCGCCCCTTGTGCGACAATCGCCCCACGATTGGAACTTCGGCGCGGCTGCCGGGCGCAAACAGCTCGCGGAACCGCGGATCGTCGAGGATGCGGCCAACCTGCGCGGCGATGGCGTCGCGTTCACCCACCGTGAAGGTGCCGTCCTCGCGCGCCAGATAGCGCTGCGCTGCCTCGGCACGATGCTCCTGCGGAATGTCAGGCAAGGCCTGCAACAGGCGATGCACCAACTCCCCGCGCAGGAGCGCCTTCTTGCGGTCGGCACTCGAGCCCATGGCCTGACGCCGGGGCACACTCTCGTCGAGCGCGCGCGAAGGCGACAGCGCCGCGATGGGCGGCTGTTCCTTTGTCACATGCTCGAACAGCCAGCGAGGCAGCACCTCCGCCGAAGCGATCGCCGCGCCAGGCGCGACCGCCGCGGCGGACGGGCCTGTCGCTTTACGGTACCGCCAGACCATTCCGTCACCATCGTCGGCGGGTTCTTCCGCCGAGAACGGCGGCTTCAAGGCTTCGGCGACGAGGTTGTACCAGCAGAGCGGTTGCCGCCTCACCAAGCCCTCGAAGCCGCAGATGACCAGCCGGTCGATCGCGCGCGTCATGCCGACGTAAAGCAGCCGCCGGTATTCCTCCGCCGCCTCGGCGCGCGCGAACTCCTTTGCGTCGCTGATGAGTTGAAAATCCGTTGCCTTCAGCCCAGCCCACAGGAACGGCACCGGCGCACCCGGCGGCCGTCCGTCGGCCGGCAACGGCAGGAGCTTCGGTTGCAGCAGCGCCGGCCCCGCCGGCGGGGTCGTGGTGTCGGCGAGAATGACGATCGGCGCCTCGAGCCCCTTGGCGCCGTGCACCGTCATCACCCTCACCTCGTCGCGGTTGATCTCCATGTCGCGCTTCACGTCGGTCCGGGCGGTGCGCAGCCAGGCGATGAAGCCCTGCAGCGACGGCGTCTCGCGCGCCTCGTAGTCGAGCGCGAGATTGAAGAATTCGCTCAGCGCGTCGTCGGCCTCGTGCCCGAGCCGCGAGAAGAATTGTTGGCGGCCGCGCTCGGGTCCGAGCACGCGCGAATAGAACGCGAAGGGCGAGTCTTTCTTGATCCATTCGGCGAAGCGGTCGAGCTTGCCGGCCGCCGCCGCGAACTTCGGCTCGGTCTCGGCCTTCGCCCGCAACGCGGAGCGCAACGACCCGCGGCGCTCCCACGCAATCGCGAACAGATCGTCGTCATCAAGCCCGAACAGCGGGCTCTTCAGCACCGTCGCCAGCGCGAGATCGTCCTCCGGCAGCAGCAGCGCGTCGGCCAGCACCATCAGGTCCATCACCGCGATATGCTCGGTGAGCACGAGCCGATCGGCACCCGCGACCGCGACGTCGGCGTCCTTCAGCGCGCGGATGATCGCCTCGAACAGCGGCCCGCGCTGCCGCACCAGCACCAGCACGTCGCCGGCGCGGGCGCCGCGCGTCATCCAACACCGGACATGCCCGGCGATCCTGCTCGCCAGGCGGACTTGCGGGCTCGTCTCCGTCAACGCGTCGAACGGCGCGTCCCAGGCTTCGATCTCAGGCTTCTCGTCGGCCTTGATGAGCGGCCAGATTTCGACGGTGCCTGGGGCCGCATCGGGAAGTGGTTGGTGCACGGGCTTCGCCTTGTCGGCGGACAAACCACTCATCGCCTCCGGCCGTGCAAACACTTCGTCCACAGCATCCAGCACGTTCGGGCCGGAGCGGAACGAGTACTGGAAGCGCACGTGGCGCAGTTCATGGTCGGCGCCGCGCGCGAGCGCCCCGAAGGTACGCAGCATCACATCGAACTCGCGCGGCGCGGCGCCCTGGAAGGAAAAGATGGACTGCTTCTCGTCGCCGACCGCGAAGATCGTGCGCCGCACCTGCCGCGCTCCTGCACCGGCGAAGAATTCGGCCGTCAGCCGCCGGATGATCTCCCACTGCTTCGGACTCGTGTCCTGCGCCTCGTCGATCAGTACATGATCGATGCCCTGGTCGAGCTTGTAGTGCACCCAGGCGGCGCGCTCCTCGCCCAGCAGCGTGAGCGATTTGTCGATCAGGTCGTCGTAGTCGAGGAGGCCGCGCCGGTCCTTCTCGGCCTGATAGCGCGAGATCACCGCGTCCGCGATGGTCAGCAGCGCCTTGGTGCGATCGCGGCAGGCGATGGCGTTGCGCCGCTCCAATAGCGTGAACACGCGATCGCGTTCGGCGGTGAACCGCTCCACCAGGTCGGAGCCCATGCCGTTGGTCACCACGCGGGCGCGCGGCTTCTGCGTCGTCTCGGCGATGAACACCGTACGATAGATATTCGCCTGTTCTTCGCCATTCGTTGCGGCGGCCGCGCGCAGTCGCTTGGCCTGATCTTGATCACCCTTCGAGCCGCGATCCAGTTTTGACGCAAGCGCGAGCCATTGCGCGGGCGGAATCAAGTCGCCGTTCACCGTCTCGGCGTCGGCCTGCTCGATGGTCTCGTCCGGATCGATGCGGAAGATCGTACACAATTCGCCGACCGCGGCATCGACGCCACCGGCGTACGCGATCCACTTGGTCACCATGTCGCGCTTGCGGATCGCTTCGGCCACCACGTCCTTGAAGGTCTGATCGGCAACCGACGAGATCGCGACCGCAAGCGCGCGGCCGAGCGGCCCGTCGGGATCGCGCGCCGCCTCCAGCATCACGCCCATGCTGGTGCGGTTGAGAAGCTCGGTCTCGGCCGTTTCGTCGAGCACGGTGAAGCGCGCCGCCACATTGGCTTCGAACGGAAACTGCTGCAGGAGCCGGGTGCAGAAGGCATGGATGGTCTGCACCTTGAGACCACCCGGCGTCTCCAGCGCGGTCGCAAACAGCCGCCTTGCCTGCGCACGCACCGTCGCATTGGGCCGGACGTTGGAGATCGCCCGAATGGCCTTGTCGAGGCTCTCGTCGTCGAGCGTCGTCCACTTGGCGAGCGCCTCGAACACGCGGTTCGCCATGTTGGCGGCCGCCGCCTTGGTGAAGGTAATGCAGAGGATGCGCGCGGGGTCGACGCCGTCGAGCAGCAGCCGGATCACGCGCTGCGCCAGCACATGCGTCTTGCCCGACCCGGCATTGGCCGCCACCCAGGCGGAGGCTGCGGGGTCCGACGCCTCGATCTGCTTGTTCAGCAGATCGGTCGGGATGATGCGCGGCGCGTTCATGCCGCCTCTCTCCCGATCGAGAGCGCGACAATGCTTCCGCACCGGCGGTGCGCCCCCTCCCTCGCTTGCGGGGGAGGGTTGGGGGAGGGGGTGAGCTTGCACGAATCTTTGCGTGTGCCCCCTCCCTATCCCTCCCCCAGCGAAAGGGCGTTCACGCCCGTCTTCGACGGGCTCTGCGGGAGAGGGAACCGACCGCCAATGCGGCGCTACCGTGGGCTGTCACCACTCCTCTTCCTCCTCGCCGCCGACCGACCATTCCTTGACGCGCGCGAGGTGGTCGTAGGTGCCGTAGCGGTTCTTCCACATCGACATCACCAGCGGCAGGTAGGGCTGCGTCTCCTCCTCGAATGCCTTCGCCAGCTTCGTCAGCTTGTCGAGCGCACGCGCAGCGTGGGACTCGGCATTTCCGCCATCCTTGAACGTGATGGGTAGGTACTCGCCCGCCGGATCGCGGCCCTTGAGCGACACATAGGCAAGCTCCGCGACCGACGCATCCTTGTCGATGCCAGGAAATCCGCCGCCACGCAGGATTGCCGCCTCCAGCGTCAACTGCGGCGACATGCCGATGCGGACCTGCTTCTCGGTCGGCACCGTCCCGGTCTTGTAGTCGAGGATCATGTAGCGGCCGTCGGCGTGCCGTTCGATGCGGTCGGCGCGCACGCTGAGCTTGAACGTGCGCTCGCCCAGCGGAATCTCGATGCCGCCTTGGATTTCAGCGTGCAGCGTCCGGATGGATTTGCGCCGTTCCTGCTCCCAGCCGACGAACCAGCGCACGATGCGCAAAAAGCGCGGCAGCCAGAACGCGCGTGCCTCCGGATAGTCTTCGAACGCGGCGAAATGACTGTTGCCGAGCGCGGTGAGCGTGCCGGCCGGATCGGCCGGCAGTTGCGCGGCATACGCCGCGGTGAAATCGCCGACCGCGCCGTGAATGATCGTGCCGCGGTCGGCGGCGCCGGGCGGCAGGTCGATCGGGTCGAGTTCGCGCAGCCGCAGGATGTGCTTGGCGTAGATGGTGTAGGGGTCGCGCAGCCAGTTCTCGATCTCGGTGACCGACAGCCGCGTCGGGCGGGCGGCGCGCGGCGGCTTCGGTTCCGGCTTCGGCATGCGCTTGACCTGGGCGGGCTCGTCGAGCGCGCGGGCCAGACGGCTGTAACGCGCACCGCGCTCGCGCGCCGCGCTCCATTGCGCTTCGCCCGCGACGGCGGCGAGCCGCTGCACGAAGCGCGATACCACGGTCGGCGCGCCGGAGAGCTTGGCGGGATAGCTGAGGATGACTTCAGGCGCGCCCAACGCCTGCGCAAAATCATGGGCAGAAAGCGAAATGCGCCGCTCGGGCAGATCGAGTCCGAGCGCGTGCCGCATCGGGCGGCTGAGCCACGGATCGGGGCGCGTCTCCGGCGGCCAGGTTCCCTCGACCAGTCCGCCCAGCACGACCCGGTCGATGTGCTGCAGGCGCGCTTCGAGCGGCCCGTAGATGCGCACCCGCACGCCGGGCTGACCGAACCGCCGCACGGTGCGATCGGCCATCGTCAGTTGGAACAGGTCGGCATAGTCGGCCGGCGCCAGCGCAAAGCCTGCGCTGGTCTGGTCGAGCGCGATCTCCTCGAAGACGGCTTCGAGCGCCTCCCCGGCCGGGTCCAGGAAGGCGTGCTGCACGCCCTTGTCATCTTCACTCAGCTGCGCGACCGCGTCGCGGTGGCGCGCGGCGATAACGGCGAACGGTTGCGCCGGCGACGCCAGCGCTTCGAGCGACCGCAATACGGCGGTCAACCGCGCGACGAAGGCAGCCGCCTCCTCAAGCTCGCGCTCGGACAACAGCACGCGCGGATCGGACCTGTGCAGGTCGGAGGCTTCCTTGGCTTTGAACTTCGCGAGTTCGCCGCGGAATGTCGTGAGCGCACGTTCGAGCCCTTCGGTTCCGGGCCTGGGCCGCGGGCCGCGGAAGATCGCCCGTTCGAGCGTCGCGATCGCCGCCGTATGCGCACCGAGATGGCCGCCGAGCCGGAACAGCGGATGCTTGATGAGCGCAAGCAGCGATACCGGTGCCAGCCCGCCGAAGGCCGCGTCCACCACCAGCCGCGCGAAGATGCCGGCCGGCGTGGCGGGCAGCGCGTCGCCGCCGGAATCATCAACGGGAACATTCCAGCGCGCGAGCGCCGCCAGCACGCGGCGCGCCAGCGCGCGATCGGGCGTGATCAGCGCGGCGGTCTTGTCCCGTGTTTCAGCGACTTCGCGCAGCGCGACCGCAATGGCGAGCGCCTCTTCGTCCGCGTTCGCCGCTTCCACGACGGAAAGCGACGCCAGTGCGCGCGCTTCGTGGGCGGCAAAGTCCGCCCGCGTCAGCCTCTCCTGCCAATGATCGGTGGCGGCGGCCGGCCGCAACGCCTCCGACACCAGCCGCTCGCGGCCATGAGTCCGCGCCGTGCCGAGGATGCGCACCTCCTCGCGCACGATACCGATCCGCTGCAGCAGCGCCGCCATGGCAAATTGCGGGTGCCCGACCGCCGGCGCGACCGGGTCGACCAGATCGCGACGGCCTTCGATCAGTTTCCACGACGGCGCGTCGAGGTCGGTGTCGAGGCCGGGCAGCACCACCGCTCCGTGCGGAAGTTTGGCGATGGTCGCGATCAATTCGGCGGTGGCCGGCATCGAACCGGTGGAGCCGGCGGCGATGACCGGCCCGTCGCGCTTTTCGGCAAGCCGCTTGGCCTCGGCGGCGATCAGCTGGTCGCGCCGCGCCGCCGGCTCGATTTTGCCTCTCTCCTCCAGAATCGTTGGCCAGATCTCACGCGCGATCTTGAGAAACCGCAACGTCAACTGCCAGTAATCGTCGTGCCGGTCCGGCACCAAATCGTCGAGCCGATCCCAGGACACGCGCCGCGTCGTCATGTCGTCCATCAGGCGCGCAAGGTCGTCAGCGAGCGCCAGCGCGGCGGCCGGCGAATTGGCGACGAGCGGCGCACCTTCGGCGGTACGTACCTCCGGCGAGGTCGCCCATGTGAGCACGAGCTTCGCGAGCAGCAGACGCCGCTCGAGCCCGCCGAGGTCGTCGGGCAGCGCAAGCGCATCCGCCGCGATCTCACCGGTCGCCGCGCGCGCGAAGGCGATCTCGTCCTCGTCCACGTCGCCGATCGGGACGATGCGCGGCAGGATCGCGGCGTCACCCTTGATGATGTCGAGGAAGCTATCCCGTACCAGCCGGCAGGCCCGCCGGGTCGGGAGATAGAGGGTCGCATTCGCCAGCGCGAGCGGATCGTCCGACGCCGGAAAGCCCGCCACCAACTGCCCGCCGAGCAGTGCGTCGATCAAGGTCGGCACGAACGGCGTCGATGCCGGGATGGTGAAGACTCGGGGCGCGGGCATGCCGAATCATATACCAGCCACGCGTGCTGCAAGCAGCAGTCGTGAGCGTCGAAGCGACATTCCCTCCGGGATAGGGCCTACGTCAACTCGAACGGCTTACGTGCTATGCCGCGCTGTCGACGATGGCGGCTTCGGCGGCAGAGACGGCTTCCGGCGTGCCGACGTGCATCCACACGCCTTCGAGCCGCAGGCCGCACAGACGTTCTGCCTCGATCGCCCGATCGAACAAGGGCGACATCGAAGACGGGCCTTCCGGCGTTCCGGCGAAATAGGCCGGCGTGAGGATCGCGGCGCCCGCATAGACGAACGGCACGACTTCGCGCTCGCCGCGCCGAGAAAGCCTGCCGTCGGCCGCCATCTTGAAGTCGCCGCGGCCGGTATAGCCAGTGCTCGTCGCGGTCGGCGCGAGCAGCAGGAGCCCGTCCATCCTGGCCGGATCGAAGGCCGCAGCCAGCCGCGCCAGGTTCGACGTTACGCCGTCGATCCAGATCGTATCGGAGTTCACCAGGAAGAATGGTCCGTCGCCGAGTTGCGGCAGCGCCTTGACGATGCCGCCCGCGGTGCCGAGCAGTTCACCCCGTTCGTCCGAGAAGACGATGCGCGGTTGCTGCCGTCCGGCCAGATGGCGCTCGATCTGGTCCGCCATGTGGTGGACGTTCACGATCGCGCGCTCGACACCCGCCAAGGCGAGGCGGTCCAGCACGTAATCGATCAGCGCTTTATTGCCGACCTTGACCAGCGGTTTCGGGATCGTGCCGTTGAAGGGTCGCATGCGCGTGCCGAGACCGGCAGCGAGCACCATGGCGGTTTTCGGAAGGATCGTGGATCGGCTGCTCGACATCGAACGCTATTTGCTATGCGGACCTTAAATTGTCTTTAACGATGGCACATTGGCGTCGTACCAGGCCTTGAGCGGCTTGAGTGCCGGATGACTGAGCGAGCGCTGCAGATAACCCCATATGCGCGGAAGATGACGGAGATATTGCGGCTTCCCATCGCGCAGGTCGAGGCGGGTAAAAATACCCAGGATCTTGCTCGCCCGCTGCGCCGCCAGCGTAACATAAATCTTGATGAACTGGGTATGATCGAAATTCGGGTCGGTCTCCCGCCGGGTCAGCACGTAGCGGCCAAGCCATGCCACCTCGGCCTGTTCGGGCACGTCGATCCGGGCGTCCTGTAAGAGCGACGCCAGATCGTAGGCGCCGGGGCCCATCAGCGCATCCTGGAAGTCGAGGATGCCGAGCCGGGCAAGCCCGCTGCGCTTGGGCAGCCAGAGCAGATTGGGCGAATGGAAGTCGCGCAGCACCCAGGTCGGCGGCATGTCGAGCGCCGGCTGCAGCAGGGCGCGCCAGAGTTCGCGGAACTGCTCGCGCTCGACCGGTTCGGCCTCGACGCCGAAGCGCGGCATGAACCAGTCGAGCAGCAGCTCGGCCTCGATCAGGAACGCCTCCATGTCGTAGTTCGGAATGCGGTATTCGACATGCGGCGAGACCATGAGCGCGTCGGGAAGCTTCATCTGATGCAACGCGCTCAAGGCGTCGACCGCGGTCTCGTAGCATTCTTTGATGGCAGCCGGCGGATCGCCGCTGACCACGCGCTCGTCGCCGAGGTCCTCGATGAACAGCAATCCCTGATCGAGATCGGCGTGCAGAATGGCGGGCGTCGAGAACCCACGCTCGCGCAGTCCGTTCGCCATTGCGACGAACGGAATGACGCTCTCGGCAAGATGCGCGATCGCGCTGTATGGCTTGCCCTCCCGGATCGCCGGGCCGTCGGGCCGCCGCGGCGAGTTCATCAGGATCACGTGCTTCTCGCCGAGCGCGAAGCGCTCGTAGGAGCGGGTCGATGCGTCGCCCTGAAGGCGTGCCCGCACCGCGTCGCCATATCCGCATTCGGAAATGAACTGCCGCACTCGCGCGATGCGGTCGACGCGCGGCCCGAAGGCGCCGTAGCCGGTGACGCGGGCATGACGAAATTCGAGTTTCAGTTTCGGCGCCAGCGTGAGCGTGATGTCGAGCCGGTCGGGCGGCAGGAAGCCGGCCGCGCGGTCCGGCCATTCGACCAGCACGACGGCATTCTCCGGCAGATCGTCGAAGCCCAGCTCGGCGAGCTCGGCGGTGCCCGAAAGACGGTAGAGATCGGCGTGCACGATCGGAAACTGCGGCAGGTCGTAGGTCTGCATCAACGTGAAGGTCGGGCTCGGCACCTCGATCGAGGGGTCGCCGGCGAGATAGCGGATGAGGGCGCGCGCCACCATGGTCTTGCCGGCGCCGAGGTCGCCCGAGAGCGTGACAAGGTCGCCCGGCTGCAGCGCATTCGCGATGTCGATCATCAGCCGTCGCGTGGCATGCTCGTCCGGCAGCGCCACCGAGAAGCTCGACGACGTGGCGGCCGAGGTCAGCAACACGGCCATGGAATGCTTCCAGCAAAGTGGCTCGCGACCGTATTCGATTGCGATCTCTGCATTGCCCCCCACCCCGACCCTCCCCCTTTCAGGGGGAGGGCGAACCGCGCCGCACGCACGGCGCCGACGGGAACGACAGCACGTGCCGCAAGCACTTTCCTCCCCCTGAAAGGGGGAGGATCAAGGTGGGGGTCATTCAAGGCCGTCGATCGTTGACATTGCCCCCTCGGGAAAACCATCACGCCGCAGTCCGCGTGGCTTGATGTTCGATCGGGAACACGCAGGTCACGGTGGTGCCGCGGCCGACCGCGGATTCCAGGCTCACCGTGCCTCCGTGCAGTTCCACGAAGGAGCGCACGATCGACAGACCGAGGCCGGTGCCGCGGTGGCGCGATCCGAGCGAATGGGTCTCGAACCAATCGAATACCCTGTCCTGCACGTCGGCCGGAATGCCGGGTCCGCGGTCGGTGACCGAGAACACGACGGCGTCCTTGAGCCGTTGGGCCGAGAGCGTAACGGTCTCGCCTGCCGGGGAGAAGCCCACTGCGTTGGCCAACAGATTGAACAGCGCCTGGCGCAGCCGCCGTTCGTCGGCAACGAAGCTGCCGATATCGGGCGCGGAGCGAATCTCGAGCGTGATCCCGCTCTTGACCAGGCGGTCCTGCACGCCCTCGGCCGCTGCCTCCATGGCCTTGCGGATGTCGACCGAGCCGAGATTGAGCCGCATCGCGCCTGCATCGATGGTGGCGAGATCGAGGATGTTGTTGATGATGGCAAGGAGCGCGTTCGACGAGACCGTGATGTAGCTCAGATATTCGCGCTGCTTCTCGGTCAGCGGGCCGGTCACCGGATCGCCGAGGAAATGCGAGAAGCCGATGATGTTGGTGAGCGGCGAGCGCAATTCGTAGGAAACGTGGTGCACGAAGTCGATCTTGAGCTTGTCCGCCGTCACCAGCGCCTCGTTGCGTTCGAGCAGCGCGCGTTCGACGTTGACGGTGTCGGTGACGTCCTGGAACGTCACCATCGTGGCGCCGTCCGGCAGCGGCATGGTGGCGCAATCGACCACGTTGCCGTCGCGGCGTTCGAGCCGCCCGGTGACCGGCTCGCGATTGTCGATCGCCGTGATGGTGGCCCGCAGCTTTTGCCAGATCGGCGCGTCGCCATGCAGCGGCCGGGTCCATGTGCTCACAGTCTCGACATGCGGCCGCTCGGCGAGGTCCTTCGGATCGAGCCGCCACATGCGGGCGAATGACGGATTGAAGAGCCGCAGGCGTCCATCGCTGCCGAACACCGCGACCGCTTCCGCTAGATTGTCGAGGGTTTCGCCCTGCACGCGGATCAGCGCGTCGTACCGCCGCTCGAGGTCGAGCCGCTCGGTGACATCGTCGAACAGATAGATGATGCCGCCTTCCGGGTTGGGCGTGGTGACGACCCGCATGGTGCGGCCGCCCGGCAGGTGCCAGAGCCGTTCCTTGGCTTCGACCGCGCGGTAGGCCTCGTGCAGCGCGGTCTTCCACTGGCGGAAGTCGGACTCGTCCGGAAGCTTGTTGTCTGCGCGCAAATGGTCGAGCACGATCGAGTCGGTGGGCCCCTGGTCGAGGAATGCGACATCGAGCTCCCAGAGCGAGCGATAGGCGGCGTTGTAGAAGCTGAGCTTGCGATCGGAGCCGAAGATCGCCACGCCGGTGGCGAGTTGATCGAGCGTGCGGCGATGCGCGTCGATCATGCGCTGGAGTTCGCCGCGCAGCATCTCGGCTTCGGTCGCATCGATGCCGATACCGGCCGAGCCGCGCGCCGCCGGCACGGCGATCACGTCGAGGGTGCGGCGGTTTCCGGCCACCACAGCCGGCAGCCGGCCGGCGAAGGTCCTAGCCTGCTCGTGCGCGCGGAAGATTTCGTTGCGGGCGGCGCCCCCGAACAACTCGACCCCGCGCTCCACGACTTCGCTGCCGGTCTTCGCCTCCACCGCGCTCGCGTAGGCCGCGTTCACGAAGATCAGCTTGCCGGCATCGTCGCGCGCCCAGACCGGAGACGGAAGTGCGTCGATCAGCACCTGCAGCGCGGCCGTGTCGTCGATCTGCTTCTGGTGACGCAGCGTCAATTCCGCGAGGTCGTACTTGATGCCGGTCACCTCGCGCAGCCGCAGAATTGCCCGGCCGCCAACAATCTGGCCCTCGGCTTCGACCAAACGGCCGCCCAGCGTGGTCAGCGTCATGTCGAAGCCCAGGCCCCGCGCCCGCAGCGCGTCGACCGACCGCTCCATCTCGACCGCCTTGTCGGGCGCGAGCCAAATTCCAAACGCCAGAACGCGATGCGGCTCATCGGAGTCCGTCAGCAGCGTGGGATCGCCGATAATCTCCGGCTCGTTTGAGCCCGCCGCCCAGCCGACGAGGATTTGCGGCTCGGCGAGCAAAAGCGCATAGGCGCGGTCGACGGTGGACCTGGCGGCGATACTTTCGTCGCGGGCCAGTGCTTCAGCTTCGGCGAGCCGTGCGCGCGTGCGCACCAGCAGGATCGCGGTGACGACCGCGAAGCAGAGAATTCCGAGCGTCAGAGCGAGAGCGGCAAGTTCGTGCCGGTCGAGCGTCAGGAATGCCGCCAGATAGGCTTCGAGCGTTGCTCCGTGGGGTGCCGCCGCGGCGGCGCGCAGGGGCGGGAGGTCGAGCGAGCCTTCGGCCAGGGCCGTGCGCGGCAGCAATCCTCCGAGCACCGTGCAAATCGCAAGGATGGCGGCGCGGAATCCGCTGCGCTGCGGATGAGCCCGAAAGCTCTCCACGGTGGCCCGGATCGTGTCCGGCATGCCCGCCTTGCCCCAATTCGCCGCATTCCGCCGGGGCCAAATGACCCCGGCATGATCACGGCCGCGCGGCGGTGCCTCCTCCGCCACGACGACCGCGAATCAAGCCACTTTAACTCCAACAGGAATCCGTTCGTAAGAGTCCAGATCGTGAACGGTGCAGCCGCCCTCGTTCGCCCCCGCCGGTTATTGGAAGCTGATCTTGTTGGTCGTGATGACATCCGACCATTTGGCCATTTCGGCCCGAATGTAGTCGGCGAAGGGCTGCGGGCCGAGCGGCGTCACCACCGCGCCCATCTCGGTCATGCGCTTGCGCAAATCCGGCATGGCGAGCACCTCCGCCAGCGCGGTTTCCAGCTTGGCGAGCACCGTCGGCGGCGTGCCGGCGGGCGCCACCAGTCCGAACCAGTAGGCGGCCTCCAGCGGGTAGCCGGCCTCCGCCATGGTCATCACCTCGGGCAGCATCTCGAAGCGCGCCGGGGCGGCGATCGCGAGCGGCGCCAGCGTCCCGGCCTTCATCTGCTGCATGCCGACCACGGCGGTCAGGAACATCGCATTGACGTGGCCGGCGACCAGGTCGGTGATCGCGGGTGCGCCGCCCTTGTAAGGCACATGCAGCATGTTGACGCCGGTCTTGGCGGCGAACAGTTCGCCGGCCAGGTGGCTCGCGCTGCCGGGCCCGACCGACGCGTAGGAGATGCCGCCGGGCTTCGACTTGGCGAGCGCAACCAGCTCCTTGACGGAGCGCGCCGGCACCTGCGCGTTGACGGTGAGTACCATGGGCGCGCTGCCGGCAAAGCCGATGAACGCGAAGTCCTTGAAGCTGTCGTACGGAATGCTCTTGAACACGCTCGGGTTCACGGCGTGATTGTCGTTGATCATCATCAGCGTGTAGCCGTCGGGCTCGGCACGCGCGACCGCCTGGGTGGCGAGCGTGCCACCCGCGCCCGGCCGCGCCTCGATGATGAACTGCTGCCCGAGCTTGGCCGACAATTTCTCGCCAACGACGCGCGAGACGGTATCGAGCAGGCCGCCGACCGGAAACGCGACGATGATCTTCACCGGCCGAGTGGGATAGTCCTGCGCGGCGGCGGGCGTCAACAGCGCCAGCGCCGCGAGCAGGCCGATGACGGCGCGCTTCACGTCCGCCCCGTGTGCTTGCGGGCGGCTTCCAGATGGCCGTAGCTCTGCACCGGCGCACACATCAAAAAGCGGTAACCCTCCTTGATGATGCGTTCGGCGTTGCCCGCCTCGACGTGTGGATGGCCGACCACCACGTTGTGCTTCTTGCAGGTGTCGACCACGCGCTTCATCCATTCGAGCACGACCTTGTGCTCGTACTGGCGCGGATAGCCGAGCTCCTGCGAGAGATCGCCCTCGCCGATCAGGATCGCGCCGATGCCTTTGACCTTGGTCAGCATGGCGTCGAGGTTCTCGACCCCGCGGGTGTCCTCGATCTGCAGGATGCAGAAGATCTCGCCTTGCGGATTGAGCGGCCACACGTCGGCCCTCTGGTAATATTCCTGCTGGCCGATACCCCAGTAGCGCGCGGCAGCGGTGGGACCGTCGCCGCGAATACCGACGGGTTCGGGATGCGGCGCGGTCTTGAGCCGCGGATAGCGGCAGGCGCCGACCGCGTTGGCGGCCTCTTCCACGGTCGAGATGTGCGGGAACACGATGCCGTAGCAGCCCACGTCCAAGGCCTGCTTGGCCTGCCACTGCGCCATTTCGACGCCGTTGACCGGGATGCGGACCATCGGCGTCACCGGCGGAACCAGACCCGGCCTTGGCGATCTGTGCGCGATTGAGCATGTATTGCAGACAGTCGCGCAGCCGGCCCGAGTCCCACGGATTGTGCTCCATCTCGAACACGCAGCCGTCGAACTTCGATGCGCTCATCGCGGTCGCCGAATCAACGTGCGCGGGCGCAAAGCATGTAAGCGCATGCTGACCCGCTTCGAGGGCACGGATAACGTTATTCAAGCGCGGCAAATCGGCCATTTTTGGAAGTCTCCATAGTGTGGCGGTTCAGAAGTCCGCACCATTCCCGCGGCGAGTCCGAAATGCGGACTTCTGAACCAAGCCACACTAGATCAATAAGCTACTAGTGTCCTTCGATTCCGAAGTTCGCAGATGGGGGTGCCGCGGGATGATGCGAACTTCGGAATCGGGACCCTAGCGATGGCGGCATCCTAGACCAACTGCCGGCTCGCCGGAAACGTGCTAGCCTCGTGCCGCCGGCGAACCGATCGAGACGACTGTGAACATCAAAATCGTGACCGCCGTCATTGCCACGGCCGCCTGCCTGTTCCTGCTGGGTCTCTTCGTCGCGCTGGCGATGGTCGCCTCGCGGCCGCCGCCGATCGCCCAGCCGAAGGACGTGTTCGATTTCACCTCGCTGCGGGCACCCCCGTCCGAAATTCCCTTGCCGAGCCTGCGGCGTTACAAGGCGCGCGACGGCGAGGAACTCGCCTACCGCATCTATGATTCGACCGCCGAGCGTATCCTGATCTTCGTTCACGGCTCCTCGTATCACGGCGGCGGTTATCACGGACTGGCGGCGGCGCTGAGCCTCGGCGGCGCCGCGAAAGTCGTACTGCCCAATCTGCGCGGGCATTATCAGTCGGGACGCCATCGCGGCGACGTCGAATATATCGGCCAGCTCGAGGATGACGCCGCCGACCTGATCGGACACCTTCGCGAACAGGGTCTGAACGGCCCTATTACGCTCGGCGGCCATTCCAGCGGCGGCGGTTTCGCCATCCGCTTTGCGGGAGGCGCACACGCCGCGGCGGTGTCGAGCTATCTGCTGCTGGCTCCCGCGATCCCAACCTCGACCGCGATGCGGCGCGGAGACGGGGGCGGCTGGGCCAACTTGCACCTTCGGCGGCTCTATGGACTACTGGCGCTCGACGCGATCGGCATCCACGGTTTCGATGGGCTGTCGATCATCGAATTCAACAAGCCGGCGAAGTTCTGGGACGGCACCGAGACCTTGTCGTATTCGCACCGGCTCAACGTGTCGTATCATCCGGGCTTCCGATTCCAGAATGACCTCCGCGCGCTCGGACCCACGCTGGTCATGATCGGCGCCAAGGATGAGGCGATCGACCCCGAGGTGTTGCGATCGATCTTCGCCGCAGACGCGCCCAAAGCGCAGATGATGGTCGTGCCCGACGTCAACCATTTCGGCATCTTCAACACGCCGGCCCAATGGGACACGATGGCGGCTTGGCTTCGCGCCTTGCCGTCGCCCGGCGCCAGCACCCAATAGTCGCGGATCCGGGTTTGACAATGGCGCGGCGGACCGTAGCATCCGCGCGAAACTCCCCCTCCCGGGCCTCCGCCCACCAGCAGCGACGGTAACAATGATCATCGATTGCCACGGCCACTATACGACCGAACCGAAGGACCTGCATCGTTTCCGCAAGGAGCAGACCGCGGCGGCCAATGCCAAGGACAAGGCCGCGATGCCGCCACGCGCCGCGCTCAAAATGTCCGACGACGAGATCCGGGAGAGCGTCGAGCAGAACCAGCTCAAGCTGCAGCGCGAGCGCGGCACCGACATCACGATCTTCTCGCCGCGCGCCTCCGGCATGGGTCACCACGTCGGCGACGAGAGCGTGAGCGTGGAGTGGACGCAGATCTGCAACGATCTCATCGCCCGCGTCGTCTCGCTCTATCCGAAGAACTTCATCGGCGTCTGCCAGTTGCCGCAGTCGCAGGGCGTCGCGCCGAAGAACTCCGCCGCCGAACTCGAGCGCTGCGTCAAGATGGGCTTCGTCGGCTGCAACCTGAACCCCGATCCGTCCGGCGGCTACTTCAACGCGCCGCCGATGACCGACAAGTGGTGGTACCCGTTCTACGAAAAGATGATCGAGCTCGACGTGCCGGCGATGATCCACGTCTCGGGCTGCTGCAATCCCGCGCAGCACACCACCGGTTCGTACTATCTCAACGCCGACACCATGGTGTTCATGCAGATCATCCTGTCGGACCTGTTCAAGGATTTCCCCAAGCTCAAGCTCATCATCCCGCACGGCGGCGGCGCGGTGCCGTTCCATTGGGGCCGCTTCCGTGGCATCGCGCTCAACAACAACCGGCCCGAGCTCGACCAGATCATGGCCAACAACATCTTCTTCGATACCTGCGTCTATCATCAGCCGGGCATCGACCTGCTCGCCAAGGTGGTGCCGGCCGACAACATCCTGTTCGCGTCCGAGATGGTGGGCGCCGTGAAGGGCATCGACCCGAAGAGCGGGCACTATTTCGACGACACCAAGCGCTATGTCGACAACGCAACCGGCCTCTCGGCCGCGGACAAGGCGAAGATTTTCGAAGGCAACGCCTACAAGGTCTATCCAAAGCTGAAGGCGCAGATCGAGAAACAGGCGAAGGTGCACGCATAGCCAACGCAGGCGCCTCGCCGGTCTGCCGCCGCGACCCCAAGCGGTGGCCCACCAAGGTCGTCAGGGAGAGCGCCGTGCCGGTCGATCGTCAGCCTGCTTCCCTGGACAAGTGGCTCGCCCGTGCATCGCACGGTTCGAATCTCACGGGTGCTGCTGTCGCCGTTCTTCCTCGCCGCGATGCCGGCCGGCGCGCAGACACCCGTGCCGGGGGCGCGCGAGCTGCCGGCCCGCTCGATTCCAGTGCCGGACACCGTCAGCCCGCAGATGCAAAAGCTGATCGGGGCACCGCTGACCCCGTCCTGGAATGTGATCCCGAAGACCGCGGACGAATGGAGAGCGCAGGTGAAAGCCGGCGCCGAGGCCGCGATGCGCGTCCTTCCGGCGCTGCGCGAAGCCCTGCACGTCAAGGTCGAGCCGGGCGTCATCGACGGCGTCAAGGTCCACATGGTGACGCCGCAAGTCGTTGCACCGGAGAATCGCAACCGGCTGCTCATCCACGTGCACGGCGGCTGTTACGTGAGCTTCCCGGGTGAATCGGGAACCGGCGAAGCGATCTTCATGGCGGGCTTCGGGCACTTCAAGGTGATCTCGGTCGACTATCGCATGCCGCCCGACCATCCCTACCCGGCAGCGATCGACGACGCGATGATGGTGTGGAAGGCCGCGACCAGGATGGCGGATGCGAAGAACATGGCGATCTTCGGCTCGTCGGCCGGCGGCGCGTTGACGCTGGCGATGGTGCTGCGCGCCAAGCAATACAACATGCCGCTGCCGGGAGCGATTGCGCCGGGCACGCCGATGTCCGACCTGACCAACACGGGCGACACCTTCCGCACCAACGCAATGCTCGACAACGTCCTGGTGGCGCCCGATTCGAGCTGCGATAAGCGCGCCGCGCTCTACGCCAATGGCCACGACCTCAAGGATCCGGCGCTATCGCCCCTCTACGGCGACATGCACGGCTTCCCGCCCACCATTCTGACCAGCGGCACGCGCGACCTCCTGCTCAGCAGCACCGTGCGGGTGCATCGCAGGTTGCGTCAGTCCGGAGTCGAGGCCGTGCTCCAGGTATTCGAAGGCCAGTCGCACGCTCAGTACTACCGCGATGTCGGCGCGCCCGAGACCAAGGAGGCCTTCGGCGAGATCGCGCGCTTCTTCGACAAGCATCTCGGCAAGTAGCCGCGTATCCGACACGCTCTCCGTTCGTCGCCGCGGAAACGGGGCCCCAGTGGCGTCATTGCGAGCAAAGCGAAGCAATCCAGGCTTAGGATCGGCTGGATTGCTTCGTCGCTTCACTCCTCGCAATGACGGCATGTGCCGCACGGCGTCCCTTGGCGCGGAACGAGCTCGACCGGATAGGCGCTGGCTACAGCAGCGGCAGGTTGAGCTCGATCAAATCGATCAGCCAGCCCGCCGCCTCGAGGACCGCCGCCCGCTGTACGAGCTTGGCCGCACGGAATCGGTCGTTGAGAAGAAGCTTGGCGTTCTTGACCACGGACTTATCCCGGCAGCGCTCGGCGAGAATAGACAATCTCGCCAGCAGCGCCGCCCGGCGATTTTCCAGGGCCTGGTAGCTCACGGCTGATGCCCGCCGGATCGCGCTCTTTTTCGGCACACCGGGGGCGGGCCGTTGGCGATGAGGCATGGTTCGTGGCCTGCGGGAAGGAGTGGAGGACTGGCAACCGCCGATCGGCGCAACGCGTTCCGACCACGTTGACGCCGGGAGCGGCGAAAAGTTCCCGGCGTGGTCTTACAAATTTAGGGCGGAAGGCGAGGCGGCCTGCGGCCGCCTCGCGTCGAAGCGTCAGTGGGTGATATCGACGTCCTTGGTTTCCGGCAGGAACAGGAAGCCAATGACGAGACTCATGCAGGCGATCACGATCGGGTACCACAGTCCCGAATAGATGTTGCCGGTTGCCGCCACGATGGCGAACGCGGTCGCCGGCAGGAAGCCGCCGAACCAGCCGTTACCGATGTGATAGGGCAGCGACAGACCGCTGTACCTGATCCGCGTCGGGAAGAGCTCGACCAGCCACGCAGCAATAGGCGCGTAAACGAGCGTCACGTAGACCACCAAGATGGTGAGCAGGAGCACCGTCATCGGGTAGTTGATCTTGCTGGTGTCCGCCACGCCCGGGTAGCCGTGCTGCGTGATGGCCTGGCTGAGCGCCTGCGTGAAGTTCGGCGTGTTGGCCGGAATCTCCTGCGCGCCGACCTTGACGACCGCGGGAGTGCCTTTCGGCGCCGCCTCGTTCTCGTAGTTCACCGAGCGCGCGACCAGCGCGGATTTCGCGATGTCGCAAGTGGTCGTGAACGACTCCGTTCCGGTCAGCTTCAGCTGGAACGAGCACTCGCTCGGATCGGCGACCACGGTTACCGGCGAGGACGCGAGTGCCGCTTCCAGCGCCGGGTTGGCGAAGTGGGTGATCGCCTTGAAGATCGGGAAGTAGGTCAGTGCCGCCAGCAGGAAGCCGGCGAGAATGATCGGCTTGCGGCCGATCTTGTCGGACAGCCATCCGAACAGGATGAAGCACGGCGTACCGATCAGGAGCGCGACCGCGATCATGATCTGTGCGTTGACCGCCGGCACCTTCAGCGTCTGCGTGAGGAAGAACAGCGCGTAGAACTGGCCGCCGTACCACACCACCGCTTCGCCGGCCGTGGCACCGAGCAGCGCGAGGATCGCGATCTTCAGGTGCTTCCATTGACCGAAGGCTTCGGTGAGCGGCCGCTTCGACAGCTTGCCCTCTTCCTTCATGCGCAGGAACAGCGGCGACTCGTTGAGTCGCAGCCGGATCCAGATCGAGACTGCCAGCAGGATCGCCGAGAGCAGGAACGGAATGCGCCAGCCGTCGCTCAGGGAGCCGTTGCCGGCGAAGGCCGGCTCGCCCATCCAGGTCCGGATGCCGAGGACCACCAGGAGCGCGACGAACAGGCCAACCGTCGCGGTTGTCTGGATCCACGAGGTGTAGAAGCCACGCTTGTTCTTCGGTGCATGTTCGGCGACGTAGATAGCGGCGCCGCCGTATTCGCCACCGAGCGCGAGGCCCTGGAATAGACGCAACGCGATCAGCGTGATCGGCGCCGCGATGCCCCAGCTCGCATAGTTCGGCAACAGCCCGATACAGAAGGTGCCAAGGCCCATCAGCGTCATGGTGATGAGGAAGGTGTACTTGCGGCCGATCATGTCGCCGAGCCGGCCGAAGAACAGCGCACCGAATGGGCGCACCGCGAATCCGGCGGCGAACGCCAGCAGGGTGAAAATGAACGCGGACGACGGATTGACGCCTGCGAAGAATTGCGCGGCCAGGATCGGCGCCAGCGTTCCGTAGATGTAGAAATCGTACCACTCGAATACGGTGCCGAGCGACGAGGCGAAGATGACCATCCGTTCTTCGGATGTCATCGCCCCGCTCTGGCGATCGAATGAGGCGGTGATGGCAGTCATGGGCGTCGGTCCTTCCCGTTCGCTTTGTTGACGGGACAGCCCCGATGGAGCGCTGAACGCTCGCTACTGCCCCGCCGCAAACTAATTGCGGGCGGCGGGCGCCGTCTTTGAGCATGTCGTCTTAGGCCAAAGGTCCAAGGCGACGCTTGTAAGATATTGAAGATAAATTGTTTTTTGAATTCTGCGGAGAAAGGTGGCCGAAGGACGAAAGCTAACTTGTCGCGGCGCCGATCGATCGGGGCGGGCCGCGCGCGCTCTGCGCATAACCAGCGCCGGAGCGGTCGCTTGCAATGCCATTCTGCCATTGCTCCAATGCGGGTCGCCGGAATCTTGCGGCGTCGCACGAGGACCAACATGGGCATTGAAGGCTTGGGCTATATCGGCGTCCGCGCCAAGGACCTCAACGACTGGAACAGCTACGCGCAGAACTTCCTCGGCATGCAGCGGATCGACAAGAGCCGCTCGAGCCTCGCCTTCCGCATGGACGACCGCAAGCAGCGCCTCGTGGTCGATGCCGACGGCGGCCAAGGGATCGGGTTCTTCGGCTGGGAGACCGCGGACGTCGCGGCGCTTGACGCGATTGCGGCACGCATCGAAGCCAGCGGCACGAAGGTGGCGCGCGGTTCGCGGGCGCTCGCGGACGAGCGTTGCGTCACCGACCTGATCGTTCTCAACGATCCCGCCGGCAACCGGCTCGAGATATTCCACGGCGCGCAGACCGCGAACGATCCGTTCAAGCCAGGGCGCAATATTTCGGGTTTCCGTACCGGGCCGCTCGGCATGGGTCACGTGGTGATGCACTTCGAGCGGATCGCCGACGTGATGTCGTTTTATCAGGACGTCCTGGAGTTCAGGCTCAGCGACTACTGGACGCGGCCGTTTCCGGCGTATTTCTTTCACGTCAATTCGCGGCATCACTCGATCGCGTTCGTCGAGAGCGGCATCAACATGGTCCACCACATGATGGTGGAGCTGTTCAGCTTCGACGACGTCGGCCAGGGCTACGATCTCGCCCTCATCGATCCTGAAAAGATCGGCGTCACGCTCGGGCGCCATTCAGGCGACTACGTCACGTCCTTCTACACCTGGAACCCATCGGGTTTTCTGGTGGAATACGGCTGGGGCGGGCAGGTGATCGACGACACCACCTGGAAGCCGTTCGAGCGCAAGTTCGGCCCGAGCTTCTGGGGCCACGAACGCCGCTGGATGTCGGCGGAAAAGAAGGAAGAGTCCCGGCGACTCTGCATCGAGGCGGCCGAGAACGGCCAGCGCAAGCCAGTGCAGGTGATCGAGGGCAACTACCATCTCATGCCCGGCGTATGTCCGTGGTGGGACAGCATGAAGGAGAGCCGCAAGGCGGGGTGAGCGCGATCGAGCCGCGCGGGCCGTGCAGATCAGACCTGCCGGACGTCAGGCGCCCGATTTGCGCAAACCTTCGGCCGAGTGCGCCAGTTCTTCGATATTGATTCGCGAGAGCGCGTTCGAGAACGCCTGCTCGGCCTGGGCAAGCGCGGGGATCACCACCTTGCTGAGCAGGGCCGAATCGACCGGGCGCGCGTCGCCCTGCTCGTCGACGGTACCGGCCGCGCGCAAGATGTCGTCGGCGGTGATCCGGCGCTGGTCGCGCGCAAGTTCGTAGCCGCCGCGCGGACCTCGAATTCCCCTCAGAATACCGTGGCGGACCAATGCCTGAAGCACCGGTTCAAGGTGGCGAGGCGGCAGATGGTGCCGATTGGCCAATGCTTTAGCGGCGACGGGTCGCCCGCGCGCATTGAGCGCGATGTCGATCACCGCAGCGATGGCCAAAATGCCTTTGCGAGGCAGAAGCGGCATGAAAGTCTGCGAGGTGATGAGCGGGGAAGACCGGTAAGGCGCAAGCGATACAGGTATCATAATACCTTATAGCTCACCGTCCAGCCTGTTCATCAGCTTTCCGCCCCCGTGCCTGTGGACCCAAACGCCCCTGCCCCTCGCGGGGTTTCATCGAGACTTGCAACCTCGCAAATTACTGCTTGCATTGTAGCCGCGACCACTAATTGCGCAATCCGCAACCCGCGTTCAACTGTGAACAACCTGTTACCGTGATTAATGAGGACGACCTGGATCTCGCCGCGATAATCCGCGTCGATCGTGCCCGGCGCATTGAGCACGGTGACGCCATGTCGCAGCGCGAGGCCGGACCGCGGGCGTACCTGCCCTTCGCTCCCCGGCGGCAAGGCGATGCAGATTCCGGTCGGGATCGCCGCGCGCTCGCCGGGCGCGAGGGCGACCGGGGCATCGGCCGGGACCGCCGCGATGAGATCGAGCCCGGCGGCGAGTTCGCTCTGATAGGCCGGCAGCGGCAGGCCGGCGCCATGCGGCAGGCGCATCACGCGCAGCGTGATCGCGCTCATGTCGCGTCCCGTCCCAGCGCAGTCGCGATGCGGGCAATCAGCGTCCGCGCGACGTCGCCTTTCGATTGCGGCGGCCAGGATTCGACGCCGTCCGCCGTCACGATGTGAACCGTATTGCGGTCGCCGCCCATGACGCCGGAATCGGCCGACACATCGTTCGCGACGATCCAGTCGCAGCCCTTGCGGGCGAGCTTCGCCTTGGCATGCGCAATCAGTTGGTCGGTCTCGGCGGCGAATCCAATCACCAGCTTCGGCCGCCCGGATTTGCGGTGCGCGATGGTCGCGAGGATGTCGGGATTTTCGACCAAGCCGAGTTTCGGCGCGCCGCCGTCCTGCTTCTTGATCTTGCCGGCGTTCGGACGATCCACGCGCCAATCGGCGACCGCGGCGGCGAACACCGCCACATCCGCGGGCAGCGCTTTGGTCACGGCGTCGAGCATCTCGCGCGCACTCTCGACCTTCACCACCTTGACGCCAGCCGGATCCGGCACACTCACCGGCCCCGACACCAGCGTAACATTGGCGCCGGCCGCCGCGGCTGCGGCCGCGATGGCATGGCCCTGCTTGCCGGACGAACGGTTGGCAATATAGCGCACCGGATCGATCGGCTCATGCGTCGGACCGGACGTGATCAGCACGCGCGTGCCCTTGAGCGGCACGTCACCGTGTGTCTCGCCGAGGAACGGCTCAGCCGCGGTCACGATCTCAAGCGGCTCTGCCATGCGGCCCACGCCGGCCTCCCCGCTCTCCGCCATCTCGCCCGCGTTCGGGCCGACCAGCGCGACGCCGTCCTCGATCAGCTGCGCCAGATTGCGCCGCGTCGCCGGGTGGCTCCACATGCGCGGATTCATGGCCGGCGCGATCAGCACCGGGCGATCGGTGGCCAGCAGTACCGCCGAGGCGAGATCGTCCGCATGGCCGCCCGCCATCTTGGCTATCAGGTCCGCAGTGGCGGGCGCTACGACGATCAGATCGGCTTCGCGCGCGAGCCGGATATGGCCGACATCGAACTCGGTCGCGGCATCGAACAGATCGGTGAAGACGCGTTCGCCGGACAGCGCGCCAGCCGCGAGCGGCGTGACGAACTGCTGCGCGGCAGCCGTCAGGATGCAGCGGACGCCGAAGCCGCGTTCCTTCAGCCGGCGGATGAGATCGAGCGACTTGTAGGCTGCGATACCGCCGCCGATGATGAGCAGCACGCGTGCGGTGCCGGCTTCGGCCGGCGCGTCCGGCCGAGTGCCGGGCGCAACATCCACCGCAACGGCTACGGGCGCGATCTTCACCTTGCGCGGCTCCTTCGCGGCGCCGCGCGTGCGCGTTTCACCGCCCGACGCGATCTCGCGCAGGATGGTGCGCGCCTCGTCCTCCATCGAACGGCCGTTCTGCGCCGCCCGCAGGCGCAGGCGCGCCTTGGTGGCGTCGTCGAGCTGGCGGATGGTCAGGCTGGCCATGGATCGCCTCTTTCGGCCCGACCTTAGCCGGTGATTGCATTGCAATCAATGCAATCAGATCATCGTCCAGAGCATGAGTGCCAGGATGCCGGCGATGAGCCAGAGCGCCCCCGCGGTCCAGCGGTTGCGGCGCGCCTCGGCACGGCCGATCGCCTGAACCGTTTCGGGCGCCAGCACCAGGCCGTCCCGGGTGGCGGCATCGATCTGCTCGACCAGCGTTCCGGCGCGCGCCAGCAGCGACGGGACGCCGGCGAGGAACCGCCCGACATCGCCCACTCCCTCGACCGCCCCTTCGACCCGACCCGCCGGACCAAGATGTCGCTCGATCCATTCGCGCACCACCGGCTCGGCCACCGACCACATGTCGAGTTTGGGATCGAGCGCGCGGGCGACACCTTCGACCACCACCATGGTCTTCTGCAGCAGCAGCAGTTCCGGCCGCGTGCGCATATCGAACAGCGACGTCACCTCGAACAGCAGCATCAGCAGCTTCGCCATCGAAATGTCTTCGGCCGCGCGGTTGTGGATCGGCTCGCCGATGGCGCGGATCGCCTGCGCGAAGTCGGCGACCGAATGTTGCCGTGGGACGTAGCCCGCTTCGAAATGCACTTCCGCGGTCCGGTAGTAGTCGCGGGTGATGAAGCCGTAGAGGATTTCCGCAAGGAACAGCCGTTCCTTGGGCTGGAGCCGGCCCATGATGCCGAAGTCGACCGCGACCAGGAGACCCGCGTCGTCGACGAACAGATTCCCGGGATGCATGTCGGCGTGGAAGAAGCCGTCGCGCAGCGCGTGCCGCAGGAACGTCTGGATCACGGCGCGCCCGAGGCTCTTGAGATCGAAGCCCTTGGCCTCGAGCCGCGCGCGGTCGTGCAGCGGCGTCCCCTCGATCCATTCCAAGGTCAGCACCTCGCGCGCGGTGCGGTCCCAGTCCACCGCCGGCACGCGGAAATCGGGATCGTCCTTGGTGTTCTCCGCCATCTCGGAGAGCGCGGCCGCCTCGAGCCGCAGGTCCATCTCGATCGCGACGGTACGGCGCAGCGTCTCGACCACTTCGATCAGCCGCAGGCGGCGCGCCTCGGCGTTGAGCTTCTCGGCATTGCGCGCCGCGAACACGAAGGCATCGAGGTCGACCTTGAAGCGCCGTTCGACATCGGGACGCAGCACCTTCACGGCCACGGCCCGGGGTCCGGCGGCGGTCTCGACCTCGGCGCGATGCACCTGCGCGATCGAGGCGGCGGCGACCGGCGGGCCGAACGCGGCATAGAACTGCTTCAGCGGACCGCCGAGGGCCGTCTCGACCGTGCGCTCGGCCTCGGCCTGCGGGAACGGCGCCATCTTGTCCTGCAGCGATTCAAGATCGCGCGCGAGCACGATCCCGACCACGTCGGGGCGCGTGGCGAGAAACTGGCCGAGCTTGACGTAGGTCGGCCCCAGCCGGGTAAGCGCAGCCGCCAGCCGGTTGGCCGCCACGGCGTTCGCCGGCCGCTCGATCACGCGCGCCGCGCGGACCGCCGCCCGCGCCGGAACCGGCAGCCGCGCCGTGTCGACCAGCGCGAACACACCCTCGCGCGCGAACACGAAGCCGCCGCGGCCGAGCCTGGAGAGATGGGCAAGCGCTGCGATCACAAAGGCATTTCCAAAATGAGCACCAACCGTCCGACCGGTCACATCCGGATCGGATTCAACCTACCGGCGGCTCGCGCCCGGCACCTGATTGCGATCTGATAGCAGACATCGCGGAAAGGTCCGACTCGCGCCGCCCGCGGCGGAGCCGACCTCACAATCGTCACGACTTCCAGACGACCTTGGGCCGCGCGCGCGATGTGCCCTTCGCGGCATCTGATGGATAGCCCAGCGTGATCGCGGCGAAGGGATCGTAGCGCTCGGGAACGCCGAGGCTTGCCCACGTAGCCGGATCGCGAAGCCATTGCATGGGCGACCCGACCCAGCATGTGCCCAGGCCCCGCGCATGCGCCGAGAGCATCAGGTTCTGACCCGCGCGATTGCAATCCTGGATCGCCTGACCGCAACCGTCGTCGAAGCCGCAGATCACGACGACGAGCGGAGCATTGAAGAAAACCGAAAAGCCCGGCCGGTCCATCCAATCGTTGCCTGGCCCCGGTTGGCGGTGCTCCCTGGCGTATTGCAGCGCCAGTGCGCCGTACTCCGCGATGCGATCGGCGCCTTCGATGACCACGAAGACAAACGGCTCATCGACGCTCAGCGCCGTCGGTGCCTGCGCGGCGTCCCATAGGATGTCTTCGATCAGGCCGCGATCGACGTTGCGCACTTCGTAGTCGCGAATCGAACGCCGCGCGTGAATCGCCTCGACAGTATCCATCGGGATTCATCCGATTTGGCCGGCGGAGGATAGCACGATCATTCGATCGTTCGCCGAAGCGGATGCTCCAAATGCAACAAGGGCGGCCCGAGGGCCGCCCTTGCAAATTCGTCCGCAGCAGCCGCCCTTAGTTCGGAACGGCGGTCTTCGGATTCGGCGGATAGGCCGAGTTCTTCTGCGTGCCGCGGATCAACTCAAGCGCGGTGTTGAGCGCCTTGTCGTCCTTCGGATCCGGCGGGATGTAGGACTGCGAGCCGGTCTGCTCGTCGCCTTCGGCCTTGAGATGGCCGCGCAGCGAAGCCTCGCCTTTCGTGTCGGTGCGCGACTTGAGCTCGTCCGGCACCTCCTGCAGCACTTCGATATCCGGCACGATGCCCTTGGCCTGGATCGAGCGGCCGGACGGCGTGAAGTAGCGTGCCGTGGTCAGCCGCAGCGCGCCGTTGCCGGAGCCGAGCGGAATGATCGTCTGCACCGAGCCCTTACCGAAGGAACGCGTGCCGATGATGGTGGCGCGGCGGTGATCCTGCAGTGCGCCGGCCACGATCTCGGAGGCCGAGGCCGAGCCGCCGTTGATCAGGATGATCACCGGCTTGCTCTTGGTGAGGTCGCCGGCGCGGGCGTTGAAGCGTTGCGTCTCCTCGGCGTTGCGGCCGCGGGTCGAGACGATTTCGCCCTTCTCGAGGAACGCGTCGGAGACCGAGATCGCCTGATCGAGCAAGCCGCCCGGATTGTTGCGGATGTCGATGACGAAGCCCTTGAGCTTGTCGCCGGCCTGCGTCGAGAGGTCGGCGATCGCCTTCTTCAGGCCTTCCGTGGTCTGCTCGTTGAACTGGGTCAGCCGGATGACGCCGACGTCGTCGGTATCGAGCCGCGAGCGCACCGAACGCACCCGGATCACGTCGCGGGTGATGGCGACCTCGACCGGCTTGTCCTGGCCCTTGCGCATGATCTTGAGCTTGATCTTGGTGTTCACCGGGCCGCGCATCTTCTCGACCGCCTGGTTGAGGGTGAGACCCTGCACCGGCTCGTCGTCGAGATGGGTGATGATGTCGTTCGCCATCACGCCGGCCTTGGCGGCGGGCGTCTCGTCGATCGGCGCCACGACCTTGATCAGGCCGTCCTCCATGGTGACCTCGATGCCGAGGCCGCCGAACTCACCGCGCGTCTGGATCTGCATGTCGCGGAAGCTCTTGGAGTCCATGTAGCTGGAATGCGGATCGAGCCCGGTCAACATGCCGTTGATGGCCGATTCGACCAGCTTGGAGTCGTCGGGCTTTTCGACGTAGTCGGCGCGCACGCGCTCGAACACGTCTCCGAACAGGCTGAGCTGCCGATAGGTATCGGCGGCGGCCGCTTTCGCGCTCGTGCCGTTGAATACGATTCGCGGCTGGGTTGAGACTAGCGTCAGGGCTACGCCTGCCGCCGCACCGAGGAGTATGAGTGTCGTCTTGCGCATCATCCGCGAACCTTCTCGCCTTCACTTGCGGCCCACCATGGGCCTGGATCGACGGGTATCCCGTCTTTGCGGAACTCGACGTACAGCACCGGCTGGCTGTTACCTAGCATGAGAGCGACGGCCGACTCTGCGCCGCCACCCATCACCGCGACGGGCTCTCCCGTCACTACGAACTGCCCCAAATCAACGGATGCCCGTTCCATCCCGGCGAGCAACACATGATACCCGCCACCCGCATTCAGGATCAAGAGTTGGCCATAATTGCGGAAGGTTCCGGAATATACCACCCAGCCATCACACGGAGCCGTGATCTGGCTGCCGGGCCGGGCGGCGAGCGAGAGGCCCTTTTCGGTCCCTCCCGTACCGTCCGGAGCCCCGAATTCCTTGATTCGCGCCCCATTTACCGGCAGCGGCAGCATTCCCTTGGCGGAGACGAACGCCACCGCCGGTGTCAGCCGTCCGGGATCCTTGAGGGCTGCGAGATCAGGTCGCAGGGCGAGCGCCTTCTTGTCGTCGCCCAACCGCGCCGCCCGGGATGCGCGCGCGACCGAATCCAAGCCCTGTTCGAGCTTGGCGATCAAATCCTTGACGTCGGCGGCCTGCCGCGCGAGCGCGACGGCGCGCTGGCGCTCGTCGGCCAGCGCCTTCTCCACATCCGTCTGCTTCTTCTGCCGCTCCTCGATCAGCAGCGAGAGCCGCTGGCGATCGTCGGCCAGCACGAACAGGTCGCGCGCGAGCTTGCCGCGCTCGTCGGCGATCTGCTTGCGAAGCTGGACGAGCTCGCCGAGATCGTTGGCGAGCGATTCGGTCTGGTGCCGCATCTCGGGTAGCACCGCACCCAGCATCATGGCGGAGCGGACCGACTGCAGGGCGTCTTCCGCCGGCATCATCAGCGCTGGCGGTGCGTTGCGGCCAATTCGCTGCAACGCGGCCAGCACCTCGGCGATCACCTGGCGGCGCTCCTCCAGCGACTTGCGCAATCCCTCTGCGCTCTCGTCGTAGAGAACGAGCCGCTCCTGCGTCTTGGCAATACGCTCCTCGACCGCGGTCACCCGTGCCGCCGTCTCGATGAGCTGCTGATTGAACTTGCGCCGATCGTCGCCGATCGCTTCGATTTCGCGCTTGAGTTTGGCCTCGTTGTCCAGCGCCCGTTTTTGCTCGGTGCGCAGCGCCTCGAGTTCCTTCTCGCGCTGCTGCAAGCCTTCGAGACTGGGCGAAGCCGGAGGACGGATCTGCGGCGGCGCGGGCCTTGGCGTCTGCGCCGAAGCGGCCATCAGCCCGAGCAACACCGAACCGGCAACCGCCGCGATCATCGGCCGCAGAACCGCGAGACTGGGCAATGGCACCTGGTCCATCAAAACCTATCTAGGGAGCGCTGGCCCACAGCCGCAATAGGGCAACAGGATTCGCGCGGGATTAAGACTAAGAACCGGCACGACGCCCCACAGGGCAAGCCCGAAACGCCCAAAGGCCCCTGAATTCCGCAAATCTGCGCTCCACCCGGAGGAATCATTCCCGATGATAAGGGTGCCCTGACAGGATGGTGACCGCCCGGTAGAGCTGCTCCAGCAGCATGATTCGCGCGAGCTGGTGCGGCCAGGTCGCCGACCCGAAGGCGAGCCGAAGATGGGCATTCTGCCGCAGACTGGTGGCAAGCCCATCGGCCCCGCCGATGATGAAGACCACGGACGGCCGATCCTCCGACCGCCAACCCTGCAGGCGCCCGGCGAACGAAGCGCTGGTCATATCCTCGCCGCGCCCATCCAAGATCACGGTGACCGCCTTCTCGGGAATGATATTCGCGATGGCGATCGATTCTTCCAGCATTCGCCGCTGAGCGTCGCCGGCGCGGCTCTCCTTGATCTCGATGATGTCGAAGTCCTGCAGGCCCGCGCTGCGGCCCGATGCGGCGGCGCGTTTGCGAAAACGCTCCGCGAGTTCCCGTTCGGGACCCTGCTTCATCCGGCCGACGGCGGCGACCACGATACGCATCAAGTAGCAGCGTACCGCAACGGCAGGTTTCGTCACCCCCCAATTTGGGGCAAGTGACTGCCGCTCACCCCGTCTAGCTGACGCGCCGTCCGGCTCGCGACCGGCGACGCCCACATCTTCTCCAGGCCGTAGAACGCCCGCACCTCCGGCCGGAAAACGTGGACGATGACATCACCGGCGTCGATCAGCGCCCAGTCGCAGTGCGGCATGCCCTCGACCCGCAGCCCGGTCACGCCGGCCTTGCCGAGGACCTCCACAACGCGATCCGCGACCGCACCCACATGGCGGTTCGACCTGCCAGAGGTCACCACCATGGTGTCAGCGATCGTCGATTTGCCGATGAGATCGATTGAGACGGTATCCTCGGCCTTCATATCGTCGAGGCTCGCGAGGACCAGTCGGTGAATCTCCTGCGCGTCAGGACGCACCTTGGAGATCTTTTCAGGGGCACGGCGTGCGCCGCCCCGGGAGACTGCAAGTGTTGGCAGGGGCCCTTTCCTTTCGCTTTCTCTAAAAGCTTCCTTTCACAACTCTGCCGCGTCCGGCGACGCGGCACAGACGTAAGATAGGCACGGTGGGTTAATGGTTTCAACCGATCCAACTCGTGAAGTCTGCATACTGTTGCGCTTTGGCATCGGATTTATGACCGTCTCCGGAGCGCCCGCAACGCCGTCGAGGAGAGCGGCGACTTGAGGCCGTGCAGGTAGACCCAGGCCGGCGGGCGACGCTTCGCCAGGGAGCGAGCGGACGTCTCGGGAATGCGCGATCGCGCCAGCGCCTGACCGGCGGTGCTGGCCGCCGCATAGAGGCTTGGCCCGAGGCGATCGATGATCGCCATCGGCAGCATGGCGGCGATCCCCTGCCAATTCTGCCAGCGATGGAAGCTGCGCAGGTTGTCGGCACCCATGATCCAGACGAACCGCACGCCGGGGCAGTGGCGGCGCAGATAGCGCAAGGTCTGATAGGTGTAACGCGTACCGATATCGGCCTCGATGCCGGTCACGTTGATGCGCGGATGACACGCCAGCGCGCGCGCCGCGCGGATGCGGTCCTTGAGCGGCGCTAACCCGCGGGTGTCCTTGAGCGGATTGCCCGGCGTCACCATCCACCACACCCGGTCGAGACCAAGCCGGTTGAGCGCGATCAGGCAGGCTGCGCGATGCGCCGCGTGCGGCGGATCGAACGTACCGCCGAACAGGCCGATCCGCATACCGGGCGCGTGGGGAGGAAGGCGGACCATCAGGCGCGTCGGACTACTGTCGTCCCCGCGCAAGCGGAGACCCACCGTGCAATCTGCGTTGGTGGTGCGACGGGTCCCCGCTTGCGCGGGGACGACAACTGAGGATTCACGGTCTGATCTGCCCCGACCCGCGGACGCGGTATTTGAAGCTGGTGAGTTGCTCGACGCCGACCGGCCCGCGCGCATGGAAGCGGCCGGTGGCGATGCCGATCTCGGCACCGAAGCCGAACTCGCCGCCGTCGGCGAACTGCGTCGAGGCATTGTGCAGGACGATTGCGGAATCGACTTCGCGCAGGAATTTCTCCGCCGCCGCCGCATCCGCGGTGACGATCGAGTCGGTGTGGTGCGAGCCGTAATGTTCGATGTGAGCGATCGCACCGTCGACGCCGTCGACCACTTTGGCGGAGATCACGGCATCGAGATATTCGGTCGACCAGTCCTGCTCGCTCGCCGGCTTCACACGCGGATCGACCGCGTGCGTCGCGTCATCGCCGCGTACTTCGCAGCCGGCATCGAGCAGCATGGCGACGAGCGGCTTGAGATGCGTCGACTCCGCCGCGCGATCGACCAGCAGCGTTTCGGTGGCGCCGCAGACCCCGGTGCGCCGCATCTTGGCGTTGAGCACGATCGCCTTCGCCATATCGAGTGCAGCCGCCTTGTCCACGTAGACGTGGCAGATGCCTTCCAGATGCGCGAACACCGGCACCCGGGCTTCCGCCTGCACACGGGCGACGAGACTCTTGCCGCCGCGCGGCACGATCACATCAATGGCGCCGTCGAGACCCGCGAGCATCAGCCCGACGGCGACACGATCGCGCGTCGGCACAAGCTGGATCGCGGGGCCGGGGAGGCCCGCCGCCTTGAGCCCTTCCGACATCGCCGCGTGGATCGCCTGGTTCGAGCGCTGGCTCTCCGAACCGCCGCGCAGGATCGCCGCGTTGCCGGCCTTGAGGCAGAGAGCGCCGGCATCGGCGGTAACATTCGGCCGGCTCTCGTAGATGACGCCGATGACGCCGAGCGGCACGCGCACGCGCTCGATGGTCATTCCGTTCGGCCGCGTCCAACTTTCCGTGACCTTGCCGACCGGATCGGCCAGCGCGCGGACCACGTCGAGGCCGTCCGCCATGCCGGTGACGCGTTTGTCATCGAGCGCCAAACGGTCGAGAAAGGCCGCGGTCGCGCCCGACGCCCTGGCCTCGGCGAGGTCTTCGGCGTTCGCGGCCAAAATCGCGGACCGGTGCGCGCGGATCGCTCCCGCCATGGCGGCAAGCGCGCGGTCCTTCTGCACGGTAGGCGCGAGGGCCAGCGTGCGCGCGGCGCTCCTGGCGCGGTGGCCGATGTCGTGCATCAATCCGGCGCAAGTGGCCGTGTTGTCGATGCTCTTGAGCGGCGCGGTCATACGCAAATCCGTTTCCTCAGCATTCCTAGCATGTTCGCCAGGCGCCCGCGAGGCCACCCCGCCGCCAGGCGGCAGCGAACGCCGCTCGCGCAAAATGTGACAGAACGCCGTCGGGTAACCCTTCGTTAAAGTGTTTGCGGCTATTCGGCCGGCATGCCCCGACCGATCTATTGCTCAGCCTGCGGCCATGACTGCGGGACCCTTCCGGACAACATCAACGACGACCCGCTGGTCTACTGCGCATGCGGTGCGACGCTGGGACCAGCGTTCTCGCTGAAAGCATTTGCCGCGGGTACCGAGGCGCACACGCCGGTCAATGTTGTGCTGCTACCGCCCATGAAGATGCATGTCTCCAAGATGCATGTCTCCATGAGGCGAGTGCATCGCGCGCGAGCCTAGCGCCGCGAGACGATTGCTCGAAAATGCCATTGGCCAAAAAGAAAGCCCCGCTGCCGCGGGGCTGTCGAAGGCAGCAGGCGATGCCTGCTAGGGCCGCGGCTCTTCCGGCACGGCTGGCGGCGTCGTTCTCGGGATGGACGGCATCTGAATAGCCGGAGGCGTCGGCTGGATAGCCGGAGGCGTCGGCGCGCGCTCGCTGCGGCCGGTGGTTTCAATCTCCGGGCTCACGACCGCCTGAAGCCGCTCGCCGCCCATCGTGTACGCGATCACGCCGAGCACGAGCAGAACCGCCACAGCGCCGGCGATGATCATGCGGTCGTTCTGCTCGGGAAGCGCGGCGCGCGGCGGTAGGGGATAATCGTATCGGGGATCTGACGTTCTGGGGTTCAACATGGCGATCACTCCTGAAATCGTCATGACAGGCAAACGCGCGCTAACTTCGTCGGTTCCTCACAAAGGGGTGATGGAACCCGCGTTTTGGTGGTTCCGGACGAGCGCAACGCAATACCGCCGGCGCATCCGACCGTGCGCACTCAGGTTCGATTGGAATTTCAGGCCTTCGCCTTGAGCATCTGCGCGAGCGGCTTGGCAGGGTCGGCAAGATCGCCGGCATCGATTGGCACGCGGCGCTCGATCAACCGGCGCGCCATCGCAATGTCGCGCTGCGCGTTGATACCGATCGCGTAGGCGATCTGCGCGCCATCGAGTTCGAACAGCAGCGTCGCGTTGGGACCGACTGCGCGCCGCACGCGCTGGGTCGGCTGCGGCACCGGCCAGCCGACGCCCTGGATATACATGTCGAACTGCTCGGACCAGAACGACGGCGCGACGTTGTATGCCACATCGCCGCCCGCCGCGTTGCGGCCTGCGATTGCGCCCTGCTCCTGCGCATGGCGCCAGTTCTCGATGCGCACCGGTCCGTGCGGACCCGGAAAGCGCGTGCAGTCGCCGGCTGCGTAGATCGCCGGATCGGATGCGCGGCAGTGATCGTCCACCACGATGCCGTCCTGCGTGGCGAGCCCGGCCGCTTTCGCGAGTGCATCGTCCGGCACGGCGCCGGCGCCCACCACGATCAGGTCGGCTTCGATCGTGTCGCCCGCTGACGTTCCCACCGCGAACCCGCCATCGGGCCGCGCTTGCATTGCGCTAACCGCAGTGCCGGTGCGGATGTCGACGCCGCGCGCGCGATGGCGCTCGTGGATGATGGCGGCGGTCTCCTCGTCGCACCCGCGCGCGAGAATCCGCGGTGCAATCTCGATCACCGTGACCTTGACGCCAAGCTCGGCCGCCGAGGCCGCAATCTCCAGGCCAACCACGCCGCCGCCGATCAGGATCAGCGATTTCGCCCCGTGCAGTTCAGCCTTGAGAGCGAGCGCCTCCGATTGGGTGCGCAGATAGTGGATACCTTTCTGGCCCACCGGAAACATCGGCAGCACGCGATTGGACGAGCCGGTTGCAAGTACGAGCGCGTCGTAGCCGATGCGCTCGCCGGATTCGGCCACAACGGCCTTTGCGCGGCGATCGATCTCCTTGATCCGCACCCCGGATTTCAGAATCGCGCCGCTGCCCGCGATGCCCCTCGGTCCCGCGATCGGCGCGTCATGTGGCAACGCCTTGCCGGTCAGCACGGTCTTGGAGAGCGGCGGTTTCTCGTAGGGCTCGCAATGCTCGTCGGAGATGAGCGCGACCTCGGCTGCCGGGTCCTGCTGCTTCGCCGCAAGCGCGGCGCCGACGCCCGCCGGCCCACCACCGACAATCACGATCTTGCGGCCATTCGCCATGCCCGTTTCCCCAACATTGACACCCCGTCAGCCGCCGGCCTAGATCGGAACAACGGTCCGCAGGGCGGAACACCGGCAGATGCCCCGTTTCTGATGGCAAAACGCAGAGCAATCGGCAAGGCCGACGCGCGCCTGGAGGGCGCGGGCGGCGAAGAGCGCGAGCGGCTGTCGTCGGTCGCGACCGCGATCCATCTGCTCAAGGCGTTTTCCGAGGACGAAGTCGAGATCGGCATCAGCGCGCTGGCGCGGCGGCTGGGGCTCGCCAAGAGCACCGTGCACCGGCTTGCCTCGACGCTGGTGTCGGAGGGTCTCCTGGAGCAGGACCGGGAGAGCGGGAAGTATCACCTCGGCGTCGCGCTGTTCCGGCTGGGCGCGCTGGTGCGCCGCCGCATGGACGTCTCCAACGAGGCGCGGCCCTACCTCTACGAACTGCGCGAGGAGGTGAACGAAAGCGTCCACCTCGCGATCCTCGACGGCAGCGAGATCATGTACGTCTACAATCTCGAAGGTACGCACGCGATCCGCATGCGCTCGGACATCGGCGTGCGCAAGCCGGTGCACTGCACCGCCGAGGGACAGGCAATCCTGGCGTTCCAGCCGGCCGAGACGATCGAGCGAGTGATCGCGGCGGGGCTCCCGCCGCGCACGCCAAAGACCATCACCAGTGCGGACAAATTCATCAAGGCGCTCGGCCTCGTTCGTCAGCGCGGCTGCGCGATCGAGGACGAGGAGAGCGAACTCGGCATGATCTGCGTCGCGGCGCCGATCCGCGACGACAGCGGTGCGGTGGTGGCGGCGGTGGGCATTGCCGGGCCGACGATGCGGCTCAGCAAGAAAGCCATCGCGGGCGTGATCCCGCATGTAATCAGGACGGCGGAGCAGGTCTCGGCGCGGCTGGGATATCGCGGGCGCGCCACGGGTTGACCCACCGAGACCCATCCTTGTCATTGCCGGGCTTGACGACGCAGGGAGGCTTCTTCGTGTCAAACGAATTTTCCGGCCATTACCCGATCGAGCGGCGCGCCGGCGAGATCGAGCGCCTTCACACGCAGTCGGCGGCGATGGCGCCCGATACGCGCACGATGCTCGACCTGATCGGCGTGACGGAAGGCTGGTCGTGCCTCGACATCGGCTGCGGTCCGGGCGGGATCACCGGCCTGTTGAGCGAACGCGTCGGCCGCAGCGGGCGCGTGGTCGGCCTTGATATGGACGCGCAATTCCTCGAGCACGCGCGCTCGCGCACGCCGGCCAACGTCGAATTCCGGCAGGGCGATGCCTACGGCTCGGACTTGCCGGCCGACAGCTTCGATCTCGTCCATATGCGATTTGTCGCGAGCACGGCCGGCGACCCGGAGCGCCTGTTGCGCGAGGCGATCCGGCTGGCGCGGCCGGGCGGCACGGTTACTCTGCAGGAGCCCGACGGAACGACGCTCAATTGCTATCCGGAGCACCCCGCGTGGGACAAATTGAAGGCGGCGCTGCTCGGAGCATTCAGCGGCGTCGGCGCCGACCTGACCTTGGCGCGGCGCCTATACTCGGTGGTACGGAAATCCGGGTTGCAGGACGTCCAGTACCGGCCGTTCCTGCTCGGCGTGCGGTCGACGGATCCGATGGTGGATTACCTGCCGGCGACGGTGGAATCGCTGCGCGCGACCGTGGTGCGGCTCGGATTGTTGACGGATGCCGAATTCCCGCAGGTGCTGGCCGCGTGCCGGGCGCATCTGCGCCAACCGGACACGTCATTCACCATGTACACGGTCGCGCAGGTGTGGGGCCGCAAGCGTTAGCGACACCCGTCACGCACGCAGCGCAGCCAGCATCTCGTCGATGTAGTCGTCGCCGGTCGCGATCACCAGCATCGACGCATAGGGCCGCAGGCTCGCAAGCGTCTTCGACAGCACCTCGTCCGATGCATGTTCGCTGCCGATGACCAGCGCGGTGGTCATGACCTTGTGCGCCGTGCAGGCCTCGCCGATCACCGCGGCCGCCTGGGCGTTGGTCCCCGCGCTCGCCACCATCACGACGAGATCGGCGGACGCCACCTCGTCGAGCAGCGCCTTGGTGCGGCCGGCGAGATCGGAGAGCCAGGCCTGCATGGTCCAGCCTTCGCCGCCGCGCGGTGCGCCATCGAACTTCAGCGAGGTGAAGAATGTCGCCCGTTGCCAGCCGCGCTCCGCCACGCGCTTGACCACGCGTTCGCTCGGCGCATCGAGTGCCACCACCTTGACCACGCGCGGCTTGGAATTGGGATAACCCACGCGAAAGCGTGCCTGGGCGGCGGAACTCATCCGCGCGCTTTCGCTTTCCATCGTCACACCGTCGTTTGCGCGACGCCGGGCCGCGACACCAGCGCCTCGCGGGCGGCGTCCTTGAACGCCTGGCCGGGCGGCAGCACCACCGAGGCGGAGCGCACGCGGTGATGCGCCGGATCGACGCCGGGCGGCACGACGCCCTTGTCGACCAGCGCCTTGGCCGAGCGCATCAGGCGATGGCGCGCCATGATGATGCCGTTGTCGGTGGAGACCAGATTCTCCTTGGTGCGGTCGCAGACCGGTCCCATGCTCTCCTGCAAGGAGGCATCCTGGATGGCGAAGCCCGCGATGCCGCTGAAGGTCTTGCCGGACTTCTGCGCCGCGCGATCCATCAGGTAGTCGTTGTCCTTGTTGGCGAGCGGCCGGTAGGTGCCCGGGATATACTTACAATGCACGCCCGCGCCGTCCCGCATGGCGTCGACCTCGCGCTGGGTCAGCGCGCGCACCGGGTGGAAGTCGTAGCTCCAGGCCCAGCAATTCTCGTCGTCGATCGGCACCCAGAAATGCCCGTGCAGCGGATGATCGCCACGCGGCGGGATCATGGTGAAGCAAGGCATGACCCACTGGGTGATGCGCCAATAGTAGTTGCCGTTCTCGGCATTGCGCCGGGCGCCGATGTAGAGGCCGCCGGTGCTTTCCACCACCTCGAAATGCGGTTGCATGTCGGAGAGATTGTACTGGTTGCCCTTGGCGCCCTTGAACAACGGATCGGTGCTGAGATCGCCGCGATGCAGGAACGACACATGGCTCGAGTCGATGCCGCCCTCCATCGCCTGCAGCCAGTTCGACTCCTGCAGCCGCTTGGAGATGAAGCATTGCTCGGCCGGCACGGTGGCGAACTCCCACTCCGGCAACGGAGGTTGCCGGTCAGATGGTCCCATATAGGTCCACAGCACCGGGCCACGTTTGACCAGCGGGTAGGCGGTGAGCTTGATCTTCTCGCAGAAGCCCGACTCGACCGGCTCGGAGGGCACCTCGACGCACTGGCCGGTCACGTCGTACTTCCAGCCGTGATAGGGGCAGCGCAACCCGCAACCCTCATTGCGGCCGAACCAGAGCGAGACGCCGCGGTGGGCGCAGAACTCGTCGATCAGTCCATAACGGCCCTCGCTGTCACGGAAGGCGATCAGCCGCTCCGACAGCATCTTCACCCGCACTGGCGGGCAGTCGTTTTCGGGCAGTTCCTCGGCCAAGAGCGCCGGAAACCAGTAGCTGCGGAACAGCCGGCCCATGGCCGCGCCGGGGCCCGTCTGCGTCAACAGATCGTTCTGTTCCCTCTTGAGCATCGATGCCTCCGGGCGCCGCTCGATTGAGATTGGCGATGGTATGACCGGTCATTCAGGCGCGTTCAGGGAGCGAACTCTGCCGGCGTTGACCATGACCCGCCGCGCGGGATATTTATGAATCCACTTTGTTCCGATATACGGAACGCCGTTCCAGCGTGTGTTCAAAGTATCATTCCGATCCGGCCGGCGTCAACGAGGAGCCCCGCATGACAACTCCGCCCCAACGCATCGATCTCTGCGCCGCCGCGGACGTCGCGCCCGGCAGCGCACTGCGCGTGGAGGCGGGAGACCTTGCGCTCGCGGTATTCAACGTCGAGGGCGAATTCTTCGTCACCGACGACCAGTGCACGCACGGCCCTGGCCTGCTCTCGGAAGGCTTCGTCGACGGCGATCTTGTCGAATGCAATTTCCACAACGGCCAGTTCAACATCAAAACCGGCGAAGTGGCGTCGCCGCCCTGCATGGTGCCGATTAAGACTTACCGCACGACTGTCGAGAACGGCCGGGTGTACATCGACGCCGCGTGAGCAAGACGTTTGGGGCGTAGACTCCCGCCGCCTCGCTTGTTGACCCTCGCCAATTCGGTATCCTGCGCTCCTGTTCGATAGGATGCGACCGTTCCGAAGCCTGGAGGGCATGGTGAAACTTCCCCGCCGAAGCTTTCTGCATCTAACCATCGGCGCCGTCACGCTGCCAGCAGCGTCGCGGATTGCAAAGGCGCAGGCCTTTCCGACGCGGCCAGTCCGGTTGATCGTGCCGGTGGCGGCAGGTGGACCGGCCGACGTTCTGGCGCGCCTTTACGCTCAGAAGCTAACGCATCGCTGGAACCAACCGGTGGTGGTTGAAAACAGAGCCGGCGCAACGGGAACCATTGGAACGGACGTTGTGGTCAAGGCGCCGCCGGATGGTTACACGCTCCTTTTTACCGTCGATCTGCCGATCACGATGGCGCCTGTGTTGCTCAAACCGCGCTACGATTCCCAGCACGACCTGATTCCGATCGCCGCAGTCGCCGTCTCCGAAAATCTGCTGGTCGTGACTGCGTCGACCGGCATACGCTCGCTTGCTGATCTTGTTGCGGCCGCGAAAGCCAATCCAGGCTCACTCGCGTTCGCCTCCGCCGGCATCGCGTCACCGGCTCATCTTTGCGTCGAGATGCTTAAGCAACAGGCTGGCATCGAGATGACACATGTCCCCTTTCCCGGGGCAGCACCCGCGTTAAATGCGGTACTGTCCAGCGCAGTGAATATGTTCTGCGGTCCAATCCCGCTGGAAATGAGCCATGTCAAATCCGGCAAGCTCAACGCGCTCGGTGTCACCGGAACGGCTCCTTCGCGGCTCGCTCCGGGGGTGCCTACGATCTCGGCGTCCTACCCGGGACTCGTGATATCAAACTGGTTCGCGCTATTCGCACCCGCTGGGACGCCGGCGAACGTGACAAATTTTTTGCGCGATGAGCTCGCTGCGGTTTATCGAGATACCGAATTACAGGAAAAGCTGGCGATCATGGGCCTTGATCCGGTGTGGCAATCATCCGCCGAACTGACCGAGGCAATCAAAAAGGATTCAACCAAATGGATGGAATTCACCAAGGCGACGAAAATCAAGGCGGAGTAGTCAGTCTGGTCCGGCGTTCGTGCCGGCGTCTGGTGCCGGCACCGCCCGCGCCGGCGAGGTGATCGAGTAATTGGCGTACCGACTTCTGCATTTGGCACTGAGCGACATGTTCCATCGCGACACTATTTCGGTCGCAACCGGGGGACAGCGGACATCCGTGGACTTGCCGCCTCAACCGGGGCGCGTCGAGAATGACCCATCGCGTCATTTCCCACGGTTGAACAGCCACCCGGACTCTTCCAGAGTGCTATAGTTATCGCCATTGGTATGCTCCCCTGGACGTGGGTTGGGTCATGAAGCGGCGCAATTTTCTCGCTGGGCTTGGCGGCGCGGCCGCGGCATGGCCGCGGGCGGCGCGTGCGCAGCAACCATCCCGCCGCATCGCCTTCGTCCATTCCGGCATCCCGGCCGCGAAGCTCTCGGAGTCCGGCGGCGTGTTCTGGATAAAGACGTTCTACGAAGAGTTGCGCAAACTCGGCTACGCGGAAGGTACCAATCTCGTCGTCGAGCGCTATTCCGCTGAGGGCAACACCAGCCGCTACGCAAGCCTCGCTGCCGAGGTCGTCACCCGCGCGCCCGAACTGATCGTTGCCAACCAAAACCTCCTAGTGAAAGCACTCACGACAGCGACTGCTACGATCCCTATCGTCGGCATCACGACCGACCCGATCGCAGTCGGGTTGGTCTCGACCATCGCGCGCCCTGGTGGCAACCTCACCGGCGTCAGTGTGGACGGGGGAGCCGGCCTGAACGCAAAGCGCCTGCAAATCCTGAAAGAAATCGTGCCGACTGCGACGAGGATCGCATTCGTGACGAGCCGGCGGCAGGAGGTCGAGGCTTTGGGCGTTCCGATCATCGAGAGGTTGCTGGCCGAGGTGACGGAGGCCGGGTTGAGCCGCGTGTTCGATGAGATGGTGCGAGAGAAGATCGATGCCGTACTCGTGTCGCAGGGCGGCGACTTCCTCGCACACCGGACCCTAATCGTCGGGTTGGCCGCGAAACACCGAATGCCCGCCATGTATCCGTTCCGCGACTACGTCGATCTGGGCGGGCTCGTCGCCTATGCGCCAGACCTGGGCGAACTCGCCAAGCGAATGGCCGCCGACGTGCAGCAGATCCTCAACGGCGCCAAGGCCGGCAATATTCCGTTCTGGCAGCCGGCCAAATGGGAGATGGTGATCAACCTCAAGACCGCCAAGGCTCTCGGCCTTGCCATGCCGCAGGGCGTGCTCCTCCAGGCCGACCAGGTGATCGAATAAGCAGATGAACGGCCGCTAATGGCACGTAGCGTCGTTTCGCGGCAATGTATCCAATTCGGTCGCTTCCGGAGCGAAGCGGACATTCAACAAACCGGCGTTTACAGAGTCGAATTTATAGTAACACCCCCCAAATCTGACGTAATGACAACGAAACAGGGGAGAATCCGCCTTGCCGTCTGAAATCACCGCCCGCTGTACGAACGGCATCAAGGAGGCGCTCATCGAGCTTGCGCCCGAGTTCGAACGCGCGCACGGCGCCAAACTCAACGCCATCTTCGGCTCGACCAAGCTGATCATCGACGACATCAATGCCGGCGCACAAGCCGACCTGCTCGTCCTCACCGATGAGGCGGTCGAAGCGCTCATCAAGGCCGGCAAGGTCAAGGCGGGCAGTCGTGTCGACATCGCCAGCTCCGGCATCGGCGTGGCGGTGCGCGCGGGTGCGCCCAAACCGGACATCAGCACGCCCGAAGCGCTCAAGCGTGCGCTGCTCGCCGCCAAGACCGTCTCCTATTCGCGGATCGGCGCGAGCGGCATCTATACGGCGAACGTGCTGATCCCGCGGCTCGGCATCGTCGAGGAGATGAAATCGCGCGCCCTGCTCCCCGATCCCGGCACGCCGGTCGGCGTGCTGCTGGCGAGCGGCAAGGCCGAGATCGGGCTGCAACAGATCAGCGAATTGATGCCGGTGCCGGGCGTCGACATCGTCGGGCCGCTGCCGGGCGACCTGCAGAAGATGACGACGTTCTCGGCCGGCATCTCCGCCGCTGCGTCCGCGCCCGATCTCGCCAAGGCACTCGCGACCTTCCTCACCTCGCCCACCGCTCGGCCGGTGATCAAGCGCCACGGCCTGGAGGTGGCGTAACGCGCGTCCTAGACTGCGCGCAGAGAAGAAAAAGCCGGAGGAAGCCATGCCGATCTGGTCGAAGACTGCCGCCGTTGCCGCAGCGGCCTTGTTGAGCATCATGGTCAGCGCGGCCGGTGCCGCCGACATCACCGTTATTGCCTCGACCGCCATGCGCGAAGTGATGGAAGAGTTGGTGCCGATGTTCGAGCGGGCCGCGAAGTTCCTGACGTCGGAGACCGCCGTGCCGGTGATGAAGAAGCTCGGTCTCGATCCGGCCTGACGTGGCGAAGCGACGCAAGATCACGGCGGGAAAGCCCGGGACGCGGCAGCGGACCGTCACCGTCAACGACACGATGCAGACGGGCTACCGCTATCGGCTCACTGCCGGTACCGGGCGGAATTTCGACCCGGAGTTCCGACCGCAGCTCACGCCGCAGGAAATGCTTCGCCTCGGCGTGTTCGGCGGCAAGTACCTGACCGACTGCCGCCGGGAATTTCCGGAGAGCTGGTTCGCGAACGCCAAGCTGTCGCCCAAGCGGCGCGACTGCGCGCTCAACTTCTTCGGCATCGACGCGAGCCAGCCGCTCTCGGTCTGGCGCGCCAAGGGCTGGATTCATCCCGACGATCCGCGCGGCTGGTTTCAGTGGTACTGCCGCTACTACCTGGGCCGCCGCATGCCCGACGAGGACCGCCGCCAGATCAAGCGCTGGAAGGCGATCCGGCGACACGTTCGGCAGGTGCAGAAGAATTGCGAGCCCGGCGATCTGCTGTGCCGCCGCCGGCAGCGCCAGGCACTGCTGCATTGGGCCTACGACAGCCGGAAGATTTAGCTGACAATGGCGGAAACGCGCCGGCCGCGCGTGACGTTAGCAACGAAAGCTAAATTTCCTTAAACGAACATGGCCGGGACTTGGCCCGGCCATGACGTAGAGGGTAAGGCGATCGATTCGCCGATGCGGTCAGAGCATCAGTTCTCGGGCCGAGTGAATTGCTGCGGCTGAACCCGCACCGATGCCTCCTGCCGGGCGTTATTCGCCGCGGGCTTCGGCTTGGCCGACGCCGTCTGCTGGCGCTTGGGCGCCGACGCGGTCTGCTCGCGGGCCGGCTGCGGCCCGCTCAACACCGAGCGGCCGTTGTTCACCGACTTGAGCGTGTTGATGTATTCCTTCGGCATCAGCAGCGCATTGCCCGGCGAGCGCAGGCCCATGTTTTGCGCGATGTCGCCGACGAAGCGGTTGCAGTTGTAAAGCACCGCATGCCAGACCGGATGGCTCCTCTGCATGCCCCGCATCATGGCCAGCGTCTTCCGATACTCCGGCTCGGTCAGCAGCACGCGATAGCGCGCGATGATGTACTGGTCCTCGAAGTCGCCGTCGCTTGCGCCGGTCTCGGACACGACCGGAACGAGGTGCCCGATCATCCAGGGCACGGAGCTTTCCGTCGCCGGATGCAGACCGATCACGTCCTTCGCGGTAATCTTCTGGCCGACGCGCCCATGCACCAGGAAGGTGTGGCCGTAGCTGTACGCGCTGCGCGCGCGGAACTCGACGAAATACGGCCTCGCATCGTTGGAGTGGTCGGGACCGACATGCACCGGAGCAAGTGCGTGGGTCTCCGCATGAGCGGTGACGCTCGGCGCCGCTGGAGCGGCTACCGGAGCGGCTGGCGCAGCCGCTGCGACCGCCGTGTAGTCATCCTCCGCTTGCGCGGTCGAAAGATTGAGTCCCGCCGAGACGGCGAAAGCACAAAGGCCCATCAGAAGTGTGAGCCGATTCCCCTTGTATCGCATTGTTATCCCCCAAGCCTGATTGTACCCCGGCATGGCCTTGACTGTTTCAGCGCCGCAGCGCCGTCACCCCAGAAACCGTAAAGCCCAGGAAGGCCGGCATCGATCCGTCCCGCCTGTCGAAATACAAGCACGGCTCTTTGGACCGGCTCTAGTGCGCAAAAGCCACACTGCTAATCAAAACGACGGCCGGCGCAGGGACATATTCCGCGTTTCGAGGGAGGATTCCTCGCCGTGCAGTCGTTTCTGCATCGGAAATTCGTTAATCATGATTTGAGGTTACGCCGCGGCGCACAAAAGCCAACGGCGCCCGCAACCCTGCCGGCGCCGTCGATGCAAGCTCAAGTCCCGGGCGGCTGGAAAGATTCGCCCGCGGCGGTCGAGCGTCAGGCCGCCTTGCGCTTGGCCTCGATCAGCTTGCGGTTGATCAGGCACTCGGCGATCTGGATGGCGTTGAGGGCGGCACCCTTGCGCAGGTTATCCGACACGCACCACAGCACGAGGCCGTTCTCGACCGTGCCGTCCTCGCGGATGCGGCTGATATAGGTCGCGTCCTCACCGGCCGCCTCGTAAGGCGTCGCGTAGCCGCCGGGCTCGCGCTTGTCGATCACCAGGCAGCCCGGCGCGTTGCGCAGGATGTCGCGCGCCTCGTCCGCCGTGATCGGGTTCTCGAACTCGATGTTGACGGCCTCGGAATGGCCGATGAACACCGGCACGCGCACGCAGGTGGCAACGAGCTTGATCTTGGGATCGAGGATCTTCTTGGTCTCGGCCACCATCTTCCACTCTTCCTTGGTGAAGCCGTCCTCCATGAAGACGTCGATCTGCGGGATCACGTTGAAGGCGATCCGCTTGGGAAACTTCTTCGATTCGAACTGCTCGAGCGAGTAGACCGATTTGGTCTGCGCGAACAGCTCGTCCATCGCCTCCTTGCCGGCGCCCGACACCGACTGATAGGTCGCCACGACGACGCGCTTGATCTTGGCCTTGTCGTGCAGCGGCTTGAGCGCCACGACGAGCTGCGCGGTCGAGCAGTTCGGGTTGGCGATGATGCCCTTCTTGCGGAAACCCACGACTGCGTCGGCGTTGACCTCGGGCACGATCAGCGGCACGTCCAAATCGTAGCGCCAGTAGGACGAATTATCGATCACCACCGCGCCCTTGGCCGCGATCTTCGGCGACCACTCCTTCGAGATCGTGGAGCCGGCCGACATCAGGCAGATGTCGACGTCGGAGAAATCGTAGTTGTCGAGAGCTTTGCACTTGAGCGTGCGGTCGCCGTAGGACACTTCGGTGCCCAGGCTGCGGCGCGAGGCGAGCGCGACGACTTCGTCGGCCGGGAACTTCCGTTCGTCCAGCACCTCCATCATGGCGCGGCCGACATTGCCGGTGGCGCCGACCACTGCGACTTTGTAACCCATTGTCCGCTCTCCAAAAAATGTTCCGCAACGATACCGGCGTCGCAACCGCCCCGCGTTCGCTTCTAGGCGAGAAACGGCACGGAGACAACGCACATTCGCCGCGCCCCCGGGGGTTTCCCGCAGGCCCGGCTGCAAGGTGATCGCGATATTGGTCGCGCAGCAGAGGGATCCGGTTCGAAGCGGCGAACCTCCCCTGCCGACGCGCCTCAGCTTCCGTAGTTCTTGCTCAGGTATTCGGCGATGGTTTTCGCGTCGGCCTCGCCGATCGGCGCACCGAATGCCTTGATCATCTTGGTGACCTCGGCATTCCATAGAGCCGCGTTCGGATAGGGCGAATTCATCAGGATGTAGTCGAGGCTGTGACAGCCGGAACAATTGGCCTCGACCTTGTCGAGACCGGGCGCCTTCTTGAGATCGACCGGTTTTTCCTGCGCCGATGCCGGAAGCGCCAAAGCGGCGGCGAAGAACGCGATGAGCAATGCGCGCATTGTCGTTCTCCTTACGCCACGTTGAGCGTGAGTTGCTGGATGACGTTGTGGTGGTAGCCGGCCGGATTGTGGATCAGTTCCGTGGTCTGGCTCTGTCCGATCTTGTTGGTGGCGCGCGCCATGACACTCGCCTTACCCTTCGCCGCAGGCGTGAAGGCGAAACTCCAGGTGCGAAACGCGTAACGTCCAAGGTCGGGGCCGAGCGTCGCGGCCGTCCAGGACTTGCCGCCATCGGTCGAGGCCTCGACACTGGTGATGCCGTAGCCGCCGTCCCAGGCGATGCCGCCGACCGTGGTGGCCTGGCCCGCCGATATGCGGGCGCCCTCGTCGGGGCTGGTGATCAGCGAGTTGACCACGATCTCGGTGATCGGGGTGTTGACCGCGGTCTCCTGCGAGACAAAGCGCGCGACCAGGGGGAATTTGCCGAGCGGAAGGCGATAGGCCGGGTTCATCCAGAAGCCCCCCAGCGGCTTAGTCAGTGCCTGGATCGACGTGACATGCTTCATCCAGTAGGTGCCGGTCCAGCCCGGTACGATTAGACGGGCCGGGAAGCCGTGCAGGTGCGGCAGCGGCACGCCGTTCATCTCGTAAGCGATCAGCGTCGAATCCTCGACCGCCCGCCAGGCCGGAATGCTCTTGACGAAGTCCGGCGTCTTATCGGTCACGCCACTGTCGGCGCCGTCGAAGCTCACTTCGATCGCTTCCTTCTTGAGGCCCACCTTGTCGAGGATGTCCTTGAGCCGCGCGCCCTTCCAGCGCGCGCAGCCCATTGCGCCATAGCCCCACTCAACGCCCGGCACATGCGGCTGGAAGAGCCCGCGACGGTTGCCCGAGCACAGGTTGACCGCCACCACCTCGGCCGCCGGCATCTTCTTGAGATCGTCGAGAGTGATCTCGGCCGTGCCGTTTGCGCCGTCGCCGCCCACCGCGATCTTCCAGGTCTTGGCGTCGACCTCGGGAATGCTCGAGAGGTGATAGCGCACGAAGAAAGCGTCGTTCGGCGTGATCGCCGTGCGGAAATATTCGATCGGCGTCTCGTAATTGGGCGGCCGGTAGCTCAGCTTGATCAGCGGCTTCTTGCCGGGCAGCGTCTCCATCGTCGCGTTGTTGCGCAGGCCCTCCGGCAGCGCCGCCGGCAAGTTGAGCGGGGCTGCATCGACCGAGTCCCGCAGGCCGATTGCAGCGGCCGCAAGCGCGGCACCCGTTCCAGCGGCTTCTAATACGCGGCGGCGTGTGATCATGGCGTCCTCCCTTGGATTATTTCTGTCATTGCGCGCGTTTGAAGATTTTTATCAAGACCCGTGGATTGGACAAAGAAGATATTCGAGTTTTCCTAAGTGATGCATTTAAGCGACACCCTTTAAATTTCTCGCAGTTGAACCAGAGCGGGGGCTCCTGCGACCAATTGTCTAAGAATTACCGTGCTAGGGCTGCGTAACAGAGGGGAACTCGTCATGAGGAAAGCCATGAGCTTGAAATTGTATGCCGCCGGTCTCTGCGCGGCGGTGGTTGCGTTGACGGCCGTGGCGTCCGCGCCCGCCGAGGCGCAGGTCCAAAAGACCAAGAAAGAGTACGTCTATGTCGTCAGGAGCGACGGGACGGTCGTGCGGCGGGCTCGTACGCGCGTCGTGGTGGCGCCGCGTTCGTTCCTCGATCCGGGCACCGAAGTGCAGCGGGGCGAGCGCAAATACTCCGACTATGCGTTCCCGGCCGGCTACAGTGCCCCGGACATTCTGGTGAACAACACCGCGGGCTTCCATCGCTCGCCGCTGCTCGGACGCTGGGATCTGCCGAGCAACAACAACCCCTACGGCTGGTAACACCGGCTTTCACGATCTGAGCGTGATGCCCGGCTCGTGCCGGGCATCGGACTTTTGGGGCCCGGCGCGGCACTACCCGCCAACTATTGCACCTGGATTCCCGCTTCGCGGATGACGCGGCCGTAGTCTTCGACCTGCTTGCGCAGGTAGCTGCCGAAGGCCGCGCCGCATGTGCCGACCACGAACAGCCCGAGTTGATCGAGCTTGGGCTTGAGTTCGGGCGCCCGCACCGCGGTGTCGAACCAGCCGGAGAGCTGCGAGAGCGCTTCGGGCGGCGTCTTCGCGGGCGCGACCAACCCGTAAAAAATGTCGGTCTCGTATTTGGTCAGGCCGGTCTCGATCAGCGTCGGTACGTCGGGCAGCGGGGCGACGCGCGTACCGGATGCGGTCACGAGCGGACGCAGCGTGCCGGACTTGAGCTGCCCCGCCACCGTCGGAAAGTCGGCGACCACGGCCTGCACGTGCCCGCCCAGCAGCGCATTGATCGCAGGCGCCGTGCCGCCGTAAGGAACGTAGGTCAAGTTGAGATTGGCGGCGCGCTTGATCACCTCGTGGGTGATGTGCAGCGAAGTCGCCGGGCCGCCGCTTGCGACCGACAACTCACCGGGCTTCGCGCGCGCCGCCGCGATGAAGTCGTCGAGCGAGCGGTAAGGCGAATCGCCTTTCACGACGAATATGATCGGCGTCGAGGCGAGATTACAGATCGGATCGAAGCTCGTCGAAGGATCGTAGCTCTGCGGCTTGAGCGCCGGATTGACCACAAATCCCGGCGCGGCGAGCAACACCGTGTTGCCGTCCGGCGCGGAACGCGCCGCGGCCTCTGTCCCGATCAACGTGCCGCCGCCCGGACGATTCTCGACCACCACGGTCGGTCCCTGCGTGCGGCCGATCTGCTCGGCCAGCAGACGCGAGAGAATGTCGGGCCCGCTTCCGGGCGTGTACGGAACGACGATCTTGATCGTTCTTGTTGCCTGCGACCAAACCCCCTGCCCCGACATGGCAAGGAGAACGATCGCGGCGGCGAAGACAAGAAAGCGGTCGCGGCGAAAACCATTCATGCATTCCTCCCATCAGTCCGGCCGGCTTTGCGGCCTTGTTGTTCGTTGGATGTTCATGGGGCGCGCGATGCGCCAATCGATTCACTCCGCCTTGATATTCGCGGCGCGCGCCGTCTCGGTCCAGTTCTTGATGTCGGTCGCGATCACGCGCGCGAAGTCGGCGGGCGAGCCGCCGGCCGGCACGATGCCTTGCTGGGCGAATTTCGCGACCAGGTCGGGATCGCGCAGCGCGCGATTGATCTCGGTGTTGATGCGCTCGACGATGTCCTTCGGAGTTCCCGCCGTCGTGAGCAGCCCGATCCACTGGATCGCTTCGAAATCCGGATAGCCCTGCTCCGCCACGGTCGGAAGATCGGGAAACTGCGGCTCGCGCGCCGGATTTCCGGTTGCGACAGGCCGCAACGCGCCGGCCTGAATCTGCGGCAGCGACAACAGCGTCGAGATCGCGGTGAACTGCGTATCGCCGGCGACCATCGCCAGCATCGCCGGGTTGCCGCCGCGATACGGCACATGCTGCAGCTTGATGCCGGCACGCTGGCTGAACAGTTCGACCACCAGATGCGTCTGCGTCGCGGCGCCGGGCGAGGCATAATTGAATTTGCCGGGGCTGGCCCTGGCCAGCGCGACGAATTCGCCAAGCGATTTCGCCGGCACTTTCGGGTTGAGCAGAAACAGCAACGAATTCTTCCCCACCATGATGATGGGTGCGAGATCGCGCTGCGGATCGTACGGCAGGCTGGGACGCGTCGCCGGCACGACCGTGAAGCTCGAGGCCACCATGAGGAGCGTGTGGCCATCGGGCGGCGCCTTGGCGGTCGCGTCGGTGCCGACGATGCCGCTCGCGGCCGGGCGGTTGTCGACGATCACCGGCTGCCCGAGCGACTTTTCGAGATAGGGCGCGACGAGCCGCGCCACCACGTCGTTCAGTCCGCCGGCCGCGAACGGTACGATCAGCTTGATCGGGTGCGTGGGATAGGTCTGCGCTTGCGCGCCGGGGCCGAGGGCGAGCGCCATCAGCAGCGCCACGATGCCGGCAAGCGGTCCGAGGCGTGACCGGTTGGTGGTGGTGTGCTTCCGACGCATCACCGCATCCTAAGCGGCCATCGCACGCCACACACGCGACATTCCGCCGCCTGTTTCACTGGAGCCATTTCGGCCTGTTCGAGCCACCTAGACGACCGGAGCGATCTACTTGTTCAGCTTGCAGGAGGTATCGGATTCGTCGTCGCCCAACGTGTCGAGCACGTTGGTCTTGTGCAGGAACCCCTCGACCGGCGCGCTCGCCACCACCTGGTAGGGCGCCGCCAGCAGGATCGCCTGCCGCAACTGCTGGTCCCAGGGGCGCACGCTCATAGCGAGGCCCTTGTCGCCGTCGAAGATGTTGCCGCCAAGGATGAAGTCGCGCTGCGCCTTGAAGTCGGCCGAGCGCGTGCCTTGCGCGGCCTTCACCACCAGCTTGACGGCGATCCACGCGGCCCAGTCGGCGCTCTCCATACGACGCCCGTTGGTCAGTTTCTGGAAGCGCGAATTCACCTGCGGCGCGCCGTTGTGCTCCCAGGTCCAATGCCAGGCGAGCGGTTCGAGATCGATCGCGCCCACCACCGGCCGTGCGCGCACGGTTTGATAAGGCACCTGGCGGGCGAACTCGAACGCCTCATCGGCGATGAACAGCACGTCGTAGTCGCGGCCGGCGGTGAGCAGCGCCGGATTGTTCTGCTCGCGCTCGCGCGGATCGGTGCCGACCTTGAACTGCTTGTTCGCCACGATGCGCGCGCCGAATTTCTTCGCGGACGCCTCGAACGCCTTGGCGGTCATCGCATCGGCGGGCGACGGGCCGTGCAGCACGAAGAAATCGCGCCACTTGCGCGAGGTCAGATACTGCACGAGGGCATCGCTGCTCATCGCAAGGCTCGGAAACGTATGCACGATCTCGCGCGCGCAGATTTCGCGGCGCAGCGAATCTTCAGGCGCGGTAGCGTTGAACAGCAGCACATCGCGGCCGCGCACCGCGGCGGCCAGCGGCTTGAAGGCTTCCGCCGGCGCGTCGACGATGAAGAACTGGATGCCGCCCGCCTCTCGTGCCTCGACAACGGCGGGCGCGAGCGCATCGGCGGACTTCACCGTGATGCGCTCGAGCGCGAAATCCATCTTCAGCACGCGGGTCAGCGCCTTCGCTTCGTCGATCCCGACCTGTGCGCCCGCGTATGGGTGCTCGCGCGTCTTCAGGATCAAACGCTCGTAGGCGCGGACCGGCTCGTGGCGCGGATCGCCTTCGATCTCGACGAAGCCGATGGTGATGCGCGGCTGTGGTGTTGGCGATGACGGCGACGGAGCTTGTGCAAACGCCAGCGTCGCAAGGCCTGCCACCGCGACCGCACCAAGCGCGGCGCTTAACGACCGTCTAATCATCGATCACGACGCCCCAGGGAATGCGCCCGACCGGCACCGAGATGATCGCCTTGCGGGTCTTGGTGTCGACGATGGTGACGTCGTCGCCGAAGCCGTTGGCGACGAACAACTTCGCCTCGTCGCGCGAGAGCGTGACGCCCCAGGAGCGCTTGCCGACCAGGATGTAGCCCTGGACCTTGCGGGTCGGCACGTCGACCACGGCCACGTGCGCGGCATGGCCGAGCGTCACGTAGGCGGTCTTGCCGTCCTTCGTCATGACGAGTCCGACCGGCGTGACGTCGCTCTTGCGCATGCCGGGCGGCAGAAACTCGATCTTGCCGGATACCGCGAACTTTGCCCGGTCGATGATGTAGACCTCGCCCGAGAGTTCCGCGGTGACCCACAGGTCCTTGCCGTCGGGCGTCGCCGCGAAGCGGCGCGGGCGCGTACCGACCACCACATCCTGCACAACGTGGCCGCCTTCGGCATCGACCAAGTGGACGAGATCGCCGACCTCGGACGTCACGTAGAGGTTCTTGCCGTCCTCGGTCAGGAACACGCCTTCCGGCTCCGCGCCGGTCGGCACCTCGTGCACGATGATGTTCTGCTCCATGTCGATCACCGACAGCGTGGAGCCTTCCTCGTTGGCGACGTAGAGCCGCTTGCGCTTCTCGTCGATCGCGAAGGTCTCGGGGCTTGGACCGGTGGCGAGCTTGCCGACGACCTGAAGTTTCGCCACATCGAGAATATCGATCACGTCGTCGTCGCCGCAGGCGACGTAAAGCTTGCTGCGGTCGGCGCTGAAGTGCATGTCACGCGGGCGGCGCGAGACCTTGATGTCCTTCACGACCTGATAGGTCTTGGGATCGAGCACGATCAGGTTGTTGCTCTTCTCGTTGCTGACGAAGATCAGGCCGGTGTCCTTGGCGCAAGCCATGGCAGGCAAGAACAAAACACTCGCCAGCACGGCGGCCGCGGAAAATATTCGACTGGAAACCAAAGCTGCCTCGCTGCAAAACAAAGCCCCGGGTTAGTATGCCTCGTTTCGGCCACCGGGCAAGTTAACGACTCGCAACAGCCTGTGGCATCATTGGCATTGACGCGGCGGTGTGGGGAAAGCAGGCGATGGATGATCCGTCCGACGGCAACAAAGCGCCGCTTGCATTGCTGCTCGACCAGGTGGTGAAGACCTACGGGCCGGTGCGCGCGATCGACGGCGTGTCGCTCGCGGCGCAGCCCGGTGAATTCATCGCGCTGCTCGGTCCGAACGGCGCCGGCAAGACCACACTGTTCCAATTGCTCTCAGGCCTGTTCGTGCCGGACTCCGGCCGCATCGTCGTCATGGGTCACGACATGTCGCGCGACCCGGTACCGGCGCTTGCGCACCTCGGCATCGTATTCCAGCAGCCCACCCTCGACCTCGAGCTCACCGTCACGGCCAACCTGCTGTTCCATGCCGGGCTGCATGGCATTCCACGCTCAATCGCCAAGGAGCGCATCGCGCGCGAGCTGGCGCGGCTCAATCTTGCCGACCGCGCGCACGACAAGACCGCGCAGCTTTCCGGCGGCAACCGCCGCCGCGTCGAACTGGCGCGCGCGCTGCTGCACGAACCGCGCCTCCTGCTGATGGACGAGGCGACGGTAGGATTGGATCCGGCAAGCCGCGGCGATCTCATCCGGCTGATGCTGACAATGCGCGCCGAGCGCAACGTCGCGGTGCTATGGTCGACGCACCTGTGCGACGAGGTCGTGGATGCCGACCGGGTGATCGTGCTGCATCGCGGCAAGGTGTTGGCGGATACGACGCCGGCGCGACTTATCGCCGAAGCCGAGGCCGCCACCGTCGAGGAGGCGTTTCTGGCGATGACGCAGCCGCCGGGGTCGGCACGCGCACGCTAGCCCCTCGCCGTCTACTCCGGCTTGATGTTGCCGGCCGCGATGATGGCGATCCATTTGTCGATCTCGCGGTCGACATGCTGGCGGAATTCTTCGGTCGTACTGCCGATCGGCTGGAAGCCGCGTTCCAGCAACGTCTGGCTGAAGGCAGGAGCCTTGACGGCGGCGGTGGATGCCCGCTGCAGCTTTTCGACGATTGCGGCCGGCGTCGCGGCAGGCACGATCAGTCCCATCTCGCTTGCCGAATTCGACGCCCGGATAGCCGATCTCCTCCATGCTCGGGATCTCGGGCAGTTGCGGCGAACGCCCACGCGTGACGCCGAGCCCGCGCGCCTTGCCGCCCAGGATGTGCTCGCGGATCGACGGCACCGCGCCGAAGGTGAAATCAACTTTGCCCGAGAGGAAGTCGGCGAGGGCGGGCGCACCGCCGCGATAGGGCACGATCACGATGTCGATTCCCGCCACCTGGCGGAACTGCTCGGCGGCCAGGTGGATGCCGGTGCCGATGCCGGCCGAGGCGAACGTCAGCTTGCCCGGATTGGCCTTGGCGAACGCCACCAGTTCCTGCGCGGTCTTGAACGGCGACGACGGATGCACGCTCAGCACAAGCTGGGTGCGCGACAGCAGCGCGACCGGGATGAAATCCTTGCGCGTGTCGTAAGGCAGCTTGTCGCGCATCAGGCCGGGGTTGGTGACGAAGGCGCTGTCCACCATCCCGATGGTGTAGCCATCGGGCGCGGCGTTCGCCACCGCCTGGGTGCCGATGGTGCTGCCGCCGCCCGCGCGGTTATCGATGATCAAGGTCTGACCGAACTCGCGCTCCATCTGCGCGGCGAGGAGCCGCGAGAACACGTCGGTGCCGCCGCCCGGCGCATACGGCACGATGATGCGCACGGGGCGCTGCGGATAGGTCTGCGCGACGGCGGGCGACACGCCCAGCAACGCGGCAGTCGAGATGGCGCCCGCTCCCGTCATCCAAGCGCGCCGGTTCATTGCGGTCATTGGCGTTCTTCTCCCTTCGCAAGCGCCCGGGATTACACCCGGAAGCGCTCGATCAATTCTTCTTCCGGATCGGCGCCAAGGCCCGGCCGCTCGGGCACATCGATCGCCCCGTTCACTACCGGCACCGTCTTGGCGTAGGCCGTGAAGCCGACATCGCCGAACAACCGCTCGATCGGCGCGACGCGCTCCTTGGCGGCGAGTGCGTGCAGGGTCGCGAGATAACCCGGCCCGAAGAAGAACGCATGCGGCACGCAGGTGACGCCCGCGGCTTCCGCTTCGGTCGCGACCCGCCAGAGGTTGGTCAACCCGCCGATCTTGACCACGCTCGGCTGCACGAAGTCGGTCGCACCGGCCTTCACCATCTTGCGGAAATCGAGCACGCCGCTCGCATTCTCGCCCATCGCCAGCGGCACCTTGGTGGCGCGGCGGAGCGCCGCGAGCGCGTCGAAATCTTCCGGCGGCCAGATCGGCTCCTCGACCCAGAACGGTTTCGACGGCGCCATCGCGGCGACCGGAGCGGTCGCCTGCTCGGGCGTCCAGGCGCAGTTGGTGTCGACCATGATCGGGATGTCGGGACCGGCGACATCGCGCGCCGCCGCGACCGTCTCGGCGGTGCGCTCGTGCAGCTTGATGTGGCGATAGCCGCGCTCCAGCGCGCGCCCCACATTGCGGCGGACGTGCTCGACCGAGCCGCCGTATTGCAGCAGCGACGCGTAGGCTTCGATGCGCTTGCGGCGCGCACCGCCGAGCAGTGCGTGCACCGGCTTGCCCTCGAGCTTGCCGCGGAGGTCCCAGAGCGCGATGTCGAGCCCGCTGATCGCGTGCAGCACCGCGCCGGCGCGGCCGAAGCCGTGCAGCAGACGTTCGAGCCGCGCGGTCAGTTCCTTGTCGGTTGCGTCCTGGCCAAGGACCGAATGCTTGATCCAGTTGTCGAACACCAACGGAATCAGCGGCGAACTTGAGCCATAGGCCTCGCCCCAGCCCACCACGCCACTTTCCGTCGTGACGCGCACCAGCATGGTCTCGACATGCGTACGCGGCTTGCCGGCGAACTGCGGCGGCGGCGCCCAGGTGTCGAGCGGAATACGCAACGCGATGGTGTCGATGCTGGCGATAGTGCTGGCGGGCATTTCCTCGGTCCTTGGCGTGGCGTTGCACGCGGCTCTGGTCGCGGGCCGCCGTTCACCACTTTTGTTGTCTCGGTATGTTGTCGTTTCGTTATGGTCCCTTCGGCGGCAGGCTCGGCCCCTGCATGGGCTTGAACTCGACCCGCTGCGCCTGTTGCAGAAGCTGGAACTGCTCGAGGTCGAGCGTCGTGACGCCGCCTTCGGTCCGGCTGCCGACCTTCAATTCGGGCGTATTGGGCTCCTGCTGGGTCTCGTCACCCTTGAGCTCCTCGACCGTGCCCTGCTGCGGCTTGCCGCGCATGATCTCGTCGCGCGCGAGCGACGAGCGGTCGGCGAGCGGCCGCGAGTACGGCAGCCGGAACGCACGCGGCACGCCGTCGGGCACGTTGTTGTCGTCGACTTCCTCGACCCACAGATAGACCGCGCCGCGATTGCCGGTCGCGCGATCGGGCTCCACTACCCGCACCCAGAGGAGCTGGAACTTGGGTGGGAGTTGCCCTCCGCCCGGCCATCCGAGCAGGCCCTTGCTGGCGAAGAACACCTCGATGAAGAACGCCGACGCGACCACGATCGCGATCGCCTTCACCCACCAGGCGAAGCGCGAGGTGAGTCCGACAGTCAGCAGCAGCACGCCCATCACCACGTAGGCGGCGGACACGGCGAGCACGGTCGAGGTCATCTGTGCACTGCGCCCTTGCGCTCTCTCGCGGCAATCACTTCGTTTGGGTCTGAGTCTGGCGCTTGACGCTGCGGGTCAGCTGAATGAGCGATTTTTCCCGCCGGTTGACATCCTGGATGCCGCCGTTGTCGGCAACCCTGAAGCGCACTGCGGTCTTTTCATGTCCGGTGTGGTCGAGCATCAACGTGTCATAATGCACCACCTCGACGGTGGGATTGACCTTTTCGACCTTCACCGACACCGGCACGGGCTGGCCGGTGGTGGCCAGATAGTGATTGACGTTCACCGTGTACTCACCGGCGACGATGCCGCGGATACTCACGGTCTCCTGCCGGATCGGGCTCGACACCTTCTTGCCGTTCACCGTGATGGTGTTGTTGAGGCCGCCGCGGTCGTCGCGGTCGAGCACCATGAAGCCATTCTCGCGCACGTGATACCAGACGATGTTCCCGACCGGATCCTCGGCATAGAGATCGACGTCATCGGGATGACTGTCCGGCCAGGCTGCCGTGATGATGAATTCCGCCTTAGTGTCGATCTTGCCCGACTTCGCCTCGGGGTTCATCGCCAGCAGCGCGATGAAGAACAGAAACGCCACCACCTGCAGCGCCTTGAACAGCATCACGCTGAACGGATCGAAACGCCGGTCGGTCGGATAGTTGCTGAAGCTATCCATCCTGCTCTCGCTCGAGCACGGAAACGACGAAGACCTCGGTGAGATCGGTGGCGAGGCCGAACAGCTTCGCGGTGGCCTCATCGAGCATGTAGTACTGCGTCTGCACGAGGATCGAGCCGACGAGGCCCGACAGCGTCGTGTACATGGCGACCGCCATGCCGTCGCTCATCAGGCCCATCGAGCTCTTCACCGATGCGCGGTCGGCCGAGTCGAGCCCAGCGATCGGCGCCAGCATCAGGATGAAGCCGATGATCGTGCCGAGCAGCCCGAGCTTCATCAGCGCGTCGCTGGCGAACGAGCCGAGCTGATTGGGTCCGCGCAGCGAGTCCGCAAATCCGCGCAGCAGCAGCGTCTGGTCGAGCCGCTGGTGGCGGCCCTGCAGGCCGGCCTTGAGGATCAGATTGCGGATGTGGTTCGCCACCTGCCCGGGCGGCAACCGCGCACCGTCGGCGGTGAGCACGTCCTGCCCGACCACGCGGAAGCCGGTGGCGCCGCGGCTCACCAGCGCGGAAACGCGCTGCGCTGCGTCGAGCTCGCGCGAGATGATCGCGGTACGCACGAAGCAGTGCGCGCAAGTCGCGATGTAGAGCACGCCGATGATCGCCGAAATGTAGGTCTTGTCGCTCGCCAGCATCAGGTGAACGAGCCCGAAGTGCCACGCGAGCGCGAACCCGAACACCGTGACGCCGGTGAACACCATCCAGCGCAGCAACGGTAAGTGATCGCGCGGGAAATCACGCTCGATGATGCGCAACGCCATGGTCATGGCCGGGGAAAACCTTTCGGTTGGAACGGACGTTCGATGGCGACGTGATAGTGAAGTGACGTGATAGTGACTTGGGCGCCTCGCCTGTCAAGGATGCGGCGGGCACTTTAGGCAACGCGTCCGCCAAACCTCGCGCTTCCGCGCCACCATGAAGCGCGATACGCTTGCGTGAAAGAAACAGGCAAATCGGCCGGGAACCGCCATGCACAAATTCATTCTCGCGGCTTTCGCGCTTTGCATCGCCGCGACCGCCGCGCAGGCCGAGGGCAGGCCAACGCGGTTCTGGAACCTGACCCGGCATGTGATTTCCGAATTCTACCTGGCTCCGGCCGGCACCACCAATTGGGGCCCAAATCAGTGCAAGAACGACAAGGACGGTACCGTCGACCCCGATGAACGCCTGCGCATCGTCGGCATCGAAACCGGCAGCTACGACGCCAAGCTCAAGGATGCCAGTGGCCGCACCTGCGTCGTGCGCAATGTCGCGGTCAAGGCCGGCGAGATCTTCTCGATCGAGGAGAAGGAGCTGACATCGTGCGAGCCATGACGGCGTAGTGGGCGGCCGCCCAGACATTCACGTGGCGCAAGGCAACGTTGCCGTCCGGGATGATGTGGCAAGCGCTGTAGGATATTGACCCGGGATCGCGCCAGGGACTACGGTCATTGCACTTGGCGACTGCAGTCCGCGCTGCGGCTTGCAGGCAACCTAAGAACCGAAAAACAAAAAAGAAGAAGTGCCGGGCATCGCTGCACCGGCCGTCCAAGGGAGGCGATCCATGAAAACTCTGGCGTATGCCGGTGCGCTTACGGGTGCGTTGCTGCTGGCAACCGCGCTCGCGCCGGCCAATGCGGCCGATATGACGTTCGAGCGCTCGCTCAACGTCGGCAAGGAGCCGCACAACTGGCTGCTGCATCACGGAAACTACGAGGGCTGGCGGTTTTCGCAGCTCAAGCAGATCAACACCGCCAACGTCAAGAACTTGCGGGTGGCCTACACCGTTGCGCTCGGCGGTTTCCAGAGCGGCGGCCGTTATCCGCACGGCAATCTACAGGCCACGCCGATCGTCGAAGACGGCATGATGTACGTCACCGACGGCTGGGGCTCGGTCTACGCGATCGACGTCACCAATCCCAAGAAGGCGCAGATCAAGTGGAAGTTCGACCCCGGCACCGACCGCGCCTGGGCCGGCGACGTAGCCTGCTGCGGCGTCAACAACCGCGGCGTCGCGCTGTGGAAGGACAAGATCATCTCGATCTCGCTCGACGGCCGTCTGTTCTCGCTGAACAAGGCGACCGGCGAAATGATCTGGGAGCGCAAGGTCGCCGACCCGGCAGTCGCCGAGACGCTGACGCTCGCGCCGCTGGTCATCCGTGATGTCGGCATCGTCGGCGTAGCGGGCGGCGAGTTCGGCGTGCGCGGCTGGATCGACGGCACCGACCTCAATACCGGCAAGCAGATCTGGCGGACCTACACGATTCCGGGTCCGGGCGAGCTGGGCGGCGACAGCTGGAAGGACGGCAAGGAGCGCTACAAGCACGGCGGCGGCTCGGTCTGGGAGACCGCGACCTACGATGCGGAAACCGATACCTTCTATCAAGGCATCGGCAATGCCGGTCCCGATTGGGATCCGGAATACCGGCCGGGCGACAACAAATGGGCGGCGGGCGTGCTCGCGCTCAGCCCGAGCGACGGCAAGATCAAATGGGGCTACCAATACACCCCGAACGATCCGTACGACTTCGACGAGATTTCGGAGCATCCGATCATCAACGGCAAGGTCGACGGGCAGGACCGCAAGATGGTCGTGCACGCCGCGCGTAACGGTTTCTACTACGCGCTCGACCGCACCAACGGCTCGTTCATTCTCGGCAAGCAGTACGTCGACCAATTGAACTGGACGACAGGACTCGATCCGAAGACCGGCCTGCCGCTCAACTACAATCCCAACACCGACGTGCAGGAATACTCGCCCAAGAGCCACGGCTCGCGTGCGAACCCGAAGGCGAACGAACGGCTCTGCCCGTCGCACTACGGCGGCAAGAACTGGCAGCCCGGCGCGTACAATCCCGAGCTCAACCTGCTCTACATCCCGTCGATCGAAGGCTGCAACACGGTCGAGACCGTGCTGCAGAAGGACTTCGAGGATCAGGGCGGGACGCTCAAGCCGCGTGAACGCTTCACCGGCGGCGGCGGCCGGCCGAGCGAGCGGCTCTACGGCAGCCTCAAGGCGGTCGACCCGTCGACCGGCGAGACCAAGGCCCGGCTGAAGCTCGAATATCCGAACTACAGCGGCGCGCTCGCCACCGCCGGCAACCTGGTGTTCCTGGGCAGCTACGACGGCTCGTTCACCGCCCATGACGCCAAGACGATGGAAGAGGTGTGGAGCTTCAACGTCGGCAGCGGCATCAATGCACCGCCGGTCAGCTATGCGGTGAACGGCAAGCAGTACGTCGCCGTGCTGGTCGGCTCGCGCCAGCCGCTCAACGTCTGGCAGTACGCGCCGGAGCTCAAGAACACGTCGACCACGTCGATGCTCTACGTGTTCGAGGTCCCGCAGTAGCCGGTTGCGACAAAGGCCCGGCGTGGCATGCTCGTCACGCCGGAAACCGAGACGGACACCATCGCCGGGGCACGTGCGCGGTTCGGAACGCGCGCTCCCGGCGATGTCGTCAGTGAACGGGCGGAGCGGAACAGCAAGACGCAAAGGATCGCGCGGATGACAAAAGCCCCTCGGACACGCCATCTATTTAGCGGAGCACTGTTGGCGGCGTTCGCTTGGCTGACTTTGGCCAGCGCACCAGCCTTTGCGCAGGCGCCATCCGCCGAGGACCTCCGCCTGATCGAGTTCGGCAAGGAGATCTACAAGAACAAGGGCCACTGCCAGTACTGCCACAAGTGGGACGGCTCGGGCGATCAGGGCTACGGCGGCATCGCGCTCTCGCTGCGCGCGACCAAGCTCACGCAGGAGCAGTTCGTCGAGGTGGTCAAATGCGGACGTCCGCTCACCGGCATGCCGTATCACGACCAGTTCGCCTACACCGACAAGCGCTGCTTCGACATGACCAGGGAGGACCTCGGCAAGGACATGCCGGCGATGGGCGAAGCCCTGCAGGCGCGCGAGGTCAATGCGGTGGTCAAGTATCTGTTCGCCAGGGTCGTCAATCATGGCCCGGCCACCTACGAGGACTGCGTCGATTTCTGGGGCAAGGACACGCGCCAGTGCGATCCGATGAAAAAATGACCCAAGCGGTCGCGCCGCCATGCGTGTGATGTCGCGCGTCGCGATCCTGATGAGTGTTTGCGCGATGGTCGCGGCATCGTTGCCCACCGCGATCGCGCAACGCGCCGACCCCGGTGAGGTGCGCGGGCTCAAACTCGGCCTCAAGGCGCCGGAGATGACGCTCGCCGGCTTCGGCGACCTCGCCTGCGGCAGCAACGGCGGTCCGCCGCGGCAGCGGCTCGACGCCTGGTCGGAATTCACCAAATGCCGCCCGGAAGCGAGCGGACTGTACGAAGTCGCCGCGCGCTTCGACGACGAAGACGAGTACATCAGCCGGGCGATGGAGGACCCGCGCGTCGCGCGCGGCAAGATCGGCACGCGCGTGGCCGGCCATCCGGTCATCCTGTCGGTGCTGTTCGACCGCGACGGCGTGGTGCGGATGCTTCGCTTCGTCACGGACCCGCGCGCGGCGCCGTTTGAGCGCCGCATGGCGCACATCCTGCGGCGCGCGATCATGGAGCGCTACGAGCCGGCCGGCTGGACCTGCGCGGACCTGCCGGCGGTCGACGGAGAATCACCGGTCGGCGGCTTCTTCCTCAAGCAGCGCTGCGAGAAGCCGGAGCCCGCCGCACGCTGACGCTCGAAGCTCGCATGCTGCGCAAGCCCGGCCAGGGCGACCTCGATCCGGCGACCGGCGAATACCGCGCCGGCCAGTTCGAGAGCTGGACGCGGTTTGAGGTGACGGACCCGAGCTACAAGAAGCCGTAGACTAGGCCTCTCGGCGATCGTTTCGAGTCCACGGCAGCGTCACGAAAACGTATCCCAGACAAACCACCTTGACGGTTTCGATGGCAACGAGATCCCACCGCTGCGAACTCGCATTAAGGAGGACGAAATACGTAAACACCCCCGCACACGACAAGGCGGCGATCTTTGCCGTTTTCATATCCGAAGCTAGATTGCGGTAGATCAGCCAAAACTCTATCGCCGTAACTGTTGCAACGACGACAAGGTCCACGGTGAGCCTGAACACGACGCATGCAGCGGCGAGAAACAGGCCGATACTGATGGAGAGGAGTATCGAGAATTTGAGTAATCGCTTTTGCGTCGTGGAAAATATGTGGGCGTCGTCGGCGGCGGTAACTCCATTTGAGGGACCCTGACGTTCGCGAAGACCGCGAGGCTTCGAAGGTGCTTCGGCATCAGCCGCAGCTATTCTGGCTGCCTGAGGAGACTCCACCGCCAGCAGCATCTTGATCAACTCAGCCAATCTCTCGAGGTGCTTCTCCAGCGGCGGGCTCATTGCATCGAGCCAATGCACTGGCCCCATGAAATATGCCATCGCTTTGGTCGGTTCGATGTCTTCGATACGAACCGGAATAACCGGTATGCCGCGGTTGACCACGCGCTCCACCTCGCGGCGGATCTGCGGGGAGCTGTTGGCGTTTGACGAAAAGATGAGGACCATCATGTGGCATCGGTCGAGGGCTTCGAGGATCGACGCGCCCCAATCCGACCCCGGAACAATGTCCCGTGGCGCGATCCAGCAGCGAATCCCGGCGGCCTCAAGTTGAGCGCAGGCGGCATCCGCGATGGCCTTGTCGTGGCTCGAATGGCTTATGAAGGCGTCAAATTGGATCATCGGACTTTCGACCCTAGCGGCCGAGCACCAATTTGCAGATACAGGCAAACGTAAACAAGGCCGGTGCCCACAAATGAACGAGTGGAGGATCGCGTCCAGCGATCCTCCACCGAGTTGTGGCGGCCTGCGCCAAAAAGCTACTTCGGCGCGCGCGGGAACGGAATGAAGCCGTCCTTGTTCGGCATCTGCACCTTTGGCAGCGACTGGGCGTCGAGCACGTCGTCGGCGCCGACGATGTTGTTGAGGTTGAGGATGTAGGCCGACACCGCGTAGGTCTCGTCCGGCGTGAGCGCTTTCGACTCGTTGAACGGCATCGCACGCCGCACATAGTCGAACAGCGTAGTCGCGTAGGGCCAATAGCTGCCGACCGTCTTCACCGCCGGCTTGTCGGACTTGATCGTACCGTCGCCGCCGGCGAGCTGGTCGTTCGGTTTACCGGCACCCTTCTCGCCGTGGCAGGCTTGGCATTTCGCCATGTAGACCGCCTCACCCTGCTTGGCAGTACCCTTTCCAGGCGGCAGGCCCGCGCCACCAGGACCGATGCTGATGTCCCAGGGCGCCACGTCGGCCGGCGCTATCGGCTGGCCGAACTGCGGCGTCTGCGCGGAGGCAGCAGCCGGCACGAGGAGAAGCGCGGCGCAGAGCAGGAGGCGTTCACGCATAGACATTGGCCGCCTCCCCCTTGTCGTTGATGCCCCAGCTCGCAATCGCATTGTAGTGATAGACGCCGCGCAGCCCGCGCTCTGCCACGAATTGCGTGCGGGTCGGCTGCACCATGCCGGTGTCGTCGGTGGCGCGGCTTTGCAAGACCGCAGGACCGCCGTCCCAGCGCCAGGGCGCGCGGAAGCGCGTCACCGCCTTCGGCAGTACCGGCCCGGACAACGCGGCCGGCGCCCAGCTCTTGCCGCCGTCGGCCGAGACCTCGACCTGCCTGATCGTGCCGTTGCCCGACCAGGCCATGCCGGAAATCTCGTAGAAGCCCGGTCCCTTCAGCGCGATCCCGGGCGACGGCCGCGTAATGATCGACTTCACCTCCATCGGGAACACGAACTGCCAGGCTTTGCCGTCCTTGAGCAGCACGGTGTATTTCGAGGTCTCGTCCTTCGTCATGGCGGGCGCATCGAGGAGCTTGATGCGGCGAAGCCACTTCACGTTCATATTGCCTTCGAAGCCGGGCAGCAGCAGCCGCAGCGGATAGCCGTTCGACGGCCGCACGCGCTCGCCGTTCTGGAAGAGGCAGAGCATCGCGTCGTCCATCGCCTTGGCGAGCGGCACGCTGCGGCTCATGCCGGAGGAATCGGCGCCTTCGGCCACCAGCCATTTCGCCGCCGGATCGACGCCGGCCTCGTCGAGCAAGGTCGAAAGCCGCACGCCGCTCCATTCCGAGCAACCGATCAGGCCATGGATCGCCGGCACGTTGGCGGTCGCTTGGGCCTGCGGGGCGTTGAGCGCCTGCGAATTGCCGGCGCATTCGATGAACGCGATGCGAGATTCACGCGGGTAACGCTCCAACTGCTCCATCGTGAACACAAGTGGACGCTTCACCAGTCCATGAATCACCAACCGATGCTGCGCCGGATCGATGTCCGGAATGCCGGAATGGCTGCGCTCGAAGTGCAGCCCACTCGGCGTGATCATGCCATCGAGCAAGTGGTGCGGCGTGCGCGAGGCGCCGACGCCCTGCGTCGCCGGATTTGGCGGCGGCGGGATCATCCTGCCGATCTTCTCGAAGCTTGACGGTTGGCCGTAGGCCTCGAAGCCCTTGCCCGGCTGTTTCGACCAGTTCGGCACCGCCAGCGGGTCGGCCGAGGCGCCCGTGACGCCAAGTCCGGTGACACCGAGTCCGGCGGCGCCGGCAACAAATGCGCCTTCGAGGAAAATGCGGCGGTTGAGGATGCCGTTTCCAGCAGCCGGTTCGTGATCGGGAATTCTGCTCATGCGTTTCCTGCCCTTCTTTTGTTTCGTTGCAGTTTTTCTATCGTCGAATGTGTTGCGCCTCCTATCACTTCTCCGCGCGTTTGCCGTCCGGCATGATTGCCGCTTCGAATTTTGCACCTTCGATCTGAGCGTCGGTGAGGATGGCGCCATTCAGGTTGGCACCTTCCAGATTGGCGCCGCGCAGATCGGCGCCATTGAACTTCGCGCCGAAGAGATCGACCCCGCCAAGATTGGCGTCGCGCAGATCGGCGCCGGTGAAATCCGCCTCCACCATGTCGGCCATGCGGAAGTCGATGCCGCGCAAATCCATCCCGCGCAGGTTCTGTCCATCGAGCCGCGCGGTGCGCAGGTCAGCGCCTTTGAGCTTGGCGCCGGCGAGGCGTGCGCCGCGCAGGTCCGCCCCGAACAGGTTGGCGCCCGCGAGATTGGCCTGATTGAGCCGCGCGCGGCTGAGCTGCGCCCGTTGCAGGATCGCGGCGGAAAGATTGGCGCTGGAGAAGTCGGCCTCGTAGGCCAGCGCATCGGTCAAGTCGGCGCTCGAGAGATCGGCCCACTTGGCATCGACCAGGTTGAGGTTCGCGTCCTTGAGTGTGGCGCCCGCCAGTTGCGCGCGCGTCAGCACCGCGCGGAAGAACGTCGCTCCGGTGCAATCCGCCGCCGACAGGTTGGCGCGTTCAAGCCTCGCCCGCTTGAAGTCGCGCTCCCGCAAGTCGCGGCCGGCGAGGTCACACTCGGCGCAATCTCTGCTGGTGCCTGCCAGGAAGGCATCGATATCCGCGGCCCTGATCGGTGTGGCCCATATCGCCGCGACGCCGGCGAAAACGACGGCCGCAAGCCAATATCGTCCGGGCCGCTGGCGCATGCACTCGCTCCCAACCTGCCCACACAGACTATCGCGACCGGATTGGCCGATCTACCGGGCTTTCGTCTTTGCTGCGCCTCGAAAGCCGAAGACCAGCCATCCAGCACAGATCGCCGCACGGGGCTTGGACCCCTCGCTCGATATGCCGTACGTTGCGCCCAGCGTCGTCCGAAGAACAACCGGGCAACAGGCCGCCGCTCAAATCACACGTCGATCATCCAGGAGAAAACGCATGAAGTTAACCGCAACGGCTGCGAGCATTTTGTTGCTGCTCGGCGCCGCCGCGTCCGCGCAGACGCTTGACGATCTCAAGAAGGACGGCAACGGCGGTTCGACCGACAACATCCTCACCTACGGGATGGGCTACCAACAGACCCGTTATAGCCCGCTCAAGCAGGTCAACAAACAGACCGTGAAGCGGCTGGTGCCGGTCTGGAACCTGAGCCTCGACAATAACTGGGGCGAGCAGGCGCAGCCGATCGTCTACAACGGCGTGATGTACGTCACCAACGCGCGCGCCACGGTGGCGATCGACGTCGGTACCGGCAAGCAGATCTGGAAGCAGACGCTCGACTGGCCACCGGAGACGCCGCGCGTGGTGTGCTGCGGTGTGTCCAACAAGGGCGCGGCGATCTACGACGGCAAGGTTTACCGCACGACGCTCGACGCGTTCGTCGTGGCCTATGACGCCAAGACCGGCAAGGAAGTCTGGAAGACCAAGGTCGGCGAGTGGAAGGACGGCATCTCGCTGACGCTGGCACCGCTTGTCGCAAATGGAGTCCTGGTGATCGGCAACTCTGGCGCCGAATTCGGCGTACGCGGCTTCATCGACGGCTACGACACCGCGACCGGCAAGCAGCTCTGGCGGCGCTACACCATTCCGGCCAAGGGCGAGAAGGGCAACGAAACCTGGCCGCAGGACAGCAACGCCTGGGAAGCTGGCGGCGGTTCGGCCTGGATCACGGGATCCTACGATCCCGATCTCGATCTTATGTACTGGGGTACCGGCAACCCGGCACCGTGGGCTTCGCAGTCGCGGCCAGGCGACAACCTCTACACCTCGTCGGTGCTGGCGATGCGTCCGAAGACCGGCGAGATCGTTTGGCACTACCAGTTCACGCCGAACGACGCCTACGATTATGACGCTTGCTGGGAGCTGATCATCGCCGACAAGGACATCGGCGGCACGAAGCGCAAAGTGATCATGCAGCTCAACCGCAACGGCTTTCTCTATGTGATCGACCGCACTAACGGCCAATTGCTCGCCGCCAACCCGTTCGCGAAGGTGAACTGGGCGAGCCACATCGACAAGGAGACCGGGCGGCCGGTGGAGACCGAGGTGGCCAAGAAGCTGCGCAACTTCGAGCAGATCGAGCATTGGCCGTCGACCACCGGCGGCAAGAACTGGCCGCATGCCGCCTACAGCCCGGAGACCGGGCTCCTCTACGCCAACACCATCAACCAGGCGCGCATGTTCAAGCATCTGCCCACCAAGGCGCACGTGGTCGGGCAGCGCTACATGTACGTCGAAAACATCCCGATCCCGCTCAAGCCGGGCGAGGCGACCGGCCACATCGAGGCGATCGATCCGCTGACCGCGCAGGCCAAGTGGCGGGTGCCGCTCACCGACTTCCAGATCTGGTCGGCGATGCTGGCGACCGGCAGCGGCCTTCTGTTCACCGGCAAGGAAACCGGCGAATTCATCGCACTCGATGCCGACACCGGCCAGCAGCTCTGGCAGTTTCAGACCGGTTCCGGCATCAACGCCATGCCGGTCACCTATACGCACAACGGCAAGCAATACGTCACCGTATTGTCCGGCATCGGCGGACTCTACTGGAACGCGCAACGCGAGCGGCTCAAGGACAAGGTGCCACCCGGCGGCTCGGTCTGGACCTTCGCGGTGGTCGACTGAACCGTCACATATTGCACGCTACAATCGTGCAAGCAGCCTGGCCCAGGCCGATTCGTCGGCCTGGGCTTTTCTTTTTTGGACCCTGCATTCGCTTGGGCGAAATCCCACGATTGCGCTGAGCCTGCGCCACGCGCCGATTGGGCGCATACGCGCGTTGCGTCCAGTTTTGATCATCGCGCTTGGAACAAGTGGCAAAGATGAGTTAACTTATTCCCACGTCGTCCGAACAACGCCGGGGCAACCGGCGCGCTCAACCTCGAAGTGACGACAGCAAGGGAGAAATGCTCATGAAGCCAATCGCACTGGCTGCGATACTTTTTGCCGCGCTTCCATTCACGGCCACCGCCCAGACCGCCGACGATCTCAAGAAGGACGGCAACGGCGGCTCGACCGACAACATCCTCACCTACGGGATGGGCTACCATCAGAACCGTTACAGCCCGCTCAAGCAGGTCAACCGCGAGACCGTGAAGCGGCTGGTGCCGGTCTGGAACCTGAGCCTCGACAATAACTGGGGCGAGCAGGCGCAGCCGATCGTCTACAACGGCATCATGTACGTCACCAACGCGCGCGCGACGGTGGCGATCGACGTCGGCACCGGCAAGCAGATCTGGAAGCAGACGCTCGACTGGCCGCCGGAGACGCCGCGCGTGGTGTGCTGCGGCGTGTCCAACAAGGGCGCCGCGATCTACGACGGCAAGGTGTACCGCACGACGCTCGACGCTCACATCATCGCGTACGACGCCAAGACCGGCAAGGAAGTCTGGAAGACCAAGGTGGCGGACTGGAAGGACGGCGTCTCGCTCACGCTCGCCCCGCTGATCGCCAATGGCGTGATGGTGGTCGGCAACTCGGGCGCCGAGTTCGGCGTGCGTGGTTTCATCGACGGCTACGACACCGCGACCGGCAAGCAGCTCTGGCGCAAGTACACCATTCCGGCCAAGGGCGAGAAGGGCAACGACACCTGGCCGCAGAACAGCAACGCCTGGGAAGTGGGCGGTGGCTCAGCCTGGATCACCGGTTCGTATGACCCGGAGCTCGACCTGATGTTCTGGGGCACCGGCAACCCGGCACCCTGGGCGACGCAATCGCGCCCGGGCGACAACCTCTACACCTCGTCGGTGCTGGCCATGCGGCCGAAGACCGGCGAGATCGTCTGGCACTATCAGTTCACGCCGAACGATGCCTATGACTATGACGCGTGTTGGGAGCTGATCAACGCCGAGATCAAGGTCGGCGGCAACCAGACGCGTAAAGTGATAATGCAGTTCAACCGCAACGGCTTCCTCTACGTGATCGACCGCGGCAACGGGCAACTCGTCGCCGCCAATCCGTTCGAGAAGGTCAACTGGGCGACCCAGATCGATAAGGAAACGGGCCGCCCGGTCGAAACCGATGTCGCCAAGACGCTGCGCGAAGGCGGCAAGCAGGTCGAGTTGTGGCCGACGCCGCTCGGCGCCAAGAACTGGCCGCACGCGGCCTACAGCCCGGAGACCGGGCTCCTGTACGCCAATACCCAGCACCAGGGCGCGCTCTACAAGCACCTCGAGACTAAGCCGCACGTGGTCGGCCAGCGCTACATGTACATCGAGCGCCTGCCGATTCCGAATAACGGCGGCGAGCCATGGGGCCACATCGACGCGGTCGATCCGCTCACCGGCAAGCAGAAGTGGCGCGTGCCGTTGACGGATCATCCGATCTGGTCGGCGAACCTCGTGACCGGCGGCGGGCTCCTGTTCACCGGCAAGGAGACCGGCGAATTCATCGCGCTCGACATCGACAACGGCAAGCAGGTCTGGCAGTTCCAGACCGGCTCCGGCATCAACGCGCAGCCCGTCACCTTCACGCACAACGGCAAGCAGTACGTCACGGTGCTGTCGGGCGTCGGTGGGCTCTACTGGAACGTCGCGCGCGACAAGCTGAAGGACACGGTCCCGCCGGGCGGTTCGGTCTGGACCTTTGCGGTGATGGACTGATCGCTCTGCCGATTGTGCACTTGGCTCAACCGCCATGTGACGCTAATGAAACGGTGGCTGGGGTCGAACCCAGTCACCGTTTTTTTGTCACCCCGCCAGACCGATCCATCACCCGACAGACCTCCATGAAGTTCGTCACGCTCTCGATCGTCGTCGCGTCGGCTATACTGCTGATGCCTGCTCACTCACCGGCCGAGGACGCGCCGGGTTTCCCGCCGGACCAGATCAACGCGGGCGCGGAACTCTTCGCGGTCAACTGCGCGCCCTGTCACGGCGCGCGCATGATGGACCCGGGCGCGGCCTTCAATCTGCGCAAGTTCCCGCCCGATCAAAAAGAGCGCTTTGTCAACTCGGTGACGAAGGGCAAGAATCAGATGCCGCCCTGGGGCGACTTCTTCAAGCCGAACCAGATCGACGAGCTTTGGGCCTATGTGATGGCTGGCGATCGCTGATCCGGCAAAGTGCCCGCGCTCTCAGCGGTCGAGCTTGAGCTTGCGGCGGCGCTGGGCGAGCGTGCGCAGGCGCAACGCGTTCAGCCGGATGAACCCTTCGGCGTCGCGGTGGTCGTACGCCACCGCCCCCTCCTCGAACGTCACCAGATCCTGGTCGTAGAGAGAGAATTTGCTCTCGCGCCCGACCACCGCGACGTTCCCCTTGTAGAGCTTGAGGCGCACCGTCCCGGTGACGAAATCCTGCGATTTGTCGATCGCCGCTTGCAGCATCTCACGCTCGGGCGTGAACCAGAAGCCGTTGTAGATCAGCTCGCTGTAGCGCGGCATCAGTTCGTCCTTGAGATGCGCGGCGCCACGATCGAGCGTGATCTGCTCGATCCCCCGGTGCGCGGCGTAGAGGATTGTGCCGCCAGGGGTTTCGTACATGCCGCGTGACTTCATCCCGACGAAGCGGTTCTCCACCAGGTCGAGCCGGCCGATGCCGTTCTCGCGGCCGAGCGCGTTGAGCTCCGTCAACAACTGCGCCGGAGAGAGCGCCCGATCGTTGAGGGTGGTCGCGTTTCCGCTCTGGAAGCCGACCGTGATGTAGGTCGCCTTGTCAGGCGCAGTTTCCGGATCGTTGGTGCGCGAATAGACGTAGTCCGGCACCTCCTGCGAGGGGTCCTCCAGCACCTTCCCCTCCGACGAGGCGTGCAGCAGGTTGGCATCGACCGAAAACGGCGCCTCGCCGCGCTTGTCCTTGGCGATCGGGATCTGGTGCTGCTCGGCGAATTCGATGAGCCTGGTGCGCGAGGTCAAATCCCATTCGCGCCACGGCGCGATCACCGTCACGTCGGGCTTGAGCGCGTAGTAGGTCAACTCGAAGCGCACCTGGTCGTTGCCTTTTCCCGTGGCGCCGTGCGCAACCGCATCGGCACCGACCTTCTCGGCGATCTCGATCTGCTTCTTGGCGATGAGCGGGCGCGCGATCGAGGTGCCGAGCAGGTACTGCCCCTCGTACAGTGCGTTCCCCCGGAACATCGGGAAGACGTAGTCGCGCACGAACTCCTCGCGCAAATCCTCGATGAAGATGTTTTCCGGCTTGATGCCGAGGAGCAGCGCCTTGGCGCGCGCGGGCTCGAGCTCCTCGCCCTGGCCGAGGTCGGCCGTGAAGGTGACCACCTCGCAGCCATAGGTCTGCTGCAGCCACTTCAGGATGATGGAGGTGTCGAGCCCGCCCGAATAGGCGAGCACGACTTTCTTGACGTCTTTTTTCTTCGGCATCGCGGGTTCAACGGTCTCAGTTCACCTCCCCCGCGGGGGAGGTCGGCGCGAAGCGCCGGGAGGGGGTGAAATGCGCGCGGACTATAGGGGGAAAGGCCGATGTTGCAAGTTTGCGGGCCTCCCGAGTCTGGCCGCAAACCTCCCGCGCAAGGTCGCGATCACACTTGACCGTTATGCGTTACATAACACATACTACGAGATGATCCGGAGCTTCGCCGACCGGACGATCGAACGGTTCTTTCGCGACGGTGTTTGTCCGGCACGATGGCGGCCATTCGAGTCCGCAGCAGTGCGCAAGCTCGACATGGTCGACGCAGCGGTGCGACTCGATGATCTGCTATCTCCGCTCGGTAATCAGCTCGAAGCCCTGAAAGGTAATCGCAAAGGGCAATTCAGCATCCGGATCAATCGGCAATGGCGAGTGTGCTTTCGCTGGACGCCGGATGGCGCCGAAGGCGTCGAAATCGTGGATTATCATTGAAAGAGGCAAGCATGGCTCGCGTTCGCACTCATCCCGGTGAGGTCCTCCGCGAAGAATTTCTTCTTCCGCTCGGCCTTTCAGCGCGAGCCCTCGCGAAGTCGCTTGGCGTACCGGCCAATCGCATCACGGAGATTATGCGCGGCGAACGGGACGTGACGGCCGACACCGCAATTCGCCTCGCGCGCTACTTCCGCACCGATCCTCGCTTCTGGCTCAATTTGCAGACAGCGCACGATATTTCAAAGGCGCAGGCGGAGCATGACTACTCCGAAATTGGACCACGGACGGCGGCGTGACCGTTTTGGTGAAATGCGCCCGCGCGACGAAGGGCAGGCGCGACCAGCGCGCTTGCCTATAGGACAGCCATGAAAACCGGGGCCGGTTCGGTATCCCGTAGCGGTGTCTCAAACCGAGACTCCGCCATCGGACCATATTGAAATAATTCCTCCCAAGCGTACGATACTAAAATTATGGCTCCTGATTCAGGGGGATGCTTATGCTGAAATGGATTGGCGGGCTCGTTCCGATTTCGCTGGTGGCTCTGGCCGCCGCGGCGTCCGCGCAGACGGCGCCCTATTCGGTGAACGACTTCGTCCTTGGGGGGCAGGCTCCGTTCGACAGCGCGGCCTATCGCGACTACCGCTGCGGGCCGAGCGAGCAGTTCGACGGCTTCACCTGGTGCCAGAAAACACGCCAGGGCGGCGAGCGGCGCGGCGCGTTCCGGGTGACGCAGTCGATGCTGCATTCGCGCGACGGCAAGATCGCCTACATCAACCGCCAGCAGGACCCGGTCTTCTTCGACGGCAACGACGCCGAAGAGGACATGCGCTCGTTCTCGCGCAAGATCGGTTCGCAGCCGCGCGTCACCAAGCTGCCGCGGCGGTCGGGCGGTCCCGAGGGCATACTCGCACTCTGGGGACAGGTCGCGATCGAGCCGCTCGATGCCGACAGCATCAAGGTCCTGGCGGACGGAAAGAGCCCGCGGAAGGGCTTCCTGGTCGATTACGTCGGCAACCTGACGCGCTCGGCGCAGGAGGGCTGGCCGGTCTATCGCATCACCGGTGGCCCGGGTTTCATCTGGGTCGCGAGCTACGACCAGCGCGGGCGCGGCACGCTGCGCCTCACGGCGGTCGATGTCTCGCTGCTGTCGCCCGCGGTCGCGGACGCTCAGCCGCCGAGGCCGGCTGACAATCAGCCCGTAACCTCGGCCGGGACGAATGAAGCGCCCGCGCCGTTCGAACCCGCCGCCGCCCAGACCACTCCCGTGCCGGCCGGCCCGGACGCCCCGACCGTCACGACCGAAAAGACCGGTCCCGAGATCGCCTTCAACGACACGCGGGCGCAGGCGACCGTGGAGAAGGCGCGCTTCGACGCTCCGGCCCCCGACAGCGGGGCGCAGCGTGCCGGCATCGACGCGGCCGTCGACCGGCTCAAGTCCGTCAGCAAGGTGGCTTACGGTGTCGTCGCGGGGCTGATCGTGGCGCTGCTGGCTGCCGTGCTGCTCCTCTCGCGGCGGCGGAACCGGGCGAGTACAAACCAGACGGCGAGCAGGACGGCGAACGTTGCCGCTGCCAATGCGGGTGTGGCCATACCGGCGGTTTCCGCCAGCGTCGCCGCAAGCCGCGCGGCAGCGCCACAACCGGCGGCATCATCAATTGAGAGCGGCATCTCGAACATCGCTCCCAGCACCTTCGAGGATGCCATCGCCGCCCAGGCCGTGGCGAATACCGCCGGCAACCCGACCGTAGTGCACGGCGCCGGCCCGCTCGCGCCGGCCGGTCTCGAGGAGCAGGCCGCCGCGTCGATCGTGCCCAATCTGCCCGAGCATTCGGGCGCGGGCGGGAGCGAGTATCTGGCCCCCAACGATCCCGTTGCGCGGCTGCTGGAGCTTGCCAAGCTGCGCGCCAGCGGGCTGCTCACGGAGAGCGAGTTCAATCAACTCAAGGCCAGCATCATCGCATCGGCTTCGCGCGACAGTGCGGCGCCGAGCGATCAGCCGCCGCACGCGGCGCTCTGACAGGCTATAGTCGGACCGCCTGACATCACGACCCCAGACCCTGACGTTGAAATGGTGCCGCGGATAGGATTCGAACCTACGACCCCCGCATTACGAATGCGGTGCTCTACCGGCTGAGCTACCGCGGCGCCGAGACGGGGTATATTCCGCCAGGCTTTTGGCGGCAAGGGATGGCCTGATTGACGGCTCAGCTCCAAGTCGCCAGGAACGTCGGGGGGCGCCCCGCCTCTACGTCTTGAAATACTGCCGCAGGCGGCCCCAGACGTCCGCCTTCGCGTCGCCGTCAGCCGCAGGCTCGACCACGCCTTCGATCTCGGGGCCGGGATCGTCGGGTGCATGCACCAGCGGGATGACGGCGGGCGGACGCGTGGCCGGCACACCGGCGCGCAGCCGGCGCGGCGGCTCTTCGCCGGGCGGCTCGACCAGCGGCTCGCCACGCAGTTCCTCGACCCGCGGCGGCATCTCCGGTGGCTTCGACGCCGGTGGCGTGACGTCGATCGACGCTTGCGCCGGGCGAGCGCGGTTCATCTCCGGCGGGTCGACCGGCACGGGCTGTCCTTCGCCGGCGTCGATCACCGTGCGCTCGCCGTCGTGCCCGGACAACGGATCCTTCCACTCGAACGCGTCGAGCCGGCCGGTGACCGGCGACACCGGCATCCAGCGCTGCGAGACGAAACCATCCGCCGTCCAGGCCGGATCGCGCCGGCCGGTGAGCGCACGCGCCATCCAGGCGCGGGCGCGGCCTTCGTCGTTGTGCTCCTTCTCCTCGAGCTCGGCCATCAGCGCCGCCACGCGCTGGGTCGGCACGATGGCGAGCGGCGCGAGCGCGCGCCGCGCGATGGCGAATTCCTGCGCGTCGATGGCGGCGCGGCCGACCGCGAGCGCCGACTCGATGTTGTTGGGCGCCTTCTCGGCCAGCACCTGAATGCGCGCGAGCCGCTCGCGCGCCGAATCGCCCGGCCGCAGATGCGCATAGCCTTCCGCTAGATCGGGATGCGGATTGGCGCGCCAGGCGGCCTCGATGATGCGCGCGGCCTTGCGCATGTCGCCTGACTCGCCGAGCATCCGCGCGGCCAGTACGGCGGCCGGCACCAGCGCGGGCGCGAACTTCACGGCCTCGAGCGCGTCCGCCTTGGCGCGGTCGCGATCGGTCTCCTCGGCGGAGTGCGCGCGCGCCGTGAGCAGCACGGCACGCAGCCGCTGATAAGACGGCTTGTCGAAAAGGCCACTCTTCATGTTGCGCTCGAGCCGTTCGAGCGCGCCCGCCCAGTCATGGGTCATGCAGCGGAATTCGAGCACCGCATGGCCGGCCCAGCTCGGCGCCTGCGTGTGCTTCGCCGCTTCTTCGGCATAGAGTCGGGCGGTGGCGGCATCGCCCCGCCGCTGTGCCTCGATATAGAGGCCGTGCAGGCCGAGGAGCTTGGTGTCGTCGCGGCTCGCCATCTGGTGAAAGGCGCGCTCGGCCTGCGCGCGGTCGCCGGTGAGCTGGGCGGTCTGCGCGCCCAGCAGCAGCGTCAGCGGTTCGTTCGGCGCGTGGCGGCCGGCCTCGTCGGCGTATTTTCGCGCGGTGCGCGCATCGCCCGAGCCGACCGCGATCAGCCCCTGCGAAACCGCCAGATAGCCGCGCACGCCACGGCGCACGCTGAGATAGCGCGCGAGCGTATCGGGCGAACGCCAGAGCGCACGCAAGAGCGACCACAGCATCACCGCGACGACCGCGACGGTCGCCATCGCGACCAGCAGCATCATCACGGAGGTTTCGATGCGGTAGCCCTGCCAGGTCACGGAGACCTCGCCCGGCCGGTCGGCGAACCAGACCGCGACGACGGCCAGGATGGCCGTGATGATGAGATAGCTGACGACGCGGATCATCGCGGCCTTACTTCGATTGAATTGTTGAGCATATCATTTTCCGAGCGACGCGAGCGCTTCGGTCGCGACCCGCTGGCTTGCTTCGACGGCGGCGGCGCGCGCCTGCGCCTTCTTGATCCAGGCTTCCGCCGGCGCCCGCGCATTGGCCGGCAGGCTCGCAAGCTCTGCCAGCGCGCCCGCGATATCCGCATGCACGGCTTTCACCTCGATGCGCATGATCACCGCGGTGGGATCGGTGCCAGGCACCTCGGCGATCGGGCGGATGCGGACAAGCTTCTCGGCACCGGCCGCGAGGCGGTCGAGGATGCCGTTTTCGCGCGGCGACGGCGAGCCAGCCGCCTGGTAGAGCGCGGGCGCAAGCTCGGATAGCTCGCGCGCGAGCGCCACAGCCGACGGCACGCCGGTCGCGGCGAAAGATTCCAGCGGTGCCAGCAATTTCGGATCGGGCGCGAGCGGCTTCACGGTCGCCAGCAGTGGAGCGAACGGTTCGCCGCGCTCGATCGCGCCGCGCAGTGCGGCGGCGGCGACAGCGAGGCGCACCGAGCGATCCGGTGTGCCTTCGGTCGTGCGCTTGGCAAGCTCGGCCGCGACGGTCTTTTCGTTGTTCTCGACCGCCGCGATGCGCTTCGACAGTGCATCAAGCTCGCCGCGCTCGACCGGAGCAGCGCCACGCGCCGCGATCTTCTGCGTCAACTCCGCGATCGCCGCAGCATTCACGTCGGCGCGCTGGCGGGCTTCGCGCGCGGCGGTCGCCGTTTCGTCGCTGCGCCGTCCGAGGATCGCGACGATTTCGGAGAGCGATTTGGCCTCGCCCTCGACGGCAGCGATGCGGCCTGCCAGCGCCGGATCGTTCGTGGCCGGCCGCAATCCCGTGACCGCGCTTTCGAGTTTCGCGAGACGGCCCGCCAATGCCGAGATCGCGGCGGGATCGGCGCCGGCGGATGTGGGACGTCCGGCGGCTTCGCGCACCTGCTGCTCGACCTGCGCCAGCCGCGTCGCGACCACGCCCCCGTCCTCGTCCGGCCGCGACATCGACCCGGCGAGCAGGAATCCGGCACCCACGATAAGGCCGCCAACCGCTCCCGCGCCGATCAGGCGCCAAACAGCGCCTGACGACGGGGACGCCGCCCAGGCGGGCCACCAGGATTTGCGCTGCGATTTGTCAGGGATTTCGGTTGCCTGAAGGTCGATGGTGGGAGCCGGCCGGCGACGGCCCTCGGGTCCAGCGGTCGAAGCATCGTCAGTGGTCATCGCGGGTCCTGTTGATTCGCCGAACGGATCGATCTTATCGCATAGCGGGGGCGCGGGGCGGCAATTTGGCGCTTCGTCGCGGTCGACTTTGGTCAGGGTCCGATCAGATCGAACAGGGCGGCTTCCGTGGGCCGGGCGGCAATTGCGACCCCGTGCGCACCGGCAGCCACGAGTGGCTCGGCCACCTGCCGCGACAGGCAATAATGTGAAGGCGCGAGCGCCCTGTCGAGCAGGCCGGCTCGGTCGGCACAGTTGAGGTAAATCTCCGCGCTACGCCGCGAAAAGTGCAGTACGCCGTCAATCCCGCCGGCCGACAGTCCCGCGCGCATTGCCGCCTGGAAGCCCGTCTGCGGCGACCGCGCGATACACGACCGCGGTCTCGACCCGCAAGCCCTGAGCCACAAGCGCGCCCGCCACGTCCGCGGCGCGGTCCTCCCCGGCAAGATAGAGGAGCGCCGCGCCGGTCTCCAGGTGTCGCGCCAGGATCGCGCGCACCAGATCGTCCGCGTCGCCGTCAGCCGACGCGACGTCCGCAAATCCCACGGACCGGGCCGCCACGGCGGTGCGCCGCCCGACCGTGAACACCGGCAACCGAGCGATCTCTGGGCCTCGCGGATGCCGTTCGAGTGCCCGCGCCGCATTGCTGCTCGTCATGATGATACCGGCCCACGGGCCCGCGCCGAGATCGGCATCGGGGATGGCGTCAATGTGGAGCAGTGGCGAGACGAGCACCTCGTGACCGCGCGCGCGCAAGGCCGCAGCGGTCTGTTCTCCATCGGGCTCGGGCCGGGTGACGAGCAGACGCACGCAAATCAAGCCGAATGGCAGCGCGCGGCGGTGCCGATCCGCCCGATCGCCGCGGCAGCCGAGGATTGCACCTCATGACCTCACAGTGCTAGGCCGGTTCAGGTTCGGCCGGCAGCGCGCAATCATAGGGATCACCGCAAGGTCCGCAACGCTGCTTCTCGGCTAGATCGATAAGTTGCTAGTGGTCCTTTAGCACGACGCCATTGGATGGAAGCCCGAATGGTTGTGCTCGGCATCGAGACGACCTGCGACGAAACCGCTGCCGCGGTGGTCGAGCGACCGCCGTCCGGGCCCGGCCGGATTCTGTCCAACATCGTGCTCTCGCAGATCAACGAGCACGCGGCGTTCGGCGGCGTGGTGCCGGAGATCGCAGCCCGCGCCCACGTCGAGGCGCTCGACCTGATCGTCGGCCGGGCGCTGGTCGATGCCGGCAAGACCTTGGCCGAGATCGACGGCATCGCGGCGGCGGCCGGGCCCGGGCTGATCGGCGGCGTGATTGTCGGGCTCACGACCGCCAAGGCCATCGCGCTCGTGTGCGAGAAGCCGCTGATCGCCGTCAACCATCTCGAAGCGCATGCGCTGACCGCACGGCTCACCGACGCAGTACCGTTTCCCTATTGCCTGTTCCTCGCGTCGGGCGGACACACGCAGATCGTCGCCGTGCTCGGCGTCGGCGACTACGTGCGCATCGGCACCACGGTCGACGATGCGATCGGCGAAGCCTTCGACAAGACCGCCAAGCTTCTCGGCCTCGGTTATCCCGGCGGGCCGCTGGTCGAGAAGGAGGCCCTGAACGGCAATGCCGGCCGCTTCGTCCTGCCGCGCCCGATGCACGGCCGGCCGCATGCGGATTTCTCGCTGTCGGGATTGAAGACCGCGCTGCGGCTCGAGGCCGAGAAGGTCGCGCCGCTGAGCGAGGAGGACGTCCGCGATCTGTGCGCCTCGTTTCAGCAGGCCGTCGTCGACCTGGTCGCCGACCGCTTGCGCGCCGGACTGAAGATCTTCAACGAGAACTTTCAGAAGCCGACGGCCCTGGTGGCGGCCGGCGGCGTCGCGGCGAACGAGGCCATTCGCAAGGTGCTGCATCGCATCGCATTCGAGACCGGCACCGCGCTGGTGGTGCCGCCGGCGGAATTGTGCACCGACAATGGCGCCATGATCGCCTGGGCCGGCGCCGAGCGCCTTGCGCTCGGGCTGACCGACACGCTCGATACTGCACCGCACGCGCGCTGGCCGCTCGACACCATCAAGCGACGACCGGTCACTCCCAAGCCCGTGGTTGCGCGCAAGGATGATTGACGCGGCCGCGCGCGGTCGACATTTTCCATGGACATCAGTTCCGAGTTGTCATGACGTTTGACCATATTGCAGTCGTCGGCGCGGGTGCCTGGGGTTCGGCGCTGGCGAATGTCATCGCGCGCGCCGGCCGCGCGGTGTTATTGGCCGCGCGCGACCAAACCGTTGCCGAGCGGCTGGCGGCAAGCCGCGAGAGCCCGCGTTTGCCCGGCGTGAAGCTCGACGACCGCGTTGGAATTGCGCCGCTGACGGATGCGGTCGGGCGCTACGATGCGATCCTGCTCGCCGTCCCCTCGCAGCATCTGCGCGCCGCGGCCGGCGCGCTTGCGCCGTCGCTCACCAAGGGCACGCCGGTGATTGCGTGCGCCAAGGGCATCGAGCATGGCACGCATAAATTCATGACCGAGGTGATCGCCGAGTGCCTGCCCAACGCGGCTCCGGCGATCCTGTCGGGCCCGAGCTTCGCCGCCGATGTCGCGCACGGGCTGCCGACCGCCGTGACGCTCGCGGCACGCCACGGCGAACTCGCGGCCGCGCTGGCGCGCGCGCTCGGTTCGGCGACCTTCCGGCTCTATCACACCGACGATATACGCGGCGTCGAGATCGGCGGAGCGGCCAAGAACGTGCTCGCCATCGCGGCCGGCATCGTCATCGGCCGGCGGCTCGGTGCGAGCGCCGCGGCGGCGCTCACCACGCGCGGTTTTGCCGAGCTGTTCCGGTTCGGTCGGGCGTTCGAGCGCTCGGCCCGAGACCTTGACGGGGCTGTCGGGCTTGGGTGATTTGATCCTCACCTGTTCGAGCACGCAGTCGCGCAACTATTCGCTCGGGCTGGCGCTCGGTAAGGGTCAAACTCCGGAGCAGGCGCGCCGCGACGGCAAGCTCGCGGAGGGTATTTTCACCGCGCCCGTTCTGGTGAAAATGGCAGCCGCGAAGGGAGTCGAGATGCCGGTCGCCAGTGCCGTTGCGGATATTCTCGACGGCCGGTTGGGTGTGGAGGAAGCGATCGAGAATTTATTGACGCGACCATTTCGTGCGGAGGGATAAATGGCCCATTGGCTGATGAAAACCGAGCCGGAGGAATTCTCCTGGGATGATTGCGTCAAGCGCGGCGCAAAGGGCGAGCCCTGGACCGGCGTGCGCAACTTCACGGCCCGCCGCCACATGAAGGCGATGAAGAAGGGCGACCACGCATTTTTCTATCATACCGGCGACGAACGGGAGATCGTCGGCATCGCCGAGATCGTCCGCGAATCCTATCCCGATCCGACCGACGAGAAAGGTGTCTTCGTCGCGGTCGACGTGCGTGCCGTCAACCCGCTTCCCAAGCCGGTAACGCTCGCGGCGACCAAGGCCGCGCCGCGCCTCAAGGAGATGGCACTCGTCAAATACAGCCGCCTCTCGGTGCAACCGGTAACCGCATCGGAGTGGACGCTGGTCTGCCGTATGGCGGGCATGAAGGACTAGCCGGCGGACCGCGTTCTCCCCTGCTGCACTCCTCCCCCCGGCGGCGCGATAGGCTCAGGCCTCTCTCCGCCGGGAGGACACAAATGAAATTCTATCTCGCCATTCTGATCGCCGCGGTCGCCGCCTGGCTCGCGGGCGCTGTCTGGTACATGGCGCTCGGCAAGACCTGGACGGCCGCGCTCGGGACGACGCCGGAGAAGATCGCGGAAGCGAGGAGGCAGCCGGGGGCGTTTCTGCCGTTCGTCTATGCGTTCGCGGCCGAACTGGTGATGGCGTGGATCCTCGCCGGACTGCTGCTGCATCTGGGCGCAACCATTCCGGTGACGATCAAGAGCGGTATCATCAGCGGCGCGTTCTGCTGGTTCGGGTTCGTGATTCCCACCATGCTGGTCAACAACAGTTTCGCGCGCCGCGATTGGCGGCTGATGTGGATCGACGGCGGCCATTGGCTTCTTGTGCTCGTCTTGATGGGCGCGATCCTGGGTGCCATGCTTGCGTGAGAAACGCTAACATGAAGCAGCGCGCATGACGGCAAAGCGCGCGCGGGAGAGGAAACAGATGCGCAGGCTCTTGTATCCGCTGATCGCCGCGACCGCGATCGCGCTGGCAATTGCGTCCTTTGCTCCATCCAACTCGGGCCTCGCCCAGCAGGAGCCGCGAGCGGCCGACGCCGCGCCGGTGCCGTACAGTCCCGGGATGGGCGACCTGATGAGCATCCTGATCCAGCCGCGGCACGTGAAACTCTGGCTCGCGGGTCATCAGGAGAACTGGCCGCTCGCCGGCTATGCGCTCAAGGAGATCAAGCAATCGTTTGCCAGAATCGCGGCCGGCATTCCGCACCACAATGGTGCTCCGGTCGCGGACCTGATCGAGTCGGCGGTGGGTTCGCAGATCGGGCTCGTCGATTTCGCCATCAAGGCGGGGGAGCCGCGGCAATTCACCGAGCAGTATGGGAGGCTGACCGCCGGCTGCAATTCCTGCCATGTCTCCACCGGCCATCCCTATATCGTCATCAAGGTTCCGGACGGCGCGGCGTTCGCCAACCAGGAGTTCCAGCCCAAGCGATGATCGCGTGCGATCGTCGGCGATTGAACGCAAGCGAGGCAGGATCCATGCGAACGCTCATCTCCCCGCTGGTAGCTGTTGCGATCGTCGCCGCCGCCGCGTCGCCGGCGGCGCGGCCGACCCCGAGTTTCGCGCAGGGCGAACAGAAAGCCGCCGAGGACCCGGCGGCGTTCAATCCGATGATGGGCGCACTGATGAACATGTTCATCCAGCCGCGGCACGCCAGGCTTGGCATCGCGGGACGTGACGGCAACTGGCCGCTCACCGGCTACGCGCTCAAGGAGCTCAAAGAGTCCCTCACCAAGATCTCGGCCGCGGTTCCGCGCTGGAAAGGTCTGCCGGTGCCCGACCTGTTCGATGCCGCGCTCACCGAACCGATGGCGGCGATCGACGCCGCCATCAAGGCCGGCGATCAGCGTCAGTTCGGCGAGGCCTACGGGCAATTGACCGCCGGATGCAACGCCTGCCACGCCACCACGGATCATCCGTTCATCGTTCTGAAGGCGCCGGACGCGTCGGAATTTCCCGACCAGGAGTTCAAGCCGCGGTAGGCAGGGTCACATCTTGTGGCCGCGCTTGCGCAATTCCTCAGTGATGCGGCTTTGCATCTCGGTGGCGACCGTCTGTCCGAATTTCTGGCCGATCAGCATGCTTTCCTGCGTGATGGCGGGAACCTTCTGCAGGAACTTCTGGCCGGTCGGCCCGCGATAGAACGCGGTAATGTCGCGCAGCTCCGCAGCCGTAAAGCTTCGGGCGTAAACGTCCGCGATCTGGTCGACGATCTCGTTGACGCGCGCGCCCATCGCATCGACCAGCATCGGCATGATTGCATCGTAGTCCTTTTCGATCTGCGGCCGGTTCTGCACCATCGCGGGCTTCAAGCCGTTGACGACCATCGGCAGGATCGCCTTGAACTGGTCGGCAGTGCGCATCGTCACGATCAATTCGTGCGCGGCAGCCGCGGTGTCGGGTGACGGCGACTGGGCGAGCGCCGCGGCGGCAGGCAAACAGAACATCAGGCCGGCGATCAGCTTCAGCGATGACGTGCGCATAAGCAACTCCTTGGGTATCTCTCCTTGCGTGGCAGCGTGCGGGAGCCGGCACGGTTGCCGCTCACTCCACCTTCACGCCGATATCCTTGATGATCTTTCCGTACTTTTCGTGATCGCTCCGAATACGGGCGACAAATTCGGCCGGCGTCGTCACGTAGGGCTCGCCCGATCCGGCCGCGCCGAGCTTTGCCGCATAATCCGGTTCCGCGAGCACCGCATTGGTCTCGCTGCGCAGGCGTTCCAGGATCGCCGGCGGCGTTCCGACCGGCGCGAACAAGCCCTGCCAGATCGCCACTTCGTACCCGGGATAGAATTCGGCAATCGCCGGCAGGTCCGGCAAGGCCGCCGAGCGCCGCGCCCCACTGGTCGCGAGCCCGCGCAGCTTGCCCGACTGCACCATCGGGGTAACCGATCCGCCGCCGAACATGGCCGCCACATCGCCTGCCATCACCCCGAGCGCCGCCGGTCCGCCGCCGCGGTACGGCACATGGATGAGGTCGATCCCGGCCTGCCGCTTGAGCAACTCCATCGCCAGGTGATGCTCGCTGCCATTGCCGATCGACGCGTAGAACAGCGGCGGCTTGGTGTCGCGGGCGAGCGCAACGAAGTCCGCGAAAGTCCTTGCCGGCTGTAAGCGCCGGATTGGCGGTGAGCATGAGCGTATTCACCTGCACGCTGGCGATCGGCAGAAAATCCTTAAGGGGATCGATCGGCATCTTGCCGTAGAGATGCGGGTTGATGGCGAACAGCGCGCTCGGTCCCGCCAGCAGCGTGTAGCCGTCGGGCGGTGCCTTGGCGACGAGTTCGCCCGCGAGGTTGCCGTTGGCACCGGGACGGTTCTCAATCACGATCGGCTGCCCGAGGCGAACCGACAAAGGCTGGCCCACCAGGCGGGCGACAATGTCGGCGGCACCGCCCGGCGGAAACGAGACGATGAGCCGGATCGGGCGCGTCGGATAGGTCTGCGCCGCGGCCACGGTCGTGAACATCGCGACAAGGATGGCGAGCGCCGGCCGGATCAAGGAGTGCATGGCTTGTGCTCCTGGTGGGACCGATGGCCGCAGCCCCGGACGCGGATCATTCAAGGACCAAAGTCGAACATTCGGAGTCTTGTGGCAGATCAAGGCACCGTCGCATAATGGCCTCTACAGAAAAATAGCCCATGCGCGGCGCCCAGGTCCGGCGCGCGCGCCGGACGGGAGGCCGGAAACATGTCCGACAAAATCTACGAGGTTTCGCCCGAGTGGCGCAAACGCGCCTACGTCGATGACGCCAAATACCGCGAGATGTACGCCCGCTCGATCAGCGACCCGAACGGCTTCTGGGCCGAGCATGCCAAGCGCCTCCACTGGTACCGGGCGCCGACGCGCATCAAGAACACCTCGTACGATCCGCACAACGTATCGATCAAATGGTTCGAGGATGGCGTTCTGAACGCCGCCTACAACTGCATCGACCGCCATCTTGCGGCCCGCGCCAATCAAACCGCCATCATCTGGGAAGGCGACGATCCGAAAAACTCCAAGAAGATCACCTACCAGGAACTGCACGACGAGGTCTGCAAGCTCGCCAACATCCTGCGCAATCGCAACGTCGAGAAGGGCGATCGCGTCACCATCTACATGCCGATGATCCCGGAGGCCGCCTACGCGATGCTCGCGTGCGCGCGCATCGGCGCGATTCATTCCGTGGTGTTCGGCGGCTTCTCGCCCAACTCGCTCGCGGGACGCATCGAGGATTGCCAGTCGAAGGTCGTCATCACGGCCGACGAGGGCTTGCGCGGCGGACGCAAGGTGCCGCTCAAGGCCAACACCGACGCGGCCATCGCCAAGGTCGGCGGCGTGGACCACGTGATCGTCGTGCAGGCGCACGGGCGGCAAGGTCGACATGGATCCGGTGCGGGACGTCTGGTACCACGAGGCCGCGGCGGTGGTGACGAGCGAGTGCCCGTGCGAGCACATGAACGCCGAGGATCCGCTGTTCATCCTCTACACCTCGGGCTCGACCGGCAAACCCAAGGGCGTGCTGCACACCACCGGCGGCTACTGCGTCTACACGTCGATCACCCACCAGTACGTCTTCGACTATCACGACGGCGACATCTACTGGTGCACCGCCGACGTCGGCTGGGTCACGGGTCACAGCTATATCGTCTATGGCCCGCTCTCGAACGGCGCCACCACGCTGATGTTCGAAGGCGTGCCGAACTATCCGTCGATGTCGCGGTTCTGGGAGGTGATCGACAAGCACAAGGTCAACACCTTCTACACCGCGCCGACCGCGATCCGCGCGCTGATGCAGGCCGGCGACGGCCCGGTGACGAAGACCTCGCGCGCCTCGCTCAAGCTCCTCGGCACCGTGGGCGAGCCGATCAATCCGGAAGCCTGGGAGTGGTATCACCGTGTCGTCGGCGACGGCCGCTGCCCGATCGTCGACACCTGGTGGCAGACCGAGACCGGCGGCATCCTGATCACGCCGTTGCCCGGCGCCATCCCGCAGAAGCCGGGCTCGGCGACCAAGCCGTTCTTCGGCGTCATTCCGCAGATCGTCGATGCCGAAGGCAAGGTGCTCGAGGGCGCCACCAGCGGCAACCTCTGCATCGCGGATTCATGGCCCGGCCAGATGCGCACCGTGTTCGGCGATCACCAGCGTTTCGTGGACACCTACTTCCGCGCCTATCCGGGCAAGTACTTCACCGGCGACGGCTGCCGGCGCGACGCCGACGGCTATTACTGGATCACCGGCCGCGTCGACGACGTGATCAACGTCGCCGGCCACCGGCTCGGCACCGCCGAGGTCGAGTCGGCGCTGGTCGCGCACGCCAAGGTGTCCGAAGCCGCGGTCGTGGGTTATCCGCACGACATCAAGGGCCAGGGCATCTACGCCTATGTGACGCTGATGTCGGGCGAGCAGCCGAGCGAGGAGTTGCGCAAGGAGCTGGTCGCCTGGGTGCGCAAGGAGATCGGCCCGATCGCCTCGCCCGACCTCATTCAGTTCTCGCCCGGACTGCCGAAGACGCGCTCGGGCAAGATCATGCGCCGCATCCTGCGCAAGATCGCCGAGGACGAGTCCGGCAATCTCGGCGACACCTCGACGCTCGCCGATCCGGCCGTGGTCGACGACCTCGTGAGCAACCGGCAGAACCGCCGCGGCGCGTAGCAGATTCTCAAACGGCCAAATTGGAGGCGTCATGCGCTCCAAGCAGGAATTCATTCGGGAATGGAACAATTGGGTCGCGACCGAGTCTGAAGGCAAATTACCAACGCAAGAACGCACCTCGCGCTTTTCGGGCACGCCTGCGTTGTTCGCCTTCAGAGACATGGACTATTTTGCGCTGATCTCTCCAATCGGCTGGACGCCGGCCGCTTATGAGATCGCGGAAATCATCGTCCCCCGCGGTTTCGTCACCGACTTCGCGAGCGTTCCGCGGCTCTTTTGGTCGATGCTTCCACCGATTGGCCGGTACGGCTACGCGGCGATATTTCACGACTTCGCGTACTGGCAGCAGACAGCAAGTCGAGATGAAGCCGACAAGCTGTTTCACGATACGATGCTCGAACTTGCTGTCGGTACCGTCACCCGCAACGTGCTCTACTACTCAGTGCGCTGCTTCGGGTTCTTGGCGTGGCGCAACAATGCGGCGGCCAAGGCATCCGGCGAAAAGCGCATCCTCTGCGAGTTTCCCAACTGACCTGACGACCAGTTGGGTGGAATGGAAAAAGCGGCCAGACGTGTTTGTCTAGAAGACCTGGCCGGCCGCGGTATAGCCCGCGCCACTCACCCCTTGCAGAACGCGAGCAGGTCGGCGTTGACCTCGTCCTTCAGCGTCGTGCACATGCCGTGCGGGGCGCCCTTGTAGATCTTCAGCTTGGCGTCCTTGACGATCTTGGACGACAGCAAGGCCGCCGACTGGATCGGGACGATCTGGTCGTCGTCGCCGTGCAGGATCAGCGTCGGCACGTCGAACTTCTTCAGGTCCTCGGTGGTATCGGTCTCCGAGAACGCCTTGATGCAGAAATACGAAGCCGGGAAGCCGGCCATCATGCTCTGCAGCCAGAACGAGTTGCGCACGCCCTCCGACACCTTCGCGCCCGGCCGGTTGTAGCCGTAGAACGGCAGGCTCAGGTCCTTCCAGAACTGCGACCGGTCGGCGACGACGCTGGCGCGAAGCTGGTCGAACACCTCGATCGGCGTACCCACCGAGTTGTTCGGCGTCTTGAGCATCAGCGGCGGGATCGCGCCGATCAGCACCGCCTTGGCGACACGCTTGGTGCCGTGACGGCCGATATAGCGTGCCACCTCGCCGCCGCCGGTCGAATGGCCGACATGGATCGCGTCTTTCAGATCGAGCTTCTGGACGAGCTCGGCGAGATCGTCCGCATAGGTATCGAGGTCGTTGCCGTGCCAGGGCTGGCTGGATCGCCCGTGCCCGCGTCGGTCGGCTGCGATGCAGCGGAAGCCGCGCGAGGCGAGGAAGAACATCTGATCCTCGAACGCGTCGGCGCTCAGCGGCCAGCCGTGGCTGAAGACGATGGGCTGCCCGCTGCCCCAGTCGTTGTAGTAGATGGTGGTGCCGTCTTTCGTGGTGATCGTGCTCATGGGGTGCCTCCGTGTGCTGGTCCTCGGACGCGTTCCCTCCCCCGACTATGCCGTCGCGAGCTTTTCCATCTCGCTGATGATGGCGTCGCCCATCTCCGTGGTGCCGACGAGCTTGCAGCCTTCCGACTTGATGTCGGCGGTGCGCAGGCCCTTGGCGAGCGTGGCGGCGATCGCCTGCTCGATCATGTCGGCTTCCTTGCCGCGGTTGAGCGAGTAGCGCAGCGCCATGCCGAACGACGCGATCATGGCGATCGGGTTGGCGACGCCCTTGCCGGCGATGTCGGGCGCCGAGCCGTGCACCGGCTCGTACAGCGCCTTGCGCTTCTTGGTCTTGGGATCGACCTCGCCGAGCGAGGCCGACGGCAGCATGCCGAGCGAGCCGGTCAGCATCGCGGCCACGTCGGACAACATATCGCCGAACAGGTTGTCGGTGACGATCACGTCGAACTGCTTGGGCCAGCGCACGAGCTGCATGCCGCCGGCGTCGGCGAGTTGGTGCTCCAAGGTCACGTCCTTGAACTCGCGCGCGTGCACCTGCTCGACCACCTCGTGCCAGAGCACGCCGGTCTTCATCACGTTGCGCTTCTCCATCGAGGTGACCTTGTTGAGCTTCTTGCGCGCGCGGGCCAATTCAAACGCCACGCGGGAGATGCGCTCGATCTCGTAGGTGTCGTAGACCTGCGTGTCGACCGCGCGCTTCTGGCCGTTGCCGAGGTCGGTGATGGTCTTGGGCTCGCCGAAATAGACGCCGCCGGTCAGTTCGCGCAGGATGATGATGTCGAGCCCGTCCACCACTTCCCGCTTCAGGCTCGAACTATCGGCCAGCGCCGGGTAGCAGATCGCCGGGCGGATGTTGGCGAACAGGGCAAGGTCCTTGCGCAGGCGCAGCAGCCCCGCCTCCGGCCGCACGTCGTACGGCACGCTGTCCCACTTCGGGCCGCCGACCGCGCCGAAGAGCACGGCGTCGGCCGCGGTTGCCTTCGCCATGGTGTCGTCGGTGACCGCGACCTTGTGCGCGTCGTAGCAGCAGCCGCCGACCAGCCCTTCTTCGGTCTCGAACTGGCCGAGGCCGTGCGAATTCATCCAGGCGATGAGCTTCTTCACCTCGGCCATCACTTCGGGGCCGATGCCGTCGCCGGGGAGAAGGAGGAGATGGTGGGTCGGCATGAGTGGTCGTTCCTGCACAGACAAAAGGCCGGCATCGCTTAGGCGGTCGCGGCCGATGTGGCAAGGGCCGCGCCGGTGTTCAGTGCGCCGCCGGCAGGGTGAGCATCGGCCGCAAGCCCGGCCGCGACTGGGAAACTGCCGGCGAGCCTACAGCCCGCTGAACCAGTTGTAGCCCTGCTCTTCCCAGTAGCCCGGGTTCCAGTTGTTGATGACCGCAAGCTCCATCACGTATTTCGGATTCTTGAAGCCGAGCTTGGTCGGGATGCGCACCTTGATCGGGAAGCCGTACTTGCGCGACAGGATCTCGCCGTCGAACTTGAAGGTCATCTGCGTCTGCGGATGCAGCGCGGTCGCCATGTCGATCGAGGTCGAGTAGCCCTCGGCGCAACGGAACCAGACGTATTTCGCGCGCGTGTCGGCGCCGACGCGCTGCAGGAATTCCGAGAAACGCACGCCCGACCACTTGCCGATCGCGCTCCAGCCTTCGACGCAGACGTGGCGGGTGATCTGCGTCTCTTCTGGAAGCGCATAGAGTTCGTCGAGCGTCCAGGATTTCTTGTTGTCGACGAGCCCGCTCACTTCGAGCTTGTAGTCCTCCTTGTCGACCTCGGGAGCGTCCGCTTCGGGGTAGTAGGCGTTGAACGGGAACGGGCGCGTGATCGCGCTTTCCGGATAGGTCGGCGCAAGCGTGTTGGGATTGAACAGCAACGCCTGCACCCGGTCGTTGAAATACGAAATCTTCATCAGCGCCTTCTCGGCCGACAGGCTGTCGGTGATGTCGCAGCCGGAGAGGACCGCGAGCGCACCGAGGCTCGCGCCGCCACGCAGGAACAGTCGCCGCGCCGGATTGGGTAAAAGCTTGGAGGCATCCTTGACCAGCAACTTCGGGTCGACGCCGGGAGGAGGTTTGCGGATGCGGGACATGATCGCTCTCCTCAGCGCCCGGTGATCATGGCGCGCAGGCTTTTCGGCACGACGAATGCCATCACCACATGAATTGCGACAAAGCCGGCGATCGCCGCCATGGCGAGGAAGTGCACATAGCGGGCCGCATCGTAGCCGCCGAACAGCATCGTCAGCGTCTGCAACTGCACGGGCTTCCAGATCGCAAGCCCGGACAGCACGATGACAACGCCGGCGAGGATCACGCCGACATACAACAACTTCTGCACCGCGTTGTAGACCGCGAGATCGTCGTGGGCCAAATGCCCGGTCAGCGCGGCCTTGACGTCGGCAACAACTTCACCCGCATGGATCGGAACGAACTTCCGGCGGAAGCGTCCGGTCGCAAAGCCGAGCAGCACATAGACGAGCCCGTTGACGACGAAGAGCCACATCGCGGCGAAATGCCAGAGCAGCGCGCCGGCGAGCCAGCCACCGAGCGTGACGGCCTGCGGAAACACGAACGGGAAGAGCGGCGACGCGTTGTAAATCTGCCAGCCCGACATGATCATCATCACGACGGCGGCGGCGTTGATCCAATGGGTGATCCGCACCCAGGCCGGATGGATCGCCGGCCGCGCCAATGCTGCCGGCACCACTCGGTTAGCGTCTGCGGCTTCGACAGCCATGGACCACCTCTGCGAGGGAGGCCTATAACAAATTCTCCGGATCGGGTCGCCTCACATTCCTGTCACGCGTGCCCGTCACGCTTGCTGGCTCCGGACTTGAGTTACGCGCGGCCGGCCCCGCGGGATGCATGTCACGCGCCGCGGTTCATGCTAGCGTGCGGCGCCGGGTTCGATCGTCGACCAATTTCAAGAGCAGCAGCATGTCCAAAGCGAACTCCGGCAACTTCTTCGAGAACTTCCGCATCGGCCAGGTGATCCGGCACGCCACGCCGCGCACCGTCACGGTGGGCGACGTGGCGCTCTACAACGGGCTGTTCGGGGCGCGCTTTGCGGTGCAATCCTCGGACCCCTTCGCGCACGGGATCGGCTATCCGCGCTCGCCGGTCGACGATCTGCTGGTGTTCCACATGGTGTTCGGCAAGACCGTGCCGGACGTTTCGCTCAACGCGGTCGCCAACCTCGGCTACGCCAACTGCCGCTTCCTGGCGCCGGTCTATCCCGGCGACACGCTCAACGCCGTGTCCGAGGTGATCGGGCTGAAGGAGAATTCCAGCCGCAAGACCGGCATCGTGTTCGTACGCTCGTCCGGCTTCAAGCAGGATGGCAGCAAGGCGCTGGAATATGTGCGCTGGGTGATGGTGCGCAAGCAGGACGAGAAGGCCGCCGCCCCGCCCGACCACGTGCCGCGCCTGCCCGATACCGTCACGCCCTCGACGCTCGGCGACGCATGCCCGCCAATCGACGTCGCTGCGTACGATTTCACGCTCGCCGGCAGTCCCGCCCGCTTCGGCGATTACGCGGTCGGCGACAAGATCGATCACGTCGACGGGGTGACGGTCGAAGAAGCCGAGCACATGATCGCGACGCGGCTCTACCAAAACACCGCGCGCATTCACTTCAACCAGTTCGCCGCCGCGCAAGACCGCTTCGGCCGGCGGCTGATCTATGGCGGCCACGTGATCTCGCTCGCTCGTTCGCTGTCCTTCAATGGCCTCGCCAACGCGTTCCACATCGCGGCGATCAACGGCGGACGGCACGTGGCGCCGCTGTTCGCGGGCGCCACCGTGTTTGCCTGGTCGGAGGTACTGGCCAACGCCGAGTTGCCGGGACGGTCGGACGTAGGGGCGCTGCGCCTGCGCACCGTCGCCACCAAGGACCGGCCGTGCCCGGACTTCCCGTACAAGTCGGATGACGCAGACGATCCTGCCGTGCTGCTCGATCTCGACTACTGGGTGTTGATCCCGCGGTAGCCCAACGCCGCGGTTTTTGCCTGCTCGGTGATCACGCCGCAGGCGATGCGGTCGCCTGCATTGCCGGCCGGATCGGTCATCTCGTCGTCCTTGTTGGCATGGATCACGATCGCGGTGCCGCCATCCTGGAACAGCGAATTCGCCTTGCCCTTCTCCAGAGTCACGTCGGCGCTCATCACGGTCAGCGAGACCTTGCCGCTGGCCGGGACGCGCAGGTTGCGCATGTCGCCGGCATGATGGCCCTCGCGCGAGCGCAGGCCGTGCTTCCTCATCTCGGGATTGAAATGCGGTCCGGCCGACGCGAATGGCGGTTCGCACTTTCCGACGGCATGGATGTGGAAGCCGTGATCGCCGGGCGGAAGGTCCTTGAGTGTTATTCTGAGCCGAACGCCGGTTTTGGTCTGCGTCAGAATGATGGTGCCGACCTCTTTGCCCTCGAGGTTCGTTACGACCGCGCGCGCCGTCGGCGCCGGATCGCGTGCCGGGGCAGCATATTGAAGTTCTTCGGCCGGCAACCCACCGGCATCGCGGGCGAACCCCGGAGTTGCCATCGCGGCTCCGATCAACGCGAAGGGACCGGCAACCCATAGGGTCGCCGCGACAAGCTTGACGATCCGCATGTACCCGCACCCACTGCTGATTTCAGACGGAGGCTATAGCAGAATTCGGCGTGCTTGAGAAACCGGGTCTTTTCGCCATGTCCGACGGGCCACGCGCAGGTGCTGCTGAGCGATCCGTCATGGCAACAACAATCCGCTCCGGGAACCGCGGTTCCACGTCAATGAAGCAGCCTCATGCCGGGGTTCGCAGATGCTCGACCAATTGGCGGGCAAACGGCGGCAAGTCGCCGATGCGCCGGCAACAGATGGTCAGCTCGCGCACCGCCCACGCATCGGTGAGCGCGACCGGAACGATCGCCATGGTGCGCTCCACCCGCCGCGCCGTCGTTTCCGGCACGATGCCGATTCCGACGCCGCACTCCACCAGCCGGCACACCGCATCGAAGCTGCGCAACTGCACACGCAACCGTAGCGGCTGACCGATGCGCGAAGCCTTGTCGGCGAGGAAGCGCTGCAGCGCGCTCGCGCGGTCGAGGCCGACGAAGTCGTAGTCGAGCACCTGAGCAAACGCGACCTTCGTGCGTTTGGCGAGCGGATGATCGCGCGCGACGACCAGCACGAAACGGTCTTTGCGGAACGGGTAGGTTTCGAGCGTGCTGGCGTCGACCGTCCCGGCGACGATGCCGAGGTCGCCGACGCCTTCCGCGATCAAACCCACGATCTCGTCGGACAGGCGCTCCTCCAGGTCGACGCTGACATGGGGATGAGACGCCAGGAAGGAGCTGAGTGCTTCCGGCAGGAATTCGGTCAGCGCGTTGGTGTTGGACAGCACCCGCACCTGACCGGCGAGCCCGCCGGCATAGGCGCCGAGGTCCTCCCGCAGCCGCTCGGCCTGGCGCAGGATCGTCCGCGCGTGCTGTAGTAGCGTGCGCCCGGCCTGGGTCGGAGTCACGCCCTGGCGTCCGCGTACCAGCAGTGCCGCCCCGAGCGCGTCTTCCATGTTGCGGATGCGCGTCGAAGCTGCCGCCAGCGCAAGATGCGCGCGTCCGGCGCCACCGGTGATGCTGCCGGCCTCCATCACGTGACGAAACAAGCTGAGGTCGGCGAGATCAAAGCGCATGGGAGCCCGCCATTCGCTTCGTATCCTTCGTAGGATACGAAGGGTGATTACGCGAAAAGTGCATTGCGAAAGCATTTTTCATTATTCATATTCGCATTCAACGAAGTCATCGTCAAATGTCCGGGTGGTAACGAAGTCTGGTATTCGAGTGCGCCCTGTGGCATTCGGCTGAAACCATTTTAATCTGCGGCCGCAGATTAGGTTTTCCCGACGGGCAATCTCGGCACGAATGGAGAGTTGAGCATGGCGAAGGCCCCGGCGGCGCGGCCGCTGTCGCCCCATCTGTCCATCTACAAGCCGATGCTGACGACGGCGATGTCCATCGTGCATCGCATCACCGGCGCCGGGCTGTATTTTGGGACGCTGCTGATGGCCTGGTGGCTGCTGGCCGCGGCATCCGGCCCGAATGCCTACGCGGGCATCGGCTCGTTCATGGGGTCGTGGTTCGGCCGGCTCATCCTGTTCGGCTACACCTGGGCCCTGATCCACCACATGCTGGGCGGCATCCGGCACTTCATCTGGGATTTCGGACGCGGCTTCGGTCCGCAGGAACGCGAGTGGCTGGCGCATGCGACGCTGCTCGGATCGTCGACGCTGACCGTCATCACCTGGGTGGTCGGCTACCTGTTCATGGGAGGAGCGCGCTAATGGCCGGCGGAAAATTCAGCACCCCGCTCGGACGCGTGCGCGGCTTCGGCTCGGCCAGGTCCGGCACCAATGATTTCTGGCGCCAGCGCCTGACGGCGGTTGCGAACGTGCCGCTCACCATCGCATTCGTCGTGATCGTGGTCGGGCTCCTGGGCCGCAATCACGCGGCGGTCGTGCAGATCCTCGGCTCGCCGTTCGTCGCCGTCGTGATGCTGCTGTTCATCACGTCGCTGTGCATTCACATGCGCATCGGCATGCAGGTGATCATCGAGGACTATGTGCACGACGAGCGGCATAAGCTTTTCCTGGTGATCGCCAATACGTTCTTCTGCGTGGCGGTCGGATTGGCGTGCGCGTTCGCGATCCTAACGCTCAGCTTCAAGGTGTAACCAGTGGCGACCAACGGCTCATCGAATGGCAATGCTCCGGCCGTCAACGGCCGGGCCTATCCGATCGAGGATCACAGCTATGACGTGGTCGTGGTCGGTGCCGGCGGCTCCGGATTGCGCGCGGTCGTCGGCTGCGGCGAAGCCGGCCTCAGGACCGCCTGCATCACCAAGGTGTTCCCGACTCGCTCGCACACGGTGGCGGCGCAGGGCGGCATCGCAGCCTCGCTCGGCAACATGGGCCCGGACGACTGGCGCTGGCATATGTACGACACCGTCAAGGGCGCCGACTGGCTCGGCGACCAGGACACGATCGAATACATGTGCCGCAATGCACCCGCCGCGGTCTACGAACTGGAGCATTGGGGCCTGCCGTTTTCGCGCCGCGAGGATGGCAAGATCTACCAGCGCCCGTTCGGCGGCATGACGACGGACTACGGCAAGGGCATCGCGCAGCGCACCTGCGCGGCCGCCGACCGCACCGGCCACGCCATGCTGCACACCATGTACGGCCAGGCGCTGCGTCACGCCGCCGAGTTCTTCATCGAATATTTCGCCATCGACCTGATCATGGACGACGCGGGCCGCTGCCGCGGCGTCATCGCGCTCAAGCTCGACGACGGCACGGTGCACCGTTTCCGCTCGCACATGACGATCCTGGCGACCGGCGGCTACGGCCGCGCCTATTTCTCCTGCACCGGCGCGCATACCTGCACCGGCGACGGCAACGCCATGGTGCTGCGCGCAGGGTTGCCGCTCGAGGACATGGAGTTCGTGCAGTTCCATCCGACCGGCATCTATGGCGCCGGCTGCCTGATCACCGAAGGCGCGCGCGGCGAAGGCGCCTATCTGGTCAACGCCGAGGGCGAGCGCTTCATGGAGCGCTACGCGCCTTCCGCCAAGGACCTGGCCTCACGCGACGTGGTTTCGCGCGCCATGACCATCGAGATCCGCGAGGGCCGCGGCGTCGGCAAGCTCAAGGATCATATCTTCCTGCACCTCGACCATCTCGATCCGGCGATCCTGCACGAACGGCTGCCGGGCATCACCGACACGCGCGCGCATCTTCGCCGGCGTCGACCTGACGCGCGAGCCGATCCCGATCGTGCCGACCGTGCACTACAACATGGGTGGAATTCCTACCAACTATCATGGCGAGGCGATCACCAAGAAGGACGGCAACCCGGATCACGTGGTGCCCGGCCTGATGGCACTTGGCGAGGCCGCCTGCGTGTCGGTGCACGGCGCCAATCGCCTGGGCTCGAACTCGCTGATCGATCTCGTGGTGTTCGGACGCGCGGCCGCGCTGCGCTGCGCCGAAATCCTGACGCCGAACGACACGCATTCCGATTTGCCGAAGGACTCGGCCGATTTCGCGCTGGCGCGGCTCGACAAGTTCCGCAATGCGTCCGGCAGCACGCCGACCGCGCAGATGCGCCTGCGGATGCAGAAGGTCATGCAGACGAACTGCGCGGTGTTCCGCACCGGGGAGGTGTTGAAGGAAGGCGAGAAGCTCATTCACGAGGTGCTGAACGGCGTGCCGGACCTCAAGGTCACCGACCGCTCGATGATCTGGAACAGCGACCTGGTCGAGACGCTGGAGTTCGACAACCTGATCGCGCAGGCAGTCGTGACGATGGATTCGGCTGCGAACCGTACGGAAAGCCGCGGCGCGCATGCGCGCGAGGACTTCCCCAACCGCGACGACAAGAACTGGATGAAGCACACGCTCGCCTGGCTCGACGCACGCGGCAAGGTCACGATCGACTACCGGCCGGTGCACACCTACACGATGACGAACGAGGTCGCATATATCGAGCCGAAGGCACGGGTTTATTGAGCAGTCAACGCAGAGGCGCGACGCGATAGCAAATGGTTGAAATCACCCTCCCGAAAAATTCCAAGGTCACCGAAGGCAAGACCTGGGCCTTCCCGACCGGCGCGCAGAACGTGCGCGAGTACCGCATCTATCGCTGGAACCCGGATGACGGGAAAAACCCGCGCGTCGACACCTACTATGTCGATACCGGCGATTGCGGGCCGATGGTGCTCGACGCCATCATCTGGATCAAGAACAACATCGATCCGACGCTGACCTTCCGCCGTTCCTGCCGCGAGGGCGTCTGCGGCTCGTGCGCGATGAACATCGACGGCACCAACACGCTCGCCTGCACCAAGGCGATGGCGGACGTGAAGGGCGCGGTGAAACTCTATCCGCTGCCGCATCAGCCGGTGGTGAAAGACCTCGTTCCGGACCTCGACAATTTCTACGCCCAGCACGCCTCGATCCAGCCCTGGCTGCAGACCACGTCGCCGACGCCGCAGAAGGAATGGCGGCAGAGCCACGACGACCGGCAGAAGCTCGACGGCCTCTACGAGTGCATCCTGTGCGCGTGCTGCTCGACCGCCTGCCCGAGCTACTGGTGGAACTCGGACCGCTTCCTCGGGCCCGCCGCGCTCCTGCAGGCGGACCGCTGGCTGCAGGACAGCCGCGACGAGGCGACCGGCGAGCGGCTCGACAATCTCGAGGACCCGTTCCGGCTCTACCGCTGCCACACCATCATGAACTGCGCCAAGGCCTGCCCGAAGGGCCTCAACCCCGCCAAGGCCATCGCCGAGATCAAGATGATGATGGTCGAACGGAAGGTGTGATAGCGTTGCGGCTCTACGAGTGCCGGAGCCGCGTGTCGTGTTCGTCCATTTCCTGGCCAGCTTTGTCCTTGTCGGCGCATTGTCGCAGCCCGCGTCTGCGCAGCAGCGCACTCCCGTCACCATCGCGAGCGTGCCGAGCGTGCCGTCGGCTTCGACCTACCTGGCGCTCGACAAGGGCTACTTCCGCGAGGCCGGGCTCGACGTGACCGATCGAGCGGATCGATTCGCTCAGCAAGGCGCTGGCGATGATCGCGACCAACCGCATCCAGGTCGCGCAGGGCGGCATCAGCGCCGGCTACTTCAACGCGGTGTCGAAGGGCCTGCCGGTCATCATGGCGCTGGAGGGCGGCTCGACCCCGCTCTACCACCAGATCCTCATCCACCCCGACCTCAAGGACAAGATCAGGACGCCGGCCGACCTCAAGGGCCGCCGCGTCGCGCTGAGCGCGCCGGGCTCGAACGCGGTCTACGAGCTCGGCATGATGCTGGCGTCGGCCGGCCTGCGCATCAAGGACCTCGACATCCGCTACATCTCGTTCCAGCAGATGGCGATCGCGCTCGCCAACGGGGCGGTCGACGCGGCCTTGATGGTGGCGCCGTTCACCGATCTCGCGGTCGAGCAGAAGATCGGGCATCCCTGGATCGATCCCGAGCGCTTCGTCAATCCGCTGCCGATGACCAATCTCGCCTATGTCGCCAACATCGACTGGATCAGGCAGAACGGCGATGTGGCGCGGCGGCTGTTCGTCGCACTGGCGCGCGCCGGCCGCGACTACTGCCAAGCCTATCACCGCGGCCCCAATCGCCCCGAGGTCATCGAGACGCTCGTCGCCAACAAGATCGTGACCGACCGCGCCCTGCTCGACCGGATGCAGTGGCAGGCGCGCAACCCGAATGGCAAATTCAGCCTGGCGAGCTTGCAGAGCATGCAGGCCTTCTTCAAGCAGGAGGGCATTCTCGAAAACGAGGTCCCCGCCGGCAAGCTCGCCGACAACAGCTTCGCCGATCAGGCCGCACAGGAATTGGGACCGTTTCAACTCGCCAACCCGGCTAGCACGCTCGAAGGCTGCCGATGATTTCAACAAAGGGAGAGACGCAACATGGCGTTGAGTTCTGAAATTCGCCGCGTAGTGACGACCGTCGACAAGGATGACAAGGCGGTTGTGATGATCGACGGGGCCACGCCGCACAAGAAGGTGCGGCCGACCACCAAGACCGCTTCGCATCTCATGTGGGTGACGGACCAATCCCCGGCCGACCTGTCCGGCACCAAGGACCGCGCGGCGATCGAGATCGGCATCAATCCGCCGCCCGGCGGTTCGGTCTTCCGCATCGTCGACTTCCCGCCCGAGACCGAGGAAATGCGCAAGCTCGACCCTCACACCATGCACGCGAGCCTGGGTGACGGCGTGCCCAAGCGCGGCAAGCCGCCGCGCCATCCGGCCATGCACGCCACCCGCACGATCGACTACGCCATCGTGCTCGCGGGCGAGATCGACATGCTGCTCGACGACAGCGAGATCCATCTCAAGGCCGGCGACGTGCTGATCCAGCAGGCCACCAACCACGCCTGGGTCAATCGCGGCACCGAGCCTTGCCGCATCGCCTTCATCCTGATCGATTCGAAGGAGCCGTGAGGCGTCTTCGCACGACACCTTCCGACGTCATCGCCGCACTCTCCGCTGTCATCATCCGCGAAAGCGGATGATCCAGTAGTCGCCATCGCTCAGTAAAGCCTGGATGCCCGCTTTCGCGGGCATGACAAGCTGAGTACCCGGCACAAGCCATAGCATGGAGCGTAGCACCGTGATCGGCCGCAAAGACGACCCCGCTTTCCTCTACTTCCCCACGAACTATCGCTGGTCGATGGGCCTGCTCATCTGCCTCTCCGCCGCGCCATGGACCGGCATCGAGATCGACGAGGTGCATCGCGTCGGCCGCGCGCTCGAAGATCATGTCGGCGACGACGATGCCTGGTTCGAGGAGTGGACCCGCATGGGCGACAGGATCGAGGCGCGCGGACGCGACGAGGAGCGCAAGGGCCACAAGCACACCGCGGCGGCGTGCTTCTTGCGCGCGAGCCGCTACTACCAGACCGGCGAGCGCTTCATCCATCCACGCTCGCAGCGCAGCCTAGAGGTCTACGCCAAGTCGGTGAAAATCTTTCAGGACGCCGCCGCCGTCATCCGGCATCCGCGCATCGAGCCGGTCGAGGTGCCGTACGGAACAACGAGCCTGCCCGCACTGCTCGTGCATCCCGATCCGGCCGCGACCGGCGGCAAGCCCGCGCCCTGCATGGTGTTCTTCGACGGCTTCGACGTCACCAAGGAATTGCAATACGGCTACGGCGTGCCCGACCTCGCGGCGCGCGGCATCGGCTGCCTGATCGTCGACGGGCCGGGCAACGGCGAGAGCGTGCGCTTCCGCAACCTGCCGCTGATCGCCGAGACCGAGCATTACGCCACGCCGGTCTACGAGTATCTCGCCGGCCGCCGCGAGTTCGATCCCAAGCGCATCGGCGTGATGGCGCTGTCGCTCGGCGGCTACTACGCGCCGCGCGCCGCGTCATTGGAACCGCGCTATGCCTGCTGCGTCGCCTGGGGGGCGCAGTGGGATTATCATGCGATCTGGGCGAAGCGGCTCGACGAGCTGGCGTCCGGCAAGGTGCTGTCGCTGTCCGTTCCGCCTGAGCATCTGCAGTGGGTGCTCGGTGTCGACAGCAACGCGGCGGCGCTCAAGAAGCTCGAAGGCTTCCGCCTCGACGGCATCGTGCAGCAGATGAAATGTCCGTTCCTGCTGCTGCACGGCGGCGGCGACGAACAGATCCCGCTGGCGCTCGCCGAGAAATGCTTCGCGGCGGTCGGCTCGAAACAGAAGACCTTCAAGGTGTTCCAGCGCGAGGAAGGCGGCTTCCACCACTGCCAGGTCGACAACGTCACCATCGGCGTGCACTTCATGTGGGACTGGATCGAGGACGTGCTGAAGCCGGGCATCTAGAGCCCGCGTCGCCGGCCAAAAACATCACGACAACCACAATCGCGAGAGACTTCGGATGCGCCACATCGACACGTTCTGCCATTTCTTTCCGTCACGCCTGTTCGAATTGATGTCGCAGACCACCGGCGGCACGCGCGACATCGGCAAGCGCATGCAAGGCGTGCGGACGATCTGGGACCTCGACGCGCGCTTGCGTATGATGGACGAATTCAAGGACTACACGCAGGTGCTGTCGCTCGGACTGCCACCGATCGAGGGCATGGTCGGGCCGGACAAGGCGCCGGAATTCGCGCGCGCCGCCAATGACGGTCTCGCCGAACTCTGCGCCAGGCATCCTGACCGCTTCGCCGGCTGGGTCGGCGGACTGCCGATGAACAATCCCGACGCGGCCGTGAAGGAGGCCGAGCGCATCCTGATCGACGGCAAGGCCAGCGGCTTGCAGATTCACACCAACGTCAACGGCCACTGCCTCGACGAGCCGCAGTTCTTCCCGATCTTCGAGGTCGCCGCCAGGTCCGGCAAGCCGGTGCTGCTGCACCCTGCCCGCACCGCGAGCTTTCCGGACTTCGCCGCCGAAACCAAATCGAAATACGAAATCTGGGCCATTCTCGGCTGGCCGTACGAGACCAGCGCCACCATGGCGCGGCTGATCTTCTCCGGCGTCACCACGCGGCTGCCGAATCTGAAATTCCTCATCCATCATCTCGGCGCGATGATCCCGTTCTTCGATGCGCGCCTCGACACCGGCTGGGCGACGCTCGGAAGCCGCACATCGGACGAGGACTACAGCGGCGTGCTCAAGATGCTGGGCAAGCCGCTAATGGATTGTTTCCGCGATTTTTACGCCGACACCGCGCTCTGCGGCGGCCGCATTGGGACGGTCTGCGGGCTCGAATTCTACGGCGCGGATCACGTGCTTTTCGCTTCGGACGCGCCGTTCGGCGCGGAAGGCGGCGCAAGCTACATTCGCGAGACCATGAAGGTGCTGGCGTCGCTCGACATCTCGACCGGCGATAGGGAGAAGCTTTGCTACCGGAACGCGCAGACGCTGTTCAAACTGCCTTGATGCGGCGCAATTGCCATGACGACCGGATCGGCTAAGCTGACAGTACCAAAAAGCAAGAAAAGACATAGGGAGAATGCGAAATGCTGCGGGCCAGGGAGACGATCTACGCAGCCGCGCTCGGCGGCCTGCTCGTAGCGCAACTCGCCGGAACGGCCTTCGCGGTCGACAAGGTCAAGGTTGGGACCGGCGGATCGGCCAGCGATGCGCCGTTCTACATCGCGCAGGACAAGGGCTTCTTCAAGGACGAGGGACTTGAGGTCGATCTGATCGTGCTCGACTCGGGCGCCAAGGTAATCGCACCGCTCGGCACCGGTGAGCTCGATGTCGGCTCCGGCGCGCTGTCGGTCGGCTTCTGGAACGCGATGCTGCGCGGCGTGAGGTTTCGCATCGTCGCCGACCGTGGGCATACCGAGAAGGGCTATCTCTATCAGACGGTGTTCATGCGCAAGGACCTGATGGACAGCGGCCAGGTCAAGACGCTGAAGGACATCAAGGGCAAGCGGATGGGATTCGCGGCGCAAGGCGTGACCTCGCTGTCGCTGATGAACGAAATGGCGAAGTTCGCCGGCATTTCGTACGACGACATGACGCCGGTCTATCTGTCGTTCCCGCAGCAGATCGCTGCGCTGCAGAACAAGGCGCTCGACGGCAGCTTTCTCATCGAGCCGCAGGCAACGTCGGCGGTGAACGCCGGCATCGGCGTGCGCTTCGTCGACACCAACGAGTTCTATCCGAACCAGCAGATCTCGGTGATCTTCTACAGCGAGAAATTCTCGACCGAGCGCAAAGCGGTCGCCGACCGGCTGATGCGCGCCTGGCTGCGCGGTGTGCGCGCCTATAACGACACGATCAAGGACGGCAAGATCGCCGCGCCGGGCTCGGACGAGATCGTGCAGATCATGGCGAAGAGCTTCAGCATGAAGCCGAATTTGATCCGAGAAATGTATTCCACCGCCGTGCACGTGAATGGCGACGTGAATGCGGCCGGCATCCAGAAGGATCTCGATTTCTTCCAATCGAGAAATTGGGTGACGGGCCAGGTCAAGGCCACCGACGTGATCGACATGTCGTTTGCCCAGCGCGCCGCGACCGCGCTCGGCCCGTACCAACGGAAATAGTCATGGAATTTAGGCAGAGCAGCGCCGCACGCTCGGTCTGTTCCCCTCCCCCTTGTGGGGAGGGGTTAGGGGTGGGGGTCGTGGTTGCCGATCTAGTTCACTCAACAACAACAACCCCCCTCCCCAGCCCTCTCCCACCAGAGCCTGCGCCCGGGCGCGCGCAAGCGCGGCCCGGGTGGGGGAGGGAGCGGACTGAGTTCGCCGCTCTCACGCAGGCTCGTTCAACCAAACCGCCGCGAGGGCTCCACACATGATCTCGGTCGCGGGCGTCGAGGTTGATGTACTGGAACGCGGTCAGGGCGCGCCGGTGCTCTATCTTCACGGCGGGGCGGGCATCGCGCCCGATCTGCCGTTCATCGAGCGCATCGCCAAGGTACGGCGCGTCGTTGCGCCGTCGCATCCGGGTTTCGGCAAGTCCTCGCTGCCGGACTGGATCGACAGCATCGACGACATCGCCCACATCTATCTCGAACTGATGGATCGTTTGGAGCTCACGCGGATCGACCTCGTCGGGTTCTCGGTCGGCGGGTGGATTGCCGCCGAGGTCGCGACGAAAGTGCCCGAACGCATCGTGCGCCTGGCGCTCATCGGGCCGGTCGGCGTCAAGACCGGCACGCCAGACAAGCTCGACATCCCGGACATATTTGCGATGCCACGGGACAAGCTCGACCGGCTGCGCTTCCACGATCCGCGCAAGAATCCGGCGGACCTCGGCACCATGTCGGACGAAGAGCTGAACGTGGTCGCCCGCAACAGCGAGACGCTGGCGCTGCTGACCTGGGAGCCGTACATGCACAATCCCAAGCTCAAGCACCGGCTACACCGTATCGCCGCCCCGACGTTGTTCCTGCGCGGCGCGCAGGATGGCATCGTGTCGGCCGAGTATCTCGAACGCTACGCGGCGCTCGTCCCCAAGTCGAAAATCGAGACCATCGCGGAAGCCGGCCATCTGCCGCATGTCGAGCAGCGCGAAGCCACCGCCACCAAGGTTCTGGAATTCCTGCAATACTGACGCACCCTGTCATCGCCGCAAGCGAGCACACGCCATGAAAGCCTGGCACTTCAGTGAGAATGCCTATCCGTATCTGCCGCCGGCGGACGAATACGAGTCGATTCGCGTCTCGCTGCCCAATCGAATCTACGATCCGAAGAAGGGCGCCGCGCTCTACGACCGCTATATCGAGGAATGGCTGGTGGCCGAGGACGAGGGCATGGAGATCATGCTCAACGAGCACCACCAGACCGCGACCTGCGTCGATCCGGCGGCGCCGCTCGTGTTGGCGGCACTCGCGCGGCTCACCACCAAGGCGCGGCTCCTGATCCTCGGCAACCCGGTCGCCAACCGCCGGCAGCCGGTGCGCATCGCCGAGGAGATGGCGATGGTCGACATCCTCTCCAAGGGACGGCTCGACTGCGGCTTCGTGCGCGGCGTGCCCTACGAGGTGCTGCCCGCGAACAGCAATCCGGTGCGCATGAACGAGCGCCAGTGGGAGGCGATGGACCTGATCGTCAAGGCCTGGACTACGCACGACGGGCCGGTCAGCCACGAGGGCCGCTTCTTCCACCACCGCAACATCAATATCTGGCCGCGCCCCTGGCAGCAGCCGCATCCGCCGATCTGGGTCTCGACCACGACGCCGAGCGGCGCTGCGCGCGTGGGCGCGCGCGGCTATACGCAGGCGACGTTCCTCACCGGCTTTGGTGGAACGCGTCCGGTGTTCGATGCCTATCGCAAGGGTTGGCGCGAAGCGGGGCGCGCTGGCGAGGTGCCGATCAACCGCCTGGCCTATGCGGCGCTCGTCTATACCGGCGAAAGCGAAGCGGAGGCGCGCGCCGGCGCCGAAAAGCTTCTCTGGTACATGACCGCCAACAAGGTGCCGCTGCACTTTTGCTACCCGCCTGGCTACGTGCCGACTCCCGTGCATGCGCAGATTCTGCGCGGCGCGGCGATCGACCAGCATGCCGCCAACCGCGCGAATGCCACCGTCGACAAGGCGATCGAGTCCGGCATCATGTTCGCCGGCACGCCCGATCAGGTCTTCCAGCAGATCAAGCGGATGTACGACCATGTCGGCGGCTTCGGCCATATCCTCAACATGGGGCAGGCCGGCTTCCTCGAACACGACGAGACGGTGCGCGGCATCAAGACGTTCGCGCGCGAGGTCTATCCGCGCCTCAAGGAGGCATTCCCCGACACGGCGATCTCGGGCGTGCACGACGAGCGGGTCGTCGCCTGAACGAATTCGGGTGACGCATGCTCGTGAGCCATGAGACCGGGCACCTCACCGCGCCGGTGCCGATCTACTTCGAGACGTTCTCGCCGGCGAATCCGACCGGCCGCCCGACCGTCGTGATGGTGCATGGCGGCGCCCACACCGGCGCCTGCTATCAGCGCACCGCCGACGACCGCCGCGGTTGGGCCTATCTGTTTGCCGAACGCGGCTACCGCGTGGCGGTGCCCGATTGGCCGGGAACCGGCCGGAGCGGATATATCCCGACCGACAAGCTCGGCGGCGCGACGGTAATCGAAGGGCTCGGCGCGCTCATCCGCCATCTTGGCCCACCGGTCGTTCTTCTCACTCACTCGATGTCGGGTTGCTACGGCTGGCCGCTGCTGGAGCGCCACGGCGACGTCATCGCCGCCCTGGTCGGCGTGGCGCCCGGACCGCCCGGGAATATCCAGGCGCCAGCCTGCATCTACGCAGAAACTGACGCCGCGATCGAGATCGACCATGGCGGCCGGCGCGTGCGCATCGACAAGAACGCGCCGCTCGCGACGACCCAGGACTTTGTCGAGCACAAGCTCGTCGGCGACAGCAGCTTCTTTCCGCGCGACCGGCTCGCCAACTACGCCGCGACCTTGCGCGCCATCCCGCCGCGCATCGTGCTCGAACGGCAGAACGTGCATGGCAGCCAGATGCGGGTCAACGATCCGGGCAAGCTCCGCGGCAAGCGCGTGCTGGTCATCACCGGGACGCACGATCTCGACCACCCGCGCGAGGTCGACGGTGCGATCGTCGACTGGCTCAGGGGACATGGCGCCGATGCGGACTTCTGCTTCCTGGGCGATCGCGGTATCGTCGGTAACGGCCACATGCTGATGATGGAACAAAACAGCGACGACATCGCCGGCATCATCATCGCCTGGCTGGAAGCCGCCCAGCCGCCGCGGTGACCGAGAACGAGTGTTCGCGAACAAGGACGCAGATCATGGCAAAGATTGTGCTCGGCATGGGTGCCTCGCATGGCCCCTTATTGGCGACTCCTCCGGAGCAGTGGGGCGGGCGCGTCGAGGCCGACCGGCGCAATCCGGCGCTGGTCTACCGTGATGGCACTTTCAAGTTCGACGAACTCGCCAAGCTGCGCGCCAACGAAAATCTGGAGCAGCAGATCGAACTGCCGGTCAAGCAGAAGCGCTATGACGCCTGCCAGCGCGCCATGGCCGAGATGGCGCGCGTATTCAAGGAAGCAAAGCCCGACGTCGCCATCCTGGTCGGCAACGACCAGATGGAGGTGTTCGAAGACGCCAATATCCCGGCCTTCATGGTGTGCTTCGGCGAGACGGTCGAGAACATCCCGTTCTCCGAGGAGCAGAAGAAGAAGCTACCGCCCGGCATCGAAATCGCCGAGCCCAATCACCACGGCAAGACCGCTGAAAGCTATCCAGGCCAGCCGGCGCTCGGCCGCCACCTGATCGCGACGCTGGTCGAGAAGGATTTCGACATCGCGGCGTCGGCACGGCTGCCGCAGTCGGCGACCTCGAACATCTCCGGGCTGCCGCATGCCTACGGCTTCATCTATCGCCGCATCATGCAGGAGAACTACGTCCCGTCGGTGCCGCTATTCATCAATACGTTCTATCCGCCCAACCAGCCGAGTGTGCGCCGCTGCTTCGCGCTCGGCAATGCGCTGGTCGACGCGATCAAGTCGTGGGACAAGGACGTGCGCGTGGCCGTCATCGGCTCGGGCGGCATGTCGCATTTCGTGGTGGACGAAGAACTCGACCGCGGCTTCCTCGATGCCATGAAGCGCAAGGACAAGAACGCGCTGATGGCGATCCCGCCCTACATGTTCCGCTCGGGCTCATCCGAATTGAAGAATTGGATTCCGGTGTCCGGCGCCATGCACGAAGCCGGGCTTGAGATGTCGTATCTGGAGTATCAGCCGCTTTACCGCTCGGCGGCCGGGACTGGCAGCGGCATGGCGTTCGCCATCTGGCGGTAGCACGCGGAAAATTCGACTCTCGCCGCGTCATGGCCGGACTTGATCCGGCCATCCACGTCTTCGATTCATTCGTACAAATTAAGACGTGGATGCCCGCGACAAGCGCGGGCATGACGCGGATGTGGCAAAATTGGTTAAGTCTTGTCCTTGTCGCTCAGGCGCTCGAGCTGTTTCTGAATCTCGCCCATCTGACGCTTGAGATCGTCGATCTCCTCGCCGCCGCTGGCACGCGGCGTGGCCTTCTCAATCTCGGTGGCCGCGGTCTGGGTGTCGCGCTTGGCAAACGGCGTGAACATCGCAAAGGCGCGCTCGAACATCTCCATGTTCCGGCGCACCTGGTCCTCGAGCGCGCCGAACGGCCCGCCGCCGAACGCCTGCGTGATCTGATTGCGGAATTTTTCCTGTTCGCGCGTAAGCGACTCAATCGACACTTCGAGATAGCGCGGCACCAGCATCTGCATGCTGTCGCCGTAGAAGCGGATGATCTGCCGCAGAAACGCGATCGGGAGGAGGCTCTGCCCTTCCTTGTTTTCCTGCTCGAAGATGATCTGCGCCAGCACCGAACGGGTAATGTCCTCGCTGGTCTTGGCGTCAAAGACCACGAAATCCTGCCCCGCCTTTACCATGATGGCGAGGTCTTCGAGCGTCACGTAGGTGCTGGTGCCGGTGTTGTAGAGTCGCCGGTTGGCGTACTTCTTGATCGTGACGGGTTCTTTAGTGTCAGCCATAGTGGGCACGCGGGTTTGCAGCTTCGGTATGTAAAATAAGCAGTTTTCGCGGCAGGGGGCCACCGTTTTGTGCAAGCGGGATAACAGCCGCCTCCCGCGCATGCAGGAATTGCGCGCCAGGGGCGTCTTTCGGCCATGCCGGATCACTTGCGGCCGTCATGATCGGCGGTCATATGGACATGGTACGGCCCGGCGGGCTATCGAACCCATGATGGGACTTAGGGCAACGCGTCGGCGATGAGCGCAGGGCCGCAAATCGCGGCCAAGAGCGTCCCGAATGACCGGCTTTCGTCCCGGACAAAGGAGTTTCCAAATGAAGGACGACATCGTCATCGTCAGTGCGTCTCGTACCCCCGTGGGGGCGTTCAACGGCGCGTTCGCGAACCTCGCGGCCCATGAGCTCGGCAAGGTCGCCATCCAAGAGTTGCTCAAGCGCGCGGGCGTCGAAGGCAAGGACGTGTCCGAAGTCATCCTGGGACAGATCCTGACCGCCGGGCAGGGCCAGAACCCGGCCCGCCAGGCCTCGATCGCGGCCGGCATCCCGGTCGAAAGCCCAGCCTGGGGCGTCAACCAGCTCTGCGGCTCGGGCTTGCGCGCGGTGGCGCTCGGCTATCAGGCGATCCTCAACGGCGATTCGGAGATCGTGGTCGCGGGCGGCCAGGAATCGATGAGCATGTCGCCGCACTGCCAGCATCTTCGCCAGGGCGTGAAGATGGGCAACTTCGAGATGGTCGACACCATGATCAAGGACGGCCTGTGGGACGCCTTCAACGGCTATCACATGGGCAACACCGCCGAGAACGTCGCCAGGCAGTGGCAGATCACCCGCCAGATGCAGGACGAATTCGCGGTCGCCTCGCAGAACAAGGCCGAGGCCGCGCAGAAGGCCGGCAGGTTCAAGGACGAGATTGCACCCGTCACGGTGAAGTCCCGCAAGGGCGACGTCGTGGTCGACACCGACGAGTATCCCAAGGCCGGTGTCACCATGGACACGGTCGGCAAGCTGCGGCCCGCCTTCGCCAAAGACGGCACCGTGACGGCAGCCAACGCGTCCGGCATCAATGACGGCGCCGCTGCGGTCGTGCTGATGAAGGCAAGCGAGGCGGCCAAGCGTGGCAAGACCCCGCTCGCGCGCATCGTCTCCTGGGCGCATGCCGGCGTCGATCCGGCCATCATGGGCAGCGGGCCGATCCCAGCCTCGCGCTCGGCGCTCAAGAAGGCGGGCTGGTCGGTCGGCGATCTCGACCTGATCGAGGCCAACGAGGCGTTCGCCGCGCAGGCCTGCGCGGTCAACAAGGACCTCGGCTGGGACACGTCGAAGGTCAACGTCAATGGCGGCGCGATCGCCATCGGCCATCCGATCGGTGCGTCGGGCGGGCGCGTGCTGGTAACGCTCCTCTACGAGATGCAGAAACGCAACGCCAAGAAGGGCCTCGCCACGCTGTGCATCGGCGGCGGCATGGGCATCGCGATGTGCGTGGAGCGATAGAATTTTCGCGGGTCGTTTGGGCTGTAACCACCGTCATGCCCGGCCTTGTGCCGGGCATCCACGTCTTTAAGGTGTGGCAACAAGCAAGACGTGGATGGCCGGGATAAACCCGGTCATGACGCGGAGGAAAACGAGCAGGGAGGAGCGTAATGGCACGCGTCGCGGTGGTGACGGGCGGAACACGTGGGATCGGCGAGGCGGTCTCGAAGGCGTTGAAGGCCGCGGGCTACAACGTGGCGGCCAACTACGGCGGCAACGACGAGGCGGCGCAGAAATTCAAAGCTGCGACCGGCATCCCGGTCTACAAGTGGGACGTTTCCTCCTATGAGTCCTGCGTCGTCGGCCTCAAGCAGGTCGAGGCCGATCTCGGCCCGGTCGAGGTGCTGGTCAACAACGCCGGCATCACGCGCGACGCGACGCTGCACCGCATGACGCCGGAGCAGTGGAGCGCGGTGATCAACACCAACCTCGGCTCGCTGTTCAACATGTGCCGACCGGTGATCGAAGGCATGCGCGCGCGCAAGTTCGGCCGCATCATCAACATCTCGTCGATCAACGGCCAGAAGGGCCAGTTCGGCCAGTGCAATTATTCCGCCGCCAAGGCGGGCGAGCTCGGCTTCACCAAGGCGCTGGCGCAGGAGAGCGCCAAGGTCGGAATCACCGTCAACGCGATCTGCCCGGGCTATATCGCGACCGAGATGGTGAAGGCGGTGCCGAAGGACGTGCTGGAAAAGAACATCCTGCCGCAGATTCCGCTCGGCCGTCTGGGCGAGCCCGAGGAGGTCGCGCGCTGCGTCCTGTTCCTCGCCGCCGACGATGCCAGCCTGATCACCGGCTCGACGCTCTCCGCCAACGGCGGGCAGGTGATGGTGTAGGAGCCTCCTTAGCTCCGACGCGGCCACACACTCCGGCCATTCCCGCGCAAGCGGGAATCCAGGTCTCAGACATCGGTGCTGCGATTTCGGCTCCCGCTTCGCTCGGCCGGAATGACGCGACTATCGTCGCGAACGCGGACGAGAGTGTGCGTTCGTCAGATGCGCACGCCCGAGGTGGCGTATGCGGTCTCAACCGGCTTCTGGATATTGCTCAAGACGGCGACCGCGCCGACCGCGATGACCGCGGCCGCGATACAGGCCACAATGAATGCCTTCATGGATCGATCCTCCGGTGCTTTGTTTGCACTAAGCCTATCACAGATAGGCCCAACAGGACGCAAGGTCGCGATCTCAAAGGTCGCGATGCTGCGCCGCAACACGGTTGGCTTCGGCCGCATCCTCCGGCGTGTTGACGTTGAAGAACGGATCGACCGGCGCCGTCGGCCAGTCGGCGATGGCCACGCCGTGGCGGGCGGTCCAGACCTCGATCTTGTGCAGCCCTTCCGCCGTCAAGGCCTTGCGCAGGTCCTCGCGTAGCGCGACCGGCCACAACCCGACCACCGGATGCCGCCACTCGCCCGAGCGCGCGCAAGCGAGCGGCGTTCCGGCGGCTGCGCGCGCGGCCGACAGCCGGGTCACCAGATCGGCCGGCAGGAACGGACAGTCGCCCGGCACGCTCACGATGTCGGCGACATCGGGCGCATGCGCCGCCGCCCAGTCGAGGCCGGCGAGGATTCCCGCGAGTGGTCCGGCGAAATCAGGCACCGTGTCGGCGACGACGGGCAGGCCGGTGTCGGCGAAGCGCGCCGGATCGCCGTTGGCGTTGAGGATGACTGCGCTGCATTGCGGCGTGAGCCGCGCCAGCACCCGTTCGAGGATGGTCTTGTCGCCGATCCGGATGCGCGCCTTGTCGCCGCCGCCCATGCGGCGCGCGAGCCCGCCGGCGAGCACGAGGCCGAGTGGCTTCTTGGTCACGTCATGGCCGCGGTCACCTCGCCCCTGAGGGGGAGGTCGACCGTCGAGCGTCTGCGAAGGCGCGGCAGGGGGTAGTCGTAGCGCATTGAAGACGACCCCCCTCCCCGACCCTCCCCCGCACAGGGAGGGCGGGCATGACCTGCGAACAGCTCGGGCAATATCCCTCAATCATCATGCACCGCGGCCTTGCGGCGGTGCTTCGTGCTCTCCTCCTCGACATAGGCGAGGTCCTGGTCGAACACGATGCGGTCCTCGCCCGCAAGCGCCACGAAGCGCTTGCCGCGCGCGCGGCCGATCAGCGTGAGGTTCGCCTTGCGCGCCAACTCCACGCCCCAGGCCGTGAAGCCCGAACGCGACACCAGGATCGGGATGCCCATGCGCACCGTCTTGATCACCATCTCGGAGGTCAGCCGCCCGGTGGTGTAGAAAATCTTGTCGCCCGGCGGCACATGATGCTTGAACATGTAGCCGGCGATCTTGTCGACCGCGTTGTGGCGGCCGACGTCCTCCATGTAGATCAGCGGCTTGTCCTCGTGCGCCAGCACGCAGCCATGGATCGCGCCGGCCTCGAGATAGAGCGACGGCGTGGTGTTGATCTGGTTGGTGAGGGAATAGAGCCACGACGTGCGCAGCTCGGTCTTCGGCAGCGTGACGCCTTCCAGCGCCTCCATCAGGTCGCCGAACACCGTGCCCTGCGCGCAGCCCGAGGTCTGCACCTTCTTCTTCAGCTTCTTCTCGTAGTCGGTCTTGCGCTTGGTGCGCACGACGACGACCGCGAGGTCCTCGTCGTAGTCGACGCCGGTGACCACGTCGTCCGGCAGCAGCATGTGCTGGTTGAGCAGGTAGCCGAGCGCGAGATATTCCGGATAGTCGTTGATCGTCATCGCGGTGACGATCTCCTGCGAATTGAGGAAGATCGTCAGCGCGCGCTCGACCGTCACGGCGGTTTCGATCCGGGCGCCGGTCTGATCGATGCCGGTGACGCGCTCGGTCAGCCGCGGATCGTGCGGATCGGGACGGAGGAGGTAGGGGTCTTTCGCCATGCCGCCAATGTAGGGTGAAAGGACGGGTTTCGCAAAACGCCCGCGCAATGCGTTATCATCGTCGACCCGCGCTCCTTGGCGTTGCCTCGCGGGTGCGAACAGGGACAGAACCTTCGCCATGCTTGAGGTCCACGGGCTCAGTCATTCCTACGGCCGCCACGAGGCGCTGCGCGATGTCAGCGTGCGGCTGCGCGCGGGCGAGGTCGTCGCCATCCTCGGCGCAAATGGCGCCGGCAAGACCACGCTGCTCAACGCCATCGCCGGACTGATCCGGCCGGAGTCCGGCTCGATCCGGTTTCAAGGCAAGGAACTCACCGGGCAATCGGCCGACCGGATCGTCGATCTCGGGATTGCGACCGTGCCGGAGAACCGGCGGCTGTTCGACCCGATGTCGGTGATCGAGAACCTCGAGCTTGGCGCCTATATCGCGCGCGCCCGTCCGGCCGCGGCCGAGACACTTGCGCGCATCTTCGATCTTTTCCCGCGGTTGGCGGAGCGGCGCTCCCAGGCGGTGCGGACCATGAGCGGAGGCGAGCGGCAGATGGTGGCGATCGGCCGCGCGCTCATGGCCAAACCGTCGCTGCTGCTGGTCGACGAACCGTCGCTCGGGCTGTCGCCGCTGCTGGCCTCGGAATTGTTCGCCGCGCTCTCGCGCATCGCGCGCGAGGACGACGTGAGCATACTGATGGTCGAACAGAACGCCCGCCGCGCGCTCGCAATGGCGAGCCGCGCCTACCTGCTGTCGTTGGGACGAATCGTGGGCGAAGGCGAAGCCAAGACGCTCGCGCAAGACAGTGCCGTGGCACGGTCCTATCTCGGGCTGTGACGGGGTGATAGGGAGAACTCTCTCCGTTCGTCCCACGCAAGCGGGAACGAACGGAGAGAGAATGTGCGCTGCCTCAAAGAAGAAGCAATGGCGGGGAGGAACGTTCGTTGACGCAGGTGCTCGAAGGCGTGCGCGTGCTTGAATTGAGCACCATCATCACCGCGCCGCTCGCCGGCATGATGCTTGCCGATCTCGGCGCCGACGTGCTCAAGATCGAGCCGCCCGGCGGCGACCCGTTCCGTTACTTCCGCGGAGCGTCCTACAGCCCGAACTTCATCGCCTTCAACCGCGGCAAGAAGAGCATGCAGCTCGATCTGCGCACCGACGCGGGGCGCGACGTGCTGCTCAAGCTCGTTGCGCGCGCCGACATCCTGCTGGAGAACTACCGCGCCGGCGTCATGGAGCGCCTCGGCGTGGGATGGGATGTGCTGCACGCCGCGAACCCGCGGCTGATCCACTGCTCGATCACCGGCTTCGGTACGTCCGGGCCCTACAGCGCGCGGCCGTCCTATGACAACGTCGCGCTGGCGCTCAGCGGAATGGCGAGCCTGCTGCTCGATCCCGACAAGCCGCAGGTCTGCGGCCCGACCATCACCGACAATGCCAGCGGCATGTATGCCTGCTACGGCATCCTGGGCGCGCTGTACGAACGCGAGCGCACCGGCCAGGGCCGACGCGTCGAGGTGAATATGCTGGAGGCCGCAATCGCCTTCATCCCCGACCCATTCGCCTCCTTCAGCCGCAGCGGCGTCAAGAACAAGCCGTTGACGCGCGTCGCCAACTCCCACTCGTTCGCATGGCGGTGCAGCGACGGCAGGCTCGTCGCCATCCAGCTCTCGTCGCTGCCGAAGTTCTGGCAGGGCTGCTGCATCGCGTTCGAGCGGCCGGACCTGGTCGACGACCCGCGATTTGCCACGCGCGACCTGCGCATCCAGCACTACGTCGAGCTGACGTCAATTCTGGGCGAGGTCATCGCCACCAAGCCGCGAGCCTACTGGATGGCCGCGCTCGAAGCCAACGACGTGCCGTTCGCACCGGTGCACACCATCGAAGAGGTCCACGACGACCCACAGGTGCGTCACATGCAGACCTTCTACCAGCAGCGGCATCCGACTGAAGGCGAGATTACCGCCATCCACCGGCCGGTACTGATCGACGGCGAGCGCGAAGGCGAGACGTTGCCGCCGCCGTCGCTCGGCGAGCATACCGACGCAACCCTCGCCGAACTCGGCTACAGCCACGACGAAATCGCCAAGCTGCGCTCCGCAGCGGTCGTTTGAATTCCTGAAAAGCTCCAACCCGAGTGAAACGTCCATGAAGACCAGCACGAACCGCATCCTCACCACCCACGTCGGCAGTCTGATCCGGCCGCAGGCGCTGCAGGACATCATGCGCGCCAAGCAGGGCGGGCAAGCCTTTGACCAGGCGGCCTACGATAAATGCCTTAAGGACTCGGTTGCCGAGGTGGTGCGTAAGCAGGCCGAGATCGGCATCGACGTTCCGAGCGACGGTGAATTCGGCAAGGCCATCAGTTGGAACCAGTACGTTGTCGAGCGGCTCTCCGGTTTTGAGCTGCGCCCGATTCCGTCCGGCTACCGGCCCGGCACGCCCGGCAGCGACCGCAGCCGCTTCAAGGAATTCTATGCCGAACTCGACGTGCGCGAGCCGATGGCGAACGACAAGCAGGTCGCCTGTATCGGGCCGGTGAAATACATCGGCCAGGAGATCGTCAAGCGCGATATCGAGAACTTCAAGGCCGCGCTGAAGGGCCAGAAAGTCGAAGACGCCTTCATGCCGGTGGTGGCGCCGTCGAGCGTGCTGCCCGACCGCAAGGACGAACACTACAAGAGCGAGGAGGAGTGGCTCACCGCGGTGACCGACGCGATGCGTGTCGAGTACAAGATGATCGTCGATGCCGGGTTCATTCTGCAGATCGACGATGCGCGCTTCGCCACCGCCTACGACCGCATGGTGCCGCCCGGCACGTTCCAGGACTACCGGCGCTGGCTGGAAAAGTTCGTCGAGTCGCTCAACCACGCGCTTGACGGCATTCCGGAGGACCGCGTGCGTTATCACGTCTGCTGGGGAAGCTGGCCGGGTCCGCATTGCAGCGACGTACCGCTGCGCGATGTCGTCGACATGATTCTCAAGGTGAAGGCCGGCGCCTATGTGATCGAGTCGGCGAACCCGCGGCATGAGCACGAATGGCAGGTCTGGAAGACCGTCAAGTTGCCGCCCGGCCGCGTGCTGATCCCGGGCGTCATCAGCCATGCCACCAACGTGGTCGAGCATCCCGAACTGATCGCGGAACGCACGGTGCGCTTCGCCAACCTGCTCGGGCGCGAGAACGTCATGATCGGCACCGACTGCGGCTTCGCCCAGGGCACCTTCTACCGCCGGGTACACCCCAGTATCATGTGGGCGAAATTCGAGGCGCTGGTCGAGGGCGCGCGCCTCGCCACCAAGCAATTGTGGAATTGAGATCAGGCTCATGAGGCATCTGGCCGCGGCGTTGCTTGTTCTGTTCGGCGCCGCAACGGCGGCCGCCGCGCAGGAGTGGCCGGCACGGCCGGTGCGCATCATCAACACGTTCGCGCCGGGCGGCGCCGCCGACCAGCTTGCGCGTATCGCGGCCGATCATCTCACCACCGCCTTCAAGCAGCAGTTCTTCGTCGAGACGCGCGCCGGCGCCAGCGGCGTCATCGGCATGCAGGCGGTCGCCGCGGCCGAACCCGACGGCTACACGTTCGGCATCATGTCGCTTTCGCTCGCGGTCGTCATTCCGCTCACCAATCCCAAGGCGGGCTACGATCCGCTGAAGGACCTGACGCCGATCGCCTACATCGCCGGCACGCCGATCATGTTCGTGGTCAGCCAGAAGAGCGATGTGCGGACGCTGAAGGATTTTGTCGCCAAGGCGCGAACGAGTTCCAAAGCCTTGAGCTACGGAACGTCGGGCCTGTCGAGCGTGGGGCAGATGGTGGCGCAGTCGTTCGGGCTCCAGACCGACCTCAAGTTCGAGATGATCCCCTACAAGGGCGCGGCACAAAGCCTGATGGACGTGGTCGCCAATCACATCGATTTCGCCACGCCGACCGTAACGTCGGCCGCCGGACAAATCCGCGGCGGCACCGTGATCCCGCTGGCGGTCTCGACCAATCAGCGCATGCCCGACTATCCCGATGTGCCGACGTTCAAGGAACTGGGCTACGACGTGGTGGCGACCAACTGGTTCGGCCTGGTGGGACCGGCGCGCCTGCCGAACGACATCGCCGTCAAGGTCAACCGCGAGGTGAACGTCGCCACGTCGAAGCCCGACAGCCAGAAACGAATGCGGGAAGACGGGATGCTGATCGAGAGCATGGATACCGCCGCATTCCGCAAGTTCATCGACGACGAGCACGTACGTTGGAAGCCGGTGATCGAGAAGGCCGGGATGCTCGCAAAGTAGCGCCGGGTGCCCGGCATCAAATGCGCCGGCCGGCGCCTTGCGCCAACGCCTTCTGATAGATCATCTCGCCGAAAGCCATGTCTTCGAGCGCAATGCCGAGCGATTTGAACAACGTCAGTTCGGATGGCGACGCGCGGCCCTTGGCCTTGCCGCACACGATGTCGCCGAGTTCGTGGATGTCGGACCAGGCCAGCTTGCCGGTCACGACGAGATCGCGCAGTTCGCCCGCCTCGACCTTCGCCTGTTCGATGTGATCCGTCACCCGCACGGCCGCGCGCAGCACCGTTTCGGCATCGACCTCGCGCCGGTCGCCGGAGTTCGCTCCCGCCACGTTGACATGCGCGCCCTTCGCCAGCGCCGAGCCTTTGAACACCGGCTCCGCCGACTTGGTGATGGTGACGACGACATCGGCATCGCCGACGCAGGCTTCGGCCGAGGGCGCCGGCCGTCACCTCGATGCCGAGTTCCTTCTCCATCTCCCGCGCATAGGCTTCGCGATGGTCCTGGGTGCGCGCGAAGACCGACACCCGCTTGATCGGGCGTACCGCACAAACAGCGCGCACCTGCGAACGCGACTGCCGTCCGGTGCCGATCACGCCGAGGGTCTGCGCGTCCGGATTGGCGAGCAGCTTGGTGGCGAGACCGCTCGCGGCGCCGGTGCGGATCTGGCCGAGCAGGTCGCACTCGATGATCGCTTTCAGCGTCCCATCGGTCGACGAATAGACCAGCGCGTGGCCGAACGTCATCCCCTTGCCGGCGGCGTAGACCTTGAGCCCGTGCACGCTCTTCGCCCCATAGGAGGCGCCCATCAGGTTCATCGCGCCACCGGCGAGTCGCGCGCGCTGACGCGGCAAATTGTGCGTCGTCGCGCTTTCCCAGGTGGCGAACATCTCTTCCAGCGCCGCAATCGCGTCCTTGACGGTCACGAGCCGCGCCACCTCGGCTTCGGTGATGTAGAGCGGTTGGGTCATCGATCGTCACACCGCCTTGAGATGTCCGTCCTTGCGCTTGAACAGATCCTCGTCGGCATAGCCCATGGTTTCGGGCTTGGCGCGCCCTATCATCACCTGGAAGTAGACCGGCTCCAGGCTGTCGTTCTGATAGCCGTGGATGACGCCGGCCGGGCATGCAATGCACTCCCATGGGCCGAGCCGCGTGGTGAGCCGCTTGCCGCTTTCGTCTTCGACGAACACGTCGAGATAGCCCTGCAGGACGAAGAAGCATTCCTCGACTTCGTGGGTATGCGCGGCGTTGCCCTGACCGGGCTCCACGTACATGATCGAGAGCGTGAAATTCTTCGCCGGGATCACGGTGGGATCGCCGTGCTTGCCGGAGCCGCCCGCGCCGATGAAGCGGTGCTGGGCGCGCTTGTAGCCTTCGATCTTGGCATCCTCGAAGGCGGCCCAATCCGGCTTCTTTTCGCGGTAGCGGCCAACGTATTTCTGCATGATCTCTTCGATCGGTGTGTCGGCCAGTTCCGGCGGACGCGGATGCCGTGCGACGCTCATGGCGTGCTCCTGTCAAAGGATTGCGTTGTTTGAACCTATTCCCCGGCGGCACAGCGCGTCAACGCGAGCGGGCTATTCTGCCGCAATGCTGGGCCGCGCGGCTCGCACGAGTTCCCAGATGCGCGCGGGCGTGAGCGGGAGTTCGCGCGGCTCGACGCCGAACGAACTGAGCGCGTTCGCCACCGCGTTTGCCATCACGCCGCCGGCCGCGATGATGCCGCCTTCGCCGGCGCCCTTGGCGCCCAGCGGATTGATCGGCGAGGGGTGGTCGTCGAGAATCACGCAACGCAGGTTCGGGAAATCGGTCGCGGTCGGCAGCAGGTAATCGGCAAGCGACCCGGTCAGGAACTGGCCCTCTTCATCATATTGCAGGTGCTCCAGGCAGGCGCCGCCCAGCCCCTGCACCAGCGAACCGATCACCTGCCCGCGCAAGGTCAGCGGATTGACCGCCCGGCCGACGTCCTGCACCACCACATAGTCGATGATCTTGATCCGTCCGAGCTTGGGATCGACCGCGATGTGCGCGGCATGCGCGCCGTAGCTGTAGGTGTGGCGGTGGTTGAGAAACGCGCCCTCGACCGACAGTCCGGCGAATTCCTTCATCGCGATCGTCTGGCCGTTCGGACCCGCGACCTTGTCCTCATCGAGATTGATGTCGGCCGGACCGCAGTCCAGCCGCTTCGCCGCCGCCTCGCGCAACGCGGCCTGGAAATTCTTCGCCGCGTCGAGCAGCGCCGAGCCGCCCATCACGGTCGAGCGCGAATGATAGGCGCCGTAGCCGTCGCTCACATAGCAAGTCGAGCCATGATGGACATGGCGAATGCGATCCATCGGGATTTCAAGCGCGTCGGCGGCGATCTGCGCGAAGATCGTCTCGACCCCCTGCCCGACCGAGGTCGTACCGAGATAGACCGAGATCGTGCCGTCGTCGTTGACCGCAAGCCGCGCCGTCTCCTTCGGGCCCGCGGCGCCACCTTCGACAAAGTTGACGACGGCGAGGCCGTGATAGAACCCGTCGATCAGCTTGCCGGCGAGCTTCGATTTTTCATCCCAGCGGATTTCCTCGAGGCAGCGCTCGAACGTCGCCAGGTAATCGCCGCTGTCGTATTGATCCTTGGCGTCGGTCGGCTGGACGTGTGCGATCGTGATAGGGCTGCTCAGCGTGCGTCACGAGATTACGCCGCCTGAGCTCCACGCGGTCGATGCCGAGATCGCCCGCCACCATGTCGAGCATCCGCTCGAGGAAAAAGTTCGCCTCGAAGCGGCCCGGTCCGCGGTAGGTACCGACCGGCGTCTTGTTGGTCATCCAGAGGTGCGAGTCGATCTTGACGTGGGCAATGCGGTACGGCCCCGCCATGAACTGCGCGACATTGCGCGCGCCAACCGCGCCATTGGTGCGCATATAGGCACCCATGTCGTTGTGGACCTCGCCACGCAACGCCAGGACGGTGCCGTCGCGCGCGCAGGCGATCTCCAGGTCGGCCTCGGCCTCGCGCGCGTGATTCATCGTCATCAGGTTCTCGCGGCGGTCCTCGGTCCATTTCACCGGACGGTTGACGTGACGCGCCGCGAACGGGATCAGGAAATCCTCGGGATAGAACTCGCCGCGCGCGCCAAAGCCGCCGCCGACATCGTTCTCGATCATCTCGATCGCGGATTCCGGCAGCCCGATCTGCTTCGCCAGGATGCGGCGGTTGAAGAACGGCACCTTGGCGGCGCCGGATACCGTGAGCTTTTCCGCCACCGCGTCCCATTGCGCCATCACGCCGCGCGGCTCCATGGTGAGGCCGTAATGGCGTCCAGTGCGGAGGCTTTCGCGCCGGGTGTAAGGAGCGTCGCGGAACACCGCGTCGGCATCGCCCTTGCGCGCGTGGAAGATGAGCGAGCGGTTGGTGCCGGTTGCCTCGAACAGCAGGCTCCGGTTCTTCGCCGCCGTCGCACGATCCACGACGGCAGGAAGCGCCTCGATCTCCAGAGTGATCGCCTCGAGCGCATCCTCGCCCGCGGCCACGCTTGACGCCAGCACCACCGCAATCGGCTCGCCGACGTAGCGCACTTTGTCATGCGCAATCACCGGCTGCTCGTAGGGCTTGAACTCGGGCAGCGGCTGCAGCCGCATCGGAATGATCGGCGGACCGCCCGGCATCTCGGCAGCGGTGATCACCGCGTGCACGCCGGGACGGCGGCGCGCCGCTGATACATCGAGCGACACGATGCGGCCATGCGCGACCGCGCTGCGCAGGATTACCGCATAGAGCAGGCCGTCGACCGCGAGGTCATCGACAAACTCGCCGCGACCGCGCAGGAAGCGAAGGTCCTCGCGGCGTTCCATCGGCGCGCCGATGAACGTGTTCCTCATGGCTCACGGCCGCCGTTCTTGTAGGCCGCGCGCGCATCGAGCACGGCTTCGACGATCGAAATGTAGCCGGTGCAGCGGCAGATGTTGCCGGAGAGCACCTCGCGCACGCGGTCGGCGTCGCAGTCGGGCTCTTCGCTCAAGAGCGCATGCGCGGTCGTGATCATGCCGGGTGTGCAGAATCCACACTGCAGCGCATGATGCTTGCGAAACGAGGTCTGCAGCGGGGTGAGCCCTTCGTCCTTCGACAGGCCCTCGACGGTGACCACCTTGGCGCCCTCGGCCTGCACCGCCAGCATCAGGCAGGAGCGCACCGCCGCGCCGTCGACCAGCACCGTGCAGGCACCGCACACGCCATGCTCGCAGCCGACATGCGTGCCGGTAAGCCGCAAGTGATGGCGCAGGCAGTCGGCGAGCGTGAGGCGCGGCTCGACCTCCACTTCGACCTGCTTCCCGTTGACTTCAAACCGAACCGGCATAGCCACCGTTACTCATCTGCGCGAGGCCGCGAGCAGCGCGCGTTCGACCATGGTTCCGACCAGCGCCTTGCGGTAGGCGCCGCTGGCATGAATGTCGTCGTCCGGATCGACCGCGGCCGCGGCGGCCGCGTCAGCCTTGGCGATCGTCGCTTCGTCGACGACCCGGCCGTTCAGCACCGCCTCGACTGACGGCAATCGCAGGGGCCGGTCGGCGACGCCGATGACACCGACATGCGCGTTGCGCGCGCGTCCGCCATCGTCCTGATCGTAGAACACCGCGGCCGCGGCCAGCGCGAAGTCGCCGCGGCGCCGCGCGAACTCTTGAAAACCCCAGCGGCGGCCGGCGGGCCACGGCGGCAGCCTGATCTCAACGATGATCTCGTCCGCCGCGAGCGCCGTCATGAGCGGCCCCTGGAAGAAATCGCCCGCCCTGATGATGCGTTCGCCACCGGCGCCGACCGTCAAAATCTCGGCGTCGCACGTCACCGCGATGCCGGGCATCTCGGCGGCCGGATCGGCATGCGCGATGCTGCCGCCAACGGTGCCGCGGTTGCGGATCTGGTAGTGCGCCACGTGCTCGATCGCGGCCTTGAGCAACGGGTGCGCGCTTGCCAGCCGGTCGTCGTCCTCGATGTCGCGCCAGCGCGTCATGGCACCGAGCGACACGCCATTGTCCGAAATTCCGATGCGGCGAAGCTCGCCGAGCTTGCGCAGGTCGACCAGCAGCGCCGGATGCGCGAGCCGAAACGCCAGGATCGGGATGAGGCTCTGGCCGCCGGCGAGCGCCTTGGCGTCGTCGCGCGAGGCGAGCAGTTTCACGGCCTCGGAAATCGTTGTCGGGCAGGCATATTCGAAGGGCGGCATTTTCATGAGCTACGCGTCCGCTTCGACATGCACGGTTCATTTACGCCGTCATGGCCGGGCTCGTCCCGGCCGGGCATGACGATGTGGGTCGATCAAGTGCTAGCATCGCCGTCTCCAGTAGGTCAACGCGACGGCGCTTGCGGCCCGTTGATCAACTGCCACACCCGCGGCGGCGACAGCGGCAGTTCGCGCGGCTCGACGCCAAGTGGCGCTAGCGCCGACGCCACCGCATTGGCGATCACGCCGCCGACCGGGATGATGCCGCCCTCGCCCGCGCCCTTGGCGCCGAGCGGATTGTGCGGCGCGGGCTTGTCCTCGAACGCCATGGCGCGGATCGTCGGAAAGTCGCTGGCCGTCGGCAGAAGATAATCGGCGAGCGAACCGGTCAGCAGTTGCGCGTGCTCGTCATAGATAACATGCTCCAGAAGCGCGCCGCCGAGACCTTGCACGATCGCGCCGACCGTCTGTCCGTGCAGCGTCAGCGGATTGATGATGCGTCCGACGTCCTCCACGGCGAGATAGTCGACGAGTTCGACCTGCCCGGTCTTCGGATCGACCGTCACATGCGCGGCGTGGGCGCCGTAGCTGTAGGTGCGCAGCTTGCTGGCGTAGGTCCCCTCGGCCGAGAGGCCTTCGGCGGCAAGCTCGCCCAAGGGAATCGAGGCCTGGCCCGGGCCAATCGCTCTGTCGCCATCGAGCACGATGTCCTGCGCGCCGCATTTGAGGATGCGCGCGGCCGCCTCCCGCATCTTCTCCTTCAAGGTAGCGGCCGCCGCGACAATCGCCGATCCGCCCATCACGATCGAGCGCGAGCTGTACGAGCCGAAGCCCTGCCGCACGTAGCCGGTCGAGCCGTGGTAGACGCCGCGGATGGCCGCCATTGGCCGCTCGAGCGCATCCGCGGCGATCTGCGCGAACACCGTCTCGACGCCCTGGCCCACCGACGACGAGCCGACATAGACCGAGACCGAGCCGTCGGTTTCGAGTTCGAGGCGCACATTTTCGCGTGGTCCGGAGCCGCCGCCTTCGAAATAGCAGCCGACGGCGACGCCCTGGTAGCGGCCGTCGATCAGCCGGCCCTGCGATGCCACCTTGCGCTCCCAGTCGAAAGCGGCGAGGCAGCGGTCGAGCGTCGCACGATAGTCGCCGCTGTCGGTTTCGCTCTCGGCATCGAGCGGCGTCACCCGTGCCAGCACGTACGGCATCTCGGATTCGGCGATGAGATTGCGCCGACGGAACTCGACCCGGTCGATATTCAAGTCGCGGGCCGCCATGTCGAACAGCCGCTCGCGGAAGAAATCCGCCTCGAAGCGGCCCGGTCCGCGGTAGGTGCCGGACGGCGTCTTGTTGGTCACCAGCAGATCGATCTCGATCTCGATGTTCGGGATGCGATACGGACCAGACAGCACCTGCACGATGTTGCGCGCCGCGGTCGCGCCGTTGGTGCGGATATAGGCGCCGAGATCGACCGCCGCGCGCCCGCGCAGCCCGCAGAATCGTGCCGTCGCGATCGCAGGCGATCTCCAGCGTGCATTCGGCATCGCGGGCGTGATTGGTGGCGATGAGATGCTCGCGGCGATCCTCGACCCAGCGCACCGGCCGGCCGAGGCGGCGCGCTGCGAACGGAATGAGGAAGTCCTCGGGATAAAACTCGCCGCGTACGCCGAACCCACCTCCGACATCGCACTCGATCATGCTGATCGATTCCTCCGGCAGACCCATCTGCTTGGCGAGGATGCGCCGGTTGTGGAACGGCACCTTGGCGGCACCATGGACGGTGAGGTGCCGTTGTTGCTCATTCCATTCGGCCAGAAGTCCGCGCGGTTCCATCGGCACCGCGGTGAAACGCTGCACGGAGAATGTCTCGAGCCGGACGTAACCGGCGCCGCGGAACGCCGCTTCGGCGTCGCCCTTCTGCGCGGTAAGGGAGATGATCCGGTTCGATCCGGTTGCCTCGAACAGCAGCGAGTCGTTGCGGCGGGCCGCATCGCGGTCCGCGATCGCCGGCAGCGGCTCGATGTCGAGTTCGATTGCCTCCAGCGCATCCTCGGCGGCGCCGGCGCTCTCCGCCACCACAACGGCGATCGGTTCGCCGACATAGCGCACCTTATCGTGGGCGATCACCGGCTGCTGATAGGGCTTGAACGCCGGCAGCAGTTCCTGCCGCATCGTGATGACCGGGACCTCGCCGAGGTCGGCGGCCGTGAGCACGGCCCGCACACCCGGACATGCCAACGCCGACCGCGTATCGATGGCGCGGATGCGGCCATGCGCCGCCGGGCTGCGCAGAATGACGGCGTGCAGGGCGTCGGCAGGAACATCGTCGACGAACTGTCCGCGTCCGCGCAGGAAGCGCAGGTCTTCCAGGCGCTCGACCGGACTACCGACGAACGTGTTGAGTGTGCGCTTCTGATCCATGTGCGCCGGTTCCGCGCGCGCAGCCGCGCGCTCATATGACAATCGTCGCGCCTTCGTTGATAAGCGCGCGCACGACGCTCATGGCGGCGAGCGCCGAGGTCTTGGGGTTCGAGCGCGACGGTTTGCCCTGAAGCTGGATCGCGAAGCGCCCGGCGGCTCCTTCAGCCTCGATCTCGTGCACATTGCCGGGCGCGGCCGGGTCGGCGACCAGTTCCACTTCGGTCGCGTCGAAACCAAGGCCGGCGAGCGCCACCGCGGCTGCGACGTTGGCATTCTGCGGATAGCGCAGCGCGGCCTCGCCGGCGGTGCCGCGATAAAGAACGGTGCGCTCGGTGAGGCTGCCGAGATCGACCACCTGTTCGGCCGGCGAACCGCGCCAGGCGGCGGGCGGCTTGCGCGAACGATATCGCACGGAAGTGAGGCCGGCGACCCGCATGGCGGCGATGGCGTCGATGCCGCCGATTGCGCCCGCGGGGAGGAGGATGCGGCTACCGCCAGCCTGCGCGGCAGCCTTGAGGCGACCGAGCAGCGCCGGATCGGCCAGCGCACCGACCGAGATAATGAGAAGATCGAGCCCTTTACGCAGCACCGCCTCGCCATGGTCGGCGACCGCCCCCTGCCCGGCCACCTCGGCAACTACTGCGGGGTTCAGCGCCAGCAGATCGTCGAGCGATTCGACAATCGCAACACCGGAAAGCTTCGCGCGGGCCGTCTCGGCGCGACCGCGGCGGGCCAGCGCCCCGATGATGCGTACAGTGTTTTCGCCTCCCTGGTCGCGGAGCGCCGCGACCACGTCCTGGGCGATCCCTCCGCAGCCGATCAGGCCGACAGAAACCGCCCGTGTCATGTCAAAGCCGCTCCGCGATGCCGGTCGCCTTCACACCCGCTGGCCTTCGCTGAGCGGAATGTCCCGCAGCGTGCTGGGCGCAAACAGCTCCTCGATCGTGAGGCGGCGGTCGCTCAGGCCGTGCTCGTGAGTGTATTGCAGCAGCGCCTCGATGGTCGGCCGATTCTGCTCGATGCCGTACGGGAACCAGTCCGGACCGATGATCGCCTTCTCCTCTTCGAGCAGCGGCTGCAGCCAGGCGAACGACGCCTTCGGCGAGCCGAGATCGGCAAGCTGGTCATAGGCATATTGCTTGGCTTGGCAGAGCGCCTTGTAGAGCGAGAGCGCCACCCAGGGATCGCGGTCGTAGATGTCGCGCCGGATCACCACCGTGTGCATGATCGGGTAGATTTTGGTGCGGCGGTAATACGCCTTCTCCTCCTCGGCATAATTCGGAAACAGCCGCCGCACCGTCGGCGCGCCCTGGCGGAACGACAGCGGGTTATTGGCGGTCATCAGGAAGTCGATCTCGCCGCGCTCCAGCATATCGCCGAGCTCGGTGCCGGCGGGCGCCTGGGTCAGCCGCACGTCGGGCGGCAGCTTGCGGCCGAGCCGGTCGGCGCGGCCCTGCACCCATTCGACGTCCGTCGGCTTCACGCCGTATTCGTGCTGCAGCAACCCGCGCATGAACACCGCGGCCGTCATGCTGTATTCCGGCACGCCGCCGCGCTTGCCTTTGAGATCGGCGGGAGAGGCGATGCCCTTCGTTGTGTTGATGAAGAAATAGCCGTGCCGGAACACGCGCGACGGAAACACCGGAATCGCGATGAATGGCGAATTCCCCTGGCTCACCAGCGTCGTGTAATTCGACAGCGACATCTCGGAGGCGTCGAACTCATGAAACTGCAGCATCCGCCAGAAGATTTCGGCCGGCTGCAGGGTCAGGTAGTTGAGATCGATCCCTTCCGGGCGGATCAGTCCCTCGCGCAAAGCGGCGGTGCGGTCATAGGGTCCGCAAGCAAACGTCAGACGCATGTTGTTGGTTCTCTCTTCGATGACCGGCACGCTGTCGCGGACCCATCGGCCTGTCAAGTTGAGACGATGATCTCTCCGCTCGTCCCCGCGAAAGCGGGGAGGTGGATTCGACCCTTTCGTCATTGCGAGGAGCGAAGCGACGAAGCAATCCAGCCGATCTTCAGTCTGGATTGCTTCGCTTCGCTCGCAATGACGGCGACGGTCCGGGTTCCCGCTTTCGCGGGCATGAGCGGAGAGAGGAGCGAACTACAGCGGCCTTGGCACCTGCGTGCTGTACCAGTCGTGAATTTGCTGGCCGGTCCAGTGCACCACGCCGTCGTGCTTGTTGATGTAGTCGTACAGCTGCTCGAAGTATTTGATGCGATGCGCGGCGCCGGTCACATAAGGATGCACGCCGATCGCCATGATCCGTGCCGACTCCCCTGACTCTGCATAAAGCCGGTCGAAGGCGTCGATGGTCCGCCGCAGCAGCACGTCGGATTCGTGATGGTGCGAGACCATCAGCGTGATGTCGTTGATTTCCGCGCTGTACGGGATCGAAAGAATCGGGCCGTTCGCGGTCTTCACCCAGAACGGCTGGTCGTCGAGCACCCAGTCGGCGAACCACGAGAAGCCGCATTCGGTCGCGTAATCCAGCGTCTCGAAGGTCTGGCCGCGGCCCGGCCCGAGCCAGCCGGTCGGCTTGATGCCGGTGAAAGCCTCGATGATCTCGATCGACTGGCGCATCACCGCGCGCTGGTCGGTGATCTGCTGGATCGGCATCTGCACATAGGAGTGCGCGAGGAATTCCCAGCCGGCCCGGTGCGCCGCGGTGGCAACGTCCTTGTAGGTCTCGCAGATCTTGGCGTTGAGCGACATGGTGGGCGTCACGCCGGCCTTGTCGAGCGCCCGCATCAGCCGCCAGAAGCCCACGCGCATCCCGTACTCGTACCAGGTCCAGTTCGGCATGTCGGGGATGGCGCTCTGGCCTTGCGGCGCCATGGAGAGCTGGCGCGCCATCGGCCGCGTGATCTCCCACTCCTCGACGTTGACCACCGTCCAGACAATCATGCGGCCCTTGCCTGGGAGCCGCAGCGGCGTGCGCGTGAAGGGCGAGGAATAGTCGAACCGTTCACGCGGCAAGGTCGTCATGGCGTCTCCCCTTATTGGCCCGCTGCGTCATCATGCGCGGCGTGCGCGCTGGCGGACGCGAACGAGTTGACCTAAGTTCGGGCGCCGGCACAAGACGAGCCTGGGAGCCTAAGCGCATGTCCGTTGCTTTGCGTCGACTGCCGATTCTCCTCCTGTCGATTTTCGTTTTAACAAACTCCGCCGCCGCGCAGACCTACCCGGACCGCGTGGTGCGCATCGTCAATCCGTTCCCGCCCGGCGGCTCGGTCGACATCACGGCGCGGCTGTTGGCGCAGAAACTCTCCGACAACACCGGCCACCAATTCATCGTCGAGAACCGTGCCGGCGCCGGCGGCAACACCGGCGCGGAAGGCGTCGCCAAGTCGGAGCCGGACGGATACACGCTGCTGTTCACCGCGCCCGGACCGATCGTCGTCAACCAGACGCTCTACACCAAGGGCCTGCCGTTCGATCCGGCGAAGGATTTCGTGCCGGTTGCGATCTTCGCGTTCACGCCGATCGTGCTGATGGTCAACCCCGACATCCCGGCCAAGAACGTCCAGGAGCTGATCGCGTTCGCCAAGGCCAATCCGGGCAAGGTCAATTTCGGCTCGGCCGGCATGGGCTCGACGCCGCATCTCTCGGGCGAGCTGTTCAAGAGCATGACCAAGACCGAGATCACGCACGTGCCCTATCGCGGCACCGGTCCGGCGATGAACGACCTGATCGGCGGCCACATCCAGATGTTCTTCGATCTGCTGCCGGGCAGCCTGCCGCAGATCAGCACCGGCAAGGTGCGCGCTCTCGCCAACGCGGGCGCGAAGCGTCCGCCCGCCTTGCCGGACCTGCCGACGGTCGCCGAACAGGGGCTGCCGGGCTTCGACTCGTCGTCCTGGGTGGTGCTGGTCGCGCCGGCGAAGACACCGGCACCGGTGCTCGCGAAACTGCGCGCCGAAGTCGCCAAGGTGATCGCGTCGCCCGACATCGGCGCCCGCCTCAAGGAGCTTGGATCGCTGCCGGGCACGACGTCCGAGCCGGAGGTTCGCGCGTTCCTCGATGCCGAGACGAAGAAATGGGCGGAGGTGATCCGCGTCTCCGGCGCCAAGGCGGATTGAGTCTCGCGTTCTCTACTGCGCCTTGATACCGGCGGAGGTGATCACGTCGCGCCACTTCTTCACGTCGTCGCGGATGCGCGCCGCGAGCGCGTCGGGCGACCCGGGCAGCGCATCGACTCCGTGCTTGGCGAAAGCCGCGCGGACCTCCGGATCGCCGAGCACCGCGGCCACTTCGCGGTTGAGGCGAGCGATGATCGCCGGCGGCGTCGCCGCGGGCGCAACGATGCCCTGCCACAACGAGGACTCGTAGCCCGGCAAGCCCGACTCCGCGATCGTCGGCACCTCGGGCAGCGTCGGATTGCGCGAACCGCCGGTGACGGCGAGCGCGCGCAGCTTGCCGGCGCGCACATGCTGCAATGTCGGCGGAATGGTTCCGAACTGCATCTCGACCCGGCCCTCCATCAGGTCGACGGTCGATTGCGCGGTGCCGCGATAAGGCACATGCGTCAACTCGATGTGCGCCATCTTCTCGAACAGCGCGCCGGAGAGATGCGCCAGCGTCGCGGGCCCGGCCGAGGCGTAGTTCAGCGCACGCGGTTTCGTTTTTGCGAGCGCGATCAGGTCCTGCACGCTGCGCACCGGCAGCCCTGGATACAGCGCAAGCAGAAAGGGCGAGTCGCCGAGCATGGCGACCGGCGCGAAATCCTTCACCGGATCGTACGAGATATTGCCGGTGCTCGCCGCGACCGCGTGCGTGCTGGTATTGGCGAGGCCGAGCACGTAGCCGTCGGGATCGGCGCGCGCCACCAGGTCGGTGCCGATGGTACCGCCGCCGCCGACGCGGTTCTCGACCACAAGCTGCTGACCGAGCCGTTCGCCGAGCTTCTGCCCGACGATGCGAGCGACCGTGTCCGAACTGCTGCCGGCCGTGAACGGCACGATGAAGCGGATCGGACGCTCCGGCCAGCGAGCATCGCTGCCCTGGCCGAAGGCTGGGAGCGCCGAAATCATGCCTGCCAGAGCAATCAAAGCGAGCCGAACCATCGCGATCGTCTCCAATGCCGGCTCAGCTACGCGAGCCAGCGCAAGGACTCGCAAGCTCCGTGCCAGATCATTGTATCTTTTCGGCCTCGCGCAAGCTCTCGATCAGCGACGAGCGCAGCAGGAACGCACGCGCGAGCTTCGGATCCTCGGCGGTGCGGCGCAACTCATCGTGATTCTTTTGGCGGACGGCAGGGTCCTTCTCGGTGAGCAGGCGCTTGTTGCGCATGGTCTGCGCCTGCGTGTGCTGCAGAGCGACATGCCGGCGCTGGCGCTCGTAGCGGTCGAGCACGTTGTCGTCGGCTTCGCCGCGCGCCATTGCGATGAGCTTGCCGGCGAGGTTGAAGGCGTCGTGGATGCCGCTGTTCATGCCCATCGCGCCGATCGGGCTGTTCACATGAGCAGAGTCGCCCGCCAGGATCGCGCGGCCGACCCGGAATTTTTTCGCGACACGCTGGTGCACCGTGTAGAGGTTGCTGCCGACGATCTCGAAATCCCTGCCCGTCGGGAGGAACCGCTGAAGCCGCGCCTGCAACGCTTCGGGACGCGTCAGGGCCTGTTCATCGTCATTTGCTTCGGTCGGGAAATGCACGCGCCAGCGGTCGGGCGGCCCTTTCCAGTGAAAGACATTCGACCATTCGTCGGGATCGGAGATGTAGTTGCGCTCGGTATAGCCATGTCTACGGAAGTCGTACGCCACCTCGATGTTGAGCGTGCGGTCGGCGTAGGTGAAGCCTTCGAACTCGATGTCGAGGTCCTTGCGGACGACGCTGCGGGCGCCTTCGCCGCTCACCAGATAGGCGCCGCGAATGGCCTCGGTCTCGCCCGCCGGATTGGTGACGTGCGCGGTGACGCCGTCGGCGTCCTGCGCGAATGACGTAAACTCGGTCGAGAGCCGCACGTCGATATGGGGATGAGCCTTCGCGAGCTTGAGTGCCTCCTCGACGATCTTGATGCGCTCGCATTGCAGGACGTACGGAAACGCGTGTGTCGTCCTTGAGATGCGCGTGATCGAATTCGGCGACCAGCTTGCCCTCACGACGATCCCAATAGTGGAACAGCGGCGCGACGATCCCACGCGGCTCGAGCTTGTCGTAGAGGCCGATGCGGTCGAGAAATTCCAGCGTCGCCGGATGGTTGGTGCCGGCGCGCGGAACCTGTTCGAGGAAATTGTCCTCGCCGCGCGCTTCGATCAGGCAGACCGGGACGCCCGCTTGCGCCAGCGCGAGCGACAGGCACAGGCCTACCGGCCCGGCGCCAACGACAATGATGCGGTCGGATTTTCGTGTCATGCACGTTTCTGTACGCTCCTCATGCTGGAGGCGGAGCGACTCGAGCATCGGTCGCGTCGCCATCTCGAGACGGACGCCCGCTCCTCAGGATGAGGACTGAGAGCGACCGCGCTTCAGTTTTTCGCCACCACGTCCTTCACGGCGCCGATCCAGCCGGTATGCGTAAGGTCGAACACGATCCCGAGCGGGTCCTTGTACTTGGCCTCGTAGTACGAATGCGCATTGGCCGCCGCACCAGGTTCCTTCGGCAGCCGGGCGGCCGTCGAGATAGGTACCCCCGGCATCGACAACCTTCTTTTCGGCTTCATCCAGGTCATCGACCCACATGCCGAAGTGATAGATGCCGACCTTCTCGTTGCCCTTCCTGCTTGAGCAGGGCGACGTTCATGATGCCGTCGGACACATAGAGACCGCGCCGGGCGCGGCCCGCGACCTTCATGTCGAAAGCCTCTTCGAAGAATTTCGCCGCCTTGTCGGGATCGGGGACGATCAGCGCGATGTGACGAAGCTTGGCCATGATGTTTTCCTTCTTGGTCTGGCGAATGGGATGCACAACAATAGCGAGGAACCACGGGCCGCCACAAGGCGCGGTGCTGGGCATTGCCAGCCTGCGTTGAAATTGCGCGGGCTTTCGGAGGTCGGATGTACAAGGATTTGCGCGAATTCATTGCCGCGGTGGACGGCCTGCGAGGACTGCGGCAGGTCGCGGGCGCCGATCCGCGCTTCGAGATCGGCGGGATCACCGAAGTCGCCGCCGGGATGCCGGATTGTCCCGCGCTGCTGTTCGACGACATCAAGGGGTTCCCGCGCGGCTTCCGCATCCTCACCAATACCGTCAGCAACCCGCAACGTGCCGCACTCGTGCTCGGCCTCGACCCTGCGTTGCGCCCGCTCGACGTGCTCAAGGCCTGGATGGAGAAGCGCAAGACATTGCAGCCGCGCGCGCCGACGACGGTCCTGGATGCGCCTTTTCTCAAGAACCGCATGACGGGCGCGGACGTCGATCTCGGTAAATTCCCCGCCCCGGTCTGGCACCGTCACGACGGCGGCCCGTATATCGGCTCAGGCTCGATCGTCATCATGCGCGACCCGGATGGCGGCTGGATCAATGCCTCGATCTATCGCGTGCAGGTGCACGGCCGGAACAAGGTGACGGTGCAGTTCGACCACGCCGGCCGGCATGGCGCGATCATCGCGAAGAAATACTGGGACCAGGGCAAATCGTGTCCGCTCGCGGTCGTGCATGGCCAGGATCCGGCGCTGTTCATGGCGGGGTTCGAATATCTCCCGGCCGGACAGTCCGAATACGAGTTCGCCGGCGCGATCAAGGGCGCGCCGATCGAGGTCATCGCCGGGCCGCAGACCGGCCTGCCGCTGCCGGCGCAGGCCGAGATCATCTTCGAGGGTCATCTCCTGCCGATGAGCGAGGCGTTGCCCGAAGGCCCGTTCGGCGAGTTCACCGGCTACTACGCGGCCGATACCCGCCCCGGTCCGGTGATGGAAGTCACCGCCACTTATCACCGTGACGACCCGATCCTGCTCGGCTCGCCGCCCATGAAGCCGCCGCGCTTTCATTTCGGGCTGCCGCTGCGCGCCGCCACCATCTGGCAGAACCTCGACGCCGCCGGCATCACCGACGTGGTCGGCGCCTGGCAGCATGTGTCGCAGCTCATGACCGTGGTCGCGCTCAAGCAACGCTACGACGGCCACGCCAAGCGCGCCGGCGCTGATCGCGGCCGCGCACAGCTACATGGCGCGCCTGGTGGTGGTGGTGGACGAGGACGTCGACCCGTCCAATCTCGCCGACGTGATGTGGGCGGTGACGACGCGCTGCGAGCCGTCCGAGCAGGTCGACATCGTGCGCAACGCCTGGTCGTCGGCGCTCGATCCGCGCATCTCGCCAGCCGACAAGGCGCGCGGCATCACCTCGCACTCCAAGCTCATCATCGAGGCCTGCCGGCCGTTCTCCTGGTTCGACAAATTCCCGCCGGCCTCGGCGCTGTCGCAGGAGGAGGCGCGTGCGATCGAGGAGCGATGGGGCGCGGTGTTGAGAGTTCCACCGGCCAGCAGTTAGTTGGCACGGCCGAGCGACCGGCGTCCCCTCCCCCGCAAGCGGGGGAGGGAGCGCACCGACCGCGCGGAAAGACAGCGCTCACGCACCAGTGAGGGCGATCAATACTCCGCGTGCACGCGCACCGAGTAGACCGACACCGGCCCGCGGTCGGCGTTGTAGGCGGGGTTGACGATGTACTGATAGTCGAACGTCAGCGACGCGTCCTTGAGCAGCGACACCGCATAGAAGGCCTCGAAGATCTGCTCGCGCCGGTAGTTGAGTTGGCCGTCGCCGATCAGCGGGCCTAGCCCGCCGGCGGCGATGAACGTCGCGATGGTCGGCCGAGAGCGCGTTGATCGCACCTGCCAGACCGATCTTGTCGTTCGGCCGGCCCCAGGCGGTTCCCTTGATCACCGTGCCGCCTGCGAGGCTGGCGTCGATGTCGGTGAACGCCATGATCTCGTTCTTGCCGTTGTTCCAGCTCCAGCGCGCGAACAGGCCGATGTCCTTGCTCACTGCCTGCTCGACGTTGACGATATAGCCGTATTTTTGGCGCGTCCGCCGCGTCTGCGCGATGTCGAGATCGAGTGCGGGGTTGTCCAGCGTCTCCCGGTAGCTGCCGGAATTTGTGCGGTTGAGAAAACCGATCAGCCGTAATTTGCCAGGCTGGTTGAACACGGAATAGCGCGTCTCGAGTTCGAGCACCGAACTGCCGCGCTCGGCGACATGACCGTCGAACTGGTTCACGTTCGAGATACGCGGCTCCATGAAATAGCCCGATCGCAGCGCCCAGCCCGGGCTGATTGAGCTCCGCCACCGCGCCCCAGGTGTAGCCGACCTGATCGGCCGCATAGTCGAACGCGCCTGCCTCCCAGATCGACCAGTTCATGAAGGTGGTGCGCGGGTCGTGCGAATAGGCGTTGTCGTCGAAGATGTCGCCGACCGACATCTTGCCGACCGTGAAGGTGAGCCGCGAGACATCGCGCTTGCCGGCGATGGTGTTGAGGCCGTCTTCGACCTTCTCCTGCTCGCCGCCGAGCCCGAACGTCTGGCGTAGGAACACGCGTGCGACGTTGGGATGCGGCACCGGGAAGCCCGCCTTCTGCGCCTCGCCGTTGGGGAATCCCGCGGCGCCCGACCGTGCCGCTCAGCCCGAAGCCCTGGGCGAATTCCGGATTGAGGTAGAACTCGCCACCCTCCCACAACCGACGCCCGACATAGCCGGTCACGCTCCAGGTGTTGCGCGCCTGGTTGCCGCCGTAGAGGCTGTGTTCGCCCTGATAGGGCGAGGTGAACTTGAAGTAGCCCTGCTCGATGAAGGTGGTCTGGGCGTGGATGCTCCAGTCATCCGCATCCGACGGCGGCGGAGCCTTGAGAATCATGCCCTTGCCGGCCGCCGCACGCGGCGGCTCACCATCCTGCCACCGGTAGTTCATGCCGAGCTTGAACGCGCTCACGCTTGGCCGGAACGGCACCAGCGAGTCCGCGGCATCGCCGATAGAACAACCGGCCGTACGTGCGCGAGTTGAAATCGGCGTAGAGATATTCGCCCTTCAGCGACCAATGGCCGTCGACGGCGTATTCAAGGCCGAACCCGGCCGTCCATCCCCAATGGGTGCGGAAGAGTCCCGCCTCATCGTCGTCCGGCGTGGCGATGGAAAGCTTGTTGCGGCCCCAGGCAAAGCCCGCGGTGACATAAGGAAGAAACCGTCCGAACGCCTGGCCGACACGCCCGCGCACGGTGCCGAACCACGAGAAGTCCGAGACGTACTGGTTGAGGCCGAGGGAACGGTCATGCGGCATGCCGCCGAGACTGCCGAACGTGATATCCGCTTCGGCGCCAAGCACGAGGTTGCTCGGGAGTTGGACGTTGTAGCCCAGTTGATAGCCGCCGATGATGCCCTGCATCTGCGTTCCCGGCAGCGTCGGGAAGACGCCCGCAGGCGCACCGCCGCCGTACAGCCGGCCGAAGCCCTCGCCGATGTGCCCGCCAAGGTAGAAGCCGGTCCAGCGATAGACCGGCGCTTCGGGCGCTGGCCGCGATTTCGCCTTGGCCGGCGCATCCGCCCCGCTTGCGGCGGTTGATGCGCTCGCACCCGCGATTGCGACGGCCAACAGCCGGCCCCAACACCTGGACATGACACTCAGGCCCCCACCCGATCCATTAATCTTAACAGATCGCTAAGTGCAATTGCAACTTATTCGCAACTGAATACCAGGAAACGTGGCTTTCCGGGTACAGTCAGTGCCTCAAGACACGGCGGACGGGCGAAATCCACATCGTCTGAAAAGACCGCCCGGGCGTCAGAGTCAGCGGGCGAGTAAGGGATAGGCAAAGTCCACCATTGGCGATGACGAAAGACCACATCAATAAAAGCGATGTGCATGACATCTGTATTACCGAAAATTATTGCTTACCCGAATTTAGTACGATTGTGCTTGGATGATTGGCGCTGATATATAGCCGATAAAAATTGGGGAACGTGGTAAGGCGGAACATCCAGTGAGCGATCATCCCGTCCGTCCCGTATTATGGGCACGCGCCTTGTCGGGGCGTACGCAGGCCGCGATCGTTATTGCTTTCGTCATGATCGTCGGCGCGGCGATTTGGCTGGCCCAATCACATCATGCGACCGGCAACGACACCGTCATTTCAAGCCAATCGAAGGTCGCCGGATTCTTCTATCCGAGCACCCAGCAGTGGGCGACGCTGACGGTCGAGCCGGTTCAGCAGCGCGTTTTTCGCGCCGAACTGACGACCGAAGGCAAGATCGCCGTCGACGAAGATCGCTCGACGCCGATCTTTTCGCCCTATGCGGGCCGGGTCACCAAGCTCCTGGTCAAGCCGGGCGACGTGGTCGAACGCGGCCAGCCGCTGTTCACCGTCGAAGCGACCGACATGGTGCAGGCGCAGAACGACTTCATCGCCGCCTCCACCGCGCTGAACAAGGCGCGTTCGGCGCTCAATCTCGCGCAGATCATCGACAAACGTCAGCGCGCGCTCTACGAGGGCAAGGCCGTCCCCCTCAAGGAAGTGCAGAACGCGCGCGCCGTGCTCGAGGCCGCCGAGAACGACCTTCGCTCGAACGAAGTCGCGCTCGAAGCTGGCCGCAATCGTCTCCGCATCTTCGGCAAGACCGACAAGGAGATCGCCGACTTCCAGGAGAAGGGCACGATCGACCCGGCGACGCCGATCTATGCCCCGATTGCCGGCACGATCGTGCAGCGCAAGGTCGGGCCGGGGCAGTACATCGGCACCGGCGCCAGCGACCCGGTCTTCATCATCGGCGACCTGTCGACGGTCTGGCTGGTCGCCTACATCCGCGAGAGCGAAGCGCTGGCGGTCCATATCGGCCAGGCGCTCAATTTCACGGTGCTGGCCTATCCCGAACGTTCGTTCCCGGCCAACATTTCGTACGTGGCGACCTCGCTCGATCCGGTCACGCGGCGGCTCATGGTGCGCGCGACCGTCAACAACGCGGAACGCCTGCTCAAGCCGGAGATGTTCGCGACCGTGAACATCCTGACCGGCGAGGGTGACTCGGCGATCGCGGTCCCGCGCACCGCGGTAATCTACGAAGGCGATTCCGCCCGCATCTGGATCGCGCGCAGCGACAAGGGGATCGAACTGCGCAAGATCAAGGTCGGCCTGACCAGCGGCCCGATGATCCAGGTCACCGAAGGCTTGCGGCCGGACGAGCGGGTCATCACCAAGGGCAGTCTGTTCATCGACCGGGCGGCGGCGGGCACTTAGGATCAGGTGTCAGGATCAGAGCGTAGAGCGAAAGTGCGCTCCGACCCGAAGCGACTTCGCTCCAATCCCGGCCTCCGGGGGCGACGGAAAAAAACGACGCCATGAATGCCGTTATCGCCTTTGCGCTGAAGCACCGCGTGCTGATGGTGGTGCTGTTCGTGATGATCCTCGGCGGCGGCGTTTTGGCGTTCCGCCAGCTCAACATCGAAGCCTATCCGGACCCCACGCCGCCGATGGTGGACGTGATCACGCAGAGCCCCGGGCTCTCGGCCGAGGAAATCGAGCGCTACATCACGATTCCGATCGAAACGCAGACCGCGGGACTGCGCAACCTCACGTCGATCCGCACGATCTCGCTCTACGGCCTGTCCGACGTGAAGCTGCAGTTCTCGTTCGACTTTACCTACGAGGAAGCGCTGCAGCAGGTGCTCAACCGGCTGGCGCAGCTTCCGCAACTGCCGAACAACGCCCAGCCGCAGATTTCGCCGGTCAGCCCGATCGGCGAAGTCTACCGCTACAAGCTGGTCGGGCCCCCGGGCTACAGCGTGCTCGATCTCAAGACGCTGCAGGACTGGGTCTTGCAGCGCCGCTTCCGCGCCGTGCCGGGCGTCATCGACGTCACCGGCTGGGGCGGCAAGACCAAGACGTTCGAGCTGCAGGTCGACTTCAACAAGCTGATCGCCGCCGGGCTGACGCTGCCGCAGCTTCTGACCGCGCTCAACAACAGCAACATCAATGTCGGCGGCAACACCGTCAACATCGGCTCCCAGTCGGCGGTGGTACGCGGCGTCGGCCTCATCCGCTCGCTCGACGAGCTGAGCAACACGATGCTCACGCAAGCCAACGGCAGCCCGGTGCTGGTGCGCGACGTCGCGACCGTGCAGGTCGGCTACAAGCCGCGCCTCGGCATCGCCGGCAAGGACGACGACGACGACATCGTCCAGGGCATCGTGCTGATGCGGCGCGGCGAACAGAGCATGCCCACCATCACGCGGGTCAAGCAGGAAGTCGACCGCATCAACAATTCGAACATCCTGCCGCCGGGCGTGCGCATCGAGCGCATCTACGATCGCAGCGACCTCATCGCGATCACGACCAACACGGTCCTGCACAACATGGTGTTCGGGATCGCGCTGATCTTCATCCTGCAATGGGTGTTTCTTGGCAATCTGCGCAGCGCGCTCATCGTGGCGGCGACGATTCCGTTCGCGCTGTTCTTCGCGGTCGGCATTCTCGTCTTGCGCGGCGAGTCCGCCAATCTGCTGTCGGTCGGCGCCATCGACTTCGGCCTGATCGTGGATGCCACCGTCATCATGGTGGAGAGCATCTATCGCCGCCTGAGCGAGATTGCGCGCAACGCGCCCGCTACCGGGTCCGGCGCGGCCGAGGGATTGTCGGGCAAGCTCCTGGCGATCTTCCAGGCAGCGGGCGACGTCAACCGCTCGATCTTCTTCGCGGCCGGCATCATCATCGCGGGCTTCCTGCCGCTGTTCACGTTGAGCGGCGTCGAGGGCCACATCTTCGGGCCGATGGCGAAGACCTACGCGTACGCGCTGGCCGGCGGCCTGTTGGCGACGTTCACGGTGACGCCGGCGCTCAGCGCGATCCTGCTGCCCGAGCATGTCGAGGAAACCGAGACCTTCCTGGTGCGCTGGATGCATCGCATCTATACGCCGGCACTGCATTTCTGCGTCGCCAACAAGGGACTGACGATTGCCACCGCGCTCGCACTTCTGGTGGTCGCCGGCGTCGTCGTGCGCTCGCTCGGTCTCGAGTTCCTGCCCAAGCTCGAAGAGGGCAATCTGTGGATCCGCGCAACGATGCCGACCACCATCTCGCTCGAGGAGGGCAACGGCTACGTCAACCGGATGCGGACGTTGATCGCCGGCTTCCCCGAAGTGGAGGCCGTGGTCTCGCAGCAGGGGCGGCCGGATGACGGCACCGACGCGGCGGGCTTCTTCAATGCCGAGTTCTTCACGCCGCTCAAGCCGGTCAGCCAATGGCGGCACGGCGTCGACAAGGACGTCCTCACCGATCAGATCCTGACCAAGCTGCAGGCCGAATTTCCGGGCGTCGAATTCAATTTCTCGCAATACCTGCAGGACAACGTCGCCGAGGCCGTCTCCGGCGTGAAAGGCGAGAATTCGATCAAGCTGTTCGGCAACGACCTCAACGTGCTGAGCGAAACGGCGAACAAGATCAAATCGGTGCTGTCCACCGTTCAGGGCATCGCCGACCTGGCGGTGTTCACCTCGCTCGGCCAGCCGACCGTGCAGATCGACATCGACCGCGCGCGGGCGGCGCGTTACGGGCTCACGCCCGGCGATATCAACGCGACCATCCGCGTGGCGATCGGCGGCGACGCGGCCGGCGACCTCTACGAGCCGGGCAGCGACCGGCATTTCCCGATCGTCGTGCGGCTCGCGCCGCAGTTCCGGCAGAATCCGGAGGCGATCCAGAACCTCCGGATCGGAGCGCCCGGGCCGAACGGCACCACGACCCAAATTCCGCTGAGCGAGGTCGCCACGGTCAAGCTTGTCTCCGGGGCCTCCTACATCTACCGCGAGGGACAGGAGCGCTATCTGCCGATCAAGTTCAGCGTGCGCGACCGCGACCTCGGCAGCGCCATCCAGGAAGCGCAGCGCAAGATCGCCGAGCAGGTGCAACTGCCGCCCGGCTCGCGCATGGAATGGGTCGGCGAATTCGGCAACCTGCAGGGTGCCATCGCCCGTCTGAAGGTCGTCGTGCCGCTCAGTCTCGCGCTGATCGCGCTGTTGCTGTGGATCAATTTCGGCTCGGTGCCGGATACGATTCTGGCGATGAGCGTCATTCCGATGGCGGTGATCGGCGGTATTTTTGCGCTGTTCCTCATGGGCATCCCGTTCAGCGTGTCGGCTGCGATCGGCTTCATCGCGCTGTTCGGCATCTCGGTGATGGACGGCATCATCATCCTGTCGCAATTCAACCAGCTCCTCGAAACTGGCATGGAGCGCACGGCCGCCATCCTGCGGACCGGCGAACTCCAGATGCGCCCGGTTCTGATGACCTGCGTGATTGCGGGCGTCGGCCTCCTGCCGGCGGCGCTATCGAGCGGTATCGGGTCGCAGGTGCAAAAGCCGCTTGCGGTGGTCGTGGTCGGCGGAATGATGTTGGCACCGGTGGTGATTCTCTTGACGCTGCCGGTGCTGATCTCGATGTTTTCGCGCCGGCGACCCCGTACCACCACGCAGGATGTCGGAGTGCCGGCACCCGCCGGGTGACCTGTTCAACCGCTGCCTAACGCGAGCGAAATGAGAGTGGCTCGAACTCAGAGGTTCGCTTGGACCGTCCTGCTCGCGGCTGCCGTCCACGGCGGCGATGCGCCTGCGATCGCCGCCGAAGCGGCCAAGGAAACGATCAGGCTCAAGAGCGCCGAAAGCGTGCAGGCGACCTCCGACCAGATGCACCAACTGGACGTCGTGAAGGTCGAGACCCATCCCTTTCGCGTACAGAAATCCGCAATTGGGCGAATTGCGTACAACGAGGATGTCAGCACGCTCGTGCTGACGCCGTTTTCCGGTCGCGTCGTCCGGCTCATCGCCAAGGTCGGCGACGTGGTCAAGCGCGGCGATCCGCTGTTCGAGATCGACAGCCCCGAAGTTGTTCAGCCGCAAAACGACTTCCTCGCCGCCATCGCCACCCTGAACAAGACGCAGGCGCAGCTCAACCTCGCGCAGATCGTCGAGAAGCGGCAGCGCGGCCTGTACGAAAGCAAGGCGGCGCCGCTCAAGGAATTCCAGCTGGCGGAAGCCAATCTCGTCGCGGCGCAGAACGACATGCGGGCGGCCGAGACGGCGCTCGATGCCGCGCGCAACCGGCTCAGCATTCTTGGCCTGAGCGGCGAGCAGATTGCCGCGCTGCAGGAGAAGCGTCAGATCAGCCGGGCGACGCCGATTCATGCCCCGATCGACGGGACGGTCATCGCCCGCAAGGTCGGCCCCGGCCAATTCGTGCGCAACGACTCCGGGGATCCGCTCATTGCCATTGCCGACCTTTCGACCATGTGGCTCAAGGCACTGGTCCCCGAAAACGAAATCCCTTGGGTCCGAATCGGGCAGGAGGTGGAGGTCGCGATCAACGCCCTGCCGGGCCGGCTGTTCAAGGCCCGCATCAACGCCATCGAGGCGTCGGCCGACGCAGTCACCCGCCGCGTGGTGGTACGCTCGGAAATCGCCAATCCCGACCGCCTCCTCAAGTCGGAAATGTTTGCCAATTTCAAGATTTTGACCGACCAGACCGAGATCTCGCCGGCGGTGCCATCGGTCGCATTGATCCGCGAAGGCGATCGGGTCAGCGTGTGGGTCGAAATAGAGCCGTTGCTTTTCAAGCGGAGAAAGGTCGAGATCGGCCTGGAGCAGGACGGTCTCGTGCAGATTCGCACCGGGCTCAAGCCGGGCGAGCGGGTCGTCGGGCGCGGAGCGATCTTCGTGGACAACGAATGGCGGCAATGAGGCACGCCGATCACCGGAGCGGTCATGCTGCGTAACGTGATCGCGTTCTGCCTGTCACGGCGCCCTCTGGTGCTGATCGCGTTCGCGGCCTTTCTCGGCCTCGGCTACGTGTCGTTCCTCGCCCTCAACATCGAAGCCTATCCCGATCCAGCGCCCCCGATCATCGAGGTGATCGCGCAGCGGCCCGGTCAGTCGCCCGAGGAGATGGAGCGCTATGTCACGATCCCGATCGAGATAGCGCTCGCCAGCACGCCCGGACTGCGCTTCATCCGCTCGAACACGGTCTACGGGCTGAGCTTTATCCGCCTGCAATTCGAATACGGCCGCGACTATTATTTCGTTCGCCAGCAGGCCATCAACCGACTGCGCGACGCCGAGCTTCCGGCGGGCGTGCAGCCGGTCATCTCACCGGCCGGCACCATCAGCGAAATCTTCCGCTACGAGCTGCGCGGGCCGCCCGGGATGGACGTCATGCAGCTCAAGACGCTGCAGGACTGGGTGGTGGAGCGCAAGCTGCGCATCGTACCGGGCGTCTCCGACGTCCTGGTCCTGGGCGGCAAGACCAAGGAATTCCAGGCCGAGATCGACGTCAGCCGCATGATAGCCCACGGCGTCACCTGACCGCAGGTCATCGCGGCGATTTCGACCGGCAACTCCAATGTCGGCGGCCGGACGATCGCCATCGGCGAGCAGTCGGTCAACGTCCGCGGGCTTGGCGTCATCAGCTCGCTCGAGGACATCGGCAATATCGTCCTGACTCAGCAAGGTGGCGTTCCGGTCCTCCTGTCCGACGTCGCCAAGGTGCAGATCGGTTACATGCCGCGGCTTGGCATCGCGGGCCGCGACGGCACGACCGATATCGTCACCGGCATTGTGCTGATGCAGAAATTCGAACGCACCATGGAGGTCGTGCAGCGGGTGCGCGCGGCCATCGAACGCATCAACAGCGACGGCTCGCTGCCGCCAGGAGTGCACATCGAGGCGTTCTACGACCGCGGCGACCTGGTCGCGATCACGGTGCAGACCGTGCTGCACAACATGTTGTTCGGCGTGGCGCTGATCTTTCTCATTCAGTGGTTATTCCTCGGCGATCTGCGATGTGCGCTGATCGTGTCGGCCACCATCCCGGTGGCGCTGTTCCTCGCCGTAATGATCACGGTCGTGCGCGGCGAGTCCGCCAATCTGCTGTCGATCGGCGCGATCGACCTCGGCATCATTGTCGACGCCACCGTCATCATGATGGAGAACATCTTCCGCCACCTGGCGCACAATTCGCCGGCGGAAACCGCCGTCCCGCAGGAAAGGCGCGACGACAAGCTGCGTCGCATCCTGACCGCCGCGGTCGAAGTCGACAAGCCGATCTTCTTCTCGGTGATCATCACCATCGCGGCGTTTCTTCCCCTGTTCACCATGCAGGGCGTCGAGGGGCAGATTTTCGGCCCGATGTCGCGGACCTATGCGTATGCGCTGATTGGTGCGGTCATCGCCACCTTCACGGTGACGCCGGTGCTGTCCTCGATCCTGCTGCCGGAGAAGGTGAAGGAGATCGAAACCCTCCTGGTCCGGGTGCTGCGCCGGGTCTACGAGGCGATCCTCGCTGTCGCGGTGCGGCACTACCGGGTGTCGGCGCTGATCGCGCTCGCGTTCCTCGGCGGCATGGGCGTGCTCGGCGCGCGGCTCGGCACCGAGTTCCTGCCCAAGCTCGAAGAAGGCAATATGTGGATACGCGCCGTGATGCCGCCGACCATCACGCTCGAAGCCGGCATGGAGACGGTCGCGCGCATCCGCAACATCATCAAGAGCTATCCGCCCGTGCGGACGGTCTTCTCCGAGCAAGGGCGCGGCGACGACGGCACCGACCCGGACGGTTCGTTCCTCGCCGAGTTCTTCGTCCCGCTCAAGCCGTTCGATCAGTGGCCGAAGGGGCTGAACAAGGAGACCCTGGTCAAGCGGCTCAGCGAGCAGCTCAACCGGGAATTCATCGGCGTCGATTTCAATTTCTCGCAATACATTCAGGACAACATCGAGGAAGCCGTATCCGGCGTGAAGGGCGAAAACTCGGTCAAGATCTTCGGCCGCGATCTGGGCGAACTGGAACGGCTGTCCAAGGCGCTGAAGACCGAGATCGGAGAGGTCCCGGGCGTCACCGATCCGGCGGCCTTCAACCTGCTCGGTCAGCCCAACCTCGTCGTCCGTATCGATCGCGCCAAGGCCGCACGCTACGGGTTTTCGGTCGCCGACATCAACGCGGTGGTGCAGGCCGCCGTCGGCGGTCAGGAAGTGACCAAAGTCTACGAGGGTGAGATGAACTTCGCGCTCACGGTCCGGCTTGCGCCGGAATACCGGCGCAGCGTCGATACCATCCGCTCGATCCCGGTCGCGCTGCCGAACTCGGACCCCAAGTCGCCTACCGCCTACATCGCGCTGAGCGACCTCGGCGAGGTCAAGATCGAATCCGGCGCCGCCTACATCTACCGCGAGAATGCACAGCGGTTCGTGCCGTTGAAATACAGCGTGCGCGAACGCGACCTCGGTTCGACCGTGGCAGAAGCGCAGAAACGGGTGGACGAGAAGCTGCCGATGCCGCCCGGCTATCGCATGGAATGGACCGGCGAGTTCGGCGCCCTGGTGGAGGCGAAGAAGCGGCTCGCGATCATCGTGCCGCTCAGTCTGCTGCTGATCATGATGCTGCTGTACAGTCTGTTCAACTCGGTGCGCGACAGTTTGCTGGCGCTCTCCGGCATCCCGTTCGCGGTCGCCGGCGGCATCCTCGGGCTGCATGTGGCGGGCCTCAACGCCAGCGTTTCGGCGGCAGTCGGCTTCATCTCGCTGTTCGGCGTCTCGGCAATGGACGGCATCCTCCTGGTCTCCTACATCCGGCGCAACCTCGACGAAGGCCAGGGCACCGAAGTCGCCATCATCGATGCGGCGCAGACCCGCATGCGGCAGATATTCATGACGGGATTCTCGGCCTGCATCGGTCTCGTCCCGGCGGCGCTCTCGACCGGCATCGGCTCGCAGGTGCAGCAACCGCTCGCCTGCGTGATCGTCGGCGGCATGTTGCTGTCGCCGATCTGCAGCCTGCTGGTGATCCCGACGCTGGCGCGGCTGATGCTGCCGGAGGTCCCGGGACGGCCGGAGGCGATCGTCAGTCAGCCGGTCGAGGTGCATTGATCGCGCAGGCGGACGCTCGCGCGACACTCTCCCGCCTCTCTACTGCCCGGCGGGCGTGCGCAGGCCGCCCCAGGCGTCGCGCACCTGGTGGTAATGCACCTCGGGCGCGTAGTCGGGCGTGGCCAGGCCGAGCGTCTTCACGTCGAGGCGGCCGGTGGCGCTGAGCAGCGCGTAGGCGGCGATCACGCGGTCGCGCTGCGCGCCGATCTGCCGCGCGCGTGCGGCCATCAGGTCCTGCTGGGAATTGAGGACATCGAGCGTGGTGCGTTGTCCGCCCGCTGCTTCCTTCTGCACGCCGGAGAGCGCGATGGTGGCCGCCCGGACTTCCGAGTCTGCGGCATTGAGTGCGATCTTCGCCCCCTCGAACGTCACCCACGCGGCAATGACCGCCGTCTGCGTCTGGTTGCGCATCTGCTCGAGCACGATGCGGGTCTGCGTCACCAGTTCCTTCGACTGCCGGACCTGCGACGCGGCCAGTCCGCCATCGTAGATCGGCACGGCCGCCTGCCCGAGGATAAAGGCGTTGTCGGTGCCGTTCGATCCCAGCGTGGTGTCATCGTTGCGGCTGCGCGAGACGCCGGCCTGCACGCCAAGCTGCGGCCACAGGCTGCTCTCGGCGATCCTGACGCCGAACTGCGCCGTATCGGTATCGTACATCGCCGCCAGAATGGCCGGATGCGCCTTGCGCGCAATCGCGATGGCCTCCTCGCGCAGGCGCGGCAGCAGCCGGTCGATCGAAGCCGGCTGCACCAGCCGGCCCGGCGGTGTGCCGATCACTTGCGCATAGAGCGCCTGGCTGACGGCGAGCGCGACCTCCGCGGCGTTGAGGTCGGCGAGTCCGCGGCTGAGCCTGGCCTCCGCCTGGGCCACGTCGGTCGGCGTCACGTCGCCGGCATCGAGACGCTTCTTCGTCGAGTTCAGGGTTTCGCGCAGGAACGTCACGTTGATCCGCTGCGCTTCCACCAGGCTCTGGTTGGCAAGCACGTTCGAGTACGCGGTCACCGCATCGAGCAGGATGCCCTGGCCGGTATTGCGCAGCGCCTCGCGCCCCGACATCACCTGCGTTTCCGACTGCCGAACTGTGTTCGCGGTCTTGAAACCGTTGAACAGCGTCTGCGTCACGGTGAGACCGACGGTCCACGTCTTCAGCGTCGCGGTCTGGATGGTGTTGTCGGGCATCAGCACGCGCACCGCCTGCAGGCCGGCGCTCAGCGTGGCGAGAACCTGCGGCCGGTAGCCGGCGAGCGCCTGCGGCACGCCTTCATCGGTGCCGCGCAATCGCGCGCGTTCTGCGTTGAGCACCGGGTTGCCCTGATAGGTCCGCACCAGCGCATCGGGCAGCGTTTCCACCGCGCCTTGTTGCGCATAGGCGTGCCCGCTCAGCGTTATGGTCAGAAGCGCCGCTAGTGCCGAGAAGAAGGCGTGACGATACGTGCCGCAAAGCACGCGGATTGCACCGGCGACGAAACGCCGGGCGCTCGCACTCTGAACGCCGACTGGCACGCACATTGAATGCAACCTGGACGCAGACTTCCACGCACGCGCGGAGTGTCGGACCCCAGGCGGGACATTTGCAAGGCAGCACGGGGCACCGCGGTCAGGGAGTTCCGATCTGTTGTAATTCTGCACCGCGAGATGTCATGATATTTGCCAGCAATATCTCCGATTTCCGGCTCAACCGCGCAAATCCCGGCAGAAATGCCCACTCGCATGTCACACTCTGCCGAAATCAAAAAAGCAAAGGAAACGCCCGCCATGACCGTCCACGTCGCATCCGCCGGCATCGATCCGGAGCACATTGCAATCACCGAACCGGTCAAGGGATCGGATCATCCGGTGCATCTCATGTATGTCGAGATGATCGACGGCGTGTACTGCCCGATCGGCTTGCGGCTGCCGGCCGGCAACGGCCCCTTCCCGCTTGTGCTGTTCGCCTCGGGCAATGGCGGCGGCGGCATGGCGGTGGTGCGCGACTTCACGCAGAACCGGAGCTGGACGCAGGAACAATTCCTCGAGGCGGGCTACGCGGTCGCCTGGCTGCGCTATCGCGCGGAGGTCGACTACGCCTACGACAAGATCGGCAGGCTGATCGAGGACCGGCGGCAGAACCGGCAGCTTCTCAATCGGGGCCCGCTGGAGTACGAAGATGTCATCGCGATCGTGAAGTATCTCAAGACGCTGCCGTCGATCGACGCCGACCGTATCGGCTACATGGGCATGAGCCACGGCGGTGAGATGGCGTTCAAGATCGCGTCGGAATATCAGGGCGTGCGGGCGATGATCGCGTGCGAGCCGGCGTCGCACGAATTCCTCCGGCTGCGGCCCGACAACACCGCCGGTATCAACCCCGAAACCGGGCTCCTCAACGTCGAGCGCATGCTGATGCGCGAGGCAGAAAAAGTCCGCCCGCGCATCACCGAAGATGTCGCCAAGGAGCGGATGCGCCCGATCAAGACACCGATCTTCGTGCATGGCCGCAACAGCGACGAACTGCAGGGCATCTTCCGCGTCTGCTACGATCTGCTGGTCGAACTCGGCAAGGACGCCAAGTGGGCCACCTACGAGCATCCCGAACACGGCTTCGTCTACGTGCAGCGCAACGACCAGGGCGTCTACGACCCCGATCCGGTGCAAATCCAGGCGGTGAACGATTCGATTGCTTTTTTCGACCGGTATATGAAACGCTCATAGCAATATCAGCGCCGCCTCGATGCGGCCGCAGGAGGAAACAAATGACACGACCGTTCGAGGGCATCCGGGTCATCGATGTCACGCACGTTCTGGCCGGCCCATTCGCGGCCTATCAGTTGGCGGTGCTGGGCGCCGACGTGATCAAAGTCGATCATCCCGACGATCCCGACCAGAGTCGCGTGAGCGGCACCGACAAGGCGCTCAACCGCAAGAACATGGGCACGGGATTCCTGACGCAGGCGTCCAACAAGCGTTCGATCGCGCTCGACCTCAAGAAAGAGGGCGACCGCGAGGTGCTCAAGAAGCTGGTCGCGACCGCCGATGTGTTCGTCGAGAACTTCCGCCCCGGCGCGTTCGACGCGATCGGGCTCGGCTACGAGGACCTCTCGAAGATCAATCCGCGGCTGATCTATGCGTCGTTCTCGGCCTTCGGCCAGAAAGGACCGCGCGGCCAGCAGACCGCCTACGATCACGTCATCCAGGCGACGTCCGGCATCATGGCGATGACCGGGACGAAGGATGTCCACCCCGTCAAGTTCGGCTCGCCCGCGGTCGACTATGCCACCGGCATGACCGGCGCGTTCGCGCTGTCGGCTGCGCTGTTCCAGCGCGAGAAGACCGGGCGTGGCCAGCGCATCGACATGGCGATGCTCGACGTCGCGATGGTCCTGATGAGCCTCGCACATCACCGGCTATCTGCGCAACGGCGTGCATCCCAAGCCGCACGGCAACCGCCATCCGCACGCCACCAACGGCGCGTTCCAGACCAAGGACGGCCTGGTGATGCTCGGCGCCTCGAACCTGCGTCAGCAGAAGCGGCTGTGGACGGTGCTCGGGCGCCCGGAGATGATCAAGAAGACCAACGACGAGCGTGACGCCGACCACGCGCGCGAGACCGCGGTGCTCGAGGAGATCATGCTCACCCGCACCGCCGACGAGTGGGAGGTGTTCCTGCAGGCCCGCCATGTGCCGGCCGCCCGCGTGCGCACCATGGGCGAGGCGATCGCCGATCCGCAGATCGCATCGCGCGGCATCATCCATCGCTTCAACTCGGCGCCCGGGATTGACGGCGGCTTCGGCGTGCCGCTCGCAGCTTTCACCTTCGCGCACGGCGGACCGAGCATCGAGCGCAGCCCGCCCATGATCGGGGAGCACAACGAGGAAATCCTGCGCGAGCTTGGACTTGCCGGGAAGAAGGTCAGCGACAAGGTCGCGTAGCGCCTGTCCTGCTGACAGGCGAGAAGGAAGAGAGTACGCGAACAAATTTACGGAAGTGGGCAAGGAAGCCTACATCAAAAGCACAATGGAGGAATCCGTGAAGGCAATTGCCAGTCTTGTTCTTGCCGCCGTATCGGTCATGTCGTCCGCCGCATTGGCGCAGGCGCCGAAGATCGTAATGGAAGAGATGATGGTGCCGTCGGAGCCCGGCATCGAGATTTACGTCCGCAACAAGCGCCCCGCCGACATGACGGCGTTCCGGCCCGAGCGCACCGTGCTCTATGTGCATGGCGCCACCTATCCGGCGTCCACCGCGTTCGATCTCAAGCTCGATGGCCTGTCTTGGATGGAATACATGGCGGCACGCGGCTACGACGTCTACCTCCTCGACCTGCGCGGCTACGGCAAGTCGACGCGGCCGAAGGAGATGTCGCAGGACCCCAAGGACAATCCGCCGATCGTGCGCGGTGACACCGCCGTCAAAGACATCGGCGCCGTCGTCGACTTCATCCGCGCCCGCCGCAACATCCCGCGTGTGAACCTGATCGGCTGGTCGTGGGGCACCGTGACGATGGCGACCTACACCACGCAGAACCCCGGCAAGGTCGAACGGCTGGTGCTCTACGCGCCGGGTTGGATTCGCCAGACCGCTTCGCTGGTGCAGGCCGGCCCCGGCCCGCTCGGCGCCTACCGCAAGGTCTCGCGCGACCAGGCGCTCGGCCGCTGGCTGACCGGCGTGCCGGAAGACAAGAAATCGACGCTCATTCCGGCCGGCTGGTTCGACGCCTGGGCAGACGCGACCTTCGCGACCGACCCGGAGGGCGCCAAGGCCAACCCGCCCTACCTGCGCGCGCCGAACGGCGTGATCGCCGACAGCAACGACACCTGGGCGGCCGGCAAGGCGTACTACGACCCGGCCAAGATCACCGTGCCGACGCTATTGGTGCACGCCGAATGGGACCGCGACCTGCCGCCCTATATGGGCCAGACGTTGTTCCCGCTGCTCGTCAATTCGCCCGGCAAGCGCTACGTGCAGTTGCCCGAAGGCACGCACACCATCATCATGGAGAAGAACCGGCTGATGCTGTTCGAGGCCGTTCAGGCGTTCCTCGACGAGGCGGGGCGGTCGTAGCGCCGGCGTCTGGTCAGCAAATCTGTTGCAGCATTGGCGGTGCCCTTGCCCTCCCCCCGCGTAGCGGTGGGGAGGGTCGGCGAGCGAAGCTCGCCGGGGTGGGGGGCCTTGAACCAGTATCCGAAAAAAGCACCCCCCGACCCCTCCCGACGCGCGTCGAAGACGCGCGCAAACGCGCTTGTGGCGGGGGGAGAGGGGACGCACCGCCTTCGTCTTCCTCAGCTCAAATCTCCACCAGCTTGTTCGGCAGCTCGTCGCGGTTGAGCGCGCCGGGCGGGAAGTGCTGCGCCAGCACGGCGCCGCACTGCTCGATCGCGGCGACGAAGCCATCGCCCGGCAGGTCGCGCTTCATGCCGGCGATCAGCGCGGCCACCGCCTTGTCCCACACCTCCGGCGTGACCTTGGCGTTGATGCCGGTATCCGCCACGATCTCGGCGTAACGTTCGGCAACGGACGCGAAGATCAGCACGCCGGTGCGGTTCTCGGTGTGCTGCAGCCCCTGCGCAAAGAACTGCCGCATGGCGAGCGCGTGCGCGCGATCATGCTTGGCGCGGCGCGGCACGATGCGAAAGCGGATCGCGCGCTGCGACAGCGCGATCGTGACCGCGATGAAGACCGCAAGCTGCAGGAAATAGATCACCGAGGCCGGCCACAGCGTGAAGTGGATGAGCGGCCACGGCACCGCGAGCGAAATCACCGCCGCCCAGGCGACCGGCACCAGGCGGTAATCGCTGGCGTGGTGCGCCAGCACGCAGAAGATCTCGCCCGAGGTCTTCGTCTCGGCCTGCCGGATCGCGTCCGTGATGCGGTCCTTGTCGTTCTGCGAGATCATGGCTTCACCAGCTTCCCGACGAGCCGCCGCCGCCGAACGAACCGCCGCCGCCGGAAAATCCGCCACCCCACGAGCCGCCGCCCGAGCCCGACGACCACGACGAGCCCGAGCCTGAGGGAATGACGATCCACGGGCTGCCGCGCCGGCGCTGCCCGGGCGGCGGGTTTTGCGAGTTGGCGATGATGATAAAGACCACGACCACGACGACGATGAACAGGATGAGCAACAGCATCGCCGAGCCATCCGACGTCGCCTCCGGCCGTTTGGCGGCGCGCTGCTTCCATTCCTCGGCGTCGCCGGTGAGCACCTGGATGATGTCGTCGACGCCGCGGCTGATACCGCCCGGATAGTCGTTGGCGCGAAAGCGCGGCAGGATCGAATTCTGGACGATGAAATTGGAGACCAGATCGGTCAGCGTGCCTTCGAGGCCGTAGCCGACCTCGATGCGCACCTTGCGCTCGTTCGGCGCCACGATCAGCAGCACGCCGTTGTTCTTGTCCTTCTGGCCGATCTGCCACTGGCGGCCGAGCTGATAGCCGTAGTCCTCGATCGAGGTGCCTTGCAGCGATTTGAGCGTGACCACGACAAGCTGGTCGGTGGACTTGGCCTCGAGGTCGGCGAGCTTCTGCGTGAGCGCCGCGCGCTGCGCCGCGTCGAGGATATTGGCGTCGTCGACCACGCGGCCGGTGAGCGCGGGGAAGGTGAGCGCCAGCGCCGGCAGTACAAGTACCGCAAGCAGGAAAGCCGCGATTAGCGTGACGGCCGCGACGCTTGCTCCACCTCCCCCCTTGCGGGGGAGGTCGGCGGCCGAAGGCCGCCGGGAGGGGGGTAGTTCGACTTTGCGATCAGAACTCGCACCACCCCCCTCCCCACCCCTCCCCCTCAAGGGGGGAGGGAGCAGACCGAGCAAGGAGAGAGAGAGTCGATAGCGACCCCGGCGAACGCCGCGCATGGCAACGCTCAGAACTTCACCTGCGGCGGCTTGGTCGTCTCCTCAGGGACCGTGAAGGTCTCCATCGGCTTGTTGTTGCGATAGAGGATGGTCGCCCAGATCACGCCCGGGAAGGTGCGCAGCTCGGTGTTGTAGGCCTGCACCGCCTGGATGTAGTCGCGCCGCGCCACCGCGATGCGGTTCTCGGTGCCCTCGAGCTGCGACTGCAGCGCGAGATAGTTCTGGTTGGATTTCAGGTCGGGATAGTTCTCCGACACCGCGATCAGCCGGCCGAGCGCGCCGGTGAGCTGCGACTGCGCCTCCTGGAATTTCTTGAAGGCCTCCGGATTGGTGAGAATGTCCGGCGGCACCTGCAGCGTGGTCTGCGTGGCCTTCGCCCGCGCATTGATCACCGCCTCCAGCACCTGGCGCTCCTGCGCCGCGTAGCCCTTCACGGTCTCGACCAGGTTGGGAATGAGGTCGGCGCGGCGCTGATACTGGTTGAGCACCTCCGACCATTTGGCCTTGGCGGCCTCCTCCTGGGTGGGAATCGTATTGACCCCGCACCCGGATACCATCAACGCCAGCACAACGATTAGCGCGGACCTGCGCACGAGACCCGACAGGCGCAGCGAGCAACTCATGATCGACCTCCAAAATATGACTGTACAATCATAGCAGCCCCGCCACGCGCGCTACAGGCCCGGTGGGACCGCCGACGGACACGAGCCTTAACGCCGTCACAATGCGGCGCGTTGCTTGCAACGCAGCCGCCCGCTCGATAGTCGGTTGCGCGTACCTATATCCCCAAAACTCGCCGGGATAACCGTGCATGCTCCTGGAGTTGTGATGATCGCCGCTACCCGCCGGACGCTGCCCATTCTGCTCGCACTCTGCGTCGGCACCGCGACCTTGTGGGCGCAGGATGCTTCGGCGCCACCGCGGCCTGCCCTTGCCCAACCGGTTGTCGCGCGCGACGGCATGGTGGTGGCGCAGGAGACGCGCGCCGCCCGCATCGGCGCCGACGTGCTGCAGCGGGGCGGCAATGCGGTCGATGCCGCGGTCGCGACCGGCTTCGCGCTCGCCGTGACCTATCCGCGCGCCGGCAATATCGGCGGCGGCGGCTACATGGTGATCCACCGCGCCGATGGCAGTCGACATCGCGATCGACTATCGCGAGACCGCGCCGGCCGCCACCACGCGCGACATCTTTCTCGACGAGAAAGGCGACGCCGACCCGCGCAAGTCGCGCGAGTCCGCGCTCGCGGTCGGAGTACCCGGCTCGGTGGCCGGGCTCGCGCTCGCGCATGAGAAATACGGCTCGGGCAAATTCACGCTCGCCGAACTGATAGCGCCCGCGATCGAGCTTGCGCGCAACGGCATCCCGATCGAGGACGATGTCGCCGATTCGCTGCCGAGCATGCAGCGGCGGATGGCGCGCTGGCCGGCCTCGGCCAAAATCTTCCTCAAGCCGGATGGCAGCGCGCTCGCGCCCGGCGACACGCTGCTCCAGCGCGATCTCGCCGACACGCTGTCGGCGATCGCACGCGACGGCGCCCGCGCGTTCTACGAGGGCGAGACCGCCAGCCGCATCGCGGCCGCCATTCAGGCCGACGGCGGCATCATGACGGCGGAGGATCTGAAGAATTACCGCCCGATCGAGCGCACGCCGTTGCGCGGCAGCTATCGCGGCCATGACATCGTGTCGATGCCGCCGTCGTCGTCGGGCGGCATTGTGCTGATCGAGATGCTCAACATCCTCGAAGGCTATCCGGACCTCGCCGGCGACGACGCCCGCCGCCTCCATCTCATGGTCGAGGCGATGCGATTGGCGTACGCCGACCGAGCTTCCTTCCTCGGTGACCCCGCGATGGTGGACGTGCCGCTCGACCGCCTCACCTCCAAGGGCTACGCGGCGACGTTGCGATCGCAGATCGACCCCGCGCACGCGCGGCCGATCGGTCGATATCCGCGCCGGCAACGGAAGTCCTCGCGAGGGCAACAACACCACGCATTTCTCGGTGGTCGACCGGTTCGGCAACGCGGTCTCCAACACCACGACGCTGAACCTGAGCTATGGACTGGGCATGGTGGCCGAAGGCACCGGCGTTCTGCTCAACAACGAGCTCGACGATTTCGCCGCCAAGCCCGGCGCTCCCAATGCGTTCGGACTCGTCGGCGGCGACGCCAACGCGCCCGCGCCCGGCAAGCGGCCGTTGTCCTCGATGACGCCGACCATCGTGCTCAAGGACGGCAAGCCGTTCCTGATCACCGGCTCGCCGGGCGGCGGCCGCATCATCACCGCGGTGCTGCAGGTGATCACGAACGTCATCGACCGCGGGATGCCGATCGGTGAGGCGGTCGCCGCGGCGCGCCTGCACCACCAGTGGCTGCCCGACGAGGTGTCGGTCGAGCGCGGATACCCGCCCGAGCTGATCGCCGCGCTCGAAGCACGCGGCCACCGCGTGGTGGAAGGACAGACGTGGGCTTCGGTGAACTCGATCCTGGTCACGCCTGACGGCCTCGTCGGCGCCGCCGACCCGCGCACCCGCGGCGCCCGCGCAGTGGGGAATTGATTACTTCAGCGAGGCGCTCTTCGCGACCTCGGCCCACTTGGCAATCTCGGCCTTGAGGAACGCATCGAGCTGCGCGGGCGTGCCGCCGACATAGCGATAGCCGAGCGTCACGCCCTTCTCCCTCACGTCCGGCATCGCGAGGATGCGGCCGACATCGGCGTTGACCTTGGCGACGATCTCCGGCGGCGTGCCTTTCGGGGCGAACAGCGCATACCAGCTCGTCGCATCGACGAACTTCACGCCGATCTCGCTGAAGGTCGGCACGTCGGGAAGCTGCGCGGCGCGGCTTGTCCCCGACACCGCGAGTGCACGCATCCGCCCCGCGGTGACGTTGCCGATGTGCCCGCCGAGTGTCGGCAGGAACACCGCGATGCGGCCTGACATCACGTCGGTCGCCGCCTGCGACACGGACGTATAGGGTACGTGCTGCAGCTTGATGCCGGCGAGGTCGCTAAACAGCACCGTAGCGAGGTGCCCGCTGGTACCGGTGCCAAGCGAGGCGTAGTTCAACTCGTTGGGATGCGCCTTGGCGTAGTCGATCAGTTCCTTGACGCTGCGAAACGGTGAATTGGGCGGCACCAGCAGCACGTCCTGCGCAGTGCTCACCAGCATAATCGGATCGAAGTCCTTGACCGGGTCGAACTCCTTGCTGGGTTGCAGCGTGACATTGACGCCGAGCGACTGCGCGCCGAAGTGCAGCGTGTAGCCGTCGGGCGCGGATTTCGCCGCAGCCGCGGCGCCGATATTGCCGCCGCCGCCCGGCCGGTTCTCGACCACGACGTTCTGGCCCCACATCTCGGTGAGCTTCTGCGACAGGATGCGGCCGAGCGTATCGATCGTGCCGCCGGCCGGAAACGCGATCAGCAACCGCACCGCATGATCGGGATAGCTCTGTGCGAACGCGCCGTCGTGCGTGACCAAAACGGCGGCGAGCCAAAGCACGATGGCCCTCGACCAACGTCTCATGTGTTCCTCCCAGGCGTTATTTTCTTTTATCGCGGCGCTCAGGCGCGCGCCGGCAATATCGCGACCGCTTCCACCTCGTAGAGCGCGCCATCGCGCGTGAATGCCCCGATCTGCACCATCGTGCTCGCCGGCGGCGGCTGGTCCGGCTTGAAGAACTTCGCGCGCACTTCGCGGATCAACGGCTGATGCGCACGGATGTGCAGCAGGAACTGCGAAATCTTCACGATGTGCTCGAGGCCCGCGCCGGCCGTCTCGAGGGCGTGCCGGACGTTCTCCCAGGCCTGCGTGCATTGCGCACGGAAATCGCCAGGCGCGCCGACGATGTTGCCGTCCTTGTCCATTCCCATCTGGCCGGCAACATAGATGATGCGGCCCGGATTGGTGGCCTCCACGACATGCGTGTAACCAACCTGCTTGGAGCTGTTCAACGGCTGCAGGAACCGCAGATGCCCGGTGCCCACGGCCGGCGCGCCTTGGGCAAACGCCGCGGTGGCGCCGGTCGCGCTCACCAAGGCGCCGCCGGCGGTCAGGATGCCGCGGCGCGACATCGAATAGTGCATTTGAAACGGTGAGCCGTCGAACGGCGGCTTGTCGGTCATCGCGGGTTCTCCTTACGTCGGACAGCGGCCAGCGCCGCCACGCCGAAAGCGTGCCCGCCGGCAAACCCAATTGCAACGGCCTCACGGAGCATGGAGATGTTGCGGTCTATGGACACCGCTCGCGCGACCTGTTGCGATAGCGGTCTCTCTTCGCAATTGAGGAAGCTCCCCGATGACGATCATCGATTCCCAGGTCCACGCTTATGAGGCGAACACTCCAAAGCGGCCCTGGCGCAATGTGCCGAACTGGCCCGCGAGCGCGACGGGTGACGAGATGGTGGCGGCAATGGACAAGGTCGGCGTCGACGGCGCGATCTTCATCTCCGCGTTTTCCCTGTACGGCTACGACGCGAGCTATGCGGTGGAAGTACAGCGGGCCCATCCCGGCCGGTTCGGCCTCGTCAAGCCGGTCGACCCCGACGATCCCGCGGTGGGCGACGTCGTCGCCGACTGGAAGCAGACACCGGGAGCGGTCGGCGTCCGCATCATCATCACGAAGGAGCCGGGACGCGATCGCGACCCGACGGACCCGGGCCTCGACCGCATCGTGCGCGCGGCCGTGAAGCACGACTTTCCGGTCAACATGCTGTGCTGGGGCAACCTGGATGCGGGCAGGACGTTGATCGATCGCCATCCCGATGCGCGCTTCATCATCGACCATCTGGGTATCCTGCAGCCCCGCACGCCACCGGCCCCGCCGGAGCCGTGGGCCGACCTGCCGAAGGTGCTGGACCTTGCCAAGCGCAAGAACGTGGTGATCAAGGTAAGCGGCGCCTGCACGCTGTCACGGAAGCCGTATCCATTCCCGGACATCTGGGATCCGCTCGCCCGCGTGTTCGACGCCTGGGGCTTCGACCGCTGCCTGTGGGGCACGGACTGGACGCGCGCCTACGCGGTCGTCAATTACGAACAGGCCGTCGAACCGTTCCTCAAGACCGACCGCCTGAGCGACAGCGAGCGAGCGATGCTGATGGGCGGCGCGTGCGCCAAAGCCTATCGTTGGTCGCCGAAGAAAGGTTAGGTCAGATACCGCCCCGCGGAGGAATTCTCTATCGCATCCGTTGTGTGCGCATCCGGCTGGCGCCGGTCCGACGACATGTCGCGCGGCGGTCGGCTTTCACGCCCCGGCGGGGGTTGCTATCCTCGCCGCAAGTTCGAGCAGCTACGAAGCGGCCGCGTAAGGCCGCTGCGCTCGAACGCCAGGGAGTGAACATGCCGACAGGTGTGGTTGTCTCATATGCCCGCGCGCGGTGGGCCGGCCTGCTGCTCGCGGCCTGCGCGATGTGGGCATTTCCGTCGAGCGCGTCAGCCGAATATCCCGACAAGCCGATCCGGCTGATCGTGCCACAGGCGCCCGGCAGCGCCACCGACGTGCTGGCGCGATTGCTCGCGGCCGAGCTTGGACCTCAGTTAGGTGGTGCCACCATCGTGGTCGACAACCGTCCGGGCGGCGCGCTCACGCTCGGCATCGACCTGACGGCGAAATCGCCGCCCGACGGCTACACGCTCTGCATGGGCCCGATCGGCGCGCTCGCGATCACGCGCCACATGGTGACGAAGCTGCCCTACGACATCGAGCGCGATCTGCAGCCGGTCGCGCTGGTAAGCCGCGGCCATCTTTTGCTGGCAGCGGCACCGAACATGCCGTTCACGTCGGTCAAGGAACTGATCGACTACGCCAAGGCCAATCCGGGCAAGCTGATGAACGCATCGTCGAGCAACGGCTCGCCCGGCCACGTCGGCGGCGAGCTGTTCAAGTACATGACCGGCACCGACATCCTGCACATTCCGTATAAGGGCGGCGCACAGGCGATCAACGACCTGATCGCCGGCCATGTGCACCTGATGTTCGAGAGCCTCAACTCGATTTCGTCGACTGCCAAGTCCGGCAGGGTGCGCGCGCTCGGCGTGAGCGGGCCGCGCCGCTCGCCCGGGTTCCCCGAATTGCCGACCATCGCGGAAGCCGGCGTGCCGGGCTACGACGCCGGCACCTGGAGCGGCGTGATCGCGCCGGCCGGTCTGCCGAAGCCGGTGCTCGACAAGCTCAACGCCGCGATCAACCGCGCGATCTCGACACCCGCGTTCAAGGACCGCTTCGGCGCGATCGGCGACGAGCCTGCAGGCGGCAGCCCGGAGGATTTCGCCGAGACGATCGCCAAGGACTCCGCCAAGTGGGCGGACGTGATCAAACGCTCGGGCGCGAAGCTCGACTGATCGAGGCTCTCAGCCTGCGTCGCAGCTGCCGCCACCGGCGTCGCAGCCAGGCGCAGCGTCAAATCCACCGGCGCCCGCCGGCGGCAGCGAGGCCAGATCGCCGGACGGAGGGTGGCCGGTTCCGGCGGCCGGTTTGCGGCTCGGGCTTGATAGGGCCCAAAGCATCAGCGGTACGCCAATGGCGCAGACAACTACAAAGATGAGCATGATCGTTCCCCGTTATCGGTAGCAAGCGGCCGACTTTAGAAATGGCGCCGGGGGCGCGATGTGATGGCGATCACAAAATTCCGCATTCGGGGCTTGAGGTATCAGGCTACGGTCCGGCCCGGCGGCCCAAGCGGAGGAACCGCCAGCTTTGTCTAAGCTGCTGGGAAGACGAGGGATTCTGAGCCCGAGGGGGCAGCCGCCGTGCCCCTGGCTTGGCTTATCGTCGGCCTTTGGCCTAGGGCGGCGGCAGTCCTCGCTTCACCTTAACGTGAGGGGTTGCAAATTATTCATGCGCGCTGAAAATGCGCAGGGGACGACTCGCCTCGGATCGGCGCTGCAGGCATGACGTCAACGACGAGGGGACCGAAGGGCCCAAGCGCGCGGCTCACGCTGGGCGCGATCCTTCTGTTATGTGCCATCGCCTTTTGGCCCGCTCGGACGGCTCAGGCGCAGGACCTGGGCACGCTCAATCCTCAGCCGCTGCCGCCGCTCGCCCATCCGGAAAGTCCAAAAACACCCGCCAAGGACTTGTTCGTCCGCCAGTCGACGCCGGCGCCCCTGCAGGCGCGCTCCATCGGGTTCTACTCCAAGGGCTGTCTGGCGGGCGCGGTCGCGCTGCCGGTCAATGGCCGGACGTGGCAGGTGATGCGCCTCTCGCGCAACCGCAACTGGGGCCATCCCAACCTCGTCGCGTTCCTGGAACGTCTGGCCGACCAGGCGCCGAAAACCGGCTGGCACGGCCTCCTTCTCGGCGACATGTCGCAGCCGCGCGGCGGCCCGTTGCCCGCCGGGCACAAGAGTCATCAGGTCGGCCTCGATGCGGATATCTGGTTCACACAAATGCCCGACCGGGAGCTCTCACGCGAAGAGCGGGAAAACATGATGGCCACGATGGTGGTTGCCGAGGACCGCAAGGACGTCGACCCCAAGGTCTGGACGCCTGCGCATGTGGCACTGGTCAAGGCCGCGGCCGAAGATCCGGAGATCACGCGCGTCTTCGTGAACCCCGCCATCAAGAAGGCGCTCTGCCGTGATGCCGGCACCGATCACGCGTGGCTGAGCAAGGTGCAGCCGTGGTGGGGCCACGACTGGCACTTCCACGTGCGCCTCGGCTGTCCGGCCGGCGAGACGGACTGCCAACCGCAACCGCAGCGACCGGTCAGCGACGGCTGCGGCAAGAAGGACCTCGATGCCTGGCTCGGCAACAATCCGAAGCTGGACAAGCCGTCGGTTCCGCACGCCGGACCCAAGATATCCGAGCTGCCGGCGGCCTGCCGCCAGGTGCTGCTGGCGCCGTAGGCGAGGCGGACGAGCCTCTCCGACCGCTTAAGCAGCCGCCTCGACTTCTTTCCTGGCCGGAAGCTTCCTTTTGGCAGCGGCGGGTTTCGCCGCCGACGCGGCCTCATCGGCGGCCGTAGCCGTTTCGATCTTGAAGAACGCAACCTGGTCGGACATCGACTTGGCCTGGTGCTCCAGCGTCTTGGCCGTCGCGGCGTTCTCCTCGACCAGCGCGGTGTTCTGCTGTGTGACCTCGTCCATCTGGGTCAGCGCCTTGTTGACCTCCTCGATGCCGGTCGACTGCTCGATGCTGGCATTGGAAATGTCGGCCACAATGGCGGCGACCGTCTTGATCGAGTTGACGATCTCGTTGAGCGCGGCGCCGGCCTGGTTGACGAGCTTCACGCCGTCCTTCACCTGGCTGTTCGAATTGGTAATCAGGGTGCTGATGTGCTTCGCGGCCTCCGAGGAGCGCTGCGCGAGGCTGCGCACCTCCGAGGCGACGACCGCGAAACCCCGGCCGGCGTCGCCGGCACGCGCCGCTTCCACCGCGGCATTGAGCGCGAGCAGGTTGGTCTGGCGGGCAATCTCGTCGATGACGCCGATGATGTCGGAGATTTCCCGCGACGATCCCTCGATCTTGGCCATGGCTTCGACCGCCTGGGCGACGACCTCGCCGCCGCGCCCCGCGACTTGCCGGGTCGTGGCCGCGGACTGATTGGCCTGCTGGGCGCTCTCGGCGTTCTTCTTCACGGTCGCGGAGATTTGCTCCATCGAGGCCGAAGTCTGTTCCAGGTTCGCAGCTTGCTCCTCGGTGCGCTGGGAGAGATCGGTCGTACTGGCCGAGATCTCGGCGGAGGCGCTGGTGACCTCGTGTCGCCGAAGACTTGATCCCGGCAATCGTCTCTCGAACACGCCCAACCATCGAACCGAAGGCCTCGACGATCTGCCCGATCTCATCCTTGCGGCCGAGGCCCCGAATCACGACGCCGAAGTCTCCGGTGGCGACCTTGAGCATCGATTTCTGGATCTGCTGCAGCGGCTCGATCACGCGGCGCGATACGATCAGCATCATCGCGGCCGCTATTGCGAGCGCCACCATCAGCAGACCAAGCTGCGACCCATAGCTTCCACTGTGCCTCTGCGCGCTGGCTCGCCGCATGCTCCTTGGCAACATCCAACGCCATCTCGGCAACGTGCAACAATGACGAAAGCTTCGCCACCGACATGCGCGACCAATCTTCGACTTTGACGTCGACTTTCTCGCCGGCAATCAAAGCCTTCAGGATCTTCAGCCGGAGCGCACTATAGTCGCTGCCGAGAAATTCCTGCCTGCCCTTTTCGATGGCCGCCGTGAGGCGAGCCGGCAGGGGCAGCCCGGAGGCCAGGTTTTCCAGTGCCCCCCACGCCGTCTCGAGCTTGCTGACATGGGCGGTATACTTGAGAAGCGCATCGGGCGGCATCGGTTGCCCGCCGAGCGTGTTGGAAATCAAGACCGAGGCATCGCCGGCCGCATTACGCGCGACCCAGGCCAGTTGTTTCAACTCCAGCAGTTTGTCGATATACGAATCCTCGAGCGTCACCGACCTCGTCATCTGCGTCGATATCTTGTCGAGCATCTCCATCAAGGCCGTCGTTTCCTTGACGTACTCCTGCGCCAACCCTGGCCGGCGCGAAGCCTTCGGCTGCAGAAAGGCCGCGGCGGTCTCCTGCTGCAATTCAGTCAGCTTCTTGATGGCCTGACCGAGTTGGGCGACCGCTTGCTGTCGTTCGGGAAAGTCCGCCGCTTCCACCGCGGCCAACCCGGATTTCAAGGCCGGTACTTCCGCGTCGCGAGGCTCCTTGATCAGCGGAGGCAGGGACGTGAACTCCCGGTCGGAATTCAAATCGCGAAACGTCGACGCGCGATCGACGCGAAGATTGTGCAAGGCGGTAAAGAGATAGCCGGACGCGTCGGCGACGGTTGCGATCCGATTGACCGCAGCGAGCCTGGTCCATGATTCCCATGCGCCGAGCGCCAGCATGACGATTACGACCGTGGCCGTTATCGCGATGATCGATTTCAAGAGTAGATTGACTGTGAGTCGTTTCGTCATGATGCGTACCGTTGTCATGCACACGTGTGTCCGGCGCACTTGAAGTTGAAACAAATCGATAAAAACTTTTTTACCAACGCGGGCCTCGCGACCTGCAATTTGCATAATCGAAATCATTGATCCGAATTTGACGAGGCCGCCGGCCAATACGGCTCTCCGTCAATTCCGGCGGCACCTCGGCATGGCAGAGACACGGGCGAAGTGCGCGCGCCTGTTCGGACGGGCGGCGCAGATGCCGCGGAAGCACCGCAGAGGCCCGCTGGCGCGTTCAGGCCGGTCTGAAAGAGGCGCGCGGGACTTAGGCCGCTTGTGCTGCCTCGGGCTTGGTCTGCTGCGAGCGAGCGGACTCTCGCGACCTCGCGGGCGCCACTTGGGTGTCCGCATCCGCCGTCCCGGCTTCGCCGCCGATCTGGAAGAACGCAACCTGGTCGGACATCGACTTGGCCTGGTGCTCCAGCGTCTTGGCCGTCGCGGCGTTCTCCTCGACCAGCGCGGAGTTCTGCTGCGTCACCTCGTCCATCTGAGTCAGCGCCTTGTTGATCTGCTCGATACCGGTCGACTGCTCGATGCTGGCATTGGAAATGTCGGCGACGATGGCGGCGACCGTCTTGATCGAATTCGACGATCTCGTTGAGCGCGGCGCCGGCCTGGTTGACGAGCTTCACGCCATCCTTCACCTGGTCGCTTGAGGTCGTGATCAGGTCATTGATGTGCTTCGCGGCCTCCGAGGAACGCTGAGCGAGGCTGCGCACCTCCGAGGCGACGACCGCGAAGCCGCGGCCGGCATCGCCGGCACGCGCAGCTTCCACCGCGGCGTTGAGCGCGAGCAGGTTGGTCTGGCGGGCAATCTCGTCGATCACCTCGATGATGTCGGAAATCTTCCGCGACGATCCCTCGATCTTGGCCATGGCGTCGACCGCCTGGGCGACGATCTCGCCGCCGCGTCCCGCGACCGCCCGGGTCGTGGCCGCCGATTGATTGGCCTGCTGGGCGCTTTCGGCATTCTTCTTCACGGTCGCGGAGATTTGCTCCATCGAGGCCGAGGTCTCTTCCAGGCTCGCAGCCTGCTCCTCGGTGCGTTGGGAGAGATCGGTTGTGCTGGCCGAGATCTCGGCGGACGCGTTGGTGACCTCGTTCGCCGCCGCTTTCACGCCCGCGATCGTTGTTCGCACTTGGCGTTCCATCGACGCTATCGCGGACGCGATCTGCCCGATTTCGTCTTTGCGCCCGAGCGCGCTCGGAACCACGTTGAAGTTTCCTTGCGCGATGTCGTTCATTGCGTCACTCAAGCCGCGGATATCCCGTTTCAATTTTCGCGTGATCGCGATGACCAGACAGCAGCTCAACAGGAACACGCCGAAGATCAGGATCGCCTTCTTCATCAACGCGGCATCCGCCTCGTTGGAAATCTTGATGGTCAGCGCGGCCAGATCGCTGGCCAATTGATCTTCGACGGCCTTCAGGCGATCGATCCGCAGGGTCGTTGCGGCAAACCAGGCCTTGGCAGCGAGCCCGTTCAACTCGCCGGTCAACCCGCCGGCGAGCACGGTTTCACGCATCTTGGCCACATCATCGGATACCGGTCCGGCGAGCGATTTCGCGAAGAGCTCGTTTTGCGCGGGCGTGGCGGCGGCCCGAAAGGTCGAGAAATACGTGTCCTGACCGGCTGCGAGCGACGACATTCGCTGGTGGCCGGCGCGATCAAATCGGCCCGACGAGATTCCAGCGGATCCCGTGGCGCGTTCCAGGCCGGCCAGTTCCTTGGCCCGCATGAAGTTCACGTAGCTCGCAATCGCCCGGGAGACTTCGCCGTTCCGGCTCGCCTTCGACATCTCGTTGGCGAACGCCAGCAGGCTGTCGATCCTTGCGGTGAAATAGGCCGTCGACGCCGGCGCGTTGATCGAAAGGGCGTCGATCTCCTTGCGTTTGGCGTCGAGAACGGCGGCAGCTTCCAATGCCTTTGCAATGACGGCCCCCAATTCGCTGGAGACCTGGGCCGCAAGAGGCTTCAAGACGCCCGTGGTGCGTTGCCGCTCGACCTCGGTTCGCTTGCGCTGATCGGCAAGCTCGGCACCGAATTGCTGGCCCTTGCCGCCGATGAAGAGCGCGGACGCGCCGCGCTCACGCTGAAATTCGTGCACGAGACGGCTGACGGTCGCCACGCTCTGGGCGAGCGAGTCCAGTCGCTCCATCTCGGCCCGCATGTCCATCCGTGCCGCCAGTTCGAAATACGCGAGCAAGGCCAGCGGAAGGCTGGTCGTGATGGCGAGCTTAAAACCAATGCTGAGATTGGAGAGCTTGAACACGGGCGACCTCCTCAGTCCAAGTCGATGTGAGCGTTGCTACTTTCGGGTCCTATTTCCTCATGGCCCCCGCAGGTCTACTGGCCGCAACCTGCGAGTTCGCCCACTTGAACGGGGTGCCGCCGAAGCCCCTGGGCTCAAAAACCCACGGCTAAAATTGAGAGTGGGGCGGCCCCAATCCACCTAAAATCGATGGTAAATCTATAAGTTTACGGAAAGATTACGCCCGGTCGCGCAGACGCGCTCTACGCGCGTCAGGCAACCATCCTTGAAAGTTCGGAGATGAACTTGGAGCGGGCGAAGGGATTCGAACCCTCGACCCCGACCTTGGCAAGGTCGTGCTCTACCCCTGAGCTACACCCGCATCCGAGAGGGTACTTGGAGCCTCAATGCGTCTGGACCAAGGCCCCTGGCGAAAGCTATGCCAAAAGGCGTACCCCTTTGCAACCGCCCTTCCCCGGCGCCACTCCTCCCGACCGCCGACCCTGGCCCTTTGCTGATCCCTCCTGCTCCAGTCTCCATGCCCGCCACCCCCGCCGACCTGTTTGCCGCCCTCGACCGCCTGGGCATCGCGCACCCGACGGTGACGCACCCGCCGCTGTTCACGGTCGAGCAGTCGCAGGGCCTGCGCGGCCAGATCCCCGGAGGGCCACACCAAAAACCTGTTCCTGCGCGACAAGAAGGGCGCGCTCTTTCTGGTCACGACGCTTGAAGACGCGGTGATCGAGCTGAAATCCCTGCACCGGCGGCTCGGGGCCTCGGGCCGTTTCTCGTTCGGCTCGGCCGACCTGCTGGTTGAGACGCTCGGGATCGTGCCGGGCGCCGTCACGCCGTTCGCCGCCATCAACGACACGGCGGAGCGTGTGACCGTGGTGCTCGACGCCGTCCTGATGGAGCACGCGGTGATCAACTGCCACCCGCTCACCAACACGATGACCACGTCGATCGCCCGCGCCGACCTCGTCCGCTTTCTCGAATCGACCGGGCATCCGCCGCGCATCGTCGCGGTGGCCGGTAGCGGGCCGCCAGACGATCAGTCCGGCGATTGATCGAGCGCATTGCAAACCACCCCCCGGACCCTATTTAATTGCGCAAATTGAGGTTTTCGGCGCCGCCGAATTCAGGTTTAACCGCGGTCGGAACCCAAGGGCGCGGATCAAAGGGCAGACATATGACGATGCTGGAGAATATTGGGCAGGCGGGTGCGGTTCCCGAGGCCGTCAAGGATACGACGACCCAGACGTTCATGAAGGACGTGATCGAGGAGTCGAAGCGCCAGCCCGTCCTGGTCGATTTCTGGGCGGAATGGTGCGGCCCCTGCAAACAGCTTGCACCGGTGCTCGAGAAGGTCGTGAAGGCCGCCAAGGGCAAGGTCAAGCTCGTCAAGATGGACATCGACAAGCACCCGCAGATTCCGGGTCAGCTTGGCATCCAGTCGATCCCGGCAGTGTTCGCGTTCGTCAACGGCCAGCCGGTCGACGGCTTCCTCGGCGCGCTGCCGGAGAGCCAGATCGTGGCGTTCCTCGAGCGCGTCACCAAGGACCGCATCGGCGGCGAAGAGAAGGATCTGCTGAAGGCCGCCGACGATACTTTCGCCACGGGCGATGCGGCCGGCGCGGCCGATCTCTATGCCAAGGTGCTGGCGGCCGACGGCGCGAACATCGCGGCGCTCGCGGGCCTGGCGCGCTGTTACGTGCAGACCGGTGCCATCGAGCAGGCCAAGCAGACGCTCGCCATGGTGCCGCAGGCGAAGCAGAACGATCCGCTCGTGGCGGCCGCGCGCGCCGCGCTCGAACTCGTCGAGCAGGCCAAGTCCGTCGGGCCGATCGCCGAGCTTGAGCAGAAAGTCGCGGCGAACCCGCTCGACCATCAGGCGCGCTTCGATCTCGCGGTCGCGCTCAACGGCAAAGGCCAGCGGCCGGAAGCGCTCGACCATCTGATCGAGATCGTGCGGCGCGACCGCAAATGGAACGAGGACGGCGCGCGCAAGCAGCTTGTGCAGTTCTTCGAGGCCTGGGGTCCGACCGACGAGGCGACCGTCGCGGGACGCAAGCGGCTGTCGTCGATCTTGTTTTCGTGAGATCAGTCGGTTGTCATCGTCCGCGAAGGCGGACGATCCAGTCGTCATCGAGCCATCAGGCGCGCACGTCAGAAGCTTAAGGCTGGATGCCCGCTTCCGCGGGCAAGCGTCAGGTTCTGCCCCGGTGGAGTGCGGCCATGCCGATGAATGCGGTCTACGAAAATCCCGGCGACCTCGCCGACGTGATCCCGGTCTTCCCGCTGCCCGGCGCATTGCTGCTGCCGCGCGGGCAGATGCCGCTCAACATTTTCGAGCCGCGCTACGTGGCGATGATCGACGAATCGCTGCGCGCCGGCCACCGGCTGATCGGCATGATCCAGCCCGACACCGCGCATCCGGGCTCGCCCGACAAGCCCAATCTCTACAAGGTCGGCTGCGTCGGGCGCATCACCCAGCTCGCCGAGAGCGGCGACGGCCGCTACTTGCTTCAGTTGACCGGCATCGTGCGCTTTCAGGTCGAGGAGGAGTTGCGTATGCCCACGCTCTTTCGACAATGCCGCGTGCGCTACACGCCGTTCATCGACGACTTTACCGCCCGCAAGGGCGAGGACGATGTCGACCGCAAGAGCCTGCTCGCGGCACTGACCGGCTTCCTCAAGGCCAACGACCTCAAGGCCGATTGGGAGGGCATCGAGACCGCGCCCAACGAGGCGCTGGTTAATGCGCTCGCAATGATGTCGCCCTACGGCGCGCCCGAAAAGCAGGCGCTGCTGGAGGCTCCAGACCTCAAGACCCGCGCGGAACTCCTGGTCGCCATGACGGAAATGGAGCTCGCCAAGAAGAACGCCTCGGGCGGCGAGACGTCGCTGCAGTAAGACCATCCGATTTTTGCTCTGCAATAAAGCCTTGAATTCACCTCATTAAGTTGCTACCTGACCGCCCATGAGATTGATGGCCATTCGATTTGCGATCGATTTGAGCCGTCCACGGGTCGCGTGAACGAATTCCACGTCTTGGTTTTCGACCCGTCTCATTCAGCACCGTTCATCGACACCCCTGACCACGCGGGATGTCTTGTTTCTCCTGCGAATTGCGGGCGCGCCCGCAGGCCGGCCAGACACTTCTGTCATGGCGGGTTTGCGCACCAAACGAGTGCCGATCCCGGATCGATCCGGGCATCGGTGGGCAGCGGCCTTAATTCGCGACATGAAAGATTCGTTCATTGACCTCCTTTCTCCAGCTCGGCTTGTCCGAGCCCATCGCCCGCGCTCTCGTTGAGGAAAAGTACACCGACCCCACGCCGATCCAGGCCCAGACCATCCCGCAGGTACTGGCCGCACGCGACGTCGTCGGCATCGCGCAGACCGGAACCGGCAAGACCGCCGCCTTCGCGCTGCCGATCCTCAATCACCTCTCGAAGACCAAGCAACGGCTTGAAAAGCGCACCTGCCGCGTGCTGGTGCTGAGCCCGACGCGCGAACTCTCCGCCCAGATCGTCGAGAGCTTCCAGACGTATGGCCGCCACGTCCACCCGCGCGTCACGCTCGCCATCGGCGGCGTGCCGATCAATCGTCAGATCCGCGATCTCGTGAGCGGCGTCGATGTGCTCGTCGCAACGCCCGGCCGGCTGCGCGACCTGATGCAGATGGGCGCCGTGCGGCTCGATCAGGTCGAAGTCTTCGTGCTCGACGAAGCCGACCGCATGCTCGACATGGGATTCATCCACGACATCCGCGCGATCGTCGGCAAGCTGCCGCACCGCCGGCAGACCTTGTTCTTCTCGGCCACCATGCCGCACGAGATCGCGGAGCTGGCCAAGGGCATGCTGCGCGACCCGGTTCGGGTCGCCGTCACGCCTGAAGCCACGACCGCCGAGAAGGTCGATCAGCGCATCATCCACGTCGACCGCGCCGGCAAGCCGGCGCTGCTCGTCGAGGTCCTGCGGCAGGAGCCGATCGATCGCGCACTCGTCTTCACCCGCACCAAGCACGGCGCCGACAAGGTGGTTCGTGCGCTCGAAAAGGCCGGCCTCGCCGCCGAGGCCATCCACGGCAACAAGTCGCAAGGCCAGCGCGAGCGCGTGCTGGCGGCGTTCCGCGCCGGCAAGGTGCGCACGCTGGTGGCGACCGACATCGCGGCGCGCGGCATCGATGTCGATGGCATCAGCCATGTCGTCAACTACGACCTTCCGAACATTCCGGAGAGCTACGTGCACCGCATCGGCCGCACTGCGCGCGCCGGCGCGGAGGGCGTGGCGATCTCGTTCTGCGACGGCGAGGAGCGGGCCTATTTGCGCGACATCGAGAAGCTGATCCGCATGTCGATCCCGGCGACGGACCGGCGCAACGACCCGCGACCCGCCGCCGAGCCTCGTTCGAATGGCGCGGCGCACGGCAAGCCGCCGCAACGCCAGCACCAGGGCCGCGACCGTCAGCCCGACGACCGCCGCCAGCGGAACGGCCGGCAAGAAGGCCAGCGTCATGAGGGCCAGCGTCACGAGGGCCAGCGTCATGGGCCAGCGTCATGCGGGTCAACGGCACGAGGGTCAGCGCCAGGAGAGTCAGCCGCACGGGAACCGCCGGCACGAGGGCGGCAAGCGCGCGAACCACAAGAGTGCGCAGCCTCATCAGGCGCGCGCGGGCCATCAGCAGCCGCGAAACGATCGCCCGGCCCAGGCGCACGACGGCGAAATCGCCGCCGTCGCTTTCCTGCAGCAGCCGCGCCGCGGGTCGCACCGCCATTCCGGCGGCAACGCCGCGCACCGCGCTCCCCGCTAAATACGCATTCGAATCGGAGAAGAATGTATGGCCAAAGAAGAGCTGATCGAATTCGACGGTACCGTGACGGAGGTTCTGCCGGACGGCAACTACCGCGTCACGCTCGACAACGAGCATCAGATCCTCGCCTACATGTCCGGCAAGATGCGCAAGTTCCGCATTCGCACGGGCGTCGGCGATCGCGTCATCGTCGAGGTCTCACCGTACGATCTCAGCCGCGGCCGGATCAATTTCCGCCAGAAGTCCGAACGCGTGGCCGGTCCCGGGCCCGCGCGCCGTCCGAATTTCCGGCGGCACTGAGGGCGGCCTCGTGCTATAGGGCGTGGCGATTTCCTTCGCGGTGTCGCCAAGCTCTCCTGCCAGAACGCCGGAGCACGCCATGACCAGTCCATCCGCCGACCCGCCGGCCGCCGATCCGAAGCTTGTCGATCCGAAGCTTCTGGAAATCCTGGTCTGCCCACTGACCAAGGGGCCGCTGGAATACGATTCCGAAAAGCAGGAACTGATTTCGCGTTCGGCCAAGCTCGCCTATCCGATCCGCGCCGGCATTCCGATCATGCTGCCGGAAGAAGCCCGCCGATTGGATTGATCCGGGCACCTTCGGCGTCCGATACTACTGCGTCCGCATCGTCATGCCCGGCCTTGTGCCGGGCATCCACGTCTTACTTGGTCGCCGCGGCACAAGGCGTGGATGGCCGGGACAAGCCCGGCCATGACGTTGAGAGAATGTGCGCGGCATGGCGGTTCAGGCTGGGAGAAATACGCATGATCAAAATCTGGGGGCGCAACACCTCGTCCAACGTGCAGAAGGTGATTTGGGCGCTCGGCGAAATGAAGCTGCCGTTCGAGCGGATCGATGTCGGCGGCGCGTTCGGTCAGACCAAGGACCCGTTCTATCTGGCGATGAACCCCAACTCGCTCGTCCCCACCCTGGAGGAAGAGGACGGGTTCACGATGTGGGAATCGAATTCGATCGTGCGCTATCTCGCCGCCGAGCACGGCAGCCGCACGCTTGAGCCGGCCGATCTCAAGACGCGTGCGCGCGCACAGATGTGGATGGATTGGCAGCTCTCCGTCATGGGACCGGCGCTGACGCCGGTGTTCTGGGGACTGATCCGCACGCCGCCGGAGAAGCGCGACCCGGCCGCGATCGCCACCGGCAAGACCAAGTCTATCGAAGCCGCGCAGATGATGGACGATCAACTCGCCAAGACGCAGTATCTCGCGGGCGACGCTTTCTCGTATGGCGACATCCCGGTCGGCGTCATGGCGTACCGCTTCGTCCAGCTCGTTCCCGAGCGGCCCGCGATGCCGCATCTCGACCGCTGGTACGCGGCGATCTCGTCTCGTCCCGCCTTCAAGGAGCAGGTTGCGTCGGTCCCGTTGACTTGACGGCTGTCTGAACCTGACCAAGTGATCGTGGTGCGACGGAAGTGTGACCGATGCACCGGCGGTTCAGTTCCCCCCCCCCCCCCCCTCCCCACCACTCCGCTTCGCTGCGTGGGGGGAGGGAGCGGAGAGGGCTCGTCGCGTGTCGAGAAACGCATCACAGCGCCTCGCCGCGCAGAAGCTTCGGCACCTCGCCGACGAGGCCGGCGGCTTCGCGGATGAAGAGCTGCTTGAGGCTCGGCAGCCGGTCGACCAGGCCGAGGCCGACATCGCGCATGAGCCGCAGCACGTCCGAGCGGTTGGAGAACAGCCGGTTGAGGCCGTCGGTCGCGACCCCCATCGCCATGGTGTCGAAGCCGCGCCAGCGCTGATAACGCTCCAGCACCGCGAGCGAGCCGGGATCGAGCCCGAGTCGCGCGGCATCCACGATGGTTTCGGCGAGCGCGGCGACATCTTTGAGGCCCATGTTGAGCCCCTGCCCGGCAATCGGATGGATGACGTGCGCGGCGTCGCCGACCAGCGCGACGCGCTCCGCGATGAAGCTGCGCGCGACCGCGAAGCCAAGCGGATAGGCGCGGCGCGGGCCGACCGCGGCGATCTCGCCGAGTTTCAACCCAAAGCGGCGTTCGAGCTCGATTTGAAATTCATCGTCGGGCAGCGCGACGATCCGTTCGGCTTCCGCCTTCTCCTCGGTCCAGACGATCGATGAGCGATGGCCGAGAACAGGATCGTCCTTCAGCGGCAGGATCGCGAACGGCCCGGCCGGGAGAAAGTGCTCCTCGGCGCGTCCGTGATGATCGCGCTCGTGCTTGACCGTCGTGACGATGGCCGACTGGCCATAACTCCAACCATGGCTCGCGATACCGGCCTGCTCGCGGATCCCCGAGCGCGCACCGTCGGCCGCGATCAACAGGCGTGCGCCCGTTGTGCGGCCATCCGACAGTTCGGTCTGGATGTGATGTGGGGATGGAGACACTTTACCGACACTCGTGGCAAGCAACGCGATCCCCTCCTCGCGCGCCTTCGCCACCAATGCCGCAAGCAGCGGCGCATTTTCGATCATGTGACCGAACGGCTCGCCCGGCTCCACGTCGCCGTCGAATGTCAGGAAGGTCGGCCGCACGGCATCCTGCAGGCGGCTGTCGGTGATGACCATGTCCAGGATCGGCTGCGCCTCGTCCGCGACCTTGTCCCAAACGCCGATCACCTCGAACAGCCGGCGCGCCGCCGCCACGATGGCGGATGCGCGCGCATCGCCGGGCGGACGGCCGAGCGCCGGATCGGCGACCGCGACCGTGAACGACGGCCCGAGCCCCTGGCGCAGCGCGATCGCCAGCGCCAGACCGGCGAAGCCGGCGCCGCCGATCAGCACGTCAAACCGCTGCCCGCTTTGAAATTCCACGATTTCCTCCGCCGGAAAGTATAGCACCCTCCCGGCTTCCGCGAACGCCAGCGGATGTGGCAGAAGGGGTCCGCAATGCCCGCCCCCGTCCACGGCCTCGCCGCCATCCTCGACCTGGAACAGCTCGAGCTGAACCTGTTCCGCGGGCACTCGCCGCAGACGGGATGGCAGCGCGTCTATGGCGGGCAGGTGATCGGGCAGGCTCTGGCCGCGGCCTGCCGTACCCTCGATGTCGCCAGCCGGCCGCCGCATTCGCTGCACGCCTATTTCCTGCTGGGCGGCGATCCCAAGGTGCCGATCATCTACGACGTGGAGCGCATTCGCGACGGCAAGAGCTTCACCACCCGGCGCGTGGTGGCGATCCAGCACGGCGAGGCGATCTTCATCATGTCGGCGTCGTTCCATGGCGACGAACCCGGCATGTCGCATCAGGCGAAGATGCCGGACGTGCCCAAGCCGGAAGATTTGCCGACGCTCGCGGACCTGAAGGAGCAGGTGCTGCCGATGCCGGAAACGGTGCGGCGCTTCTACGAGCGCGAGCGGCCGATCGAACTTCGGCCGGTCGAGTTCGAACGCTATCTCGGGCGCAAGATCGAGGACGGCCGGTTTCACATCTGGCTGCGCGCCAGCGGCCGGCTACCGGACGACCCGGCGATCCACCAATGCGTGCTCGCCTACGCGTCCGACATGGGCCTCCTCGACTCGGCGCTGGTGCCGCATGGCCGCACGGTGTTCGAAAAGACCATCATGGCGGCGAGCCTCGATCACGCACTCTGGTTTCACCGCCCGTTCCGTGCCGACGACTGGCTGCTTTACGCTCACGACAGTCCCAATCTCGCGGGGTCGCGCGGTTTCTCGCGCGGGCTCGTGTTCGCGCGGGACGGCACCTTGGTGGCGTCCGTCGCTCAGGAGGGACTGCTGCGCGAGCGGCGCGCCGGCACCTGAGGATTAAGACAGTATTGCTGTCCTGATATGCCCACAAGCTAATCGTACCGCCCAGCGGAAGGGCAAAATCAGCGCTTAATTTTCCATCGAGATGCCGATATCGTGCGCAGGGCCTGCGCCCGATAGGGGGACATCCATGAAACTGGTCATCGCGATCATCAAACCGTTCAAGCTCGAAGACGTGCGCGACGCCCTCGTGGGAGTAGGCGTGCACGGCATGACCGTCACCGAGGTCAAAGGCTACGGCCGCCAGAAGGGTCACACGGAGATCTATCGCGGCGCCGAGTATGCGGTGAACTTCCTGCCCAAGATGCGCATCGAGGTCGCGGTGCCGTCCGACCGCGCCGAAAAGGTGGTCGAGGCCATCACGACGTCCGCCAAGACCGGACAGATCGGCGACGGCAAGATCTTCGTCACCGCCATCGACCAGGCCGTGCGCATCCGCACCGGCGAGACCGACCTCGACGCGATCTGAGCGGCGCTTCGAAGACGCAGGATCCCGGCGCGCCGCGCCGGCGCAACGAATCGAAACGCGCAAGAACGTTTTCGACCGAGGGGGAGATCATGAAAAAAATTGCGATCGCGATGTCGCTCGGCTTGGCATGCGCGGCTTCACCCGCGTTCGCCGAAACGGCTCACAAGATCGACGGCGCCGACACCGCGTGGATGATCGCCGCCACCGGTTTCGTGCTGATGATGACGCTGCCCGGCCTCGCGCTGTTCTACTGCGGCATGGTGCGCAAGAAGAACGTGCTCGCAACAATGGCGCAGAGCCTCGCCTGCCTGATGTTGTGTTCGCTGCTGTGGTTCGCGGTCGGCTACAGCCTGACGTTCGCGGGCGACGGACCGTGGCTCGGTACATTCGAGCGCGTGTTGCTGCGCGGCATGGGCATGAATGCGATCTCGTCGTTCGCGCCGACCATCCCGGAAGCGCTGTTCATGATTTACCAGATGACGTTCGCAATCATCACGGTGGCGCTTGTTGCGGGCTCGGTCGCGGATCGCATGCGCTTCTCGGCGTTCATATGGTTTGCGGGCCTCTGGTTGCTCGTCGTCTATGTCCCGATCGCACACTGGGTGTGGGGCGGCGGTTTTCTGGCGAAGGCGGGCCTCCTCGATTTCGCCGGCGGTACGGTCGTTCATCTCAATGCCGGGATCGCCGGCCTGGTGGCCGCGTGGGTGATCGGCAAGCGTCACGGTTACGGCTCGGAGAATTTCGCGCCGTTCAATCTCTCGCTGGCGGTGATCGGAACCGGCCTGCTCTGGGTCGGCTGGTTCGGCTTCAACGGGGGCTCGGCCTACGGCGCCAATTCCCGCGCGGTGTTCGCGATCGTCGCCACCCACCTCGCCGCCTCGGCGGGCGCGCTCACCTGGATGGCGCTCGAATGGTCGACGCGCGGGAAGCCCTCGGTGCTCGGCATGATCTCGGGCGCGGTCGCCGGACTAGGCACCATCACGCCGGCATCCGGCTACGTGTTGCCCTGGCAGGGCGTCGTCATCGGCGTGATTGCCGGCGCAATGTGTTTCTGGGCGTGCACCTGGTTGAAGCAGCGGCTGCGCTACGACGATTCGCTCGACGTGTTCGGCGTGCACGGGATCGGCGGCGCGACCGGAACGCTGCTCGCCGGTGTGTTCGCGGTCGCGGCGGTCTCGGTCAGCCCCGATACGCCCGCGGGCCTGCCCGGATTGCTCGACGGCAACCCGCAACAGGTGCTGATCCAGCTCCAGGGCATCCTGGTGACGCTCGCCTGGTCTGGCGTGCTGACCTTCGTGCTGCTGAAGGTGATCGAGTTCATGGTGCCGCTGCGGGTCGGCCAACAGCACGAGATCGAGGGACTCGACGTAACGCAGCATGGCGAAGCGCTGCAATAATAGACTGCGATTTGCGCGCATTGATTCAAATCGGGCGGCGTTGACAATCACTGGTCGTATGCCGTCCGAGCGACCGTTCCCGCCGTGGGCGACCGAAAATACCATCTGCTTAAATTCTATGCAGCGATGGCCGGTCTTTGTGCGGGCCGCCGCGCAGGGTCGCGGCGCCGACCCCGCGTCGTAAAGAACCCCCTTGATTCACAGCAAGTTACCGCCAGCGCGACGAACTGGCACGGGGCTTGATTCGTGACGGGCGGCATCGCTGCCGGAATGTCCTTCGTGCCGCGTAGCCCATCTGAGAACACCCAATCCTGCACCCAGCAGGACAGGGCTCTAAGGGGGATTTGGATACATGAAAATCGTCATGGCTATCATCAAGCCGTTCAAGCTCGACGAGGTCCGTGACGCTCTGACTGCGATCGGCGTGCACGGGATGACCGTCACGGAGGTCAAGGGATACGGGCGCCAGAAGGGCCATACGGAAATCTATCGTGGCGCCGAGTACGCGGTGAGCTTCCTGCCGAAAATCAAGATCGAAGTGGCCGTTGCGTCCGACCAGGTCGAAAAAACCATCGAAACCATCACTAACGCCGCGAAGACCGGTCAGATTGGGGACGGAAAGATCTTTGTCCTCGGCCTCGACAGCGCCGTGCGCATCCGCACCGGCGAGACCGATGCCTCGGCACTCTGACATCCCGCACCTCAACGGCCAGCGACAGGAGTTAACATGACGTCCAAGAAACCAATCCGTGCGGGACATATTGCCCTTGCTATCGGGGCCCTGCTCGGCATCGCGCTCGCGATGTTCGCGTCCGGCCATGCGTTCGCCGAGACGCCCGCGGCTGCGCCTCCCACCCCGCCACCGCCCACCTTCAACAAGGGCGACAATGCGTGGATGCTCACGTCGAGCGTGCTCGTTCTCTTGATGACCATTCCCGGCCTGGCGCTGTTCTACGGCGGCCTGGTGCGCTCGAAGAACATGCTCTCAGTGCTGATGCACGTCTTTTACGCCGTGTGCATCGTGATCCTGATCTGGGTGATCTATGGCTACAGCCTGGCCTTCACGGGCGGCTCATCGTTCATCGGCGGCTTCGAGAAGATCTTCCTGAAGGGCATCACGACGGACTCGCAGGCGGCGACGTTCTCGGTCGGCGTGACGATCCACGAACTGGTCTACGTCTGCTTCCAGATGACGTTCGCGGCCATCACCCCGGCCCTGATCGTGGGCGCGTTCGCCGAACGTATGAAGTTCGCCGCGGTGGCACTGTTTGTTCCGCTGTGGGTCACGTTCATCTACTTCCCGATTGCCCACATGGTCTGGTACTGGGCCGGCCCGGATGCGATCGACGCCGCCGCCAAGGCCCTCGCCGTTGCGACCGACGCCGCCGCCAAGACCGCCGCGCAGGCCAAGCTTGACGAAGTGATGGCCGACGCCGGCCTGATCTTCAAATGGGGTGCCATCGACTTCGCGGGCGGCACCGTGGTGCACATCAACGCCGGCATCGCCGGTCTGGTCGGCGCGCTCGTCGTCGGCAAGCGTATCGGCTTCGGCAAGGAGATCATGGCGCCGCACTCGCTGACGTTGACGATGGTGGGCGCCTCCCTGCTGTGGGTCGGCTGGTTCGGCTTCAACGCCGGATCGAACCTCGAAGCCAACGGCGGCGCCGCGCTCGCCATGATCAACTCCTTCGTGGCAACCGCGGCGGCGGCCATGTCGTGGATGTTCGCCGAGTGGATGGTGAAGGGTAAACCGTCGGTGCTCGGTGCACTGTCGGGCTGTGTCGCCGGCCTTGTCGCGGTGACTCCGGCCGCCGGCTATTCCGGGCCGATGGGTGCTCTGGTGCTCGGTCTCATCGTCGGCATCGTCTGCCTGTTCTTCTGCACCACGGTGAAGAACGCGCTCGGCTACGACGACGCGCTCGATGTGTTCGGCGTGCACTGCGTCGGCGGCATCGTCGGTGCGATCGGCACCGGCATCCTGGTCAACCCGGCGCTCGGTGGCGCCGGCATCATGGACTACGCGGTCGGCAAGATCGCCGACTACGAATTCGGCACGCAGGTGATCGCGCAGTGCAAGGCCGTGCTCACCACCCTGGTCTGGTCGGGTGTGGGCTCGTTCATCCTCTACAAGGTGGTTGACGTTCTGGTCGGCTTGCGTCCGTCGGTTGAGAAAGAGCGCGAAGGGCTCGACATCTCCGACCACGGCGAACGCGCCTACACGGCCTGAACGCCGGCATGAGATACGGTTAGGGCGGACGACCCGGCACCGCCCTCGCCGTCGGGAGGCCCCAGCGCAAGCTGGGGCCTCTCACTTTTTTGCAACCATGCCGAGCCACCAATTCCGTCGGGATGGAGTGCGATGAATCGCACCGCTGACCGGCCCGCACTCTCTGTGCTAGGAATGGGGCACATCCGCAATTCGGACTGACCTCCCGCATGGCCGATCGCTTTCTGACGCGGAGAGAGTTGATTGCCGTCGTCGGCGCTACCGCCGCGTGGCCCCTCGCGGCCAGCGCGCAGCAACGCCCACTGCCGGTGGTCGGCATCCTGCGCAGCACGCCGGCGGCGCCGTTCCGGAACCTGGTCGAGGCGTTGCGTGAAGGCTTGAGCGATGAGGGATTCGTCGAGGGCCGCAATGTGACCATCGAGCAGCGCTGGGCGGACAACCAACTCGACCGTCTGCCGACACTGGCCGCCGACCTTGTCCGCCGTCAGGTCGACGTGATCGTCGGCAATGTCGGGGCGGTGGAGGCCGCACGAGCCGCCACGGCAACGATCCCGATTGTGTTTGTCACCGGCGAAGACCCGGTCAAAAGCGGTCTCGTGGCGAGCCTCAACCGGCCAGAGAGCAATCTCACCGGTGTGACCTTCTTCGGCGGCGCCCAACTCGATGAAAAGCGGCTCGAACTGCTGCGTGACCTCATTCCGGCGGCGAAGGTGGTCTGCGTGCTTGGCGATCCGACCTATCAGGGATTCGAGGCGCAATTGCCGGACGTGATATCGGCGGGCCGCGCCCTCGGACGGCAAATCGTGGTCGCGCGAGCCACGAGCGAGCGCGAACTGGAAACTGCATTCGCTACATTCCTGCAGTCGGGCGCGAAAGCGCTAATGCTCAGCGGCAGTCCCTTCTTCACCAGCCAGCGCCGCACGATCATCGCGTTGGCGGCGCGGCACACCATTCCGGCGATTTACGACCTGCGGGAATACGTGGTCGACGGCGGATTGCTGAGCTACTCGGCAAGTTTCACCGGCGCCTATCGCCAAGCGGGAGTCTATGCCGGAAAGATTCTCAAGGGCGCCAAACCGGCCGACTTGCCGGTGCAGCAACCGACCACGTTCGAGATGGCGATCAACCTGACGACCGCCAAGGCGCTCAGCCTTGCGGTACCGCCGTCAATCCACCTGCGGGCCGACGAGGTGATCGAGTAGTCCCTGCGGGAAAGGACGAGCTGGTTCGGATTCGTATTGATCCTCTCATCTTTTTGCGCGTCACCCATGCGCGTTCATGAGCGCTCATTGCACCGGGGTGACCGTAGGTATAGACAGCCCTGCGCCCTGTGCATCATTGCAAGCTTGAACGATCATCGATGCCAACTCGCGACAACGTCCTCTACTCCCGCTGCCCGGTGGTGCCGACCAGTTCGAGCCTCGCCTACAAGCTCGGCTATCTACAGGACGAGCTCGGCAATGAACCCGGCCTCGCGTTCGACATGCAGGTCGTCACGCTCGAACCCAAGCTTCATCCCGCGCACGACGAGCGATATTGGCTCCGCCATGCCGGCCATCCGAAGGCGCTGTGGGCGCGCTCCGAGGGCGCCGACACCCGCGTGGTCGCGCTCTCATGGGTCGACGGCTCCTATCCGATCGTAGCGCTGCCGCAATCCGGAATAGCGAGCCCGGCCGATCTCAAGGGCAAGCGCGTCGCGGTCGCGCACATTCACGGCTCGTCGTCACTCGATCTCGTTCGTGCGCAGCACGTGAAGACCTACGACACCGCGTTGCAGTCGGCTGGCCTCAGTCTCAGCGATGTCGAACAAGTCCGGTTCGATTTCGGCCACGAGATCATGCAGGGGCCGAAGAGCGTCAAGGCCAAGAACGTCTTCGAGATCATGGCGGCCGAATTTCTCACCGCCATGATCCGCGGCACCATCGACGCCGCCGCCACGCAGCTTCCGGCCGCGGTGATGAACCTGCTCGACATCCGTGAGGTCTACGACACGCGCAACCATCCTTCGATCGCCGCGCGCGTCAACCCGACCGTCCTGCGCGCCGTGGTGGTCAGCGGCCCACTCCATCGCGACCACCGTGATGTCGTCGTCCGCCTCGTGGCGCGCCTGTTGTCGGCCGGACAATGGGCGCAGGCACATCCGGACGACGTCGCCGGCCTGGTGGCCGACGACATGAAGACATCGGCCGAGAGGTTGACCAACGCTTACGGCGACCTCAGCCGCGGCGTGCAGATCGACATCAGCGACGAACTCGTCGGAGCGCTCCGCGCCCACAAGGACTTTCTCCTTCGGCAGGCCTTCATCGCGAAGGACTTCTCGATCGACGACTGGGTCGACCGCAGCATCGTGCGGGACGCGCGGCTGCTGCTGCAGAAGCGTGCCGCCAGCCAGGCGGCATGAAACTAATTCGGCCCGCATCCGACGACATCGACAGGCATGGGACTTCGTGATGACCGCCCAATTGCTGCATCCCGTTCAACATGAGCAACGGCCCGACTGGGTCGGCATCGCCCGCGCGCTGGCCGCCGAATTCAAGGCCGAGGCGGCGGAGCGCGACCGCGGCAACGCGCGGCCGGTCGCTCAGCTCCAGAAGCTGCGCGACAGCGGGCTGGTCAATCTGTTCTTCCCGAAGAAATACGGCGGCGAAGGTGGCTCGATCCGCGACACCGCCTATGCGGTGTTCGAACTCGCAAAGGCCGACGCGTCGATCGGCGCGCTGCTCGGCTTTCACTACTACAATTCCGCCATTCCGATGTTTCTGGATCACCAGACCGACAATGAGCCGTTCATCCGGCGCTCGACGCAGAACCGCTGGTACTGGGGCAACGTCACCCAGTACGTGAACAAGAACTTCATCGCTACGCCCCAGCCGGACGGCAGCTTCGTCGTCAACGGCACGAAAAAGTGGAACACCGGAGCGCCGCTCTCGAACGTCACCACGGTGCTGGCGGTGCATGCCAACAACAAGCAGTTCATCTACGGCGTGGTGCCCACCGACCGCGCCGGCATTCACTTTCACGGCGACTGGGATCAACTTGGACTGCGCGGCGCCGATTCGAGCACCGTGACGTTCACGGACGTGAAGATCGCCCCCGACGAGGTGATGCGCTGGGGGCATCCGGGCGTGCAGGTCTCGGCGACGCCGTTCTGGACCACGTTCGGCGCGATCTATTACTCGGCCGTGTTCCTCGGATGCACCTGGGCGGCGCTCGACCATGCCCGCGATCTCGCGCGTGATCAGCCGCGGCAGGTGGTCTCCGCCGGTGCGAAGCGCACCTCGGACGACCCGCTGATTCAGAAGGAATTCGGCGAGCTATGGATCAAGGGCGAGGCCGCGCTCGGCTATTTCGACCGGGTGATCGCCGAACTCCAGGAGGGTTGGGACAACCGGCGCAACCTGACCGAGGAAGGCCGCGGGCTGCTGGCCGTCAAGACGCTCGGCTTGCGCACCTTCACGTCGGCGATCGCGCTCGAGGTCACGCCGCGGATCTACGACTTCGCCGGCGGCCGTATGACCGGATCGCAATACGGGCTCGACCGGTTCTGGCGCGACGCCCGCATGCTGACCATGCACGATCCGATGATATATTCGACCCGGATCGTCGGCGATTACGGCCTCAACGACAAGGTCGTCGTATTCCCATCGCGCTTCACGAGTTGATCAAAGCTTGCCCGGGAGGATCAACGTGCCGAATGTTCGGTTGCTTGTCGCCGTCAGCGCCTTCGCGCTGGCCGTCGTTGCGTCCTCTGGTTTGAACCAGGCGCGAGCGCAGGGCCAGACAGCCAGAAGAAGATCACGCTGGTCGTGCCGTTCGCGGCGGGCGGCTCGCTCGACACCGTCGCGCGGCTGATCGGCCAGAAGATTTCGGCGGTGTTCGGTCAGCCGGTGGTGGTCGAGAACCGCGTCGGCGCCGGCGGCAATCTCGGTGCGCGCGCCGTCGCGAGCGCCGATCCCGACGGCCATACGCTGCTCTATACGTCGACCGGCGTCGCCATCAACCAGATGCTCTACGCCAATCCCGGCTATGCCATCTCCGACCTGACGCCGATCATCTTCGCCGCCGTCAACACCACGATCTTCGCGGTCAATCCCAGCAACCCGGCGCAGAACCTCACGCAGTTCCTCGCCAACGCGAAGACCAAGCCGTTTACGTTCGGCACCGCCGGCACCGGCACCGGCGGTCACCTGACGGGCGAATACTTCTTCCGCGCGGTCGCCAAGGTGGAAGCCATTCACACGCCGTTCGCCGGCGGCGCACCGGCCGGCACCGCGCTGATGGGCAACCACATCGACGCCATCTCGACTGCGGTCCCCGACATCACCTCGCAGGTGAAAGCGGGCACGCTGCGGGGGATCGCGGTCGCGAGTGCTAAGCGCGCATCGGCACTCCCCGATGTTCCGACCGTCGCCGAGCAGGGCTTCCCCGGCTTCGACGTGCTGATCTGGACCGGCCTGTTCGCCCCCGCCAAGACCAGTCCCGAAATCCTCGAAAAACTCAATCAAGCGGTCAACGATCTGCTCAAGGATCCGGACGCCAAGGCGCGGATCTCCGCCATCGGATTCGACATCAATCCGCAATCGCTGGTGGAAGCGCGCGCATTCCTCGGCATCGAGATGGAAAAATGGAAGACCATCGTGGGTGCGGTCGGGCTCAAGGTGAATTGACGCGCCTCCCTTGACCCATCGGGATTGCCGGCGCGCGCCGATTGGTTAATCGCCCCTTTACCTCGCCCCACCTATGGTAGGACCGGCTGAGTGCGGTGCCGCGTTGCGCCGCTTTGTTTGGTCGCATGATCTTTCCCGAAAAGTCTGCAACTTTTCGGGACCATGCTTGTATTGGACATTGATGACCGCCGCAGAACGCTCCCCCACGCCCGCTCGCCCGGCCCAAGGCCGCTCGCCTTTTGTGCGACTGCGGGAGCTCCTGGGCGACATTCCGCCCGGCAAGCCGGCCATCAGCCTCGCGGTCGGCGAGCCGCAGCACGGCGTTCCGGCGTTCGTCGCCCCCGTGCTCGCGGCCCATATCGCCGAATTCGGCAAATACCCGATGAACAAGGGCCTCGACGAATTTTGCCAGTCGGTGGCCCAGTGGCTGAGCCGCCGCTTCAACCTGCCGCGCCCGTTGGACCCGGCAACCGAGGTGCTGGTGCTCAACGGTTCGCGCGAGGGACTTTTTCTCGCGGCGCTCGCCGCCGAGAAATGGGTCAGCGGCCGACGCGGCAAACCCGCGATCCTGATGCCCAATCCGTTCTACGGCGCCTATGAGGCCGGCGCGATGTCGGCGCATTGCGATGCCGTCTATCTGCCGGCGACGGCCGCGACCGGCTTCCTGCCGGATCTCGACGCGATCCCGGACGACCTCTTCGCCCGCACCCTCGCGTTCTACCTCGCGTCGCCCGCGAACCCGCAAGGGTCGGTGGCGAGCCCGGCCTATTTCGCGCGCGTGGTCGAACTCGCGCGGCGCTTCGGCTTCCTGATCTTCAGCGACGAATGCTATTCGGAGATCTACACGCAGAAGTCGCCGCCCAGCATTCTCGAAGCCGCCGGGCCGGACTATCAGAACGTCGTGGTGTTTCAGTCGCTATCCAAGCGCTCGAACCTGCCGGGACTGCGTATCGGCTTCGTGGCCGGCGACCGCAAGTTCCTCGCTCACTTTCTTGAGTTCCGCAACGTCTCCTCGCCGCAAGTCCCGATTCCGGCGCAGCGCGTCGCCATCGTGGCCTATGCGGACGAAAAGCATGTCGACGAAAACCGCCGCCTTTACGCGCAGAAATTCGATCTTGCCGACCAGATTCTCGGTGGCCGTTACGGCTACCAGCGGCCGGCCGGCGGCTTCCTGCTCTGGCTCGATGTCTCCGCGCACGGCGGCGACGAAGCCGTGACGCTCAAGCTGTGGCGCGAGGGTGGATTGCGCGTGGTGCCCGGCAGTTATCTGGCGCGCGAGCAGGCGGACGGCTCCAATCCGGGTGCCGGCTACATCCGTGTCGCGATGGTGCAAGACCAGGCCACCACCGCGGAGGCGCTGCACCGCCTCGTCGACGTACTGGGCTGATGGCCGACTCCGAGTTCGCATCGCCTTGCGGCACTTTCACGGGCGAATTTCGGAATCGAAGGACACTGGCAACTAAATGAATTTAGTGTGGCTTTGGTTCAGACGTCCGCAAGGTGGACGTGGCGCGAGCATGTTGCGGACCTCTGAACCGCCACACTAGGGGCGGGATGCATGCAGGCAATCGAACGCGGACTCGAAAGTCTCGGACTTCTCTCCGATTCGGTGCGTGAATTGCTGCGCCGCCGGCTGCGCGAAATCGGCGGTCTCGCGCTGATCCTGCTGGCGGGCGCGACCGCGGTCGCGCTTGCGACCTGGTCGGTGAAGGACCCCTCGCTCAGCCATGCCACCAATGCGCCGATCCGCAACACGCTCGGCATGCCGGGCGCCGTGGTCGCCGATCTGCTGATGCAGACGCTCGGTGTCGCGGCCATCGCGCTTGTGCTGCCGATCGCGATCTGGGGCTGGCGACTCATCACTCATCGCCGGCTCAACCGCGAGCCACTGCGCCTGCTGTTCTGGATCGTGGGTTTGACGCTCGCCGCCGGCTGCGCGGCCGCGCTACCACGCGGCCTAAGCTGGCCTTTGCCGGCAGGGCTTGGCGGCGTGGTTGGCGACGCGCTCGTCCGGCTGCCGATCTGGTTCGCCGGCGGCACGCTCAACGGCTGGACCCGCACCGGGCTCGTGCTCGTAAGCGGCCTCGCGACGCTGATCTGCTTTGCGATCGCGGCCGGCTTCGGCCTGCAAAGCCCGCCAAAGGAAAAGAAGAAGAAAAAGCCCGCCGAAACCGCGACGGTCAGCGAGAAGGAGGACGGCGAAGAGCGCGCCTGGATCTCGCTCGGCTGGGTGGCGCACGGCTTCCTCAGCCTCAAGGCCCGCATCTCGCGGCTTCTGGCCGGACGCAATGCCGCCAAAGGGGCGCCGCGCCGCGATGCGCCCGCCCCCGCCCGCGACCGCATGGAGCCGCGGTTCGAGGGCGCGACGCTCGCCACGCTCGCGCCGCAGCTCGACGAGGAAATGGCCGAGGACGACGAGGAGGAAGAAGAGGAGGACGAGGCTCCGCGTCCGCCGCGCAAACCGACAAAGGTCACGGCCAAACCGCCGCGCAAGTCGGGCGGCTACCAGTTCCCGCCGCTCGAGCTTCTCGCCATGCCGAAGGCGATCGGGCGCTCGACCTTAAGTCCCGAAGCATTGCAGACCAATGCCACCGCACTTGAAGGCGTGCTGCAGGACTTCGGCGTGCGCGGCGAGATCATCAATGCGCGGCCCGGCCCGGTCGTCACCCTCTACGAGCTTGAGCCGGCGCCCGGCATCAAGTCGTCGCGCGTGATCGGACTTGCCGACGACATCGCGCGCTCGATGAGCGCACTCTCGGCGCGCGTCGCCGTGGTATCGGGACGCAATGCCATCGGCATCGAGCTGCCTAATCCGCATCGCGAGAAGGTGTTCTTCCGCGAACTGCTCGCCACCAAGGAATACGACGACACCACCGCCAAGCTGCCGCTCTGTCTCGGCAAGACCATCGGCGGCGAACCCGTCATTGTCGACCTCGCGCGCATGCCGCACCTGCTGATCGCCGGCACCACCGGCTCGGGCAAGTCGGTCGCCATCAACACCATGATCCTGAGCCTGCTCTTCCGGCTCAAGCCCGAGCACTGCCGGCTGATCATGGTCGATCCGAAGATGCTCGAACTCTCCGTCTATGACGGCATCCCGCATCTCCTCACGCCCGTCGTCACCGATCCGAAGAAGGCGGTGGTGGCGCTGAAGTGGGCGGTGCGTGAGATGGAGGAGCGCTACAAGAAGATGTCGAAGGTCGGGGTGCGCAACATCGACGGCTTCAACGCGCGGCTCGCCGAAGCCAAAGGCAAGGGCGAGAAGCTCAGCCGCACCGTGCACACCGGCTACGACAAGGAATCCGGCGAGGCGATCTACGAGAGCGAGGAGCTCGATCTCGAGCCGCTCCCTTACATCGTCGTCATCGTGGACGAGATGGCCGACCTGATGATGGTCGCCGGCAAGGACATCGAGGGAGCCGTGCAGCGGCTTGCCCAGATGGCGCGCGCGGCCGGCCTGCATGTGGTCCTCGCTACGCAGACGGCCCTCCGTCGACGTCATCACCGGCACCATCAAGGCCAACTTCCCGACCCGCATCTCGTTCCAGGTCACTTCCAAGATCGACAGCCGCACCATCCTGGGCGAGCAGGGCGCCGAGCAACTGCTCGGTCAGGGCGACATGCTCTACATGGCGGGCGGCGGACGCATCAGCCGCGTGCATGGCCCGTTCTGCTCCGACGAGGAGGTCGAGAAGATCGTCCGGCACCTGAAGTCGCAGGGCACGCCGCAGTACCTCGAAGCCGTCACGACCGCTGACGACGAGGTGGACGAGGACGGCAACCCGGTCTTCGATTCGTCCGGCATGGGCCAGGCGGGCGATGCCACCGACCTCTACCAGCAGGCCGTGCAGGTCGTGCAGCGCGACAAAAAGGCCTCGACCAGCTACATCCAGCGCCGGCTGCAGATCGGCTACAACCGCGCCGCCTCGCTCATGGAGCGCATGGAGCAGGAAGGCATCGTCGGCCAGCCCAACCACGCCGGAAAGCGCGAGATTCTGGTGGGCGGCGAGCATGAGGAAAGGTATTGATAGACGCTCAATCGGCTCATCGGTCCTGAATCCGCAGCCGAAAAGGGCCGTGATGTCGCCACATCGGCTGGCTAACGGAATCGGTAGGGCGTTGAGCGGAGAGGGATATGGCTTTTACGAGCCAGGGGCTGTTGGTCGGTACGCTGGTTTTGGCCTTGGCCGGCCTGTGTGGCCAGGCGACGGCCCAGGTGACGGCTCAAGTCCCGCTTCCGACCCCGGCTCCCCAGCCCAAAGAGCGTAGCGGCGCCTCGCCGCAGGCCGCCCCCGCCCAGGCGCGGCAGGCTCCGCCGCAGGCCCAACAGCCACAGCCCGGTTTCAATCCGCTGAGTGGCCTCAAATCGCTGTTCAATCTCGATAAGCAGGCCGACTCGTTCGACGCCAAGCAGCGGGGTCAGGTCGACCGGGTCAGCCAGTATCTCTCGAGCGTGCACCAGCTCTCCGGCAACTTCGTCCAGGTCGGGCCCGATGGTGGCCGCGTCCGCGGGAATTTCTACGTCCAGAAGCCCGGCCGGGTGCGTTTCGAGTATGAGCCGCCCACGCCGATCGACATTGTCGCCGACGGGCAGTCGGTGGTCGTGCGCGACCGCAAGCTCAACACGAGCGATGTCTATCCGCTGTCGCAGACGCCGCTGCGCTACCTGCTCGCCGACCGCATCGACCTGATCCGCGATACCAACGTGGTCAACGTCCATTCCGACGACGTGTTCGTCACCGTCGTGATCGAGGAGCGTCAGCCGCTCATCGGCACCAGCCGGCTCATGCTGATGGTCGGCGCCAAGGACTATCAGCTCAAGCAGTGGACCATCACCGATCCGCAGGGCTACGACACCACCGTCGCGGTCTCCAATCTCGACACCAAGTCGAAGCCCGACCCGGCGATGTTCATGATCGTCTACGAGCGCAATGGGCAGTAAGCCGCAAATCCGTTTCCTAACTATGTAAATTCAGTCTTTCCGCGTCATGGCCGGGCATAGCCGTCGGAAGGACGGCGTCGCTTCGCTCCGCCTTTGTCCCGGCCTCCACGTCTTGCTCTTTGGAACAACAAAAGACGTGGATGCCCGGCACAAGGCCGGGCATGACGAAATCGGCATGCTAGGGCTGTTCGCAAAATGCGTCTCACCGTCACGACCTGGAACATCAACTCGGTGCGGCTGCGCATCGACAGCGTCGCCAAATTCATCAAGGCGGTGCGGCCGGACGTGTTGTGCCTGCAGGAGACCAAATGCCCGGATGACCGGTTTCCGCGCAAGCGCTTCAAGCGCCTGGGCTACGAGCACATCGCGCTCAACGGGCAGAAGGGCTACCACGGCGTGGCCGTGCTTTCTCGGCTGCCGTTCGAAACGTTCGACATCAGGTCGTTCTGCGGCAAGACCGACTGCCGGCACGTCTCGGCGACGCTCGGCGAGCGCGCCGGACTGCGCGATCCGGTCACGCTGCATAATTTCTATGTACCCGCGGGCGGCGACCTGCCCGATCCCGACGTGAACCCGAAATTCGCGCACAAACTTTCGTTCCTCGACGAGATGCGCGATTGCGACGCGCTGCGCTGCGACGAGAACAGCCGAATGGTTCTGGTCGGCGATCTCAACGTCGCGCCGCTCGAACACGACGTGTGGAGTCACAAGCAGATGCTGCGCGTCGTCTCGCACACGCCGGTCGAGTGCGAGAAGCTCACCGGCGTGCAGCGCACGGGCGGCTGGATCGATGCGATGCGGGCGCGCGTGCCCGAACCCGAGAAGCTCTATACGTGGTGGAGTTACCGCTCGCCCGATTGGGAGACCGCCGACAAGGGGCGCCGCCTCGACCATATCTGGGTCGCGCCCGCGCTCGCCGACCGGGTTGCCGACCTTAAGGTGTCGAAAGGCGCACGCGGCTGGACACGGCCGTCCGACCATGTGCCGGTGACGGCGGTGCTGGAAGTTTGAAATTCTCGATCAAGTATTGGCGGTGGCCGGCGCCCACTCGCGGACGCGGCCGGGACGCGGCGCGCCGGCGAGGTAGATCCGCCGCCGCTCACGCTGCGAGCGGTCGAACAGATACGCGATCAACCTGGTGACTCGCCGCGCCGCCTCCCGGTGCGTCTGCTCCCGCGCATGCAACCGCAGCAGCAGCGCAGTGGCCCGACCGAGTTCGACTTTCAACTCCTGGGCCTCGACGGCCTTGCGGCCGGCCTCCAGGCGGGCTCCGATGGAGTGCGCCCGAGCTTGTTCGGCGCTCATTTCGAGCCGGCGCATCGCCACGGCGTATTCGGCGCGCTGCAGGTCCTTCTGAGCGTGAACTTCGTTCACCGTCGCCGGCGTGGCGCTCATGAGCCGTTTGGTCGTGAGCCGGACAGCTCGTTCGTGCACCAGCGGGATCATCGTCATCGTCACGACGCAACCGGCGAGGAATCCCATACCCGCAAACATCATCAATTCAAGCATCGCACCACTCGACATTTGCGCCCGGGACGAACGTGGCGTTGCTGCCAGCGCGGTCCGCAAGCTTCGAACGAATCCAACTCTGCGCCTCGGCCACTTTCGCGGCGGATGCGAACGCTTCGATGACCGCGACGGCCGATTACCAGGCCGCCTTGGCCACCTTGGTCCTGTCACCCTTGGTTTTGTCCGCGGTCCGGCCCTTGCCGGGCGGATCCTGCTCGGCCACTTTCACGCGGCCATCGCGCAGCTTCGAGGCGATGCGATGCCAATCGCCGCCGGCCTGGATGTGCGCCGGGTCGGCGCCGGGCATCGGCCGTGACAATCCAAACTTGCGGCCGTTGCGGTCGACCCAGCGCCAGACGTTACTGTGGTTGCCCTCGGCATTGATGATGTCGATGGCACGGCCGTGGCTGTAGCCGCCGGTCGCGCGCGAACCGCCATGCAGCGAGTTGCCGCCGCTCGCCTTGAAGCCCGATGCGATGCGCTGACGATAATCGTCACGGAATGCGCTTAGCATCGACCACGAAATTCCGTCGGCGTCCATCGCGCGGCCGGCGTGATAGAGCTGCTCGCGGAAATCGCGATCCATGCCGCCGATCACGTACGTCTGTAGCGACATGTTCACGCGCTTCGCGGCCGCCGCATCCTTCCAGGTGAAATCGCCGGTCCCATCCTTCTTGACCGGAACGCGCTGATAGACTTCCCACAGGTACTCGTCGACTTCTTCCTGCGGCGAGAGCGCGCGCTTGACGGGCGGCGATCCGGATTCCGTCGCCGGTGCGAGGCTGGCGGTCATTTCCGGTGTGGCGGGTGGTGCGGCGTCGGTTCCGTCGTCGCGTTCGGGCGCGCGCACTGCCTCGAGCGGCGCCGATTCGATGACGCCCGCCGGCTCGGTCAGCGCTTCCCATTCGACGGCGGCCTGCTCGCCGATCACTTCGCGCATCTCGGTCACGGCCGCGGGCGGCGTCCGTCCGCCGAGGACCGGCAGCGATACGGATGAGGCCGACGCAACCTGATACGAAGCCGACGCCACCTGGTACGAGGTCGGAGGCGTCTCGCTGATCCAGCCGCCGTCCCGCGGCGTCGGGAACGGACTCGACTGCGCGAGCGGAAGCGCAACGAAGAAAACCGAAACACCGCACAGCAATCCCGCAGTCAGGATCGCAAAGCTGGAAATCCGGTCAGGCGATTTGGTGGCGAGTGAAACTCGCATCGTCCCCCCAAGATGTAGTCCCCGATATCTGTCGATCTTAGCTTCAGCGGCCGGCCGCAAATGCGGCGGCGTCGTCGCTAAAATTGTCTTGAAGGCGATGGTGTTCGCTTAGTCTTAGTTTCGCGTTAGCGATTATGGTTAGCGTCGTGTTAGCCGCCAAGGTTAGCGACGCGACTTACTCTCCTCATGCTGAGGAACGCACAAAGTGCGCGTCTCGAAGCATGGCCGCACGTTCAGAGCTCGTCGCCATCCATCGAGACGCGTCGCTGCGCGACGCGCCTCAGGATGAGAGTTCGACAGGTGCACAGAGACGATGGGCGCGGCCGTGCGCAACGTCCGACGAGGAGCCGGTCTCCCTGGTCTGGGTCTCTTGCTCGCCCAGAACGGTGCGCACCGTGACCATCTCGCCGACCGATTGCTCGGTGCGCTTGGTCAGGATGTCGCGCAGGCGGCGCGCCGATTCGGGAAAGCTCTCCAGCATCTTGAGGAAGAGCGATCGCGGAATGCGCAGGACGCTCGATGGCTCGAGCGCGGTCGCCGTCATCGGCCGCTTGGTCTCGGTGATCATCGCGAGTTCGCCGAGCAACGTGAATGGCCCTACCCGCGCTTCCTCGCCGTAGCTCGGATTGGTCGAGAGCGCGAACGAACCTTCCTGCACCACATAGGCGCCGTCGGCCGCTTCGCCGGCGCTGAACAAAGCCTCGCCGCTGTGGACATAGCGGTTCTCGGCGCCGATCGCCAAAATCCGCAACGCATCGCGGCCCAGCAGATTCAGCGTCGGTACGCGTTCAAAGAACGCGATATCGTCCTCGATGGTCATCCGATCGTGTCACGGTTCCGACGCTTGTATCCCTTTGCAGCGAACGCGCGTCAAATCCGCCGCAGGTTTACGGCACCAGTTTGTAGCCGCCGGCTTCGGTCACCAGGATCGCGGGAGCCGCGGCATCCTTCTCGACTTTCTGCCGCAGCCGGTAGATATGCGTTTCGAGCGTGTGCGTGGTGACACCGGAATTGTAGCCCCACACTTCCTGCAGCAGGGTCTCGCGCGACACCGGCCGCTGGCCGGCGCGATAGAGATAGCGCAGGATCGCGGTTTCCTTTTCGGTCAGACGCACCTTGTTGCCCTTGGAGTTGAGCAGGAGCTTCGCGCTCGGGCGAAACGTATAGGGGCCGATGGCGAAGACGGCGTCCTCGCTCGCTTCGTGCTGGCGCAGTTGCGCGCGGATGCGCGCCAGCAGCACGGCGAAGCGGAACGGCTTGGGGACATAGTCGTTGGCGCCCGATTCGAGCCCGAGGATGGTGTCCGAATCGGTGTTGTGGCCGGTAAGCATGATGATCGGCGCCTTGAAGCCGTTCTTGCGCAGGATGCGCACGGCTTCGCGCCCGTCCACGTCGGGAAGGCCCACGTCCATGAGGACGAGATCGACCTGGCCGGCCTTGGCGGCCTGCACGCCCTTGGCGCCGGTATCGACCGCGACCGATTCGAACTCCTCGTGCAGCGCGAGCTGCTCGACCAACGCCTCGCGTAACTCTGCATCGTCGTCCACGATCAGGATTTTGCGGGTATTCGACATTCCGTCATCTCGTCTCTGGACAGGCAATGCCGCTTGCGCGGCATTGCGCGAAGTAGAGCATTCAGGGCTAAAAGAGCAAGCGGAGGTTGGGTCGGCGGGATTCCCCGTTTAACCGGCTACGCGGCAAGGATCGAGGCCGTGCGGCGCTTGGCTCATTCAATGATTCGTGTGCGGACCCGGCCGGGCCAGCGGACCCAAGGCGTGCTGCTGGTCGGGCATGTCGCGGTCCCGGTCGTGCTCGGCCGCAGCGGCATCCGGGCCAACAAGCGCGAGGGCGACGGGGCGACGCCGCAAGGCCGCTTCCGGCTGCTGCGGCTGTGGTGGCGGGCGGACCGCCATTCGCGACCGCGCACCTTCCTGCCCGTTCGCCGGATCACGCCTGACCTTGCCTGGTGTGAAGATACCACCGACCGGCGCTACAACCGGCCGTTCCGGAGGTCGGCCAATGAACCAGGCGACCGGCTGCGTCGCGACGACCATCTCTATGATTTCATTATCGAGATCGACCACAACACCCGGCCGCGCGTGGCCGGCCGCGGCAGCGCGGTGTTCATCCACGTGGTGCGGCCGAATCGCGGGCCGACAGCCGGATGCGTGGCGCTCGACATGAGGGCGCTCCAGCGCCTGCTCAGCACGGTCGGACCGGACACCCGCATCGACATTCGCTGATCGCGCTCGCGCGTCTAACCCGGCGGAGCGGACCTGCCGCCAAAGATCGCCGTCCCGACCCGCACATGGGTGGCGCCGAACGCAATCGCGATCGGGAAGTCGGCGCTCATGCCCATCGACAAAAGCTTGAGCCCATTGCGCTGCGCGATCTTGGCGGTGAGCGCGAAATGCGGCGCGGGCGGCTCGTCCGCGGGCGGAATGCACATCAGCCCCGAGATCGCGAGGCCATAGGTTTCGCGGCAGGTCTTGAGGAAGGCGTCCGTGGCTTCCGGCAGCACGCCAGCCTTCTGCGGCTCAGCGCCGGTGTTGATCTCGACGAACAACAGCGGGCTGCGGCCCTGCCGGGAAATCTCCTGCGCCAGCGCCAGCGCGAGACTCGACCGGTCGACCGAATGGATGGCGTCGAACAGCGCGACCGCGTCGCGCGCCTTGTTCGATTGCAGTGGCCCGACGAGATGAAGCTCGATGTCCGGATGCTGCTCCTTGAGCGCCGGCCACTTCGCCTTGGCCTCCTGCACGCGGTTCTCGCCGAACACGCGCTGACCGGCCGCGATCACGGGTGCGATCGCCTCGACGCCGAACGTCTTCGAGATCGCGACGAGCGTGACCGCCGCCGGATCGCGCCGCGCGTCACGCGCCGCGGTCTCGATCTCGCGCCGCACCGCGGCGAGACGCTCGGCCGGTGTCGTAGGGGCATGAGTTGCGGTGTCGGTCAAAATCGTCGCCTCGGATCGCGGACCCCGCGTTGCGAGATCAAGCATAGATCGATTTGACCCGCCCGCGAAGCTGCGGCGAGTTGCCGGCATAGCGGTAGGCGCGAAACACCTCGTTCGAGGGATCGCCGAAGCGATCGGGGCCCATGAACGGGCTGACATATTCCCACACGATCTCGCCCTCTGGCGTCACCTCGAACAGCCGCCCCCACTGCCCTTCGCAGATCAGCGTGTTGCCGCTCGCGAGCCGTTGCGCGCCGCTGATGTGCGGGCTGAAGAACGTATAGTTCGGCTTGCCGCGATACTCCCACACCGTCTTGTGGGTGCGCGGATCGATCTCGATCACGCGCGAGTACGGATTGGTGATGATGTTGGTGCCGTTGGCGAACAGCGTGACGTTGCCGTTGGCCAGCGGCTCGCAGTCGTGCTGCATGCCGAAGCTGTCGTCGCGATGCTCCCATTTCAGCCTGCGCGTCGCGCGGTCGATGAGCGCAATCATATTGAGACGGCGAAAGCTGATGTAGATGTCGCCGTTGGGCAGCGGCGAGATCGCGTTGGCATGCGCGAACTCATCGCGGTTCTGGCTGAGGCTGAGCGTGTACTTCTCCACGTCCATGTCGCGGCAGGCGTGCCACTCCCACACCACCTTGCCGTCCGGCGTGACCTCGTGGATGTAGTCGCCGTACATACAGCCGTCGGGATGCAGCGAGCCGGGCAGTCCGCCGGGCACACGCTGTTCGATCTCCGGCGGCACGACTTCCCAGCCGAGGAAGATGGTGTTGCCGTTCGGCAACCGGCGGAAGTCATGATGCTGCCCGACCTGCCGATATTCCCAGACGACCTTGCCGTTCCAGTCGTACTCGCGAATAAGGCCGCCGCGCCCGCCCATGTGCTGCGGGCCCTCCGCCAGCCGGCCGGCCCAGAGGAGATTGCCGTTCTCCAGGAGATACGCATAGGGGCCGGCGACGAGCGGATGCTCCCATTGGTGCACGATCTCCCCGCGCAGGCCGATCAGATACGTGGCCTTGCCGTGGATCGGAGAGAACAGCGTGTAGCCGGGCGTTGCGCGGTGCTCGTCACAGACGAGAAGGCCGAAATCGCGGTGACGCATGGTATCCTTTCGATCATGGTGTGATTGCAGTCGCTACCGGAGCGGAGATTGACTTTGCAGCGCGGGCTGCGACTGTCAACGTGTCTGGCCGCCGTCATTGCGAGGAGCCCCAACAGGGGCGACGAGGCAATCCAGATTTCATGGCGGACCCGGCGATGCGCTTGGCGAGCGCGGTGTCTGACCGCAGCGCACCAAACGCTGAGGCGAGCTTGTCGATCACAGCCTGCGGCGTCTGCGCCGGCGCGAGATGGCCGATGTCGGCGCGGAGCTCACGATCGTCGGGCCGGCGGAGTTCGGGCGGATCATCGCGAACGACCGGGATCGCTACGGCAAGGTCGCCGCCGAGGGCAATCTGGCGAAGCTGAACTGATTTATCGCCGTCATGCCCGGCCATGACGACAGGATGGTTTGCAGTTGTCTCACGTCGCGTCGTGAAAGATGATCCCGAGCGTGTGCCGCCGTCCGCCGCGTAGCCGGCTCACGCCGTGGCGCATGTTGACCCGGTAGATGCCGCGCGTGCCGGCGACCGGCCGGTGATGCACCGGGAAGATGACCGCTTCGCCCTGTTGCAGCGGCACGACCTCGGCGCGCGACTGCATGCGCGGGCGCTGCTCGGTGAGCACGAACTCGCCGCCGGTGAAATCCTTGCCGGGGCGCGACAGCAGCACGGTCGCCTGCAGCGGAAAGATATGCTCGCCGTAGAGGTCCTGGTGCAGGCAATTGTAGTCGCCTGCGCCATATTGCAGGAGCAACGGTGTCGGCCGCGACTGCCCGGCCTGGTGGCAGCGCGCGAGATAGTCCGCATGCGCGGCCGGATAGCGCGTGGCGATGCCGAGCGTCTCGTTCCAGCGGTTGGCGATCATGGCCAGCGGAGGATAGAGCGCCGTGCGCAGCGCGCCGACGATCTCCGGTAGCGGATAGGCAAAATATTTGTATTCGCCGCGCCCGAAACCATGCCGCGCCATGATCACGCGGCTGCGGAACGGCGCGTCGTGCGAGTAGAGGCCGGCGACCGCGGCGCAGTCGTCGGCCGTGAGCAGCGGGCCAATGACGGCGCTGCCCTGCGCGTCGAGATCGGCCGCCACGCGGTCCCAGTCCGCCACGATGTTCGGGCGGCGGCCCGCAGTTTCAGCGAGTGCGGTGTATCTCGTCATCCGGCAAAGATCGCAGACGACAGCGCGTTCGGCCACCCGAATTCTAAGTGTGTCGATATGCCTGCCACCAATCGCTGTTTAAACGGCTACTCGCTGACCTTGTTGTTGCGCTGCGCCTCCCGCAGCCGGGCCTCGTCGGCTGGCGTGAGCTTCGGGCGGTCGATCGTCAGCGTGATCTTGTTGATCTTGCCGGTGAAGGCGAACGGCACCTGATAGTCGCGATCGTCGACCGGCGAGCCGGTGTCGGAGCCGACGTCCAGATTCTCGTCCCACTGCAGGATCAGCGGCAAGGTGCGCTCCATCCTCTGGTTTGCGACTTCCTTGCCGTCCACCTTCAACACACCGGTTCCGCTGCGGCCAATCCCGCTCATGCTGTTGAACGCCAAGGTGCCGGCCCCGAGACCGTCATACTTGAAGTCGAACTCCAGCGTGTGTTTGCCGGGCGTGAGCGCATCGGTGCCTTCCCAGCGCATGCGCTTCAGATCGACCAGGTTCCAAAGGAACACCGGTTTGCCCTTGAGAATATAGAAGCCATAGCCGCCGAACCGGCCACCCTGCGTGATCAGCATGCCCTCGCCGCCGCCTTCCGGAATTTCGACCTCGGCCTTGAAATTATACGACGCGTTCAGAATGTTCGGCGCATCGCCGTTGGGCGTGCCGGTGAGCGGCGCCGTCCAGGTGAAGGTATTGCGGCCGGCCGTGATGCTCGGTCGCGGTACGACCAGCCGGGTCGCGACCGACGCGTCGAGCGGCAGGACCTGATATTTCCTCGCCTCGGTCCAGAAGATATTTTGCAGCTCCTTCAGCTTCGCCGGGTACTTGGCGGCGACGTCCTCATACTGCGTCCAGTCCCTCGTGATGTCGTAAAGCTCCCACGGAAGCCCGGCGGGATCCTGCGTCACCGGGCCGGCGACATCCCACGGCGGGCGGACGACCTTGGTGCTGGCGATCCAGCCCTCGTGATAGATCGCGTGATCGCCCATCATTTCGAAATACTGCGTCCTGTGCGTCGACGGCGCGTTCGCGTTCTTGGCGTCGAACGTGTACATCATGCTGACACCCTCGATCGGGCTCTGCTTGATGCCGTCGACCACTGTCGGCTGCCTGATGCCGGCCGCCTGGAGGAGGGTCGGCACGATGTCGATCACGTGGTGGAACTGGTGTCGGATGCCGCCCTTGTCTTTGATGACCTTGGGCCATGAGATCGCCATGCCCTGACGGATGCCGCCGAAATGCGATGCGATCTGTTTGGTCCAGGAGAACGGTGTGTCGAACGCCCACGCCCACGGCACCGCCATGTGGTTGTAGGTCAGGTCGGAACCCCAGATGTCGTAGAAATCCTTGAGCTGCAGCTCGACCGGGACCTCGACGCCGTTGAACATCGCGACTTCGTTCGGCGTGCCGATCAGCGTGCCCTCGGCGCTCGTTCCGTTGTCGCCGTTGATGTAGATGATCAGCGTGTTGTCGAGCTTGCCCATGTCCTCGACCGCCTGAATGACGCGGCCGATCTCGTGGTCGGTGTAGGCGACGTAGGCGGCGAACACGTCGACCTGGCGGAGGAACATCTTCTTCTCGTCAGCCGCAAGCTGATCCCAGTCCTTCAACAGGTCCTTGGGCCAAGGAGTCAGCTTGGCGTCCTTTGGAATGACGCCGAGCTTTTTCTGGCTTTCGAAGATCTTCTCGCGCAGCTTGTTCCAGCCTTCGTCGAACAGATGCATGTCGCTGATCTTCTTGATCCACTCCGGCGTCGGATGATGCGGCGCATGCGTGCCCCCTGGGACGTAATAGACGAAGAACGGCTGATCGGGCGTCAGCGTGTTGACCTGGTTCATGTAGCCGATGGCCTCGTCCGCCATCGCGGTGATGAGATTGAATTTCGGGTTGCCCAGGAACGGATAGATGTAGGTCGTGTTGCGGGCGAGATTCGCCGGCTGCCACTGGCTCGTATCGCCGCCCATGAACCCGTAGAAATATTCGAAGCCCATGCCGACCGGCCACTGCTCGAACGGGCCGATCGCGCTCGCCTGGAAGGACGGCGTGTTGTGATTTTTGCCGAACCACGACGTGCGGTAGCCATTGTCCTTCAGGATTTTGCCGATTGTCGCCTTGTCGCGCGTGATGAGGCTGTCGTAGCCCGGATAACCCGTCGCCTGCTCGGCGACCACGCCGAAGCCGGTAGAATGATGGTTGCGCCCCGTAATGAGTGCCGCGCGCGTCGGCGAGCATAGCGCGGTCGAATTGAAGTTGGTGAAGCGCAATCCTTCGGCCGCGATCCGGTCGAGCGCCGGCGTCGGAATCACGCCGCCGAACGTGCTTGGGACGCCGTAGCCGGAATCATCCGTCATGATGAGCAGGATGTTGGGCGCGCCTTTCGGCGGCACCACGCGCGCCGGCCAGTACGGCGTCGACTGCGCGGCATTGCGCTCGATCCGGCCGCGGAACTGTTGCGGCGTTGGCGGTATCTGCAGGCCATCAATTGTGGTTGTTGCCGCCGGCGAACCGGGGTCGGTGACTGTTTGCGCCAAGGCGGCCGACGTGACGGCGATGACGGCGAGCGTCGAAATCGAGCATCCAAGCTGACATAATTTCATGTCGACCTCCCGTGGTGGCGCGATCGCAATCGTGAAGTTGGGCAGGCCGCTCCAGAGCGCGGGGGCGTCCGGCGGCAAAGCGCGAGCAGAGAGCTTATTTTGTAAGGTGCGTTGGAGATTTGATCTTCGTCAAGGCGTGTTCGACGAAAATTAGTTTCGCGCGCCAGAAGGGACAACGTCAACGATAAGAAACAGACATCGCGCGGCGGCCGGCCGGCTGCGGGATTTACGTCCGCTCACCGAGAACCGCGGGTTCGGCGGTGGCCGCCTGCTTGGCGCGGGTCAGGCGCCCCGCCAGCGGAATGCGGCCCATGGCGGCGGACACGGCCCAGCTCAGAATCAGCGACACTCCGAAGACGATCGGAGCCTTCACGATGGCGAACAGCGCGACGCCGAGCAGCAGATATTGCAGCCAGGTCACGAACACGTAGTGGACGAAATAGATGCCGTAGGCATTGTCCGACAGCGCGCCGAACACCCGCCAGCGCTTCGCCCCGAAGCGCAGGAAGATGGCCGTCAAGCCGAAACACGCTGCCGCAGCGGAAATGACGAAGCCGAGGTCGGCGACCATTTGCAGCCCCGGAATCGTACTGCCGGCTTCGACGATCAGTGCGGTCGGGATGATCCACAAGGTAAAGCCGCCAAGCGTGCCGCCGAGCAGGAGCCGCCAGTGCCGCACCAGCGTGCCGTCGCCGGCGAGGAGGCCGCGCTCGAGCCCGCAGGCGCCGACGCCGAGACCGGCCAGGAAATACAGAACGTATTGGGGCGCAAAGCTCGGCTGGATACCGAACGGACCGAACTGCAGCCAGTCCCACGGATTGAAGACCAGCGCGAGCGGGACGTAGGTCAGCGCCGAGATCGCGACGAACGCGATGAAGAACGGGAGCGGCTGCTCGTTGGCGCGCGCCGCCAGCCGGCCGAGATAATCTCCGGCGCGCGGCGCGAGCGCATGCAGCCCGGCGGCCGCGATGTTGAGTGCGAACAGGAACCAGAGGAACCACATCGGTCCGCTCGGCCGGACCGGCAGCGCCGTCCATTCCGCCCAGAACGCCGGCCAGCTCGGATCGGCCGCGGTCATGAGATAGGCGGGGTAGTAGGCGAGCGGCATCAAGAGATAGAGGCCGATCAGGAACGGCACGCCAAGCCGCATCAGCCGGTCGATCAGGAAAGTCCGTCCGCCCTTGCGATTGAGGCTCGACCAGACGAACAGGCCGGACAAGAAGAACATCAACTGCATCAGGTAGAGGTACTGGAACGCGCAGTAGATATCGAAGCCGATCCAGCGCGCGCTGTCGATGACCGGCTTGCCGCTCCATTCGTAGGGCGGGCTGGAGAACGGCGGCGGCGAGGTGGGATTCGAACCGAGGTAGGCGATGAAGGCGTGAAACGCCACCACGTTGAGGATCGCGAATCCCCGCAGGTTGCTGAGTGCCAGACTGGATTTGGACATGCTCAGGTCCCGTCGCGATCGGACGCTGGAAGCCGGGCGATGGTTGTGCTCCAGCACCGCGAGGCTAGCGCTTCGGGCCGCGACGTCAACCGGCCAATAGCCGGTTTTGCCGCCTGTGTTTAACAACGGCCGAGAAGCGTGGCGCCGATGCCGCGCTTCAGCCCGCCTGCTCGGCGCCGATCAGGCCGGTGAGCATGCGCCGGGCCTGGAGCTGGGCGGCATCGGCGGCGATGTGGATGAGGCCATCGAGCGATCCTCCGGTGCGGTTGCCCTGCACCGCCTCGAGGAATTCCACGTCCTCCATGAAGGTCGCCTTCGAGCCCTCGAACAGCATCTTCGACATCTGCTCGTCGCCCTGGCCGAAGTCGCGCGCGAAGCAGAACAGGTAGTGGCTCGAATGCTCGGTCTCGGGTGTGATCAGGTGGCTCGACCAGATCGAGATGCCCTGGCTGCGGTCGCCCTGCGGCGCGCCGGTGCCGGCCTTGGCGCAGCCGACGTCGAGATAGACCGTGCTCGGCGGATGCCAGGTGGCGAACTGCCAGCGGTCGACACTGCCGGTGAAGTTGCCGGCCTTGGCGAACAGCGGCGGCGGCGCGAAATCGAGCATCCAGCGGCCGACCCGCACGCCGTCGTTGAGCCGCTCGGTCTTGCGTCGGCACGGTCGCCTCGCGCGGATCGCCGGCGAGCGTGTTCTTGTGCACGTAGGACACGTGCGTGAGGTCGAGCAGATTGTCGACGATGAACTGGTAGTTCGTCTTGACGTGGAGCCGGCCGGGCGTCGCCGTCCATTTCGGGTCGGAGAGCCACGGCATGTCGGGGATCTTGGCGGGATCGGCCTGCGCCGGATCGCCCATCCAGATCCAGACCACGTTCCACTTCTCGGCGACCGGATAGCTCCGCACCTTGGCGCCCGACGGCACCTCGGCCTGGCCCGGCACCGCGACGCAGCGGCCGTGCACGTCGAACTTGAGGCCGTGGTAGCCGCAGGCCAGCGTCTCGCCGGACACCTCGCCGAGCGAGAGCGGCGCCGCGCGATGGCAGCAGCAGTCTTCCAGCGCGCCGGCCTCCCCGCCCGCGGTGCGGAACAGCACGACCTTCTCGCCCAGGAAGGTCTTGGCGACCGGCTTGCCGGCGAGCTCATGGCGCCAGAGCGCGCTGTACCACCCGTTGCGCAGGAACATGCCGCGACCTCCCGCTGTCGTACTTTGGATGGATTCTTAGCGCGGCGACGCGCGCGCGACCAGATGCCGGAAGGGCATGCGAGCCAATCGGATCGCGCTAGGCCGACTTGGCGGCGGCCGGCGCGGCCTGGTGCGAATCGAGCCCGACACCCACGGCGAGATGCCCGAACAACGCCACGAGCTTCGCCCGGTCGGCCTCCGGCAGCGGCGGCTTGAGCAGCGACGCCACGTTGGTGCGCAGATGTGCGGCGTCGCCGGTACCGAACAGCGTCACGTCCACGCCCGGCTCGTGCCGCGCAAAGCGATAGGCCGCCTCGATCATGTTCGCCGCGCCGCCCTCGTGCACCAGGAAGCCGAGCGGGTCGTCGCTCTCGCCCAGCCATTTCTCCACCAGCCCCTTGGCGGCGAGCGCCTTCATCTCGCGCGCGACCCGCGGCGGATCGGCGAAGATCGAGCGCACCGCGAACATCAGCAGCGTGCCGATGCCCTTCTCCCGCGTGACCGGAAACACGTTCGCCCGCGCGCCCTGGTGCAGCATGTGGAAGCCCACCATGAACACCTCCCAGACCGGGTCGCGCACCGCGCGCTTGAGCGTCGCGTTCTCGAAATCGGAGATCGGGTTCTCGGTGAGGCCGATGTGCCGGATCTTGCCCTTGCGCTTTTCTTCGAGCAACGCGGGCGCCAGCACGTTGAGCGCATGATCGTACTGCTGCGGCTCGACGCCGTGCAGGTTGAACACGTCGACATACTCGGTGCCCATGAGGCGGAGCGAATTGTCGAGGCTCGCGACCACGCGCGCGGGCGTGAACCACTCGCCGTTGCGGAAGACGCCGGCCTTGGTCGCCACCACCACCTTATCACGCGGCAGGGTCTTGAGCGCCAGGCCCACCACGCCTTCGGTGCCGTAGGCCGGCGCGGTGTCGATGAAGTTGATGCCGAGCCCGACCGCCTCGTGAATGAGCCGCGCGGCCTCGGCCTCGGTCTTCCCGGTCTTCAGGCCGAGCCGGCTGAAGCCGCCGGTGCCGAGACCCGCGACGCTGACGCGAAGGCCGGTGCGGCCAAGGGTGGTGTGGTGCATGTGCGATTGCCTTCGGGGAGAGCTGCAGTCCGTTTCGCAATATTCTTAATCACCGCGTGCGCTTCCACGCACAATCCAGAATCTTCTGCAGCATCTGAGCATAGCTCATTCCCGCAATATCCGCCATGATCGCCATCTTGCTGTCGCTGCACCAGCTGGCGTTGGGATTGACTTCAAGCAGTTTGATCACCCCATTCGAATCCGTCCGAAAATCGAAACGGGCATAGTCGCGACAGCCCAGAGCGCGAAACAGTTCGGTCGATGCACTTTCGAGCGCGCGCAATTGGCGGTCCGGCAACGCCGCCTGGCGGAGGCGGATATTGTCCCAGGCTGCGGGATCCCACTTGGCTCCGTAGCATTGAATGTGCGGGCCGTTTTCCAGGTTCCCGTAGTCCACCTCGATGACCGGCAGCAGCTCCAGCCCGGTGTCGACGTTGCCGATCATCCCGAGCGAATATTCCGCGCCCGGCAAAAACTCCTGGATGAGACAAGGCCCGGCGTTCAGGCCCTCGAGCCACTTGAGCGCGTCGAGAAGCTCCGCTTCGTTCTCAACATACGACTGCGCGCGAATACCAAAGCTGCCGTCGGCCCGCGCCGGTTTCACGAACAGTGGAAACGGCAGCTTCGCCGAACCCCGCGCACCGCACGGCAGGCATATCTCATCGGGCACCGGAACGTTCATCGAGAGCGCAAGCGCGCGCACCAGCGACTTGTCGTAGCAAACCGCCAGGCATGACGGCGGAGCGCCGGTGTACTTGATCGCCAGCATCTCGAGCAGCGCCGGAATATGAAGCTCCATCTCCGGGTCGTTGCCGAACCCCTCGTCGCAAAGATTGAATACGAGCGCCGGCCGGTCGGACCTGAGCCGATCGATCAGCTCTTTGTGATTCTCGACGTAATAGAATGAATAGTCATCGATCGATGAGAGCGCGGCGCGCAACCGCGTGACGGCGTCTACATCCTCGGGATTGAACCGCCCGCCATTCTTGACCTTGTCCGGCAGTTTCGGATCGCCAAGCAGCACCATGACGGACGGCTTCGTCACCGCCGGCGCGGCGTCGCGACCTGGAGTTTTCCGCGCGCGGCGAAGCCGTCAGCAGCAAGCGATTGTGCATCTGCCCGGGATCGCGACCGTCCTGCCCATCCAGCCTGAGGTTCGAATGGAATTCGATAGGACCGAAGCCCGCTTCTCGCAACAATGCGCAGATGCGGTCCCGCGTGTAGAGCCGCTGGGCATAGTATTGATCGGCGATGATGCCGTCCCGGATGTGCAGGACGATCTCGCGCGTGACCGCGCGGTCGTCGTCCGCGGTGATTTCGCGCTCCCGGAAGGCCAGGTGCTGCGCGTCGATCCATTCCCAGCTGCGCGGAACCAGATGCGTCCGGAGCCAGCCGCCATCAACGATGTCCAATGTCACCGTTCCGCCCGGCGCCAGCGCGCGCCGGATCGCTTCGAGCAGCGCGCGATCGTCGGCGACATGCGCGAAGTAGCCGAACGAGTTGCCCATGAGATAGATGCGGTCGAAGGGGGCTTGCTCCAGCATGCAGGAGCGCGCATCGCCTTCGAGAAACGCGACCTTGAGGCCAAGGGCATCGGCGCGCTCGCGTGCGATCTGGAGAAGATAAGTCGACTGATCCGCGCCGCAGACCCGCCCAAATCCGCGTTGAGCAAGCTCAAGAGCGTGGCGGCCCTGACCGCAGCACAGGTCCAGAATCCGGTGATGCGGCGCAAGCCTGGCGGCCTCGATCAGCACATCGACTTCGGACGTCGTGACGGCGGCGTTTTCGACAACGTCGCCGTCGGTCATCAGGTAGAGGGAGTTGGAGTCGAACACCGTGCGCCACCATTCGGCCGGAACGTGGCGTATGAGCGCGTTCGGCCGTCCGTTCGACGGTAGCTCCTGATCGGACATCGGCGGTACCGCCCCCCTGCAGACCCGCCTCCCGGGCGGCCTGGTTTCGCGCGGCAAATTCTGCATCGCGCATTCCGCCGGTCAATTGGCGCGCCGTATGCGATTGCCTTTGCGAACAGGCTTTCAGCCCGCATGAAGCGTAGGGAAATGCGGGGCGAATGCGACAGATCCTGGAGCGATGCTGGATTCGGCGGCTGCCGAACGCCATGTTATAATGACCTGGGGAAATGGACCTGTCATGCGCCGAAACGAGGTTCTCTCCGCTTTGAAGCAAGCCGAGCCGGCCCTGCGGGCGCGCGGCGTGGCAGGGCTTTACATCTTTGGCTCTATTGCTCGCGACGAAGCGCGGCCGGATTCCGATGTCGATGTATTCATCGACAAGGACCCCTCCCGCAAGTTTGGCTTCGACGAATTCATGGACGTGTATTTCCTGTTGCAGGAGCGCATCGGCGCCGGCTTGGATTATGGAACGCGCGAGGGACTGCACCCGGTATTGCGGCCCGCGATCGAGCGGGAAGCCATCCGGGTCTTCTGATGTTGCGCTCATCGCGTGTCTGGCTGGTGGATATCCGCTCCGAGATCGCCGGAATTCGCGAGCTGACAAAATCGTCCACGCAGGACGAGTTCGCCGCGAGTTGGGCGATGCGCCGCGCGGTCGAGCATGCCCTCATGATCATCGCGGAGGCGGCCAAGAACTTGCCCACGGACATGAAGTCACAGAGGCCCGAAATCGAGTGGAACAAGATTTACGGCCTCGGCAATATGCTGCGTCACGAATACCGGCACATCGACGCCGACATTCTCTGGTCAATTATAACCGATCATCTGAAATCGCTGGACGCGGCTGCTGCGGTCTTGCTCAACGGGCTTGAGGGAGCTTAAAGCCAACAATGGTGACAAAGACTCGGTCGAAACAACTCGTTGTGTGCGTGGATAACGAGGGCTGTCCTGCTTCGCTGGAGAAGCGCAAGATTTATGTTTCGCTACCCGACCGGGTTGCCGAGAAGCACGGTCTCGTCCGGATAGTCGACGAATTCGGGAGACGATTACCTCTATCCGAAGTCGTTCTTCCGTACGATCGCCTTGCCGCAGTCGGTCAGAAAAGCGGTGCTGGCAGCGGGTTAATAAGCGCGATGTTGCGGCGAACCGCCGAACGCGATGTAGGTCGTAGGGTGGATTTCGCTGCGCTCAACCCACCAGCCAATGAAGCGATGGGTTGCTCACCCATCCTACCGGCTACGGACAGCATCCAATACTGCCTGCGCTTGTCGGGCTATCTTCTCGCCTGGCTTCATTGCCTGCCCGGTCCGAGGACAGGCCGGTGGCAACACGAAATCTTGGATACGCAGATCGGGCTTCCTGCCATTATACAGCAACTGCCCCAAGGCGTCGTATAGCGCGTGCAAGAACCCGAAAATCGATATCATCTCGTCGATATTGGTTTTCGCGAGTAGCTTGTTGGCATCACTCGTGTCAGAAGTTTCAGCATGCGCAAAAATCTTGTCACGCACATCGCGATAGCGGGCGTCATATATCCGCCGCCGGTCCGCAACCTCTCTCCGCAACGAACGGAAATCCGCTGCAGCCGCTTCGAAGGCATCATTCGAAAATGCTATCGCTTCTGCCTGCGTCAGCCCCTCCTTCGTCTTCCGTCCTGCGAGGGACGATTTCGAAAATAGGCCGAGGTCGTCGGCTGCGACTTTCAGCAATCGATCTATGTTGTGCTTCGATTGCTGATCGAACATGCGGCCTAACGCAACGAACGCCCCCAATAGCAAGGCATGGTGCGTAGTGATCCAGAACATCGGATTCGCGTTCAGCGCAGCGAGCACTTCTTTATCGCTCGCCCCCGCTTTGCGTATCGCTAGATATGCAAAGAAGTATTGTTGTGCAGTCTCTTCCTCTGTTCGGAACACCTCAAGCTCTCGCCCAAACGCGGTGTCTGCCGCTTTCATGGCTGATCTCCGAGACCGTTTGGTGTGGGCTTGGCGCCCTTACACCCCTAGCCTACCTTCGTTCGCTCAGCATCCGCTCGATTACCGAACCGCAGTTTGCGAGGAGGAGGGGCGGTGAGCCTGCGAGTGCGTTCAGGACAATGTACGCAAGCTCTGAAGGGCTGACCAAGAGCCCAACATAGCTCGCAGTTGGCACAACGGCTTTTCGGCCTAGCAAGAGTAATCTTGCGCGTACTCAATCTGCTCTTCCGTCAGCTTAGTCCAAGGTTGGTGAGCGTGGAGGGACTCGAACCATCACGATTTTCATCGCTGGTTTGGAAAAGGCTCATACGATCCCTTTCCGAAACCAGTGCGTCTACCAATTCCGCCACACGCTCCGTCTAAATACCTAATGCTCCAAGTCGGAAAAGTCAGCCATCTACAGGAACGAGGCGATCAAGCCTGTTTCTAAAATGACTCTCAAAGGTCTTCCCCATCGCCCTCCCCCCTCTAAAACACCCAGCAAATGACCGCAGAATCACACAAATCCGACCGCTACAACGCCCGCGAAGCCGAGCCGCGCTGGCAGAAAATCTGGGACGAGCGCGAAATCTTCGCCACCAAGAACGACGACCCGCGCCCGAAATACTACGTCCTGGAGATGTTCCCCTATCCGTCGGGGCGCATCCACATGGGCCACGTGCGCAACTACACGATGGGCGACGTGGTGGCGCGGGTGAAGCGCGCGCAGGGCCACGCGGTGCTGCATCCCATGGGCTGGGACGCCTTCGGCATGCCGGCCGAGAACGCCGCCATGGAGCGCAAGGTGCATCCGCGCGCCTGGACCTACCAGAACATCGAGCAGATGAAATCGAACCTCAAGTCGATGGGGCTGTCGCTCGACTGGGCGCGCGAGATCGCGACCTGCGACCCGAGCTACTACCGCCACCAGCAGAAGATGTTCCTCGACTTCCGCAAGGCCGGCCTGGTGGAGCGCAAGCTCGGCAAGGTGAACTGGGACCCGGTCGACAACACCGTGCTGGCGAACGAGCAGGTGATCGACGGCCGCGGCTGGCGCTCGGGCGCTCTCGTCGAGCAGCGTGAAATGCCGCAATGGTACTTCCGCATCACCAAATATTCCGACGACCTCCTGAGCGCGATCGACAAGCTCGACCGCTGGCCCGAGAAGGTGCGCACCATGCAGCGCAACTGGATCGGCCGCTCCGAGGGCCTGCTGGTCCGCTTCGCGCTTGATCCGAAAACGACGCCCGCGGGCGAGAGCGAGCTCGAGGTTTTCACCACGCGGCCGGACACCTTGTTCGGCGCCAAGTTCATGGCGCTGGCGCCCGACCATCCGCTGGCGACCGCGGCGGCGGCGAAGAATCCGAAGCTCGCGGAGTTCATCGCCGAGTGCAAACGCCACGGCACCGCGGCCGAGATCATCGAGACCGCCGAGAAGCAGGGCTTCGACACCGGCATCCGCGCGGTGCATCCGTTCGATCCGTCGTGGACCTTGCCGGTGTACGTCGCGAACTTCATCCTGATGGACTACGGCACCGGCGCGATCTTCGGCTGCCCGGCGCACGACCAGCGCGACCTCGACTTCGTCAACAAGTACGGGCTCGGCAATACGCCGGTGGTCTGCCCGGAGGGCCAGGACCCCAAGACCTTCGTCATCACCGACACCGCCTATGACGGCGACGGCCGCATGATCAATTCGCGCTTCCTCGACGGCATGACCATTGCGGAAGCGAAGGAGGAAGTGGCGAAGCGGCTGGAGAAGGAGATGCGGCCGCTGCCTTCGGGCGCAGGCGCCGCCCCACACTCCGCTCGTCCCCGCGAAAGCGGGGACCCAGATTCACAAACACCGAACGAGCGGCCCTGGGTTCCCGCTTCCGCGGGAACGAACGGGGAGGGAGTTGCGCCCAACGCGCAGGCGCCGGTCGCCAAGCGCCAGGTGAACTACCGCCTGCGCGACTGGGGCATCTCGCGCCAGCGCTACTGGGGCTGCCCGATCCCGATCATCCACTGCGAGGCCTGCGGGATCGTGCCGGTGCCGGAGACCGACCTGCCGGTGGAGCTGCCGGGCGACGTGTCGTTCGACAAACCCGGCAACCCGCTCGACCACCATCCAACGTGGAAGTATGTCGCCTGCCCGCAATGCGGCAACAATGCGCGGCGCGAGACCGACACGATGGACACCTTCGTCGATTCGTCGTGGTACTTCGCGCGCTTCACCGATCCGTGGATCGAGACCGCGCCGACCGACCGCAAGGTGGTCGACCGCTGGCTGCCGGTCGATCAGTACATCGGCGGCATCGAGCACGCGATCCTGCACCTGCTCTATTCGCGCTTCTTCACCCGCGCCATGAAGGCGACCGGCCACGTGGGCTTGGACGAGCCGTTCGCCGGCCTCTTCACCCAGGGCATGGTGGTGCACGAGACCTACCGCACCGAGGCGGGCGAATGGGTCATGCCGGCGGAGGTGAAGATCGAGGGTGTGGGCGACGCCCGCCACGCGACGCTCGCCGTGACCGGTGAGCCGGTCACCATCGGCCCGATCGAGAAGATGTCGAAGTCGAAACGGAACACCGTCGATCCCGACGACATCATCGGCGCCTACGGCGCCGACACCGCGCGCTGGTTCATGCTGTCCGACTCGCCGCCCGAGCGCGACGTGATCTGGACCGAGGAAGGCGTGCAGGGCGCCGGCCGCATGGTGCAGCGGCTCTGGCGGATCGTCGGCGAGGCGGCCGAGATCGCCGCGCCATCCGGTACGCCGCGGCCGGAGTCATTTGGTGAGCCTGCGCTGGCGCTGCGCAAGGCCGCCCACCGGGCGCTGGCGCGGGTGACGGAGGACGTCGAGCGGCTGCGCTTCAACGTCTGCGTCGCCCACATCTATGAGTTCGTGAACGCCTTCAACACCGCGATCGCGAGCCTGGAGACTGAGCCAACGGCCGACTTCCGCTGGGCGGTGCGCGAGGCCGCCGAAATCCTGGTACGACTATACCATCCGATGATGCCGCATCTCGCCGAGGAGAGCTGGGAGGCACTCGGCCACCGCACCCTGGTCGCCACCGAGCCCTGGCCGGTGCTGGAGCCCGCCCTGCTGGTCGAAAACACCGTCACCCTGCCGGTGCAGATCAACGGGAAAAAACGCGCTGATGTCACAATTGCACGCGATGCTAACAACCAGGATGTAGAAGCTGCCGTGCTGGCGCTTGAGGCGGTCCAGCGCGCGCTCGAGGGGAAGCGGCCCAAGAAGGTGATCGTGGTGCCGCAGAGGATCGTGAATGTGGTGGTGTAGGGGGCTCGGGGGGGTCGACTGGACCGGCGCGGCGCGTCTTGCTGCTGCTGCTGCTGTTGCTGCTTCGCTCGCGGGCTGCTTTCAGCCGCTCTACGGCGACCGCGCGCCGGACGGCAGCCCGAGCTTGCGCGACGCGCTGAGTTCGGTCGACATCCAGCAGATCGCCGCCCCCAAGGCGACCGACGAGGAGCGCCTCGCGGTCGAGATCCGCAACGCGCTCATCTTCGATTTCACCGGCGGCGGCGCGCCAGCCGCGCCCGTCCACCGGCTGAAGATTACGATCGCGTCTACCCGGACGTCCGTCATCGTCGACATCAACACGTCGCGGCCGGACGTGGAGAACTACGGCATCAACGCCACCTTCACGCTGACCGAGATCGCCACCGGCAGGGTGGTGGTCACCGGCCAGACCTTCGCGCGCGTGTCCACCGACACCCCCGGCCAGCAGCAGCGGTTCGCCCGCGTTCGCGGCATGCGCGACGCCGAAAGCCGCGCCGGCAAGGTGATCGCCGACAATATCCGCTCGCGGCTCGCGTCGTATTTCGTCGCCGGCACCTAGCCTGCACATTTTCCCATTCGCTTGTTGTCGAACACGGACGCCCGGGTTCCCCTCCCCCCGCGAGCTTTTGCGAGTGGTGGGGAGGGGTCAGGGGTGGGGGATTTTCCGCCGCAGAAATAGACCCCCCACCCCGGCGCATTCGCGCCGACCCTCCCCACCGCTCGCAAAAGCTCGCGGGGGGAGGGTAAGCTGTGGCACCGTCCGAATTCCATTCACCGGCAATGACGCCGCACAATTCTGGAAGATGGTCGCCGTCAAACCCGCCGACATCGAACGGTTCATCGCCCGGCCCGATCCGGGCCGGCCGGTCGTGCTGGTCTACGGCCCGGACGCCGGGCTGGTGCACGAGCGGGTCGAGCGGCTGGTCAAGGCGTCGGTCGACGATCCGAACGACCCGTTCAGCCTGGTGCGGCTCAACGGCGACGACCTCGCCGGCGAACCCTCGCGCCTGGTCGAAGAAGCGAACACCATCCCGCTGTTCGGCGGCCGCCGCGCCGTCTGGGTCAAAGCAGGCGGCCGCAACTTCGCCGCCGCCGTCGAGGCGCTGGTCGCCGCTTCCTCGCCCGACTGCCGCGTCATCATCGAGGCCGGCGATCTGCGCCGTACCGCGCCGGTGCGCGCCGTCTGCGAGAAGGCGAAGAATGCCGCCGCGCTGCCCTGCTACGCCGACACCGAAAAAAGCCTCGCGATCCTCATCGACGACGAGATGCGCGCCGCCGGGCTGACGATTTCGCCCGAGGCGCGCGCCGCACTGCTTCCGCTGCTCGGCGGCGATCGCCTGGCCTCGCGCAGCGAATTGCACAAGCTCGCGCTGTTCGCGCGCGGCAAGGACCAAGGTCGAGCTCGACGACGTGCTCGCCGTCGTCGCCGACGCCTCGACGCTCGCGCTCGATGAACTGATCGATGCGGCGTTCGCCGGCCGCACCGGTGAACTCGAAACCAACTTCGCCAAGGCGCAGGTCGCCGGCACATCGCCCGGCGCCATCATCTCGGCCGCGCTGCGCCAAGTGAGCACCTTGCACAAGGCGCGGCTCGCGGTCGACGACGGCGCATCGGCCACGCAGGCCGTGGAGGGCATTCAGCCGTTCGTGCATTTTTCCCGCCGGACCGCGATCGAGAATGCGCTGCGCGCCTGGAGTTCGGAACGGCTCGAACGCGCCATGGCGCAGCTTGCCGAAGCGTCGCTCGAAACCCGCCGGCAGACCGGCATGGCCGAGGCCATTGCCCAGCGCACGCTGCTCTCGCTCGCCGTCAATGCGCGGCGGCGCGCCTAAGCGTGCCGCATGAGAGGGCGGGCATGATTCATCATCCGACCCGCCGCCACCCTACCCGCCGCGATGTCGTGAAAGCGACGGTGACGCTCGCGACGGTCGGCGCAATAGGCGCGGACCACGCGACCATCGCGCGCGCCGAAATGCCGGCGCGGCATCGCAACCTCTTCCCAGATCGACGCGATGCTCCGCGCCGCAACGAGTGCGGGCGAGGTGCCCGGCGTCGTGGCATTGGCCGCAACGGACAATGACATCGTGTACGAAGGGACGTTCGGTATCCGCCGGCTTCCCGCAGGCCCGGCCATGACGCGCGATACCGTGTTTCGCGTTGCCTCGATGATCAAGCCGATCACCTCGGTGGCCGTGCTACAGCTTGTCGAGCAGGGCAAGCTCTCGCTGGACGATCCAGTGCCCGACATCGATCCGGAGCTCGCGGCGCCGCAAGTGCTCGACGGCTTCGATCCCAAAGGACTCCCGCAATTGCGTCCGGCAAAGCGGCCGGTCACCCTGCGGCACCTGCTGACTCACACCGCCGGCTTCAGCTACCGGCTGTGGGACGCCAAGGCCGTCCGGTATGCCGCGTCGATCGACCTGCTGCCGCGGGCGCAGAGAGCGAAGGCGCCGCGCACGCCGCTGATGTCCGATCCCGGCGAGCATTGGCGATATGGCACGAGCATCGATTGGGTCGGCCGCATCGTCGAAGCGACCAGCGGCGAGCCGTTGGACGTCTACTTTCGCAAGCACATCTTCGACCCGCTCGGAATGAACGACACGGCGTTCGTCATCTCGCCGCAGCAGCGCGAGCGCGAGGCCAGCGCGCACCGGCGCGGGCCGGACGGCTCCCTCAAGGCGCAACCGCTGGAGCGCCAGACAACGCGTCAATCTTTCTCCGGCGGAGGCGGAATTTATTCGACCGCACCGGACTATCTGACCTTCCTTCGCATGTTGCTGCGCGGCGGCTCGCTCAACGGAGCCCGCATCCTTCGTCCCGACACCGTCGCGCTGATGGGCCGGAATCAGATCGGCAGCATCGAAGCCGGAGTCATGAAGACCATGAACCCGTTGCTCTCGAGCGATGTCAATTTCTTCCCCGGCATCAGTTGCAAATGGGGCTTCGGTCACATGATCAACATGCAGGCCGTTCCGAACGGCCGCGGTGCCGGCAGTTTGACCTGGGGCGGCCTTCTCAACACCTACTATTGGATCGACCCGACAGCACGTGTCGCGGCGGTCTTCATGACGCAGGTGCTGCCGTTCGCGGATGAGCGTACCTTGCAGGTCTGGCGTCAATTCGAGCGCGGTATCTACGGGGCCATGAAGCAGGCCGGCAAGTAGCCGGCTTTGAGCAGTGCAAGAGTTTGAGTGAGAGGAGGCGTCCCTTTGACGGCGAACATCACGATCACATCACGCGTACCGCGTAGCCTGGCATCCGCATGCGCAATCGCGGCGCTGATGATAGCTTCCATTGTCGCGCCGGCATCCGCGCAACCTTATCCGAACAAGACCATCAAGCTGGTGGTGCCGTTCGGCCCCGGCGGCCCGACCGATGTCGCGGCGCGGCTGGTTGCGCAGTTGGTTCAGTCTGCGCTCGGACAGAGCGTCGTGATCGAGAACCGGCCGGGAGCCGGTGGCGCGCTCGGCACCAAGGCGGTCGCCGCCGCCGATCCTGACGGTTACACCCTGCTGATCGGCACCAGCGCGACGCTCGGCGTCGTGCCGGCGCTCACTAAGAATCCCGGCTACGATCCGATCAAGAGTTTCGCCCCGGTCGCCAAGGTGGCCGACAGCACGCTGGTGCTGGTGGTGCCGGCGAACTTTCCGGCGAACACCATCCAGGACTTCGTCGCCTACGCCAAAGCCAATCGAGGCAAGCTCAGCTACGCGTCGGCCGGCGTCGGCAACCAGACGCAACTGCTCGCCGAACTGTTCAAGGCCAAGGCCGGCATCGACGTCGTGCACGTGCCCTACAAGAGCGGCGCCGAGATGGTGACGGCGATCCTGAGCGACCAGACGCAGATGGCGTTCCCAGACGTCTCGATCCTCATCCCGCTGATCCGCGACCGCAAGCTCAAGGCACTCGCCGTCACCAGCGCGCAGCGTCATCCCGAGCTGCCGGAGGTTCCGACCATGGTCGAGAGCGGCATTGCGGACTTCATCATGACGTTCTGGTCGGGCGTCGTGGCGCCCGCCGGCACGCCGTCCGACATCGTCGCGAAGGTGCATGCCGCGGTGAACGACGGGCTGAAGACGCAAGCCGTGCGCGACAATCTCGCCAAGGTCGGCTCCGTCGCCAGCCCCGGCTCGTCGCAGGACTTCGCGGCCTTCATCGCGGCCGAGACCGAGAAGTGGCGCGCGGTCGCGAAGACGGCCGGCATCAGCGCGGAGTGATTGAGAGGCGCTTTCTCAGTTGTGGCTGAGCCTCTTTCAACGTCATGGCCGGGCTTGTCCCGGCCATCCACGTTTTTGGTCCGAACGAGGCCACGACATCAAAACAGCTTGTCGTACAGGTCTTCCCATTCCGGGTTCATGCCGTGGATCAGCCGAACCTTCCACGCACGGGACCAGTGCTTGATAGTTTTCTCTCTCTGAATGGCGATTCGAATGTCATCGTGCTGCTCGTAGTAGACAAGCATTTTGAGACCGTACCGCTTCGTGAAGCCATCCACGAGTCCCTCACGATGTTGGTAGGCTCGTCGTGGTAGATCGCTCGCTACGCCTACGTACAGCGTGCCATCGCGCTGGTTGGTCATGATGTAGACCCAGGCACTCATGCATCAAGTAAAGCAAGACGTGGATGCCCGCGACAAGCGCGGGCATGACGACCTGAATGCCAACGAGAGACTTAAGACGGTCGCGTATAGTTCACCCGCCTTCCAGCTTGTGCAGCACCGCTTCAAGCTGGTCGAGGTCGCGATAGTGGATCTGCAGCATGCCGCCACTTGCCGCGATGATCGACGCTGACCTGTAGCCCGAGCGCATCCGACAGCCGCTTCTCCAGCGCGACGGTGTCGGCGCTCTTGCCTGATTTGCGCTTCGGCTTGATCTCCTTTGCCTGCTCCTTGCCGCTCTTGCGCGCCAGCGCCTCGATCTGCCGGACATTGAGTCCGCGATCGATGATCATCTCGGCGAGCTCTTCGGCGTTCGGCTGACCGACCAGCATGCGCGCGTGACCGGCGGTGAGCTTGCCCGAGCGGACATACGCCTTGATCGGCTCGGACAGCTTCAACAGCCGCAGCGTGTTGGTGATGTGGCTGCGGCTCTTGCCGACGATCTTCGCGATGTCGTCGTGACTGCGATGATGGTCATCGGCGAGCGCCAGGTAACCGCCGGCCTCTTCGATCGCATTGAGATCGGCGCGCTGCACGTTCTCGATGATGGCAAGCTCGAGCGCCTCGCTGTCGTTCACCTCGATCACGACAACGGGAACGTCGTGCAGTCCGGCGCGCTGCGCGGCGCGCCAACGCCGCTCGCCGGCGATGATCTCGTAATTGTCTTTCGTGCTCTTCACGGCGCGCACGATCACCGGCTGGATGATGCCGCGTTCGCGGATCGAGGCCGTGAGCTCGTCGAGTTCTTCGGCGGAAAAATTCTGCCGCGGATTTTTCGGATTGGGCTTGATGAATTCGATCGGCACGCGGCGTTGATTGCGCCCGCGTTCGACCGTAACCGCTTCGCCGCCGGCATCGCCGATCAGCGCTGCGAGCCCGCGTCCCAGTCGCGAACGGCCGTCTTCCGCCATGGTCACAGCTCCTGCTCAGCCGACGCATCAAGTCGCAGCATCACGCAGCGCCTTGGCCTGGCTCTTGATCGGGCGGTGGCGACGATGTGTCGGCGACCGGTTCGTGTGATTGCGGTAGTGGTGGCGTGGGCGGTGGCGTCACACCCGACACCAGTTCCTTTTCGCGCTGAATGATTTCGGTTGCGAGCCGCAGATAGGCTTCGCTGCCGACGCACTTGAGATCGTAGACCAGCACCGGCTTGCCGAACGACGGCGCTTCCGACACGCGCACGTTGCGCGGGATCACCGTGTCGTAGACCTTGTGTCCGCTGTGCTGACGGACATCGGCGACAACCTGGTTCGAGAGATTGTTGCGCGCGTCGTGCATCGTCAGCACGATGCCGTGGATGATCAGCCTGGGATGCAGTGCCGAGCGGACCTGTTCGACCGTTTCGAGCAGTTGCGACAATCCTTCGAGCGCGAAGAACTCGCATTGCATGGGCACCAGCACGGCATCGGCGGCGGCCATTGCATTTATGGTTAACAGATTGAGCGACGGCGGACAGTCGATCAGCACGTAGGTGAAGTGGGTCTGGTCCGGCGCTTCGTTTGCATTCAAGTCGCTCAACGCGTTGCGCAGACGAAACGCGCGGTCGTGCGCCTGGCTCACTTCGAGCTCGAGTCCTGACAGGTCCATGGTCGACGGCGCGATGGAAAGGAGCGGCACCGCGGTCGCGAGGATCGCTTCGCGCAACGGCGCCTCGCCGATCAACACGTCGTAGGTCGAAAGCTTCCGGCTCTTGCGATCGATGCCCAAGCCGGTCGAGGCATTGCCTTGCGGATCGAGGTCGACGATGAGCACCTGTTCGCCGACCGCCGCGAGCGCCGTACCGAGATTGATGGCCGTCGTGGTCTTGCCGACACCGCCCTTCTGGTTGGCGATGGCCAGAATACGCGGCGCCCGCCGATCCGGCCGCGGTACTTGCGACGCGGCGGCCTGCGGCGTTTGGTGGTCCGTGGCCGGCTCCAAATCGGAGGCAGATTCCATAGTGGAATCAGTTACATCACTCATATCGGCGGTCCGTCTGCGGGCCCGAATTGAGCGCGGCCCGGAGAAATTCTACGCCTTCCGGGGCCGCAATTCTCGAACAACCACGATGCGACCCTTCGGGTCGGTGCGGCTCGGGACAAGCTCGTACTCCATCATCCAGGATTTGGCCGCATCGCGCAATTCCGCCTCGACGTCCTGGCCTTTCGGAAACAGCGCTTGCGCACCGGTTTTCACCAACAACGGATAGCTAAGCTTAAGAAGCTGCGGCAGCGGCGCCAGCGCGCGTGCGGTGATCGCGTCGGCCTTCCCGGTGAATCCTCGGGCGAACGTTTCGACCCGCTCGGCGTGGACGACAGCCGCCGCGCCGGTGACCCGCTGCGCCTCCCGCAGGAAGGCGGCCTTCTTGGCGTTGCTTTCGACAAGATGGACGACCGCGCCGGGTTCGTCCGCGAGCGCGCAGGCCAAGACAATGCCGGGGAATCCACCACCGGATCCGAGATCGATCCAGATCCGCGCGGCGGGCGCCAGCTCCCGGATCTGCAGCGAATCCGCGACGTGGCGGGTCCAGATTTGCCCGAGCGTCGACGGCGCGATCAGGTTGGTCGTCTTCTGCCAGGCCAGCAGAAGTTCGACGAACCGGTCGAGCCGCGCCAATGTTTCACGTGAAACAGGAGTGAGGGCGAGGGCGCGTTCGCGGTCGGCGGCCAGCGCAGACTCAGGCTTTTGCATGGGCGGATTTGGTGCCCCGTTCGCGCCGCTTAACGTGCGCGACCAGCAGCATCAGCGCGGCCGGTGTCATGCCGTCGATGCGGCCAGCCTGGCCGATGGTGCGGGGGCGGACGGCCTGCAGCCGCTGCTTCGCCTCGTTCGACAGGCCAGGAAGCGCGGCATAATCGAGGTCGTCGGGAAGGCTGAGCCCTTCATCGCGCCGATAGGCGGCGATATCGGCGGCCTGCCGCGAGAGATAGACGTCGTATTTGGCGTCGATTTCGAGCTGTTCGGCGATTTTCGGGGCGAATTCGTTGAGCCGGGGCCAGATTGCCGCCAAGCGGGCGATGCCGATATCCGGGTAGGACAGCAGCTCGAACGCCGTGCGCCGCTGGCCGTCCTTGTTGAGCTCAAGGCCATGCCGCGTCGCCTCGGATGGCGTAATGGAGACCGACCGGGCGTAATCCCGGGCCTCCGCCAGCGCCGCCATCTTGGCCGTGTGCCGTCGATGCCGGACCGGCCCGACGCAGCCGATCGCAATGCCCCGGCCGGTCAGCCGCTGGTCGGCATTGTCGGCCCGCAAGGTCAGGCGATATTCGGCCCGCGAGGTGAACATGCGGTACGGCTCGGTGACGCCGCGCGTGACCAGGTCGTCGATCATCACCGCCAGATAGCCTTCCGCCCGGTCGAACGTGATGTCGCCTCCCCCAGCCGCCTTTGACGCGGCATTCAGGCCCGCGACCAGGCCCTGGGCGGCGGCTTCCTCGTAACCGGTCGTGCCGTTGATCTGGCCGGCGAAGAAGAGCCCGCGGACCCGGTGGGTTTCGAGCGTCGGCCTGAGCTCGCGCGGATCGACGTGGTCGTACTCGATCGCATAGCCCGGCCGGATCATACGGGCCTTTTCCAGGCCCGGAATGGTGGCAACCAGCGCGGACTGAACCTCCGCCGGCAGCGAGGTCGAGATGCCGTTGGGATAGACCGTCGGATCGTCCAGGCCCTCCGGCTCGAGGAAGATCTGATGCCCGTCGCGCTCGCCAAACCGGACGATCTTGTCCTCGATCGAGGGGCAATAACGCGGCCCCCGGCTAGCGATCTGGCCGGAATACATCGGCGAACGATGCACGTTCTCGCGGATGATGCGATGGGTCGCCTCGGTGGTGCGGGTGATGCCGCATTCGACCTGCCGGTTGGCGATCCGCTCGGTCAGCGTCGAGAACGGCTCGGGCGGATCGTCGCCGGGCTGCATTTCGACCGCCGCCCAGTCGATGGTGCGGCCATCGAGCCGCGGCGGCGTCCCGGTCTTGAGCCGCCCGAGCGCGAAGCCCAGCCGCTCCAGCGTCGCCGAAAGGCCCAGCGCCGGCGCCTCGCCGACCCGGCCGGCCGGGGTCTGCTGCTCGCCGATATGAATGAGGCCGCGCAGGAACGTGCCGGTGGTCAGCACCACAGCCCCTGCCCCGATCTCGCGCCCATCCGTCAGCACAAGTCCGGTGATCACGGCCGTCCGCCATCGACAGATCGTCCGCCTCGCCTTCGATCACCGTGAGGTTCGCGGTCTCGCGGATCGCCTGCTGCATGGCGGCGGCATAGAGCCTGCGGTCGGCCTGCGCGCGCGGCCCGCGCACGGCCGGGCCCTTGCGCCGATTGAGCACGCGGAACTGGATGCCGCCGAGGTCGGCGACCCGGCCCATCAGGCCGTCGAGCGCATCGATCTCGCGCACCAGGTGGCCCTTGCCGAGCCCGCCGATCGCCGGATTGCAGGACATCGCCCCGACGGTCGCGAAGCGATGCGTCACCAGCGCGGTCCTGGCGCCCAGGCGCGCGGCAGCGGCAGCGGCCTCGCAGCCGGCGTGCCCGCCGCCGATCACAACGACGTCGAAGCGCAAATCCATTGTCGAATGCTCCGCGGCGAGCTTCTAGCCCACCGCCAAGCCCGCGTCCAACGTCGCGGTTTCACGTGAAACATCGTCCAAATGGTTAATGAATGGTTAACGGTCGGACCGCCAAGGGGATCGGCCGCCGGTACCCTCCCCGCCACTCACTTCCCGATGCAGAAATCGCGGAAAATGACATCGAGAATATCTTCGACATCGACCCGGCCGGTCAGCCGCTCCAATGCGCGGGTCGCGATTCGAACCTGCTCGGCGACCAGCTCCTCCCGTCCTTCGACGCCCTCGCCGTCGGCCAACTCCAAGGCCCCCGAAAGAGCCGCGGCGGCCTCGGCGATCATCTGCTGGTGGCGCTGGCGGGTGACCAGCATGGGTTCCGCCGAGAAGAACGATTCGGCGAACCGGGCAATTTCGGCAAGAAACGGCTCGATTCCTTCGCCGGAAGCGGCGGAAATAGCGAAATAAGGTCGATCTTCAGTGAATTTATATTCATTTCTTTGTTGCCCAAGGGCACTCTCTCTCCGGTCATTCCCGCGCAAGCGGGAATCCAGCCCTTTCCCTCTCAATTCATCCTCGGCCGGTCCTGGATCCCCGCTTGCGCGGGGATGACCGGCGGAGAGGCCAGCACGATCGATTGCGCCTTCAAAGCCTGGGTCCCCGCCTTCGCGGGGACGAACGGCTGGAGGCAAGGCGCCCGCCTGCACGACCTCGGCACTCCGCTCCATGAGGTCAATCTTGTTGACCACCAACCACAGCCGTACCTGCGCCGGCATCCGCCTGCGCAGTCGCCTCGGCCACCGCATCCGCATCGATCGCGGTCGCGTCCAGCACCCACAACACCAGGTCCGCCGCCGCCGCCGAATCCCGCGCCCGCCGCACCCCCTCCTGCTCGACCGGGTCGTCCGTTGGCCGAATCCCCGCGGTGTCGCGCAAGGTCACCGGGTAGCCGCCGAGATCGAGATGCACCTCCAGCACGTCGCGCGTGGTGCCGGCATACGGCGACACGATCGCCACGTCGCGCTGCGCGATCCGGTTGAGCAACGTCGACTTGCCGACGTTGGGCGGTCCCGCGATCGACGATCTGCAACCCGTCGCGCAACCGCTCGCCCTGCCCGCGCCGCGCTGCCGCGAGCTCGTCCAGCACCGGCCGGATGATGCCGAGCGCCTGCGTGGCGAGGCCCGCCGGCACATCGCCCTCGTCGGCAAAATCGATCCCGGCCTCCAGCAGGGCGCGCGCCTCGATCAAACGTGTGCGCCAACTTTCGGCGACGCGCGCGAACTCGCCCTGCATCTGCCGCAGCGCCTGCTTTCTTTGCGCGTCGGTCTCCGCCGCCACCAGGTCGGCGAGCCCCTCGACGGCGGTGAGATCGAGCCGGCCGTTCTCGAACGCGCGGCGGGTGAACTCGCCGGCCTCGGCATGGCGGAAGCCTTCGAGCCGGCCGAGCGCCGCCAAGGTCGCGGCGACCACCGCGCGGCCGCCGTGGATTTGCAGCTCGGCGATGTCCTCGCCGGTCTCGCTCTTCGGCCCCGGAAACCAGAGCGCCAGCCCCTCGTCGATCGTCTCGCCCGATGCCGGATCGCGCACCCGCGCGAAGCTCGCGACCCGCGGCGGCGGCACGCGGCCGATCATCTGCTCCAGCGCGACGCGCGCATCCGGCCCCGAGACGCGGATCACCGCGATCGCGCACGGCGGCCGGCCGGAGGAGAGGGCGAAGATGGTGGGGCGGGGAGGGGGCATCATACAGCGATGGCGCGAAGGCGGTTGCGGGACAAGAAGAAAGGCATGACATTATTGCAACCGGCGGGACAATGCGCCGCATAAGGCAACCGGGCAAATGCTGCGGACACATGGACACGTCGGCACCGGGCCTTGGGTCGTGTAACGCGCGCCAACGCATCCGAAAATGACGGAGGCTGAATTGAACCACGCGCGCGCCACTTGCGTCCCCTCCCCCGCTTGCGGGGGAGGGACAGGGAGGGGGCATGCACCAGGATTCGCGCAAGCCTTCCCCCTCCCCGACCCTTCCCCGCAAGCGGGGGAGGGAGCAGACTGAGAACCACCGCAGATGGCACGCAAGGTGCTCGATCTGTTTCTCAGTTCGACCGGGCTCGACCTCAAGCCCTATCGCGAACCCGTACACGCGCGGCTCACACGCAGCGGCCGATTATGCGCTCGCAATCCTAAGCGGACACGAAAGCAGCACCGCGCGGCTCGACGAGGCGGTCGCGGCTTATCGCGCGGCGCTTGAGGTCTTCGAGCCGGCAAACGCCAGTTACTATGTCAAGCTGGCACGGCAAAACCTTGCGCCAGTCGAAGCACTGTTAGCAAAGCGACGGTCGCACTCTTCCGACTAATCCATGTCGTAGGCGAGCAAAGGACAGCGCGCGCTCGTCCATCCGTCATGGCCGGGCCTGTCCCGGCCATCCACGTCTTTGCTATCGCTTTCAACGAAGACGCGGATGCCCGGCCCAAGGCCGGGCATGACGGTCAGCCGCTCATATCGCAGCTATGGGGTAACTCCGGCGCATGGCGTGCGGCTTGCATCGCCCGGAGCCGTAACGAGTCCGCAAGGCCCGAAAAGCTCGCGCGCGCGTTGCAGCCGATGACGGCTGCACGCTCGCAGCTTGCGCCGACTGTGAGCCACTTCACACGCGTTTGCGCCGACGGCTGGTAGCTCTTGCGTCAACTCCATGGAGGATCTGATGCACGCACTTCGCACTCGCCGGGACCATCATCATCGCCGCGACCTGACGACGTCGCACGCCGCCGAGCGACCGCTGCCGACGCAGATGCCGGCGGAGTCGCAGACGCAAGCGCCGGCGGTCGAGACGAACGACAGGGTCCGTATCGCCGGCACGCAGCAGGCCGGCCATGCGCCTTCGCCGGCCCAGCTCGCATCGATCGTCACCTGGCTGTCGTCGAACTTCGAGCTCGCGCCGAGCGACGCGCTGCCGAACGTCAAGCTTGCGCCCGCCTGGCTGATCACGGCGCGGCGCAATCGCGATGTGCTCGCGACGCAAGGGCAGCCGGCCGCCGACACCGGCCGCGAGACCGTCGCGGTCTATGACAGCCTCGAGCGCACCATCTACCTGCCGGAGGACTGGAGGGGAGAATCGCCGGCGGAAGCTTCGATCCTCGTGCACGAGATGGTGCACCATCTGCAAACTCTCGCCGGCACGAAATTCGAATGCCCGCAGGCGCGCGAGCAGCTCGCCTACGCGGCGCAGCAGCGCTGGCTCGGCCTGTTCGGGCGAAAATCTCGAAGACGACTTCCAGCTCGATCCGTTCACGCTGCTGGTGACGACGCGCTGCATGTTTTGATTATCGCGAACTGCCACGCGGACGGACTTGTCCAGGGCGCAATTGCCTGCCGTGATACACACCAAGAATTGTGATCGCGTCATCGTCAACTCGATAGACGATAATGTACGGCAGCCCTGGAACGCTCATCTCCCGCGTGCCCGCAAGTACGCCGCCGTGTCCCATGAGAGGGAACTTGCCAAGCAACGCGGCGATCTCTCGTATCCGTTCGCCGACCCGGCGTGCCGCGGTCGGGTTGTGCTCCAGTTATATATTCGGCAATCGATTCAAGATGCCGGCGGGCCCGCCGCGTGTACCGCAACCTCATAGACCGAATTTTTTCCAGGTTTCGGTCATCTCGTGATCGGTCGCGAATTCCCCGCGATCCGCTTCCGCCAACGCGAGCTTCAACTCTTCAATCTGCTCGACGGTCAGTGTGTATCGCGGCGAATGATCTGCGAGTTGCAGCAGCAATTCGCCCGCCAAATCCTGCCGATCGGCCGGCAACGCTCGAATGGCCTCGATGCCCTGTTCCAGCAATTTCGTCATATCAACATGATATCACGCCCTGAACGCAACGCGAAGCGCTCCGGACTTTCGGTTCGCACGGAAATGACGCTTTGAACGATCCGCCGGGCGAGGCATTATCCCGGCATGACGTCCGCACCCGACACCACGCACACCAACCGCCTCGCGCAGGAGACCTCGCCCTATCTCCTGCAGCACCAGCACAATCCGGTCGACTGGTGGGCGTGGGGTCCGCAGGCGCTGGCGCAGGCGAAGAACGCCAACAAGCCGATCCTGCTCTCGGTCGGCTATGCGGCCTGCCACTGGTGCCACGTGATGGCGCACGAGAGCTTCGAGGACGACGCGACCGCGCGCCGTGATGAACGAGCTGTTCGTCAACATCAAGGTCGATCGCGAGGAGCGGCCGGACATCGACCAAATCTACATGGCGGCGCTGCATCATCTGGGCGAGCACGGCGGCTGGCCGCTGACGATGTTTCTCACGCCCGCGGGCGAGCCGTTCTGGGGCGGCACGTATTTCCCGAAGACCGCGCGCTACGGCAAGCCGGCGTTCGTCCAGGTGCTGCGCGAGGTCGAGCGCGTGTTCCGCCAGGAGCCGCAGAGCGTCGAGCAGAACACCACCGCGCTGATGACGCGGCTCGCCGAAACCGCGCGGCCCGCCGGCAAGGCCGTGATCGGCGTCGGCGAGCTCAACCGCGTCGGCCGCGCAGATCGGCGGCATGATCGACCCGGTCAACGGCGGCATGCGCGGGGCGCCGAAATTCCCGCAGCCGTCGATGCTGGAATTCCTCTGGCGGGCCGGGCAGCGCAGCAACGACGCGCGCTATTTCGCCGCCACGCAGCTCTCGTTGGCGCGGATGTGCGAGGGCGGCATCTACGACCATCTCGGCGGCGGTTTCTCGCGCTACTCGGTCGATGACCGATGGCTGGTGCCGCACTTCGAGAAGATGCTGTACGACAACGCGCAGCTGCTCGAGCTACTGGCGCTCGCCTGGCAGCGGTCGGCCAATGACCTATTCCGGCGGCGCGCCTACGAGACGGTCGCGCTGGCTCGAACGCGAGATGACGACAGACGGGCGGCGCGTTCTCGGCGTCGCTCGATGCCGACTCGGAAGGCGAGGAGGGCAAGTTCTATGTCTGGTCGCTCGCCGAGATCGAAAGCGCGCTCGGCAAGGACGACGCGGCGTTCTTTGCTGCACACTACGACGTGACCGCCGAGGGCAACTTCGAAGGTCACAATATTCTGAATCGGCTCAAGCACTTACCGCGCAGCATGGAGGATGAGCAACGACTCGCTCCGCTGCGAGACAAGCTGCTCATGCTGCGCAGCAAACGGGTGCGTCCGGGCCTCGACGACAAGGTGCTGGCGGACTGGAACGGCCTGATGATCGCGGCGCTCGCCAATGCCGGCACGGCGTTCGGCGAGCCGGCATGGCTGCAGCATGCCGCCAAGGCCTTCATGTTCATCGCCGGCCACATGGCGCGCGGCGACCGGCTCGGCCATTCCTGGCGCGAGGGGCGGCTGCTGTTTCCCGGTCTTGCCTCCGATCATGCCGCAATGATCCGCGCCGCGCTCGCGCTGCATGAGGCGACCGGCGAACACGGCTATCTCGAACGGGCGCTCGCCTGGCAGGCGACGCTCGACCGCCACTACGCCAACTCGGCCAATGGCGGATACTTCTTCACCGCCGACGACGCCGAGGGTCTGGTGGTGCGGCCCGGCGCGACCACCGACGACGCGATCCCGAACCTGAACGCGGTCGCCGCGCAGAACCTCCTGCGGCTCGCCGTGCTGACCGGCCAGCACGCCTGGCGCGAACAGGCCGACCGGCTGTTCGACGGCATCCTCGCCGCCGCCGGCGAGAACGTGTTCGGCCATCTCGCGTTGCTCAATGCACTCGATCTGCGGCTGCGCGGCGCCGAGGTCGTCGTCGTGGGCGACGGGGAGGGCGCCGATGCTCTGCTCGCCGCGGCGCGCCGGCTGCCGTTCCTCGACCGCGTCGTGCTGCATGCGCCGAATGCCGCGACGCTTCGCGCCCTCGCACCCTGCGCAGGACAAGATCAAGGCCGTCACCTCGGCGGCCGCCTTCGTCTGCGTGGGCGAGACCTGCTCGCTGCCGGTGACGCGTCCCGATGACATCGCGGCGGCGGTCGCGGCGACGCGCGGTTAGATGACACCGCAACTTCAGAACGATTCCAGCGCACCGTTTGTGCGGCGGCTTGCCGCGCACAAATGACTCGGTTTATGAACTCACGGCCGGGGCATCCGGAGCGAGCCGACATTGGAGACTCACATGCGTGGCGTCATGCGTGCGCTCATCGCACTTCACGTGCTGCTCCCGTTCAACGCCGTTGCGGCCGACGAAAAGCTCACGATCGATCTCAACAGCGTCGAGGGGTCGGAGAACCGCTGCCGCATGAACTTCGTCGTCGAGAACAAGGGCGATGCGGGGTTGGAAAGCCTGAAGCTCGATCTCGTAGTCTTCGGCACCGACGGCAGCATCTCGCGCCGGCTCATCACCGAGATGGGCCCGATCCGGCCGATGAAGACCAGCGTGCGTGCGTTTCTGGTCGATACCGATTGCAAGGCGATCGGCGCGATCCTGGTCAACGACGTGACCGCCTGTACGCCCGGCAACCCCAACGCCTGCCTGGATGCGCTCGGCTTGTCGTCGCGCGTAAAGGAGATCCGGTTCTACAAGTGATGCCGGTGCTTATCGCCGCCGGCCGATCAACAGCGCGCCGATCGCCAGGAGCTGGAGCACCGCCGCGCTGACGAACACATACGGCGCCGCCGGATCATGAACCGGCGCGACCGTGATTTCCCGCACCAAGCCGAACGCCGCCGGCGCGAACGCATAGGCGCCTTGTGCGATCGCCACAATCAACGCAACGACCCGCGCCACATCGTCTCTGGCGAATTCCACCTGCGCGATGAGCGGCGGCAACGACGTGGCGTTACCGATGCCGACACCGAACAGCAACATGCCGATCAGCAGCAGCGGAACGCTCGTCCCGGCCGCGACCACGAACGCGATCGCTCCCGCGATCTGCACGCCATAGCTCAAAGCCGCCACCAGCCGCCGGTCCGCCCCGGCGGGCATCATCAAGCCGACGAAGCTGCGGCCCGCGATCGCGGCGGCGGTTGCCCCCGCCATGGCGAGGCCCGCCCATTGCGTGCCGAGCGCCGGCACCAGCAACGAGAACAGGTGCGCGATCAGCCCGATCTGCGCGAACAAGCCCAACGCCATCGCGGCTGACAGCGTGACGAACCGGCGGTCGCGCCAGAGCTGCACGGCCCGGAAGCGGCTTCTCGGAGGGCGAGCTAACCGCAACAGCGGCAGCATGACTACCGAGCGGATCGCCGTCCGGCGCCAATCCCATCTGCTGCGGCGACTTCGAGAACATCAACCCGGCGACGATCCAGACCGTAACCACCGTCACGATGCCGATCGCCGCCGCCGCGACGGGAAAACCCGCGAACCCGATCGCCACGACCCAGAGCGGGGAGAACACCACGCCGCCGATGCTCGCGCCGTTGTACGCCATGGAAAGCGCCGCCGGCCGCCGGCGCACGAACCACGGCGAGACCACGGCGTTGATCGCCGCCGCCCCCATCGCGGCCCAGCCCACGCCGCTCAACAGCGCCGCGGCAAAGAGCTGCCACGGCTCCGACGCAACGGCCCATGCGAAGACCCCGGTGCCGATGGAAAGCGCCCCGGCCTTCGTGACCGCCGCCATGCCGAAGCGGCGATAGAGCTTCGGCAGATTGGCGACCGCGATCGCGCCGATCAGAAAGTGCACGGTGACAGCAGCCGACACCAGCGCCAGCGGCCATCCGCGTGTTTCACGTACTGCATGCAGAGAACACCGGCGGCCCGTAGAATCCCAACCCCCAGCCGAACACCGCCAGCACGAACGCCGCGCCGACCACGCGCCATCCGTAGAATCTGGGCAGGCGCTGCGGTCACCGCGATCTTCTCGCTGCAAGACTGCCACCCGTTCGCGCGTTCACTCGGCATCGGCGCAATCTGCCGCAAAAAACCAAGGAATGCTTCGGCGATGACCGAAACATTCCTACCGGACCTGATCTAGACTGGGGGGAATGCCAGGCTATCAGGATGGGTCGGCGTCAAGCACCGCGACCGTCACTGCGAGGAGCGCAAGCGACGAACCAATCCGATCGTCCGTGCGCTCGCTATCTGTATCCGTTCTGGATTGCTTCGCCTTCGGCTCGCAATGACGGGAAGGAGACCGCGCGATGACCAGCAACGCCATGCTTGCCGAAGTCGCGGCCGTCGTCGGGGACCCTGGCCGGGCCGGAATGCTGCACGCCTTGATGGACGGCCGCGCACTCACGGCGTCGGAGCTGGCGCGCGTCGCCTGCATCACGCCGCAGACCGCCAGCGGTCATCTGAATCGCATGACGGCGATCGGGCTCCTCAGCGTCGAACGGCAGGGGCGGCACCGCTACCACCGGCTCGCGACGCCCGCCGTCGCGCACATGCTGGAAAGCATGATGCAGGTCGCGTCGGCTCTGCCGCCATCCCGCAAGCGATTCGCCACCGGTCCACGCGATGCCGCGCTGCGAACCGCGCGGACCTGCTACGACCATCTGGCCGGCCGTCTCGGCGTCGCGCTGGCCGACGCGATGGTGGCGCACGGATATGCGGAGTTCGCCGGCGACGCCGGGATCATCACCGATGCCGGTACGGCATTTCTCGGCCGGATCGGAATCGATGTCGGCGGCATGCTCGCGCCCCGCGCCAAGCGGGTACTCTGCCGGCCGTGTCTCGATTGGAGCGAGCGTCGGCCGCATCTCGCCGGGGCCGTCGGGGCCGCGCTGTGCGACCTGAGTCTCAGCAACGGATGGATCCGCCGAATGGACGGCACCCGCGCCGTGCTCATTACGCCGAAGGGCTATCGGGTGTTTCGCGAACAATTCGCCGCGCAGATCGAATAGCCGCCGTTCCGGCTACGGCGCCGCTGGTCCGGCCGTGCGTTGCAAGTGGATATTGCCGAGCTGGCGGTATGCGGTCTTGCATCAATGTATCCGGCCTTTGATTGGAGCGTTTAGGCTCCTGGCCATCATGGATATCAGCGCGCGTGCGATCTCATTAGCGGACCGGCCTCAACGGGCCATTCGGGTCACCAGTGTTCGCATGCGCCGGGAAGACCGAACCTCCATCTCGTCTCGTCCTCTCGCAGACCTCGGCAGGTAAGCGTGTCTACATCATAGCGCGCTCCTCATTTTGCTTGGTTCCCGTGATCGATCCGATGGCCGACGCTTCGTTCCGACCTTCTCGCGCTCGATGATCAAGCGGGCTGGGCGGTGACCTCATCGATCTTGCACGCCTCGAAGCTCCGACCCCGCGCCAGAACGCTCCAGGCGATACGAGCCAGCTTGTTGGCGAGCGCAATCGCCAGCACGTTGCGGTGCAGCCGCTTCTTGGCCGCCTCGATCCAGGGCTTGAGTCCGTGACGCTCCCAGCTCTTGGGTTTGATCAACACGACCCATGCCGCCTGCACGAACAGCACGCGCAGGTAGCGATTGCCGCGCTTCGATATCTTGCCCAGGACCGTGCGGTCCCCGGTCGACATCTGTCTCGGGACGAGCCCCAGCCAGGCGGCGAAGTCGCGGCCTTTGGAGAATGCATCTCCAGCCCCGATCGCCGCCACCATCGCGCTGGAGATGATTGGCCCGATGCCGGGCACGCTCATCAGCCGCTCGCAACCGGAATCTTGGCGCGCGATGGCTGCGATCTCACTCGACAAACCCTCGACCCGTTCGTCAAGCCGGCGCCAGTCGCCCGCTAGGTCTTCGATGATCCGCGCCATACGTGGCGACAGGACATCGGGTGGCATGGCTAGGATGCGCGGCAGCTCGGCACGCAAAAACCGTAACCCCTGCCGCACCGCAATGCCGCGCTCCAGCAGGAAGGCCCGAATCTGATTGATGATGCCGGTGCGCTGGCTGACCAGTCGCTCTCTCACTCGGTGGAGTGCCTGTAGGTCGAGCTGTTCGGCGGTCTTCGTCGCCACGAACTTCATCGTCGGACGCTGCACCGCTTCGGCAATCGCTTCGGCATCATTGAAGTCGTTCTTCTGCCCCTTGCTATATGGACGGACATATTTGGCCGGCATCAACCGGGCATCGTGACCAAGCAGTGCGAGCTTGCGGCTCAGGTGATGCGCGCCAACGCAGGCCTCCATGCCCACTAGGCACGGCGGCATGTTGGCAAAGCGTGCTTCCACCTGGCCACGCGACCACTTCTGACGCAGCACGATTGCACCGCGCTCATCGTGGCCAACAATGTGAAATGAGTTCTTGCCGATATCGATGCCAACGACGGCGATTGCGGTATTGGGTGTCTGAGACATGCTGTGCAAGGCAAATGACGATGCAGGGACAGGACTACGCTGTATTCACCGAGTTCTCGCCCGACACCAAAATGATGACGCCGGGTTTCAACACCCGAATGTTTACCGACGTCAACTCGCAACGGGGCGACCGTATCCGGTGCGACTTCAAAACCGGCGCGATCACGCTCGCGCCGGGCTCGTATCACATCACCGGGTTCTCGATGTCGACGTACAATTCCGGCGATGAACCGCCCGAGATGACCACCGTGCGATCACCCGCCGCAGCCGGTTATTGCCGGCTGCGAACCTGCGACCCGAAGGTGAAGATGGACCCATCCAATATGCGGGCCATCGCCAATGAGGATCCCGGCGTCATCTGTGTCGGCAGTCCGTGTACGCCGAACATGACGCCTAGCCTGTTCGAGGCGTACTACACGACCGAAAAAGAAGTTCAGATCATTCTGGAACACCAGATGGGCCACGCCCCGGACAAAATCTACCTGCGCGTCTACATCGAGAAATCGAAATGGCATGCCTTTGCGAGGATCGCCATTCGCCGGATCTGAACGCAGGAACGTGTCCGAATTCAGCTTCCTGAAACCAACGTCGCCTTTGGCCCATCGCACCGACTTGCCGCGCAAAGCCGGAGCGGTCGCTAACGGGAGCGTACCGGACATCGAGCCATCAGCGAGCTGACCAGCTACGGTCGCGAATGACCCATCTCTGCCATTCGATGATCAATTTTGCCGCACTGCACAGCGGCCTTCTCGCGCAACCGTATGGTAGTGTGCGGCTCTCGGCCTGAGGAGGGGAGCCATGGATCGGCGTGAGTTCACCACCCTTCTTGGTGGGGCAGCGGCGGTTTGGCCCCGTATTGCGCGCGCACAGCAGAACGAAAGAGTGAAAGCGCGTCGGCATTCTGCTTAATCTCGCCGAGAGCGATCCGGCAGCACAAAGATCAGTTGCGGGATTCAGAAACGCTCTGCGGGACTTAGGCTGGATCGAGGGCCGCAATGTGCAAATCGATATCCGCTGGGGTGCGGGGGATCGTGAGCGCTACCTTAGGCACGCGAGCGAATTAGCCGCGCTCACACCCGACGTGCTTCTTGGCGCCACGACCGATCCTGTGATTGCGCTACAACAAGTCTCTCGCGACGTGCCGATCGTCTTTGTCGCCGTTATCGACCCAGGTGGGATCGGGCATCGTTGCGAGCATGCCCCGTCCGGGTGGCAAAGTTACCGGCTTTACAGTATTCGAGTATGCGCTCAGCGGAAAGTGGCTGGAACTGCTCAAAGACATCGCACCAAGCGTGAAGCGGGTAGCGGTGCTTAGGGATTCTGCACTTGCATCGGGGATCGGCCAGTTCGCAGCGGTTCAGACCGTGGCGCCCATCAGGATTCGAACTCAGCACCATCAACCTGCGCGATGCCAGCGAAGTCGAACGGGGAATCGTTGCATTCGCCCGCGAGCCAAATGGTGGGCTTATTGTTACCGCCAGTGGCTTTCGGGCGCCATAATCCGCGTTCAATTATCGAATTAGCGGCGCGGCACAATCTACCCACGGTCTATCCGTTCCGATATTTCGTCGGCGCCGGCGGTCTAGTCTCTTATGGTCCCCATCAAGTCGAGCAATATCCAAGGGCGGCTTCATACGTCGATCGTATCCTCAAAGGCGAGAAGCCGTACGACTTGCCAGTGCAGGCGCCGACGAAGTACGAGCTGGCGATCAATCTTAAAACCGCAAAAGCGCTCGGCCTCGAAGTACCGCCGATGTTGCTCGCCCGTGCGGACGAGGTGATCGAATAGCTCATGGCTTTTTGCTGCGGTGCATAGAGTCCGGTTATGGCATTTCGCGTCGCTCTGCGGCTCCGCGTTGACTCGGTAGCTATTGGATCAGTAGCGGACATTGACGGTGGGTGAACCCGCCCGAACCTTAACTCCGCGCTACAGCCCGGACTGAATAGCCCGGAGCAGTTGGAAGCGCAGGTCGTTGTCATTGCTCGCGAGCGAGATGACGAAACGCACCCGCCCGTGGCTTTTGGTATCGGCATAGCCCGCGAGCGTGCGGACCCCGTCCATGCTGCCGGTCTTGCTCATGCCGCCGTCATGGCCGCGCAACAGGTCGGCGTGGGGCGCGAAGAGCTCGAGCAGTTTGGCGAGGCCGCGGGCGGTAAATCGGTTGTTGCGGCTGATGCCCGAGCCTTCCTCGATATGGATGTCCTGGGCGAGGCCGTGCGCGGCGAGCATCTCGTTCGCGACCTGGAGTGACTTCTCGAGGCTGACCGGCCCGCCCAGGCGATGTCCGCCGATCTCCAGGAAGACCTGGTTGGCGATGTAGTTGTTCGACGCGCGCAGCAGCTCGACGAGGATCTCGGAAAGGCGTGCGCGACTGCCGGTGAACGTAGACCGGCTCCAGTCCCGCGGGCACGGCTCCGATCGAAACCTTGCCCTGCACGCTGCCGCCGGCCTGCTCGATGAACGCGGCGATCAGCTCGCCGGCATATTGCAGGCTCACGGTTGGGTCCTGGCTCAGGCTGATGCGGCCGCCTCCGTTAGCGGGGCCTCGCAGCCGGAACTGGCTGATCGCGAGCGGAGTGATCGGCGTCTGCTTCTCGCCGGAGCGCACTGCCTCGCCGCTGCGCGTGGCGTAGATCGTGTTGAAATTCACCGCCAGCGCGGAGTTCGGCGCATTGTAGGACTTGTCGGTGTCCGCGATGCCCGGGATGCGCAGCTTCGCAGGGTAGTAGCTCGCGTCGATCACGATGCCGGTGATCGGCTCCTTGCCGATCTTTGCGACCAGCCCGGTCGCGAGCGGCGCCAGCTCCTCCGAAATCAGGAAGGGATCGCCGCCGCCGCGCACGTAGAGCAGGCGCTTGTCGTCGAGGTAGAAGCGGGTCTGGAAGCGGTAGTCGCCGCCGAGGACCTCCACCGCCAGCCAGGCCGTCACGATCTTGGTGACCGAGGCCGGGACGAAGGGCTCATCGGTGTTCTGAGCCACCAGCTCGTTGCCGTCGGCGTCCAGCACGAGCACCAATCCCGGCGGAGCGAGCGTCGCGACGTCCTCCTTGACGCCGGCCAGAGCCTGGGCGGGCAGCAGGAGCAAAGCGATAGCGAGCAAACGAGACCACATGGCTGCTGCCTACTTCTTGCCGCCGGGTTCGGCCTTCGCCTTCATTTGCTTCAGCTCGCCATCCAGTTTCTCCATTGCCGACTTGAGCGTGGCGATTTCGGCGCGGGCAGCGGCAAGATCGCGGTTGGTGGCGGTGATCTTCTCCTGGCTCTCGCGCGCCAGCTTGGTCAGCGTTTGGTGGAGAAACTCGACATTGGCCTGCAGGCATCCGGTACGACGCTCCATCCGCGTCTCGGCCGTGCAGAGCTCCAGCCCGCGAATGTCCTGCGCGGCTGTCTGCGACGACAATAGGACGAGCAGTAGTCCCGCAGGCCACAAAAATTGCGCCACAGCGAGCGAAGGCTGCCGAAGCTGCGATCGTTTGCGTTTCATGCCTGCGAGCTTACACGATAAGTCGCCAGCATGGTGGTGTCCGCAACAGAGCGAAGCGGACAGCACCGTGCCGGATTTATAAGTACCCGCGCTAATTACGCGTTCATCGAACTCGAAGAAGTCGCCGTTGCTCTTGGTGTTGCGCAGCTTGTCGAGCAGGAAGTCGATCGCATCCATCGTGCCCATCGGATTGAGGATGCGGCGCAGGATGTACATCTTCTTGAGCTGATCCGCCGGAACGAGCAGCTCCTCCTTGCGGGTGCCGGAGCGCGTGATGTCCATCGCCGGGAAGGTGCGCTTGTCGGCCACCTTGCGGTCGAGGATGATTTCCGAATTGCCGGTGCCCTTGAATTCTTCGAAGATGACTTCGTCCATGCGGCTGCCGGTATCGATCAGGGCGGTGGCGATGATCGTCAGCGAGCCGCCTTCCTCGATGTTGCGCGCGGCGCCGAAGAAGCGCTTCGGCCGCTGCAGCGCGTTGGCGTCGACGCCGCCGGTCAGCACCTTGCCGGAGCGACGGCACGACCGTGTTGTAGGCGCGGCCGAGGCGCGTGATCGAGTCGAGCAGGATCACCACGTCGCGGCCGTGCTCGACCAGGCGCTTGGCCTTCTCGATCACCATCTCGGCGACCTGCACGTGGCGCGTCGCCGGCTCGTCGAAGGTCGAGGAGACGACCTCGCCCTTCACCGAGCGCTGCATGTCGGTCACTTCCTCCGGCCGCTCGTCGATCAGCAGCACGATCAGGAAGCATTCCGGATGGTTGGCCGTGATGGCGTGCGCGATGTTCTGCAGCAGCACGGTCTTGCCGGTGCGCGGCGGCGACACGATGAGCGCGCGCTGGCCCTTGCCGATCGGCGCCACGATGTCGATGACGCGCGGCGAGAGGTCCTTCCGGGTCGGGTCCTCGTGTTCCATCTTGAGCCGCTCGTCCGGATAGAGCGGCGTGAGGTTGTCGAAGTTGACCTTGTGGCGGGCCTTCTCGGGGTCCTCGAAATTGATGGTGTTGACCTTGAGCAGCGCAAAGTAGCGCTCGCCGTCCTTGGGGCTGCGAATTTCGCCCTCGACGGTGTCGCCGGTGCGCAATCCGAAGCGGCGGATCTGCGAGGGCGAGACGTAGATATCGTCCGGGCCGGGCAGATAGTTCGCTTCCGGCGCGCGCAAAAAGCCAAAGCCGTCGGAGAGAACTTCGACCACCCCTTCGCCGATGATGTCGGTTTCGCGGACTGCGAGCTGCTTGAGGATGCCGAACATCAGCTCCTGCTTGCGCATGGTGCTGGCGTTTTCGACTTCGAGCTCTTCGGCAAAAGAGACAAGCTCGGCCGGGGTCTTGGCCTTGAGGTCTTGGAGTTTCATTTCCCGCATGCGGGTCGTCCTATGGAAGTAATCGGCGTGTACAAAAAAGCCGATTGAGTACTGGAGGGGAGGGTGTTCGCAGGTCTTGGGCGGGGGGCGGCAAGCCTTAGGCCCGATGCTGGGGCCGGTTTCCCTTATCCGGGGCCGGTCCTCGAATGCATCTGCCTGCGTCTAGGGAGATATTCCGAACATATGAAAAGCTGGCCCAATACGCAAGGGCCAAGCCTAAAACTGTCCACGACCGTGCATGGCGTCAGCCCGGCTTGAGCACCACGAGCAGCACGATCCCGATCATCAGGAGCGTCGGTACTTCATTGATAATTCGATAGAATTTCTCCGTATGCCGGTTCTGGTCGGCGGCAAAGTCGCGCACCCAGCGGACGAACAGCCCATGCACTCCCGAGAGCGCCAGCACCAGCACGAACTTGCCGTGAAACCAACCGCTGCGGAAAAATCCACCCTCGTAGGCAAGCCACAGTCCAAACACCCAGCTCAGCACCATCGCCGGATTGATGATCACGGTGAGCAGCCGCCGTTCCATCACCTTGAAGGTTTCCGATTGCTGCGAGCCGATTTCTGCACTGCAATGATAAACAAACAGCCGCGGCAGATAGAGCATCCCGGCCATCCAGGCGATGATCGCGATGATATGAAAGGCCTTGAACCAGGGATAAAGCCCTGACGGGTGCCACCAGGCCAGGAGCCCTACGGCGGCAACCAGAACCAAGAGTGCGACCGCGATACGCACAGGCACCTCCCTACCAAACTTAAATCTTAAAGACTCTAGGTCTGTAGTTGTTAGGCGGTTGATTAGACTCATACATTTCAATTCACATAGCCCGTGTCAGTATCGGCTGCAGATCCATTGCTGTGGGTGACGGCGAGATTGTCCTTGAGGTGTCCGAATCGGCGGGATTTCGGAAGTCCTTCCAGGTCGGCCGTGGCTGTTTCGATGGGCTATTCACATTTTCCCACTTTGCCGCGGAGTCGTCCCCGACCCTGTCCCCGAGGGAGTGGTGTGGATACGACCCCGGCTTTATCCCGCCCGAGGCTTGCCTCCGGCCAGGCGTCGTGCCCTCCTCCCCAGGAACCCACAGCTTGTCCCGATCGGTTTCGATGACCTCGCACGCCGGCACCTACTTTCATCTGCACCTGATTTCGGACTCGACCGGCGAGACCTTGATCACGGTCGCACGGGCTGCGAGCGCGCAATATTCCAAGGTCCAGCCGGTCGAGCACGTCTATCCGCTGGTGCGTAACCAGAAGCAGCTCGACCGGGTGCTGGCCGAGATCGCCGAAGAGCCGGGGATCGTCCTCTATACGCTGCTTGAGGACGACCTGGTGGAAAGCCTAGAAAACCACTGCCGCGACCTAAGTCTGCCGTGCCTGTCGATCCTCGGCCCGGTCCTGCAACTGCTGCGGTCCTATCTGGGCACCGAGACCTCGCACCGCGTCGGCGCGCAGCACACGCTCAATGCCGAATATTTCAAGCGCATCGACGCGCTCAATTACACGATGCTGCACGACGACGGCCAGCATCTCGACGATCTCGAAGGGGCCGATGTCGTCCTGGTCGGCGTGTCGCGCACGTCGAAGACCCCGACGTCGATCTATCTGGCGAATCGCGGCGTGAAGACCGGCAATGTCCCGCTGGTGCCGGGTGTCGACGTGTCGCGTCATGTCGAAGTGCTGTCAAAGCCCCTCGTCGTCGGGCTCTATGCCAGCCCCGAGCGGATCGTGCAGATCAGGCAGAACCGCCTTCTCGGCCTTAACGCCCATAACGACGATGATCAGTACATCGATCGTAAGGCGGTGGCCGAAGAGGTCGCAGTCTCGCGCAAGCTGTGCGCCAAGCACAACTGGCCGTCGATCGACGTGACCCGCCGCTCGATCGAAGAAACCGCCGCGGCTGTGCTGAGCCTACTGGCCGAACGCCGCCGCCAGCCGCTGGCGTAATGATGCCGTTCTGGCGTGCCGATCGGCCCCTCGTGCTCGCCTCGAAGAGCGAAATTCGCCGGATCGTGCTGAGCAACGCCGGCATCCCGGTCGAGACGCAACCCGCGGATATCGACGAGCGCACGATCGAGCGCGATGCCGGGACACGCGACCCGAGTGCGGTGGCCGCGCTGCTGGCGCGCGAAAAGGCGCGGACCATCGCGGTCCGGCAACCCAATCGGCTGGTGCTCGGTGCTGACCAGACGTTGGCGCTGGGCGAGATACGCTTCTCCAAGCCGAAGGATCGTGCTGCCGCACGCGCCCAGCTCCTGACCTTGCGCGGCAAGACCCACGCACTGCATTCGGCAATCGCGCTGGCGCAGGGCGATGCCATCCTGTTCGAGCATTGCGGTATCGCACGGCTCACCATGCGGGAATTTTCCGACGCGTTTCTCGATGCCTATCTCGATGCGGCTGGCGCGGGGGCCATGAGCAGCGTCGGCGGCTATCAGCTCGAGAACATCGGCATCACGCTGTTCGATCGCATCGAGGGCGATCATTTCACCATCCTCGGATTGCCGATGTTTGCACTGCTCGCCGAACTGCGGCGCATCGGCGCTCTGGCGGCGTAGTCCGCGGGCGGGCGGCGGAATCATGCGAGCGCGACGTAACTGATCTCGTCATGCCCGCGCTTGTCGCGGGCATCCACGTCTTACTTTTTGAATCGATCCAAAGACGTGGATGGCCGGGTCAAGCCCGGCCATGACGTGGTGAGAGCGTCGATCAATCCAACCGCCGGAATCATGCGAGCGCGCGCAAGTCCGAACGCAGGCGATCAGGATCGGACGTATTCGCAATCTTGCGCTCGAGCTCGCCATGACTGCGCTTCCAGATCGGAAGCGCGGTCGCGAGCAGCTTGCGTCCTGCCGGCGTCAACGCGAGCATGCGGCTGCGGCGGTCGTCCGGCTCGACGTCCACCTTGACGAGGCCACGCCGCGCCAGCGGCTTCAGGTTGGCGGTGAGCGTCGTGCGATCTATCGCCAGCAACGTGGCGATGGCGCCGATCCGCGCCGGCGCGTCACGATTGAGCGACATCAGCAACGAGAACTGGCCGTGCGTGATGCCGAGCGGCCGGAACGCCTCGTCGAAACGGCGCGCCAGCGCGCGGGCCGCGCGCTGCACGTGCAGGCACAGGCACGCATCGTGCACCTGACGTGCGAGAGAATGACGCGCGATGGAGTTCCGCGGCGCGGCGGCTTTTGACATGCCACAATTATGTTGATATCAACCGATCGCGTCAAGAAAATGGGGAAACGAAATATGGCGATTGTGCAGAAGATCACGACCTGCCTTTGGTTCGACACGCAGGCTGAAGAAGCCGCGAAGTTCTATGTCTCGATCTTCAAGAATTCGGCCATCGAGAAGACCACCCATTACGGCAAGGCGGGATTCGACAAGCACGGCAAACCGGAAGGCTCGGTCATGACCGTTACCTTCCGGCTGGAGAACCAGACGATCACCGCGCTCAACGGCGGCACGAACTTCACGCATTCCCCGGCAGTGTCATTCGTCGTGCACTGCGAGTCGCAGGCCGAGGTCGATCATTTCTGGGAGCGGCTCGGCGAGGGCGCCGACGCGAGCTGGCAGGCCTGCGGCTGGCTCAAGGACAAGTTCGGCCTGTCCTGGCAGGTCGTGCCGGAGGCGCTGTTCGCCATGATCACCGATTCGGACGCGGCCAAGTCCGGGCGCGCCATGCAGGCGATGATGCAGATGAAGAAGCTCGACCTGCCCGCGCTGCAACACGCCTACAACGGAGGTTGAAGTCATGACGACGATGGAACTCACGAAAACGTCCATGCACGATCTCAGCGCCGGCACGTTCGTGCCCATGCTGCGCTCGCTGTTGCAAATCTTCGACAAGGCGATCGCACAGGCCGCCGAGAAGAAGATCGATCTCGCCGCACTGCCGGAGGCGCGGCTCGCGCCCGACATGTATCCGCTGACCAGGCAGGTGCAGATCGCGTGCGATGCCGCCAAGTCCGCGACCGCGCGCCTGATGGGCGCGGAGCCGCCGCGGCATGAGGACAACGAGAAGACTATCGACGACCTGAAGGCACGGATCACAAAAGTGATCGCCTACGTGGAGAGCGCACCCGTAAAGGCTTTCGACGGCGCCGCGGAGCGCACCGTGCTGTTTCCGTTGATCGAGACCCTGGTGTTCGAGTCGAATGGCTTTGAATACGTGCGCGATTGGGCGCTGCCGAACTTCTACTTCCACGTCGTCACCGCCTACGACATTCTACGCCACAACGGCGTCGACATCGGCAAGCGCGACTATCTCCACCACGCAGCCGGCGCGCATATCCATCCAGGCAACTAAGGTAAGACAAATTTAACCATCTACGCCTGGCGGATGCGCGCCCAGACCGGCGCGGGTCCGCCTTTTCGTTGCAGCGAAGTGACAGTGCGTGAAAATCGCGCAAACGGAGGCGCGAACTAGGCCACTGACTGTTGCCCGGCATACGGCTTGGGTTCAGTCTGCACGCGAACTGACGTCTGCGGCGAAGCAGAACGTCCGCCGAGACTTTGGGGGATCGCGGCATGAGTGGCTTTCGTTGCGACCATATCCTCGCAAGCGCAGCAGTCGCGCTTGTGCTCGCAGCGCCGGTTTACGCGCGCGCACAGGAAGCGGTGCCGGCCGCGGCAGGCCCGGCCGTGACATCCGACGTGCCGCTGCGGGGGGCCGTGACCGCGGCGGTGGGCGTCGTCCGGCCGGCGGCGCAAAACGTTCCGGCGAACCAGCCCGCCGAGGTTGCGGCACCCGCTGTCGCACCTAATGCTTTGTCCGCGCTCGACCCCGCCGATCGCGCGGTCGCAGAGCGGATGCGCGACCTCCTGTCTGCGAAGCCGAACCGCTTTTTCGCCGACGAAAAGGCGCAGGCGGCCGTCGAAGCCTTCTATCAAAAGCGTAATCTGGCGCCGCTCTGGCTCGACAAGGGCGTAGAGAATGCGCGCGGCAAGGCAGCGATTGCCCGTCTGCAGCAAGCCGACGCCGACGGCCTCGATCACAACGACTACAAGACGCCGGCCTTTGCCGCCATCGCGCCGGAAGCGCTGGCCGAAGCCGAGCTGACGCTCACGCAAAGCGTGCTCACCTATGCGCGGCATGTGCAGGCCGGGCGCGCTCCCCATCGCATGACCCGCGAGGACAACATCGCCCTGCCGCAACGCGCGCCCGATCCGGCCGTGGTGCTGGCGGCCGTCGCCGAGGCGGCCGACGCCGGCAAGGCGCTCGACCAATTCAGCCCGCCGTACGAGGCTTATCACAAGCTCAAGGCGATGCTGGCGCAGCTGCGCGGCCACACGGCCGGCGCGCGGGACGAGATCGCGGCAGGTCCGGTGCTCAAGTTTGATAGCAAGCGCCCGATGGAAGACGCCCGCGTCGCGCAATTGCGCGAACGGCTCGGTGTCCCCGGCGAAGCGGCCGATCTGCGCTATGACGAAAAGGTTGCCGAGGCGGTGAAAGAATTCCAGCGCGCCAACGACCTGCCGGCGACCGGCAGCCTCGACGCGCGCACGATCAAGAAGCTCAATCCTACCAATGACCGCCGCATCGATAGCGTCATCGCCAACATGGAGCGCTGGCGCTGGTACCCGCGCGACGTGAAGAAATCGCGCGTCGAGGTCAACGAGCCCGACTTCACGCTCAGGGTGATGCACGAGGGCCGCCAAGTGTGGACGACTCGCATCGTCATCGGTAAGCCAAGCATGCCGAGCCCGCTGCTCGCGCAGCAGATGGATTCCATCACCGTCAACCCGACCTGGAAGGTGCCGGCGTCGATCGTGCGCAACGAATACCTGCCGGCGGAGGCGAGGGATCCGGGCTCGCTCGCACGCATGGGCCTGCGCATGAGGCGCGTCGACGGCGAGACGGAAATCACCATGGCGCCGGGCGGGCAGAATCCGCTCGGGCGCATGCGCTTCAATTTCTTCAATCGGCTCACGGTATTTCAGCACGATACGCCGGACCAATACCTGTTTGCCCACATTGTTCGCGCCGAGAGCCACGGCTGCATGCGCGTGCAGGATCCCGCGAAGTACGCGGAAGTCCTCGCCAGCATCGCGCGTCCGGAGGAGCAGTGGACCGCAGAGAAGATCAAGGGCCTGTACGCCGGCGGCGTCGAGCACGAGATTTCGCTGGGGTCGGGGCCGGTCTGGATCTACCTGACCTATCAGACCGCCTTTGTCGACGACGCCGGCAAACTGCAGACGCGCCGCGACCTCTACAATCTCGACAGCCGCACGCTCAATGCGATCAAGACCGCGCGCGCGAACCCCAGCCCGGCACCGGAGCGCAAGTCCGGCACGCCGGTGGCAGCAACTCCCGCACCGCGCCGCGCGGCCGTCCGCCACGTCGAGCAGGCCGCTTCCCCGTCGTCGATCTTCTCCAGCAACGCGCCGCGTTACGTGCGGCCGCAGGCGGTGCGCGGCGTCCCCAGCCGCTGAGCGTTTCTCCTGATTTGACGCCGCACGTCATTCCCACGTCCAGCGGTCGTGGAGATCGTTTCAATGCCCATCATCTTTCGGTCTGCACGCGCTGACGAATTACAGCAGGCGGGAGAACTCGTCGTTCGCAGCATCAACGACCTGACCGAGCGTCATGGCTTTGGGCCTATGGCCACCTCGCGGCCTCCCGTTTTTCAATTGTTTTCCCTGAAGGATGACATCGACGGCTTATGGGTCGCCGAGGCCGACGGGGAGATCGTCGGCTTCGCCCTGAGTTGGGTGTGTGGCGACTTGTGGTTTCTGGCGGAACTGTTCGTCGCACCCGGCCATCAAGGCCGCGGGATCGGTAACGAGCTGCTGGCGCGAACCTTCGAGCACGCCAGGAAGGCAGGCGCCACCAACAAAAGTCTCATCACTTTCACGTTCAATGTCGCGTCGCAGGGATTGTATATTCGACACGGGCTGTTTCCGCGGCTGCCAATCTATTTGGTCAGCGTCGCGCGCGACGCGCTCATGACGCATTTGCAAGGTGACAAAGTTCGCTCCACGCCCATCGAACCGACGGCCTCGCATCTCAAGATTCTGGCGCAGCTCGATATCAGCGCCTTGGGCATCTCGCGCGAGAAGCATCACCGCTACCTTCTCGATGACGGCACGATGAAAGGCTTTCTCCTTCACGACGGTGACGCCTGCATGGGCTACGCTTACGTTTCCGCGACCGGTCACGTGGGCCCGCTGGCGGTCGCGCAAGCAAGCGGGATGGACGCCGCCTTCAGGACAGCGCTGGACTTGGCGGCAGCGGGCGGAGCCGCGCAAGTGTCGGCGTTCCTTCCCGGCGTCAGCGAGGCCCTCGGCATTGCTGTCGAGCACGGCATGCGGATTACATTTCCGATGGTGCTGGTGTCGACGCGCGATTTCGGCGATTGGACCCGGTATCTCCCCCGCAATCCGGGCTTCATGTGATCGCGCGTCCCTGATTTTACTGTCGCGCAGTGCTCTCTCCGCGCAACATCGCTCGCTTCCTCCACACCCGTAGGTCAGCCATGACTTTTATGGTCGCCGCGAGGACCAGCGCGCAAAGCGCCGCCTTCGACACCGTCTCCATCGTTCCCTCGACCAGCATGCCGTGGACCACACTCCCCACGACGATGACCACCGCGAGGAGCATATGGGCGATGCGCCACGTTCGCGGTCGCAGTCCCAATCGCCGGCGGAGTGCAGCCAAAAGCGCGACGGCGAAGATCGCCCACATGGCGACCACACCGAAGGGGGAGAACGGCGTCGGAGATGTGAAGAGAAGGGCGTCGATCATGTCCGGCGGACTCGTGATCCAAAGGCCCCCGACGTGGATCACCACCGTCGCGACCAACGCACCTCCGATCCAGTGATGTGCACGCCGCCCGCGATAAGCCGACAGTCCCGGTAGGTATCCGGCGATCAGCAAAGGCTGAACGAGCACGAGACCCAGTGCGATGATCCCTGCGAACCCAGCCAGTATGTAGACCGGGCCGCGCCATGCGAGCAGCGGACTCGCCGCTGCAGCGGCGATCGGCACGCAAATGACGGCTGCAAGGGCGGCCCAGATCAAGGTCGCCTTCGCCAATCTCATCCCTTTGTTCCCAACTCGGTCAGGCCGGCTGAAGGACGAAGTGCGCCTCCAGGCTCTTGTCTTTTGCGCTCCGCATCACGGGACGCAGAAAGATCGTCTTGAACTCACCACTGTCATAGGCGAGGTGGCCATGCGGCTGGCCGAAGATGGGAATAATCTGCGGCATCTCGAGACGGAACTTACCGTCCTTGTCAGTGAGCGTGGCTCCATGACTCTGCGGTTCGTGCTCCTGCCCTTCGGTCGTGTGCGCCCAGATCTGGATGCGCTGCCCGGCGAGCGGAGCCCCGTCGCCTGCGCGGCGTACGGTGCCACTCATCCAGAAGCCACCCTTGCCGATCCGATCCACGGTCGGCGCGCCCTTTCGATAGTTGTTGGACCCGCCCGACATCGAAGGGGTCGGTGCGAGGCCTTGCGCGCGGGCAGGCAACAGGAGCCCGGAAACCCCGGTTGCCAGGACGGAGCCGCCAGCGGCAAGGAGGTTGCGGCGGTTGAGTACGAGGGTGGTCATGTCAATTCCTCCTGGCGACCGTGCAGTTGCTCCGCCGATAGCACGACAACAGGCGCGAGAGCCCTGAATTTAGCGCGGTTGCGACCGATTTCCAATTGCGGGAGGCGAAGAGCGAGGTCGCAATAACAGTGTTGTGAACGGGTATGCCGGCCGCTCAACCGGCGTCGTTGACGAGGCATACTCAGAAGCGTCCGGTGTCTGTCTGCTTCTGACACGTTGCGACGCTTGCGACTAAGTGCTTGTTCGGCCGCTATCGGATGCCAAGCGGGCATTGGCGCACATACGGCCTCCTTGGACTCCGTCGCGAATGACCCTAGCCGGAAGAGGAAACCGGCCGCGTGACGGCTCGGATCAGCGGCTGATAGTAGCCCGTCTCGTCGGGCGCCAGAACACGGGCATCATCAAAGCCAGCATGCACTGCCAACGCCGCAACATCACTCGGTGTGATGGCCCGGTATTGTCCAACAAAATGCCGGGTGTGCCAGCCATCTGGTAGTTGCATCGTAATGAACAGATGCACGACATAGCGACGGTCGTCCTGCCAATCCCAAACCTGGTGTACGAACCGGCGAAACTTGCCGTCGAAATACAGAGAGGCAGGTGTCGATGAAGCGCGCTGGGCCATCAACGGCCCGTAGTCGCGCAAGCTTATGAGAACAATACCGCCGCTGCGCAGCCGGGCGCGCATCGCCCTTAGCGCCTCTTTGATATCGTCGTCGCTCTGAAGATGCGGAACCGCGTTATCCATCGCGATGATAGCGTCATACGAATCGATTGGCGCTGTGGAAAGGCGCCGCATATCATCGACCCGAAACTCAGCCTTCAGGCCACGCGCGCTTGCTTCGCGGCGCGCACGCGTGATCGACGCGCCGGAAGGATCGGACCCTTCGACCCTAAAGCCGAGCATTGCCAGACCAATCGCCTGCGTTCCAATCCCGCAGGCGCAATCGAGGACCCGTTTTCCGTTGGCGGGAATTGGCAAGAGGCGGGCGAGCACATCCCGCTGGCGCACAATGGCAGCGTCCCAATTTTCGAAGATGAGGTGATAACTCTCCGCCAGTTCATCGTAAAAATTGTTCACGGCACACCTGGACGGAAAACTCATAGTCCCGGTTCGGGCGAAGCATCGGCCAGCTCGGCAATGCGATTGTCGGCACAGCGGAGCCGCCGGCAGAGCTCGCGGTTGATATTCTGCATCACCAAAACATAGGCGTGGATGTCGGCCTTATAGTACGTGTAGAGATTTCGGGCCGTGAGCTCGTACAGCACGGTTGGGCTGTCCGCGACGACGGTGGCTGATCAATTCTGTACTTCGATGAGCGTCATTTCGCCGAAGAAATCACCAGGCCCGAACCCCGTCATGCGAACCGCGCGCCCCGACTCCCCGAGCTTGCTCACCACGAGCTCCCCGGAGTGAACAATATACATCGAGCGTCCCGGTTCTCCTTCCGCTACGACAGTGGCCCCGAGGTCGAAGCGGCGCTCGACCAGCATCGAGATCAGGACATCGAGACTTGCGTCTGAGAGGCCGCCAAAGAACGGTGTAGCGACCAAGAACGCCTTCAGATCGGGCGAACTGACAGCCATCAGGCTAATATACTCTCGCTCCCGGTACTTGACAGCACCTTATCGCCTTCTCCCAGTCGATGGACCCGATCCACGTGCTCTATCTCTTGGAATATGAACCGCGGCCGAGGGGCAAGGAACCGCGTACCGCCGCCGGGAGCAGGGCGAGTGCGTCCTGACCCAAGGAGCGTATGAGCATCATGTTCATTCTCGGCCTGACCGGCTCCGTCGGAATGGGGAAATCGGCCACCGCGCGGTTCTTCGCCGAGGCGGGCGCGGCGGTGCATGACGCCGATGCGGTGGTGCATCGCCTGTACGAGGGCGAGGCGGTGGAGGCGATCGAGCGGGCGTTTCCGGGCACGACCGCCGGCGGCAAGGTCGACCGCACCAAGCTCGGCGCGCGCGTGCTTGGCGACACGGCGGCGCTGAAGCGGCTGGAAGCGATCATCCATCCGTTGGTGCACGAAGCGGAGCGACGGCTGATTGCGGAGGCGGAGGCCGCCGGCAAGCAGGTCGTGGTGCTCGACATTCCGCTGCTGTTCGAAACCGGCTCGGACCGGCGGTGTGATGCGGTCGTCGTGGTTTCGGCGCCCGCCGAGGTACAGCGCGCGCGTGTGCTCGAACGGCCGGGGATGACGCCGGATAAGTTCGACGCCATCCTCGCGAAGCAGATGCCGGATGCCGAAAAGCGCGCCCGCGCCGATTTCGTCGTGGATACCTCGCAGGGATTTGAAGCCGCCCGCGCGCAGGTGCGGGCGATCCTCGAGGCAATCGCTACAATGCCGAAGCGGCGGTGATTCGCTGAGGACATGATCCCGAAAAGTGGGACCCGGTTTTCGGCAAAGATCATGCCCAGACGGTCACGTTCGGAGGAACAGCTTGCGCGAGATCGTGCTCGATACCGAGACCACCGGCCTCGATCCGTTCCAGGGTCACCGCCTGGTCGAGATCGGCTGCGTCGAGATCCTCAACCGCATCCCGAGCGGGCAGAGCTTCCACTACTACGTCAATCCGGAGCGCGACGTGCCGGCGGAGGCGCAAGCCATCCATGGCATCTCGACCGATCAGCTCAAGGACAAGCCGCTGTTCGCCGAGATCGCGGACGAGCTGATCGCCTTCATCGGCGATGCCCCACTGGTCGCGCACAACGCCATGTTCGACTTGGGCTTCCTCAATGCCGAACTGGAGCGTGCCGGCAAGGAGCTGGTGCCGCGCGACCGCCTGGTCGACACGCTGCTGCTGGCGCGGCGCCGCCATCCCGGCGGGTCGAACCGGCTCGACGATCTCTGCGTGCGCTACGGCATCGACAATTCGCGCCGCACCAAGCATGGCGCGCTGCTCGACGCCGAGCTTCTGGCGGAGGTCTATCTCGAACTGATCGGCGCCCGGCAGGCACAGTTGGGCCTGGTCGCGAACGGCGCTTCCGGCGCGGGGGCGCGCGCCCGCGTCACCATCGTGCATACCCGCACGGTCGCGCTCGTGCCCCGCCTGAGCGAGGACGAACTCGCGGCGCACGTTGCGTTCATCGCCACGCTCGGCGAAGGCGCGATCTGGCGGGAATATGCGAACCAGCCGGGCTGATTTGCGGCGCGGCCCTCAGGCCTGCGGCGCGAGCGGCGTCTGCGGCTGCTGCGCCATCTTCTGCTGATAGAGCGCGACGAAATCGACCGGGTCGAGCAGCAGCGGCGGAAAGCCGCCGTTGCGCACCGAGGTCGCGATGATCTCGCGTGCGAACGGGAACAGGAGCCGCGGGCATTCGATCATGACGAGCGGCGGCACGTGCTCCTTCGGGACGTTCTGGATACGGAAGACGCCGGCGAATGTCAGGTCGAACACGAACAGGACGGTCCCGGAATTCTCCGCCTTGCCCTCCAGCGTCAGCATGACCTCGAAATCGGTTTCCGACAGCGGAGCCGCATTGACGTTGATCTGGATGTTGATCGCGGGCTGCGCCTGGCTGGGCGCGAGCGACCGCGGCGCGTTCGGATTCTCGAACGAGAAATCCTTGATGTACTGGCCAAGGACGTTGAGCTGCGGGCCGGTCTGTTGAGCCTGCGCGCCCTGCGGTGGGCCGCCATTCCCGATATTCGTCATCAACGTACCCCTTTGCCCCGATCCATCTCTCGGCCGCAGTCGGCGGCGTGGCTAACACAGGGGCACGGACCGGACAAGGACGACCATCCAGTGTGGCGGTTCAGAAGTCCGCATTATTCTTGCGGCAAGTTCGAAATGCGGACTTCTGAACCAAAGCCACACTAGATTCAATAAGTTGCTAGTGTCCTTCGATTCCGAAGTTCGCAAACGGGGGTGCCGCGCAATGATGCGAACTTCGGAATCGGGACACTAGGGGGGCTTATGTCCCCCCGGTTGGCTTGCGGCGGCGCTTCTTTGTCTTGTCCGGGATTTGATGCCATTCGCCAGGTTCAAGGTCGATGACCGACGTGTCCTGCGGACGGCGGCGCGCGGCCCGGCCAATTGCCGCACCTGCCCAGCGCCGGAAGGCGGGAAAAAACAAACCCGCGCCCAGGATGTCGGTGATAAATCCAGGTATCACCAACAGAATCCCGCCAAGCATGGTGGCGAAGCCGGGCGTTTCGAGGTGAATGGCGCGCAGGCCCTCCTGCGAAAAGGCGACCCGCAAGCGGTCGAGATCGCCGCGGCCGGTCCGCCTGAGCAAATAAGCGCCTACCGCCGAGGTGGCGAAGAACAGCACAATGGTCAAGAACCAGCCGATTGCCGACGCGACGACAAGGAACGTCACGAGTTCCGCGGCGGGTAGTAATAACAGGCCGATAAACGCCCATTTTACCAAGGACATCGTTCCAAATCCCCCAGGGGCCATGTTGGCGTCACGATCGGGATCGTTTATGGTCGCCCTGAAACGGTGGTCTGTTTCTGTCGGCTTCGGCTCTAGATCAGATCGGTCGCGTACTTAGATAATAATGCAGAGCGGGATTCTCCGCGGATTCTGCCCCCTGCGGTGGTCCGCGACGATCCCGGGTCCGGCTGCCGAGAGCGTGCAAGACGTGTTCGACATCTACACCATCATCTTCCTGGCGCTGGCGGTTTTCATCTTCCTGCGCCTGCGCAGCGTGCTCGGTCAGCGCACCGGGCGCGAACGGCCGCCCTATGACCCGTATTCCGCCCGCGACGCCGTACGCGGCGCGACCAACGACAATGTCGTGACCCTGCCGGGACGCACCGCCACGGACGCCGCGCCGAAGCCGGTCGACGCTGCGGAGCCGGCGCCGGAGCGCTGGAAGGGCGTCGCCGAACCGGGCTCCGTGATGGCCGCCGGTCTCGATGGCATCGCGCGCGAAGACCCGGCCTTCGACGTCAAGCATTTCGTCGCCGGTGCGCGCGCCGCCTACGAGATGATCGTCATCGCCTACGCGGAAGGGGACCGGCGCGCCCTCAAGAACCTGCTGGCGCGCGAGGTCTATGACGGCTTCGAGGCCGCCATCCGCGAACGCGAGACCAAGGGCGAGACGGTCGAGACCCGCTTCGTGTCGATCGACAAGTCCGACATCACGGCGGTCGACGTCCGGGGCCGCACCGCCCAGGTTACCATTCGGTTTATTTCCCAGCTCGTATCGGTCACCCGCGACAAGGCGGGCAGTGTGATCGACGGCAACCCCGAAAAGGTCACAGACGTCACCGATGTTTGGACCTTCGCGCGCGACCTGTCTTCCCGGGACCCGAACTGGAAGCTGGTCGCGACCGAGGCCGGGCACTAGTCAAAGTCCGGCCAAGTGGGGTGCCGGCCGGGTGCACCATCGTAAGAGATTGTGAGGGCGCGTTCCGTACTCTGCGGATGCCTTGGCGCGGAGCACGCTCGATCGGAGCCTTGTCGATGGCGATGCGCGTGCTCGCTTCGCATTCGCAGGTGTCGCGGTAGCCGCTCTCGGCCTTGCCGGCGCGGCCCATCCGGCGGCCGCCGACCCGTTCAAGTTTCCCGACGCCCAGCTCGAACCGGTGAAGTGGGCCGACCTCAACGGCTGGGCGACCGACGATCACATCGCCGCATTCTCGGCGTTCCTGACGAGCTGCCAGCCGTTTCTGAAAGAAACCCGTCCGCGCGATGTCCGGCCGGTCCATCAAGGGCTGTGGGAGGTCTGCCGGCGGGTCGCCAGCCTCAAGCCGGCCGCCGACACGGAAGCGCGCGCCGTCTTCGAGGAGAACTTCCGCCCGGTGCGGATCACCAAGCTCGGCGACCTCGAAGGCTTCCTGACCGGCTACTACGAGCCGATCGTGCAGGGCTCGCGCTTCCCCAGCCCGGAATTCTCCGTCCCGCTCTATCGCCGGCCGCGCGACCTCGAGGCGCAGGGTCACAAGCTCGGTTCGCCGAACTTCCCCAACAACAAGTCAGTGCCGGTCGGCCGCCGCAACGACAAGGGCGAGCTCGTGCCGTACCCCGACCGCGGGCAGATCGAGGCCGGCGCGCTCGACGGCCAGCATCTCGAAATTTGCTGGGTGCGCGACTGGTTCGAGGCGTTGACCATCCAGATTCAAGGCTCGGCGCGCGTGATCCTCGAGGACGGCATGGTGCTGCGGATCAACTACGATTCGTACAACGGCCACGTCTATTCCTCGGTCGGGCGCGTGCTGATCGACCGCCACGAGATCCCGCGCGAAGAAATGTCGATGCAGCGGATCAAGGATTGGATGAAGGTCAATCCCAACAAGGCGGCCGAGGTGCGGGCGACCAATCGCTCGTTCGTGTTCTTCCGCATCACCGGCCTCGACACCGACGGCGAGCCGGTCGGCGCGCAGAATATCCCGCTGATGCCCGGCCGCTCGATCGCGGTCGACAAGACCCATGTCTACGGCACGCCGTTCTACATCGAGGCCACGCTGCCGATCGACAGCGCGCGGCCCGTGACGCCGTTCCGCCGGCTGATGATCGCGCAAGACACCGGCTCGGCGATCGTCGGGCCGGCGCGCGCCGATCTGTACTGGGGCGCCGGCGACGTGCCGGCGCGCATCGCAGGCCGCATCCGCCATCCCGGCCGCTTCGTCATGCTGCTCCCGCGCGAGCTCGACATGGTCGAGGCCGGCAAGACCATGCCGCTGCCGCTGGTGAAGCCCGCAAACATCGTCGAGGAGGGCAAGAAAGAGGCCGCCAAGGAAGCCGCCGCGAAGGCGGCCGAAGCGCAAGCGAAGAATGGCAATGGCGCGGACGACGCCAGGAAGCCGCCGGTCAGAACGCGCCGTGCGGTCCGCGGGAGATCAAGGCCCGGCACATGACGGCGGACGATGCCCGAGCGCGCCGGCGCAAATTGTCCGATGACGAGCGCACGCTCTGGCGTCGACGTTACGCGCTCGGTCGCGCCGCTCAAGCGGGCGCGGATCAAGGCCGAACAGGCGGATCGCGAAATCGTCGCGCCCGGCGATCCAGCGCCGCCCAAGGCGAAACCGTCACCGCCGGCCCGCGTGACAAAAAGCCGTCCGGCCGACGCGGTGAAACCCGCGCCGATGCCTGCGCTGCTCGACCGCAAGCAGAAGAAGCGGCTCGCGCGCGGCACCGAACCGATCGACGCGCGCATCGACCTGCACGGGCTGACGCAAAGCGAAGCGCACAGCGCGCTGCTGCATTTCCTGCGCCGCGCGCAGCACCGTGAGGCGCAGGTTCGTGCTGGTGATCACCGGCAAGGGCCGCTTCAAGCCGGGCGATATTTCGCGCGAGGTCGGCGTGCTCAAGCGGCAGGTGCCGCAATGGCTGCGGCTGCCGGAATTCCGCGTCTATGTGACGGGCTTCGAGGACGCGCATATCGCCCACGGCGGCGAGGGCGCGCTCTACGTGCGCGTCCGGCGAGTTCGAGCGGAATAACGATCGCGCGGTGTACGTCACCGTGAAATTCCGGTCCCTCGACCCCCACCCCGGCCCTCCCCCTTTCAGGGGGAGGGAGCGCACCGCCTGCGTCGCGGTACCGCGGCTACAAAATAAACCGGCTCAGGTCGGCGTTCTTCGCGAGGTCGCCGATGTGCTTGTGCACGTAGGCGGCGTCGATCGTCACGGTCTCGCCGTTGCGGTCGGAGGCGGAGAACGAAATCTCGTCGAGCACGCGCTCCATCACGGTGTGCAGGCGCCGCGCGCCGATATTCTCCACGCTCGAGTTCACCGACACCGCGATATCCGCGATGGCGTCGAACGAATCGGACGTGAATTCGAGCGTCACGCCTTCCGTCGCCATCAGCGCCACGTACTGCTTGATCAGCGAGGCCTCGGTCTCGGTGAGGATGCGGCGGAAGTCGCTGTGCGTGAGCGGCTTGAGCTCGACCCGGATCGGCAGCCGCCCTTGCAGCTCGGGCAGCAGGTCCGACGGCTTCGACAGGTGGAAGGCGCCCGACGCGATGAACAGGATGTGGTCGGTCTTCACCGAGCCGTGCTTGGTCGAGACCGTGGTGCCCTCGATCAGCGGCAGGAGATCGCGCTGCACGCCTTCGCGCGAGACATCGGCGCCGTGGCGGCCTTCGCGGCCGGCGATCTTGTCGATCTCGTCGAGGAACACGATGCCGTTCTGCTCGACCGCCTTGATCGATTCCAGCACCAGCTGGTCGTTGTCGAGCAGCTTGTCGGATTCCTCGTTGATCAGGAGATCGTGCGATTCGGCCACGGTGACGCGCCGCGTCTTCTTGCCGCCGCCGAGCTTGCCGAAGATGTCGCCGATCGAGATCGCGCCCATCTGCGCGCCCGGCATGCCGGGGATTTCGAACATCGGCATGCCGCCGCCGCCCGACTGGGTCTCGATCTCGATCTCCTTGTCGTTCAATTCGCCGGCGCGCAGCTTGCGGCGGAAGACCTCCTTGGTGGACTGGCTGGCGTTCTCGCCGACGAGCGCGTTGACCACGCGTTCCTCGGCGAACTGCTCGGCGCGCGTCTTGACGTCCTTGCGCTTGCGCTCGCGTGTCTGGGTGATCGCGACCTCGACCAGGTCGCGCACGATCTGCTCGACATCGCGGCCCGACATAGCCGACCTCGGTGAACTTGGTGGCCTCGACCTTGATGAACGGCGCGCCCGCGAGCCGCGCGAGCCGGCGCGAAATCTCGGTCTTGCCGACGCCGGTCGGGCCGATCATCAGGATGTTCTTCGGCAGCACCTCCTCGCGCAGCTTGTCGTCGAGCTGCAGGCGCCGCCAGCGGTTGCGCAGCGCGATCGCGACCGCGCGCTTGGCGTCGTTCTGGCCGATGATGAAGCGGTCGAGCTCGGAGACGATTTCGCGCGGAGAGAAGTCGGTCATGCGGATTTCTATCTGGCCAGGATGATAGGGCGGCGCAATGGCGTTGGAAGACGGCTGGTGGCGCCGGCGTCGAGCGATCAGAGCTTCTCGATGGTGACGTTGCGGTTGGTGTAGACGCAGATGTCGGCCGCGATGTCGAGCGACTTGCGCACGATGGTCTCGGCGTCGAGCGCGCCGTCGAACAGCGCGCGGGCGGCCGCCAGCGCATAATTGCCGCCCGAGCCGATGCCCATCACGCCGCTCTCGGGGTCGAGCACGTCGCCGGTGCCGGTCAGCATCAGCGAGACCTGCGCGTCCGCGACCAGCATCATGGCTTCGAGCCGGCGCAGATAGCGGTCGGTGCGCCAGTCCTTGGCGAGTTCGACCGCCGCCCGCGTGAGCTGGCCGGGATACTGCTCCAGCTTGGCCTCCAGCCGCTCAAAGAGCGTGAAGGCGTCGGCGGTGGCGCCCGCGAAGCCGCCGATCACGTCGCCTTTGCCCAGGCGGCGGACCTTCTTGGCGTTCGATTTGACGATGGTCTGGCCGACCGAGACCTGGCCGTCGCCGCCAATGACGACCTGGCCGCCCTTGCGGACGGAGAGGATGGTGGTGCCGTGCCAGCGGTCGGGGGAGGGGGGGTGCATGGGGGTCCTTGGTGGTCGCCTGCATGTAGTGGCAGAAATCGCTTGCCGCAAAGGCGGTCTGCTCCCTCCCCCCTTGAGGGGGTGGGGAGGGGGGAGCAGCAGGCGCCGAACTTGCGGCTACCCCCATCACCGCCGCGCGCCGCGCGGCGACCTCCCCCTCAAGGGGGAGGTGAGCCACGCGGCCACCTGAGAGCGAGGGCTGGGGATCGCTGTGGCGCGGCCGAATGATCCCCTGATACAAGGCGCGCGAATTCGAAGGGCAGACGCATGCGCAAGGCCACGGTGAAGCGCAAGACCAAGGAGACCGACGTCGAGGTCGCGGTCGATCTCGACGGCACCGGCGCGTCGTCGATCGAGACCGGCATCGGCTTCTTCGATCACATGCTCGATCTGCTTGCACGCCACTCTCGCATCGACCTCACCGTCAAGGCCAAGGGCGACCTGCACATCGATCATCACCACACCACCGAGGATGTCGGGATCGCGCTCGGCCAGGCCGTGAAGCAGGCGCTCGGCGACATGAAGGGCATCACCCGCTATGCGGATGTGCATCTGCCGATGGACGAGGCACTGACGCGGGTGGCGATCGACATTTCCGGCCGGCCTTTCCTGGTGTTTCACGCCGAGTTTGGCCGCGACAAGGTCGGAGCCTTCGACACCGAGCTGGTCCAGGAATGGTTCCAGGCGTTTGCGATGAATTCCGGCGTGACCTTGCACGTGCACACGCTCTACGGCAGCAACGACCATCATATTGCCGAATCCTGCTTCAAAGGATTGGCGCGAGCGCTGCGCGCGGCGGTCGCGATCGATCCGCGCGCGGCCGGCGAGGTTCCGTCGACCAAGGGCACGCTCGGCGGATAGGTGAAATAGCGGTGTCATCATCCGCGAAAGCGGATGATCCAGTGAATGCCCGAGGCGCGGTTGCTGCATGAGATGCTGGATGCCCGCTTTCGCGGGCATGACAGATGTAATGAAGGACGTCCGCAATTCACGGACGAGGTATCATGGCCATCTACACCGTGCACGAGCCGCCGTTGAGGAAGAACGAGACCGAGCCCGATCCGAACCGGGTCGTGTTCGTACGCGACGGCTTCTATCTCTGGGCCTTCCTGCTCGCGCCGCTGTGGATGCTGCGGCACCGGCTGTGGCTGGTGCTGCTTTGCTATGTCCTCATCAGCAGCGCATTGAACATCATATTGTATACGGCGCATGCCTCGCCCGCGGTGGCGGCGGTGACCACGGCGTTCGTCGCGCTGCTCATCGGCCTCGAAGGCGGAACGCTGCGGCGCTGGACGCTCGCGCGCCGCGGCTTCCGCCCGGTCGGGCTCGTGGTGGGCGACGATGTCTATAGCGCCGAGCGGCGGTTTTTCGATAGCTGGGTGAAGGGCGACGTGCCGAGCGCTCCTGCATCTCCGCCGCCTGCACCACCGCCGCTACCGCATCGCCAGACGGCTGGCCCCGAAGTCCTCGGGCTCTTTCCGCAGCCGGGGACGTCGCGGTGACGGTGGCGATCGTCGACTACGGCTCGGGCAATCTGCACTCGGCCGCCAAGGCCTTCGAGCGCGCCGCACGCGAGGGCGGCGACGATCAGCCCATCGTGGTGACGAGCGATCCGGAGCGCGTGCGCAACGCCGACCGCGTCGTGCTGCCGGGCGTCGGAGCGTTCGCGGACTGCCGGCGCGGGCTCGACGCGGTGCCCGGCATGGTCGAGGCGCTGGAAGAATCCGTGCACCGGAAGGGCCGGCCGTTTCTCGGCATCTGCGTCGGCATGCAGCTCATGGCCGAGCGCGGCCGCGAATACGTGGTGACGCAGGGGTTGGGCTGGATTCCCGGCGAGGTCGACCGCATCACGCCGTCCGATCCCACGCTGAAGATTCCCCACATGGGCTGGAACACGCTCAACCCGCACTGCGCTCACCCGCTGCTCGACGGCATCGCGACCGGGCCCAGCGGATTGCACGCCTATTTCGTGCATTCGTTTCATCTCAACGCCACCGAACGCGGCAGACCTCGTTGCCGATGCCGACTACGGCGGGCCGGTCACCGCGATCGTCGGCCGCGACAGCATGGTCGGCACGCAGTTTCATCCTGAGAAGAGCCAGCGGCTCGGCCTCAAGCTGATCGCCAACTTCCTGAAGTGGAAGCCGTGATGCTTCTTGTGCCGTCGAGCAGGGTTCTAACCCTCCCCCCGCGAGCGCTTGCGAGCGGTGGGGAGGGTCGCGAGCGAAGCGAGCGGGGTGGGGGGTGCCTGCAATTTTCGACAGTGCCCCCCACCCCCGACCCCTCCCCACCACTCCGCTTCGCTCCGTGGGAGGAGGGGAGCCGCGACCGCCGGCAGGTGCGGGCAGGTGTCGTACAAGGCCGTGTTCGTGATCCTTTTTCCCGCGATCGACCTCAAGGACGGCCTCTGCGTGCGCCTGCAGCAGGGCGACATGGAGCGCGCGACCGTGTTCAACCGCGATCCGGCCGCGCAGGCGCAGGCGTTCGAGAGCCAGGGCTTCGAGTATCTGCACATCGTCGATCTCGACGGCGCGTTCGCCGGCAAGCCGATGAACGCCGCCGCGATCGAGCACATCCTGGAGGCGATCTCGATTCCGGTGCAGCTTGGCGGCGGCATCCGCGACATGGCGACGATCGAGGGCTGGCTCGGCAAGGGCGTCAACCGCGTCATCATCGGCACCGCGGCAGTGCGCGATCCCGAACTGGTGAAGGGCGCCGCGAAAAAATATCCGGGCCGCGTCGCGGTCGGACTCGATGCGCGCGACGGCAAGGTCGCGGTGGAAGGCTGGGCCGCGACGTCCGAATTGACCGCGCTCGATCTCGCCCGGCGGTTCGAGGATGCGGGCGTCGCCGCCATCATCTACACCGACATCGCGCGCGACGGCTTGCTCAAGGGCCTCAATCTCGATGCCACCATCGCGCTCGCCGACGCGGTGACGATCCCGGTGATCGCGTCGGGCGGGCTCGCGTCGATCGCCGACGTGAAGGCGCTGCTGGAGCCGCGCGCGAAGAAACTTGCCGGCGCGATCGCGGGCCGCGCGCTCTACGACGGCCGCCTCGACCCGGCGGAAGCGCTCGCGCTCATTCGCACCGCGCGAGGAGCGGCCTGAGCATGTTCAAGGTCCGCGTCATTCCCTGCCTCGATGTGAAGGACGGCCGCGTCGTCAAGGGCGTGAAGTTCCTCGACCTGCGCGACGCCGGCGATCCGGTCGAGGCGGCCATCGCCTATGACGCGGCCGGCGCCGACGAACTGACGTTCCTCGACATCACCGCGAGCCACGAAGACCGCGACATCATCTTCGACGTGGTGACGCGGACGGCGGAAGCCTGCTTCATGCCGCTCACCGTCGGCGGCGGCGTGCGCACCATCGAGGACATCCGCAAGCTGCTCGCATCGGGCGCCGACAAGGTGTCGATCAACACCGCGGCGGTGGCGCGGCGCGCCTTCGTGAAGGAGGCGGCGGAGAAATTCGGCGACCAGTGCATCGTGGTGGCGATCGACGCCAAGCGCGTGTCGAAACCCGGCGAGGCGGACCGCTGGGAGATCTTCACCCATGGCGGACGCAACCCGACCGGGCTCGATGCGGTCGACTACGCGCGCGAGGTGGTGTCGCTGGGCGCCGGCGAAATCCTGCTCACCTCGATGGACCGCGACGGCACCAGGCAGGGCTTCGACATCGCGCTCACGCGCGACGATCGCGGACGCGGTGCCGGTGCCGGTGATCGCGTCGGGCGGGGTCGGCAATCTCGACCACCTGGTCGAAGGCATCCGCGACGGCCACGCCACCGCGGTGCTGGCGGCCTCGATCTTTCACTTCGGCGAGTATTCGATCCGGCAGGCCAAGGATCACATGGCGCACGCCGGACTGCCGATGCGGCTCGATCCGTAGGTGTCATGCTTGGTGGGGGCTGGGTCCCCGCTTTCGCGGGGACGACGGCTGTTTGTTTGTCATGCCCGCGAAAGCGGGCATCCAGCCCCGGCGATCAGGCTCGCTCTTTCGCCCACCGAAGCGCGCGTTCCAGCCGGTCGTTGCCCCAGAACAATTCGCCGTCGGACGTGATGAAAGTCGGTGCGCCGAAAATGCCGAGCTTCTGCGCCGCCTCGGTCTCGCTGCGCAGCCGCGCCTTGATCGCGTCGGATTGGGCCGCGGCGAGCGCGGCCTGCGGATCGATCCGCAAGCCGGTCAGGATTTCGCCCAGCGTGACCGGGTCCGAGATGTCGCGGTCGTCGGCGAACTCCGCGCGGAACACTGCGCGCGAGAACTCCTCGCCCCATCCGGCGTCCAGGCCGGCGAGCGCGACACGGGCCGCCGTCAGGCTGTTCTGCGGAAAGAGACCGGGGCGGCGGAACGGCAGCGCGAGGTCGGCGCAAAGCCGCTCGAGATCGCGCCACATGTTGTGGCCCTTCGCCGGATAGAGATTGAACGGCGAGGTCGCCCAGCCCTGCGCCTTGAAGATCGGCCCCAGCAGGAAGGGCCGGAACCGCACCGGACATCGGCGGCCTTCGCCAATGCCTCGATCCGCATCATCGCCGGATACGAATACGTCGAGGCAAAATCGAACCAGAAATCGATGCCCTTGGCGGCCATGTCGCCATGCTAGCGGCCCGGCCGCGATTGTGAAGCCGCGGGGCCAGCCATGTCCCGTCCCTCTCCCCGCCACCGCCAGGAGATGATATGTGTGCCCGGAGCAGGACCGATGGCGAATTTCACCCTCCACGATCTCGAGCGGCGCGTGCACGAACGCGCCCAGGCCGATGCCGACGCGTCCTACACGCGCAAGCTGCTCGACAAAGGCGTGGCGCATTGCGCCAAGAAGCTCGGCGAGGAGGCGGTCGAGACCGTGCTCGCCGCCGTCAGCGAGGATCGCGAGCGGGTGATCGCGGAATCGGCCGATCTCATCTACCATCTGCTCGTGGTGCTCGAGGCGCGCGGGATCGCGCTGTCCGAGGTCGAAGCGGCGCTGGCCGACGCGCACCGGGCAATCGGGCCTCGCCGAGAAGGCGTCGCGCAAAGGAAGTTGAGAGCGGCTGAACGAGGATGGAGCAGCGCACCGACGACGGCCTTTCGCCCTATCGCATCCTCTCGCGCGCCGAATGGGCGAGCCGGCGCGAAGACACGCCGATGACGCTGACCATCGAGGAGGTCGGCCGGTTGCGTTCCATGCACGACCGCCTCGACCTCAAGGAGGTGGAGGACATCTACCTGCCGCTGTCGCGCCTGCTGTCGTTCTATGTGGCGGCGACCCAGCGCCTGTTCCGCGCCCAGCAGAACTTCCTCGGCACCGAGGACAGCAAGATGCCCTACATCATCGGGGTGGCGGGCTCGGTGGCGGTGGGGAAGTCGACCACCGCCCGCGTGCTGCAGGCGCTCCTGGCGCGCTGGCCGAACGTCCCGAAGGTCGATCTCGTGACCACGGACGGCTTTCTCTATCCCAACGCGATCCTCCAGCGCGAAGGCCTGATGGAGAAGAAGGGCTTTCCGGAGAGCTACGACCTGCAGACGCTGCTGCGCTTCCTCTCCGACATCAAGGCCGGCCGGCGGCCGGCGCGCGCGCCGATCTATTCGCATCTCGTGTACGACGTCATCCCCAATCAATGGGTCGAGATCGACCGGCCCGATATCCTGATCGTGGAAGGGCTCAACGTGCTGCAGGCCGGCCGGCCGCCCAAGGACGGCAAGGCCATTCCGTACGTGTCGGACTTCTTCGACTTCTCGATCTATCTCGATGCCGACGAAGATGTTCTCGCGGGCTGGTACGTGGACCGCTTTCTGACGTTGCGTGGCACCGCGTTCCGCGATCCGAAATCGTTCTTCCACCGCTATGCGACGCTGTCCGACGAAGAGGCGGTGAAGACCGCGACCTCGATCTGGTCGCGCATCAACCTGCTCAATCTGCACGAGAACATCCTGCCGACGCGCCAGCGCGCCGATCTCATTCTGAGCAAGGCGCAGAACCACCAGGTGCAGGAGGTGGCGCTGCGGCGGCTGTAGTGCCCGCCCGCGAGCGCAATCGCCGGGAACCGCATTCCCTGTGAGATCGCTACGCTACGCCGCGAGCGAACGCCGGGCCGTCAGCTCCAGCAGCGTGGCGGCGAGCCGTTCGCGGTCGAGCGGCTTGGTCAGGAAGCCATCCATGCCGGCGGCGTCGCAGGCCTCGCGGTCTTCCTCCATCGCGTTGGCGGTGAGCGCGATGATCGGCATGCGCCGCGTGCCGCGCTCGGCTTCGACCGCGCGGATCGCGCGTGCTGCCGCGATGCCGTCGCCGCCCGGCATGTGCAGGTCCATCAGTGCGAGATCGAACGGCGTGCCGCCCGCGTCCGCGTCGCGCCAAGCCGCCAGTGCCGCTTCGCCGTGTGGAACGATGGTCGGACGATGGCCGAGCCGCTTGAGCAGCGCCTCGGTCAGCAGTGCGTTGATCTCGTTGTCCTCGGCCACCAGGATCGCGAGGCCGCCGGCGATCGCGGCGGGCGCGTCCGCCGCACCGGATGCATCGGTGTCGCCGACCGCGCGCTCGAACGCGTCGTGCCCGTCGGCCATTCGCGCCGCGAGCGACACCGGGCGCACCGGCTTCACCAGATAGCCGGTGAAGCCGGCGTCCTTGAGTGCCGCGAGCTCCGGGCGCGCGGCCGGCGTGATCAACACGATGCGTCGCGATACCGTCGCGGTGGCGCGTGCCAGCCGCTCGCAAGCGTCGGTGCCGAGCATGTGGTCGACCAGAACCGCGCCCCAGGCCCGCTCCGGCAGCACAAGCTGCGCAATCCGTTCGTCGGGGACGACGCAAGCTTTGGCCCCCCAGTGCGTGAGACGGCGCGCCACCAGCGAGGACTCGATCGTGGTCGGGGCGACGATCAGCACGTCGGTGCCGGCGAGGTCGGGCGGCGCGAAGGCCGGATCCTGCGCGTCGGCCGCGCGCACAAGCGGGACGGTGACATGGAACGTCGAGCCGGCGCCCAGCGTGCTGTAGACGCCGATGCGGCCGCCCATGCGGTCGACGATACGCTTGGAGATTGCAAGCCCGAGGCCGGTGCCGTCGAACTTCCGGGATGCGCCGCTGTCGGCCTGCTCGAACTCGAGAAAGACGCGATCCTGCTGCTCGGGTGCGATCCCGATGCCGGTGTCGCACACGAGGAAGCGAATGTCGTCGGGCTTGTTGCCGCGCTCGACAATGACGGTGACGCCGCCACGCTCGGTGAACTTGATCGCGTTGCCGACGAGATTGAGCAGCACCTGCCGCATGCGCGAAGCGTCGCCCAGGACGTTGCGCGGCACGCCGTCCTCCACATAAGAGGCGATCTCGATTTCTTTCGCTTGCGCGCGCGGGGCGACAAGCTCGATCGTTTCCTCGACCAGCGCCGGCAGGTCGAACGGCTTGGCGGCGAGATCGAGCCGGCCGGACTCGATCTTGGAGAAATCGAGCACGTCCTCGATCAGCGACAGCAGGGTTTCGCCCGAGGTCTTCACGGCCTTCGCGTAGGTCGATTGCTCCGGCGAGAGTTGCGTGTCGAGCAGGAGCCCGGTCATGCCGAGGATGCCGTTGAGCGGTGTGCGTATCTCGTGCGAGATCATGGCAAGGAAGCGCGACTTCGCGATGCTCGCGGCTTCGGCCTGGTCGCGTGCGGCCGACAGCGCGCGCTCGGCGTCGACCCGGTCGGTGACGTCGCGCCCGACGCTTTGCATCTCGGTCTTCTTGCCGTCGCGTACCGCGACCTCGCGCCAGGCGATCCAGCGTGCGCCGCCGGCGGCCGCAATCTTCTGGTCCTGCGTGCGCGTGCCGTCCGGCAGCAGCGCCGTCTCTCCCTGCTCGACGACCGGCAGCTTGAACGCCGTGCCGACAAGCTCGCCGCGCCCGCGGCCGGCGAGCGCGCAATAGGCGTCATTGGCATAGGTGACGCGCTCGTCGCTGCCGATGCGCACGATCAGGTCGCCCTGCGCTTCGAGGAAGCTCTTCGCCCGCTCCTCGCTCTCGCGGAGCTCCCAGTTGCGGTCGGCGAGGTCTTCGACTCGTGTCCGCAGCTCGAGCAGCTCCTCGCGCACGAGCTTATTGCGCGAGATGAGCAGCCCGATCGCGCCGCAGGCCGCGCCGAACAGAGCGGCGGCGCCGATCGCAAAGTTATGCGGATCGTAGTGCGCGCCCGGGCTTCGCATCGCGGCCAGAAAGCCGAACGCGGCGCCGAACGACATCGACAGGATCGCCACGATGCGCACGGCGAGCAGCCATGCCCGGCGCGCCGAATTACCGCGTGTGGTCGCAATGCGCCTGAAGATCGCCTGCATGTCCGCCGCCCATCCCGTTGCAGGCTTTGACGGGTCGCGATTGCGCTCCCGGCATGCCTGCTTTGCCCACCATTTGTCGGGCGATCTTGGCCTGCGGACTCTTTGCAATCTCTTGCGGACGTCGCTGCGCCGCGGCGCATGCGCGCGGCACGGTTGATGCGCGGATAAAGCGCTCCCCGGACTTCAACCGATTTCGAAGAGAAAACGTTAATGCTAATCAGACGCGCTTACGCCGCGGCGTCGATCACGCGGCGCGGCGGATTTCGTCGGCGAGTGCGCGATAAGACAATGCTTCGGCGAGATGAACGCGGCCAACCTTCTCGACGCCGTCGAGATCGGCGAGCGTACGCGCCACCCGCAGCACGCGATGATAGCCGCGCGCGGAGAGACGCATCGCTTCGGCGGCGTCGCGCAGCAACGCAAGTCCTGCGGCATCGGGACGCGCTACCTCTTCGAGCACCGAGCCCTGCGCGGTCGCGTTGGTGCGCACGTGTGGCAAGCCGAGCGCGGCGTAGCGCTCGGCCTGAATCTCTCGCGCGCGGGCGACGCGCGAAGCGACCTCGCGGCTGCCTTCCGCCGGCGCCGGCAAAATGAGGTCGGCCGCGGTAACAGCCGGCACCTCGATGTGCAGGTCGACGCGATCGAGCAACGGGCCCGACAGCCGCGCCTGGTAGTCCGCGGCGCAACGCACGTTCGGCCCGCGCTTGCAGGCGAAGCCCGGTTCGCTGGCGCGGCCGCAGCGGCACGGGTTCATGGCGGCGACCAGCATGAAGCGCGCCGGATAGGTGACGCGATGATTGGCGCGCGCGATTGCGACCTCGCCGCATTCGAGCGGTTGGCGCAGCGAGTTCGAGCGCCTGCGGCGAGAACTCGGGGAACTCGTCGAGAAAGAGCACGCCGTGATGCGCGAGCGAAACCTCTCCCGGCCGCGCGCGCATTCCGCCGCCCACCAGCGCGGGCATGCTGGCGGAATGATGCGGGCTGCGGAACGGCCGCCGGTTGGTCAGCGCACCGCCTTCGATTTCACCCGCGACCGAGGCGATCATCGAGACTTCCAACAGCTCGGCCGGCGTCAGCGGCGGCAGAATCGTTGGCAAACGTGCGGCCAGCATCGACTTGCCCGAGCCGGGCGGCCCGACCATGAGCAGATTGTGCCCACCGGCCGCGGCGACTTCGAGCGCGCGCTTACCGCTCTCCTGGCCCTTGATGTCTTTCAGATCGACGAGCGCGCTCTCGGCTTCGCGGATCTTTGGCTGTGGACGCGAGAGCACCTGCGTGCCGCGAAAATGATTGGCGAGTTGGATAAGCGAGCCGGCCGCGACGATTTCCATTTCGGGGCTCGCCCACGCGGCCTCCGGGCCGCAGGCGGCGGGGCAGATCAGGCCTTCGCTCCTTGAATTGGCGCCGATCGCCGCCGGCAGCACGCCCGCTACCGCCGCGATCGAGCCGTCGAGGCCGAGTTCGCCCAGCACCGTGAAGCCCGCGAGTGCGTCGGAAGGTATCGCACCAATCGCCGCCATCAGGCCGAGCGCGATCGGCAGATCGTAGTGGCTGCCTTCCTTCGGCAGGTCGGCGGGCGCGAGATTGACGGTGATGCGGCGGGCCGGCAGCGCCAGCCCGGAGGCGACCAGGGCGGCGCGCACCCGCTCGCGCGCTTCCGACACGGCCTTGTCCGGCAGGCCGACCACGTTGAAGGCCGGTAGGCCCGGTGCGACCTGCACCTGGACGTCGACCGCCCGGGCCTCGATGCCCTCGAACGCTACCGTCGCCACCCGCTGGACCATGACCACCCTGCCTCCAAGCAGGATAGCCTATGCAACCTGTAGCCGCAAGAACATTACATGAACATGATGGACCGGAGTTGGCCGGGCGAGCCGATCGGTTTCAATTGCCTCGTGGGCGCCGCTGCTTGGGGTCGCCGCCAAACATCGCCCTGCAACGGGGACTGAGGAGGTGACGATTTCGCACCATGCAGGCGGTGATCTGGTCGACGTCCGGAATGTAGTTGCTGCAGATCCACCGTGCTTCCTGTTCGCAAGCGGCGCGCTGCTGCGGCGTGCCTTGGGCGGCGAGAGGCAAAGGCGCCAGAGCGGCGAGCAACGCCAGGCCGGCCGGCACGCCGAGACAACGGATGAGAACAGGCGAGCGGCGGACATCCATTGGTTGATCGGCCTTGGATCGGGAACAAGGAACATTGCACGAACGCGGCCACCGCGAGGTGAGCCCGCACGGGCTGCTTATCGGATGAAAGGCGGTGGCTTGTTGCGCTATCGCAAAGACGTTGCGGCAAGCGGTGGTGGAGCCGAGGGGGATCGAACCCCTGACCTCCTCATTGCGAACGAGGCGCTCTCCCAGCTGAGCTACGGCCCCGCAGCTACAACGGCTTGAAAAAGGCGGTGTAGGCGCTTGCGAGTGCGGGTCATTTATGGGGCCGTCCGGTGGGGTGTCAAGGGAAGGTGCTGCGCCGGCAGGCCTTGCCAAGCGCGGCATCTCACAATGCGTTGCCTTCAGGCTTGCCGCTTCCCGGCGGGAACTGTACACGTCCCGCAGCCGACGCGCAGGCGCGCGGCAAAGGCGGCGGAATCGCGCGATGTTGGAATTTCTTGGATTCGTCTCTCTCCTGCTGACGCTCTACATCTATATTCTGTTTGCCGCCGCCATCATGAGCTGGCTGATCGCCTTCAACGTGGTCAATCCGCGCAACCAGTTCGTCGCGATGCTGGCCGAATTCCTCTACCGGATCACCGAACCCGTGCTGCGGCCGATCCGCAGCTTCCTGCCCAGCCTGGGCGGCATCGATATTTCGCCGGTGATTGTCATTCTCATCATCGTCTTCATTCAGAGCGTAATTCTCACCAACCTGGCGAAGGCGTTCATTTAGTGAGCAGCGCCGGCGGCGGAACCGTTTCCGCGCCGCGCCCATCTTCCGCGCCGCGCCCATCTTCCGCGCCGCGCCCATGGACGGTCGCGCCCAACGGCGTCACCCTCATGGTGCGGCTGACGCCGAAAGGCGGGCGCGATTCGGTCGATGGCATCGAGCAACTCTCCGACGGACGCAGCGTGCTGAAGGTGCGGGTGCGCGCCGTGGCCAGCGAGGGCGAGGCGAACGCAGCCTTGATCCGGCTCATGGCCAAAACGATGGGCGTCGCCCCACGTGAGATCGACCTGGTGGCGGGCGCCACCGCGCGGCTCAAGCGGTTGCAAATCGCCGGTGCCGGCGCGACGCTCGCCGCCACGCTGGAGAAAATCTCCGCGATCGGATAATGCAGGCCAGGGGAGGCAGGCATGACCGCACAGATCATCGACGGCAAGGCAGTCGCGGCCGACCTGCGCGGCAAGGTGGCGGACGCCGTGCATCGCCTGGTGCGCGACCGAGGCATCGTCCCGGGGCTTGCCGTCGTGCTGGTCGGCAGCGACCCGGCGAGCGAAGTCTATGTCAGCAGCAAGATGAAGATGACGTCGGGCAGCGGCATGCGCTCGTTCGATCATCGGCTGCCGGAGACGACCAGCGAAACCGAATTGTTGACGCTGGTCGGCCGGCTCAATGCCGATCCCACCGTGCACGGCATCCTGGTGCAGCTTCCGCTGCCGGCGCATATCGACAGCCAGAAAGTGCTCGCCACCATCGATCCCAACAAGGATGTCGATGGCTTTCATCCGGTGAACGCCGGGCGGCTCTCGACCGGGCTGCCGGCGCTGACGCCCTGCACGCCGCTCGGCTGCATCTATCTGGCCAAGACGGTACGGCCGTCGCTCGAGGGGCTCGAGGCGGTCGTGATTGGCCGCTCCAACATCGTCGGCAAGCCGCTGGTGCAGCTTCTGCTCAACGAGAATGCCACGGTGACGATCGCGCACTCGAAGACGCGCGACCTGCCGGGCGTGTGCCGCCGCGCCGATCTGGTGTTCGCGGCCGTCGGCCGGCCCGAGATGGTACGGCGCGACTGGGTGAAGCCCGGTGCGACGGTGATCGACGTCGGGATCAACCGCGCGTCGGCAGCGGACGGCAAATCGCATATCGTCGGCGACGTAGCATTCACCGAAGTGTCGGAAGTCGCGGGTGCGATCACGCCGGTGCCGGGCGGCGTCGGCCCGATGACGATCGCATGCCTTCTCGCCAATACGTTGCGCGCGGCCTGCACGATCGCCGGTTATCAGATGCCGGCGAGCGGCATGGGAATCGAAAACGTGTACGGCCGGGACTGATCGTTCGAAGTAATCGCAGCTCGACGAAACGCGCGGCCGTGAGCCGTCGCATTCCTAGTGGAGTGGATTTGACATTCGCTACCGTCTCGCCGCGAGTCCACGAAGCGAATGTCAAATCCAAAACTCCACTAGCAAGCTATATTTGCTAGTGGTCCTTTGATTCTAACATTCGCAAAATGAGCCCGACGAAACGGGATGCGAATGTTAGAATCGGACCACTAGCCAGGCTCCAGGACGCCCGCCCTTTTCTGCCTCGGCAGCGCCCGTGCTACGGCGTCCGACCGCCCCGCGGGGTCGGTGTCATGTTCCAACTTGAGGCGCAGTCGCGTTGCCTCTTGCAAGAGAACCTGCCCCATCTCTTCCAGGAGGCGGCGGCTCATATCCAGTTCTTTGTCGGAATACCCGCTCAGTACCTTCTCGACGCGCAGTTCGAACTCATCGAAAAAGTCCCTGAGCGGCCCATCCCTGACCGAACCGGCGGCCCGGACGATGATTTTCCGCCCATCCGTCGGGTCGGGTTCGCGCGTGACCGCGCCGGCGCGTTCGAGTTTGTGAATAACTCCGGTGACGGCGCCGCCGCTCAGCCCGGTCAGTTGGGCGAGCTTGCCGTGGTTCATCGGGCCGTTGAGCAGTAACAAGTCCCAAGCTCGCATGTCGGTGGCGGTAAGCTGGTGCCACTGCGCGATCAGGGAATGAAACAGGGAACTGTGCATGCCCAATTCCCGGCCGGCCTTGCGCGTGGCGAGATGCAAGGAGCGCCGGTCGGATGAAGAATTTGATCGGTTGCGCTCTTTCATACATCGCCAATTAGTTTAGTATGCTGAACTAAACTTGCCTGGGAGGATAACCTGATCGGCGCCCTCTGCGAACCCGATCTTTCGGAGCGAGGTCCTTGCAGACGATTTTGATCGGCGGCGGAATCGGTGGCCTGACGACAGCCCTGTGGTTGCATAAGGTCGGCGTACCCTGCCGAGTATTCGAAGCAAGTCCGGCGTTTCGTCCCCTTGGCGTCGGCATCAGCCTGCAGCCCCATGCGATGAAGGAACTGGCGGAGGTGGGTCTCGCGCCTGCGCTGACGAGCCGCGGGGTGGTGGCGAAGGAGAAGGCGTTCTTCACAGCCAGCGGCAGCCTGATCCACAGCGAGCCCTACGACACCGCGCAACTTGCGGATCCTTACGTCACGATCCAGCGTTCCGATCTTCACGACATCTTGCTGGGTGAGGTCATCCGTCGGCTCGGGCCGGACGCCGTCGTCATGGATCGCCGCTGCGTTCGCGTGGAGCAGAGCGGCGATTTGGTCACAGTCCATTTTGTTGATTCAAATGGTAGCGCCACGGCGGAGCGGGCGGATATCGCAATCGGCTGCGACGGTTTGCACTCGGCGGTGCGGAGACAGATGTATCCAAGCGAATCCGCGCCCATCTACAGCGGAGTGACGTCGTGGCGAGGACTGGTACGTTCGAATCCGTTCCTGTCGGGTTCGTCCATCGCGCTTGTCGGCGCTTTTGATACCGCGCTGTTCATGGCCTATCCGGTGCGGCGGCATGCCGACGGCGGGCAGCTCCTGAACCTGATCGCGTCGGTCCCCAAACGCGTTCCGGTCGAAATCGACGGCTCGGGAACTCCCGGCCGGCGCGAGGACTTTATCGAGCACTTCCGGGAGTGGACGTTCGACTGGCTCGACGTTCCAGGTCTCCTTTACGGCACGGACGCTTATCTGGAGTTGCCGCTGGTTGATCGCGATCCCTTGGCTCGCTGGACGTTCGGCCGCGTCACGTTGCTCGGCGACGCCGCGCATCCGATGAGCCCGCGTGGCGGCAACGGAGCGGCGCAATCGATTATCGACGCGGCCGAGCTGGCGCGCGCGCTGGCGAGCGAGCCGGACATTCGATCCGCGCTCGAACGCTACGAAGCCAGGCGGCGGCCTGCCGCCAACACGGTCGTGCTGGCGAACCGCGAAAGTCCGCCCGATCTGATCATCAAGCGTGCCGGCGACGGACAGGCCGTCGATTCCACGGAATTCAAAAACATCTGGGCAAATTACAACCGTTTGACCGGCGCTGCGCGCGATTGAAATTTTGGATGCAGAGAGCAAGGCTGATGGCCAAGACCTTTCATGCGCGGATTTGTTCGATCGCGCTCGTCCTTGTCGCAGGCTTCCTCCTTCGTCCTGCTGTTGCGCAGGACTTCCCCCAGCGCGCCGTTCGCATCATCTCGCCTTATCCGGCCGGTATCGGCCCCGATCTGGTGATGCGCGTTGTCGCGGAGCAACTCTCGCAAACCTGGAAGCAACCGGTCGTCATCGATGCGCGCACTGGCGGCAGCGGAATTCCCGCCATGGAAGCGCTCAAGACCGCGGCCCCGGACGGTCACACGCTCGCCGTCGCCGGCGACGCGCAGGTCGCGATCAACCCATTCGTGCACCGCTCATTGTCTTATGACCCCCGGGCGGACTTCGCGCCGATCATGCGGCTGATCTCGACGCCGTTCGTGATCATCGTGGCGGCGAAGGGGCCGTATCAATCCGTGCCCGACTTGATTGCCGAAGCCCGCTCGGCGCCCGGCAAGGTGTCGTACGGTGCTATTTTCGTCGCGAGCCCCGTCCATCTTGGAGCCGCGCAGTTCGCGTCACTGATCAACGCCCAAATGGTCTTTGTGCCTTATCGCGATAACCAGCAAATGCTGGTCAACATCGCGAACGGCGAACTCGGCTGGACACTATCGACGACAGCGTCGGCCGCCGCGCTGATCGAAAAGGGGATGCTAAAGCCGATCGCGATCGCGCAGAAGACGCGCTCGCCAAACTTTCCGGACATACCGACGGTGGCGGAAGCGGGCGGGCCTGAGCTCGTGGTCCAATCCTGGCTGGCGCTTCTGGCGCCACGCGGCACCCCGCCGAAGGCCATCCAGCGAATCAATGCCGACATGACCGCGGCGCTTGCATCGCCGGCGGTCGTGGAGCGCTTGCGATCGTTCGGATACGCCGCCGAGCCGAGCTCGCCGGACGAACTCGCAAAGCTCATTGACGACGAGATGGCCAAGAACGGCGAACTCATCCGCCGGATCGGCCTGACGCCCCAGTAACCCTCGAAACAAGAAGAGCGTGCGGCAAAGGGTCCGTCCGACAATCACCATGGAACCAAGAGAGGCAGAGCCAATGAGAAAGAAACAACCAGATCCGCGAGACCTCGAAGTGGCGCGCCGGGTGCGGGCGCGGCGGCTTGAACTGCGAATGTCCCAGGAGACTTTGGCCGGCTATCTCGGTTTGACCTTTCAGCAGGTCCAGAAATACGAGAAGGGTGCCAACCGGATCGGAGCCGGCCGGCTGCAGCGAATCGCCGAAATCCTCAAAACGGACGTCTCTGGCTTCTTTCCCCGGTCAGGCAGCGCGGCCGATCCTTCGGCCAGCTTGTTCGAGCTGGTCGAAACCAGCGCGGCGCTTCGGCTGCTGCGGGCCTATTCGCGCATTCCCAACCCGTCCCTCAAACGTGCATTAACGGTGCTGGCCGAGGAAATCGCCGAAAAAGGGCAGCTGAGCCACTGACCGAACCCGCCCCCGGCCGAGCGGTTTCGTATTTGAACGATCGCCCTTGAATGCCCGCATCATGGGTGCAATAATGCAACACCTACTTGATCCCAAAGATCAATAAAGGGGTGATTTTTGCGGGGAATTTCATGACGGATGATGCGCCATTGCGCGACATTGTGAGCGCGCTCGATGAGCACATCAAGGTTCTCCGCTCCTTTGGCTTTGACGATACCGCGAAGATTTTCGCCATCGCAAAGCTCGATCTGATCACCAGGCTGCACGGTATTTCAGACGAGGAGCTTGAGGCGTTTTGCGCGGCGCAGGGTTCCAGCAGCCCGAGGGCCGATACCGATACCAACGTCGTCGTCGACCTTGCGGCACGCAAGCGCGGCAAGAATTAGCCCGCGCAACGCGCCAAAGTTCGAAGATGCTATAGAAGTAGCGAAGCCGGATTTACCGGACCCTCAGCCGTTCCAGGCGAAGGCGACCTTGTCGAGCACCTTGGTGCCGAACCGCTCGGACGAACGGGCTACGGCCTTGCCGCCGAGCGCGCGATAGAACTCGCCGGCCGGTTCGTTGTCGGACAACGCCCAGACCACGAGGCTCTGTAGACCGCTCTGTAAGAGGTCGCGCCGCGCTGCCGAGAACAGCTTGCGCCCGAAGCCGAGCCCCTGGAATTCAGGCCGCAGGTAAAGCTCGTAGACCTCGCCGTCGTAGTAGAGGCTGCGCGCACGGTTGCGGCCGTAGTTGGCGTAACCCGCGACGCAATCGCCGAACGCCAGCACCGCGATGCGGCTGCCTTTGCGGATCGCGCTGTCCCACCATTGCGGGCCGCGCCGGTTGATGAGCTTGTCGAGTTCCGGGCCCGGGATGACGCCCTGATAGGCGCCGCGCCAGGCTTCGTCATGAGTCGCTGCGATCGCCTTCGCATCGGAAGGCTTCGCGCGCCGGACCTCGATGAGTGTCGTGCTCATGGGATGAATAGAAGCAAGCACTTCGCCGCTCTTCAAGCCCCTTACTTAACGATCGGTTAATGCTTGCGACGAGTGGTGTGAATCCGACACACATGCCGGCGCGCAAAAAATCAAAAAAACCTCGAATTTATCGGCACATCTCATCGCTGTGGTAGCAACGCAACGCTGCGCTGCCAAATACTTGGAAAGCGCGCGCAAACCGGTGAGTTCGGCGATTGAAGCGCGTCGTGCGCGAGCAGCGCCGGGGTGGTCGCGTCGCGCGCGTGGCAGGTCGAATCATTTTGGGACACAATGATTCGCGCGCGTGCGGATCGTCGGGGAGGTAACCGTGCGCCTTCGCGGCATGCGGCCGCCGCTATGAAACCTGCTCGGCTTCCTTGCGCCGTTCGTCGCGCTTGCGCTCGGTTTCGTCGAGCAGCTTCTTGCGCAGCCGGATCGATTTCGGCGTAACCTCGACCAACTCGTCTTCCTGGATGTAGGCGAGCGCTTTCTCCAGCGTCATGCGGATCGGCGGCGTGAGCCGCACGGCCTCGTCCTTCGAGGTGGTGCGGATGTTGGTGAGCTTCTTGCCCTTGAGCACGTTGACGACGAGATCGTTGTCGCGCGTGTGCTCGCCGACGATCATGCCGCGATAGACCTTCCAACCAGGCTCGACCATCATCGGGCCGCGGTCTTCCAGGTTCCACAGCGCATAGGCGACGGCTTCGCCGGCTTCGTTCGAGATCAGCACGCCGTTGCGCCGGCCCTGGATCGTACCCTTGAACGGCGCGTAGGCATGGAACAGCCGGTTCATGATCGCGGTGCCGCGCGTGTCGGTGAGCAGCTCGCCCTGGTAGCCGATCAGCCCGCGCGTCGGTGCATAGAACACCAGCCGCTGGCGTCCGCCGCCGGAGGGCCGCATTTCGATCAGCTCGGCTTTGCGCTCCGACATCTTCTGCACGACGATGCCGGAATGCTCCTCGTCGAGATCGATGACGACCTCCTCGATCGGTTCCTGCGGCTCGCCGGTCTTAGGGTCGTCGCGCAGCAGCACCTTCGGCCGCGACACCGATAATTCAAATCCTTCGCGCCGCATGGTCTCGATCAGGATGCCGAGCTGCAATTCGCCGCGGCCGGCCACCTCCATCGAATCCTTCTCGTCGGACTCGCGCACGCGCAGCGCCACGTTACCCTCGGCTTCGCGCAGCAGCCGGTCACGGATCATGCGGCCGGTGACCTTGTCGCCCTCGGTGCCGGCAAGTGGCGAATCGTTGACGCGGAAGGTCATCGCCAAGGTCGGCGGATCGATCGGTTGCGCCTGGATCGGTGTCTCGACCGACGGATCGCAGATGGTGTGCGCGACGGTAGCGTCCGGCAGGCCCGCGATGGCGACGATGTCGCCGGCTTCGGCAAGGTCGACCGCGGTACGCTCGAGCCCGCGGAACGCCAGCACCTTGGTGACGCGGCCCTGCTCGATCAGCCGGCCGTCGTGGTCGAGCACCTTCACGGACTGGTTCGGCGCGACCGTCCCCGATGTGATACGGCCGGTGACGATGCGCCCGAGATAAGGATTGGCCTCCAGGATGGTGCCAAGGAGCCGGAACGGCCCGTCCTCCACCTGCGGCGGCTTGACGTGGCGCAGCACGAGGTCGAACAGCGGGCGCATGCCGGCGTCCTTCGGGCCTTCGGCGCTCTCGGCCATCCAGCCCTGCTTGGCCGAGCCGTAGAGGATCGGGAACTCGAGCTGTTCCTCGCTCGCATCGAGCGCGGCGAACAAGTCGAACACCTCGTTGACCACCTGCGTCGGCCGGGCGTCCGCGCGGTCGACCTTGTTGATGACCACGATCGGCTTGAGCCCCATCTTCAGGGCCTTCGAGACCACGAACTTGGTCTGCGGCAGTGGTCCCTCGGCGGCATCGACCAATACCAGGGCACCGTCCACCATGTTGAGGATGCGCTCGACTTCGCCGCCGAAGTCGGCGTGGCCCGGGGTATCGACGATGTTGACGCGGGTTCCCTGCCAGAGGATCGAGGTGGCCTTGGCCAGGATCGTAATGCCGCGTTCGCGTTCCAGGTCGTTGGAATCCATCGCGCGCTCGACCACGCGCTGGTTCTCTCGATACGAGCCGGACTGCTGCAGGAGCCGGTCGACCAGCGTGGTCTTGCCGTGGTCGACGTGCGCGATGATGGCAACGTTGCGGAGATTCATGCGTGCGGCCCAAAAAACCAAGCGCGGGCCGCAATGGGCCCGCATTCGCGGCGAATATAGTCACGAAGCCGCCGGACGCAACGTATTCGTGCGCCAGCGCGGCTTGGTACGAGGGTGCGGTTTTGTCGTGAAAAGTACATCAAAAACAACGCCATAGCGCGTGTCGCGCCGGTCTGGCGGGGCCATCGACCGCGGTCGGTCGGCAATGGTTGGCCCCTTGCGTCATGCTTCGAGCGAGGCGACGATAGCCGGGACAGCAACAGGGAGGTCGCGTGCGCAGTCCGGTCGCGGTCAAGAATGAGCGTCGGGTGCTGTGTGTTTTCCCGCACTACACCCCCGCCTTCGGAACCTTCAACCACGCCTACAGGCTGATGAAGGGCGTGCACGCGTTCATGCCGCCGCAGGGGCTATTGCTGATCGCCGCCTACATGCCGGAAGGCTGGCCGGTCCGCTTCATCGACGAGAATATCCGCCGGGCGACGCCCGCCGATTTCGAATGGGCCGACGTCGTGGTGGTCAGCGGCATGCACGTCCAGGCCGGACAGATTCACGACATCACCGAGCGCGCGCACGCGGCCGGCAAACCGGTCATGCTGGGCGGACCTTCGTCCTCGGCCTCACCCGAGATGTATCCGGACATCGACTATCTGCATGTCGGCGAGATGGGCGACGCCACCGACGAGATTATCGCGCTGGTCGATGCGAGCGCAGCGCGCCCGTCGTCGCAGATCAGGTTTGTCACCAAGGAGCGATTGCCGCTGCAGCGATTTCCCGATCCCGGCCTACGATCTCATCCCGCTCAAGAACTATCTGATGCTGACGATACAGTTTTCGAGCGGCTGCCCGTATCTCTGCGAGTTCTGCGACATCCCGGGCCTCTACGGCCGGCAGCCGCGGCTGAAGACGCCGCAACAGATCACCGCCGAGCTCGATGCCATGCGCCGCCAGGTGCATCCGCCGGTGGTCTATTTCGTCGACGATAATTTCGTCGGCAACCGCAAGGCCGCCAAGGACATGCTGCCGGTGCTGGTCGAATGGCAGAAGCAGCACAGCTACCCGCTGTCGTTCGCCTGCGAGGCGACGCTCAACATCGCCAAGCAGCCGGAGATCCTCAGGCTGATGAAAGAAGCTGCGTTCCTCGGCCTGTTCGTCGGCATCGAAACGCCGGAAGCCGATGCGCTCCACGCGATGCGCAAGGACCAGAACAACGCCGTGCCGATGATGGAGTCGATCAAGACGCTGAACGACTACGGGCTGGAGGTCACCTCCGGCATCATCCTCGGGCTCGACACCGATTCGGAGGACACCGAAAGCCGGCTCAAGGATTTCATCGACATCTCGCAAATCCCGATGCTGACCATCAATCTGCTGCAGGCGCTGCCGAAGACCCCGCTCTGGGATCGGCTGCAGAAGGCGCAGCGGCTGGCCGACGATCCGTCGCTCGAGAGCAACGTGCTCTTCCTGCGTCCCTATGACGAAGTGGTCGCGACCTGGCGGCGCTGTATCGCCTACGCGAACGATCCGGAAAAGCTGTTCGCGCGTTTTCACCACCAGGTGGATGCAACCTACGTCAATCGCATCATTCCGCCCGCCAAAGGCAAGCTCAACTGGGCGAACCTCTCGGGCGCATTGGTGCTGGCATTCCGCGTGTTCTGGCACATCGGTGTCTTGTCGGATTACCGCAGGCCGTTCTGGCGCGCGGCGCGCCACGCCATGCGGCGCGGGCAGATCGACGCGGTGCTCGGCATCGGTTTCATCGCGCACCACTTGATCCAGTTCACCCGCGAGGCGCTGCGCGGCGACCAGAATGCGTCGTACTATTCGACCAAGGCGCGCAACGATCGGGGCGATCGCGGGGGCCGCAGCGCAATGGGCCCGGACGGCTTGGCGCCGATGCGCAAATCAGCGTAGCAGCGAGCTTTTGAGATTCAATGCAGATGTTGCCGCGGTCTACCCTCCCCCGCGAAGCGGTGGGGAGGGTCGGCAGCGAGCTTGCCGGGGTGGGGGGCATCACCGCGCATCTCAATACCCCCCACCCCCGACCCCTCCCCACCGCTGCGCGGGGGAGGAGTCGCAGCCCCTGCATAGACGGGAAAAATGCTACGCGACCGGCCGGCTCCATGGGCCCCACTTCACGCCCTTCGGCAGGGCGTTGTGCAGCATCATCATCTCGCCGACCGTCTCCGAAGTGACCAGCCCGACCAACCGCCCCATGGTGTCGACCACCGCCACGGCGGGCGCCGATTTCTCCTGCAGGATGCGCAGCGCGTCGTCGAGATAGCGGCGCTGGCTGACCGTCGGCAGCGTAGTCGACATCGCGTCTGCGACGCGCACGTCGGGCCCGCGCTCCTTCAGCACGCGAAACAGATCGCCGCGGCCGAGGAGGCCGATCGGCTTGCCGGCTGAGTCGACCACCGGGAATTCGCTCTGGCTGGTGCGCAACAGCGTCTCGACCGCGTGCTCGACCGGCGCGTCGGGCGTCAAGGTCGCGTACTGCGTCATCATGGCGGTACTGACCGGCACGCCCTGCGACATCGTCCGCATCGCCACCGCGTGCGACTCCGAGGCTGCCGCGAGGTAGACGAAGATCGCGATGAAGATCAGCATCGGGTTGTAGAACAGCCCCATGAAGCCGAGCCCGAACGCCACGGCCTGTCCGATCGAGGCTGCGATTCCAGTCGCGCGCACAAAGCCGAGCCTGGTCGCCAGCAACGCGCGCAGCACGCGGCCGCCGTCCATCGGAAAGGCCGGAATCATGTTGAACACGGCGAGGAACAGGTTCACGGCCGCGAGCTTGTCGATCATCGACACGCGCGGGCTCTCGACCGCGTAAAGATCGCCCGGATTGAGATGCGCACCGGCGACCGCCATCAACACGAGCGCGATCGCGACATTCACCAAAGGTCCGGCAATGGCGATGAGCAGTTCCTGATAGGGCTCCTCCGGGATGCGCTCGAGCCGTGCCAGTCCGCCGATCGGCAACAGCGTCACGTCCGGCGTCGCCACGCCGAAGGCGCGCGCCATGAAGATGTGTCCGAATTCGTGCGCCAGCACACAGGCGAACAACAACAAGAGAAACACGCTGCTGGTGACCGCCGCCTCCGTTCCCTCGGCGCTGTAGCTCGCCAGGAAGATCCAGCCCAGGAACAGCAGGAAGGTGATGTGCACCCGCACCGCCGTTCCGGCGATGGTGCCGACATTGAGCGACCAGGACATGGGGTCTCCGTCACGTCGCGGGATCGATCCTTAAGGTAATGGCTGCACCAGCCTTTGCGAGTGGCCGCCTAGTGCCCTGAACCTGAAGTTCGCACACAGCAAACGGCAAACACGTTTGCGAACTTCGGAATCGGGACACTAGCCCGGTTTCGTGGCACAATCGCCCCGTGAGGTGAAACATGGCGCAGAAACTGACTGGAGAGGCCCGCAAGTCCGCGCTCGCCAAGCTGGAAAGCTGGAGCGAGGTCAAAGGTCGCGATGCGATCAGCCGGAAATTCACGTTCGAGGATTTCAACGCCGCTTTCGGCTTCATGACGCGCGCGGCGCTCGTCGCCGAGAAGCTCGACCACCATCCCGAATGGTTCAACGTCTACAACAAGGTCGAGGTGACGCTGGCGACCCATGACGCCGGCGGCGTCACCGAGCGCGACGTCAAGCTGGCCCAGGCGATGGATCGGCTGGCCAAGGCGTTGACGGTCTGAGAGTGTCCGGCCGAGAAAATATTCGCAGGCTGGCTTGCGGTGCGATAACGGCATCGCCATCTAGCGGGCGGCTTGAACAAGGGAGCTGACCATGGCGTTCCAGCGGACCGCCTCCTGGGGACACTCGGATGACCGCGCGCAGCGCGACGAGGCGCGCGTGCGCAGCGATTTCTGGGCGAAGGCCAAGCGCGTCGCCGCCCGGCTGCCGTTCGCCGAGGAACTGCTCTCGGCCTATTATTGCGCGTTCGACCAGGCGACTCCCGCCCACGTCAAGGCGGCGCTGTTCGGAGCGCTCGCCTATTTCGTGCTGCCGTTCGATTTCATGCCGGACATCCTGCCGTTCATCGGCTTCACCGACGACGCTGCCGTGCTGCTGACGGCGCTGCGCATGGTGTCCGGGCACGTGCGCGAGGAGCACCGCGCCGCAGCGCGCGATGCGTTGACGCGTATGAAGGATGGGCGCTCCTAGCCAAAGCGTGGCTGGCGGCCACGACTCATGGATGGACCACCAGCTTGCCCATCACCCGCCGCTCGGCGAGCGCCTTGAGGGCTCGCGGCGTGTCGGCGAGTGAATAGACTTCCTGCACATGGCACGAGAGCTTGCCCTGCGCGCACCAGTGCGCAAGTTGTTCGAGCGCCGCGCGATAATTCTCCGGATCATGCCGCACCCACGCGCCCCAGAACACGCCGAGGATGTTGCAGCCCTTGAGCAGCACGAGGTTGAGCGGCAGCTTGGGAATGTCGCCGGCCGCAAAGCCGACCACGAGATGGCGCCCTTCCCAGGCGAGCGAGCGTACCGCCGGCTCGCTGTAAGGACCTCCGACCGGATCGTACACCACGTCGATGCCGTGCTCGCCGCCCAGCCGCCGCAGCGCCTCGCGTAAATCTTCCTTGTCGTAGTTCACGCCCTCGTGCGCGCCATGTTCGCGCGCAAACGCGACCTTGTCGTCGGTCGAGGCGCAGGCGATGACGCGGGCGCCCATCTGCCGGCCGAGTTCGACGGCCGCGAGTCCAACTCCGCCCGAGGCGCCCAGCACCGCGAGCGTCTCGCCCGGCTTGAGCGCAGCGCGATGCTTGAGCGCGTGGTAGCCGGTTCCGTAAGTGATGGTGAGCGCGGCGGCGCGATCGAAATCGAGATCGGCCGAAAGCTTGCCGAGTTGGCCGGCCTTGACCGCCACACGCTCGGCGGCCGAGCCGAAATTCGTATAGCCCATGACGCGGTCGCCCGGCCGGAGCCCGGTGACGCCGGCTCCGACCGTTTCGACAACGCCGGCGAACTCGCCGCCCGGCGAGAACGGAAACGGCGGCTTGACCTGGTACTTGCCGGCAATGATCAGCGTGTCGAAAAAATTCAGTCCGACCGCCGCCACCTTGGCGACGACCTCGCCCGGCCGCGCCACCGGGTCGGGAACTTCGTCGAGCACAAGATCGTCGGCGGTGCCGAAGTGTCGGCAGAGAATGGCTTTCACGGGATGCGGCTGCGATCGGTGACGGGCGGACAGCCTTACCACGGCGCCCTGCGCGATGCGATCCCGCGATTCGGCCGCCCTTGGCGCAGCCTTGCCGGCGAGGCCGCCGCGGATCGCCCGGAAGCAACTGAAATCGCTCAGGATCGGACGCTTTGACGCGCCCGCCGCGTCGCCTTCACATTGCCGAATTCGCTAGCTATTCCATGCGATTGGTGGACTTCCGGCTTCGGTTTGTTGGTTGCCTTGGAGGAGGGGCCGATGACTGTCATTCGAATCATCGCGCGAATCACTGCACATGCATTGCCGATCGTTCTCGCGACCGCGCTCGTGACGGGCGCGTCGGCGCAACAGCCTGCGCCGGGTCCGGCACCTGCCGCGAAGCCCGCGCCCAAGCCGGCGACGACGACCGCGGCGGTGGGAACGCCGAGTGCTCCGCAGCCGACGCTGCTCGCCCAGTTCGGCGACTGGGGCGCCTACACGGCTGCGCCGAACGGCGGCAAGGTCTGCTTCGCGCTCGGCAAGCCGAAGGCCTCGACGACCAATCCTCCGGGACGCAATCGCGATCCGGCCTTTGTTTTCATCTCGACCCGGCCGGCCGAGAACGTGCGGAACGAAGTGTCGGTGATCATCGGCTATCCGTTCAAGTCGGCCTCAGACGCCACCGCCGAGGTCGGCCCGACCAAGTTCGCGATGTACACGCAGAACGACGGCGCCTGGATCAAGAACGTCGCCGAGGAAGCGCGCATGATCGACGCGATGCGCAAGGGCGCCGATCTCACGATCAAGGGCACCTCCGGCCGCGGGACCGCATCGACCGACACCTACTCGCTCAAGGGACTTGCCCAGGCGATCGAGCGCGTCGAGCAGGAGTGCAAGTGACGCGCGTTTCTTGCGCGGGACCTCATCCTGAGGAGGGAGAGCGCCGAATTCGTCTGCCATGCTTCGAGACGCCGCGCTGATGCGCGGCTCCTCAGCATGAGGTCGGTACTCAGCGGACCATGATTCGTGTCGGCATCGGTGGCTGGGTGTTCAAGCCCTGGCGCGGAACCTTCTTCCCGAAGGGGCACCCGCAGGCACGCGAACTGGAATATGCCAGCCGCAAGCTCACGACGATCGAGATCAACGGCACCTTCTACCGCACGCAGACACCGGCGACCTTCCGCAAATGGGCGGCCGAGATCCCTGACGACTTCGTCTTTTCCATCAAGGGTCCGCAGTTCGCGACCAATCGCCGGGTGCTGGCCGAGGCCGGTTCTTCGATCGAGCGCTTCTTCGCGAGCGGCGTACTGGAGCTTGGACCGAAGCTCGGGCCGATCCTCTGGCAATTGGCGCCGACCAAGAAATTCGACCCAGAGGACTTCGCGGCGTTTCTCGCGCTCCTGCCGCCGGAACTCGACGGCCGGAAGATCCGGCACGCCGTCGAGGTCCGGCACGAGAGCTTCATCGTGCCGCCGTTCATTGAGCTCCTGCGCAAGCATTCGGTCGCGCCCGTGCTGGTCGATTCCGGCAAGCATCCGTTGATCGCCGATGTCACGAGCGACTTTGTCTACCTGCGCCTGCAGGGGACCTCCGAGAAGGAGAAGACCGGATACGCCGCAAAGGCGCTCGACACCTGGATGAAGCGGGCGCAGGCCTGGGCGGCCGGCGGCGCGCCGGCCGATCTTGCGACCGTCACGGGGGTCACGCCGCCGAAGCAGCCGCGCGACGTGTTCGTCTATATGATTTCGGGCGCCAAGGTCCGCGCGCCCGCCGCCGCCCTGGCGCTGATCGAGCGGCTGAACGGGTAGCCCGCACTACGCCGCTTTACCGGCTGGCCGGACCTGCAGCTAATCCCTATGTTCACATCAGCATGTCGATGATCGAAACCACGCCGCCGACCGCCGACTTCGTCGAGAAGGCGCCGCTCGAGCGCTATGTCCCGCCGAAGAAGCCGTCGCTCGTCGGGCTGACGCGCGCCGCCCTCGCTGACGCGCTGGCCGGCATCGGCGTGCCGGCGGCGCAGCGCAAGATGCGCGTGCAGCAGATCTGGCACTGGATTTACGTGCGCGGCGCCACACGCTTCGATCAGATGACGAGCGTGTCGAAGGACCTGCACGCCACGCTCGACGCGCACTTCACGCTGGCGCGCCCCGAGGTCGTCGCCGAACAAGTCTCGGTCGACGGCACCCGCAAATGGCTGTTGCGGCTGCCCGGCGAACACGAGGGCGAGCGGCCGCACGAGGTCGAATGCGTCTACATTCCGGAAACCGATCGCGGCACGCTCTGCCTGTCGAGCCAGGTCGGCTGCACGCTCACCTGCACGTTCTGTCACACCGGGACGCAGCGGCTGGTGCGCAACCTCACGCCGGGCGAGATCGCCGGCCAGGTGATGGTGGCGCGCGACCGGCTGTGCGATTGGCCCGGAATGGAGCGCGTGCAGGGCCCCGGGCTTCCAACCGAGGGCGACCGTTTCATCTCCAACATCGTGATGATGGGAATGGGCGAGCCGCTCTACAATCTCGAGGCCGTGCGCGACGCGATCGGCGTGATCGCGGACGGCGAAGGCTTGAGCATTTCGAAGCGCCGCATCACGCTCTCGACTTCCGGCGTGGTACCGATGATCGCGCGCGCCGGCGCGGAGATCGGCTCGATGCTGGCGGTGTCGCTGCATGCCACGCGCGACGAACTGCGCAACGAGTTGGTGCCGCTCAATCGCAAATATCCGATCGAGGAATTGCTCGACGCCTGCCGCAACTATCCTGGCCTGTCGAACGCCCGGCGCATTACCTTCGAATACGTGATGCTCAAGGACGTGAATGACTCATTGGCCGACGCGCGCGCGCTGGTGAACTTGCTCAAAGGCATTCCGGCCAAGATCAACCTGATCCCGTTCAACCCCTGGCCCGGTACAAAGTACGAGTGCTCGGACTGGGAACAGATCGAGAAATTCTCCGAGGTGGTGTTCAACGCCGGCTATGCGTCGCCGGTGCGCACCCCGCGCGGGCGCGATATCCTCGCCGCCTGCGGCCAGCTCAAGAGCGCGACCGAAAAGCTCTCTGCCCGTGAACGGCTCGCGCTGCGTGCCATGGCAATGACAGATTGAGGCGCTAAGGAGTGTCATTGCGAGGAGCCCCCAACGGGGTGACGAAGCAATCCAGACTTCAGCGTGAGATGCTGGATTGCTTCGCTGCGCTCGCAATGACGAGTCAATCGGGCACATGGAAAACCTCGGCCGCTTCCTCCTGCGCTTCATCCTGGTGCCGTTCGGCTATCTGGCGGCGGTGATCGCCGGCACGCTGGTGATCGTGTTCGGCTCGTGGAAACTCGGGCAGGTCTGGGCCACGCCTCATCCGGACGAGCCGCCATTTGCGATGTTCAGTGCGCTGTTTGCGGCGCCGGTGCTGCTGGTCACGCTGCTCAGCATGATGTGGCTGCCCGCCGGCATCGGCATCCTGATTTCGGAGGGCTTCGCCATCCGTTCCTGGATGTTCCACGCGCTCAATGGCGCGGTCACCGCCTGGATCGGCTGGAGCCTGTTCGGCTACGTCGACGACAGTCACGTGGCGATCAACGATCCGCTGGCCGTTACGGCGGCCGGGCTCGCGGGCGGCTTTGCCTACTGGCTCATCGCCGGCTGGAGTGCGGGGTTCTTCAAGCCGGTGTTCCGCCGCCCGGACGCCATAATGCTGCCGGTACCAAGCGCGATGACGGGGCGGCCCGAAGTCCGTTAAACTGTCTGCGCTAGAGTAGGTGGCATGCGTGAGTTCCCCGCAGTTCGGCGAGTGGTGGCGTCGGCCGATTGGCGGCGGCGTGCGGTCCGCATCGCGTGCGTGATCCTGGTCGGCGCGATCCTCGCCGCCTGCGACCGCTGCGGCGATTGGGCGGTTCCGGGTACCACCACGTCGTGCCGGCAAGAGGCGCCCAAGCCGCACTGACCCAGCCTCGTGGATAAACTCCTCTGCATCAGGCGGGGCAATTCGCCAATTTGAACTTGCAGGTTGGCTCGGCTAGACCGTGGCGGGGACACCGTCCATGAGCCGCACCGGTCTTGTGATCTCGCTCGCCATCGCTGCCGTGGTGGGCGTTGCATTCGGCATCTGGCCGGAGCTCGACCTCAAGCTCGCCGGGCTGTTCTTCGATCCCGACAAGCGCGGCTTCTGGCGCAGCTACGATCCGCTCTATCTGCGCCTGCGCGACGGCAGCACTTGGCTGATCGCGCTGGTGGCGCTGCCGGCGTTCGGCGCGCTCGCCCTCAAGCTGGTGCAGCCGCGCCGTCCGCTACGCCTTCCCGGACGCGCGATCGCGCTGATGATCATCACGTTGGCGCTGGCGCCGGGGCTCGTCGCCAATCTGATTTTCAAGGAGCACTGGCACCGCCCGCGGCCCATCGACGTGGCCGAGTTCGGCGGCGACGAGCACTTTCGTGCGTGGTGGGATCCGCGCGGCGATTGCGCAAAGAACTGTTCCTTCGTCGGCGGCGAACCGTCCGGTGCGTTCTGGACCTTGGCGCCCGCGCTATTGCTGCCGCCGCCGTGGCGTGCGGCCGCGGTCGCGGCGGCACTGGTATTCGGTGCGGCGGTCGGCGTTCTGCGCATGGCGGCCGGCGCGCATTTCTTCACCGACGTGGTGTTCGCCGGCGTGTTCGCGTTCCTGGTGATCTGGCTGACGCACGGATGGCTCTACCGCTGGCGGCGGACGCGCATCACCGATGAGGACGTCGAGCGTGTGGTGGAGCGGGTCAGCCGGCCGTGAACCGGGAGATCATCGGTTGGCTTCCGTCAGCGCTTGCGGCGCCGCTTCACGCGCGCCGAGCGGATCGTCATCTTCTTGGACTCGCAGGCCTGGCACCTGCAGCCGACCGGCTTGATGAAGATGTCGACATAGTCGCGACCGTAATTGTACGACAGCTCGGTGTCCGGCTTGATGTTCTTGATCGCGCGAACCTTGATCACGTGCCCGACGATATAGACTTCGGAATTCGGCCGGCAGGAATGATTGATGTAGCGCGCGATGTTGCGGCGGTTCGCGCCGTCGATCGTCCAGCGCGAATTGATCTCGAACATGTAGCGGTTGTCGAGGTCGTCCGTGATGGCGGTCGGAATCTTGCGGCCGAAATAGCGGATGATGAACTGGCCTTTCCGGATCGGGACGTGGGTAAACAGCCCAAGCCCGGTTTTCGACCGGCGGACCCGGAGATGGCGCGAAGGTGAAATCTTTGCGGGCATGCGACGCGAGATGACGTGAAGTTTCGTAGGCGGCGATTCGAAGTCGCTGATAATCTGGCGCCCAACGCCCGAATAGACAACCCGCCGCCTTGGCCGCCCGGACCTCCATGCACAGCTACGATGTCGTCATTATCGGCGCCGGCCATAACGGCCTTACCTGCGCCGCCTACCTCGGCATGGCGGGGCTCAAGGTCAAGGTGCTGGAGCGCCGGCCCGTGGTGGGCGGCGCGGCGGTCACCGAGGAGTTTCATCCGGGCTTTCGCAACTCGGTCGCCGCCTACACGGTGAGCCTGCTCAATCCGAAGATCATCGCCGATCTTCGCCTCGCCGAGCACGGGCTGCGCCTCGTCGAGCGCCGAGCGCAGAACTTCCTGCCTGCGCCGAATGGGTCGTATCTCATCGCGGCCGAAGGGCGGACGGAGCGCGAGATCGCGAAGTTCAGTGCGCGCGACGCCGAGCGCTACGGCGCGTTCAATCGCCAGCTCGATGCCGCCGCCGAGGTCCTGCGCGAGCTTGTCTTGCAGGCGCCGCCCAACCTGACGCGCGGCCTGTCGTTCGGCGCGCTGGGCGAACTGCTGAAGGCCGGCCGCCTCGGCAACCGGCTGCGCCGGCTGTCGAACGACGACCTCGCTGCCGTCTATGACCTGTTCACCAAATCGGCGGCCGATTATCTCGACGCCTGGTTCGAGGGCGACCTGATCAAGGCCCTGCACGGCTTCGACTCCATCGTCGGGAATTACGCCAGCCCCTCGACGCCGGGCACCGCCTACGTGCTGCTGCATCACGCGTTCGGCGAAGTGAACGGCAAGAAGCGAACCTGGGGGCATGCGATCGGCGGGATGGGTGCGATCACGCAGGCGATGGCACGCGCCGCCACCGGACATGGCGTGGAGATCGAGACGGATGCGGCCGTGCGCGAGGTCGTGATCGAGCAGGGCAGGGCGGCGGGTGTCGTACTGGCTGATGGGCGTGTGATCCGGGGTCGCGCGATCGCGGCAAACGTCAATCCGAAGCTGTTCTACACCGCGATGGTTCCGAACGGTGCGATCGCGCCCGCCTTTCTCGAACGCATGCGACGCTGGCGCTGCGGGTCCGGCACCTTTCGGATGAACGTCGCGCTGTCGCGATTGCCGAGCTTCACTGCACTGCCGGGGAGCGAAGCCGCCGACCATCACACCGCCGGGATCATCATGGCGCCGAGCCTCGGCTACATGGATCGCGCCTATGACGACGCGCGCCGGCACGGCTGGAGTCGCGAGCCGATCATCGAGATGCTGATCCCGTCGACGCTTGACGATACGCTCGCGCCGCGCGGAGCGCATGTCGCGAGCCTGTTCTGCCAGCATGTCGCCCCTGAACTGCCGGACGGCCGCTCCTGGCACGATCATCGTGACGAGGTGGCCGACCTCATGCTCGACACGGTCGAGCGTTATGCGCCCGGCTTCAAAGCAAGCGTGGTCGGCCGGCAGGTGCTCAGCCCGCTCGATCTCGAAGAGGTGTTCGGCCTGACCGGCGGCGACATCTTCCATGGCGCGCTGTCGCTCGATCAGTTGTTCTGGGCGCGGCCGGCCCTTGGATACGCCGACTATCGTGGGCCGCTCCCCGGTATCTATCACTGCGGGTCGGGTGCCCATCCGGGTGGTGGGGTTACGGGCGCGCCCGGCCACAACGCGGCGCGTGCCATCCTGGCGGACCGGCGCCGCCGGCGCTTTTAGGCCGGCCGGTAGACGCAAAGTCGGCGCAATTTTCCCCTAGGGAATCGAGCGGGGAGGCATGATCAATGCATCCAAGGCGCATTGTCTCCGGCTGGACATTGGTCCTGTCGGGTCTCGTGGTTGCCGTGCTCGGACTTGCCGTCGCGGGCGACGCCTTCGCGGTCGACCAGCCGAACAATCCGCGCAACCGGGCGGCGGCAAAACCCGCCGCCGCGCCGAAGGCCGCCCCGAAGCTCAGGGCCGCGCCGAAGGCCAACCCGGCGGTTGCCAAACCCGCTGTCACGAATCCGGGCCGGGCCGCGACTCAAGCAAATCCAACCACCGGCACCGTGCGGCCTGGCGCCAGTGCGCTGCGCAATCCGGCGGGCACGAACAATCAGCAGCAGCATACCGCGACCGACCCGCGCAACCGTCTCAACGCAGCCAACGATCCGGGCGCCCGGGGGAATGCCGCGAACGATCCGCGCAAGCGATTCATTCCAAGCAACGATCCGAACAACCGGTTCGGCGCCATCACCGACCCGCGCAAGCGGTTCGGCGCCGTCAACGATCCCCGCAATCGCTTCAACGGCGGACTCGATCCGCGCAGCCGGATGCGTAATGCGCTCGATTATCGCCGCCAGCTGCTCGATCACCGGCGCGAGAACTTCCTTGCGCGAGCACGCATGCCGGTGCGGCCGTACTTCGGCGAGCGAGGGTTCACGGCGGTGCCGCCGGCCGGCGAAACGCGCTTTGTCAGCAACGAGATGGTGTTCCACATCGGCCCCGGCGTGACGCGCGCGGCGGTCGAGGCCGTCATGCGCCGGCACAACATGACGATCGTCGCCTCCGAGAGCATGACGCTCACGGACGGGACCATGTTCTACGTCCGCGGCGGGGGCAGCACGCCGATGGCGGATGCGGTGCGCGCGATGGAGGCGGAGAACATCGGCCTCGCGCAGCCGAACTACGTCTACTATGCGACGCAGGCTGCCGCCGCAAAGGCGGAGATCGCCCCGCCGGAGACGCCGCCGGCCGCCGAGCCGGAAGCGCCGGCGCCCGCCGCCGATTCCAATGCATCGGGGACGGAACTCGCGGCGCGGCCGGCGGGCGGCGATCCGAGCCAGTACGTCGTGGGTAAGCTCAACCTAGGCGAGGTGCACCGGATCGCGACCGGCAGCAACGTGCTGGTGGCGGTGATCGACTCGCAGATCGACGTGAAGCATCCCGACCTCGCCAACTCGATCGTCGAGCAGTTCGACGCGGTCGGCCGTCCCGACAAGCCCGACACCCACGGCACCGGCATGGCCGGCGCGATCGCGGCGCAGCGCAAGCTTCTGGGCGTCGCGCCGGGTGCGAAGATCCTTGCGATCCATGCGTTCAGTCAGGATGCGAGCAACTCGCCGCAGGCGACTACCAAGCACATCCTCGCGGGGCTCGAATACGCGATCAAGAAGGGCGCCCGCGTCATCAATATGAGCTTCGCGGGCCCGTACGATCCTGTGCTGCAGCTTGCGATGAAGAAGGCGCGCGACAAGGGCGTGGTGCTGATCGCGGCGGCCGGCAATGCCGGTCCGAAGTCGCCGCCGCTCTATCCGGCCGCCGATCCGAACGTGATCGCCGTGACGGCGACCGATGCCAACGACAAGGTCTTCGCCAAGGCCAATCGCGGTCCGCAGGTCGCGATCGCGGCGCCCGGCGTCGAGATTTTGGAGCCCGCGCCAAATGGCGGCTATCAGCTGACGACCGGCACGTCGGTCGCGGCCGCGCATGTCAGCGGCGTCGCGGCGCTGCTGATCGAGCGCAATCCCAAAGTTGACGCTGCCACCGTGCAGGAAATTCTCACGATGAGCGCCAAGCGGCTGGCGCCGTCCGGACGTGACGACGATACCGGCTGGGGCCTCGTCGATCCTGTGAGCGCCTTGCGCGAGGTCGACGCCAAGGTTGCGCGCGACCGGGATCTTGCGCCGGCAATGCCCGCGACGGCGCAGACCTTGCCGGCCCAGCCGCTCACGCCGCGGCCGCCGCCGGTGGCGACCGCCAAACCGGCCTCCGCCATCACCGGTTCGGTTTCCGCGCGGTAGACAAAAGATCGAGCGCCGCTCTCTCCGCCGGTCATTCCCGCGTAAGCGGGAATCCAGTTCTTTCGGCTTTGACTACTAGGTCCCCGCTTCCGCGAAGACGACCGGGTCAGCGAGTTGACCGCAGGTTCGCCATTCGCTGCGGACCAACGTACAATGACATGCAACAAGACACTCAAGGGGGAGATTTGAGCCCATGAACGGTGCTGCGCTCGTTGCCGAAATCCTCAAGCGCGAGGGGACCGAGTTCCTCTCCTGCTATCCGCGCAATCCGCTGATCGAAGCCTGCGCGGCGCTCGACATCCGGCCGATCCTGTGCCGGCAGGAGCGCGTCGGCGTCGGCCTCGCCGACGGCTATTCGCGCATCAAGCGCGGCAAGACGAACGGCGTCTTCGCCGCACAGGCCGGGCCTGGCATCGAGAACGCTTTCCCGGGGATCGCGCAGGCCTACGCCGAGAATGTGCCGATGCTGATCGTCCCGGCCGGCCTCCCGCTCGCTCGGCAATACGTCAAGCCGGTGTTCCGCGCCGCCGATGTCTACCGCCCGGTCACCAAATGGTCGGCGCTCGCGCACTCAGTGCAGGAACTACCCGACCTGATGCGGCGCGCCTATCACGCCATGCGCAGCGGCAAGGCTGGACCCGTGATGGTCGAGATCCCGGACGAGGTCTTCCAGGCCGAGTTCAAGGGCGAGCTCGACTACACGCCGGTTCCGGCGTTGCGCAACGCGCCCGATCCGGAGGCGGTCAGGGAAGCCGCGCGCCTGCTGCTCGCCGCCAAGAATCCGCTGCTGTGGGCCGGGCAGGGCGTGCTCTACGCGGAGGCCGGCGATCGTCTTGCCGCACTCGCCGAGTTGATCCCGGCGCCGGTCGTCACCACCAATCCGGGCAAGAGCGCAATCCCGGAAAGCCATCCGCTGGCGCTCGGCGCCTCGACCCGGTCGCGGCCGAAGATGTTCACCGAGTTCATGGCGCGCGCCGATCTCGTTTTCGCGGTCGGCTCGAGTCTCACCAAGACGCCGTTCGGGCCCGGCGTGCCGCCCGGCAAGAAAATCATTCATTCGACCAACGACCCGGGCGACATCAACAAGGAGTACCGCGCCGACCATGCGGTAACCGGCGACGCCGCGCTCGTGCTCGATGCGGTGATCGCGGAGGTCGGCCGGCAGAAGGGCGCTGCGCGCGGCGGCAATGCGCTCGCGTCGCTCAAGGAGGAGGTCGCGGCGGTCAAGAAGGCGTGGCTCGCCGAGTGGTCGAAGCATCTCGATTCCAATGAGACGCCGCTCAACCAATATCGCGTGATCCGCGATCTGATGCGCACGGTCGATCGCGGCAACATCATCATCACGCACGATTCCGGCAGTCCGCGCGAGCAGCTCCTGCCGTTCTTCGAGACGACGGCGGCGGGCTCCTACATGGGCTGGGGAAAGTCGACCCAGCTTGGCTACGGGCTCGGCATCATCATGGGTGCGAAGCTCGCGGCGCCCAAGAAACTCTGCGTCAACGTGATGGGCGACGCCGCCATCGGCATGACCGGCATGGACATCGAGACGGCGGCGCGCAACCGCATCGCGATTTTGACCATCGTGTTCAACAACGGCGTCATGGGCGCCGAGCGCGATGTACTGAAGATCTCCGACGAAAAATACGGCGCGATGACGGTGAGCGGCAACTACAGCAAGGTCGCCGAAGGACTCAACGTCGCATCAACGCGTGTTGAGAAGCCGGACCATATAGTGGGGGCGATCAAGGATGCGGTCGGCGTGACGGAAACCGGCGCGCCGTTCCTGCTTGAGTTCGTCGTCAAGGAAGGCCAGGACTTCTCGCGCTACAATTTGGCGGGATTGTAGGTCGCGGTCACCTCTTCGGTAGCTCTCTCCGTTCTTACCTCCCCCTGAAAGGGGGAAGTCGATTTGCGAAGTAAATCGGGTGGGGGGCTGCGTCAGATTCCCTCTGACCCTCCCCCTTTCAGGGGGAGGGAGTCGACCGAACCAGCCTCGCGAGTGGATGTGCTGCGAAAGTCAGCCTTTGGGTTCTTGCCGCGCCCATGCAAAAGCTCGAAGATGCAAATGCTGGCAAGCGAAAGAGCACCCATGCCCACGCACTCATTCGGCCTCCTGCCCACTTTGACGGCTCTGGCCGCCGCCCTGTTGGTGTCGCCCGCCGTCGCGGCGGACGACTGGAGTTTCGTCGGCACCGGCAAATATGCGGTGTCCCTCGACGACTGTAAGCTGCTCGCCAAGGCGCGACCGTTCTCGAAGGCGCTGGTCAAGGACCTCTCGTCCGAGGTGCTGACGCGGGAAGGCATCACCAGCCAGCGCGAAACCCACTGCAAGTTTCGCTCGTCGCAGCGAGAGACCGGCGGCAAGACCGGCTGGATCGTGAAGGCGGCGTGCGAGGAATTGGGCTCGGTGTCGCAGGAAAACATCGCCATCGCGAAGAACGCGGATGGCGCGCTGGTGGTGACCAGCGAGGAGGTGTTCGGCCCGCCGCTGACCTTCCTGCTGTGTCCGAAATGAGTGCGGCCCTGGATCCCGCTTGGGCGGGAACGAGCGGGATCGAGGACGTGATCGAACACCATTGACAGCGAGACTTCGTCCCATGACCGCCGGAACATTCGACTTCGCGCCGCTGCTGCCTCCAGGCCTGCCGCCGGCGGCGGCGAAATGGACAGGCCTGCCCAAATACAATTTCACCGGCGGCAACAACGACGCCGATCAGGTTCCGGTCGAGGAGTTGATCAAGGCCGCAACCGCGGTGCTCGAGCGCGAAGGCCAGACGCTTGCGACCTACGGCCTCGCCAGTGGACCGCAAGGCTATCGCGCGTTGCGCGATTTTCTCGCCGCCAAGCTCAAGCGCGACGCCGGCATTTCCTGCCAGGCCGACGACATTCTCGTGACCTCCGGATCATTGCAGGCAATCGATCTCGTCAACGGCGTGCTGCTCGCGCGCGGCGACACCGTGCTGGTCGAGCAGGAGTGCTACCAGGGTTCGCTCAACCGCCTCACGCGGCTCGGCGTCAAGGCGGTCGGCATTCCGCTCGATGGCGATGGGATGCGAATGGATCTGGTGGCGAACGCGCTCGCCGACCTCAAGCGCCAGGGCATCCGGCCGAAATACATCTACACCGTCCCGACCGTGCAGAACCCGACCGGCACCATCATGCCGGAGGGCCGCCGCCTCGAACTGCTGCGGCTCGCCGCCGAATACGGCGTGCCGATCTTCGAGGACGACTGCTACGCCGATCTCATCTGGGACGGACGGCGGCCGCCCGCGATCTACGCGCTGAGCCGCAACAGCGACGTCATCCACATCGGCTCGTTCTCCAAGTCGATCGCGCCGGCGCTGCGCGTAGGCTACATCGTTGCCCCCTGGGGCATCCTCTCGCGCATGCTGGCAATCAAGGCCGACGCCGGCTCCGGCGCGCTCGAGCAGATGGTGCTGGCGGAATACTGCGCGCCGCACTTTGCCGAGCATGTCCCCGAGCTGACCCGCGGGCTGCGGGCGAAGCTCGACACGCTGATGGAGTCGCTGAACGAGCAGTTCGGCACCAGCGCCGAGTTCGAGGAGCCGAAGGGCGGCATCTTCCTGTGGGTCAAGCTGCCCGACAATGTGGATACGCCCAAGCTCTATCAGGCCGCGCTGGCGGCCGGCGTCGCCATCAATCCGGGGCCCGAATGGTCGACCGACAAGGGCTACAGCCGGTGCCGGATGCGGCTCTGCTTCGCGAGCCCGACCCGCGAGCAGATTCAGCAGGGGATCGCGGTACTGGCAGAAGTTTGTCGGCGCGAGTTCGGCGTGCCGACCCGAATCGCCAACGTCGCACAGCGCGCCTGACGCGAATCAGCACGATGACTGCCGCGCTTCCTTCTCGGAGCGAGCGTTGCCGCGCGCATGTTGGCCGGATCGCCAACATACCTGAGGTAATGCACCCTGGCTGTGACTGGAGCGGCACAGTGTGTGCCGAAATTAACCAACGGCTAACCGTAATCCGCGGTTTTAGGTGAGGTCGCGGGGAGTTTCGGCTATTAAGGTTACCGATCCGATGTTCGGCCGGGGCGAGGGGTGCCGGGCATGGCGATCAGGGGTCAACCGGCAACAAACGGTGCAATCATGAAGTTCAATCGTTGGCTTGCAGCCTCGTCTGCCGCCATCATTCTGGCTGTGACGGCAGGGGCGTCGCAGTCCGCGCAGGCACGTGAAATGGTTGGGTTCGCGGGCAACTATTCGTCCGGCACGGTCGTGGTGAAGACCGGCGAACGCCATCTCTACTACGTGCTCGGTAACGGCAAGGCGATCCGCTACACGGTCGGCGTCGGCAGGGCCGGCAAGCAGTGGACCGGCACGTCGATCATCGACGGCAAGCATCTGCGCCCGGCGTGGTCACCGCCCGCCGAGGTGAAGCGCGACAAGCCGTCCCTGCCGAACCTGATCGCCGGCGGTTCCGGGCGCAACCCGATGGGTGCGGCAGCTCTCACGTTGAGCGGCGGCCAGTACGCCATTCACGGCACCAACCAGCCGGGTTCGATCGGCGGCGAAGTGTCGTATGGCTGCATCCGGATGTACAATCAGGATGTGCTCGACCTCTACGGCCGCGTGGGCTTCGGGACGACGGTGGTCGTTACGCGCTGACGCGGGTTAGAGATCCGAGAACAGGCGAATCTCTCTCCGTTCGTTCCCGCTTTCGCGGGGACGAGCGGAGTGATGGTTTTTCTCAACACCAGGAATCGCGCCGGCCGCCGCCGTAGCTGCGCACCACGCCGGTGCGCAGAAGCGCCGCCGAGACATCCGCGGTCTTGCGCGTCGACGCATCGGCGACAACACGTCCGCCGTATTTGTCCGGCGTCACTCGTGAAATGCCGACCGCTCCTTCCGCCAGCATCGCGGCGAGCGCCTCGCGGGCGGCCCGCGCCCGTGCCTGTTCATGGTCGCAGCGCGCACGAATCTCGGGAGCGTCGATGCCGCGCAGCCGCACTTTCGTGGTGATGTCGATCCCCGGCCAGACGTTCACGCGCGCCTCGAACGTATCGCCGTCGAGCACGCGCACGACCTGCACCGAATGACTGGCGCGCACGATTTGTGCGTGCTCTCCGAGGTCTCGGGTGACCGGGACTGAAGGGCTCGGCGCAGTGTCTGCCGCCGCCTTACGGCTGGACAGCGTAGGGCCGAAGGTGGCCCCGGCGGCCAGCCCTAGCAGGAACACCATCATCACGGCGATCGCCGTCCCGCCGCGTACCGGATGTGAGAGTGTGCGGAACATAGTCACAATGCTAGGTGATTCATTCCTAGTACGGCAATACAATTGTAGGACGAGTTGCGCACATACACAACTTATAATAGAATTATCCAGTCTTTCGCGTCTCAGAAATCGGAGGCGCGGCCGTCCGTCTCCCAGTCCCCATAGCGCACCGGGTCGAGCCCGCCGCGGCCCTGCAATTCCTTCGATGGATTGGGCTTTTCGGCGTCGCGGGCGGCCCGCCGGGCGGCCGCCTCGTCAAGCGCCCGCTGCGCCGCCGGGGTCGGCGGCTTCTTGGGCGACGGAACGGGCGGGTTGTCGCTCGAGGCCGGGCGCTTGGTCTCATCGTCACGTAGGTCAGGTTGCATGACTAAAACCCCAACTTCGTTCAACGAGTACCAGTCGACATAGGAATAGCGGCGGAGATTTCGAGGGGGGGGTGCGCGGGCCGTCGGGTGGTTCCGAAACCGAAGGTCGCCCGGCAGCCTCGATTCGTGCCAAGGAACCGGATGGCCTCGACCTCCAACACCGCCCAACAGCCGCCCGGACTCGCCGCGCGTGCTTTCGCCGCCACTGTACTCGAAGGCGTGCTGCGCCGGCATCGGCCGCTCGACGAACAGCTCGACGACCAGGCGACCGGTCTCGCGACGCTCGCGGAACGCGACCGCGCGTTGGTGCGCCATCTTGTCGGTACTGTCCTGCGCCGGCTCGGAACGCTCCGGCACCTGCTTGGGCTCTATCTCGAACGCGGCGTTCCCGCCGATGTGCCGCGCGTCGAGACCGCGCTGCTGATCGGCGCGGCACAGATTCTCTGGCTGGAAGTCCCCGACCACGCGGCCGTCGATCTGTCCGTGCGTCTGGTGCAGGCCGACCGGCACGCCTTGCACTATGCCGGCCTCGTCAATGCCGTGCTCCGCCGGGTCGCCCGCGATGGCGCGCAGCACCTCGCCGGTATGGATACCGCCCTCATCGACACGCCGGATTGGCTGATGGCGCGCTGGATCAAGAGCTACGGCGGTGAAACCGCCCGCGCGATCGCGATCGCCAACAGGAACGAACCGGCGCTCGATCTGACGGTGAAGAGCGACCCGGCGCACTGGGCGGGCGTGTTTGGAGGGCGCGTGCTGCCGACCGCATCGGTGCGCGCGATCGTGCATGGGCCGGTGCCGTCGCTCCCCGGCTATCAGGAGGGCGCGTGGTGGGTGCAGGACGCTGCCGCGGCGCTGCCCGCTCGGCTCTTGGGAGATGTCTCCGGACGCACAGTCGCCGATCTCTGCGCCGCGCCGGGCGGCAAGACCGCGCAACTTGCGGCCGCCGGTGCGCAAGTGATCGCAGTCGATCGTGCGCCGAAACGGCTCGAGCGGCTCAAGCAGAACCTCGCGCGCCTCTCGCTCGCGGCCGAGACCGTGATGGCCGATGTCGCGGAATGGCAGGGTGGGCCGTTCGACACCGTGCTGCTCGATGCGCCGTGCTCGTCGACCGGCACGATCCGCCGCCATCCGGATATTCCCTGGCTCAAGGGCGAGGCCGATATCGTGGCGCTCGCGGCGCTGCAGCGGCGGTTGCTGGCAAACGCGGTTGAACTCACCCGGCCCGGCGGCACGCTGGTCTACTGCGTCTGCTCGCTGGAACCGGAGGAAGGCGCCGATCTCGTGCGCGAATTCCTCGCGGCCGAACCGCGCGTCGTGCGCCGGCCGATCACAATCGATGAGGTTTACGGCTGCGGCGAGTTCCTCACCCCCGTTGGGGAACTCCGCACGCTGCCGTGCCATTGGGGCGATACTGATTCGCGCATGAGCGGCCTCGACGGCTTCTATGCCGCACGTCTGTCAAGGATTTGAAGGACTTAACGTAGTTGGCCGGACCCTGCCCCTTCGCTATCTTGACTGGCGGCGGGAATGCGAACCCCCGCTCAAACGGGAAACGAACCTAGTGTGGTGGATTTGACGTTCCTACCATCGTGCGGCGACCGCTCTTAGGAACGTCAAATCCTAAACCACACTAGATTCATTGATTTGCTAGTGTCCCTTTGATTCCGACGTTCGTATCAGAGGGGGGCCGCAAGGGACTACGAACGTCGGAATCGGGACACTAGTCGATGTCGCGCGTTTCGGTCGCGGAACGAAGCCGACTGTCCGTCTTTTTGCTGCGCGGCGGGCTTCGCAGGCTTGTGACTCGGGTGCTCACGCATCCCGTGACGCAATGGCCGTTCTCGTTCGGCAAGCCTGACCGGTTGTTGATCGCTCCGCAGGATCTGCGCACCACCGATTCAACCCGGGCGAGCGAAATCTATGCCGGCCGCTTCGCGTTCGCCGGCAAAGTGGTGGTGTGCGATGCGCGCTCGCCGTTTGAGGGCGCGCCGCCATCGGAAGATTGGGCGGCCGCGCTGCACGGCTTCGGCTGGCTGCTGCATCTGCGCGCCGCCGAGTCCGCCATCACGCGCGCCAACGCCCGCGCACTGGTCGACGAGTGGATCACACTCAACAGCGCGCACGATCCGATCGTCTGGCGGCCCGACGTGGTCGCGCGCCGCGTGATGTCGTGGCTCAGCCAGGCGACGCTGCTGCTCGACGAAACCGACGCGCGGTTCTATCGCCGCTTCATGCGCAGCCTGACCCGGCAGGTGCGCCACTTGCGGCATTCGGTGGCCGATGCACGCGACGGCGTGCCGCGCTTTCAGGTGGTGATTGCGCTCCTCTCCGCCGCGCTTTGCATGGCCGGGCAGCAACGCCACATCCGCTCCGCCACCAAGCGGTTCTCCGAAGAGTTGCAGCGCCAGATCCTGCCGGACGGCGGACATATCAGTCGCAATCCCGGCGCGCTGCTCGAATTGATGGCCGACCTCCTGCCACTGCGTACGGTCTTTACGTCGCGCAACATCGCGCCGCCGCCGCCGTTGCTCAACGCCATCGACCGCATGATGCCGATGCTGCGCTTCTTCCGGCACGGCGACGGCAATTTCGCCCTGTTCAACGGGATGGGTCCGACCGCGACCGACGTCCTCACCACTGTGCTGGCTTACGACGACGCGCGCGGCGCACCGCTCGCGAGTGCGCCGCATTCCGGCTACCAGCGGGTCGAGGCAGGCGGCACGCTGGTCTTGATGGATTCCGGCCGCCCGCCGCCGATCGCGGTGAGCCAGGACGCGCATGCCGGCTGCCTGTCGTTTGAACTGTCCACCCGGCAGCAGCGCATCATCGTCAATTGCGGGCTGCCGGCGACCAGCCGGGAAACCTGGCGGCAGGCGGCACGCGCCACCGCCGCGCACGCCACCGTGACGTTCAACGACACGTCGTCATGCCGGTTCATCGAATCGGGCGCCGTGAAGCTCATGATGCACGGCATTCCAATGGTCGGCGGTCCACGGAGCGTGGACGTCGCGCGCGAGCAGCCGGCGAGCGGCACGGTGGTGCGGACCTCGCACGACGGCTATGCGGATACCTTCAACGTGGTCCATCACCGTGCGCTGATGCTGTCGCCCGACGGTCAGAAGCTCGACGGCGAAGACACCTTTGTGCCGGCGAAGGGCGATACATTACCGGCCGGCCGTGACAATTTCGCGGTCCGCTTTCATCTGCATCCCAGCGTCAAGGCGAGCCGGCTGGCCGACGGCAAGAGCGCCATGCTGGTGATGGCCAACAAGGATGTCTGGACGGTCAACGCCTACGAAGACCAGCTCGACATCGAGGAAAGCGTCTATCTCGCCGGCAACGATGGCCCGCGCCGGACGCTGCAGATCGTGATCTACGGCCGTGCGCGAAAAGTGATGCGCGTGCAGTGGACCATCGCGTTGACCGCGCCGGCGGCGCCCAATGCCCGGCGCGGACGCGACGACGAACCGCAATTGCCACTGGAACCGACATGACCGACCAGCTTCGCACGATCACCCGGGCGCTCCTTTCCGTTTCCGACAAGACCGGCCTGATCGAATTCGCCCGCGCGCTGGCGGCGCGCGGGATCGAGCTCATCTCGACCGGCGGCACCCGCAAGGCGCTCGGCGACGCCGGCCTCAAGGTGCTCGACGTGTCCGAACTCACCGGCTTTCCCGAAATGATGGACGGCCGCGTCAAGACGCTGCACCCGCTCGTGCACGGCGGGCTGCTGGCGATCCGCGACAACAAGGAGCACGCGGCCTCGATGCAGGCGCATGGCATCCGGCCGATCGACCTGCTGGTGGTCAACCTCTATCCGTTCGAGGCGACGGTGGCGAAGGGTGCCGATTTCGAGACCTGCATCGAGAACATCGACATCGGCGGCCCGGCCATGATCCGCGCCGCCGCCAAGAACCATGGCGACGTGGCGGTGGTGGTCGATGTCGCCGACTACGCGGCGGTGCTGGCGGAACTTGCGGCACATGGCGGGACCACGCTGGCGTTCCGGAAGAAGCTTGCCGCCAAGGCCTATGCGCGCACGGCGGTCTACGACGCGGCGATCTCCAACTGGTTCGCGCGCGAGCTTAATGACTCAGCGCCTGCCTACCGGGCGTTCGGCGGACAACTTGCCGAGCCGCTGCGCTACGGCGAAAACCCGCACCAGTCGGCCGCGTTCTACCGCGCACCGGACAGCCGCTTCGGCGTCGCCACCGCGCGGCAACTGCAGGGCAAGCAGCTCTCCTACAACAACATCAACGATACTGACGCGGCTTACGAATGTGTCGGCGAGTTCGACGGCAAGCGCACCGCCGCCTGCGTGATCGTCAAGCACGCCAATCCGTGCGGCGTGGCCGAAGGCACCAGCCTCATTGACGCCTACCGCAAGGCGCTGTCGTGCGATTCGGTCTCGGCGTTCGGCGGCATCGTGGCGCTCAACCGCACGCTCGACGCCGAGGCCGCGCGCGCCATCACGGAGATTTTCACCGAGGTCATCATCGCGCCGGACGCGACCGAGGAAGCTGCCGCCATCGTGGGCGCGAAGAAGAGCCTGCGCCTCCTGGTGGCGGGCGGACTGCCGGACCCTCGCGCCGGCGGGCTGCTGGTGAAATCGGTGGCGGGCGGGCTGCTCGTGCAGTCGCGCGACAACGCGGTGGTCGACGACATGGAGCTCAAGGTCGTCACCAAACGCGCGCCGACCAACGCGGAGCTGCGAGATCTGGCGTTCGCGTTCCGCGTCGCCAAGCACGTGAAGTCGAACACCATCGTCTACGCAAAAGACTGTGCCACCGTTGGCATCGGCGCCGGGCAGATGAGCCGCATCGATTCCGCGCGCATTGCGGCGCGCAAGGCCGAGGATGCCGCGAAGGAGGCAAAGCTTGCGGCGCCGCGCACCAAGGGTTCGGTGGTCGCCTCCGACGCGTTCTTTCCATTCGCCGACGGCTTGCTGGTCGCGATCGAGGCGGGCGCCACGGCGGTGATCCAGCCCGGCGGCTCGGTACGCGACAGCGAAGTGATCAAGGCCGCCGACGACCACGGCATCGCCATGGTGTTCACCGGCACGCGGCATTTCAGGCATTGATTCTGGACGGGCTGCTGGCTGACGGCTCCATCCCCGTCATTGCGAGCGCAGCGAAGCAATCCAGCATCAAGCATCAAACTGGATTGCTTCGTCACCCTTCGGGCGACTCGCAATGACGATCGTGTCAATCGGCTACGGCTTCACCAAATCCCCCAAAAGGCTTGCCGCGACCGACAGCTTCGACAGCGTCAGGCCGGAATTGGCGATCTCGTGCACCGAGGTGCGGATGCGGTCGACCTCGTGCTTGCGCGGTGCGATCCAGGCCTCGACGGCGGGCGGGCCGGCAAGACCGTCGCCCGCCATCGCGGCGGTGAGCCGGCGTTCCGCGTCACCTATTGAATCCAGCGCGCGATCGAGCGCGAGGCGGTCGAAATAATCCGAGATGACGATGCCGCGCGCCGCACTGGCAATGCGGTCGAGCTGGAAGAAGGACTCGGCGGCGAAATAGGTGGCCGTCATGTCGGCGACGTTGCGGCCGGTGCGATCGGCGACCGCGACGATGTCGGTTGCCGATGCGAGCGCCGGCAGGTTGGCGATCCGGCGCGCAAGGTGGTCCGGCACGCCTGCCTGGGTGAGCTCGGCTTGGCGGTTCGCCCGCGCCAGCGCGGCCTCTTCGGCGAGCGCGCCGTCGAGCGCAGTCTCCACCGTGGCAATGCCGGCGCGGTAGTGTTCGACCAGCGCCGCCAGCCCTTTCGTCAGATCGACGTTGCGCAGAAACCAGACCAGGCGGTCGAGCAGCAGGTCCTGCACCGCAGTATAGAGCTCTAGCTGCAGCTTGCCGGAAATCTTGTTGTCGAGCTTGTCGATCTCGCCGTTGAGCGCCCCCATGCCGTAGCTGTCGCGCACCGCCGCGAAGGCCGCCGCGATGTCGGCCGCCGCCGCGCCGGTCTGATCGGCGATCCGCGGTACGAGCGAGGGCCCGCCGCGGTTGATCATCGAGTTGGCAAGCTGCGTCGAGATGATCTCGCGCCGCAGCCGGTGCTGCGCGACCGCGTCCGGAAAGCGCTCGCAGACCGCTTTCGGAAAATAGCGGCCAAGCTCGTGCGCGAGATAAGGGTCGTCCGGCACGCGCGAGAGCTGCAGATGATGATTGAGCGAGAGCTTGGCGTAGGCGAGCAGCACCGCGAGTTCGGGACGGGTGAGCGTCTGCGAGCGGCGGCGGCGCTCGGCGATCTCCATGTCGTCGGGCAGGAACTCCACCGAGCGGTCGAGCTCGCCGGCCATTTCGAGCGTCTGCATCAGCCGCTGCTCGAAGCCCAGGTCCTCGAGCCCGCGCCGTTCGGCGAGCGAGAGCGCGAGCGGCTGCAGGTAGTTGTTGCGCAGCACGAGTGCGGCGACGTCCTCGGTCATGGCGGCGAGCAGCGCGTTGCGGTCGTCGAGGGTGAGGCGGCCGTCGCGCACCGGCACCGCGAGCGCGATCTTGATGTTCACTTCCAAGTCCGACGTGTTCACGCCGGCCGAATTGTCGATCGCATCGGTGTTGAGGCGGACGCCACGGAACGCGGCCTCGATACGGCCGCGCTGCGTCATGCCGAGATTGGCGCCTTCTCCCACCACCTTGCAGCGCAACTCGCCACCGGTCACGCGGATCGCATCGTTGGCGCGGTCGCCGACCGCGTCGTCGCTCTCGGTCGCGGCGCGCACATAGGTGCCGATGCCGCCGAAGAACAGAAGATCCACCGGCGCCTTGAGGATGGCGTTCATGATCTCCGCCGGGGTCGCCTTTGGCTTGGCAAAGCCGATGGCCGCCTGCGCGCCCGGCGTGAGCGTGATCTCCTTGAGCGAGCGCGAGAACACGCCGCCGCCCGGCGATATGAGCGTCTTGTCGTAGTCCTGCCAGCTCGAACGCGGCAGGTCGAATAGCCGCTGCCGCTCGGCGAAGCTTTTCTCCGGATCGGGCGCCGGATCGATAATGATGTCGCGGTGGTCGAACGCGGCGACCAGCTTGATCGTCTTTTCGCGCAACATGCCGTTGCCGAACACGTCGCCCGACATGTCGCCGACGCCGACGACAGTGAACGTCGTCCTGCCGATGTCGGTGTCCATTTCGCGGAAATGGCGCTTGACCGATTCCCAGGCACCGCGCGCCGTAATGCCCATCTTCTTGTGGTCGTAGCCGGCCGACCCGCCGGACGCGAAAGCGTCGCTCAGCCAGAAATGATGCTCGTTCGAGATCGCGTTGGCGATGTCGGAGAACGTGGCGGTGCCCTTGTCGGCGGCGACCACGAGATAGGGATCGTCGTCGTCGTGCCGCACGACGTTGTCGGGCGGGATGACGCCCCGGTCGCCGAGGTTGTCGGTGATGTCGAGCAGCGTCGAGATGAACAGCTTGTAGGTCGCGGTTCCTTCCGCCTGCACGGCCTCGCGCGCGCCCCCCTTGGCGACGATGCCAGGCAGCCATTTCGGCACGAAACCGCCCTTGGCGCCGACCGGCACGATCACGGCGTTCTTCACCTGCTGCGCCTTCACGAGGCCGAGAATTTCGGTGCGGAAATCCTGCGGCCGGTCGGACCAGCGAATGCCGCCGCGCGCCACCTTGCCGAAGCGCAGATGCACGGCTTCGACGCGCGGCGAATAGACGAATACTTCGTAGAGCGGACGCGGCAGCGGCAGGCCGTCGAGCTTCTTGCTGGCATACTTGACGGCGATCAGCGCCTTCGGCTGCCCGTTCGCGTCGATCTGGTAGAAGTTGGTGCGGATCGCCGACTGCACCGCGTTGACGAAGTGGCGCAGGATACGATCCTCGTCGAGGCTCTCGACCTTGCCGAGCGCCGTCTCGATTTCGGCTGCAACCGCGGCCTCGCGTTCCGCGCGCGCTTCCTTGTCGTCCGACTTGCTCGACGTCCGCGGATCGAAGCGCGTGTGGAACAGGCGCACGATTTCGGATGCAATCGACGCGTGCTTCACCAGCGTCGTCCACATATAGTCTTGTGAATAGGGCACGCGGATCTGCCGCAGGAAGCGTGAGATGGCGCGGATGAGCGCAACGTCGCGCCACATCAGCCCGGCGCTGAGCACGAGCGCGTTGTAGCCGTCGCTCTCCGCCACCCCGGTCATGATCACCAGGAACGCGGCCTCCAGGCTCGACTTGCGCGCCTCGATGTCGGGAGCGGCGCGCTCCGGCGGGTCGAGCGCCATATCGTGGAACCAGATGGCGGTGTCGCCGTCACCCCTGCGGTCGATGCGGTAGGTGCGCTCGTCGATCACCTTGAAGCCCATGTTCTCGAGCACGGGCACGCGGTCCGACAGCCGGATCGGCTTGTCGTAGCTCCAAATCTTGAGGCCGATGGTGCCGCCGTCCCGTCCGAAGCGGCGATGGAAATCGACGCCCAGCGGACGGCTCGTCGAGAGCCCTTCGATGGTCCGGATGTCGGCAACCGCGGTTGCCGGCGTATACATCTCGCGATAGCCGTCGGAAAACGCATCGCGATAGCGCTCGTACAGTGCGCGCGCCTTGATCGGATCGAAGCTGTGCACGAGCTTGTCGGCAAGCTCGTCGACCCAGGTGCGCACGATGGCGGTGATTGCGGCTTCAAGTTCCGGGCGCGCCGGGTCCGGCGCCGCCCCGGGTTCGCGCCCGATGATGAAATGCACGCGCACCAACGGTCCTTCCGGGAAGAAGGGGTGGAAGGCGCTGACGCGGCCGTGATAGGCGCGTGCCAGATATTCGCCGATTGCCCCGCGCACCGCGCTGGTGTAGCGGTCGCGCGGAACGTAGACGAGCACCGAGACAAAACGGTCGAACCGGTCGTGCCGCGGCAGCACGCGCACCCGCGGACGTTCGTCGAGTTGCAGGATCGCCTGCGTGTAGTCGAAGAGCAGTTCCTCGTCGATCTGGAACAACTCGTCGCGCGGATAATTCTCCAGCACGTTGATCAGCGCCTTGCCGGAGTGCCCGTCGGGATCGAAGCCGGCCCGCCGCATGACGGCGTCGATCTTCCGCCGCAGATAAGGGATCGTGCGCGCCGAGCGCGTGTAGGCGGTCGAGGTGAACAGCCCGACGATGCGGAATTCGCCCACCATGCGGCCGGTGGCGTCGAAGCGTTTGATGCCGACGTAGTCCATGTAGACCCGGCGATGGACGCGCGAGCGCACCGCCGCCTTGGTGACGATGAGCAGCGTCGGCTCTTTCAGGAAGGAGCGGATCTCCGGCGTGAGGACGAGCGGTCGGTTCCAGCGCTGCACCACGGTCATCTCGCGGGCGCGCAGGATGCCGAGGCCGCTCTCGAACACCGGGTCGAGCGCGGTTTCGCCGGCGGAGAATTCATAGTTGCGCAGACCGAGGAAGGTAAAATTGTCGCGTGAAAGCCATTCCAGGAACTGGATCGCCTCGGCGATTTCGCCGACCGGCAGCGGCGGGGGATTGCTCTTGAGCTCCGCGATCGTGCTGGCGACCCGGTCGAGCATCGCGCGCCAGTCCTGCACGCTGACGCGGATATCGGCGAGCGCCGCGTCGATGGCCTTGATGAGGTCCTGCCGACGCTCTTCGTCATCGATACGCGGAACATGGATGTGAATGTAGCTTTCGCGCCGCTCGCCCGGACCCGCCGCTCGCGCTCCCTTGAATGCCACGAGGCGGCCTTCCGGATCTCGCTCCACCGCAAAGATCGGATGCACGGCGAACTGCACGTCGAGGCCGCGGTCGGCGATCACGCCCATGACCGAATCGACCAGAAACGGCATGTCGTCGTTGACGACCTCGATCACCGACATGGCCTTGAGCCGCTCGTGCGCCGCGCTGGTGCCGGGCGAGGCGAGGCGCACGCTTCCAGTGCCGGGCTTGTGTCCGGTGAGCAGCGTCCAGGCGTCCGCCGCCAGCGCGGCAAGCTCGCGGGCGTCGTAGCGCATGAGGTCTTCCGGAACCGCGCGCGCGAACGTCGCAGCGATGAAATCGGGCGAGATGTCTGGGTGCTCGCCAGCCAAAATCTTGCCGGCGGCCGCGATCAAGGCTTGTGCGGCGCGCTCTTCATCGCTTGGAGAATGGGGCTCGGGGGTCATGCGCTATCCTTGGCTCCCTCCGGTGGGCGCTTTCGTGACGCCCTTGGCGCGGATTCTTTCCGATTCCCCGGCTTTCCGCGAGGGCTAACTGGAGCCGGATACCCGCTAGTTAGGGCGATACCGCTTCACAACCAAAGCGGATAGGATCGGCAATCAAACGACAGGGAGACGAGCCCGTGGCGAAGCCCGCAAAGACCGCTGCCAAGAGCGTGGCCAAGAGCGTGGCCAAGACCGTTGCAAAGACGAAATCCAATCCGGCCAAGCACGCGGCCGTGGGGAGCACTGGCAAAGCCGCCGCGACCGTGAAGCAAGGTTCCGAAGACGATACCAAGTTCATGGCGCTCGATATCCCGCGCGGCAAGCTCTCCGACCCGATGCAGGCCTATTTCGCGAAGTGCCAGGAAAAGCTCGGTTACGTGCCCAACGTTTTGCGCGCCTTTGGATTCGACAACGGCAAGTTGCAGGCGTTCGTCGATTACCGGCAGGAGCTGGTGCAGAACGCCGAGAATCTCTCGAAGCTCGAAATCGAGATGATCGCCACGGTGGTGTCGGCGCAGAACCGCTGCTTCTACTGCATCACCGTGCACGGCAACGGCGTGCGGGCGCTGTCGGGCGATCCGATCCTCGGCGAGATGATGGTGATGAACTATCGCGCCGCCAAACTCAGCAAGCGCCAGCGCGCTATGCTCGACTTCGCCGTCAAGCTCACCGTCGAGTCGTGGGCGGTCGAGGAGGAGGATCGCGAAAAGCTGCGCCGCGTGGGCTTCACCGATCGCGACATCTGGGACATCGCCTCGATCGCGGCGTTCTACAACATGACGAACCGGCTGGCGTCGGCGACCGACATGCGGCCCAACACCCCCTATCACGGGCAGGCGCGCTAACGCGATGGCGCTCCGCTCCATCGTCTTAGCGCTGGGCGCCGCGCTGGCGTTGCTGGTCTCGGGTGCGAGCGCGCCGGCCCAGGACTATCCGGTCCGTCCGATCAAGATTCTCATTCCGCTCGGGCCGGGCGGCGGCGGCGACGTGTTCACGCGATCGCTGGCGGATGAATTCCAGAAGGCCTGGGGCCAGCCGGTGGTGGTCGAGAACCGGCCGGGCGGTGGGCAGAACATTGGCGCGCGCGCCTGCGCGGAAGCGCAGCCAGACGGCTACACGCTCTGCGTCCTCTCGAGCGAGCCGGTGATCTACAACCAGCTCCTGTTCAAGAGCATTCCGTACGACCCGGAAAAGGACTTCGAGCCGATCGGCGCTCTGTTCTTCAACACGCTGGCGCTGGTCGTGAACAGCTCGCTCAAGGTCGACACCATCCCGGAGCTGGTCGCGCTGTCGAAGGCCAAGCCCTTGAGCTATGGCACGTTCGCGTTTCCACTCGCGTATTTCATGGAGAAACTCAAACGCGAGACCGGTGCCGACATCGTGCGGGTGCCGTTTCGCGGCGGCGGCGAGGTGGTGAACGCCGTGCTCGGGGGGTCGACCCCGGTCGCCGTGCTGGCGCTGTCCAACATGATCCCGCAATTGCAGAGCGGACACATCAAGGCGCTGGCGGTCATGAGCAAGGCGCGCTCTCCGCTGTTTCCGGACGTTCCGACGCTGACCGAAGTGCGCGGCGAGTCATATCCTCCGACCTGGTTCGGGCTGTTCGCGCCGGCCAGGACTCCGAAGCCGATCGTTGCCAAGATTGCCGCCGAGCTGGCCCGCATCGTCGAACGCCGCGACTTCCGTCAGCGGATGTTCTTCGACCGGGCGGTCGAACCGGGCTCCCTGCGGCTTGATGATTTCGCCAGCTTCATCAAGGACGACCGCGCGTTCGCGGCGCGCATCGTTCAGGAATCGGGCCAGCGGCCCGAATGACGAGGATCGCTGCGCGAACGCTGATGCGGTTGATCAAAGCTTGATCCCCGCCGCCACAAACGGAAAGCCCCAGGCCGTTTCCGACCCGGGGCTTTGACCGCCTGTTGGAAGCTGATTGGAGGTCACCCTCCGGCGATCAGTATGAGCCGCCTCCCAGTTTGTAGTTGAGACCGAGGCGCACGATGTTGTCGGTCACCCGGCTGTTGAAGTTGCTGACCACCAGGCCGCCGAGGGTTGCCGTTTCGGTATTCTTGCCGAAATCGACCCAGAGATACTCGAGCTTTGCACTCCAGCCCCCGCCGAAGGCGCCTTCGATGCCGCCGCCGACCGTGTAGCCGGCCCGGATATCCTTGAAGCTCAGCGAGGCGACGCCGACGCCGCCGTTGAACAGCGAATAGTCCGACTTCACCTGGCCGTAGGCGAGACCGCCGGTGGCATAGAGCAGGACGTACTGCGACGGCAGGAAGCCGAGGCGCGTGCGCGACGTGCCGAACCACGGCAGCTTGTGATCGGCGAGAGCGGTAGTGCCGCAGCCCGCGATGACGCAGTAGGTCGTGTTGCCGCTCTGGGCGGACCCGTTGAAGTCCAATTCAGTACCGATCACCCAGTTACCGATCTGCCAATTGTAGCCCCACTGAACGCCGCCGACGACGCCGTTCATGTTCTGGGACTCGGAAACGCTGAAGAAAGCTGGATTCACGGTCCATGCGTTGGTGTGCTGGCCCCAGCTATAGCCAACGTTCACACCGCCGTAGAACCCGGTCCAGTTGTAGACCACCGGCGGCGCAGACTTGTAGACCGGCCCCCGGATCGGCAGGTCCGCCGCCCCTGCGGGACCTGCGGCAAACGCCGCCAGCACCGCACCACCCAACAAAACCATCCTCATGTTTAGCCCCTCCTCGGAGTTTGTGTGACCGAGGGCACCACTACGCGCACTCCCGCCAAAGAAGGTGATGTTTTGGCCACACGTCATTGCATCGACAAAGTAGTATATCGTAAAAAAGCGGTGTTTTCTTCTAATGCATTGATATTTCTAGAGAATACGATAGATTAGATGCTTGAATGTATTAAGGTTAATCTTGATTCATTCCTCTCTTAACCTTAATTATTACTTAACGCTGCATTGGAGTCGCGATCATCCGGATGGCAGTTAATGGCTTGCGCGCGGTCTGATTTCACCGTTTAACGCCTCGATCCAAAGGGCGAAATGGCGCATGGGCAACTTCGTGTACCGCAGGCAATTCCCCATCGAATGGGGACATTGCGATCCGGCGGGCATCGTCTTCAACAGCCGGTTCTTCGAATTCTTCGACTGGAGCGCATGGATGCTGTTCGAGGCGGCGCTCGGCATACGGCCTAGCGACCTTGCGAGCACATTCGGGATCATGGGAATTCCGCTGGTGGACGCCAAGGCGCGCTTCCTGCGTCCTGCCAAATTCAACGACATGGCCGATATCGCTTCGGAGATCAGCAAGTTCGGGCGTAGCAGCTTCGAGGTGCGGCACCGCATCTCGATCGACGGCGAACTTGCCGTCGAGGGCAGCGAAACCCGGGTGTGGGCGACGCGGGACCCGGACGACACGACCCGGCTGCGGGTCATTCCCATCCCCGCCGACGTCATCGGCCGTTTCACGGTCGCTTAGTCGTCCAGCAAATTCCCGATCACGGGACTGGCGAACCGAAACGGGTTGGGTTGAGTTTCCGGCCGCTCGACGGGGAATGCGAGACACTTGAGGGCTTATTCTGCTGATGTCTGAACGCTTCGCCCCCGGCTTCGGCCTCGCATTCGACGATCTTTATGACCGCGACGGATTGGTGCGGCTCGACGGCCATTTCGTCGCGTTCCTGAAGGCACGGAATCCCGCTCTGCACGACCGGCTGATGGCCGCGCGTGCCGCGCCGGAGCATCTCGAGGGCAAGCCTGAGTCGGAACTCATCATCGAACTTGCGCCCGAGCTTGAGGAATTCATCGCCGAACTGTTTGGAATCGTCGACCGGATCGATGAATTCAAGTCGCGTCATGCGGCGCTCGCACCGCTCTATTCGGTAAAGCGGCTGTTCGTGCAGCGTCGCGCTGCCAAGAAGTATTCCGCCGAGCAGGCCGCCAGCTTCAATGCGGACGGCGCGCTACGACGCGAGCTCGAACGCCTGATCGGGGGCGAACTCACTGAGCTCAGCTTCGCCACGCAGGTCGATCGCTGGATGCAGGCCGAGGCCGAGAACACCGACGCGCTCGAAACGGCCGCGCGCTACGCCGCCTGGGCGACGCATACGCCCGAAGGACAACGCGCGCATAAGGGCGGCATCCTGTTCAAGGTTCCGCACAAGGTCGATCCGCAGCATCTCGTGCCGGTCGAGACCGAGGTGGTCGACGGCGTGACCATGCTCAAGCTGCCGCAGGCGCATCGCCGCGCGCGCGACGGCTTTGCGCTGACCGATCCGGGCACCGACCTCACCGGCGCGCTCGATCACGCCAACTACTGCATCTGGTGCCACAACCAGGGCAAGGATTCCTGCTCGAAGGGCCTCAAGGAGAAGAACGGCGAGTTCAAGAAGAGCCCGTTCGGTGTCGTGCTCGCCGGCTGTCCGCTCGACGAGAAAATCTCCGAGATGAACCTGGTTGCGGCTGGCGGCCATAGCGTCGGCGCGCTCGCGGTCGCGATCGTCGACAACCCGATGTGTGCCGCGACCGGCCACCGCATCTGCAACGACTGCATGAAGGCCTGCATCTACCAGAAGCAGGAGCCGGTCGACATTCCGCAGGTCGAGACCCGCGTGCTCAAGGATGTGTTGGCGCTGCCTTGGGGCTTCGAAATCTACTCGCTGCTGACGCGCTGGAACCCGCTCAACATCCGCCGCCCGCTGCCGAAGCCGGCGACCGGCCGGAAGGTTCTCGTCGTCGGCCTCGGCCCTGCCGGCTTCACGCTCGCGCATCATCTGATGAACGATGGCCATACGGTCGTCGCCATCGATGGGCTCAAGATCGAACCGCTCGCCGCCGATGTCTCCGGTGTCGCGCCCGACGGCGTCCGCGTTTCGTTCCGAGCGATCCGCGACAGCGCAGAATTGCACGAAGACCTCGGCTCGCGCGTGATGGCGGGCTTCGGCGGCGTCGCCGAGTACGGCATCACGGTGCGCTGGGACAAGAATTTCCTGAAGCTCATCCGCTTGCTCCTGGAGCGGCGCAGCGAATTCAAGATGTTTGGCGGTGTGCGCTTCGGCGGCACACTGACCATCGACAATGCGTTCGATCTCGGCTTCGACCACATCGCGCTCTGCGCGGGCGCCGGCCGGCCCACGATCGTGCCAATGAAAAACGGTCTGGCGCCGGGCATTCGGCAGGCTTCCGACTTTCTCATGGCGCTGCAACTCACCGGCGCCGGCAAGCCCGACAGCGTCGCCAATCTGCAGGTGCGGCTGCCGGTCGTCGTCATCGGTGGCGGGTTGACCGCGATCGACACCGCGACCGAGGCGCTCGCCTACTACCCCTTGCAGGTGGAGAAATTCCTCAGCCGCCATGAGGCGTTGGTGGCCGAGCGCGGCGAGGCGGCAGTGCGCGCAAGTTGGACCGCGCAGGAGGCGGAAGTCGCGGCCGAATTCCTCGATCATGCCCACAAACTTCGCTCCGAACGCGCGGCGGCGACGCGCGAAGGCCGCAGACCGGACTTTGTCGATCTCCTGCGCGGCTGGGGCGGCGCCACCATCGTCTACCGGCGGCGCTTGGTCGACGCCCCGAGCTACACGTTGAACCACGAGGAAGTCGCCAAGGCGCTCGAGGAGGGGATCAACTTTGCCGAACGGCTGACGCCCGAGGAAGCGCTGCTCGATTCCTTCGGCTGGGTGCGCGCGCTGAAGGTCTCCTCGCTGGCGGAGGCCGACAGTAATCCGGGCGCGCCGCCACGCGAACTCACGCTCCTGGCACGCACCATCTTGGTGGCGGCCGGAACGCAACCGAATACGGTGCTCGGCCGCGAAGACGCCGAGCATGTCGCGATCGATGGCAAATATTTCCAGGCCTTCGACGAGAACGGCCAGAAGGTGAAGCCGGAGCGCGTGACGAAACCCTCGGCCGCGCAGGTCCTGATGAGCTTGCGGACCGATGGCCGCGCCATCAGCTTCTTCGGCGACCTGCATCCGTCGTATGCCGGCAATGTCGTGAAGGCGATGGCAAGCGCCAAGCAAGGCTATCCGGTCGTCAGCCGGACGCTGACGCGCCAACAGCCGTCCGGAATTTCGCCGGCCGCTTTGATGACGCGTCTCGACGACGAACTGCGCGCGACGGTGCATGCGGTCAACCGGCTCACGCCGACCATCGTGGAGGTCGTCGTGCGCGCGCCGATGGCCGCTCGTGCCTTCGAGCCGGGGCAGTTCTACCGGCTGCAGAATTACGAGACGTTCTCGCCGCAGGTCGACGGTACGCGCCTCGCGATGGAAGGGCTTGCGCTCACCGGCGCGTCGGTCGATCGCGAGCAGGGCCTGCTCTCGACCATCGTGCTTGAAATGGGCGGCTCGTCGGACCTCTGCACGCTGCTGTCACCCGGCGAACCTGTGATCCTGATGGGGCCGACCGGTCACGCGACCGAGACGCCCGCGGGAGAGACCGTGCTGCTGATCGGCGGCGGGCTCGGCAACGCGGTGCTGTTCTCGATCGGTCAGGCGCTGCGCGCGAACGGCAGCCGTGTGATCTACTTCGCCGGCTACAAGCGCGCGATCGACCGCTACAAGGTCGAGGAGATCGAGCGCGCCGCCGATGCAATTGTATGGTGCTGCGACGAGGCGCCGGGCTTTCGCGCGACACGCGCCGGCGACAAGGCGTTCGTCGGCAACATCGTCGAGGCGCTCGACGCGTACGGCTCGGGCCGGCTCGGTCCGCAACCGGTCGCGCTTGGCAAGGTCGACCGCGTGATCGCGATCGGTTCCGACGGCATGATGGCGGCGGTCGCGCGAGCGCGCCACGGCATCCTGGCGCAGCATCTCAAGGCAAGTCACAAGGCGATCGGTTCGATCAACTCGCCGATGCAGTGCATGATGAAGGAGATCTGTGCGCAATGCCTGCAGGTGCACCGCGACCCGGCGACCGGTGTCGAGAGCGTGGTGTTCTCCTGCTTCAACCAGGATCAGGACCTCGACCGTGTCGACTTCGGCAGCCTGCGAGCGCGGCTCGGCCAGAACGGCGTGCAGGAAAAGCTGACGCGGCAATGGATCGACCGGTCGCTGCGTCAGCTCGGATTGCGGCAGGCGGCTGCGGAGTAGCGCTGGACGCATTGCTTGGTTGCAATTGTGCCGCCGCATTGCTTGCATGCGCTCGACCGCAATTCTATGAATCACGTGGGCCGGTGAACGGCCGTCAATCAGTGGAGCAAACGCCATGGCCCGCATCCGGCATATCGCTCTCGTGGTCAAGGACCTCGAGCAGACCGCCAACTTCTATCAGAAGGCGCTCGGGCTGAGCCGCTCGGAGATTTCCGAAGGGCCGACGGCGCGGCGCATCTATATGAGCGATGGCGAAATCAATTTGGCGTTGCTGCAATACAAGAGCGAGGTCGGATCGGGCCTCAAGGATCCGCAGGACTTCGTCGGCATCCATCACTTCGGATTCCAGGTCGATGATCTGCAGGAAGGACAGGCCGCCATCGAGAACGCCGGCGGCGAGTTTTTCTTCGATCTCGGCGAGGAAGGCGAGGAGGGCTTCGAGCGCAAGTTCAAGGACCCGAACGGCATCATCTTCGACATCAACGATACCGGCTGGACGATGACGGCGAGCAAGCAGCCGGCCAAGAAACCAACGAAAAAGGCGAACGCCGCGTAGTTCCGCGCCGCTGCGCGCGGTTTGAAGCGCCCGGCAAATCTTGCTATGGCAGCGCATATGGCACGCGTTCTCGAACTCACGCTCAACGGCCGTCGCCGCGTTGACGCGGTGCCCGACAACCTGCTGCTGCTGGACTATTTGCGGGAAGTCGTCGGGCTTACTGGAACAAAAACGGGGTGTGACGGCGGCGAATGCGGCGCCTGCACGGTGCTGGTCGACGATCAGCCGCGCCTGTCCTGCCTGACGCTTGCCGCTACGGTGGATGCGCAGCGCGTCGATACTGTCGAATCGCTGGCCACGGACGGCCGCCTTTCTGCGGTGCAGCGCGGATTTCACGAGAAGCTCGGCGCGCAATGCGGCTACTGCACGCCCGGTTTCATCATGGCGTCGGCCGGCTTGCTGCGGCGCAATCCGCACCCGACCGAGAATGACATCCGCGACGCGCTCGGCAGCAACATCTGCCGCTGCACCGGCTACGTGAAGATCATCGAGGCGGTGCAATACGCAGCCGATTTGCACGCCAGGGGCGCTTCGCCATGAACGAGGTCGTACCGGCGCACAACATCGGCCATTACGTGCCGCTGGTCGACGGCCCCGAGAAGGTGTCGGGCCGCGCCAAGTACACCGCCGATATCTTGCAGCCCGGCATGCTGGCGGGACGGATTTTCCGCAGCCCGTATTCGCACGGCGAAATCGTCGAAGTGGATGTTACCGCGGCGGCAAAGCTGCCGGGCGTGAAGGCGATCGTCACCGGCGCCGACTGCGACAAGACGTTCGGTGTGCTGCCGATTGCCCGCTCCGAGCATCCACTCGCAAGAGACAAGGTGCGCTATCGCGGCGAGCCGGTGGCGGCAGTGGCGGCAGTCGATGACGTCACGGCGCGTAAGGCCGTCGAGCTCATCCGGCTGAAGGTACGCGAACTGCCCGCCTACTATAAGGCGCAGGACGCGCTCGCACCGGGCGCCGCGCAACTTCACGCCAAGAAGCCCGGCAACATCGAACGCGACGTGCTGTTCGAACTGGGCAGCGTGGCGGAAGGCTTCGCGCAGGCGGATCTGGTGCGCGAGGGCACCTACAATTGCGCCGAGGTCTGCCAGAACCAGATGGAGATGCACGCGGCGATTGCCGACTACGACGCCGAGCGCAATCGTATGACGGTGCATGCCTCGACGCAGGTTCCGTACTACGTCCATCTGATGCTGGCGCAGATTCTCGACATGGACATGTCGCGCATCCGCGTGGTGAAGCCGCATGTCGGCGGCGGGTTCGGCTGCCGCACCGAGACGCTGAATGTCGAACTCATTACCGCGATGCTCGCCCGCAAGGTCGGCGGCTGCGTGCGCACCGTGGTGACGCGAGAAGAGACCTTCATCACCCATCGCGGCCGGCCGGAGACCGACGTCCGCCTCAAGATCGGCCTGCGCCGGGACGGCCGCATTACGGCGGTCGAGTGCGAATGTGATCAACGCGGAGGGGCACACTCCGGCTACGGCGTGGTGACGATTCTTTATTCCGGCTCGATGCTCTACGCCATCTACGACCTGCAGAACGTCAAGTATGTCGGCCGCCGCGTGCTGACCAACACGCCGCCCTGCGGCGCGTTTCGTGGTCACGGCACCGTCGATGTGCGCTTCGCGTTCGAGAGCCTGCTGGACGATATGGCGAAAGAGCTGGCGCTCGACCCGATCGCGGTGCGGCGCGCGAACTACCTGCCGCCGCCCGGCGTCAGGCCGACCTTCACGGCCAACGACCTGATGGTGGCAAGCTACGGCCTGCCGGAATGCGTCGATTGGGTCGAACGTGAAAGCCAATGGAAGACGCGCCGCGGCAAGCTCGCGAGCGGCAACGGTACGCGCAAGGGGCTGGGCTTTGCCTGCTCGCATTACATCTCGGGGGCGTCGAAGCCGGTGAACTGGACCGGCGAACCGCATGCGACCGTCAAGATCAAGCTCGACTTCGACGGCTCGGTGGTGGTGCTTTCGGGTGCCGCCGACATCGGGCAGGGCTCGTCCACCATCCTGGTGCAGGCTGTGGCGGAGGTGCTCGGCCTCGACATGGGCCGCATCCGCGTCGTGACCGGCGACAGCGAGGTGGTGCCGAAGGACAACGGCTCGTATTCGTCGCGCGTTACCTTCATGGTCGGCAACGCCGCGATCGACGCGGCGCAAAACCTCAAGCGCCTGCTGGTCGACGCCGCGGCGCGCAAGCTCGAGGCCCGGCCCGAGGACATCGAGTGCCTCGGCGAGCTCTATCGCGCGGGCGCGCAGGACAAGGGCGCGACCTTCCTGGAGGTGGTGACGGAAGCCCTGAAGGACACCGGCACCATTACGGTCACCGGGAACTTCTCGACCATCCCGGACTCGCACGGCGGCAAAAAGTACCGCGGCGCCGCGATCGGCGGCACCATGGGCTACAGTTATTCGGCGCAAGTGGTCGAGGTGTCGGTCGACGATGAGACCGGCGTCGTCACGGTCGACAAGGTGTGGGTGGCGCACGACTGCGGCAAGGCGCTCAACCGGCTGTCGGTCGAGGGCCAGGTGCAGGGCTCCGTCTGGATGGGCATGGGCCAGGCGATGAGCGAGGAGGTGGCCTATCACGAGGGCCTCATGCTCACCGCGAACATGCTCGACTACCGCGTGCCGACCATCCAGGACTCGCCGCCGATCGAGGTAGGCATCGTCGAGAGCAACGACCCGAACGGTCCGTTCGGTGCGAAAGAGGCAGGGGAGGGGTCGCTCGCCGCCTTCTTGCCGGCGCTGACCAACGCCATCGCCGATGCCATCGGGCTCCGCTTCAACGACCTGCCGGTGACGCCCGACCGCGTCTTTGCCGCGCTGGAGAAGCGCCAGCGTTCTCAGGGGCGCGCCTGATGGATGCGCTCCCCGAATTCGAAGTGCTGCGGCCGAAATCGCTCGACGACGTGGTGAGGGCGCGCGCCGCGCACCCCGACAGCAGAATGCTCGGCGGCGGCACCGATCTCGTGGTGAACATCCGGCGCGGCATCGTCGCTCCGCCGGTGCTGATCGATGTGAACCGCGTCGAAGCGTTGCGCGCCATCAAGGCCGACGCACAGTCGATCGAGATCGGCGCGGCCGTCACGCTTACGGAACTGTCCGAGCATCCGGACGTTGTCGCGCATTATCCGGTGGTCGCGCAGGCCGCGGCGCACATCGCCGGACCGACGCATCGCCACATGGGGACGGTCGGCGGCAACCTCTGCCTCGACACGCGCTGCATCTACTACAACCAGAGCGAATGGTGGCGCGCCGCCAATCACCATTGCCTCAAGACCACCGGCGAGATCTGTCACGTCGCGCCGAAGAGCCGCGGTGTCTGCTTCGCGACCTACAGTGGCGATCTCGCGCCCGCGCTGCTCACGCTTGGTGCCGAAGTCGATCTCACGGGGCCGCAAGGCCGGCGCACCGTTCCGCTCGCGAGCCTCTATATCGGCCACGCACGGCAGGATCAGCCGGTGACCGAGACGATGGGCGACGGCAAATTCTTTCTCGCATTGCGGCCAGGCGAGTTCGTCACCGCGGTGCGCGCGAAGAACACGCCGGGCCTGCGCTCGGGATACGACAAGCTGCGCATCCGCCGCTCGATCGAGTATCCGGTCGCCGGCGTCGCGGTGGCGCTGCGGCGCGACGGCGATACGCTCACCGATCTGCGCGTCGCCTTCACCGGCACCAATCCGCGCCCGGTGCTGCTCGAAGGCACTACCGCGCTGTGCGGCGGGCCACTTGACGAGCGCGTGTTCAAAGGGCTCGACGCGCTCGTGCGCGACCAGATCATGGCGATGAAGACGACATTCACGCCCGGCCACTACCGCCGCCGCGTCGCCTCCGTGCTGGCGCGGCGGCTGGTGATGCGGCTGTTCGCGCAATAGCGCCTCCGCACTCTGACCTAAGCTACTCCACAGGTCGTCCCAAGGTTCGCCTTCAAGCTCGACCCGCGACTCGGCGCATGCCAGTTTCGCCGGATGACGAATCGTTCGCCGGTCGACCCTCATACGATCTTGTTCCAGGGCGTCGGCACCTGGGATGCCATCGCGGTCGCGGTCGCCGGAATGGCGCCCACACTGGCGATGAATTTGAATCCGCAAGAGCCGGCCGAACATGTCGGCCGCGTGGTGCCGCTCGTCTTCGCCTTGTCCACCCTCGTTGTGCTGCTGGTCGCGTGGTGCTTTGCACGGCTCGCGCGTGACCATCCGAACGCGGGTTCGGCCTACGGGTTCGTCGGAGCGATCCTGGGTCCGCGCGCCGGATTGGTGGCCGGGTGGACCCTGTTCGGGACCTACCTCAGCTTTGCCATCGTTGGTCTCGGCGCTTTCGGCCTGTTCGGCGCCGATCTCCTCCAGCGCGCCGGTCTCTGGCACGGCGCTTCCGGTGTCATCCTGACGCTGGTGGCCGCCCTGGTGGTGGCGCCGCTGAGCATCATTCCGGCGCGCCGCGCCGGGCTCGTGCTCATCATGCTGGAAGGCGTCGCCATCGTTGCGATGCTGTTGCTGGCCTGCGCGGTGCTGATCCTGGTGTTCCAGGGGCATGGACCGCAAGGCGACCCGCCACTGCGCGATCTGTTCATCCCGACGGACGGCGTCGGTGCCGCCGCCATCGCTATGGGGCTGTCGTTCGGTCTGCTCTCCTTCGCGGGCTTTGAGCAGGTCGCGACCTTGGGCGAGGAAGTCAAAAAGTCCATGTTCACGATCCCGCGCGTTTTGATCGGGACAGTATTGGGTGCGGGCATTGTTTTCACGGTCGTGACGTCGGCCCAGACGCTTGGATTCGGAACCAGCCCGGCCGGAGTCGCGAGCTTCACCAAATCCACGTCCTTGCTGGCCGATTTGTCTGCCCGCTACTTCGGCCGCGGTTCGGGAGACTTGTTCGACGCCCTCGCCATCTGTTCGGCGCTCGGCGGGGCGCTCGCCGCGATCGTGGCGGCCTCACGCATTCTCTTCGCACTCTGCCGCGACCTCGCGCCATCGAACCCGTTGGCACGAATTTCCGAGACCAGCGGCACGCCGCGCAACGCCGCCATCGCGGTCCTGCTGGCGGCGATCATCGGATACGCGGCGATGCGCTTCATCTTTCAGGCGTCGGGATCGGATGCCTTCTTCTGGGGGTCTACGTTGGGAGCGCTCGCGCTCCTGGTGGCCTATCTCCTGGTGGTCGTGAGCGCCGCCGGCGCGCTCATGCGTCCCGCAGGCCACGGAGCGCGATGGATGCTGCTCATTCCGGTGCTGGCCGCCTTGGCGATCGCCTACACGTTTTGGGTCAACATCTACCCGCCGCAGCCCGGCGCCTACCGGGTGATCCCCTGGATCGTCCTCGCCTGGTGCTGCGTGCCCCTTGCCGCGACCCTGCTCAATCCGAAATTGCTCGGTCTCATTACATGCGGTTCCCATCCAGCCAGCGTTCAGGCAAAGCAGGAATAGCGCCGGCCCTGACAAGCCTCACGCGATCGGCTTGCGCGTCTGGTAATAGCGCAGGATCGCGAAGCAGGCGCCCGCTGCCGCCAGATGCTTGAGCGTATGGCCGCTCAGGAGATGCCCGGCCGAATAAATGGCGCCGTCCTGATATTCGAACAGCTTGGCGAACGCGTAGAGCACGGCCGCGACGATCCAATAGGACGTGCCGGTATATTTCGGTGGGCACAGCACGAACATGACCGGCAGCGCCAGGATCGGGAAAAACTGTACCCAACCGTAGAGCCGCAGATCGCCGGTCGCGCGCCACCAGAGCAGGCTCAGCACGCCCAGCGCGAGCAGCGGCCATAGCAGGATCGCGCCGGCTTTCGCGTCGATCCGTTCGCTCACGGCGCTGGCGAGGATCGCCGAGAACGCGAGCGTCATCGGCAGCCGGTCCCAGAACAACGTGTCGTCGTTCGGATTCCAATGGTAGTAGGACGAGCCGAACCCGGTCAGGAAGATTCCGGCGAAAATCACGGTGCTGGTGAGGTCGTCGCGACAGCGTAGCAAACCGACGGCGCCAATCGCGATGAACGGCAGATTGGAGACGACGTTCCAGAAGTTCGGGATGCCCAACAGCGTGCGCTGGTCGGCGAACTGGTGATAATCCTGGTTCTGCGGAATAGGCGGCAGCAGCCAAAGCCCCGCGAGCGAGGCCGCCATCACGGCAAGAAATACGAGCAGGGGGAGGTTACGCTTGGGTGTCGTCACTCAGGCACGATAGCACAGGTCCGGCGCATCTCGGTTACTCGAGCTTGATGCCGGCGCCCTTGATGACCTTGGCCCACTGCGGAATTTCGCGCTCGATCGTGGCGGCGAATTCAGTCGGCGTGCCACCGATCACGTCAAGACCGAGCTCGTTGAGCTTTCTCTTCACGTCAGGCTGCGACAGCACCTTCACGGTTTCGCGGTGCAGCTTTTCGACGATTGCCGGTGGCGTTCCGGCCGGCGCCATCAGGCCGAACCACGGCACCGCCTCGAATCCCGGATAGCCGGATTCCGCCATGGTCGGCAGATCGGGCATCACGGCCGAGCGTTTGAGCGATGTCACCGCGAAGGCTCGCAGCTTGCCTTCCTTCACCAGCGGCGCGACGTTGACGATATTTCCGAACGACATCGGGATGCGGCCGGCCAGCAGGTCGGGAAGGAGCGCAGTGGTACCGCGATAGGCGACCGGTCGGATGTCGATCCCGGTCACGGACCTGAGCAGTTCGGCCGCGAGGTGCTGCGAGGTCCCGGCGCCCGCATGCGCATAGGTGAGCTTGCCGGGATTGGCGCGCGCGTAGGCGATGAATTCGGGCAGCGTCTTCACCGGCACATCGGGATGCACGACCAGCACGTTCGCCGCGATGAAGACCAGGCTGATAGGCGCGAAGTCCTTGATCGGATCATACGCGAGCTTCTCATACATGCTCGGACTGAAGATGAGCGAGGCGTTGCCGCCCATCACCAGCGTGTAACCGTCGGGCGCCGCCTTGGCGGCGCGTTCGGTGGCGATGTTGCCGCCCGCGCCGGTGACGTTCTCGACCACGACCGGCTTGCCCCAGGCTTCGGTGAATTTTTCTGCGAGAAGGCGAGAAGTGATGTCGGGTGCGACGCCGGGGGTGAAGCCGACCAGGATGCGGATCGGCTGCTCCGGATAGTTCGTTTGCGCGCTGGCTGTTCCTGCCGTCAGCGCCACGAGGAGCGTTGCGAGCACGCCGCAGATCGCCTTCATTGCCATCCTCCCGTTTGCCGAGTTCCTCTCGTATCGTCATTGCGAGCGAAGCGAAGCAATCCAGAATCCGTGTGACTGGATTGCTTCGTCGCTCCGCTCCTCGCAATGACGGGACCTGATCAGGTTTATTCTCCCTTGATGTTCGCCGACTTGATGATCGGCCACCACTTTTCGATTTCGGCCCGCTGGAACGCCGCGAGGCCTTCCGGCGACTGTTGTTCGCGAGACGCCACATCCAGCCCGAGTTCGGCGAAGCGCGCCTTCACGATCGGGTCGGCGAGCACCTGGGTCATCGCGGCGTTGAGCGTATCGATGACGGTCTTCGGCGTGTTCTTCGGCGCGAAGAAGCCGAACCAGCCGGACATATAAAGCCCCGGCACGCCGGTTTCGTCCGATGTCGGGATGTCGGGCATCGCCGCAGAACGCTGCGGGGAAAGGTTCGCGATCGCCTTGATGGTGCCGCCCCTGATCTGCGGCAGCGCCACCGCGCCCTGCACCACCAAGCAGGTCGACCTGACCGGAGACGAGGTCGGTCATGGCGGGACCCGCGCCACGATACGGAATGAAGGTGACCTTGGTGTTGGTCAGTTGCTGCAGACAGGATGCCGCTCACGGCGGCGGCGGCGTTCTGGTTGACGAACTTCGCTTCGCCGGGGTTGGCCCGCATCCAGGCGACCAGCTCATTCAGCCGGTTGGCCGGCAGGTTCTTCCTGGCGACCATGAGCTGCGGGTTGACGGAGATCAGCCCGATGGGCGCGAAATCCTTCTCCAGGTCGTAGTTCAGATTATAGATGATGCTGCCGACGTGGGTGTCCCACTGGCCGATGTCGATGGTGTAACCGTCCGGCACCGCGCGCGCGACCCGGCCGACCGCGATGCTGCCGCCCGCGCCGCCGACGTTCTCGATCACGATCGGCTGGCCAAGAAGCGGCCGCATCTTCTCGGCCATAATCCGCGCAGCGACGTCAGTCGAGCCGCCCGGCGGAAACGGCACGACCAGCGTGATCTGGCGCGCCGGATAGGTCTGCGCCGCCGCAGGCGAGGTGCCCGTCATCATGGCCGCGAGCACGATCGACAGAAGCAATTTGGTCACGTTGTCTCTCCCAATCCTCAAGCGTGTCATGCCGGCGCAAGCGGGCATCCGGCGCATGGAGCGTGCATGCTCACTCGCCCTTGATGTTGGCGGCCTTGATGACCGGCCACCATTTCTCGATCTCGGCCTTGTGGTAGGTGGCAAGCGCCTCCGGCGTCTGCTGCTCGACGGCCGGAATCTCCTGACCCAATTCCATCAGGCGCTGCCGCGCGGTCGGATCGGCGAGGCTCTCGCGCACGGCGGCGTTGAGCTTGACGATGATGTCCTTCGGCGTGCCCCGGGGCGCCCAGATCGCGTGCCAGATCGAAATGTGCAGGCCCGGCACGCCGGCTTCGTCCACGGTCGGAATGTCAGGCGCGGCGGCGAGGCGCTTCTTCTCCGTCACCGCGAAGGCCTTGACGGTGCCGGCGCGCACCTGCGGCAGCGAATTAGCGGCCTGGTCGATCATGATGTCGATCTGTCCCGCCACCAGATCCTGCATCGCCGGTCCGGCGCCGCGATACGGCACGAACTGGAACTGCGCGCCGGTGATCTTCTGGAAGTAGACGCCGCTGACATGCGAGCCGCTGCCGTAGCCGGCGGTGCCTTGCGTGGCCTTGGCGGAATTCGCGTTCAGCCAGGCGACCAGCTCTTTCAGGTCCTTGGCGGGAATTCCCTTGCGCGCCACGATGAGCTGCGGATTGGTGGCAATCAGCGAGATCGGCTCGAAATCGCGGAACACGTCGTATTGCAGTGCGTAGATCGCGCCGTTGACGACATGCGTGCCCCAGTGGCCGATGCTGAGCGTGTAGCCGTCGGCCGCCGCACGCGCCACGCGGCCGACCCCGAGCGTGCCGGCGGCACCGGTGGTGTTCTCGACCACGACGGTCTGCCCGAGCGGCACGCGCATGCGCTCCGCCATGATGCGCGCGATGGTGTCGGTCGGGCCGCCGGCGGAATACGGCACCACCATGGTGATCGGACGGGAGGGATAGCTCTGCGCGTTCGCGCCGGCGATGCCGGCCAATGAGGCGAGCGCCACGATCGCCAATTGCTGTCGCATTCCGTTTTCTCCCTGACGATGTTGTTGTCGTTTCGGCGCAGCGTATCACTCCGCCTTGATGTTCGCCGCCTTGATCACCGGCCACCAGCGGTCGATCTCGGCCTTGTGGTAGGTGCCTAGCGCCGCTGGCGTGAGCTGGTCGCGCGGCGGAATCTCCTGTCCCAATTCGCCGAGCCGCTTCACGATGGCCGGATCGCTCAAGGTTTCGACCACGGCGCCGTTGAGCCTGGCGACGATGTCCTTTGGCGTGCCGTGCGGCACCCAGAGCCCGTGCCAGAACGGCATGTAGAGGCCCGGGACGCCGGCCTCATCGACCGTCGGCACATCGGGCGCCTGCGACCAGCGGGAACTGGTGAGCAGCGCATAGGCCTTGATCTTGCCGGCGCGCACATTGGCGAGCGTGTTCGAAGATTCCAGACACGAGAGATCGATCTGCCCGGCGACCAGGTCCTGCATCACCGGAGCGCCACCCCGATAGGGCACGAACTGGAAGCGCGTCCCGGTCGCATTCTGCAGATAGGTCCCGAACACATGCGATGGGCTGCCGACGCCGATCGTCCCGAAGGTCGCCTTGTCGGGATTGGCCTTCAGCCAGGCGATCAGCTCCTTCAGATCCTTCGCCGGCATGGTCCCGCGCGCGATCAGCCATTGCGGTGCGATGGTCAGCAGCGCGACCGGATCGAAGTCCTTCAAGAGGTCATAGGTCGTGTTGTAGACCGCGCTGCTGAACACAAACGACGTCAGCTGGCCGATGCCGATGGTGTAGCCGTCGGGCGCGGCGCGCGCCACGCGGCCGACGCCGAGCGAGCCGCCGGCACCGCCGACATTCTCGATGATGATCGGCTGGCCGAGCGATGTTCGCATCCGCTCCGATAAGATGCGAGCGAGGCTGTCGGTCGGTCCGCCCGCCGGGAACGGCACGATCAACGTCACCGGTCGCGAGGGATAACTCTGCGCGGCGGCGCAGCCGATCGAGGCCAAGAGAGGGGCCAAGAGAACCGCGGCCGCAACGCATAGGCGTCTCATGTCGTCCTCCCGTGCAAGGAAATCGGCTCAGGTCCGGGCCGCTCACTCCGCCTTGATGTTCGCCGAGCGGATGATCGGCCACCACTTCTCGATTTCGGCCTTCTGGAAGGCGGCGAGCGCCTCCGGTGTCTGCATGTCACGCGCGGGAATCTCTTGCCCGAGTTCGATCAGCCGCTGGCGGATCGCCGGGTCGGCGAGTGCCGCGACGGCCGCGGCATTGACCTTGCCGATGATGTCCTGCGGCGTGCCGGCGGGCAGAAAGAAGCCGTGCCAGAATGGAATGTAGAGGCCCGGCAACCCGGCCTCGTCGATGGTCGGCACGTCGGGCGCTCCCTGCCAGCGGGTCTTCGAGAGCACGGCGAATGCCTTCACCTTGCCGCCCTGCACCAGCGCGCGCGAGTTCGACGCCTCCGGGCAGATGAGATCGATCTGGCCGGCGACCAGGTCCTGGTTGGCGGGCGCGGCGCCGCGGTAAGGCACAAAGGCGAATTGCGTACCGGTCTCCTTCTGGAAATAGACGCCGCACAGGTGCGATGCGCCGCCCCAGCCGACGACGCCCATGGTGGCCTTGCTGGCGTTGGCCTTGAGCCAGGCGACCAGCTCTTTCACGTTGCTGGCCGGCAGGTCCTGCTTGCCGATGATCCACATCGGCGCGATCGAAAGGAGCGCCACCGGCGTCAGATCCTTCAGCAGATCGTACGGCAGAGCGTAAGTCGCGCCGTTGAAGCCGTTGGTGCTGACCTGGCCGATGCCGAGCGTGTAGCCATCGGGCGCGGCGCGTGCGACGCGGCCGACGCCGATCGAGCCGCCCGCTCCGGTCACGTTCTCGATGATGATCGACTGGCCGAGTGTGCCCCGCATGTGCTCGATCAGGATGCGCCCGAGCGTGTCGGTCGGGCCGCCTGCCGAGTAGGGGACAATCATCGTAATCGGCCGCGACGGGTAAGTCTGCGCGGTCGCGGAGCCAGTCCCCGCCACAAGCGCGAGGACGGCCGCCAGCATCAGTCGTCTCATGGCTCGTCTCCTCCCTGCAGTGCGTTGACCGCACCGGCGCGTTATTCAGCTTTGATGTTCGCGGCCTTGAGGATCGGCCACCACTTGTCGATTTCGGCCTTGTGCAGCGCGGCGAGCGCCTCCGGCGTCTGCTGCTCGCGCGGAAAAACCTCCTGCCCAAGCTCGCTGAAGCGTGCGCGCACCGCCGGATCGGCAAGGCTCTCCACCACGGCGGCGTTGAGCTTCGCGACGATGTCCTTCGGCGTGCCCTTCGGCGCCCAGAACGCGGTCCAGACCGAGAAGTAGAACCCGGGCAAGCCCGCCTCGTCCACGGTTGGAATCTCGGGCGCGGCGGCGAGCCGGTTCTTCGCCGTCACCGCGTAGGCCTTGATCTTGCCAGCGCGGATCTGCGGCAGTGCGATGTCGGGCGGCGGCAACACGAGATCGATCTGGCCGGCGACCAGGTCCTGCATGGCGGGCGCGAGGCCGCGATACGGCACGAAGCCGAAGCGCGTACCGGTGAGCTGTTGGAACAGGATGCCGCCGACATGCGACGGTCCGCCGACCCCTTGCGTGCCCCACGTCGCCTTGTCGGGATTGGCCTTGAGCCAGGCGATCAGCCCCTTGAGATCGTCGGCGGGCAGCGCGCTCTTGCCGACGATCAGGTCGGCATTCTGCACCAGCAGCGAGATCGGCTCGAAATCGCTGCGCACATCGTAGGGCAGGTTGTAGATCACGCCGTTGACGACATGCGTGCTCCACATGCCGAGTCCGAACGTGTAACCGTCGGGTGCCGCGCGCGCGACACGGCCAAAGCCGATCGATCCGCCCGCTCCCGTGACGATTTCGATGATGACCGGCTGTCCGAGCGAGACACGCATGCGCTCCGACAGAATACGCGCCATCGCGTCGAGTGGCCCGCCGGCTGCGAATGGCACGATGAGCGTGATCGGCCGCGACGGGAAGGTCTGCGCATACGCCTGCGGCATCCCGCCGAGCACCGCCGCCGCCATCACGGCCGCAAGCCATCTGCGCATGTCGTTCCTCCTGTTCACGCGGGCGGATTATGCTTCCGCCTCGGTTCTCACTCCGCCTTGATGCCCGCGCCCTTGATGATCGGCCACCACTTCTCGGTCTCGGCCTTATGATAGGCGGCAAACCCTTCCGGTGTCTGCTGCTCGCGCGGTGCAAGCTCCTGACCCTGGTCGGCAAACCGCTTCTGCACGGCCGGATCGGCGAGCGCCGCGACCACTGCCGTGTTGAGCTTGCCGATCACGTCCCTGGGCGTGCCCTTTGATGCCCACAGTCCGTGCCAGAGCGAGAGCGCCACCCCGGGCACGCCCATCTCCTCGGCGGTCGGAACGTCGGGCGCGGCGAACCAGCGGTTCTGCGACATCACGGCCAGCGGCTTGATGTTGCCGGCGCGTGCCTGCGGCAGCGAATTCGCCGCCATGTCGCACATGAAATCGATCTGGCCGCCAACCAGGTCCTGCATCGCCGGCGCGCCGCCGCGATAGGGAATGAACTGGTAGCGCGTGCCGGTCGCGTTCTGGAACGCCAAGCCGCAGATGTGGCCGCCGCTCCCTTGCCCCACGATCCCCGCCGAGGCCTTGTCCTGGTTCGCCTTGATCCAGGCGATCAGTTCCTTGAGGTCCTTCACCGGCAGGCCGTTCTTGCTCACGATCCAGAGCGGCGTATCGGCGAGCTTCGCCACCGGCTCGAGATCCTTGAGGATATCGTACTGCACCGGATAGGTGGCGGCGGACGCCATGTGGGTCGCCCAGTTGCCGACGGTCAGCGTGTAGCCGTCGCCTGGCGCGCGCGCGACGCGGCTGACCGCCAGCGTGCCGCCGGCCCCCGGCACATTCTCGACGATCACCGGCTGGCCGAGGGTGGCACGCATGTGGTCGGCGAGCGTGCGCGCGAGCGTGTCGGTCGCGCCGCCCGGCGGCAGCGGCACCACGATGGTGATGACGCGGGACGGAAACGACTGCGCCTGCGCGGTGGTGCCGGCAGCGATCGAAAGCAGAATGGCGGTGAGGAGCCGGATCATGACGAGCCCATGTGAAGCCAATGCGCTACCCCGGTCATTGATAGCACAGCCAGCCGCCGCGCATGGAGGCTAGCGGGTGCGACATGAGACCCTCTTGCGTCCGTCATGCCCGGCCTTCGTGCCGGGCATCCACGTCTTTCTGCGCAACTAAGCAAGTCGTGGATGGCCGGGACAAGCCCGGCCATGACGAACGGCGAGAGTGCAGATGTTTAATCGCTGCAACGCCAGAGAGGTCGTTACTTGCCGGATGCGGCCAGATCGAACAGCTCGCTGCCGTAGGTCGTGCGCGCCTCGTCGGTGAGCGGCTTCACCGCCGCCGCGAAGGCGTCGTGCTCCGTGCCAGATAGTTCAACCATCGCGCAGCCCTGCGCCTTGATGGCCGCACGCGCATCCTCCTCCTCCCGGATGTGCAGGTCGCGCTGGAAGGCGACGGCCGCCGTCACCGCGTCGCGCATGGCGCGCTGCAAGTCCGCCGGCCAGGCATCGAAGGCGTTGCGATAGAGGAAGATCGGCCGCGAGATGTAGAAATGATTGCTCAGCGTGTGGAAGCGGTGGAACTTGTGCACGCCGTAGGTCACCGTGTTGGTGAGCGGGTTCTCCTGCGCGTCGATGGTGCCGGCCTTGATCATCTCGATCGCTTCGGTGAGGTCCATGCGCATCGGCGTAGCGCCGAGCAGCGCGAACGTCCGCGCCTGCACTTCGCTCGGCAGAACGCGGATGCGCATTCCGTTAAGGTCGGCCGGCCGGCGCACCTCCCGCACCTTGTTGGAGATGTGCCGGAAGCCGTTCTCGAACCAGCCGAGGATGCGATAGTTCGCTCGCGCCTCGATCGCTTGCGCGAGCTTGCGTCCGAGCGCGCCGTCCATGGCGGCGCGCGCCGCGTTGGTATCGGGAAACAGGAACGGCAGGTCGACGAAGCCGAGCTCCGGGACACGATCCGTCAGATAACTCGACGACTGGTAGCCGAGCGTGAGCAGGCCGCTTTCGACCAGCCACAGAATGTCGTCGGCGCGGTAGCCGAGATCCATGATGTTCCAGACGTACTTCACGTCGATGCGGTCGCCGAACTCGGCCGCCAAGCGGTCGCCCATGAATTTCAGCGCGCGGCTGAAACCGGTCGTGGCGGGCCCGTAACCGCCCATGCGAATCTGGATCGGGGTGGTCACGTGTCGCCTCCTCCAATCGCGCGCAGGCTGAGCGGCACCGCCACGCCGGATGCGCCGATGCTGAGCCCGATGATCAGGAATATGCCTGCCACCCCGGTGGCGGCCGCGACCACGCCGGCGAGCGCCGGGAACACCACTTGGCCAATGCGGTTGCCGGTCATGCGCAGGGTGAGCGCCGTGCCGTAGGCTTCCTTGGGCGCAAGGAAGACCACGCCCGACAATGTCAGCGTGGAGGCGATGCCCATGCCGAAGCCGAGCACGATCATCACCGCATAGATCGCCGGCAACGACAGCGGCAGCGCCAGCACGGTGAATGCGACCGCGCTTACCAGCATGCTCACCAGCGTGAGCGGCGCACGGCCAAACGCGAAGATCATGCGCGAGTAGAAGATGCGCGACACGAGCGAGGCGGCGGAGCGGACGGTCAGCAGCAGGCCGATATGGTTCGAGTCGATGTGCCGCTCGGCGCCGAGTGCCGGCATGTAGATTACCAAGAGGTCGATCGCCGTCACCGTCACGACGCTGGCGATGAAGATCGCCGGCAGGCCCGGCTTGTGCAGAAGCGCGCCGATCGGGATAAGGGCATCGTCCTTTCCGGCGCCCGGCACGTTGCGAGCGGCCTTGATCAACAGCGCGACGACGAGGCTCACCGCGGCGAGCGCGAGACCGATGGCGAAGAGCGGGCCGGTCGGCGGCAGCGCCGCCGAGCCGCCGAGCCAGCCGACGACCAGCGGGCCGGCGCCCTGGCCGATCGCGGCGGCGATCATGTAGTAGCCGAGAACGCTCTCGCGGCTGAGCGGACCGCCGACGCGCACCATCAGCATCTGGTGGCCCGCCATGCAGAACATGTGGCCGAAACCGAGCAGCACCGAGAGCCCGACGAGATGCAGCCCCGACCGCGGCCACAGCCAAAATCCGGCGCAGGCGACGAGAATCAGCACGTTGCCGATCCAGATTGCCCGCGCGTCGTTGCCGCGATCGATCCAGCGGCCGAGTCGCACCGCCGAGAACACCGGAATGATCGCGAAACCGGTGGCAATGATGCCGAGCCAGAACACCGGCAGGCCCAGTTCGATCGCCCGGTAGGAGGTCGTGATCCGGACGATCAGGATCATCGCCTGGAGGAGCACGACGTGCGCCATGAAGGGAAAGAGCAGGCCGTAGTCGATGTCGCTCGTTTGCGGGACGGGCGGCTTTTGCTCCTCGGCCATGGATGGATGTTTCTCTAGGCGCTGTGCGCCCGTTGATGCTCGCCCGATAGACGATTTCTGAGCGAGCGGGGCTCCGGGCGCAAGGCCCTTACGGCGCGGATCGCCTCCCGGAATTGTGCATGGAGGATGCAGGATCGGCGCGCTCGCGGTCTCAACCCTCCCCCCGCGAAGCGGTGGGGAGGGTCGGCGAAGTGAGCATAGCGAACGAGCCGGGGTGGGGGGCCAGGATTCGCGATCAGAGGTCCCTCATCGCAAGCGCTCTGAACACTGATAACTGAATTCCGATTTCTGTTTCCCCCCACCCCCGACCCCTCCCCACCGCTCGCTTCGCTCGCGGGGGGAGGGGAGTCTGAGAGACTTGTGCGCTGGACCTCTCGCATTCACGCCACTAGCCTTCGCGGCGATGTACGCCCCGCATGTGCTTCCCGACGCGCGCGATTACGCGACGCTCTACCGGTCGTTCCGCTGGCAGATGCCGGCGCGGTTCAACATCGGAGTCGATGTCTGCGATCGCTGGGCCGAGCGGGAACCCGAGCGCACCGCCATCCTGAACGTGCGCGCCGACGGCGGCATCGAGGAGATGAGCTACGGCGTCTTGCGCGAGACATCGAACCGGCTCGCGAATGTGCTCGCCGCCCACGGCATCGTTTCTGGTGATCGCGTCGCGATCCTGCTGCCGCAATCGCCGGCGGTCGCCGCCGCGCATATCGCGATCTACAAACTCGGCGGGATTGCGCTGCCGCTCGCCATGCTGTTCGGCGTCGAGGCAATCTCGTATCGCTTGCGGGATTCCGGTGCGCGCGCGCTGATCACCAACGCACGGGGGCTCGCGAAGCTCGCGCAGGCTACCGACGCCACAAGTGAGCTTGCGCTCGTGCTCTCGGTCGATGGCGCAGCCGACGGCGCGCTCGATTTCAGCGCGACGCTCGCGCGCGCATCCGCCGACTTCGCGCCGCGCGACACGGGCGCCGACGATCCGGCGCTGATGGTCTACACCTCGGGCACGACCGGCTCGCCGAAAGGCGCGCTGCATGCGCATCGCGTTCTCATCGGGCATCTGCCCGGCATCGAGTTCCCGCACGAATTCCTGCCGCAGCCGGGCGACCGCTTCTGGACGCCGGCCGACTGGGCCTGGGCGGGCGGCCTGCTCAACGTGCTGCTCCCGGGTTGCACTACGGCGTGCCGGTGGTGGCCGCTCGCTTCGAGAAGTTCGATCCCGAGGAGGCGTTCGCGCTTGATGGCGCGCTTGGGCGTGCGCAATGCGTTCATCCCGCCGACCGCGCTGCGGATGCTGCGCTCGGCCGGCAACCCGCGCGGACGCCATGATGTGCGGCTGCGGTCGGTCGGCTCGGGCGGCGAGGCGCTTGGCGCCGAGACGCTGGAATGGGGCAAGGAGGCGCTCGGCCTCTCGATCAATGAATTCTACGGCCAGACCGAATGCAATCTGGTGGCGGCGTCCTGCGCGGCGATCGGCGTGTCGAAGCCCGGAGCCATCGGCAAGCCGGTGCCGGGCCACACGGTCGCGGTGATCCGGCCGGACGGCTCGGTTTGCGCGGCGGGCGAACTCGGGCAGATCGCCATCCGGCGGCCCGATCCGGTGATGTTCCTGGAATACTGGGGCAAGCCCGACGCCACGCGCGAGAAATTCATCGGCGACTGGATGACGACCGGCGATCAGGGCATGACGGACGATGACGGCTACGTGCAGTTCATCGGCCGCGACGACGACGTTATCACCTCGTCGGGCTACCGCATCGGACCGACCGAGATCGAGGACTGCCTGATCCGCCATCCGGCGGTTTCGCTCGCGGCCGCGATCGGCAAGCCCGACCCGATGCGCACCGAGATCGTCAAGGCGTTCATCGTGCTCAAGTCGGGCTATGCTCCGTCGGATGCGCTCGCAAACGAAATCCAGGCCTTCGTCAAGACGCGGCTCTCCGCGCACGAATATCCACGCGAGGTCGCGTTCATCGACAGCATGCCGATGACGACGACCGGCAAGGTGATCCGTCGCCTGCTGCGCCTGCAGGCGTGAGCGCCAGGTAGCAGGGCCGCGAACTCACGGCTGCATGCAGAAGGAAGAGGAGACGTTGATGAAAAAATCGTTCGTGCGCGGCACGTGGCAGGTCAAGCGCGCGTTTTCGCCGGTGGTGATCACCGAAGGCGCGGGCCGCATTCTCTGGATCGCCGGGCACACCGGACAGGTGGACGATGCGGGGAAATCCCTGGCCGGCGATTTCGACGCCCAATTTCACCAGTGCTTCCGCAACATCGAGAAGACGCTTGGCGGAGGCCGGCGCCACGCTCGCCGACATCGTCACCATGACGGTGTTCCTGATCGATGCGCGCCACACCACCCGCATGACGGAACTGCGCGGCCAACTGTTCGGCAAGGACTTTCCGGCGAGCGCCGCCATCACGGTGCAGGGCTTCGCACAGCCCGAGATGATGATCGAGGTGCAGGGCATCGCCGTGACGGGCTGACATTGGGCGGTACGCTGGCACGGGACTTGCGGCTTTGCCGGCGATGCGGCTTGTAACCATTTCACCGGAGAATGCGCATGAGACTTCCCCGCCGTCGCTTCCTGCAACTGGCGGCAGGTGCCGTCGTGCTTCCCGCTGCGGCTTCCGCAGCCGAGCAAGCCTATCCAGCACGGCCGGTGCGCGTGATCGTGCCGTTCGCGCCGGCGGGCCCGGCCGACGTGCTTGCGCGACTGCTGACGCAGCGGTTGTCGTCGAGCCTCGGCCAGCAGTTCTTCGTCGAGAATCAGGCGGGCGCCGGCGGAAACCTCGGCATGGGCGCGGCTGCGCGGTCGGCGCCGGACGGGTACACGATCGCGGTGGTGAGCACGAGCTTCGTCGTGAACCCGAGCCTCTATCCGAAAATTCCCTACGACCCGCTACAAGGATTTCGCGGCCGGTGACGCTTGCGGCGGTGTCGCCCAACATTCTGGTCGTGCATCCGTCGATACCGGCCGGCCAGCGTCAAGGAGCTGATCGCGTATCTCAAGGCCAACCCCGGAAAGTACAGCTACGCGCACGCCGGCAACGGCACCACCCCGCAACTCGCGGGCGAACTGTTCAGACGATCGCAGGACGTCGACATCATCCCGGTGCCGTTCGGCGGCTCGGGGCCGGCGATCCAGTCGGCGCTGGCCGGCCACACGCCCATCGCCTTCACGGTGATCACGCCCGCGGTGCCGCAGGTCAAAGGCGGAAAGCTGCGCGCGCTCGCGGTCACCACGCCGAAGCGTTCGCCCGCGCTGCCGGACGTGCCGACGTTGGCGGAGGCCGGACTGCCCGATCAGGAATCGGACACGCTGCTCGGGATTCTCGCGCCGGCGGGCACGCCGCAGCCGGTCATCGCGCGGCTCAACCAGGAGGTCCGTGATGCCATGGCGCAGCCTGACGTGGCCGCGAAGCTTACCGCGCTTGGCTTCGACGTCATCGCGAGCACGCCGGACGAGTTCAGGGCCCGGATCGCGAGCGACATCCCGAAGTGGGCAAAGGTCATCCAGGCCGCCAACATCAAACCCGAGTGAACGCGGCGTGCGCCCTTCAAGTTTGGCCGCTTTGGAGATATTCTTAAAGACATGGCCCAATCCTTCGAAGCCGCCCTCTCTGCCCGCGCCGCCGAAATGGCGGATGCCTGCACGCGCTGCGGCAAGTGCGTCGAGGTCTGCCCGGTCACCGGTCCGGGCGGCGTGAAGGCGGAACCGGTCGAGGTCATCGGCGGGATCATCGACATTCTGCGCACCGGCGACGGCCCCGAAGCCTCGCGCAAGTGGGCGAACGCCTGCGTGCTGTCGGGCGAATGCGTCAAGGCCTGCGACTACGGCGTCAACCCGCGATTCATGCTCAACATGGCGCGCGTGAAGATGGCGCAGCACGCCAACCCGCCGACGGAGCAGCGCCGTGGCGGCGTCGACGGCTTCCGCAAGGTCGCCCGCGAGGTGCAGGCGATCTCGCAGATGCAGCTCGACGACGCCGTGCTCACGCGGCTCGGCCAGAAGCCCGACACGCGGCCATCGACCGACGTGGCGCCGGATTTCGTGTTCTACACCGGCTGCAACGTGCTCAAGACGCCGCACATTGCGCTGTTGGCGCTCGACATCATGGATCGGCTCGGCATCACCTACAAAGTGCTGGGCGGGCCGTCGCACTGCTGCGGCGTGGTGCAGATGCGCACCGGCGACGTCGCGACCTCGGGCCGCTTCGCCGAAGCGACGATGGACAAGCTCGCCGCGAGCAAGACCAAGGAAGTGCTGGCCTGGTGCCCGAGCTGCAACACGCAGTTCAACGACACGACCTTGCCGACGATCGAGAAGACGCGCGGGTCACGGCCGTTCGAGATGACGCCATTCATGCTGTTCCTGCGCCGCTATCTCGACCGGCTCAGGCCGCACCTGACGAAGCGCGTCGCGATGCGGGTGGCGCTGCACAAGCACCCGGGTATTCCGGGCGTGGTGCAGGCGGCGGAGGACATGCTGAACGCGGTGCCGGGGATCGAGCTGGTCGACCTGAAGCAGCCGGCGGTCGGTATGATGGCCAACTATTTCCGCGCGCTGCCCGCCTATCGCCGCGAGCTGCAAGGAAACGAACTGGCGGCGGCCGAGCAGGCCGGCATCGACGCGCTGGTGGCGGTCTATCACGCCGACCATCGCGAACTCTGTGCGCACGAACGCGACTATCCGTTCCGGGTGATGAACTTGCTGGAGATCGTCGGCGAGAGCATGGGGCTGCATCACGACGATCACTTCAAGCGGCTCAAGATGATGCAGGACGCAGACGCGATCATGGCGGACTGCCGCGATCTGATCGCCGAGAACGGCCTCGATGCCGCCGCGACCCGCGCGGCGGTTGTGGCGATGCTCGACGAGCAGCCGCTCGCGCTAAGAGGCGCATAGTTCACCCTCATGCTGAGGAGCCGCACGAAGTGCGGCGTCTCGACGCATGGCCGCAGGTTCGATACTCGCCGCCATCCTTCGAGACGCATCGCTTCGCGATGCTCCTCAGGATGAGGCCCGAGTGCAACCATATCCGCGGTGCCTAAGAGCAGCAGCGGCCGGTCATCGCCAGCGCGACGCGCTCCTCCTCGGTGAGCTTTTCGTGTTCGTGGTGGTGGTGATGCGGATGCGCGGGAGAGGGCAGCGGTACGCCGGTGTCGGCGATAGGCTCGTCTTCCGGTAATCCTTTCGCCCGCATATCACCGCGGCGTCTTTCGGTCGCGGCAACATCAATCTTAAGCGTGCCTGGCTCGAACACCGCGCCGTAGTCGCGCTCCGCCGCTTCCTTCGTCACGTAGCCGCAGCGCACGTCGTGTTCCAGCTCCGCGACATCGCGGTCGAGCGGCGAGCCGAATCCACCGCCGCCGCCCGAGCGCAGGATGTAGGCATCGCCGGCGTGCAGCACCTGGTTGAGCGCCTTGCCGTTGTGGAAGCGCTGCTCCTTGTCCTGACCGAAGCGCGCGATCGCGACGCCGTTGCCGAGCCCCGACAGTCCGCCCTGCAAGCCCCACGGCTTGCACTTCACCCGGTCCATCTGCGAGTTGAAACGGATTGTGTGCCGCGCCTGCACCACCTGCTCGCAGCCGAGCCCGCCGCGGAAACGTCCGGCGCCGCCGGAGTCCGGCCGCAGCGCATAGCGCTCGACCAGGAGCGGATATTTCGCTTCGACCTGCTCGGAGGGGCCGTTGTGGGTATCGCCGTCGTTCATCGCGATGGTCGAGTTGCGGCCGTCGCTGTTGTACTTCGCGCCCCAGCCGCCGCCGATCAGCCCGCCGAGATAGATGTAGAAGCTGTCGTCCTTCGGACGCCGGCCGTTGATGCGGCCGACGACAAGATCGGCGTGGTGGCCGGCCATCACCTGATCGGGGATCGCGGGCGAGAGCGCCTTGAAGATCGTGTCGATCACGGTCATCGGATAGGTCATCCACAGCCGCATGGCGGCAGGCTTGAGCGCGCTCACCACGCGACCGGGCGGCAGGATGATATCGAGCGCGCGGAACTGGCCGTCGTTGATCGGCAAATCCAAAGCGGAGGTCAGGCACTTGAACGCCACCTGGCAGCAGGAGCGGCCCGCGGTCTCGCCGGAATTGTAGAAGCCCGCGACCTGCTTCGACACGTTGGTGAGATCGACCGTCATCTGGTCGCCTTTGACCACCACCTGCACCTTGATCGGCACGCGCTGGCCGATATTGACGCCGTCGTCGTCCATGAAGGACTCGGCCTCATAGACGCCGTCCGGGATCTCGCTTACGCGCGCGCGTGCCTTCGCCTCGCTGTGCTCCATGATCGCCTCGATGCCGCCGACCACGGCATCGCGGCCGTACTTCGTCAGCATTTCGAGGAAGCGTCGCTCGCCGGTTTTCACCGCGGCGATCTGGGCACGGAAGTCGCCCATGGCGCGCTCGGGCAGCCGCACATTGTGCTTGATGATCGAAACCAGTTCCTCGTTGATCACGCCCTTGCGGTACATCTTCACGATCGGCATCTGCAGGCCTTCGGAGAAGATGTCGGTGGTGGCGCCGTCGAGCGTGCCGCCGACGTCCGGCCAGTGCGCCATGCAGCAGGAGAACGCCACCAGTTCGCCCTCCCAGAACACCGGGACGGTGAACGTCATGTGGTTGAGATGACTGCCGGTGATGTAGGCGTCATTGGTGAGCAGGATGTCGCCGGGCTCCAGATTCTCCACGCCGTAATGCTCGAGCTTGGTTTTCACCGTATCGCTCATGCCGCGGATGAACATCGGCAGGCCGAGCCCGATCGACACCGTGTTGCCCTGCGCGTCGAACAGCCCGACCGTGAAGTCGAGCGCCTCGTAGATGATCATGTTGTAGGCCGTGCGCATCAGGTTGGTCTTCATCTCCTCGGTAGCGGCGATGAGACCGTTGCGCACGATTTCGGTCGTCACCGGATCGGCGCGGAGACCGGCGGCGCTCTTCTTCGTTCTGACTTCAGCGTCCATCGTCAGCTCCGCTTGATCTCGATCACCAGGTCGCCATAGGCGTCGACCGTCAGCACGTCGCCAGGATGAACCACGGTGGTCGAGGCGTATTCCTCGATCAGCGCGGGCCCTGCGATTCGATTGCCGCCGAGCAGCGCCGGCCGATGATAGGTCGGCGTGTCGACGTGCCGTCCCGTTTCGGTAAAGTAGACCGGCCGCGTACCGCGAAAAGCCGCAGTCGGCGGCTCGGCGCCTCCCACGGCGATATGCTCGAATGCCGGCTTGCGCATCAGCCCGGTGACGGCGCCGCGCAGGCTGACGATCTCGGCCCTCTCGCCCTTGGCCGAATAGCCGTAGCGGGTCTCGTGCACGGTATCGAAGCGCTGCTTGATGCCGTCGCGATCCTGCCGCTCGAACAACTCGGCCGGCAATTCGACGGTGACGGCATGCTCCTGCCCGACATAGCGCATGTCGGCGGCGCGCCGCACGGTGACATCGGCGAGTGCAAGCCCGCTCTCGGCAATCGCCGCGCGGCCGCGCCGTTCCATGTCGGCATAGATCTCTTCCATCGCGGCGAACGACACGTCGGCGAGCGGATTGAACCAGGTGTTGACGAAATCGCGCCGCAGGTCGGCGACCAGCATGCCGTAGGCGGAAAAATGCCCGGGCGCGCGCGGGATGACGACCTTGGCGATGCGAAGCTCGCGCGCAACCATCGCGGCATGCAGTGGCCCGGCGCCGCCATAGGCCACCAGCGTGAAGTCGGCGGCGTCGAGCCCACGCTCGGTCGTCACCCAGCGCACCATGTGCGACATCTTCGTCGTCGCGATGCGCAGGATGCCGTCGGCCGCCTGCGTGAGATCGAGGCCGAGCGGCTTGGCCACCCGCGTCTCAAGCGTGCGCTTCGCGCCCTGCAGGTCGAGTGGCATCTCGCCGCCGAGGAAGCGATCGGCGCCGAGCCGGCCGAGGATGAGATTGGCGTCCGTGATGGTCGGCTCGGTGCCGCCCTGGCCGTAGCAGACCGGTCCCGGCTGCGCGCCTGCGCTTTCCGGCCCGACATGCAGCGCGCCCGTTTCGACGCGCGCGATCGAACCGCCGCCGGTGCCGACCTCCTGGATGTCGATCATCGGGATCTGCACCGGCAGCCCGGTCGCGTAGCCGCCGATCAACGCGCTGCCGATCATCAGCACATCGCCGTTGTAGATCACGCCGGCCTTGGCGGTGGTGCCGCCCATGTCGAACGCGATGGCGTTCTTGAGCCCGATGCCGTCGGCGAGCGCCTTGGTGCCGATCACGCCGGCCGCCGGTCCCGACTCCAGCATCTTGATGCAGGCGGATTGTGCTTCGTCCACGCCGAACAGCCCGCCGGTCGATTGCACGATCAGGAACTCGCCGTCGAAGCCGGCGGCGTCGAGGTGCTCGCCCATTTCGCCGAGGTATTGCCGCACGCGTGGGCCGACATAGGCGTTGGCGGCCGCCGTCGAGGTGCGTTCGAACTCGCGGTATTCCTGCGAGAGCTCGTGCGAGGCGGTGACGAACAGCCCGGGCTGCATCTCGGCGATGATCGCCTTCACGCGCTGCTCGTGCGCCGGATTGCGATAGGAGTGCAGGAACAGGATGGCGATCGCCTGCGCGCCCTGCGCCACCGCCTGCGCGACCACTGCGCGCACCTCGGCCTCGTCGAGCGGGATCAGCACCTTGCCTTGCGCGTCCATGCGCTCGCGGATTTCGAAGCGCCGGTCGCGGTCGATCAGCGGCTCGTGCCGCTTGAAGAAGAGATTGTAGGATTCCGGCCGGTTGACGCGGCCGATCTCGTAGATGTCGCGGAAGCCCTGCGTGGTAATCAGCGCGCAGCGCGCGCCGGTGCGCTCCAGGATGGTGTTGATCGCAACCGTCGTGCCGTGCAGGAACAGCCGCGCGGAGCGGAACGCCGCGCCGGCCTTGGTGACGCCGTTCTCGATGCCGTCGACGAGACGCGAGGGCGTGGTCAGCGTCTTGCCGAGTTGCAGTTCGCCGCTCGCCTCATCAAACGCCGCCACGTCCGTGAACGTGCCGCCGACGTCGGCAGACAGCCGAATCTGACCTGACACAGGCGTGTTCAAACCATCGCTCCTGGAGATTGTCCTGCGTGTCGGACGATATCAACCGCGATCACGTGCCGCAATGCGACCGTCACTCGGGACTGTCGTCCCCGCGCAAGCGGGGACCTAGTCGGAGGTGCAGTATTGCGCAAGAAAGAACTGGATGCCCGCTTTCGCGGGCATGACCAGAGAGGATAATGCTTCAAATTCACTAACCGGCAAAAGCCTTCTCGCTTGGCGACGCTGCCTTCGCCCGCAATACCGGCATCACCTCATCGGCGAAGAGTCCGATCGAACGCAAACCTTCCGCCAGCGTGAGATCGCCGAACGTGAATTGCCCGACCATGTAGTTGCAGCCGGTGTGCGCAAGTTGCTCTCCGAGCACCTTGGCGACCGTCTGCGGCGAACCCGCAATGCCCTGGCCGCGCTCCATAACCAGGTCGAAGGTCGCGGGTCGCGGGTGCGATTGTGCCCGTCCATGCCGCCGGAACAGGTAGGTAAAGCTCGCATGCCAGACCGGGTAGGCGCGGCGTGCGAGCGCCACGGCCTCGGCGTCGGTCGGCGCGACGACGATGAAACGGCCGAGACCCAGCTTGGGAAACGGCACGGTCGGCGCGTGCACCTGCGGCCAGATCTGCCGGTATCGATCGATCGACAGCTTGGTTTCGGCCGGCGGATCGAGGCTCACCACGTTGAGGTTGCGCCGCGCGGCGCGCTCCGCGCTGTCCGGCATATGCACGCCGTACCAGATCGGCGGATGCGGTTTCTGCAACGGCTCGATCTCCATCGGCACGTTGTCGACCGTGAAGCGCTTGCCGTGGTGATCGAGCACCTTGCTGGTGAGGCCCTTCATCACAAGCTCGACCAACTCGCTGTAGATCTCCTGCGCATCGTCGGGATTGGCGCCGTAATATTCGATCTCGATCCCGACTGACCCGCGGCCAAATCCGATCTCCAGGCGCCCGCCGCTCAACTGGTCGAGCATGCAGATTTCCTCGATCAGCCGCAGCGGATGGTGCAACGGCATCGCCCACACCAGCGGACCGAAACGCAGCGTCCGCGTGCGCTGTGCGACCGCGGACAGGAACACACTCGGCGAGGGCGCCATGCCGAGCGGCGTCGAGTGATGCTCAGCGAGATGATAGGCGTAGAAGCCCGCGCGGTCGTAAGCCTCGGTGATGCGCAGGCGATCTTCGTAGAAGTCGGCAAGCGGTCCGCCATAGCGATCAAGGTGATCGAACACACCGAATTCCATGCCCACCCTCGTTTCCACGTTGCGACCTCAGGCCGATTGCAGTGCAGCATACTGCGCGCGCTTTCACCGACATAGTATCGCATGCCGACGCAACGTGCATAGCTGACGCCCCATTCGGTATCGGCATTTGCAACCGAAGCAAGCTATGGCATCGTTCGGTCATGCCGGTCACGTTGCGTTCCTTCATCAGTTTGCTTGTCACCGTCGCTGCCGGGTTGTTTTCCGCAAGTCCGGCAAGCGCCGCTGACCGCATCCGCCTCGCCGTGCAGCGCACCGGCACGCTGGCGTGGGAGCTCGACATCATCCGGGCGCACGGGCTCGACCGCAAAGCGGGCCTGCAGATCGACATCGTCGAGCTCGCCTCGACCGAAGCCGGCAAGATCGCGCTCAAAGGCGGCTCGGCCGACATCATGCTGTCGGACTGGCTCTGGGTGGCGCGCGAGCGCTCGCTCGGCGACGGCCTCGTGTTCTATCCTTCCTCGAGCACGCTCGGCGCCGTCATGGTGCCGGCGAACTCGCCGGTAAAGTCGATCGCCGATCTCAAGGGCCGCAAGCTCGCCGTTGCGGGTGGTCCGCTGGACAAGAGCTGGCTGCTGCTGCAAGGGCTGGCGCGGCGGCAGGGCATCGACCTCAAGAAAGAGGCGAGCATCGTCTACGGCGCGCCGCCGCTGCTTGCCGAAAAGGCGCTGCAAGGCGAGGTCGAGGCCACGCTGACGTTCTGGAATTTCTGCGCCGATCTCGAAAGCAAGGGGCTCAAGCGCGGCGTCGGCATGGACATGGTCATGAAGTCGCTGGGCGCGAAGGGTCCGGTGGCGATCGTGGGCTACACGTTCGACAGCGCGTTCGCGGCGCGCAACCGCTCGGCGGTCGACCGTTTCCTCGAAGCGACGCGGCAGGCGAAAGAGATTCTCGCAACGTCGGAAGCCGAGTGGCAACGGCTCTCCCCGCGCATCGGCGTGCGCGACAGTGCGGCACTTGCGATCTACCGCCAGCGCTACCGCGAAGGCATCGTGCGCCGCCCGATCGCCGACGAAGAGGCGGACGCGCGCGCTCTCTATCTCGTGCTGGCCGAAACCGGCGGCACGGAACTGGTCGGGCCGGCGCGCGAACTCGCGCCAGGCACGTTCTACCGGCCGGCCTCGGTGGAGTAAGGCGCATGCCTTCGCCCGCGCTCTCCGCTTCCATCGGTCTTGCACGCTCTCTCCGTTCCCCTCCCCCCGCCATAAGCGCGTTTACGCGCGTCTTCGACGCGCTATGGCGGTGGGGAGGGAGCGGAGAGACTGCGCCCAGCCGAAGGAATCCATCTCCGGCTCCGGTCCCGTCATGGCGCTGAGGCTCCTGTCGCTCGCGCTGATGATCGCTGCCTGGTACGCGGGCTCGCGCCTCGCCGGGCCGCGGCTCTTTCCCGAACCGCAGGCGGTGGCATTGGCGATCGTCAGCGAAGCGCAGTCCGGCGCGCTCGCCTTCAATCTCGGCATCACGCTCGCGCGCGTCGCAGTGTCGTTCGCGATCGCGATGCTGCTCGGCACCGTGATCGGACTCGCGATGGGCCGTTCGCGCACCGCCGACCGGCTTGGCGACCCCTGGCTGATCGTACTGCTGAACCTGCCGGCGCTGGTGATCATCGTGCTCGCCTACGTGTGGGCAGGCCTGACCGAGACCGCCGCGATCCTCGCTGTTGCGCTCAACAAGTTGCCGATCGCCACCGTCATGGTGCGCGAGGGCACGCGCTCGCTCGACCGTTCGCTCGACGACATGGCGCAGGTGTTCCGCATGAGTGCCTGGACGCGCTTGCGCCACGTCGTGCTGCCGCAGCTTGCGCCGTATCTCGCGGCCGCCGCCCGCTCGGGCCTCTCGCTGGTCTGGAAGATCGTGCTGATCGTCGAGCTGCTCGGGCGGCCGAACGGGGTAGGCTTCGAGATCGGCGTGGCGTTCCAGCTATTCGACGTCACCAAGATCCTCGCCTATGCTCTCGCCTTCGTCGCCGTGATGCTGGCAATCGAAACGTTCCTGGTGCAGCCGCTTGAACGACATGTCGCACGCTGGCGTCCGAAACCGGCTTGACGTCAGCATCAAGCAAAAATCCTATCGCGGGGCCGCGGGCGGCAGCCTTCAGGTGCTGGGCGGGCTGGCGCTGAGTCTCGCGGCCGGAGAGGTTGCGGCGCTGGTCGGACCGTCGGGCTGCGGCAAGACCACGCTGTTGCGGATCATCGCCGGGCTCGACCGCGATTACGAGGGCAGCGTGGACCTGCCGGCGCACGGCACGCTGGGGATGGTATTCCAGGAACCGCGCCTGTTGCCGTGGCGTACCGTCGAGCAGAACGTCCGGCTCGCCGCCCCGCGGGCCACGGACGCGACGCTCGACGCGTTGTTTTCCACGCTCGGGCTGGCGTCGCATCGCGCTCATTATCCCGGCGAGTTGTCGCTCGGGCTTGCGCGGCGGGTCGCGCTCGCGCGTGCCTTCGCGGTCGAGCCCGATCTCCTGCTGCTTGACGAACCGTTCGTATCGCTCGACGCCACCCTGGCGGCACGGCTACGCGAAGAATTGGCCGAATTGGTGCGGAGCCGACCGGTGACGACGCTTCTCGTCACGCACGACGTGGACGAGGCGATCGGGCTCGCCGACCGGCTATTCCTGCTCTCCGCCAGTCCCGCCCGTGTGCTCGCCGAGGTGCCGGTCGAACGCCCGCGTGGTACCAACACGCCGGAGCAACTGGCCGCGATCCGCGCCGAGATCGCACGGCGGACCAACCAGGCGCATTCGTAATCGTCTTGCCACATCGTCTTGCCACGCGCGGGACCGCGTGCGGCGGCAATCGCAAGGCAGATTTGTGCGTCAAGCCGCCGGCGACCGGATGGTGAGCTGCGGAGTGAAGTTTCTCGGCAGGGTCTCGCTCGCCAGTTCGGTCGGTCCCACCCGGCGCTTGAGGCGGTCGACCTCGGCGCGCAACGTGCGCGCTTCGCCCTCGGCCACGCGCGCGGCGCGCCGCCACTTGCTTTGTCTGAGCCACGCCGCCACGCCACCGATGATGACCCCGGTGATCAGCAGCCCGATGGTCAGGCCGAACAGCGGCATCGCAACCGCGAGCGCCGGGGCGCCCTGGTCGAACGGATCGAGCGAGACCACGATCGTTTGCCGGTTTGCCACCGCCAACGTGACGAAGACGACCGCGAGCGGTACCAGGATCAATGCGGTGATGATCTTTCGAAGCATAGCCGAGCCTTCTTGTTCTTCGTCATCCGAGGCGAGGGCGATGTGCTCCGGAAATCGCACGATCTGTCGCCTGGACGCCTACGGACCGCCAGATGTCGCGGCCTGGGCGGAGCGGAATCAACGCCGCCCCTCGGACAGAGATGCCCGGCCACGACGCGAACGCTACCACTCGGACTACGGCGCCCCGCTCGGGCGGTTGAGCCGTTCGCGCATTTCCTTGCCGGTCTTGAAGAACGGCACCGACTTTTTGTCGACCGAAACGTGAGCGCCGGTACGCGGGTTGCGGCCGGTGCGCGCCGGCCGGTGCTTCACCGAGAATGCGCCAAAGCCGCGCAGCTCGACCCGGTCGCCTGCCGCCATCGCGGCGATGACCTCGCCCAGAATGGCGTTCACGATATTCTCGACGTCGCGCTGATAGAGGTGCGGATTCTGCGTGGCAATCCGCTGCACGAGTTCGGATTTGATCATCGGTGCCGTTCCCGTTTCTCGCCGTTTGGCAGTGACACGTTCGCTGCGGCAACCCGGACTCAACCGTCGCGTTGCGAGCCTCTAGTTCGCAGCCGGAGGGTGCCAAAGGGCCAGAAGACCGTCAAGGCTCAGCCGTCCGATCGTCTGGGTGGCGCTCCATTCCTCGATCTGCCGCGCAAACGTACCCAGGCCGACCGCGTCGAGCAGCGAGACCGCCATCGTGTGGAGAAACGGCAGGTCGCTCAGCCGATCGTGCAGCTTGTAGTCGCGTACCGGCGTCTTGGGGTCGATGCTCTTTTCCTTGGCAAGCCACGCGATCGCGGTGCGTTCGTCGCCAAGCTCGTCGATGAGCTTCAGCGGCACCGCCTGCCGGCCGGTGAAGACCCGGCCGTCGGCGACGCGCTCCAAGGTCGCATCGTCCATCTGGCGGCGCGACTTCACGAGACCGCGGAACCAGCTGTAAGAATCCGCCACGATCGCCTCGATCGCCGCACGCGCCTCCGGCGAGGTCGGCTCGAAGCCGTTGGGCGCAGCCTTCAGGGGCGTCGACTTGATCTCCTCGACCTTGACGCCGATCGTCTTCAACAGCTCGGTCACGTTGGGATACTGGAACAGCACGCCGATCGAGCCGACCAGCGAGGTTTCCTGCGCCACGATGTGATCGGCCGCGATCGCCGTGATGTAGCCGCCCGAGGCCGCGAGGCCGTCAACCACGACGACCAACGGCTTTTTCTCTTTCAAGCGCGAGAGCGCGCTGAAGAGTTCCTCCGAGCCGGAGGTGGTCCCGCCCGGACTGTTGATGTGCACGATCACCGCCTGGGCCCGCGAGCTTCCGAGCCGCTCCAGCGCCTCGACGCGCTCCTGGTCGGTGCGGATGAGGCCGGTGAGCGTCACGCGGGCAATCGACGCGCCGGGCCGTCCGGTCAGCATGCCGGTCCCCGGCACCCGCAGCGCTACCCCGACCGCGACCACGGCGCAGATCGCGAACAAGACTGCGAACACGCGCCAGAAGGTGAGTTTGCGCCGCATCCGGCGGCGATCGACGATGGAATCGGCATCGAGCGACATGGCTCGTCTCCTCAAGAATCAGGTCGAAGTTGGCGCCGGCGCGTTGCCGGCGTCAATGATGCGCGCAATGCCGTGCGGCGGATTCGACGTTCCTACCAACCTTGCCGCGAGTCCGTCGTAGGAACGTCAAATCCAAAGCCGCACTAGAAACATCGAGTTGCTAGTGTCCTTTGGTTTCGACGCTCGTAAACACACGCGCTGCAAAGGGATACAAGCGTCGGAACCGGGACACTAGCCCGCAATTGTGGCAGGCAGGGGTGATGCTGCCGCGTTTGCAGGTCCTCTTCCCGCATGTGCGCGAAGAGGACCATGGCACCTGCCTCACTCGTCCTTCTTGTCGACCGACTCTTCCCGGCGCTTGAGCGCGGTGCCGAGGATGTCGCCCAGCGTGGCGCCGGAATCCGACGAGCCATACTGCGCGATCGCCTCCTTCTCCTCGGCAACTTCCAACGCCTTGATCGACACCTGCACCTTGCGGGTGCGGCGATCGAACTGGATGACGCGGGCGTCGACCTTCTGCCCGGCCGCGAAACGCTCCGGCCGCTGCTCGCCGCGATCGCGCGCCAAGTCGCCGCGCCGGATGAAAGTCTCGAGATCGGCGCCGACGATCTTCACGTCGATGCCGCCTTCCTTCACCCCTGTCACCTCGCAGGTGACAACCGCGCCCTTCTTGAGCTCGCCCGCGGCGCCGCTGTCCATCGGATCGCCTTCGAGCTGCTTGATGCCGAGCGAAATCCGCTCTTTCTCGACATCGACGTCGAGCACCTTGGCGGTGACCTTGTCGCCCTTCTTGTATTCCTCGATCACCTGCTCGCCCGGCCGCTTCCAGTCGAGATCGGAGAGATGCACCATGCCGTCGACATCGCCGTCGAGGCCGAGGAAGAGGCCGAACTCGGTCTTGTTCTTGACCTCGCCCTCGATGTTCGTGCCGGGCGGATACTTCTCGACGAATACCTCCCACGGATTGCGCATGGTCTGCTTGAGACCGAGCGAGATGCGCCGCTTGACCGGATCGACTTCGAGGATCTGCACGTCGACCTCCTGCGAGGTCGAGATGATCTTGCCGGGATGCACGTTCTTCTTGGTCCACGACATCTCGGAGACGTGGATGAGCCCCTCGATGCCCGGCTCCAATTCGACGAACGCACCGTAGTCGGTGATGTTGGTGACGCGGCCCTTGTAGCGGGTGCCGACCGGATACTTCCCCTCGATGCCCTGCCAGGGATCGTCCTGCAATTGTTTCATTCCCAGCGAAATTCGGTGCGTCTCGTGGTTGATCTTGATGATCTTGACCTTCACCGACTGGCCGATATTGAGCACTTCGGTCGGATGATTGACGCGCCGCCAGGCGATGTCGGTGACGTGCAGAAGGCCGTCGATGCCGCCGAGGTCGACGAACGCGCCGTAATCGGTGATGTTCTTGACCACGCCGTCGATGACCTGGCCCTCTTCGAGGTTCTGCACCAGTTCCTGACGCTGCTCGGCGCGCGTCTCTTCCAGCACGGTGCGGCGGGAGACGACGATATTGCCGCGCCGGCGATCCATCTTGAGGATCTGGAACGGCTGCGGCTGGTTCATCAGCGGCGAGACATCGCGGATCGGCCGGATGTCGACCTGCGAGCGCGGAAGGAAGGCCACCGCGCCGTCGAGATCGACCGTGAAGCCGCCCTTGACCTGGTTGAAGATGACGCCCTGCACCTTCTCGTTGCCGTTGAAGGCCTTTTCGAGCTTGCCCCAGCTTTCCTCGCGCCGCGCCTTATCTCTGGAGAGAACGGCCTCACCCAAGGCGTTCTCAACCCGCTCCAGATAGACCTCGACGGTATCGCCGATCTTGAGTTCGCCCTGGCGCCCGGGCCCGGTGAATTCCCGGACCGGCACCCGCCCTTCGGTCTTGGCGCCGACGTCGATGACGGCGACATCCTTCTCGAGGCCGACGACGATTCCCTTGACGACGGTGCCTTCCATGAGGCCGCCCTGAGTGAACGACTCTTCGAGCAGCTTGGCGAAATCCTCGCGTGTCGGTGCAGCGGCAGTAGCGGTGGCCATGAACTCTCCCAACGTGCGGACGGCGCCGGATCGGTGAATGTGCGTTTCAAATGCCCGGTCCAAAGGTCCCGCGGACCTTCGGCAACCGCCGGCATTTGCGTGACGCAGGGCGAGCCTGCGTGTGCGCGATGCAGGCCCAGGCCTGCATGCCGGCGGCCCGGCGCGATGGCCGGGCGATCGAAACGATGGTTCAGATTCCGCTGCGCGCCGTCAAAGAAGCACCGTCTCGAGAGACGACGTGCGAACGGGCTAACCTCCATGTCGGGAACGCGGTCGTCCGTGTTCCCGGCCCGTTCGGACGGCTTCGACAATGTCGACGGCGGCCCGGAATGCGGCGTCTATATCCAAATGGGTGGTATCGAGCAAGTGCGCATCTGGCGCGGGTTTCAGCGGGGCGGTTGTGCGCTGGGTGTCACGCTCGTCCCGGCGCAGGATGTCGGCCAGGATGTCGGCCTCGGCCACGGCGGCCCCCGCCGCCCGAAACTCCAAGGTCCGCCGGCGCGCACGTACCTCAGGGGTTGCGGTCACGTATATTTTCGCGTCGGCATCGGGGAAAATGACCGTCCCGATATCGCGGCCGTCCACCGCTGCGCCGGGCGGGGTGCGGCCGAACTCGCGCTGAAAATTCACCAGCGCCGCCCGGACCTGCGGAATGGCCGACACCCGCGAGGCGGCTTCCCCGATGGCATGCGCCTTCAGGCTTCGTTCGTCGAAGCGGCCCGGATCGAGCGATTGGGCCGCCGCCACCGCGCGCGGAACGTCGTCCAGCGCCTGCCCGGCATCGACCAGCGTCTTCGCCACCGCCCGGTAGAGCAGGCCGGTATCGAGATGCCGCAGGCCATAATGTGTGGCGAGCCGTTTGCCCAGCGTGCCCTTGCCGGAGGCGGCCGGCCCGTCGATGGCGATGATCATCGCGCGGCCTGAATCAATTTCTTCTGCAGATGCCATGGGGCTGCTAGTCGGCTGATGCTTTTGCTAACCCGGCGCGAGCGCGGCGTAGCGGTCTTTCTTCGGTAAAAATATTGCGTGAACTGAACTCGGCGGGGCTGGAAAAGGTCAGGAATTCGCGCATTCCTTCGCCTTCAAAGGGCGAGACATGCCAAGGCCGCTCCAGAAATCGCTTCGGACCAAACGCCCAGTCCGGGACATGCGGCAGTCGATATTGCCTGGCGAGATAATCGGCCATGGCGCCCGCTAGCGCATCAAGGCGTGAGTCTCCGGTTAGTACCGGCTCGTCCGCTAACGTGGCGAAGCGCCGCTCGGAAGAGGACGCAAGATAAAAGGTATCGAGAAATTCGGCGAGCGCCGCATCGCGCGGCTCGCCAGCCCTCGTCCGTTCAACTGCCTCTGCGAGGGTAGCTGGGCGCATGCGATGGTTTCCCTTCCGACAAAACGTAATTTAGCACAAAGCGCTGCTTGTCGGCATGTGTTGCGCTTTTTGGAAAATAGCGACGCAGGATTTCGATAGCCGGCTCGACCTCTGTTATGCCGAGGACACCAAGGAGGTTCGCGACATCGCTCATATCCTTCGTGCCCTTGCTGAAATCCGAGACACGAAGCGCCATCAACTTCAACGCCAACATATACTCGGCTGATGGCACGAGGATATTGAGACCGATTGCGTCGGAAGCGCGGGGAAAACTCCCGAATGCGACGAGATCACGAACGGGGTTGGCAAGTGAGCTCAAGAAGGCGTCAACCGCCTCATTAAACCAAGCTTCGGACCACCCATTCTGAGCCGCGATGCGGCTGACGGTCTCGGATAGCCACCGTGGCCAGGGTTGGCCGATCTGCGCGATATCTACGTCCTCCGTATGAAACCGGAAATTGCCCGCCAACATGAGTGCAGACCCGCCATAAACGGCGACATCCAGCCTTGTACCGGCTTCGATGGCGGCAGTGCCGATGTCGTCGAAAGCAGCGAGCAACTGCTCGCGATCAAACTCGGCTGCCATCGGCCAAACCTCCGGCGCGGGTCAGCTCAACTCCGCCCCGAGTCCGCGCATCATCTCGACGAACCCCGGGAAGCTCGTAGCAATGAAAGCGCCATCGTCGACCTGCACGGGCTTGTCGCTCGCGGTGCCCATGATCAGCGCTGACATCGCGATGCGATGATCCATGTGGGTGGCGACGAGGCCGCCGCCGGCCGGCCGGCCGCGCCCATGCACGATGAGATCATCGCCGTCGATCTCGATCTCGACGCCGTTCACCCGCAGCAAAGCGGCCGTGGCAGCGAGCCGGTCGGATTCCTTCACGCGCAATTCCTTGAGGCCGCGCATGCGCGTCGCGCCGTCGGCGAACGCCGCCGCGACTGCGAGGATCGGGTATTCGTCGATCATCGTCGGTGCGCGCTCGGGCGGCACGACAACGCCGCGCAGCGCCGAGGCGCGCACGCGCAAGTCGGCAACCTCTTCGCCGCCCTCGTTGCGCTTCTCCAGCACCTCGATCGCCGCGCCCATTTCTCGCAGCGTGGCCAGCAACCCGGCGCGCAGCGGATTGAGCATGACGCCGTCGAGAATGATCTCGGAGCCGGGCACCACCAGCGCAGCGACCAGCGGGAAGGCGGCGGAGGAAGGGTCGGCCGGCACCACGACCGGAGCGGCGGCGAGTTCCGGCTGGCCGGTCAGCGTGATGCGGCGGCCGTGCGCGCCGTGCGGTGTGATCCGCACCTCGGCACCGAAATGCGCCAGCATCTTCTCGGTGTGGTCGCGGGTTGCTTCCTTCTCGATGACCGTGGTGGCGCCGGGGGCGGCGAGGCCGGCGAGCAGCACTGCCGACTTGAGCTGGGCGGAGGGGACCGGCGCCTCGTAGTCGATCGGAATCGGGTCGGTCGCGCCTTTGAGCTTCGTGGGCAAGCGCCCGCCGTCGGCGATTTCGAGCGTGCGCGCGCCCATCCGCTCCAGCGGGTCGAGAATGCGCCGCATCGGCCGCTTGCGCAGGCTCGCGTCGCCGTCGAAGGTCGTCGTGATCGGGCAGCCCGCGACCATGCCCATGACCAGGCGGCAGCCGGTGCCGGAATTGCCGAAGTCGAGCGCTGCCGCCGGCTCCGCCAGCCCGCCGACGCCGACCCCGAGGATGCGCCAGGCCCCTTCGCCGGTGCGCTCGACGCCGGCCCCCAGCGCCCGCATGGCCTTGCCGGTGTTGAGGACGTCCTCGCCTTCGAGCAGGCCGGAAATTCGCGTCTCGCCCACCGCGAGCGCCCCGAAGATCAGAGCGCGGTGCGAGATCGACTTATCGCCTGGTACGCGGACATGGCCTTTCAGCGCCCCCGAGCGGCGCGCGGTCAGCGGATGCGAGGCGGCAGCGTGATCCACGAATTTTCCCGGTATCGATGCGCCGGACCTCTAGCACGGGCTCCAAGCGGGTGCCATCGGGCCCACGGAATCGGTGCCAAAAGGCGCCTGGAATGAGCTTCGGCGCTATTGACAGCGGCCTCGCAACTGGCCAAGTCAGGCACCTCATTCCGACCCTGAAGGAACCTGGACCGTGGCAAAATCCGAGCTCGGCACCAAGCGCATCTGTCCGGAGACCGGCCGCAAGTTCTACGATCTCAACAAGAGCCCGGTGATATCGCCCTATACGGGCCATGTCGTGCCGGTCACCGTCGCGGCCGTGCGCCGCGCCGATGCGGCCGCCCGGGCGGCGGCGCCCGCCCCGAAAGAGGAAGTGGTGCTGCCCGAGACGCCGGAGGCCGAATTTGTCTCGCTCGAGGACGCCGACGCGGAGGCCCAGGGCAAGAAGGTCGACGCCGAGGCGGTCGAGGGCGGCGAGGAGATCGAACTCGAAGACGAGCCGATGGACGACGCCACCTTCATCGAGGAGCAGGAGGAGGGCGACGAGGACGTGACCGACATCATCGGCGATGTCGAGGACGAGGAGGAGGCCTGAGCGGCGTCCCTGAGCGGCGTCCTGGCCACGGCGGCCTGACTTCGGTAGATTACACGCGAACTTTCCGGACGCGGCGGTCCCGACACCGCGTTCCCTGTGGGGCCATAGCTCAGTTGGGAGAGCGCTTGAATGGCATTCAAGAGGTCGCCAGTTCGATCCTGGCTGGCTCCACCACGTAACTGATTGATTGTGTTACAAGCTACGGGACGGATTTTGGCGCCGAGCGTCCTGCAAGCACCGCCAGCGTGTGCCGGGCGATCATGAGTTCCTCGTCGGTCGGAACCACGTAGAGGCCGATGCGGCTGTCCGGCCCGCCGATCGACATGCGGCTCGCCGCATTGGCTTCCTGGTCGAGGACGCCGCCGAGCCAGGCGAGACGTTCGACGATGCGGGCGCGCATCGAGGGCGAGTTTTCGCCGATCCCGGCCGTGAACACGAACGCGTCGAGCCCGCCCAACGCTGCCGCCAGCATGCCGGCGTGGAGCCCGACCCGGTAGGCGAAGTAGTCGAGCGCGAAGCGTGCGTGCGGATCGTCACTTGCTTCGAGATCGCGCACGTCGTTGCTGATACCCGAGAGGCCCTTGAGCCCGCACTCGCCGTAGAACATGTCCTGGACCTGCGCGGCGGTCATCCGCTTTTCCGCAATGAGGTAGAGCACCACGCCCGGGTCGGTCTGACCCGGCCTCGTTCCCATCGGGAGCCCGTCGAGCGCCGTAAAGCCCATCGTGCTTTCGACGCTACGGCCATTCCTCAGCGCGCACATCGAGGCGCCGCTGCCGAGATGTGCGACGATCACGCGGGCGTTTGCGATCTCGGGCGCGACGGTCTTCAGCCGATCCGCGATGAATTCGTAAGACAGCCCGTGGAAGCCGTACCGGCGCACGCCCTCGTCATAGAGGCGCTGCGGGATCGCGTAGTGGTCCGCCAGTGCGTCATGGCCGCGATGAAAGGCGGTGTCGAAGCAGGCGACCTGCGGCAGGTCCGGCGCGCTTGCCAGAATCGATCGGATCGGCGCGAGGTTGTTGGGCTGGTGCAGTGGCGCCAGCGAAACATAGCGTTCGAGCTTGGCGATCACCGTCTCGTCGACCAGCACCGGCCGATCATAGTCCGGCCCGCCATGCACGACCCGGTGTCCCACCGCGATAGGCGCAAGCTTGCGTTCGTCGCGCAACCATTCGCCGGCGAGTGCAAGGGCAGTCGGGACATCGGCCACGCGTTCGGCGGTGTAGGTCTGGTCGATCAGGGTCGTCGCCGTCCGCCGCCGTGGCGCGCAGCCGCGGCCGCGTGCCGATGCCGTCCACCTGTCCCTTGATCAGCCGCGTGAGGTCACGCCTGCCGTCCGTCGCGAACACCTGGAACTTGACGCTCGAAGAGCCGGCGTTGACGACGAGGATCGTCTCCATCGGCTCAGGCCGCGGGCAAGACGGTCTTGCTGCGGCGCGCATGGGCGTACAGCACCGCGACCGCGCACGAGGCCATGCGGGCGCGCACCGAATCTGCGCGCGAGGTCAGAATGATGGGCACGCGCGCGCCCAGCACGATGCCGGCCGAATCCGCCTTGGCGAGGAACGTGAGATTTTTCGCCAGCATGTTGCCGGCCTCCAGGTCGGGAACGACCAGGATCTGTGCACGGCCGGCGACCTCCGACCGGATCCCCTTGATCCTCGCGGCCTCCGGGTCGATCGCGTTGTCGAAAGCGAGCGGTCCGTCGAGGATACCGCCGCTGATCTGGCCGCGATCGGCCATCTTGCAGAGTGCCGCGGCATCGATCGTCGACGGGATTTTCGGTGTCACGGTCTCGACCGCAGAGAGGATCGCCACCCGCGGCGTCCCAAGCCCGATCTGCGTGAACAGGTCGATGGCGTTCTGCACGATGTCGCGCTTGGCCTCGAGATCGGGAAAAATATTGATCGCCGCGTCGGTGATGAACAGCGTGTCGGAGTGCGACGGTACGTCCATGACGAAGACGTGGCTGATCCGCCGCGCGGTGCGCAAGCCGGTCTTGCTCGATGCGACCTCGCGCATCAGTTCGTCCGTGTGCAGGCTGCCCTTCATCAACAGCTCGCCTTCGGATTCGCGGATCAGCTCGACCGCGCGCGCCGCCGCCGCTTCGCTGTGCGGTGCATCGACGATCCGGTAGCGGGGAGATGTCGAGACCGTGCTCGCGCGCCACCGCCGTGATCTTCGCCGTCGGTCCGACCAGGATCGGCTTGATGAGACCGGCTTCCGCCGCTTCGACTGCGCCACGCAACGAAGTCTCGTCGCAAGGATGCGCCACGACGGTGGTCGCCGGTGGAACCTGCTTGGCGCGTGCTATCAACCGGTCGTACTTGCTCAGCGCCGCCTCATTCAGCAGGCCAGTGGCCGCGATCGCGCCGATGTCGCCGTATTGGTCTGAAAGCAAGAGGACTTCTCCGCTGCTATAGCGCCGACTCGGCCAGGAGGCCGTGTCATGAGGCCTTTGCCTGCAATTCCTTCCGGCTCTGGCGAAAGGGCGTACGATTGCCGCTCGCATCGTCTTCGAACAGCGGGCTGATGCGATCCAATCGCTCTTTGTCGGTTGCCGAGAAGCCACCGATCGCGGTGAGAACCTGTTTAATCAGTTCCAGTCCCTGCTGGCGCGTCTCGGCATCCGCCGGCAGCATCGCCGGGATCGCCGCCAATGCGGCTTCGCTGTCGACCAGCAGCATGAAATACTGCTCGCGCACCAGCGCCTTGAACGTCGAAAGCGGGATATCACCGTACGAACGCCGAACCCGGCGCACCGCCTCGAACCCGCGCTCGTCGACCGCCCCGCGCCCCATCCCGACATAGATCATTCCGCGGATGACGGCCTCGCGTAACCCACCCTCCGGAATGCGCGCCTTGAGGTCGGCAATACGGTCCTGCAGCAGTTCGCGATGCAGCGGGCTCTTGGCCGCTTTGCGCAGCGGGCGATTGGCTTCAGGATCGATGCCGACCGCCGCTTGGAGGGTGGGTGAGCCATAAACGGATAGAAACGTCCGCTCGGCCACCGCTTCCGTCGTGTCACGCCAGCGATCGAGTGCCGCAACGATTTGCTTAGACATGGCTTCCTGGAGCGCGATGAATGGATTGCCGGCACTCATGGGTCGGCGGTCCTTGCGAACCTGTTCCGCGAGCGTTCCGATCCAGGCCATCATCGGGTTGGTATTGGAAAAAAACTCATATTGCAGCCGCAAGGGGTGCGTTTGCTGCATCCAATCGGCTTGTGACGAGTTCACGACCGCGCGAACCGTCGGCTGCACATAGGTACGATAGAGTGCGAGGTTGGTCTCCGACACGCGGGCGGCGGCGGCGAACCTGCGCTCGTCCGCCGTATCATTGCCACCCATGGCGCGGATGTCTTCGAGCGTCCTCATTTCGCAGCGCATGACCCAGTCTCCCGCCGACAGATCGGGGTTGGCGGTATCCGCGCCCTTGCGCTCGAATACCGCCTCGTAGAGTCCGGGCGGCAGCGTGTCGATCAGATCGATGTTGCTCGAAAACTCCTGGTATTCCTTTTTCGCAATGCCGCCGGACACGAAAATGCCCAGGTGGCCCACCGTCTCGTGGACGGTATAGACGATGGTCTGCCCGTAGGAGCGGATGTCGTCGACGCTTTCGTAGAGATCGAGAATCCAGTCGAGCGCCTGCTGCGGCGGCGTGACGTTATCGCCCTTCGAGCAGAACACCACGATGGGTGAGCGGACGTTGCGCAGGTCGATGGTGACGCCGTCGGATGTCTGGATCATTCCGGCGGCCAGCTTGTTGCCGACGAACAACTCGTCGACGATGAATTGAATCTCCTCGGCATTAAGATTGACGTGGCCGCCCCACCAGCGCTCGAAGCCGAGATAGCGCGGCGCCTCGGTGTCGATCTTGGAATAGAGGTTGTACTGCTTGGTCCAGAGCGTGTTGGCGGGATTCTGGTTCTCGAAGTTCTGCACCAGCCAGACGCCGTCGAACTTCCCGTGGCCGAGGTCGCTGGTGAGGGCGGTCAGCCAGCTGCCGCCGAGCAGCCCGCCGCTGTAGCGCATCGGATACTTGCCGTGCACGCCCGCCCAATAGGACAGCGGCGAGCCCGCGATGATGATCGGACCGAACAATTCCGGGCGGATGGCGGCGAGCATCATCACGGCCCAGCCGGCCTGGCAGTTGCCGATCACGCACGGCTTGCCGTTGGCTTTGGGATGCAGCGCTGTGACTTTCTCGATGAACATCGCTTCGGCGCGACCAATGTCCTCGATGGTCTGGCCCGGCATCGGGTCCGGCAGGAAGCCGATGAAATAGCAGGGATGCCCGGCATTTAAGGCAACACCGATCTCGCTGTCGGCTTTGAAACCGCCGATGCCCGGACCGTGACCGGCGCGCGGATCGACGATGATGAACGGCCTCAGTGTCTGGTCGATCTTCACGCCCGCTGGCGGTTTGATCCGCGCGAGCAGGTAATTCACCGGCCGCTCGAGCGTGCGGCCGTCCATGACAGGCTCGGCCTCAAAGTCGAGCACGTGTGGAACGGTTTCGGCCAAGTGCTCGCGATACTGGTTGCCGCGCTGGCGCATCACGTCCCAGAACAGGACGCTCCGCTGCGCGGCATCGACCGCATATTCAAAGAACGGAGCAAAGAATCCCATCGCGGGCATCGAAGCCGCGGTCGTCGAAGGCTGGTTCTGGTCTGACGGCATGGTCCCTGCTCCTGTTTCGATCTTGGCTCTCACTCAACGCGGGCCCCAAGACCGGGTTGGATCGCCGGATGTCGCTTGCAGTCTATCCCCAGCTCAGCGTCATGCCGATGTCGCCAGGCATACCGTTCGGAAAATCGGCGACCTGTACGCGCAATTTGTAGCCGCGCGCCCGGAAATATTTCGCCCAGCAGTCATAAACCTCCTTCGGCAGGCCCGTGAGAGTATTTTCCCAGCCGGGCTCTTGTTGATTGATCGCGCGCCCGCGATCGGTACAGAGCACGTTGGGGAAGCGGCCGAGCTCGACTTCGGTACGGCCGTTGCTCACCGCGCGCTCGATGATCGCGATCGCGCGCTTGATCCGTTCCTCATCCGAAACACCGGACGGGCGCAAGAATTGATCAAGCAGAGCCTTCTTCTCGGCCTCCGCCTCGGCGTGCTTGCGCGCTTGTTTGGATGCCTCTTCCGCCTCGGCGAGCGCGAGCTTTGTCATGAAGTCTTTCGCGCTCGGCAGCGCGTCCTCAGGCTTGGCCATGCGACGCTCCTCGATTCAGTTGAAGACAGTGGCGCTCATCAGAGCCAGGAACCTTGATCTTGCGCAACCCGTCGTTAGTATATTGATTAAGCTGTAATTTTGCCACACGATGATCTTCTTTAAGAGAAGTTCGCTCGAATTTGTTTCTAGCGGTTGATTTGCATCAAGATGTTGCGGCTTAGCTTTTGGAACTATTTTTCAAAGGGAGAAACAGCCATGAGCGGTCCAGCAAAGCCGGGCGCAATGCCGTTCTTCAAGCCAGGTCAGGATGAGGCGATAACAAATTTGCAAAAAGAACTGGCCGATGCCTACGAGCAGGCCAATCGCGCTTGGCTTGCGCGCGTGAAAACGGAAGTCGACCTCTGGTCGCAGCTGGGTACGAAACTGATGGCGACCCGTTCCGCTCCCGAAGCCCTGCAAATCTATCAGGAATGCTTGGCTCAGCGCATGCGCATGGCGGCGGAGGACGGACAAAAGCTTTCCGAAGATTGTCAAAAATTCACGCAGAAGATTACGCGATCGCTGTCGAACGGCTGGAAGGGCGGAAGCTCATAGTTTCGGATATGCTTTGCAAATTTGGCGAGAGCGACTTTGCGTTTGTGCAAACAAAGATGAGATTTGCGTTCGCCGGGAGAGCGCCATGGAGCCGATCGAGCAGAGCAATGTGATCGCCATCAACGAGCGGCCACAGCACGAGTGGGCGAAGCTGATCCGCAAGCTGCGCTGGATCGGATTTGACGATGAAGCACGCCGCCTGGAACAGGCCATCAGCACGTTGCCTCCGGAGGAGAGGGGCAGCGTCTCCGCCGGGCCGTTCAGCACGGACTAGCGGTAATTCCCGCGAAGTTCGAATACAGCCATGCGAACTCTCGCGCTCGAAAAATCGGTCGCCCTGATCCCGGACGGCGCGAGCGTGATGATCGGCGGGTTCATGGCAGTCGGGACGCCCGAGCGTCTCATCGACGAGATCGTGCGTCAGAACAAGCGCAATCTCACCGTCATCGCCAACGACACGGCAATGCCCGGCCGCGGTATTGGCAAACTGGTCAGCGCAAAGCTCCTGCGCAAGGTGATCGCCAGTCACATCGGCCTCAATCCGGAAACACAGCGACAAATGATGGCCGGCGAACTGGAGGTCGAACTTGTCCCGCAAGGAACGCTCATCGAGCGCATCCGCGCTGGCGGTCATGGACTGGGCGGAGTGTTGACGCAAACCGGCGTTGGCACCTCTGTCGAGAAAGGCAAGCAGCGTATCGAGGTCGACGGCAAGAGCTATCTGCTCGAAGTCGCGCTGCGCGCCGATTTCGCGCTGGTGCACGCGTTCATCGCGGACTACCTGGGTAATCTCGGCTACGCACTGACCGCGCGCAATTTCAATCCGGTGATCGCGATGGCTGCTGATACGGTCATTGCCTGTGCGGACAACATCGTTCCGATCGGCGTGCTCTCGCCCGACCACGTCATGACGCCGGCTCCGGTCGTCGACTACCTCGTCGCCAATGCGTGAGACCCGCATGGACCCGCAAACCATCATCGCGCGCAGGATCGCCCGGGAGTTGACCCCCGGCATGCTGGTCAATCTCGGCATCGGGATACCGACGCTGGTTGCGAACTATCTGCCAAAGGATATGCAGGTTTTCTTCCAGTCCGAGAATGGACTGATCGGCACGGGCGCGCCGCCCGAAGAAGGGATGGCGCATCCGATGCTGACCGACGCGGGCGGCCGACCGGTCACTGCTCTGCCCGGCGCCTGTACGTTCGACAGCGCCATGTCGTTCGGGCTTATCCGCGGCGGGCACCTCGATCTCACGGTCCTCGGCGGCCTGCAGGTCGATCAGTCCGGCCAACTGGCCAATTGGATGATCCCCGGCAAGATGGTGCCCGGCATGGGCGGAGCAATGGATCTGGTATCCGGCGCCAAGCGCGTCATCGTCGCCATGCAGCACACCGCGAAGGGTGCCTCGAAGATCGTCAAGACATGCACGCTGCCGATCACATCGACGCGCCGCGTGGACTTGGTGGTCACCGAACTCGCCGTGATTGCGTTCCCCGATGGGTGCGCGACGCTCTGTGAAACTGCACCGGGCGTCTCGGTCGAACAAGTCGTGGCGGCGACCGAAGCGAAGCTTGTCGTGCCGGATCACGTCCCGGAAATGACGCTGTGACCATCCTGCTAACGGTCGAGAATCGACACAATGGCTGGCAAAACCGGACTGGAAGGCGATCGAAACGATACCTCTTGGGCGGGGCGCCACCGTTCAGGCGTTCACTGCGCAGGTGGACAACGACACGCTTGAGATCGACGTCTCGCCCTGGGGCGAGGGATGTTTAAGGTCAACGGTCGCGAGTCGCTCTGTTGACGATGCCAAGGATCGGCGCCATGCCTTTCGTGAGCTCAAGAAGATCGCCGATCGCTATCTCGAGGGGCAGTCCATCGACGTCCGAAGCAAAAGGAAGTCCTCCATGATTCCCGCCGTCAAGGCCAAGCTCCTCGAAGGCAAGAGAGGTCTCATCGTCGGGATCGCCAACGAACATTCGATCGCCTGGGGCTGCGCCAAGGCATTCCGGGCGTTCGGCGCCGAGGTCGCGGTGACCTATCTCAACGACAAGGCGAAGAAGTATGTCGAGCCACTCGCAAAGGAGCTCGAAGCGTCGATCTTCATGCCGCTCGACGTGAATACGCCCGGCCAGATGGAGGCGGTGTTCGAACGCATCGCCAAGGACTGGGGCAAGCTCGATTTCGTCGTGCATTCCATTGCGTTTTCGCCCAAGGACGCGCTGCAGGGGCGTGTCGTCGACGTGTCGCGCGAAGGTTTCCTCGCCACCATGGACGTGTCGTGCTGGACGTTCATTCGCATGGGGCATCTGGCGGAGCCGCTGATGCGCAATGGCGGCACGCTGTTCACGATGAGCTACTACGGCAGCCAGATGGTGGTGAAGAACTACAACATTATGGGCGTGGCGAAGGCCGCGCTGGAATGCGCGGTGCGCTACATGGCGGCGGAGCTTGGTCCCAAGGGCATTCGCGTGCACGCCATCTCGCCCGGTCCGCTGGCGACACGTGCCGCCTCCGGCATCCCTGAATTCGACGCGCTTGCTCGACAAGGCGAAAGCGAAGGCGCCTGCGCGCAGTCTCGTCAGCATCGACGACGTCGGTGTCGCTACGGCGTTCCTGGCGCACGACGCGGCTCGACTGATCACCGGCGAAACGCTCTACATTGACGGCGGCTATCACATCATCGATTGATCTGACAGGTCGCAATTTCTCCCTCAGCGGCGGCATCATGGCACCTCAACAGGCGACAAGCGAGAACGGCAAGATGAAGCGAAAGCTCTATGAAAAGGAGCTTCGAAAGCTTCAGGTCGAGCTTTGTCATCTTCAAGAATGGGTAAAGGCCAAGGGGCTGAAGGTCATCATCGTATTCGAGGGGCGTGATGCTGCGGGCAAGGGCGGCACGATCAAAGCGCTCACCGAGCGCGTGAGCCCGCGCGTTTTCCGCGTGGCCGCGCTCCCGGCACCGTCCGATCGCGAAAAGACGCAGATCTTCATCCAGCGCTATATCGCGCGATTTCCCGCTGCCGGCGAGATCGTTATCTTCGACCGCAGTTGGTATAATCGTGCGGGTGTCGAGCGCGTCATGGGATTTATCGGTGAGGAGCAATCTGATCGCTTTCTGAGTCTGTGCCCGGAGGTCGAGCAACACATCGTTGACGCCGGCGTCACGCTTATCAAGTTCTGGCTGGAAGTTGGCATGGAGGAACAAGAGAAGCGGTTTGCCGCCCGTGTTGACGATCCGATACGGCAATGGAAACTAAGCCCGATGGATGTCGAGTCCTACTCGCGCTGGTACGATTATTCGCGCGCGCGAGACATGATGCTGAAAATGACGGACAGCAAGCATGCGCCCTGGCACATCGTGCGTTCCGACGATAAGCGCCGGGCGCGGCTGAATTGCATTTCGCACATCCTCAAGCAGATTCCGTTCAAGAAGATATCGCGCCCTAAGGTCAAGCTTCCGAAACGATCGGAAAAGCACAAATACGACGATCAGGCCTCACTGAAGGGCCGGAAATTCGTTCGCGAGCTGTACTGACCGTCAAGCTGTCGACTTCTGCCTGACGCCGACAGGATCGCGCAGCCTGCCGCTCAATGTCCTTCAAGGAACACGTAGTTCTGCCAACTGCGCATGCGCAGCAGAATCTTGCGCAGCAGCGAGACGTGATGCCAATGCTCGGTGTAGATCGCGACCTGCCCAGCGGCGCCGAGCGGAATTCTGGTAGCCTGACATATCGTCCGTGACGTCGATGACCGCGAGGGCGCGGCCACCGCTCGTGCGTGTGTCGAAGTCCACGAGGGTTCCGGTGAGCTGGACCTGGCCGGTCGCAATCGCATCCAAAACATTGCGCACCTTGCCCTTGAACACGCGTCCGGGCACCGCGTCGAAGGCGACCTCGGCATCATCACCGGCCTTGACCCGTTGCAGCGAATTTTGCTGGAAAGCGGCGCCAAGCTGCTGGTCCCTTTGTCGGTATTGACGAACACCATGACTGGCCGCGCAGCAGTAGCACCCACAAACGCCCCCGCCCGTAAGCCCACCTGGGTGACGAAGCCATCGGCGGGCGCGCGCACGACGGTCTGGTCGAGGTCGTATTGCGCGTCTGCCAGTTCGGCCGTTAGGCGCGCGACCGCCGTGTTCACGCCACCGATATTGGAGGTGTAAGCGAGCCGCGCCCTTTCCTCCTCGGCCCTCGCGGCCGCCAGGCTTTGCCGCGCGGTCTCGAGATTGCGTTCGAATGTCTCGAGTGTGGCCTTCGCGATGACACCCTTCTGGAACAACTCCGACTGACGGTCATAATTCTGCTGCGCCAACGCGAACTGCGCGTTGGCTCTTTCCGCGCTCGCCGTCGCCTGGTCGAGCGAGGCCTTGAGCTGCCCCACGTTCTGCTCGGCTTCGGCGAGCATGGCCTTCTTCTGGTTGACCAGGTACTCGTAGGGCTTCGGATCGATGCGAAAGAGGACGTCTCCCTGCTTCAGCGGCTTGTTCGTTTCGACCGGCACTTCGATGACGCGGCCACGCACGCCTGGCAATACGGGCGTCACGGCGAAATAGATGCGCGCATTCTTCGTGAACGGATGGTTGTAGTTCATGATCAGGAGGAGGAGCGCAATACCGATGATGCCGCCCAGCGTCGCCGTCGCCAGCGACCATTGGTTGACCGGGATCTTGAAGATCTTGAAGACGACGTAGCAGAACGAGACGTAGATCAGGATCAGAAGCAGTTCCATCGTCAGCCTCCCGCGACCTTGCCGCCGCTTTTGTCGCCGGGGCTCTTCTCGTCGATGCGCTTATCGCCGGGGCCCTTGCTGCTCCCCTTGTCGCTCGCCGTCTTGCCGCGCGGGGCCCTGCTCGCGTTGCTTTCAAGCTCCGCAATCCGCCGCTTCAGGTCGTCGAGCTCGCTAGGGCTGACCGCCGATGGAGCTTCGGTCGCTGCCGAGTGCGCAAATCCCCAGCCGCGTTCGGGACGGTAGGCCATGGCCCAGATCCAGAGAAACGGCCACAGTGCGTGCAGCGTGAACAGACTGACCCATCCGGCCGCATGGATCGCGTCCTGGTGAGGATGATCGCGCGATTTCGCGATGTTGTACGGGATGTCGTGGATCGCGATGATGCCGTAGAACAGCACCACCACGACAAACAGGAGCAGAAACAGCGCGAAATAATTGAGGAAGGGATCGCCCATGATGACCGCCGGCTCTGTTCGGGAATCCAAAGAAGTACAATAGCTTAGGCAGCCGATGATAAATATCAAAGCATCATACATCGCCTTGCTGTCGTTGCCAAATTGGAGACGTGCGGCGCCGTGGCCGCGAACAGCGCGGAATGGGTGATCAGCGTGAAGGACGAGAAACAGCGCGTACACGACCAGCAGCACGATCGAGATCGAAACGCTGAGCTTGCCAAGCCCGTCGAGCCGTCGCACCCAGCTGCGGCTTGAAAGGCCGCCGGCAGGATCAGCGCGATCGCCGCCAGCGTCAGCATCGTCGCCTGCGAGCGCGCCCCGGCCGGGTTGAACTGCTGCTCCCGATGACGCAATCCGCCTGCCAGCATCGCGGCGCCGAGCACGAGCAGGATGTTGCCGACGATCGACCCGGCAATCGACGCCTTCACGACATCGTGGAGCCCGGCCCGCAGCGCGGCCAGGGCGATGATCAATTCGGCGGCATTGCCGAACGTCGCGTTGAGCAGCCCGCCAACCCCTTCGCCCAGGCGCTCCGCAAGCTGCTCCGTGGCCCGGCCCAGCCAACCGGCAAGCGGCACGATGCCAAGAGCATGACGCGGCGAAAACCAGAAGGTACCGCTCAGGCGCCAGAAATTCGAGCCCGATCGCGACCGGAATCAACAGACAAGAAGCCAGTTCATCACGATGGATTAATTTCGCTCTTGCGTCAAGAGCTCGGTCCGCCGAGTCACCTAGTCCTGCCGGCGTGGCTCTCGAAGATAGCCGCCGACCGCGGCGCTCGATGGTTGGAAAGAAGAATCGCTTCGCCGATCTGCGCGAAGAGCCCAAACCGCTTGAAGCTTGTCTTTCACCGGGTCCTTCAGTTCGGCGAAACACAACTCGATGCCGGCCGCGTGCAATGCTTGCATCCAATTCGGCGAGGTGTCGGCCGCGGTCACATCGACGCTGGTAACCGGTTCTGCCGCAACGACCAGCCAGCGCGCTGGGGTTGGACGATTTCGCCGCCGCCTCCAGAACACGCTCCTTGAACAGCTCGGCGTTGGCGAAGAACAAGGGCGCATCCCAGCGAAAGAGCACCAGGCCGGGCATCTGCCGGGCGTCGGGATAGCGCGTGATGTCGTGGTAGCCCTCGACGCCGTCGGCGCGGCCCAGCACCGCAGAGTGCGGACGCCAGCCGTCCCACAGGAACTCGATGACGCGCGATCGCGATCGCCACGCCGATGCCGGGGATCGCGCCGAGAACCGCACGCCCACAAGGCAGACGATCGATAGCCAGAACTCCCAACGCTGGATGCGATAAGATCCGCACGAGGTCGGTGATCTCGATCAGGCCGATCGCCGAGGCGATAACCACCGCGGCCAACGCGGCGGTCGGCAGATGCTGGAGCAGGTTCGGCGCCGCCAACAGCAGACAGCGCAACGGCGAGCGCACCGACGACCCCGGTCAACTGCGTTCGCGCGCCCGCCGCCTCCGCCACCGGCGTGCGCGACGAACTGCTGCTGATCGGGAAAGCCCTGAAAGAACCCGGCGGCCAGATTGGCGGCTCCGAGTCCCACCATTTCCTGATTGGGATCGACGCGCGTGCCGGTTCGCGCAGCGTAGGCGCGGGAGAGCACGCTGGTGTCGGCGAACGACACCAGCGCGACGGCGCCGCCTCCGATCAGAACCGGGACGATATCGGCGTAGGTGATCCACGGGATCGCGAATGCCGGGCAGGCCCTGCGGCAGCGGACCCAGCACCGATACGTCGGCGCGCGCGGCCAGGTCCAGCACGCCGACGATCGCCGTCGCGCCGACCACGGCAATCAGTATGCCCGGGCATGCGCTTGCTGTTCTTGAGCAGCAGGATCACCGCCAATGTGCCGGCGCCGATCGCGAACGCCGTCCAGTTCGTTCTTCCGTCCAGAATCGCCTCGGCGATGCCCACAGGTTCCTGCAGCGGTCCATCGCTCTCGATCGAGAAGCCGAAGAGCTTGGGCAGCTGGCTGATCAGCACCGTCAGCGCGATTCCGTTCATGTAGCCGTAGCGGATCGGCTTGGAGAGCAGCTCGGTCACGAAGCCGAGCCGCGCCACGCCCGCCAGAATGCAGACGATCCCCGAGACGACCGCCATTGCCGGCCAGGCAATGAGAATGCTGCGCCAATTTCTGGTCGGCTCCGCCGTCAGTGTCTGCACCATCGTGATTCATGCCCTGGTGACGGTGGCTGTGGTGCGCGTGGCGCAGGTTGCGGGCACGAAACACACATCGCGGCCATGGCTGCATTTGATCGTTGTCATGATTGCAACCGTTTCAGTGCTGATGGTCGCGCACACTTGCGAGGTGATCGCCTGGTCGCTCGCCTACGCGACCGTGGACGCGGCGCCTGCCGGCGCCGACTTGGTCTATTTTGCCTTCGTGAACTACACGACGCTCGGCTATGGCGACGTCATTCCCGTAGCGGGCTGGCGGTTGCTCGGGCCAATGACGGCGATGAATGGCGTGTTGCTGTTTGGTTGGTCCACCGCCGTTATTTTCGAGGTACTGCGGAGAGCAATGAACCAAAATGCCCCGCCCGTCGCGTCCTTGCGGACGACGCTTTAGTCGAGTGCCATCCCGATGCAGCGCTCCCATGATGCTTCGACGATCTGTGATGAGTTTTCATCCGCCGCCCGCCGATGCGTGACGGTGCAAGCGCTGAAAACTCCTCTTTCGCAGAATCGCGGCAACGGGCATCCGGCAAGCGGTGCCGAACCTGAACCGAACGAAGCAGAGCGGTGAGCTCCCTCGCGTCCACGAACCACCCGCTTGTTGCGCTGACCGGCGCCACGGGTTTCATCGGCCAATATCTGCTGCAGGAGCTGCCCAAGCGCGGCTACCGGCTGCGTGTGCTGCTGCGGCGCCCGAGCAACGTGCCGGTTGCGGCCGCCAGCGCGGTGGTCGGCGACCTTGCGCGTCCGGTCAACATGGCGGCGGCGCTCGCCGACGTTGACGCGGTCATCCATTCCGCCGGTATCGCGCATGCGATGTCGGGCCTGCCGGAGGATGATTACCGGCTGCTCAACACCGAGGCCACGATCGGCCTCGCGCGCGCGGCGCAACGCGCCGGCGCGAAACGCTTCGTCTTTCTGTCATCGATCCGCGCGCAGAGCGGCCCGGCCGCCGAAGAGGTGCTGACCGAGGCCTTGCCGCCGCAGCCGACGGATGCTTACGGCCGCTCGAAGCTTGCGGCCGAGCAGGGGCTGGCCGAGCTCGGTGTCGACTGGGTCGCGCTGCGGCTCGTGCTGGTCTATGGCGCGGGCGTGAAGGGCAACATGGCGGAGTTGCTGCGGCTCGCGCGCTCACGCTATCCGCTGCCGTTCGGCGCGCTCGATGCCCGCCGCTCGCTGTTGTCGCTCGACAACCTGGTGGCGGCCGTCGACGCCGTGCTGGCCGCGCCCGAGCCGTTGCGGCGGCCGTTGATCGTCGCCGATCCCGAACCACTGACCATTCCCGAAATGATCGCGGCCGTACGCCGCGGGCTCGGCCGGCGGCCAGGGCTCATTCCGGTGCCGCAGTCCTTGCTCGAAACCGCGCTGCGCTTGACCGGACGCGAGGAGATTTATCAGCGGCTCGCCCGCTCGCTGGTGGCGGACCCGGCCGCGCTGATCCGCCTGGGCTGGCAGCCGACGGTCAAGACCCGCGATGCGCTCGCGATCATGGCGCGCTCGTAGCTGCCACCAAAAACGACAATGCCCGGCACGAGGCCGGGCATTGCAAATGGTTGCCTGAAGCGAAGCGCGATCAGCGCGTCAGCACGATGAAATCCGTGCCCTTGCCGGTCTCGTGACTAACCCCGTTATCCGAGATCGTGAGCGAGGCGCCAGCCGACATCAGGGCCTGAATGCGGTCGAGGGCCTCTTGCGGGATGGTCACGCGCTCGAGCGCTTCGGCCGGGCTGCTGACGTGGTGAGGGGCCGGCGGAGCGACGGCCTCGATCTGCTTCTTGCCCTTTTCGAGCTTGGTCCGCTCCACCTTCTTCGCCGGAGCAGTCGCGGTCAGGGAGTTCGGAACGGTCACAACCGACCAGCGCATGCTGGAGTTGTCGTCGTTCATCGACAGCGCGGTGAACACGTGGGTACCGAGCGGCTGGTCCGGGCTCGCGAAGGTGACAGGTGCGTCGAGGATCGGCTCGAAGCCCTTACGCACGAAGATCTTGCCCTCCTTGCGGCTGATGAACACCGAGATCGGGCCGGGCTTGAGCGGCTTGGCCGCCGCCGCGAGCGTTGGATCCGGGCTGGTCGCATCGATCGCCGTCACGCGCTGGCGCTGGCCGGTGGTCTTGGGAGTACCAGGCGTAGCGGTCTCAAGCGAATTGTAGGCCGCCTTCACGCTCTCGTCCGGCGTCGCAATATTGTCTGCCACGGCGGGCTCAGCCGGCTTCGGCGGCTCGGGCGGCGCCTTGTAGACGAACAGCTTCGGACTGGAGACTGCCGACGGGGTAATCTCGGGACGCGTTACGATCACGCGCGCGCCCATCTTGGTGATGCCCCACATCTGCTTGGCGAAGGCTTCGGGCATCCGGATGCAGCCATGCGAGGCCGGAACGCCGCCCGGCACGTAGCCCTGATGCATCGCCACGCCGGACCAGGTAATCCGCTGCATGTAATACATCGGGGCATTGCTGTAGATGTTGGAGTGGTGCCAGCGGTCCTTCTGGATGATGCTGAACACGCCGGTCGGGGTCGGGTGGCCGGGCACGCCAGTCGCAACGTTCGAATGGGCGATCGGCGTGTCGCCCGAATATAGCGTCAACCGTTGCTTATCGAGCGAGATGATGACGCTCAGCGGCCCCTTGGCCTTGGCGGCGACGTCGTCCTCCACCTTGGGGGCCTTTTCCTTCTCCTTGCTGTCCCTGGCGCGGTAGGCGAGGCGCTGGGAGCCGGCCGGAGCGGTCTGGGCCTGCGGACGGTAGGACGGCCGGAGGTCGAATGGATTGGCGGCGGCCGGAGAGGCGGCGGCGACCAACATCGCGGCGCCGATGCCGGCGGATACCGCGGCGGTCGCGAAGCGCGCGGTGTCATTAGCGAAAAGCGACGGATGACCCATCCTGGGCCGATGGAATTGATGCACGGGTATGCCCCCTTTTTTGCACATGATGAACCGGACCTGCCGATTCAGGTCCACACTGGGCTCAGAAAGTTAGTCGCCGCGAAATTGCCAAAGGTTCGACGCCCCACTCGAAGAATCCGGCTCGCTGCGTGGCTGCACAGCCGAATGTGGCACGAATCGGTGAATTTAGGCTTAGTTCGTCGGGGGTCGGCCGGAAATCCGTGCCGATAGGTTACTTGAGTGCCACCATGGCGGCGCCCAACATCATGCCGGGGCTAGCCGCGGGGCCGCGCTGCACCACCACGGCGACGGCGTCGATATCCTTGTTCTTGTCGTCCTTGTTCTTGTCCTTCAGCGCAAAGTCGGCGAGCGGAACGCTCCAGGACTGGCCCTTGCCGGCCCACTCGCCAAGCTTCAGCCAGCGGCGGACGACGTTGTGATAGGTAACGGTGCGGCCGTGATTTTCGCCGCGCGCGATCGCGACCGTAATGGACTTTGTGATCGGGCAGAGCCAAACCTCGCCGCGCTCCTCGGCACCGGACGGGACATTGACGTTGAGCTTGCCGTCCGTCACGGCGAGGCCGACCGGGAGCGACAGCATTCCCTCGGTCTGCTTGGTCTGTGCGATGGCGCGCTCGATCGCGGCCTTGTCGCTGCCCAGCACATGCGCGGTGCCGTTGACCACCACCTGGGGTGTGTAGACCTCGCGGTCGTGCCGCGCCGAGGCGTACGATTTCTGCCGGCGCGAATGGCCGGCCAGCGCCAGCGTATCTTTCCAGCCGAGATAGTCCCAGTAGTCGATCGCGAGGCTCATCGCGAGCAGCGTCGGATCGGACGCGAACTCGCCAATTAGCTTGTCGGCGGCCGGGCATGACGAGCAGCCCTGGCTGGTGAAGAGTTCAAGGACCGCGCGTGGTTCGGCGCTGACAAACGAGGGCGTCACCGCGGACGTGCAAAGCACCACCACCGCGCAGGCGAGGCTACGACCTGACATACCAGTCTTCCCATCCCCCGCCGCCGCCGATCGCGGCAGAACTCCACCGCACGATTCATAGGAGGCCGTGCAATCACCCGCCACTCACTTCGCAGTGAGGTTGGCGCAGCGTAGACGGGAAATCTACGCCGCAGCCAGATTCGTTCCCAAGCCAAACCGCTCCTACGCCAAGTGCCGCAGAACGTACTGGAGGATGCCGCCGTTCTTGAAATAGTCCAGCTCGTCCACGGTATCGATGCGGCAGATGAGCGGGACGCGCTTCAGCCCACCATCGGACGCGACGATCTCGGCAATCATGCGCTGGCGCGGTTTCATCTCGCCATGCAACCCGCGAATGGTGACTTGCTCGTCGCCCTTGAGGCCGAGCGTCTGCCACGACGTACCTTCCTCGAAGCACAGTGGGATCACGCCCATTCCGATCAGGTTGGATCGATGGATGCGCTCGAACGATTGCGTGACCACGGCGCGCACGCCGAGCAGGTTGGGTCCCTTGGCGGCCCAATCGCGCGACGATCCTGAGCCGTATTCCTTGCCGGCGAAGATCACGAGCGGCACGTTGTCGGCCTTGTAGCGCATGGCGGCGTCGTAGATCGTCATGCGCTGCTTCGACGGGAAGTGGATGGTCACGCCGCCCTCGACGCCCGGCACCATCTGGTTCTTCAGCCGGATATTGGCGAAGGTGCCGCGCATCATCACTTCGTGATTGCCGCGCCGCGTGCCGTACTGGTTGAAGTCGACGGGCTTCACCTTGTGGTCGACCAGGTACTTGCCGGCGGGTGAATCGACCTTGATCGATCCGGCCGGCGAGATGTGGTCCGTGGTGATCGAGTCGAGCAGGAGACAAAGAACGCGCGCGTCGACGATGTCGCTCAGCGGCTCGGGCCGCTGGCCCATGCCGACGAAGTAGGGCGGGTTCTGCACGTAGGTCGATATCTTGTCCCACGCATAGGTCAGCCCGCCCTTGACGCTGATCTTGCGCCAATGCGAGTCGCCCTTGAACACGTCGGCATACTTCTTCGCGAACATCTGCTTGTTGATGGTCTTGCGCACGACCGTGCTGATCTCGCGGCTCGACGGCCAGATGTCCTTGAGGAAGACCTTGTTGCCCTTCTTGTCGAGACCGAGCGGCTGCTTGGCCATATCGGCATACATCGAACCGGCAAGCGCGTAGGCGACCACCAGCGGCGGCGAGGCAAGGTAATTCGCGCGCACGTCGGCGTTGACGCGTCCTTCGAAATTGCGGTTGCCGGAGAGCACCGCGGCGGCCACCAGATCCTTCTCGTTGATGGTCTTGGAAATCTCCGGCGCGAGCGGCCCGGAATTGCCGATGCAGGTGGTGCAGCCGAAGCCCACGATGTTGTAGCCGAGTTGGTCGAGATCCTTCTGCAGTCCGGATTTCTCGAGGTATTCGGCGACGACCTGCGAACCGGGTGCGAGTGAAGTCTTGACCCACGGCTTGACGGTCAGGCCCTTTGCCACCGCTTTGCGGGCGAGAAGCCCGGCGCCCATCATCACGCTCGGGTTCGAGGTGTTGGTGCAGGACGTGATCGCCGCGATCACCACATCGCCGTGACCGAGGTCGTGGTTGCGGCCTTCAACCGGCACGCGCTTGCCGCCGCCGGCCTTGCCGAAGTTCTTGTCGAGCGGAGCAGTCGCGATCGACGGGTGCAGCTCGAACACGTCCTTGCCGCCACCATCGCCGCCTTTGTTGAACTCCTTCTCCATCGCCATCGTGAAGCCGTTCTTCACGTCCTTGAGCGCGACGCGGTCCTGCGGGCGCTTGGGACCGGCGAGGGACGGCTCGACCGACGAGAGCTCGAGCTTGAGCACGTCGGTGAACATTGGGTCGAGCGTCGACTTGGTGCGGTACATGCCCTGCGCCTTGGCGTAGGCGGCGACCAGCGCGACCTGTGCCGGCGAGCGGGCGGTGTCGGTCAGATACTTGATGGTGTCGTCGTCGACCGGGAAGAAGCCGCAGGTCGCACCGTATTCCGGCGACATGTTGCCGATGGTGGCGCGGTCCGCGATCGTGAGGCCGGCGAGGCCCGGGCCGAAAAACTCAACGAACTTGCCGACCACGCCGCGCTTGCGCAGCATCTGCGTGACGGTGAGAACGAGGTCGGTCGCGGTCATGCCTTCCTTGAGCTTGCCGCTGATCTTCACGCCGATCACTTCCGGCAGCACCATCGAGTAGGGCTGGCCGAGCATCGCGGCTTCCGCCTCGATGCCGCCGACGCCCCAGCCCAACACCGCCAGGCCGTTGACCATGGTGGTGTGCGAATCGGTGCCCACCAGCGTGTCCGGATAGGCGACCTCGCCGCTGAACGGCTTGCCGTCGGCCTTGAGCTTGTCCTTCTTGGTCCACACGACCTGCGACAGGTATTCGAGATTGACCTGGTGGCAGATGCCGGTGCCGGGCGGCACGACGCGGAAATTATCGAACGATTTCTGCGACCACTTGAGGAACGCGTAGCGCTCGCCGTTCTGCCGGTATTCCTCCTCGACGTTCTTCTTCTCCGCCGTGTTGGTGCCGAAAAAATTCACCGCGACCGAATGGTCGCAGACGAGGTCGACGGGAACGAGCGGGTTGATTTTTTTGGGGTCGCCGCCGAGCTTCTTCATCGCGTCGCGCATCGCCGCGAGGTCCACCACCGCCGGCACGCCGGTGAAGTCCTGCATCAGCACGCGCGCCGGACGGAACGCGATCTCGCGGTCGGAGGTCTTGGTCTTGAGCCATTGCGCGAAGCCCAGGATGTCGTCCTTGCTGACCGATCGGCCGTCCTCGTTACGCAGCAGGTTCTCCAGCAGCACCTTCATCGAAAACGGCAGGCGCGAGATGCCCTTGAGGCCGTTCTTTTCCGCGGTCGGGAGGCTGTAATAGGCGTATGTCTTGCTGCCCACCTTGAGGGTCTTGCAGCACCTGAAGCTGTCGAGTGACGTCATATGTGTCGGTTCCCATAATTCGGGAGGGTGGCGGCTTTACGGTACCGGCTTACCGGAAGCACGTCCTCGGGGGCGGTCGCAATTTCCGCGCGGGTTGGATAGTGAGCGCGGGACGACGGGCTTATAAGGTCTTTTTTGTTGCCATTCCAGAAAATCGACTCTCGTCAACAGCATGACCACGAAATCGCGGGATTTGACCGGCCCGGGCCGGGCTGGGCTGGTCCCGATGCGGCTTGAGGCGTCCGGTCTGAGCTGCGTGCGCGGCGGCCGCGAGGTCTTCTCCGGGGTCGGATTCGCGGTCGGGGCGGGCAAGGCGCTGGTGGTCGTCGGGCCCAACGGGGCGGGCAAGTCGTCACTGCTGCGCCTGGTGGCCGGGCTGGTGCGTCCGGCCGAAGGGCAGCTTCATCTTGCGGGCGGCGATCCGGAGCTCACCATCGGCGAGCAGACGCACTACCTCGGGCATCAGGACGCGATGAAGCCCGCGCTGTCGGTGGCGGAGAACCTCAAGTTCTGGACGGCGTTTCTTGGCAGCGAGAATGATGCGCTCGAATCCGCGCTCACGACGGTCGGCCTCGACCGGCTGGCGGGCCTGCCGGCGAACTATCTCTCGGCCGGGCAACGCCGCCGGCTCTCGCTCGCCCGGCTGATCGCGGTGAAGCGCCCGCTGTGGCTGCTCGATGAGCCGACCTCCGCGCTCGATGCCGCCGCGCAAATTCTGCTGGCGAATCTGATGCGTGCGCACCTCGCCGCCGGCGGCCTCATCCTGGTCGCGACCCACGGTCCCCTCGGCCTCGAGGGCGCGACGGAATTGCGATTGGGAGCGGTGGGCCAATGATCGATCCGCAGTATTGGGCGCTTCTCTCGCCGCTCGCTCGGTCTGCTCCCTCTCCCGCCTGCGGGGGAGGGGTGGGGAGGGGGGTGGTTCTGGCGAGAGTCCCTCTGGTGCTGCCCCCCTCCCTGTCCCTCCCCCGCAGGCGGGGGAGGGGACGCAGGAGCCGCTTGGCGGCGGTACGTCTGGCGCGTTCGCGGAGCTCAGGCGGCGTGGAGCGCTCCAGCATGAATGCGCTCTCTGCCCTGTTCCTGCGCGACCTGCGGCTGGCCGTCCGGGTGGGCGGCGGCGCGCTGATCGGCGTGCTGTTCTTCCTGATCGTCGTGACTCTGATGCCGTTCGCGATCGGGCCCGACCTCGCGCTCCTGGCGCGCATCGGGCCGGCGATCCTGTGGCTCGGCGCGCTCCTGGCGAGCCTGTTGGCGCTTGATCGCCTGATCGCGATGGACCAGGAGGACGGCTCGCTCGACCTCATTCTCACCGCGCGCGTGCCGCTCGAACTCGTGCTCGCCGTCAAGGCGCTGGCGCACTGGGTGACCACGGCGCTGCCGCTGGTCCTGGCGGCGCCGCTCCTCGGCCTCCTGCTCAATCTCGACCCGCAGGCGACCGGCGCGGTGGCGCTGACGCTCGCCGCCGGCACGCCGGCGCTCACCTTCACGGGCTTGATCGGTGCGGCCCTCACCGTCGCGTTGCGGCGAGGGGGCCTCCTCCTCGCCGTACTGGTGCTGCCGCTCACCATCCCGGTGCTGATTTTCGGCGTGTCGGCCTCGAACGCTGCCGTTATGGGGCCGGTGCCGTTCGGGACGCCGTTCACGATCCTCGCGGCGCTCAGCCTGATGAGCCTCGTGATCGGGCCTTTCGCCGCGGCGGCCGCATTGCGCAATTCGTTGGAGTGACGCGGTCGTGAACGGCGATGTGACGCACCCCGCGCCGGCGGATTTGCAGATTTGCTATGTTGTACGGAGATTCTTTGCTCGCCTGAGCGGCGCATGAGACGGCCGCCATCCAAGAAATGAAGGGAAACATGAGACTCAAGGATCGGACTCTCGCTCTGTGTTTCGCGCTCGCTTGCTTCACTTGGGCGGGGGCGGTGTCAGCGCAAACTCCACCGCAAGCGTCTTCACAACCTTCGCCGCAAGCTTGGCCGCAGCGTCCGGTGAAGTTCATCCTGCCGCTCGGTCCGGGTGCCGGCGCCGACATCGGCGCGCGGCTGTTCGCCGACCGGCTCTCGGCGCGCTGGGGCAAGCCGGTGGTGGTCGAGAACCGCCCGGGCGGCGACGGTTTCGTGGCGATCACCGCGGTGCTGAGCGCACGCGACGATCACACGTTGCTGTTCGGCCCGGCCGCCGCCTTCACCGCGCACCCGTTCCTGCACGACAAGCTGCCCTACGATCCGAAGGAACTGGTTCCGGTCGCCAAGGTCAGCAACACGCTGGTGACCATCACGGTGCCCACTTCGTTGAACGTGGGCTCGCTGCGCGAACTGGTCGAACGCGCGCGCGCCGAACCCGGCAAGCTCAACTGGGCGACGGTAACGGGCTCGACCGATTTGATCTTCGCCGGTTTCCTCAAGCGCACCGGCATCGAGATGGCGAAGGTGCCCTATCGCGACACCGTGAGCGCGCTCAACGATCTGACCGAAGGCCGCATTCAGGTATTCATGGCGGCGCTCGCCATCGTGCGCGCGCAGGCCGAAGCCGGCAAGCTCAAGATCCTCGCGATCACCAACCGCCAGCGTGCCAAGGCCGCGCCGGACGTTCCCACCGCGAAGGAGGCAGGCTACCCGGCGCTCGACTTCGACGGCCTGGTCGGCCTTTACGCATCCCCGGTAATGCCGGTAGACCTGCGTGAACGCATCGCCGCCGACGTCAAGGCCGTCGCCGCCGATCCGGCGATCGCGGCGCGGCTCGAAGCCACCGGGCAGGTCGTGTCGACCGGAACCACCGCCGAGTTCGTCGTCGAGATCGACGAACAGCGCGCCGCCGTCGTCGCGATCGCCAAGGAGCTCGGCATCAAGCCGGCGCAATAAAACGCAAATGTAGAGCGTCCCAATGCCCCTGATCGATCTCGCCAATCCATCCCGTTTCCTGGCGTTCGCGGACCGCGTGCTGTCGTGGCTCGCGGCCGCGACCGTCCTCGCGTTCGCGATCGGCATCAATCAGGCTTTTCTGGCACCCGACGACTACCAGCAGGGCGCCACCGTGAAGATCATGTTCATCCACGTGCCGGCGGCCTGGCTCGGGCTGTTCGCCTGGGTGGTGATGAGCATCGCGGCGCTCGGCACGCTGGTCTGGCGCCATCCGCTCGCCGATGTAGCCGCCAAGGCCGCGGCCCCGATCGGCGCCGCCTTCACGCTGATGTGCCTCGTTACCGGCTCGCTGTGGGGCCGCCCGATGTGGGGCACCTATTGGGTCTGGGACGCGCGCCTCACCTCGGTGCTGGTCCTGTTTCTCATGTATCTCGGCGTGATCGCGCTCTGGCGTACGATCGACGATCCCTCGCGCGCGGCGCGCGCGGTGGCGGTGCTCACGCTCGTCGGCGCCATCAACGTGCCGATCATCAAGTTCTCGGTCGACTGGTGGAACACGCTGCACCAGCCGGCGTCCGTGATCCGTCTCGGCGGCTCGACAATCCATCCGTCCATTCTCACGCCGCTTCTGATCATGGTGATCGCCTTCACTCTTTTGTTCCTCGCGCTGCACCTCGCCGCCATGCGCAACGAAATCATGCGGCGGCGCGTGCGCACCATGATGATGCATCAGGCCGATGCGGTCGCCGGACACGGATGATGAATCTCGGTCCGCACGCGGCGTTCATCGTGGCTTCCTACGCGGCGGCGGTTGCGATCGTCGGCGTTCTGGTCCTTTGGGTGGCGCTCGATCGCCGCCACCTGCGGCGCACGATGGAGGAACTGGAAGGGCAGGGCGTGACGCGGCGCTCGGATCGCGCCGGCGAGGTGAAGCCGTGAGCACGGTCGAGAAGAACAATGCGGATAGAGCGCAGCCATCGCGACGTCGCACCGTTGTGGTGCTGCCATTGCTGGCGTTTCTGGCGCTGGCGGCGCTGTTCATGTACCGGCTCGGCGCCGGCGATCCCTCGCACATCCCGTCCGCGCTGATCGGACGCGAAGCGCCGCAGACCAGCCTGCCGCCGATTGCCGGCCTCGATCGCGACGGCAAGCCGGTGCCGGGTCTCGACAGCACGGCGTTCAAGGGCGAGGTGACGGTGCTCAACGTCTGGGCGTCGTGGTGCGTGCCGTGCCACGACGAGGCGCCGCTCCTCCTGAAGCTCGCCGCCGACCCGCGCATCCGTGTCGCCGGCATCAACTACAAGGACCAGCCCGACAATGCGCGGCGCTTCCTCGGCCGCTACGGCAACCCGTTTGTCGCTAACGGTGCCGATGCCAATGGCCGCGCCGCGATCGAGTGGGGGGTCTACGGCGTGCCGGAGACCTTCGTGGTCGGCCGCGACGGCAAGATCGCCTACAAGCTGATCGGCCCGATCACGCCGGACAATCTGGAGCACGCGCTCAAGCCGGCGATCGCCAAGGCGCTTGCTTCTTCTCCCTCCCCCTGAAAGGGGGAGGTTCGCGGCGGCACGAGCCGGCGCTATTCCTTCTCGCTCGCCGGCTCCGGCGCGGCGTATTTCTGCAAGAGTGGATACTGCAGGGCCGCGAACACGAAGGTCAGCGGCAGCACGCCGAACACCTTGAAGCTCACCCAGGTGTCGGTCGACTGCGTGCGCCAGACGATCTCGTTGAGCACGGCAAGCGCCAGAAAAAACAGCGCCCAGCGCAGCGTGAGCTTGCGCCAGCCTTCGTCGGTCAGGTGAAACACCGAATCGAAAACGAGGCCGAGCAGTGGTTTGCCGAACGCGAGCCCGCCGAGCAACGTGCCGCCGAACAGCACGTAAATGATGGTCGGCTTGAGCTTGATGAAGGTCTCGTCCTGCAAAATGAGCGTCAGCCCGCCGAACACCACGACGACGATCGCCGTGATGAGCGGCATCAGCGGCAGATGCCGGGTCAGCGCATAGCCGACCGCGAGCGTCAGCAGGATCGTGGGAATGAAGATCGCGGTGGCGGTGAAGATGCCGGCGTGCTCGCCAGTGAGCAGTGCGTCCGGCAGGAACGGCTTGAGCAGCGGCGCGAACAGCGCCGGCCGCGAATTGACGAAGAAGAACACCAGCAGCGGCCCGAGATCGAGCACGAGCTTTATTGCTGGGTTGTGCTGAGGTTTGGCGGACATGCGAGGATATTTAGCTCGACTCTTCGGAGATGTCATTCGGTCCTCATCCTGAGGAGCGGGCGAAGCGGGCCTCGAAGTATGCGCGGCCCAGATGACGCCGCGAGTTGAAGCCCTTCAAGGCCCGGTCTCGCTGGACACTTCAGGGTGACAGCGAGAAAGTTACAGTCAACTGCCGTTGGAATAAGGCGACCCTATTGGCCGGGCCGCGATTGCCGCCAAAATTCCAAATAGCCTTCTTTAGGTCGGTTACGGTTTCTCGGATATGATACCGCCGTGCTTCGCGTGCGGGAGTTGAATACGCCGTGGTCCGATTGGTATGCGTCCTTTGTATCATGTTCAGCGCGACCGCCGCGGCCGAGCCGAAGGGCGATGCGCTGGTACCGCCGACGATCGCACGCGCCAAGGCCATCCTCCTGCGCGACATGCCCTCGCCGGAGGTCGTGGAATTCCAAAACCTGTCGGCAAAAATTACCAGGAATCAGCGCGGCGACTTTGTCAGCGTCGTCTGCGGGCAGGTCAACACGTACGGCAACGGCGGCTTCGCGGGCCTCCAGCCCTTCGTCTATGTGGCGAAACCCGAACAGGTGATCATCATTTCGGAGCGGAGCACCTCGGAGAGCAAGGACCTCGTCAAACTCCTTTGCAAATGAGCGTTCGTTCGATCCGCGGATACATTCGACTGACGCTGGCCAAGCGACATCAGCCCGATCACGTCTCGACGATTCCCTCCTTGGAGCCGGTTTCGATCCGGTGGCCGTGGCCGTGAGGTAGCGCGAGGTAGGTGTCGGAGCGCATCTCGATCAAGCGCGAGGCGGTGCGCTTGAATTCCTGTGCCTCGAAGCCGTCGTCGGCCCGATAGAGGGCGTCGGGTTCGGCCTCCGCCGAGGCGACGAGCTTCACGGCGTTGTCGTAGAGCGTATCGATCAGGATGATGAAGCGCTTCGCCTCGTTGCGGCGCGCGAAATCCATCACCGGGATATGGTCGACAATGACGGTGTGAAACTCGTGCGCGATCTTGAGATAGTCGGCACCGGCCAGCGGCTGCGCGCAAAGATCGTGAAATGAAAACCGCGCTACGCCCATCGCGGCGCGCGGAATTCGCAGGATGCGTCCCTTCAGCTTGAGGTTGAGCTCGGTTCCCGGATGGCCGCCCGCGAGGCGCCGCCAGGCGTCGTCGAGCGCCGCATCGGCGCGCGCGTCCGCCGGGATATGCCAGACCGGCGCGCCGGCGAGCTTCTCCAGCCGGAAGTCGGTGCGCGCAGCAAGCCGCACCACATCCATCGACTGCTCGATGAGCGCGATGAACGGCAGGAACAGCGCGCGGTTGAGCCCATCCCAGTAGAGCTCGGTCGGCGCCACGTTCGACGTCGCCACCACCACCACGCCGCGCTCGAACAGGCCGGTGAACAGTCGGCCCAAAATCATCGCGTCCGCGATGTCGGTGACGTGAAACTCGTCGAAGCAGAGCAGCCACGCCTCCTCGGCGATCGTGGCGGCCGCGAGCCGCATCGGATCCTCGTCGGTGATATCTCCCGCCTTGATCTTCTGTCGCAGGAGAAACACCCGCTCATGAACATCTGCCATGAATTCATGGAAGTGGGCGCGGCGTTTGCGGATGACCGGCGATGTCTCGAAGAATAGGTCCATCAGCATGGTCTTGCCGCGGCCGACTTCGCCGAAGACATAGAGCCCCTTGATCGATTCGGCCTTCGGCGCGCGCGCGAACAGCCAGCCGAGCGACGACGATTTGCGTGCCAAGCGCTGCTCGGCGAGCCGCGTCTCCAACGTTGCGAGTTTTTCGACCACGGCCTCCTGCGCCGGGTCAGGCTCGATCTTCCGCGCGGCAACAAGGGACGCGTACTGCGCGGTGACGGACATCGACATGCTCGAGATTGCAATCCGACGGGGAAGGGCGAGCGCCCTTCCGTTAGCTATCACGGTTCCGGTTGAAACACCGTTCAGTGTCCGAGTTCCACTCCATGCTGCCACGACCGGAATTATTGCGTTGCAATAAATTTAACCTGAGATTGTATCGCGAGCCGGAGCTGCATGGCTGCCATGCCATATTATCAATATTTTGCAATCACTTAAGATTGATTGTCATCCCGGCGCCACGCTACGGCAATTATTGCATCGCAATAGAACGGTCTCAGAAGATCGATTCAACAGCCGAAGATACCGCCCTCGCCGTACGCGGCCGGGGCGCACGACTTCAGGAGGTTCTCGATGCAAGATGCCCTGCCCCGTAGCGGCTCGATCCGCAAAATCTGGATCGGCGAGGCCGAACGCTATCGCGACCATCTGCTCCGCCTCGATCCCATCAGCCGCCGCAATCGTTTCGCCGGCACCGTCTCGGACGATTTCGTCAACCGCTACGCCGACATCTCGCTCGGGATGGGCGCCATCATCCACGGCTTCTTCGTTGAAGGCATGCTGCGTGGCGCGGCCGAGCTCAAGCCGATCGGCCAGCCGGTCACCTATGAGGCGGAGCTGGCGTTCTCGATCGAGAAGCCCTGGCAGAGCCACGGCGTGGGTTCGGCGTTGCTCGAACGCACCCTGCTGGCGGCGCGCAACCGCGGCCTGAAATACCTGCACATGGCCTGCCTTGCCGACAACAAGCGCATGCTCGAACTCGCGCGCAAGTTCGAAGCGGAACTGAGCTTCGACTACTCGAGCGTCGTCGGCGAAGTGCGCGCTCCGCGCCCGACGCCGCTCTCGCTCATGCGTGAGATGCTGGCCGACAGCCACGGCTTCGCTACCGCCATGTTCGACGTGCAATCGCGATTGCTCAAGCCGGTGTGACGATTACGCCGCAAGCGGGTAGGCGGCCTCTATGACGTAGGGGCCGCCACCGACCGACGCGCGCGATGAGAACAGCACGAAACGCGACACCTTGAACGGCAGCGAGCGGTACGGCGCGCGCGCGGCCAGATATTCGGCGACCTGCCGGCTTGACGATTCGCGCAACCGTGCGAGCGTCACGTGTGGCGTGTACTTGCGTCCTTCCGGCTCCAGCCCGACCCGCTGCATCAGCCGCTCGTGCTCGGCCTGCAATTCGATGAGTGCGGGCACCGGACCGAGCGTCGCCACGATGGCGCGCGGCCTGCGGCCACCGAACGATTTGAGATCCTCGAAGTAGAGTTCCAGCGGCCCGCGCCGCACGCGCCCGAGTAACGACGCGACTTCATGCGCGACCTGGTCGTCGACATCGCCGATGAAGCGCAGGGTGACGTGATAGTTCTCCGTGTTGAGCCAGCGGGCGCCGGGAAGGCCACCGCGCAAACCCGCGAGCGACTGGGCAACGTCGGAGGGGATTTCGAGGCCGGTGAAGATGCGAGGCATGGACGCGATTTGAGCTGGTAAGCGTACCCTGGGGGTCAACCGAAAGTCATCGGGTAGCGACACTCACACAAAATGTCCACCGACTCGCCGCTTCGAACACAAGATACGTGAACAAGATACGTGAATTGTGACGATGCGGTGAACTCTTACGAGCCGCGCTTGTCGCGCACGCGCGCGACCAGTTCCTCGACCTTCGGCAGGATGCCGGCGACGATCGCATCGACGCCCTTCGCGGTCGGATGCAGGCCGTCGCGCTGGTTGAGCTTCGTGTCGCTGGCGATGCCGTCGAGAAAGAACGGATAGAACAGCAGGCCGTATTTCGCGGCGAGCTCCGGAAAGATCGGCTCGAAGTCGCGCGCGTAGTCACCGCCGAGGTTGGGTGCGGCCTTCATGCCGGCGAGCAGGACGGTGATTCGCCGCTCGGTGAGCCTGCGTACGATCTCGTCGAGCGCTTGCCGCGTTCGCTGCGGGTCCCGTCCCTGCAGCATGTCGTTCGCGCCGAGTTCGAGAATGACCGCATCCGTATCCGGCGGCACCGACCAGTCGAGCCGCGCGAGGCCACCCGGGGCGGTGTCGCCCGACACCCCTGCGTTTGCGACTTCGACGGCGAGACCCTTGGCCCTGAGCGCCTTTTCGAGCTTCGCCGGAAACGCCTCCGCCGCCGACAGTCCGAATCCCGCGGTGAGCGAATCGCCCAGCGCGACGATCTTCACCGGGCGCTCCGCCGCCGCGGCGGCATGGAGCGCGAATCCCAGTTGGAGTGCGGCAAAAACGGCGGCAAGAACACTCACACGTGCGAATATCTGGACCAGCGCCGTAATCCTCCCATATCTGCTGGGCAGAACGGCGCCCGCCGCCAAGCGAAGTGGCGCAGGAAAGCGACGGTACGACGGCATGCAGGAATCCTTGGGCAAGCTGGGCCATGACCGAACGGCGGGCCCGGCGATTTCGCTGGCCGGCGTGAACCTGTCGCTCGGGCGCGGCGCGGCGCGCGTTCATATCCTCAAAGACATCGACCTGCATATAGGCGAGGGCGAGGCAATCGGCCTCGTCGGTCCGTCGGGCTCCGGCAAGTCGACGCTGCTGATGGTCATGGCCGGGCTCGAACGCGCCGATGCCGGCACCGTCGTGGTGGCGGGCGAGACGCTCGGATCGCTCGGCGAAGATGCGCTGGCGCGCTTCCGCGGCCGCCATGTCGGCATCGTCTTCCAATCCTTCCACCTGATCCCCACCATGACGGCGCTGGAGAACATCGCGGTGCCGCTGGAACTCGCCGGCATCGACGATGCGCATGATCGCGCCGCGCACGAACTCGCCGCCGTCGGGCTGAGCGGACGCCGCGATCACTACCCGGCGCAGCTTTCGGGTGGCGAGCAGCAGCGTGTCGCGTTGGCCCGCGCGCTCGCGCCCGACCCGGCGATCCTCATCGCCGACGAGCCGACCGGCAACCTCGACGAGACGACCGGCAACGAGATCATCGACCTCCTGTTTGCCGGTCACACGCAACGCAGCACGACGCTCGTGCTGGTGACACACGATACGGCGCTGGCACACCGTTGCGACCGCGTCGTGCGGCTGCGGTCGGGACGGATCGAGGCCGGACCATTGCACGCGGTGCAGCCGGTATGAGCGCACCGGTCGCACTTCACTCCGGTCGCGATCGACCGTCTCTGATCGCGCTGCCGTTGCGCTTCGCGCTGCGCGAACTGCGCGGCGGCCTGCGCGGGTTCTACGTCTTCATCGCCTGCATCGCGCTCGGCGTGATGGCGATCGCCGGTGTCGGCGCAGTCGCATCGGGCCTGGCGGACGGGCTCGCGCGCGAAGGCCGCACGATCCTCGGCGGCGACCTGTCGTTTTCGCTCAGCCTGCGCGAGGCGGACAAGGACGAGCGCGCGTTCATCGAGCGCCACGGCCGGATGTCGCTCGCCGCCACCATGCGGGCGATGGCGCGCACGCCGGACGGGCGCACTGCGCTCACCGAGGTGAAGGCGGTCGATGCCGCGTATCCGCTCTACGGCACCGTCGTGCTCGACCCGCCTCAGCCGCTGGCCGACGCGCTCGCGCAGCGCGACGGTGCTTATGGCGCCGCCGCCGATCCGGCACTGCTCGCCCGGCTCGACCTCAAGCCGGGCGACCGCATCATGGTCGGCGCGGCGCCGATCGAAATTCGCGCGGCGCTGACTTCCGAGCCCGACAAGCTTGCGGGCGGCATCGGCTTCGGCCCGCGCCTCCTGATCAGCGAAGCGGCGCTGCGCGCGACCGGCTTGTTGCAGCCTGGCAGCGTGGTGCGCTGGCATTATCGCCTGCGGCTACCCGATGGCGCAGCCGATGACCGGGCCGTAAAGGCGGTGGCGGACGCATCGCAGGCGCAATTGCCCGAAGCCGGCTGGGAGGTTCGCAACCGCACCAGCGCGTCGCCGGCAGTGGCGCAGAACGTCGAGCGCTTCACCCAATATCTGACGCTCGTCGGACTGACCGCGCTGTTGGTCGGAGGTGTCGGCGTCGCCAATGCCGTACGAAGCCATCTCGACCGGCGACGCGACGTCATCGCCACGTTCAAATCGCTGGGCGCGACGGGCGGCACGGTATTCGCGATCTACCTGGTGCAGGTCGTGACCCTGGCCCTGATCGGCGCCATCCCCGGGCTCGCGATCGGCGCGGCGCTGCCGTACCTCATCGCCTGGGGTTTCGGCTCGATTCTTCCGCTACCTCTTGCACCTGCGATTCATGTGGCGGCCTCGCGCTCGCGCTGCTCTACGGCGTACTCACCGCGGTGGCCTTTGCGTTGTGGCCGCTCGGACGCGCGCATGACGTTCCGGTCTCGGCACTCTTTCGCGACACTGTCGCGGGTGTCGAGCGCTGGCCGCGCCGGTCGTACGTGGTGGCCACCGCGCTGGTCGCGGCCGCACTCGCAGGCATCGCCATCGCGCTTGCCTTCGACCGGCGCATCGCGGTGATCTTCGTGGTCGCGGCGGCTGCCGTGTTCGTCCTGCTGCGGCTGGTCGCCGTGCTGTTGATGGCGCTGGCGCGGCGCGCACCACGTTTGCGTTCGCCGGTCGCGCGGCTCGCGATTGCCAACATCCACCGGCCGGGTGCGCTCACGCCGAGCATCGTGCTGTCGCTCGGCCTCGGGCTCGCCCTGCTGGTCACGGTGATCGAGATCGACGGCAACCTGCGCAAGCAGTTCATGGCGGCACTGCCCGGCAAGGCGCCGTCGTTCTACTTCATCGACATTCCCGCGGCGGACGCCGAGAAATTCGATGCCTTCGTGCATGCACGCGCACCGGGGGCGACGCTCGACCGTGTCCCGATGCTGCGCGGACGCATCCTGGCGGCGCACGGCGTTCCAGCCGACCAGCTCAAGGCGACGCCCGACACCGCCTGGGCGCTGCAAAGCGATCGCGGCATCACCTACGGCGACGAAATCCCCGCCGGCTCGCGGCTGGTTGCCGGCGAATGGTGGAAGCCGGACTACCAGGGGCCTCCGCTCGTCTCGTTCGAGAAAAAGATCGCCGACGCCATCGGCCTCAAGGTCGGCGACACCGTGACCGTCAACGTGCTCGGCCGCAACATGACGGCGACCGTCGCCAACCTGCGTACGCTCGATTGGCAGAGCCTCGGCATCAACTTCGTCATGGTGTTTTCGCCCAACAGCTTCCGCGGCGCGCCGCACACCCATATCGCGACGCTCGCCTATCCGCGCGACGGCCCTCCCGGGGACGAGGTCGCGTTGCTCAAGGCGGTGGCGGATGCCTTTCCGACGGTCACCACCGTGCGGGTGCGCGAGGCGTTGGAGGCCGTCGGCAACATCGTCAACAACCTCGTGCTGGCGATCCGCGGCGCCAGCGGGCTGACGCTGCTGGTTGCCGTCCTGGTACTCGGCGGCGCGCTGGCGGCCGGTCACCGTCACCGCGTCTACGACGCCGTCATCCTCAAGACGGTTGGCGCGACGCGTGGACGGCTGCTGTCGGCCTATGCGCTGGAATATCTCACGCTCGGGCTCGCAACCGCGGTCTTCGGGGTGGCGGCCGGCATGGCGTCGGCGGCGTTTGTCGTCAGCAAGGTCATGAACCTATCGTTCACCTTGTTGCTGGGACCCGCATTGGGCGCAGCCGCGATTGCCGTGGCGGCAACACTGGTAATCGGCCTGGCCGGTACATTCGCGGCACTCGGCCAGAAACCCGCGCCGGTGCTGCGAAATCTCTAAATTGTGCGACGGAAGTCAGCGCCGCCGAATTTCCGCCTGACGAACTTACTAAAAAGTCATCTGTCGATGCGACAAAACGGCCGGTCAGCCGGCATTAACAAAAGCAGTGTAGGTATCTGGCGCGTAACCGAAACTCGCACTAGATTCCGCGCATCGGTCGCCAGCCGGCTCGCCGGTAGGGCGCCATAGCTTTCGGCACAAGCGCCGGAGCCAGAGAGAGGAACACTTCCATGTCGGATTTCAACCGGAACATCGGGGGCGCCTGGCGCGGCGCCACTACGGACCGGGCGATCGCGATCGATCAGGGCCTGCGCGCCTACATGATCCGCGTCTACAACTACATGGCCATGGGCGTGGCGCTCACCGGCGTCGTCGCCTGGTTCACGTACAACGCGGCGGCGGTCACTGACGCGAGCGGCAAGCTGGTCGGTTTGACCTCGTTCGGTCAGGCGATCTACAGCGGGCCGGCGACGATCGTGCTGTTCCTGGGCACGCTCGGGCTGGTCTTCCTGATCAGTTGGCGCATCGACAAGCTGCAGCCCTCAACCGCGCTGATGCTGTTCATGCTCTATGCGGGGCTGCTGGGCCTGATGCTGTCGTCGATCTTCCTGGCCTATACGCACGCCTCGATCGCGCGCGTGTTCTTCATCTCGGCCGCATCGTTCGGAGCGCTCAGCCTGTGGGGCTACACCACAAAGCGTGACCTGTCGCCGATGGGAACGTTCCTGATGATGGGCCTGATCGGCCTGATCATCGCGATGGTGGTCAACATCTTCCTCAAGAGCAGCGGCCTCGACTTCATCATCTCGGGCGCCGGCGTGCTGATCTTCGCGGGCCTCACCGCCTGGGATACCCAGAAGATCAAGGAGATGTACGACGTCAACGACGACGGCACGGTCGCCGGCCGCAAGTCGGTGATGGGCGCGCTGACGCTCTACCTCGACTTCATCAACCTGTTCCTGTTCATGCTGCGCATCTTCGGCGATCGCCGCTGACGCGAGCAGAACTGGATGGAGTTTCGGGCGCCCCGGCCACAAGCCGGGGCGCTGTTTTTTTGTGCTATCTTTGAGCCATGACGTCCGTCTCGATCCGCCCGGTTTCACCCGCCGATATCCCCGCTCTCACCCGCATCTACCGCCAGGCCGTACTTGAGGGCACCGCCTCGTTCGAGCTCGAAGCGCCGGACGAAGCCGAGATGACCCGCCGCTACGAAACCCTGATATCCGGCGGCTACCCGTACCTGGTCGCCGAGATCGCGAACGCCGTCGTGGGCTATGCGTACGCGGGGCTTTATCGCGCGCGGCCGGCCTATCGCTGGACGATCGAGGACTCGGTCTACGTCGACACCAGCGCGCACCGCCGCGGGCTTGGCCGCGCGCTGCTCGCACGCCTGATTGCGGAAAGCGAGGCGCGCGGCTTCCGGCAGATGATCGCGGTGATCGGCGACTCGGCCAATGCAGGCTCGATCGAGCTGCATCGCGCCGCGGGCTTCCGCATGGTCGGCAATTTCGAGAATGTCGGATTCAAGTTCGGCCGCTGGCTCGACAGCGTCCTGATGCAGCGTCCGCTGGGACCCGGGGCGGATGCGCTGCCGTGACCGTCAACCGGTCGCGACGCTGAGCGGCTTGTCGAGCACGCGCAGGACGCGATCGAGTTCGTGACCGCGGCGCATGATCAGGCCGGTCGCCGAGATCACGCTGTAGGCGCCCTGGCGCCGTGCCAGCTTGGGATCTTTTTCGATCCGGTAGATGGGAACTTCCGAGGCGCGCCGGAACACCGAAAACACCGCGCGATCCCTGAGGAAGTCGATGGCGTAGTCGCGCCATTCCCCGGCGGCGACCATGCGGCCGTAGAGACTGAGAATGCGATTGAGTTCGCGGCGATCGAAGGTCACTCGGTGGGCGGGGGCGAGAGGCGATATGGCCGAGACCTCGCCCCCGTGCAACTCGCTGGGATCACTGCCGCCTATCATCGGCGCCTCCTGTAATGGCGTTGTCATGATCGCGCCGGACGCGACGAGCGGCAAGGGGCGATGGGACTAACGCACAAGACCCTTCGCGGTGCGGCCAAATGGTTCGCCCGGTCACAAATTCGTTAGTAGTCTCATAAAGTTGCCCAATTCCGGCCAACCGCGCGTCAAGCTCAATCGCGAGATTGCGGGCACTCGCCTGTGGGCCCGGTCTGCCGTCAGACGCCGGTTTTTCAGCCCCCCAGCCCCCGGAGTTTGGTGGCGGATCGGGCCCTTGGCTGGCTCCTGTTGGTTGAACAGGCCCTGGTGATCCGGGGCCTCTTCTTTTTGCCGGCCGCGACCTGACTTTTGAAATCCGGCGCAGAAAAAAGGCCGCATCAACGCTGATGCGGCCTTCGTCGTCAGATCGGTTTCCGCGCGCTCGCCGGCAATCGCCGGCCCGGCGCAGAAATCAGGCGAGGTCGAAGCGGTCCGCGTTCATGACCTTGGTCCACGCCGCCACGAAGTCCTTCACGAACTTCTCCTTCGAGTCCGAGCACCCATAGACTTCCGCGAAGGCGCGAAGCTGCGAGTGCGAACCGAAGATCAGGTCGACGCGCGTGCCGGTCCATTTGACCGCCTTGGTCTTGCGATCGCGGCCCTCGTAGACGTCGTCGCCGGCCTGCTGCCATTCCGTGTTCATGTCGAGCAGGTTGACGAAGAAGTCGTTCGTCAACGTACCGGGCTTGCCGGTGAACACGCCATGCTTGGAGTTCCCGGCGTTGGCGCCCAATACACGCAGGCCGCCGACGAGCGCCGTCATCTCGGGCGCCGTCAGCCGCAGCAATTGCGCCCGGTCCACCAGCGCCTCCTCGGGCTGCATGAACTGCCGCTTGCCGCTGATGTAGTTGCGGAAGCCGTCGGCTCGCGGTTCGAGCGGCGCGAAGGATTCCACGTCGGTCTGCTCCTGCGACGCATCCGTGCGCCCCGGCGTGAAGGGAACCTTCACGTCGACGCCAGCATCCTTCGCGGCCTTCTCGACCGCGGCGCAGCCGCCGAGAACGATCAGGTCGGCCAGCGACACCTTCTTGCCGGCCTCCTTCTGGATCGCTTCGAGCTTCTGCAGGACCGTCTTGAGCTGAGCCGGCTGGTTGACCTCCCAGTCCTTCTGGGGGCTAAGACGAACGCGTGCTCCGTTCGCGCCACCGCGCTTGTCGGAGCCACGGAACGTCGACGCCGATGCCCAGGCGGTCGAGACCAATTGCGACACCGTCAGACCCGACGAGAGGATTTTCGCCTTCAGCGCCGCGATGTCCTGCTCGCCAATCAGCGGATGATCCGCAGCCGGGATCGGGTCCTGCCAGATCAGCGTCTCCTTCGGCACGAGCGGGCCGAGGTAGCGCGCGATCGGGCCCATGTCGCGGTGCGTGAGCTTGAACCACGCGCGGGCAAACGCGTCGGCGAACTGGTCCGGGTGCTGCTGGAAGCGTCGCGAGATCTTCTCGTAGGCCGGATCGAAACGCAGCGAGAGGTCCGTGGTCAGCATCGTCGGCACATGCTTCTTCGACTTGTCGAAGGCATCCGGGATGTCGGCTGCCGCACCCTTCGCCTTCCACTGTTTCGCGCCGGCCGGGCTCTTCGTGAGTTCCCATTCGTACTTGAAGAGGTTGTCGAAGAAGTGGTTGCTCCACTTCGTCGGCGTCTGCGACCAGGTGACCTCCGGGCCGCCGGTGATCGCGTCGCATCCCACGCCCGTCTTGAATTTGCTCGTCCAGCCGAGGCCCTGGTCTTCGATGGCGCCGCCCTCCGGCGCCGGGCCCATCAGCGACGGATCGCCCGCGCCGTGGGTCTTGCCGAAGGTGTGGCCGCCGGCGATCAGCGCGACGGTCTCTTCGTCGTTCATTGCCATGCGGAAGAACGTTTCGCGGATGTCCTTCGCCGCCGCGACCGGGTCCGGATTGCCGTTCGGCCCTTCCGGATTGACGTAGATCAGGCCCATCTGCACGGCGCCGAGCGGCTCCGCGAGCTGGCGTTCGCCGCTGTAGCGTTCGTCGCCGAGCCAGGTCCCTTCAGGACCCCAGAACAATTCTTCGGGCTCCCACACGTCGGCGCGACCGCCGGCGAAACCGAACGTCTTGAAGCCCATCGAGTTGAGGGCGACATTGCCGACGAGAACATACAGGTCGGCCCACGAGATTTTCTTGCCGTACTTCTGCTTGATCGGCCACAGCAGCCGGCGCGCCTTGTCGAGGTTGGCGTTATCCGGCCACGAGTTCAGCGGCGCGAAGCGCTGCTGGCCGGAGCCGGCGCCGCCACGGCCATCGGTGATGCGGTAGGTGCCCGCCGCGTGCCACGCCAGGCGGATGAACAGACCACCATAGTGACCGAAGTCAGCCGGCCACCAGGGCTGCGAGTCCGTCATCAACGCATGCAGGTCCTTGATCAACGCATTGAGGTCGAGCGTCTTGAACTCTTTGGCGTAGTTGAAATCCTTGCCCATCGGATCGGACAAGGAAGAGTTCCCGTGCAGGACCTGAACGTTCAGCGTATCGGGCCACCAGTCACGATTCGTAAAGCTGGTGTGCATGACCGGGCATTTGCCCGCTCTTTCGTCGGTCTTTGCGTCCATGTTTCTCTCTCGCGTTTTGTGATCGTCTTGAAATCGTTCCGAACACCGTCGAGCGGCCGATGATTACTGGCGTCTTGGCGGCCTCTAGCGGCGCCTTCGCCTTGATGTCCTTCGAGGTGTCGGCGGTTATGATGAGCACACCAAAGGCGCCTCAGCCCTTGGCGGCAGTCCTGGTTATTGTTCGGTGGTCGGCCACTGGTTATCGGCCATGGGGGCTCCCTTTTCTTGTGGGCATGATTTTGGAGGCTTGGCGTAGCTGATAATTGCTCTAGATCAAAGATCAGGTCTAATCGTATTGCCTGACACAGTTGATAAGATTATCTTATCGCCATGGTCACCCTGAAGCAGCTCCGCTACCTCGACGCGCTGGCCGAGCACCGGCACTTCGGCCGCGCCGCGGAGGCCTGCGCGGTGACCCAGCCGGCGCTGTCCATGCAGATCCGCGATCTGGAAAAGCGGCTCGGGGTCGAACTGGTGGAGCGCCGCCCAGGCGACGCCGCGCTGACCGAGATCGGGCTCGAGATCGTCCGCCGCGGCGAACACGTGCTGGCCTCGGCCCGCGACCTCGTCGATTTCGCGCGCCATCGCAGCCACGTCCTCACCGGAGCGCTGACGCTTGGCATCATTCCGTCGCTCGCACCCTACATCCTGCCGAAGATGCTGCCCGCGCTGCAGCGGCGCTATCCTGACCTGCGCATCGAACTTAGGGAAACGCAGACCAAGACGCTGCTCGACGAACTCACGCGCGGCGCACTCGACGCCGCGATGCTGGCCTTGCCGGTGCCGGAAGCGGACATGGAATCGATCGCGCTGTTCGAGGACCCGTTTCTGTATGCCGTGCCGGCGACCGATCCGCGCCCGGAGACCGCGCGGGTTTCGACGTCCGACGTCGACCCGCGCAATCTGATCCTGCTGGAGGAAGGGCACTGCCTGCGCGACCAGGCACTGGCCTATTGCGCCGAGGGCAGGCGCGATGGCGTGGTCGGCCTTGGCGCCACCAGCCTCGCCACCGTCATGCAGATGGTCGCCAACGGCTATGGCGCCACGCTGGTGCCGCAGGTCGCCGTCAACGTCGAGGTGCGCGACGAGCGGGTGAAGCTCCTGCGCTTTGCGCCGCCGCAGCCCGGCCGCACGATCGGCCTGGCATGGCGGCGCACGTCGCCGCGCAAGGCCGACTTCCTGGCGCTCGGCGAGATCGTCACCGAGGCGCTCGGGGCGGCGGCAACGGAAGTCTCAGCGACACGCCGGCGTGCGCCCAGGCGCGCCGGCGGCCGCAAGCGCTGAGCAATCCGATCCATCAGGATCGGGCCCGACAAGAAGGTCACCTGTAGTAGCCGGCGCGGTCCCAGCGTTCTCTCGTCCCGGTGCGCTGGCTGGGCTTTTGGGCCGGTTCGCGGCTATTTTCGTTCCCCACATAGCCTTCGCGGGCGCAAACCCCGCCCAGGCGGATGCCCCGCAGGCAGTAGTCCAGGGGCGCCGTGACGCACGGCTTGCCGGCCCCCTCGCCGAGGTTCCGTGCGCACCAGTTTTCCGCCCGGCTGCTTTGCGGAAAGAGCGCGGATGCGGACAGCAGCCCGACAAAGAGGACAAGGCTACGCATGTGGGGCCCTCCGTTTGCTGGCGAACGGCCATTATATGGCCCTTGAGTCTTGACAAACCATCGCCCGCGTCCTGAAAGAGAACAATTCCAATGTGCCCGTGAATGGGCAAGGCAGAGTACCGAATGGACAAGTTCACCAAGCTCGAAGGCGTCGCCGCCCCGCTCAAGATGATCAACGTCGATACCGACGCCATCATCCCGAAGCAGTACCTCAAGACCATCAAGCGCACCGGGCTTGGTAGCGGCCTGTTCTCGGAGAAGCGCTACAAGGACGACGGCAGCGAGAACCCCGACTTCGTGCTCAACAAGCCGGCCTATCGGAAGGCCAAAATCCTGGTGGCCGGCGACAATTTCGGCTGCGGGTCCTCGCGCGAGCACGCGCCTTGGGCGCTGATGGATTTCGGCATCCGCTGCGTGATCTCGACCTCGTTCGGCGACATCTTCTACAACAACTGCTTCAAGAACGGCGTGCTGCCGATCAAGGTCTCGCCCGAGGACCTGGAGAAGTTGTTCGACGACGCCGAGCGCGGCGCCAACGCGACCTTGTCGATCGACCTCGAGAAGCAGGAGATCCGCGGTCCCGACGGCGGCATGGTGAAGTTCGAGATCGACTCCCATCGCAAACATTGTCTGCTCAATGGCCTCGACGACATCGGCCTGACCATGGTGAAGGGCGACAAGATCGCCAGCTTCGAGACGAAGTCGCAGGCCGCGCGCCCCTGGGCGTGACGCCGCTTCTTACGCCCGTCGGCTGGAGCGATCGACATGAACAAGGCGGACGTCATTCGCACCGTGTCGGAGAAAACCGGCGTCGCGCCGAACGTCTGCGAAAAGATCGTCAAGGCGCTTGAAGAGCAGGCCGGCGACGTATTGGCGGCGAAGCTCAAAGGAGCCGGCGCCGAGCAAACCGATATGCTGGCGCGGATTTCGCGGGAAGCCGGCGTACCTCCGGCGGATTGCGAAAAGGTGCTGGCTGCGGCCGAAGACGTCGTGAAGTCTGGAATTGCAGACAAACTTGGCTTCTTCAAAGGCCTATTCTCACGATCCTAGAGACGCGCTGCAAACTGCGGCTCGCGACTTGGCGGCGGCGCCAGGATGCGTTGTCGCAGTTCGCGATGCGCGGCGCGCGCGCCACGTCGACGACATCGGCGCCCACTCGCATCTTGCGACTCGGCGTCGCTCGACAATCACCGCGATGCGACGGCAAACTGCGCAGCAAAGAAAAAATTTTGGAGGAGCCATCGTGCCAAGATCGTTTGCCTCATATCGGGCGCACGCCGCCGCCATCGCGCTCCTCCTGGCGGTCGCAACGCCGATGGCGGCGCAGCAGACCTATCCCACCCGCCCGCTTCTGCTCACGCACGGCTTCGCGGCCGGTGGCAACGGCGACGTGGTGTCGCGCATCGTCGGCGAGGCGCTGTCGGCGCGGCTCGGTCAGCCGGTGATTATTGAGCCGCGGCCCGGCGCCGGCGGCAACACCGCCTCGGCGCGCCTCGTCAAGTCGGAGCCGGACGGCTACACGCTGATCAGCCTCACCGGCGGCCACGCAGTGTCGGCCGCGATCTACAAGTCGCTGCCGTTCGATCCGGTCGACGATTTCCAGTTCATCTCGAACTACGGCTTCCAGGCCTTCATGATCGCCGTGAAGAACGGCAACGCCATCAAGACGATCCCCGATCTGATCGCCGCCGCGAAAACGGCGCCCGGCAAGCTGACCTATTCGTCGGTCGGCATCGGCTCGACCCAGCATCTCGCCGGCGAACTGTTCTGTGCGATGGCCGGCATCACGATGACGCACGTGCCCTATCGTGGCGGCGGCGCGCCGATGAACGATCTCCTGGGCGGGCAGATCGATCTGTCGATCGACAGCATCACGGTGATCGAGCCGCAGGTGCGCGCCGGAACTATCCATGCGCTCGGCGTCACCAGCGGCGCGAAATGGTGGAGCCTGCCCGACGTCGCGCCGGTCGCCGAGACGGTGCCGGGCTACGACGTACGTACCTGGCTCGGCCTTGCCGCGCCGAAGGGCACGCCCGCCGCGGTCGTGGCGCGGCTGAACGCAGCCGTGCGCGAGGCGCTTGCCGACAAGGCGGTCGACGAGCGGTTGCGCAAGATCGGCATGGACGTGCAACCGGGCTCGCCCGAGGATATGCGCACCTTGGTGGCCTCGCAGATCGCCAACTGGAAGAAGGTCGTGGCGGACGCGAAAATTCCGCAGCAGTAGCCGCCCAGCGATCAGCCCGGGCAGCCGTGCCGCTCCGGTCCGGCCGGTGCTACATCGACGCCGATGGCGCCGCCCTTCTCGATCGCGGCCTTGAGGAAACCCGAATTGCGCACGTCGTCGATGAACGCGTTCACCGCGGCGAGCGCGGCCGGGCGGCCCATCGGCACGATGATGTTCTGTGGGACGTTGAACAGGTTGTCGGGCAGGAGACGCGTGCCCGGCGTCGCGCGCATCAACGTGGTGAGACGTTGCCGGTTGGCGCCGAGCGCGTCGATGTCGCGCGCCAGCAGGGCCTTGCTCAATTCCGGCGCACTGTTCTCGAGCTCCACCAGGGTTGCGTGCTTGAGAATGCGCTGGAGGCAGAGCGTGATCGAGTCGCTGCGGGTGCCGGCGATCTTCTGGCCGGCGCGGTCGACATCCGCGATCGTCTTGATGGGCGAGCCGTCGAGCACCAGGAAACTCTGACGCACCAGCATGTAGGTCTGCGAGAACTCGACCGTGCCGACGCGCGTCGCCTCATAGGCGACGAACCCGATGTCGGCCGCGCCGCTCTTGACCGCCTCGATGACGGCGGGCGGATTGGCCGCCGGCTTGAAGTCGAGCGGAGCGCCCGAGCGCTTTGCCAGTTCGCGCGCAAGATCGACCGAGGCGCCGCGCACCTCGCCGGTCGCCGCGTCCCGGACCGCCTGCGCCGGATTGCTGCCGAGATAGACCGCGCGCAGCGTTCCGCCCGGCGCGATGTCGTTGGCCGAGGCGGGCGAAGAAGCAATGCAGATAAGCAATACGGCGAACGCGCTATAGCTGACGCAATTCATGGTGATTCCCTTTCCGCGACGTCATGGCCGGGCACAGCCATCCGAAGGACGGCGTCGCTTCGCTCCGCCTATGTCCCGGCCATCCACGTCTTTGTTGCCCAAAAGACGTGGATGCCCGGCTCAAGGCCGGGCATGACGAGTTAAATCAGCCGCCCGGCTGCGCCGCCACGGCGCGCGCCTCGATCGCCTGTGCGATCGCGACGGTGCGGCGCGCCATCTCGGCGTGCAGACGCTCGACCATCTTGCCGTCGATCTGCACGACGCCTTTGTCCCTGTTCTCCGGCAGGTCGAAGGCCGCGATCATCTTCTTTGCCTGCGTCACCTCGTCGGCGCTCGGCGAGAACGCCTCGTTGCACGGGCCGATCTGGTTCGGATGGATCAGCGTCTTGCCGTCGAAGCCCATATCGCACGCCTCCGCGCATTCGCGCGCGAAGCCCTCGGCATTGCCGAGGTCGTTGTAGACGCCGTCGAGAATATCGATGCCGTAGATGCGCGCGGCCGCGATGCAGTCCATCAGCCAGCCCATCATCGGAGCGCGACCGGGCACGATGCGCGCCCGCGTCTCCTTGGCGATATCGTTCGTGCCCATCACGAAAGCGGCGAGCCGCGTTTCGGAATCCGTCGCCTCGGCGGCAAGCGACAGGATGTTGAACAACGCGATCGGCGACTCGATCATCGCCCATACCCGGATGCGGTGGTTGGCCTGCATATCAAGGAGGCGCTGCCCGATCATTTCGAGCTGATCGGGTTTGGTGATCTTGGGGATCAGGATCGCGTCGGGCGCCGCGTGCCCGGCGGCAGTCACGTCGTCGGCGTGCCAGGGCGTGTCGATGCCGTTCACCCGCACGACCACCTCGCGCGGACCGAAACCGCCGGCCTTCACGGCTTCCATCACCTGCTGGCGCGCCGCGGCCTTGCTGTCGGGCGCGACCGAATCCTCGAGATCGAGAATGACCGCGTCGGCCGGCAACGTCCGCGCCTTCTCGATTGCGCGGGCGTTCGAGCCCGGCATGTAAAGGACGCTGCGGCGCGGACGGATCGTCATGACAAGCCCCCTTGTTGGTCGGATATTCAGGCTAACCTGCGTGCACGACCTGTGCCAGCCGGGATTGGGCCGCATCCGTGAGCGTGACGCCGCACTTCGCCAGCGCCCCCGGGAACGCGTCGCCGATCAGGTATGCATATTCATGCTCGCGCAGCGTGGTCAGCGGATCGAGCCGCTGCAACTCGTCATCGACGAATCCCGGATGGCACATGATCACGCTCCCGGCCGGCAGCTTGTCGAGAAAGCGCGGAAACAGCGCAGCGAAATCCGCCGTGTCGCGGAACTCATAGGCGCCGGCAAAGCCAGGGTTCGTGCGCGCATCCGCGGCAGCAGCGCGGCCGCGGAAGCGATGGCTCAACACATCGAGCACCAGCGCCTTCGGGCTGCCAAGTCGGCCGGCGAGCGATGACACGCGCCCGCATTGCCGCAGCCAAGCCTGCGGGGCGAGTTCCTTCGCCACCTTCAACACGGCTTCGCTGACCTGCGGCAAAAGATGAACGTGCTGATGCCCATCGACGAAATCGGGCGCGCGGCCGAAGGCCGAGCGGAAAGCCTCCAACTGGGCACGGACCTCGGCCTCCAACATGCCCGGATTGAAGCGATGAAGCATTCCCGCGATCAGCGTGTCGGCGAGCGGCAGGAATGCGCCGTCGCGCAGCGGCGCGAAGCTCTGGCTCAGCGGGCGGAACGGGGCCGTGAGCGCAAAATGCAGCCCGATCGCCACGCGTGGAGCGCTCAAGTTCAGCGCGTTGAGTGCTTGCGCTTCGAAGCGATTGAAGCTCGGTGCTGCCACCAGCACGGAGGTGGCATTGAGCCGCCCGCGTACGATCAGATCGCGGATCGCCGTGTTGACGCCAGCCGAGATGCCGTAGTCGTCCGCGCACAGCCAGATGTGCCGAAGTCCGGATGGCTGATGCGCGTTCATGCGTTGCCGCGAATGCCCCGCCTTACTCGGCCGCCGAGCGCTTCTGCGGATCGTTCGCCGCGTTGGAATCGGCGGCGGTCTTCACTGTGTGCTCGGCGACGAAATAGACCGGTCGGGCTTTGATCTCGGAGAGAATCTTGCCGATATACTCGCCGACGATCCCGATCATGATGAGCTGCACGCCGCCCAGCACCATCAGGCCGACGACGACCGACGGATAGCCCGGCACCGATTTGCCGTAGATCACGGTCTCGAACAGAATCTGCATGCCGAAGACGAACGCGCCGCCGGCAAGGATGAGGCCGAGCAGGCTCGCCAGCCGCAGCGGCGCCACCGAGAACGAGGTCAGTCCCTCGATCGACAGCCCGATGAGCGAATAGAGGTTCCAGGTGGTGCGGCCGTGCGCGCGTTCGGCGGGCTCGTAGTCGACCCTGATCTGCTTGAAGCCGATCCAGGTCGCGAGCCCCTTGAAGAAGCGGTTGCGCTCGGGAAGCTGCCGCAGCGCCGCCGCCGCGCGCGGCGAGAGCAGGCGGAAGTCGCCGGCATCCTCGGGAATCTTCGCCCGCGCATGCCAGTTGATCAGGCGATAGAACATCTTGACGCCCTGGCGCCGCAGCCAGGGTTCGTTCTCGCGGTGCGCCTTGGCGGTGTAGACGACGTCGTAGCCGTCATCGAGCCAGTGGGATACGAGTTGTTCGACAAGCGTGGGCGGATGCTGGCCGTCGCCGTCCATGAACAGCACGGCGCCGAGGCGCGCGTGGTCGAGCCCGGCGAGCAGCGCCGCTTCCTTGCCGAAATTGCGCGAGAGCGACACCACCTGGACGTCGATCGCGTCCGCAGGCAGCCCTTGCGCAATGCTGAGCGTGGCGTCGCGGCTGCCGTCGTCCACATAGACGACCTCGGTCGCGAGGCCACGCGTCTCGCGCAGGCGGCGGGCGACCTCGACCAGCCGGGCGTGCAGCGCAGGGAGCCCGTTGGCCTCGTTGAACGCCGGCACGACGATCGTCAGGCCAAGCTCCGCCCGGGCGCGGGCGCGCGCCGGGTTCCCGGTAGGTGCTGCTCGGTTCGCCCCGTTGGGGGCCATGTTCTTGGCCTTTCGAGCGGGTTTGGCCGCTGTCGACGGATTCATAGCGCAACGACGCCCGCCTGTCGCGCCGCCCTAATGGTTCCGACGCTGGTAACTGGTCGCCATGGTGAAGCGGGGCCGGAACGTGCTAAGCGGGCCGCCTGATGCAACTCCCCCCACTCCTCGACCGGCTCTATGCCCGCCTCGCGCAGGGTTGGCGCGATCGCGCGGTCTCGCTCAAGGCCATCAGCTTCGCCCTGGTGGGCGTGGTCAATACGCTGATCGACCTCGGCATTTTCCTCTTCGGCTACGACGTGCTCGGACTGGCGCTGGTGCCAGCCAATGTGCTGGCCTGGCTGATCGCGGTATCCGGCTCCTATGCGATGAACTCGCACATCACCTTCGCGGCCGAGTCCGGTGGCAAGCTGCGCTGGCGCTCCTACGGCACGTTCGTAGCCTCCGGCGTCGCCGGCGTCATCGCCAACACGGCCGTGCTGGTGGGCGCCTCATACTGGATTCCCGTGTTGGCGGCGAAGCTCCTGGCGATCGTGGTGAGTTTCGCGGTGAATTTCTCGCTGTCGCACTTCGTCGTGTTCCGCACCAACCGGCCGCGACCAAGCACGTGGGCCGAATAAGCACCTGGGCCGGAATAACCGCCTGGGCCGAATAAAAAAGGACGGCCCAACGGCCGTCCTTTTCGATATGCGATGCGCCGCTGAAGCGGCGCCGATGGCAGCAATCACTCGCCGCCGGCGGCAGCCTCACGCGGCTGGTGGTCGCCCTCGGCCTTCTGCTTGGCTTCGAGGTCCTCGCCGGTCTCCTGGTCGACGACCTTCATCGACAACCGCGTCTTGCCGCGCTCGTCGAAGCCGAGGAGCTTCACCTTCACCTTGTCGCCTTCCTTGACGACGTCTTTGGTGTTCTGCACGCGGCGCTGCGCAAGCTGCGAGATGTGCACGAGGCCGTCCTTGGCGCCGAAGAAGTTCACGAAGGCGCCGAAGTCCATGACCTTCACGACGGTGCCTTCGTAGATGTGGCCGACCTCCGGATCGGACGCGATCGACTTGATCCAGTTGATCGCCGCCTTCATGGCGTCGCCGTTGGCGGACGCCACCTTGACGGTGCCGTCGTCCTGGATGTCGATCTTGGCGCCGGTCTTCTCGACGATCTCGCGGATCACCTTGCCGCCGGTGCCGATCACTTCGCGGATCTTGTCGGTCGGGATCGAGAACACCTCGATGCGCGGTGCGTGCTCGCCGAGTTCGGCGCGCGCGGAGGTCAACGCCTTCGCCATCTCACCGAGAATGTGCAGTCGCCCGTCGCGCGCCTGGCCGAGCGCCACGCGCATGATCTCCTCGGTGATGCCGGCGATCTTGATGTCCATCTGCAGCGAGGTGACGCCGTTCTCGGTGCCCGCCACCTTGAAGTCCATGTCGCCGAGATGGTCCTCGTCGCCGAGAATGTCGGACAGCACCGCATGGCGCTTGTCCTCGAGGATCAGGCCCATCGCGATGCCGGCGGTCGGCCGCTTGAGCGGAACGCCGGCATCCATGAGCGCGAGCGAGGACCCGCACACGGTCGCCATCGAGGACGAGCCGTTCGACTCGGTGATCTCCGAAACGACGCGCAGCGTGTACGGAAACTCGTGATGCGCCGGCAGGATCGGATGGATGGCGCGCCAGGCGAGCTTGCCATGGCCGATTTCGCGGCGGCGCGGGCCGCCCATGCGGCCGGTCTCGCCGACCGAGAAGGGCGGAAAATTGTAGTGCAGCAGGAAGTTTTCCTTGTAGGTCCCATGCAGCGCATCGATCCACTGCTCGTCCTCGCCGGTGCCGAGCGTGGCGATGACCAGCGCCTGGGTTTCGCCGCGGGTGAACAGCGCGGAGCCGTGCGCACGCGGCAGCACGCCTACCTCGGCCACGATTTGCCGGACGGTCTTGACGTCGCGGCCGTCGATGCGCTTGCCGGTGTCGAGAATGTTCCAGCGCACGATCTTGGCTTCGAGCTCCTTGAACACGCCGGCGACGCGCAACTTGCCGAACACCGGATTCTCGGTGCCGCCCGGGAAGTAATACTCCATCACCTTGGCCTTGGCGGCGTCGACCGCCTTATGGCGCGCCATCTTGTCGGGGATCGCGTAGGCTGACCGCAGGTCGCCTTCGACCAGGCCGAGCATCTCCTTTTCGAGCGCGGAATTGTCGACGACGGTGAGTTCGCGCGGCTCTTTCGCGGCCTTCTCGGCGAGCTTGATGATCGCTTCGATCACCGGCTGGAAATGCCGGTGGCCGAACATCACGGCGCCCAGCATGACCTCTTCGTTGAGCTCCTTCGCCTCCGACTCGACCATCAGAACGGCGTCGGCCGTGCCGGCGACGACGAGATCGAGCTGGCTCTCCGTCATTTCGTCGAGCTGCGGATTGAGCACGTATTCGTTGTTGATGAAGCCGACGCGCGCGGCGCCGATCGGGCCCATGAACGGCACGCCCGAGAGCGTGAGCGCGGCCGAGGATGCCACCAACGCCAGCACGTCGGGATCGTTCTCCAGATCGTGCGACAGGGTCGTCACGATGATCTGGGTTTCGTTGCGCCAGCCGTCGGCGAACAACGGCCGCACCGGACGGTCGATCAGCCGCGAGACCAGCGTCTCCTTCTCGGTCGGACGGCCTTCGCGCTTGAAGTAGCCGCCGGGAATGCGGCCCGCGGCGTAGAATTTCTCCTGGTAGTCGACCGTGAGCGGCAGGAAGTCGACGCCCGCGCGCGGCTCCTTGGCGGCGACGACGGTGGCGAGCACCTTGGACTCGCCATACGTGGCGACGACGGCGCCGTCGGCCTGGCGCGCGATCTTGCCGGTCTCTAGGACGAGCTTGCGCCCTCCCCAGTCGAGCTCAACACGATGAATATCGAACATTGCGATTGTCTTTCATGGTTTCGCGGAAGTGACGAAAGCCATGGGCAAGACGGCGAGATGCTGATCCGCGCGGATGATCCGCGTCGCCCACCAGCATCCAGCGATCCTGCCATGGCCTTCGGGCCTTCCAGTATGCGCACGGGCGATGATCGGACCCGTCGCTGAAATCGGCAGCGGCCTCGCTGCCGGATGATACGGCGGATGAACCCTGGCATCCGCCGGGTGTACGCGCGGCCACGCCGCGCGCAATGCAAGTCAGCGGCGAATACCCAGCCGCTCGATCAACGACTTGTAACGCCCTTCGTCCACACGAGCGAGATAATCGAGCAGTTGACGCCGCTGGGACACGAGCTTGAGCAATCCACGCCGGGAGTGGTTGTCCTTGACGTGGCTCTTGAAGTGCTCGGTGAGATTGTTGATGCGTTCCGAAAGGACCGCTACCTGCACCTCCGGCGAACCGGTGTCGCCGTTCTTGGTCGCATAGGTCTTGATGACTTCAGCCTTGCGGCTGGCGGTAATCGACATCGGGGATCCTTTTGTTATCAGTTTCAAGGACTGCGGCCGGGCCAGGATGTCGTCCAGCGCGGTCGCCACAAGCGATATGCGCGGGCAAATAACCCGCGCACCGGCGAGATATAGGAGGGGACCGGCGGGGTCAAGGGCGGCGGATGGACTGCGTTTATATGAGCCGGATTCGCGCTGCGGGCGTCCCCTCTCCCGCATAGCCCGTCGAAGACGGGCGTGAACACCCTTTCGCCGGGGGAGGGATAGGGAGGGGGCACAAATAGGGATTCGTGCAATATCACCCCCTCCCCACCCCTCCCCCGCAAGCGGGAGAGGAGCCGACCGAGTTCGCGGATGCTTGTTCGGCTACCGTCGTATCTGCCCGAGGTTGAAGATGCGCCGGGGGTGAAGTTCGCCCTTCTCGACCTCGGCGAGCGCGATCAACGAGCCCTGCGTCGAGACCGCGATCCAGCCCGCCATGATGGGGGCGTCGCGCCCGCGCAGCAGCACCGACTGCCCACGGGCAAGGCGCGCGGCATCACCCTGGCTCACCGACAAGGACGGCAGCGCCGCGAGCCCGACTGCGACGGGAAGCAGCGCCGAACCGCTCGCACCGACCGCGGGCGCCGGATCGTGCGCCTGGGCAAGCTCCTGCAAGGCCTCGACCGTCACCGCCGCGTCCTCGCTGAACGGTCCGACCAGGGTCCGGCGCAATTCAACGACATGGCCGAAGCAGCCGAGCAAGCGTCCCATGTCGCGGGCGAGCGCCCGCACATAGGTGCCCTTGCCGCATTCGGCTTCGAACACCGCACGATCCGGATCGGACGAACCGGCATTGTCGACCAGGTCGAGGCGATGGATTTCGACCGGCCGTGGCTCGAGCTCCACGACTTCGCCCTCGCGCGCGAGATCGTAGGCGCGCTCGCCGGCGATCTTCACGGCGGAATAGCGCGGCGGCACCTGCGCGATCGTACCGGTGAATCCTGGCAGGAGCCCGCGGATGGCCTCGACGCTCGGACGCTCTGCGCTGGTCGCAATGACGCGGCCCTCGGCGTCGTCGGTGTCGCGCTCTTCGCCCCAGCGCACCGTGAAGCGATAGCGCTTGCGGCCATCCATCACGAACGGGACTGTCTTGGTTGCCTCCCCGAGTGCGATCGGCAGCACGCCGGACGCAAGTGGGTCGAGCGTGCCGGCGTGTCCGGCGCGGCGCGCCTTAAACACGCGCTTAACCACGCTCACCGCGTGCGTCGAAGTCATGCCGACCGGCTTGTCGAGTGCCACCCAGCCGTGCACGTCGCGCTTTTCGCGCCGGCGCTGGCCGCCGGAGGCATTAACCTCCGCCGACACCGTCGTTTCGTTGTCCATCGTTACTCCTCGTCGGCCGGTTTGGTGTCGAGGTCGCGCTGGACCACAGGTGTTCGCAGAAGCTTCTCTATTCGTTCCGCCTCGTCGAATTGTTCGTCAACGCGGAATCGAATTTCAGGAGCAAATTTTAAGTTAACATGGTGCGCGATCTCCCCGCGCAGATACCGTTTATTGCGCTCGAGCGCCGCGATCACCTCTTTCGCGTCGCGCCCGCCGAGCGGCATGACGTAGATGGTCGCCAGCTTGAGGTCCGCCGTCATGCGCACTTCCGGGATCGTGATCATGTGGCTTTCGAGCACCGGATCATGCACCTCGCCGCGCGCCAGCATCTCGGCGACCGCGTGCCGGATCAACTCGCCGACGCGAAGCTGGCGCTGCGACGCGCTGGCCGGATGATCGCGATGCTGACGGGCCATGAGTTCCGCTCTGTGTCATCATCCGCGCAAGCGGATGATCCAGTCTATGCCACGATCGCCGGTGCCGCCTGTGTGGCTGGATGCCCGCTTTCGCGGGCATGACAGTGAGGTGCGATCCCGCGGGCTAAAAAGCCGTTCGTCTACAGCGACCGCTGCACCGTCTCGACGCGGTAGCACTCGATCACGTCGCCGACCCGCATGTCCTGGTAGTTTTCGAACGCCATGCCGCATTCCTGGCCGGCCGCCACCTCGCGGGCGTCGTCCTTGAAGCGCTTGAGCTGCGAGAGCTTGCCCTCGTGGATCACCACGCTGTCGCGGATGAGCCGCACGTTGGCGCCGCGCTCGACCTTGCCGTCGGTGACGCGGCAGCCCGCCACCTTGCCGACCTTGGAGACCGCGAAGATCTCCAGGATCTGCGCGTTGCCGAGCATGGTTTCGCGCAATGTCGGCGCCAAGAGGCCGGACATCGCCGCCTTCACGTCGTCGACGAGGTTGTAGATGATGTTGTAGTAGCGGATTTCGATGCCGCCTCGCTCGGCCGCTTCGCGCGCTTCCTTGTGGGCGCGCACGTTGAAGCCGATGATCGGCACGCCGGAGGCTTCCGCCAACGTCACATCGGACTCGGTAATACCGCCGACGCCGGAGCTGATCACGCGTGCGCCGACCTCGCTGGTACCGAGCTTTTCGATCGCGCCGATGATGGCTTCGAGTGAGCCCTGCACGTCGGCCTTGATGATGAGCGCCAGATCCTTGCGGCCGGCGGTCTTGAGCTGGCTCATCATCTGCTCGAGCGAGCCGCGCATGCCGGTCGCGCGTGCCGCCATCTTGTCGCGCTTCTGGCGCACCCGGTAGTCGGTGACTTCGCGCGCACGGCCTTCGCTCTCGACCACCGCGAGGCGGTCGCCGGCATCCGGCGTGCCGGAGAAGCCCAGGACTTCGACCGGCGTCGACGGACCCGCGCTGTCGAGCGCCACGCCGGTATCGGAGACCAGCGCGCGCACGCGGCCCCATTCGGCGCCGGCCACGATGATGTCGCCTACTTTCAAGGTACCACGTTGAACCAGGACGGTTGCCACCGGGCCGCGGCCGCGATCGAGTTTGGCCTCGATCACGGTGCCTTCGGCCGGCCGCTCGCGGTTGGCCTTGAGCTCGAGAATTTCCGATTGCAGGCCGATCACTTCGAGCAGCTTGTCGAGATTGGTCTTCTTGGTCGCCGACACTTCGACGTCGAGCACTTCGCCGCCCAGCGTCTCGACCTGAATCTCGTGTTGCAGCAGTTCGTTCCGCACGCGCTCGGGCTTGGCGTCGGGCTTGTCGATCTTGTTGATCGCCACGATGATCGGGACCTTCGCGGCCTTGGCGTGCTGGATCGCCTCGACGGTCTGCGGCATCACGCCGTCGTCAGCCGCGACGACCAGCACCACCACGTCGGTGACGCGGGCGCCGCGGGCACGCATGGCGGTGAACGCCGCGTGGCCGGGGGTATCGATGAAGGTGATCTTGGCGCCCGACGGCGCGGTCACCTGATAGGCGCCGATATGCTGGGTGATGCCGCCGGCTTCGCCCGACACCACGTTGGTCGAACGGATGGCGTCGAGCAGCGAGGTCTTGCCGTGATCGACATGGCCCATGATGGTCACGACCGGCGGCCTGGACACGAGGGTGTCGGTTTCGTCGGCCTTGTCGAACAACCCCTCTTCCACGTCGGACTCCGCCACACGCTTGACCGTGTGGCCCATTTCCTCGGTGATGATCTGTGCGGTGTCGGCGTCGATGGTGTCGGTGATCTTGAGCATCTGCCCCTGCTTCATGAGCAGAGCGATCACCGCTCGCGACGGCTCGGCCATGCGGTTGGCGAGTTCCTGGATGGTAATGAACTCAGGAACCGTTACTTCGCGGACCAGCTTGTCCTTGGTGTCGCTGTCACGGTGGCCGGTCAGCCGCTGGGTGCGGCGGCGGAAGGACGCGACAGAGCGTTCGCGCACCTCGTCGCTGGTCAGCGCGGTCACCAGCGTAAGCCGGCCGCGGCGCTTCTCGGCGGTCGGGCGAGCCGGCTTCGCGGCTGGCGCCGGACGTGCGGCCCCTGCTCCTGCTCCTGCTCCGGCGCCGCGGCGTGGACGAGGAGCTTCCTCCTCCTCGGCCTCGAGCGCGGGACGCGGGCCCGGCTGCCTCAGCCCCGGTGTAGCCGCCGCCGCCGTCGTCGCCGTCTCTCCGCCGAAATGCTTCTTGACGACTTCGTCGGCCTTGCGCTTGGTCTCAAGATCGTGCTTGCGCCGTTTTTCTTCGTCGGCCTTGCGCGCTTCTGCGGCATCGCGCTCGGTGCGCTCGATATCGTCACGCGCCTTCTGGATGCGCGCTTCCTCTTCGGCGATCTTGCGCTCTTCGGCTTCGCGCAGCCGCGCATCTCCGAGCGCGCGGGCACGGGCGGTGCGCTCTTCTTCGGTCAGCGTGCGCAGCACGACGCCCGACGGCTTCGGCGCCGGCGCAGATTGAGCAGGCGCAGCAGCAGCCGGCGCAGCCGCGGGTGCGGGGGCTTTGCCCGTGGCGGGGCGGCTCGTTGGCGCCGGAGTTGCGGGTGCGGCGGGCTTGCCGTGCACCCGGCTTTTCACCTTCTCGACCACCACCGCCTTGGTGCGGCCGTGGCTGAAGCTCTGGCGTACGACGCCTTGCTCGACGCTGCGTCCCTTCAACGTCAAGGTCTTCGTGGGGTTCACGCTCAACTTCTTTTCCCCAGTCTTTTCCGTCGTTTCGGCCATTACAATCTCATTCTCGGACGCAGTCAGCGCCGTTTGCCACGAACCAGGTCTTGACGATCCAAGCCTTGACGACCCGGGTCTTCCGGACGACCGGACCGGAAGCGTTCGAGGCGGCCAACGCGCGCCATGAACGTATCGCTTCCGGGGCCGGCAAGCAGGGCAGCATGTATCACATTTGACCGTCCGAATGCCAAATCCAATTGCGCAGAGGTAAACGCCTCGACCACCGTGATTCCGTCCGCGTCCTCGCGCTGGCGCAGCGCCGCAAGGAGCTTTCGCGACCCGTCGGGAGCGCCATCCGACGCATTGAGCAGGGCCACGACCCGCTCGTGGGTCAAGGCGGCGTCGGTCTTGGCAAACCCGATCGCCGCCAGGCCGGATTTATGGACGATCGCCAGCGCATCGAGCGCCGCGCGCTCGATCAGCCGCTCGGTCGTTGCGAGGAGATCGGGCGTCACGCGGACGTCACGCTTGAACCCGCGCGCAAAGACCTTGCGCCGGATTCCCTCGGTGAGCGCCTGACCGGTTGCGGTGATCCAGAGGCCGCGGCCGGGCAGCTTTCGCTTGAGATCGGGAACGACCGAACCATCGGGCGCGACGACGAAACGGATCATGTCGTCCACCGGCATGACCTGGCCGGTGACGGCACAGAACCGCTCGCTCCCGGCCGCGCCACCGCGCGGCCCGGCGTCGAGCTCCGTGTCCTGGGTCTGATCGTGCGTCTCTGCGAGCATTCGCTGCCTGATTTACCGTTCTGCGTCCAACGCGACGTTACGCCGGCGCCACCGTGGCGGCTTCATCCGCGGGCGCCTCTTCGGGCGGCGCGGGCGGCAGAAGGTCCTCTTCGGTGACCCAGCCGGCCTTGAGGCGCGCCTGCATGATCAAGCCCTCGGCATCCTCACGCGACAGATCGAAGCCATCGAGGAAGCCCGGAAAGCGCGTGCTCTCGCCATCCTTGCGCTCGGTCCAGCCGACCAGATCGTCGGTCGCGCAGCCCGCCAGATCCTCGACAGTCTTGACCTCGTTTTCGCCGAGCTTCACCAGCATGGCGGTTGTGACGCCGGGGATTTCCTTGAGATCATCGTCGACGCCGAGTTCGCGACGTTTCGCATCCAATTCCGCCTCCTCTTTCGCTAAAAATTCACGCGCCCGCTCCTGCAGCTCGCGCGCCGTGTCGTCATCGAAGCCCTCGATGCCGGCGATTTCCTTCTCGTCGACCTCGGCAAGTTCTTCGACCGAGCTGAAACCTTCCGAGGCGAGCAACTGACCGACCACCTCGTCGACATTGAGCGTCTCGACGAACAGGGCGGTGCGCTTCTCGAACTCGGCCTGACGGTTCTCCGACTCCTCCTGCTCGGTCACGATGTCGATGTCCCAGCCGGTAAGCTGCGAGGCGAGCCGTACGTTCTGGCCGCGCCGGCCGATGGCGAGCGAGAGCTGCTGGTCCGGCACCACCACCTGCATGCGCTGGCGGTCCTCGTCGAGCACCACCTTGGCGACTTCGGCGGGCGCAAGTGCGTTGACCACGAAGTTCGCCGGGTCCGCGGTCCACGGGATGATGTCGATCTTCTCGCCCTGCAACTCGTTCACGACGGCTTGCACGCGAGAACCCCGCATGCCGACGCAGGCGCCTACCGGATCGACCGAACTGTCGCGCGAGATCACCGCGATCTTGGCACGCGAGCCGGGGTCGCGCGCCACCGCCTTGACCTCGACGATGCCGTCGTAGATTTCCGGCACCTCCTGGGCGAAAAGCTTGGCCATGAATTGCGGATGCGTCCGCGACAGAAAGATCTGCGGGCCGCGCGGCTCGCGCCGCACGTCATAGATAAACGCGCGAATGCGGTCGCCGTTGCGGAACACCTCACGCGGCAACATCTCGTCGCGCCGGACAATTGCCTCGCCGCGGCCAAGGTCGACCACCACGTTGCCGTACTCCACCCGCTTGACGACGCCGTTGACGATGTCGCCGATGCGATCCTTGTATTCCTGGTACTGCCGGTCGCGCTCGGCCTCGCGCACCTTCTGCACGATCACCTGCTTGGCCGACTGCGCGGCGATGCGGCCGTATTCGAGCGGCGGCAACGCTTCCGCGATGTAGTCGCCGACCTGGGCGGCGGGATTGCGCTTCTTGGCGTCTTCGAGCGCGATCTGGATTGAGTCGTTCTCCACCATCTCGACCACCAGCAGCAGCCGCGACAACCGCATCTCGCCGGTCTTCGGATTGATCTCGGCGCGGACTTCGGTCTCGCTGCCGTAGCGCGAACGCGCCGCCTTTTGGATCGCGTCCTCCATGGCGGTGATGACGATGCCGCGATCGATCGACTTTTCGCGTGCGACTGCGTCGGCGATCTGCAGCAATTCGAGCCGGTTGGCGCTAACGGCCATCGGTCACTCTCCCTCGTTCTGAGCCGTGCGCCGGTCGTTCGCCGGTAACGGCCCGTGATCTTCGTGGGCGGAACCCGCCCCGTTGGTATGCGCTGACTCGGCGGAGGCTGCTTCCTGCTGCGCCTTCGCCCGCTTGAGCGCGGCTGCGATCTGCGCTTCGCTCAGCATGACTTTCGCTTCCGCCATATCCTCGATGCGCAGCAGCACCTCGGCAGGCTCGTCGGGCGTCGCGTCATCGCGACGGATGCGCGCCGCCTCGCCTTCGACGCCGAGCAGATAGCCGCGAAAGCGCCGACGGCCGTCGACCGCGACCGCCATCTCGATCCTCACCTGGTTGCCCGCGTAGCGCTCGAAATCCGAGAGCCGCACCAGCGGGCGATCCATGCCGGGTGAAGACAGTTCGAGGTGGTAGGCGCGGTCGATCGGATCGGCAACGTCCAGCACCGGCGACAGCGCGCGCGAGGCGGTCTCGCAATCCTCGATCGTCATGGTGCCATCCGGCCGCTCCGCCATGATCTGCACGGTGCAGCCGGCCATGCCGGAAATCCGCACCCGCACCAGGCGCAACCCGAGGCCCGCGAGCACCGGCTCGACGATCGCCGCGACACGCGCCGCCACGCCCTGTTCGACGATCAGGCGCGGCTCAATACCGGACAGGGTATCGATCGTTTCGTTCATCTGGCCCGTTGGGTCTCTGCAACCCTTGGTTTGGTTTCCGCCCGCGTACCCGGCTTCAACGGCCGGGGTGCGGGTAACAAAAAAGAGCGGGTCCCGGGGGGCCCACTCTCAAAATCCGATCAGATCGTAATCCGACCGATATGAGGTATCCAAAATGGATAGGCGGAATATAGCGATTTATCGGCCTTGCGCAAGGCGGAACTTGCTGGCGGCCCGCCCTGGTGACGGGTCGTTAACTAACCGTTCTTTCAGACTTCATTCGTAAATTCGGGGCCCGTGTCGCGTGAGTAGTCGAGTTCCGGAATGTCCGTCCCCGCCTCGTTGATCCCAGAACTCGAAGAGGTCGTCGGGCGCGCTTCGCCCGAGCGGCGGGCCGAGACGCTCAAGCGCATCACGGCATTCTTCCTCGACGGGGCGAGCAGCTTCAACGAAGATCACGTGCGACTGTTCGACGACGTGTTCAGCCGGTTGATCGCCGAGATCGAATCCAAGGCGCGTGCCGAGTTGTCGAACCGGCTGGCGCCGGTCGGCAACGCGCCGGTCGCCGTGGTGCGGCAGCTCGCAAACGACGATGATATTTCAATCGCCGGGCCGGTCTTGACCAATTCCCACCGGCTTGCCGAATCCGATCTCTTGAATATTGCGAAAACCAAGAGCGAGGCGCATCTGCTCGCGATCTCGAGCCGTAGCGGTGTCGCCGAGCCGGTGACCGACGTCCTGGTCAGCCGCGGCGGCCCCGCCGTGATGCGCCGTGTCGTCGAGAACCAATCGTCGAAGCTCTCCGACAGCAGCTTTTCCAAGCTGATCGACGAAGCAGGAAGCGACGGTGCGCTGGCCGAAAAGGTCGGGCTTCGTCCCGACATTCCGCCGCGCCTGTTCCGCGACCTTTTGCTCAAGGCGACCGAAGTCGTTCAGCAACGGCTGTTCGCCTCGGCGAAGCCCGAGACGCAGGCGGAAATCCGGCGCGTGCTGGCCAAGGTCTCGACTGAAGTCGGCGCGCGATCGGCGCCCCGCGACTACTCGGCGGCTCAAAGCACGATCGCGACGATGCTGCGCGAAGGCAAACTCGACGAGCCCGCGCTGGTCGATTTCGCCAAGCAGGAGCGTTACGAGGAAACGGTCGCTGCGCTCTCGGCGTTGTGCGCGGTGCCGATCGAGATCGTCGACCGGCTGATGGGCGGCGAACGGCCCGACCCGATCCTCATTCTCTGCAAGTCCGCCGGCTGGGGCTGGCCGACCGTGAAGGCGATCGTCACGGCGCGGCACGGCAGCAAGGGCGCATCGAGCCAGATACTCGACAACGCCTACACCAATTTCGAGCGCCTTTCGCCCGCGACGGCGCAGCGCGTCATGCGGTTCTGGCAGGTGCGGCGCCCCGAAGACCGCTGACCATTGGCAGCCGTCCGCTTTCCGCTCACGTCCGCCGGAAGACGAGGTAGCACGGCGCTCGACCTTCCCGCGCGGCCTTGGCACCGTAGCGTGTTCCGGAAAATTCCGGCCAAGGTTGCCGCCAGTCGTCGGCGCGCTCGGCCGTCCAGAGAAACGCCGGCGAGCGCAGCAGCCGCGCCAGCGTCCAGGCCGCGTAGTCCGCAATGTCGCTGACGAAGCGGAAATCTCCGCCGCGCCGCAGAATTCGCGCAAGCGCCGCGACGCTCTCATCCTGCACGAACCGCCGCTTCCAATGCCGCCGCTTCGGCCACGGATCGGGATGGATCAGATCGATGCGCGCGAGGGAAGCTTCGGGCAGCCAGGCCAGCACGTCGACGGCGTCGCCGTGGTGCAGCCGGATATTTTGCAGATCGTGTGCCGCGATCGCGGCCAACGCCTTCGCCATCCCGTTGACGAACGGCTCGATGCCGATGAAACCCACGCGCGGATGACGTTCAGCCTGCGCGATCAGGTGTTCGCCGCCGCCGAAGCCGATTTCCAGCCGCACCTCGTCGACCGGGACGGCGAACAGCGCGTGCAGATCGCGTGGCGGCTTGGCGGGATCGAGCGCGAGTTTCGGCAACAACGTTTCGAACAACGCCGCTTGCGCCGGCTTGAGTGCATGGCCTTTGCGCCGTCCGAAGAACGCGCGCCGCTGAGACGTGTGCTCCGTCATGCCCTCTCAGCAGTCCTCGTTACGATCGCCAGCAACGTCGTGCTCCTTAACTATTGCCAGCGACAAAGCCACGGTTTCGCCACGAAACGATCACCACGAACCGCGTGCCGTTAAGCCTTTAGCCTAACCCACCGTTAAGAACTTTCTTCAAGACTTAGGCAAACGCGCCGGAGCCACGGCGATTGGCGCGGCCACATTCACGGAGATCGATGGATGAAATTCGCCCTTCGGGTCGCAGGCGTGACGTTGAGCTTGGTCATGGTGACGCCGGCAAATGCCGGTTCCGGCGATGTCGCGGCCGGGCTGCTCGGCGGATTTGCCGCCGGCGCCTTCGTCGGCTCGGTTCTGGCGGGACCGAGGCCGGTCTACGTGGTGCCCGCGCCCGTCTACGCGGCGCCGCCGCCGCCGGTGAGCTGCTATTGGACCAGGGGTCAGGCGTATTGGGACGGTATCCGTTGGGTGCGCCCGCGCGTGCAGGTCTGCGACTGACGAACTCTTCGAAGCCGTAACCACTCTGGCGGCGCCTCCATCGCGCCGCCGACAGATCACCGCAACGCTGCGATCAGCGCAACGCGCGCTTGAGCGAGTCCGCGAGGTCGGTCCGCTCCCACGAGAAGCCGCCGTCCTTGTCGGGCGCACGGCCGAAATGGCCGTAGGCGGCGGTGCGGCGATAGATCGGCCGGTTGAGCTTGAGGTTGCGGCGGATATTCGTCGGCCGCAGCGGGAAGATCTCCTCCAGCACCTTGGCGAGCTTCTTCTCGTCGGCCTTGCCGGTACCGTGGGTGTCGACATAGAGCGACATCGGATCGGCGACACCGATCGCGTACGCGACCTGAATCGTGCACTGGTCGGCCAAGCCCGCCGCGACCACGTTCTTGGCGAGATAGCGCGCCGCGTAGGCGGCCGAGCGGTCGACCTTGGTCGGGTCCTTGCCCGAGAAGGCGCCGCCGCCGTGCGGCGCGTAGCCGCCGTAGGTGTCGACGATGATCTTGCGGCCGGTGAGGCCGCAGTCGCCGTCCGGTCCGCCGACAACGAAGTTGCCGGTCGGGTTGACCAGGAAGTCGGACGGCTTCTTCGGCATCCAGCCCTTCGGTAGCGCGGACTCGACCGCAGCGCCGATCAGGTCTTTCACCATGCCGGGCGTGTATTTCTTGCCGTTGCGGCTCTTCTCGTTGTGCTGGGTCGAGACTACGACCTTGGTGCACCCGACCGGCTTGCCGTCGACGTATTGCACCGTCACCTGGCTCTTGGCGTCGGGCTGCAGATCAAACAGCTTGTTCGAACGGCGCTGCTCCGAGAGCACCTTGAGGATCTTGTGCGCGAAGTAGATCGGGGCCGGCATGAACGAGCCCTTCTCGTAGACCTCGCTCTCGGTACAGGCGTAGCCGAACATCATGCCCTGATCGCCGGCGCCCTCGTTCTCCTCGCCCTTTTTCTTCTTGGCGTCGACGCCCATGGCAATGTCGGGTGACTGGCCGTGCAGCAGCACCTCGATGTCGGCACCCTGATAAGAGAAGCCGTTCTGTTCGTAGCCGATGTCTTTGACCACATCGCGCGCGATCTGGCTGATCAACTCGCGATCGACCACCGCCTTTCCGTGGATCGTGCGGAAGAGCTGGCCGCGGCCTTCGCCGGCAATGACGATCTTGTTGGTGGTGCAGAGCGTCTCGCAGCCAAGGCGGGTATTGACCAGGCTGTCGTCGGCGATGCCGAGCTTGACGTCCTTCTCGATGAAGGCGTCGAGGATGGCGTCGGAGATCTGATCGGAGACCTTGTCAGGGTGACCTTCGGAGACGGACTCGCTGGTGAAAAGATAGTTGGCGCGTGACACTGGAAACTCCCCTCGCAGGATCGGTCGAATTGTTGGGACAAGGCGCGTGCGGAAATCGCGGATTGCGAATTTGCGGCCGGGCGCGCTCCACTGTCCTGGTTAACGCGCGCTCGCAACCCGCTTATCCACGGCCAGCCGCGCGCGGAGGGTTTCTTGCAGCGTCGCCGGACGCGGTCAAGATGTGGGCTGACGTGGGCAGCGATTGTCGGTGGCTGGGGAGGAGCGGCGGAGAGCGGCTCAATCGTCGTCGTCGTTGCCCGCAATCTCCTTGACGAGATCGACGACGCGGCGCCGCAGCTTCGGCTCCTTGATCCGCATGAACGCCTTGGTCAAGGCGAGCCCCTCCGAGGTGGCGAGGAAATCCGACACATAGGCCGGCGAGGGGGCCTCTCGCAGGCCGTCGGTCGGCTGGCCGGCGAGCACCGGGGCGCCCTCGAAAAAGAAAGCCACCGGCACCTGCAGGATGAGGGAAATCTGCTGGAGGCGGCTCGCACCGATGCGGTTCGTCCCCTTTTCGTACTTCTGCACCTGCTGGAAGGTGAGCCCCAGTGCGTCGCCGAGCTTTTCCTGGCTCATGCTCAGCATCATTCGGCGCATGCGAACCCTGCTGCCGACATGCTTGTCGATCGGGTTCGGGGCCTTCTTCGCCATCATTAACAAACTCCTATAATGAACTTCTATGCACCCATAGGCCTTCGTAATGTTCAAGGTCCTAACGCAGAAGGCAACCCACGCGAGCGGTTAGAATCAGTTTCATACAAGAAAAGGTTGTAAAACTTATCTTGAGATATTGCTTTATGTTAGCGGTCACCGAAAGGAATAGCAGGGTAGATAGTTACAATTGCGACGTATTCGCAGCGTATTGTAGTGCCTCCCCAATCTTTTTCCACTTGCGTCACTTGGCGCTGCCATGCGTATCACGCTGACCTGTTCTGCGTCACCCTATTTGGATGCCGCCGTCGCGCGCGCAAGACAATGACGAGCCCAATCCCGACCATCAAGGCGGCCGGACCGTCGCCCGCGCGGACATAGACCGTCAGCGGGACTGGTTGCGGCAGGTTGGCGTCGAGCACCCCCTCGGTCCCGAGCGGAAGCGACGCGATGACCCGGCCGAGCGGGTCGACCACGGCCGAAATTCCGGAATTTGCCGCTCGCACCAGCGGCAGCCCCTCCTCGATGGCCCGGATCCGCGCCTGCTGGAAGTGCTGATACGGTCCGGCGCTGATACCAAACCAGCCGTCATTGGTCAGGTTGAGCAGCCAGCCCGGCCGCTCGCCGCGCGGCACGACGTTCCCGGGGAAGATGATCTCGTAGCAGACCAGCGGCAACATGCTGGGAGCACCCGGCACATTCATCGCACGGTGGCGGTCGCCGGCGATGAACCCGCCGCGCACCTTGGTGAGCTGCATGAGACCGATCCGCTCGAGCAGCGATTGGAACGGCAGATACTCCCCGAACGGAACGAGATGTACCTTGTCGTATACCGAGAGCACCGAACCGTCGCGGTCGATCACATAGACCGAGTTGTAGGCGCGGGTGATAGGCCCGCTGGCGCCTTCCGGCGCGCGGATTCCGCCGGTGATCAGCACCGGGCCGCCAGCCAGTAGTGTCGCGATCTGCGCGAGCGCGTCGGCTTCCCGGGTGAGGAAGAATGGGAAGGCCGATTCCGGCCAAATCAGATGCGTCGCGTCGCGCACGCCGGCCGATTGCGGACCGTTGGCGCGATCGGAGAGCGCGAGATAACGCGCCATCACCTGCTGCTTCTGCGCGTAGTTGAACTTCTCATCCTGCTGGAGATTCGGCTGCATGATGCGAAGCCGTACGTTTTCGACATAAGTCGTCGGCGTCCGCACCAGACGCACTGCACCGTAGATTGCCAAGGCCGCGAGCACGACAACGCTTAACGACGGCGCCAGCCAGGGCCGCCGCGTGTCGGCCCGATCATCGGCCAGCACCGCTGGAGACGCGTAGAGCGCGATTGCGAGAAACGTCATGCCCCAGAGGCCGATCAACGCCGCGCCCTGCGCCAGAACGAGCGGCGACATCAGCGGATAGCCGAAGGCATTCCAGGGAAACCCGGTCAGGGCGTGGCCGCGCAGCCATTCGGCAAAGGTGAGGGCAACCGCAAGCGCCAGCACCCGCGCGGCGCCGCGCGTCCAGATCAGGCGGGCCAACGCCAAACCGAGTGCCGTAAAGAGCGCGAGGTAGGCCGGCAGGCCCATCACGGCGAACGGTAGCAGCCAGCCGAAGACCTTGGCCTCCACCAGGAACGCGTGGCCGATCCAATAAAGTCCGGCGACGAAATATCCGAAACCGAACCACCAGCCCACGATTGCCGCCGACATCACCCCACCGAGCCGGCTCGCGCCCGCGCCGTCCACCAGCCAGACCAGAACCGGAAAGGTGACGAACGGCACCGGCCAGACTTCGAGCGGCGGCAGCGCCAGCGTTGTGGCAGCGCCTGCCAGAAAGGCGATCAGGATGCGGCGCCAGCCCCAGGCCAGGACGATGGGGTGGGCGAGGCGGGCGAAGGTCACGGCCGGCGCGTGGACTTTGGCGGCGACGCGTCGGGCGAGAGCTTGACCGACGCGTCACGCGTGACCGGAAGCTCGGTTGCGGTCGGGACCTGAGACTGGCCGGTCGGCGCGGGCGGCGACCCGGCGCCCGGGGCCGCCGGACCGCCCGCAGTGGGACGCCGCGGCAGATCGCGGCCGCGCGTGAGCGGCCGGTCCACGCTGCGATAGATCTTGAGTTTCTTCACCCGGCGCGGGTCCGCATCCACGATTTCCATCTCGTACGGCGTGGGCCCGGGAACGAGCTCGCCACGGACCGGCACCCGGCCGATGCGGGTCGCCACGTAGCCGGCGAGCGTGTCCACGTCCTTGGCCACGTCGCCCACGTCGAATTCGGGTCCGATGAACGCGGCCACATCCTCGATGCTGGCGCGCGCGTCGGCGATGAACGATCCATCGGCCTGGCGCACGACTCCCGGCGCGGTGTCCTCGTCGTGCTCGTCCGCGATGTCGCCGACGATCTGCTCCACGATGTCTTCGATCGAGACGACGCCGTCGGCGCCGCCATATTCGTCGACCACCAGCGAGAGGTGGATGCGGGTCGCCTGCATCTTGGCGAGCAGATCGATTGCCGGCATCGACGGCGGCACGAACAAAATCTCGCGGATGAGCTTGGCGGACGACAGCGGCATCGCGAGATCGATCGCCTTGAGATCGAGCCCGGCCGGAAACGGCTTCTTGCGGCGCGAACCGGCGCTCGCGGCCGCCGCGCGCGCCGTCATGAAGGCAATGAGGTCGCGGATGTGGACCATGCCGATCGCGCCGTCGAGGGTCTCGTCATAGACCACGAGGCGCGAATGGGCGGCGCCCTCGAACACCTTCATCAATTCGCCGAGCACGATGTCCTTCTGCACCGCGACGATGTCGGCACGCGGGACCATGACATCCTCGACACGCCGCTCGCGCAGCGCGAGGATGTTCTTGAGCATGGTGCTCTCCTGCGGGGAGAACCCATGCGTGCCGATGCCGGCATCGAGCACGTCCTTGAGGTCGGCGCGGATCGAGGTCGATTTCCATCCGAAGATCGCGCGCAATGCTCGCGCAAAGAACCCCTCGCCGTTTCCGCGCGCGACCTCGCTCGGGCGTGGGATCGGCACCGGCAGATTGCGCACCTCGCTCACGGGAGGAACGGTATCACTCGGACCTTGTGGGTCGGAATCGGGCATGGAGTTGAAAATGTCGGATCCTGTGATCCAGGGCGTGCTGATGTCAGGTTGATCGCGTCGCGGCTTAGATAGTGTCAAATCCGGGCATCGCGGAAAATATAGGGGTCCGGGACGCCGATGCGCGCCAGGATGGTCGTCTCCATTTGTTCCATCGCATCCGCCTCCTGGTCGGTTTCGTGATCGTAACCGACAAGATGGAGAAATCCGTGCACCGCGAGGTGGGCGAGATGATGCCCGAACGGCTTGTTCTCCGCCGCCGCCTCGCGCGCGGTGGTTTCGTACGCGATTACGATATCACCGAGCAGAGTTACCACTTCATTGTCGCCGCTCATTGCCGGCGCCGGAAACGAGAGCACGTTGGTCGCCGCGTCCTTGCCCCGCCAGTCCCGATTGAGAGTGCGGATGGCCGAATCATCGGTCAGCACAATAGCAAGCTCACCGGCCGTTGTTGACGCCGCGGCGGCCGCCTCAGCGATCGCCTCACGCACTATCTTCTTCGCTTCGCATTCGCCCCGCCACTGCGGCGCGCGCACGATGATCTCGATCTTGGGCCCAGGCGATCGTCGCTTGAGGCGCGGCTTGTGCCGCGGCGCAGCCCGCGCGTGCGACCCGGCAGACGCAGCGAGAACCGAAGAGCGATCGGCGCTCATTCCGGCGGCCCCGACCTGTTCGCCAACGCCGCCCGGTCATAGGCATCGACGATGCGCGCCACGAGCTCGTGGCGGACCACGTCCTGCGCGCTGAAAGTGACATGACCGATGCCCTCGACATCGCGCAACAACCGCGTCGCTTCGTGCAGGCCGGACGTCTGGCCGGGCGGCAGATCGACTTGGCTCGGATCGCCGGTCACGATCATGCGGCTGTTCTCGCCGAGCCGGGTGAGAAACATCTTCATCTGCATCGACGTCGTGTTCTGCGCCTCATCGAGGATCACGATCGCGTTCGACAGCGTACGTCCGCGCATGAACGCGAGCGGCGCGATCTCGAATTCTCCGTTCTGCATGGCACGCTCGACGATGCGGGCATCCATCAGATCGTAGAGCGCGTCGTAGATCGGCCGCAGATACGGATCGACCTTCTCGCGCATGTCGCCGGGCAGGAAGCCGAGCCGCTCGCCGGCCTCGACCGCCGGCCGCGACAGCACGATACGGTCCACCTCCTTGCGCTCGAACAGTTGCACCGCGTGCGCCACCGCGAGCCAGGTCTTACCGGTGCCGGCGGGCCCCGCCGCGAACACCAGCGCATGCCGGCGCAGCGCGCGGATATAGGCGTCCTGCGCGGCGGTGCGCGCGCGCACCGGGCGCTTGCGCAGGTTGATCTCCTCGAAGCTCGGCCGTGCGGTGGCGGGGTCATAGTCGAACAGCGAGCCCTGGGCGATCGCCAGCCGGATCGCACCATCGACGTCGCCGGACGCGAGTTCGTCGCCACGCTTGAGCCGCTCGTAGAGGCCTTCCAGCACGCGCCGCGACTGTTCGACGGCGTCGCGTGAGCCGTCGATGGTGACGTGATTGCCGCGCTGCTCGGCGACCACGCCCAGTCTGCGCTCGATCAGAGCGAGGTTCTGTCCGTATTGACCGAACAGCATGGAGGCAAGCCGGTTATCGTCGAAGGCGAGCACGACCTGGGTTGCGGTGTTGTCACCGACGGTCGCCGGCGAGGGGACGAAGGATGCATTGTCCGGGCGAGAGGGGCGCAATGCCATTAGCCTTCCACCCTCGCGAGCGTCGGTTCCGCGTTTGCGCGCGAACTCGCGAGCGCCCCAATCAGACTGTTGGGGCGGACATCGGTAATCGTCACTGCTGCAATCTCGCCGATCATCCCAGCCGGGGCTATCACCTGCACCGGCAGGAGATATGGGGAACGTCCGGCAAGCTGGCCAGGATGGCGGCCGCGCCTTTCGAACAAAATATCGAAGGTGCGGCCGACGCAGCGCTGCCTGAAGGCCGCATAGTGCCGGTCGATGGCGGCTTGCAGCCGCGCCAACCGCTCCGATTTCACATCCTCGGGAATCTGCTTCGTCATGTCGGCCGCCGGCGTGCCGGGCCGCGGCGAGTACTTGAAGGTGAACGCACTCGCAAACCCGACTTCGTCGACCAGCGAGATCGTGGCACGGAAATCGTCTTCGCTCTCGCCTGGAAAGCCGACGATGAAGTCGGAGGTGAACGCCATGTCGGGCCGCGCGTCGCGCACCCGCGCCAGAACCTCAAGGTAGTCCGCGCGAGTGTGGCGGCGGTTCATGGCCGCGAGAAGACGATCCGACCCGGTCTGCACGGGCAGATGCAGGAACGGCATGAGCGCCGGCAGATCGCGGTGCGCGGCGATCAGGCTGTCGTCCATGTCGCAAGGATGGCTGGTGGTGTAGCGCAGCCGTGCAATGCCGGGAATGTCGGCAAGCCGATGCAGCAGTTGTCCCAACGTCCACGCCCGGCCGTCCGAGGCCTCGCCGTGATAGGCGTTGACGTTCTGTCCGATCAGCGTGACTTCGCGCACGCCCGCTTCCGCAAGCCGTTCCACCTCGGCGATGATGCCGGCGACCGGCCGCGAGGATTCGGCGCCGCGCGTATAAGGCACGACGCAGAACGTGCAGAACTTGTCGCAGCCTTCCTGCACGGTGACGAAGGCCGAGACTCCGCGCGCGCGGATCGCCCGCTGGCTCGGCGCCGCGAGGCTGTCGAACTTGTCGTCGAGCGGAAATTCGGTGTCGATCACCTTCTCGCCGGTTTCGGCCCGAGCGAGGAGATCGGGGAGGCGATGATAGCTTTGCGGGCCGACCACGATGTCGACCACGTTGGCGCGGCGGATGATCTCCCGGCCCTCGGCCTGCGCGACACAGCCGGCGACCGCGACGACGACGCGGCGGCCTTCGAGCGCGGCCTCCTGTTTGAGCACACGCAAACGGCCGAGCTCGGAATAGACCTTGTCGGCCGCCTTCTCGCGAATGTGGCAGGTGTTGAGGATGACGAGGTCGGCCCCCTCGGGCGCCGTCGTCTCGGCGTAGCCTTCGGGCGCAAGCGTGTCCGCCATACGAAAGGAATCGTAGACGTTCATCTGGCAGCCAAAGGACTTGATGTGGACTTTGCGCGGCCCGTTCATGCCGATCAAATCATTGAATTTGCTTTGTGAAACCCGCCAATCGGCCTTTCGGCGCTGGTCTTAGCGTTTTTCCGCGTAAAAAGAAATGGCGGCCACCGGCTCGGTTGCCGGGCCATCGCGCCGCGCGGATCACGGCCGGGCAGGATCAGCGCCAGGATCAGCGCTTCGACTTCTCGTCGAGCGGCACCGCATAGAGCTCGAGCCGGTGATCGACCAGGCGATAGCCCAGCCGCCGCGCGATCTCGGCTTGCAGCGCCTCGATCTCCTCGGACTGAAACTCGATCACCTCGCCGGTGCGCAGGTTGATCAGGTGGTCGTGGTGGGTGTCGGGCATCTGCTCGTAGCGCGCGCGCCCGTCGCGAAAATCGTGCCGCTCGATGATGCCGGCGTCTTCGAACAGCTTCACGGTGCGGTAGACGGTCGAGATCGAGATGCGATTGTCCACCGCCGCGCAGCGCCGGTACAGCTCCTCCACGTCGGGATGATCGGCCGATGAGGCCAGGATGCGCGCGATCACCCGGCGCTGCTCGGTCATGCGCATGCCGCGTGCGGCGCACTGGGCTTCGATATCCGCGGGTCTGGATGCGTTCACGGCGCCTCTCTCCGTCGCTCTCGAATAACACGGCCCCGGGTGTGGAATCCATCCGTTTCCAACGCGTTATGAAGAAGAGTGGAACGACTTAAAGGTCGCGCCGAAGCACGAGCGCAGCCGCGCCCTTGCTCTCCTGATAGTAGCCTTCGCGGCGGCCGACCTGGCGAAATCCCGCGCGGCGATAGAGCCGCAGCGCCGGACTGTTACCCTCCTCGACTTCGAGAAACACCGTGCGCACGCCCAGGCCCGCGAGCCGGCGCAGATGCAGATCGAGGAGACGCCGCGCCATCCCTTTGCCGCGCCGCGCCGCCGCGACCGCGACCGACAGGATTTCGGCCTCGCCGGTGACGAGCCGCGACAGGATGAAGCCCGCGAGGCTTTGTCCGCTCATCGCCCGGTGCGCGAGCACGTGACGGTCGCGCAGCATGCGTTCGATCTCGCCGTCGCTCCAGCCGCGATGAAACGAGGCAGCATGCAAACGCGCGATCGCCGCCGCGTCGCGCGGGCCGGCTTCCGAGAGGATCGGTTCGCGGCGCGCGAACCAGCGGGCGAGAAAGCCCATCATCGCCGCGGCAGCCGGGCCGCGTCCTGCGGCTGCGCGTCAGGCGCGCGCAGATAGAGAGGCTTGGGCGACGCATAGCCGTCGGCCGCGGCGGCGCCGAGCCGCGCGATCCAGGCGATGTCGGGGGCGCTGCGCTGCTCGATCAGCAGCGGCTGCTCGGCATTCCTCGGCCAGACCGCGGCGAGCAGATTGGCACCGGAGCCGACGAGCCGCGCCGGCGCGGTCATCGCGGCGCGCACAGCTTCCCGGACAGGAGCAATGCGCGGGGCAACGATCGTGCGGCCGTTGGTGCCGAAAATCTGCAGATAGACGTGATCGTGCCGCGCGTCGATCGCCACGACGACGTTGCTGGTGTCGTCCTCGGCGATATGCGGTGCCGCGAATCCGGAGAGGGTGGAGAGGCCGATCGCCGGCTTGCCGGACGCGAGCGCCAAGCCACGCGCTGCCGAGATGCCGACCCGCAGCCCCGTGAAGCTGCCCGGACCGGTGGTGACCGAAATGCGGTCGAGACCGGCAAACTCGGCTTCCGCCAGGTCCATCACGCGGGCGATCAGCGGCATCAGGGCTTCGGCATGCCCGCGCACCATCGGGATGGTTTCGCTCGCGACGATGCCGCCGCGATCAAGATCGAGCACGGCCGCCGAGCAGGCTTCGAGCGCGGTGTCGATGGCAAGGACGCGCATGCGAGCGAATCAGCTCTCCGCTCGTCCCCGCGAAAGCGGGGACCCAACCCCGTTTAATCGAAACGCGTGTCGGCCAGAAACGCTGGATGCCGGCTTTCGCGGGCATGAGCGGTCAAAATCCGCACGTAGTCTCCGAAACTAAACCGGCCGGACCTCGACCACGTCCGGCACATAGTGCCGTAGCAGGTTCTGGATGCCGTGGCGCAGCGTCGCGGTGGACGACGGACAGCCCGAGCAGGCGCCCTTCATGTGCAGGAACACGATCCCGTCCTTGAAGCCGCGGAAGGTGATGTCGCCACCGTCATTCGCGACCGCCGGACGCACCCGCGTCTCGATCAGTTCCTTGATGGTGGCGACCGTCTCGGTGTCCTTGGTCTCGAAGAACTCCTCCTCGTCCTCGGCTCCGGTGCCGTCTTCGCTCCGCACCAGCGGCGCGCCGGACATGAAGTGCTCCATGATGGCGCCGAGGATCGCGGGCTTGAGCTGCTGCCATTCGCCGTCGGTCTTGGTGACTGAAATGAAATCGGAGCCGAAAAATACGCCGGTCACGCCGTTGATCTCGAACAGCCGCTCCGCGAGCGGCGACTGCGCGGCGGCGGCGTCCTTGTCGCGCAGGTCGAGCGTGCCGCTCGCCAGCACCGCGCGCCCCGGCAGGAACTTCAGTGTCGCCGGGTTCGGGGTGGGCTCGGTCTGGATGAACATGGCTTGCTCCTTAGAACCGCAACGGACCTAAGGCGAAATCCGTTGGCTGACCATCGCTTGTTAGCACACTACGTGGCGCTTTTGGGCGGAACTTCAACCCTGGCAAAATCGCCTAGCCCGCCGGTCGGGCGACGACCCTGGCAGGTGCGCCGTCCGATCCGGCGATGTTGAGGCCGAGGAACATGATCTCGACCCGCCGGCCCGCCAGCGCCGTCATGTTGGTCACGTGCTCGGCGATCAGAACGCCATGGCTCAGCAACGTATTGTGCACGGGGAAATCGTAGTCCTTGCGCCGGTAGTGCGGCGCCTGGTCGGGCGTGCTGTTGTCCATGCCGACAAGCTTGGCGCCGCGCGCGACCAGCCAGTCCGCCGCCTCGGCGGTGAGGAACGGGTGCTCCTCGTACCGCTCCGTATTCACGTGGCGCCACCAGCCGGTGTCGATGAGCACGATATCGCCCGCCTGCATGCGCGGGGTCGCGCGCTCGAGGTCGTCGACGTCGATGGCGCCCCGGTCGGGCGCGTCGATGTGCCAGATCACGCCCTTGGCCGTAGAGGCGATCGAGCGGCACTTCGTCGATGGTCGGGCCATCGGCGATGAAATGGCGCGGTGCATCGAAGTGGGTGCCGTGATGCACCACCATGTGGATTTCGGTGATGCGAATCGGCGCGGTCGCGATCTGCCGGATGACGGGCCGCGGAAAGAACGGGATGCGCGACAAATCCTCGGTGATGCGGTGCGACAGGTCGGTCCACGGCGCCGTCGCCGCCGCGATCCGGGGCGCGGGAATATCGCTCCAGCCCCTCCAACTGTAGGTTTTCTTCGGCGCGGATTCGCACATGAGTTTTTGGTCCGGTGTTGGTGGCCGCGGCGGCAGGGCAATCCATCTCCCGCTTCGCGGGGCGAGGGAAGAAAGCGCGGCGCTCACGACGTTGCAACGCTCACGACATGGTGTCGAGTTCTTCGTCGCTCAGGTGCCCGGGCACAATGGCGATCGGCACCGGATAGTTGTCCGCCGTGTTGGCAAGACTTGCGACCAGCGGGCCCGGCCCCTCGTTGCTGGTCCCGGCGGCAAGGACGAGGATCGCGATATCCTCGTCCTCCTCGATGAGATCGAACAACTCCTTCACCTTGTCGCCCTCGCGGATCACCCGCTCCGGCATGACGCCCGTGATGCTCGATGCGCGCGCCGCGTAGCGATCGAGCACGGCGTTCGCCTCCTCGTTCGCCTCCGCCCGCATGATGTCGCCGACGCCGAGCCACTGCTGATTGCGGTCGTGCATTTCGATGACGCGCAGCATGATCACGGCCGCGCCGATGCGCAGCGCCCGGCGGCTCGCGAAATAGACCGCGCGGTCGCATTCCGGCGTGTCGTCGATGACGACCAGGAATTTCGGCGAGTGTCCGGCCTCGTAGCTGCGGCGCTTCTTGCTCATCGGCTCCCCGGGCTGGCGCCGGTCCGTGCCCGGCGTCGCAACCAATTATAGTATGAATCTGCCACGACAGTTGGCCGTCGGACAAGGCGGATCGCAAGTGCGGGTGAGCGCTGTCACGCCGTCATTCGGCGGCGATCAACGGCTTCTCGGCTTGTGAATGATTAGCGTACGTTTTCCACGTAGGCCGATAATCGTCAGCAGCTTGATTCCCCCATGTGGCCCAACCCTTGCGCGTTCCGCGCGCAAACAACTCGAGGAACGGCCCCGGGCTACATGCTTCGATCAGGTCGTACTGTTCGTCGGGTTTGCGCGAATGTTCGCGCTTTCGCGTCGCAATAAAATTTACCTGTCGCCGTCCAGGAGCGAGCGTGCGGGCATTTTTTCCCCGCACGCCGAACAGAACAAGTTCGGTAACGTTCCGAAAATAAAAACCGACGCCGCGACCATCCGGCCCGCCGTCTTTGCGCACCTTGTGCCAAACAATGTTGGACTTGTAGCGGAAGCCCCACGCTTGCAGCACCGCTATGCCCTCGGGCAACAGAGCATTTGGACACCAAAGATAAAGGTGTGCCGTTGGCGCGGCGATCTGCTCGATCGGCAACGCAGCAATCTCGTCGAGCTTCATCGTGCCGTAGCGCGATAGTCGCCGGTGCTCAGGTGCTACTTTCCCGGTCTTGTTGGTAAACTGCCAAGGAGGATCTGCAAGAACCGTAGCGAAGCGTCGGCCGTTCGCGAACCGAATAAGGTCCATTGATGCTCGATCCAAATGGTCACGCATTAACGAGGTGGTCTAGCGCTGATTGGAAGCACAATATATCATGTTCCTGTTACGTTCTCAAGATAGTTGGTGATAAATAATGTTCGATCGCCTCGGACAAGATGGCTTCCAGGTCGAGTTTCGCTCCCACGCGAAGGCCATTTTGAGCGCCGACTTTTCCGAGGTTAGCGAGCAACTAGAGCAAGTGCTGCTGGAGTCCAAAATTCCCATCGAGGAGATTATCGGCTCGGGTGGTGGAGAGACGAAGGGCACCCAACGGCTTCGCAACGCGCTTCATCAACAGGGTTGGCGCAAGCATAGTTTCATTGTGCAACGGATCATCGATGGGATTGAGCGTGAAGCACAGTCGCACGAGGTGGATCATGTTCGAACATTCACCGCCGGAACCGTCGCGCTGGAGATCGAATGGAACAACAAGGACCCGTTCTTCGATCGTGATCTGGAGAATTTCAAAAGGCTTCACGCCGATGGCGCGATTTCACTAGGGGTCGTCATCACGCGCGGAGCAAGCCTGCAGGATGCGATGCGCAGCCTTGTCCGGCGATTTGCGGATGAAACGAAGATCGACTCGCACAACGATATGGAACGAATTGGCCTCAATCCGACACGTCGGCAAATTGCGGAAGTTAAAAAGCGCGTTGAGCGCGCCAGGAATCCAATTCCATTCCGCGACGCCTGGGTCGACCATTTCGTGAGCGACAAATTTGGTACTGCAACAACTCATTGGAGCAAGTTGGACGAGCGCATTCAGCGAGGCGTTGGAAACCCGTGCCCGCTGGTACTGATCGGACTTCCCGCGTCGATTGTAACCTTCGGAGAGAGCGCCTCGGTTGTCGAGGCCCTGCTCGATGATGGAGAAAAATCGGCGCGAGAGGAATCCTGAACCGCCCTTACCTACCGCCGCACAAAACCGACGATATCCTTGACGGCCTTCATGGTTTCGGCGGCGATCACCTGCGCACGCGCGGAGCCGTCGGCCAGAACCGAATCGATGTAGGGCGCGTCGGCGACGAGCTTCTTCATCTCGGAATTGATCGGCCCGAGCTTGGCGACCGCGAGATCGACCAGCGCCGCCTTGAACGTCGAGAACTGCCCGCCGCCGAACTGCCCAAGCACCGCGGCCTTGCTGGATTCCGCGAGTGCGGCATAGATGCCGACGAGGTTGTCGGCCTCGGGCCGGTTATCGAGGCCTTTCTCTTCGCTCGGCAGCGGCTCCGGATCGGTCTTGGCGCGCCGCACTTTCAGTGCAATCGCCTCGGCATCGTCGGTGAGATTGATGCGCGACTGATCGGATGCATCCGACTTCGACATTTTCTTGGTGCCATCGCGCAGCGACATCACGCGTGTCGCCGGTCCCTGGATGAGCGGCTCGGGCAGCGGAAAGAACGCCTCGCCGTAACCGTGCGCATGAATGGATTGGCCGAAGTCGTTGTTGAACTTCTGCGCGATGTCGCGCGACAGTTCGAGATGCTGCTTCTGGTCCTCGCCGACCGGCACGTGCGTGGCGCGATAGACCAGGATGTCGGCCGCCATCAGCGCCGGATAGGCGTAGAGCCCGACCGACGCGTTCTCGCGATCCTTGCCGGCCTTCTCCTTGAACTGGGTCATCCGGTTGAGCCAGCCTAGTCGTGCGACGCAGTTGAACACCCAGGCAAGCTCGGCGTGCTCGGCGACCTGGCTCTGGTTGAACACGATGTGCTTCTTCGGATCGATGCCGCAGGCAAGGTACGCCGCCGTCACGTCGCGGATTGCCCTCGGCAGTTCGGCGGGATCCTGCCAGACCGTGATGGCGTGCAGGTCGACCACGCAGTAGATGCAGTCGTGGGTGTCCTGCAGCGCGACGAACTTCATGATGGCACCGAGATAATTGCCCAGGTGCAGGTTGCCGCTCGGCTGAACGCCGGAAAATACGCGCTGCTTGAAAGCCATCCCGAAGACCTCGCCAATTGCGCTGCCAGATGCCACGTCCGCCCAACGCCGCGCAAGCCCCGCGCCGGCGCCGGGAGCGGCGGTCGATGGGCGGGGCAGGGGCCCGTTTCGGCCGGCTCGCAGCCGCACGCGGCGAGCGCCGTTCGCTGCCGGCGATTGTGTCAGTCCAAGCGACCGTTATAGTGCGCGCCTTCAAACCATACGGCGCAGAGGGGTTCATGGCTTCGACTCGATTTGACGTGCTCGGCATTGGCAACGCCATCGTCGACGTGCTCGCTCGCACCGACGACGCCTTCCTGGTCAAGCAGGGCATGCACAAGGGCGGCATGGCGCTGATCGACGAACCGCGCGCCGCGACCATCTACGAGGCCATGGGACCGGCGATCGAAGTGTCGGGCGGATCGGCGGCAAACACGATCGTCGGGGTGGCGAGCCTGGGCGCGCGCGCGGCCTTCGTCGGCAAGGTGCGCGATGACGAACTCGGACGCGTGTTCGCACATGACATCCGCGCCGCCGGCGTCGCCTTCGACACGCCGCCCGCCTCTGACGGTCCCTCGACGGCGCGCTGCTACGTCCTCGTCACGCCGGACGGCGAGCGCACCATGAACACCTATCTCGGCGCCGCGCAGGACCTGCATCCGAACGATATCGACGCCGATGCCATCGCGGCCTCCGGCATCATCTATCTTGAGGGCTATCTGTGGGACCCGCCGCACGCCAAGGAGGCGTTCCTCAAGGCGGCGAAGATCGCGCACGGCGCAGGGCGCGACGTTGCGCTGACGCTGTCGGACGCGTTCTGCGTCGACCGCTATCGCGCCGAGTTTCTGGACCTGATCCGCAAGGGCACCGTCGATCTCATCTTCGCCAACGAGCGCGAACTGCACAGCCTCTACCAGACCGCGGATTTCGACACCGCACTCAGTGCGCTGCGCGCCGACGCCAAGCTCGCGGTGATCACGCGCAGCGAGAAGGGCTGCCTCGTGGTCACCCGCGAAGAGACCGACGCGGTGCCGGCGGTCCCGATCGAGCGCCTGGTCGACGCCACCGGCGCCGGTGATCTGTTCGCGGCGGGGTTTCTCGTCGGCTTATCGCGGGGAGAAGAATATCGCGACTGCGCGCGGCTCGGCGCACTCGCCGCCGCCGAGGTAATCAGTCACCTGGGTGCGCGGCCGGAGTCGTCGCTCAAGGCGCTGGCGCAGGAGAACGGATTCGGCCTCGACGGGTGAGGCGCGAAGTCGCTTCGCGAATCGCGCGCGAATCCGGACGTCTCAGGCCTTCTCCACAGCGATCCACAGGACTCCGGACGGTTTTACGCACTGCCATGGAACTGTCGCGACGGGCTGCTCTTACTTGTCGCGTGGGGGGTACCGTGTACCCCGGAGGTTCTGCATGAGTTCCCAAGTCGAGCGTCTTCCCAGCCGGTTTCCCGTCGGCACCCGCTACGTGATCGAGGGCCGCCGCGAGGGCGACGGCGATCTGCGTATCTCGTTGCGATATCTGGAGTTTCCGGACGGACGGCGGGTCCGCCTGCCGGCCGATCAGGCCGCGCGCACGCGCCACAGCCGTGGCCGCGCCGGCCGGAGAGCAGCCGGCCGAAAATAGCCGGACCGGGCCGGAACGAGGCCTTGCCCCGCGCGTTGTCCCGACAACGCCGGATGGTGTGCCCCAGCCCCCCAGCCCCTCAGCCATCCGGTGAACGGGACCCTGGCCCCCAAGTGGGAGCCGGGGTCTCCGGTTTTCACGCGCGGCCGATGACCAGATGGTCGCGGTGCACCATCTCGGTACGGCCGCTGAAACCCAGAATCGAGAGAATGTCGGCGGAGGAGCGGCCCTTGATCCGCTCCGCCTCCTCGGCGTCGTAGGCGACGAGCCCGCGGCCCACCTCGGCGCCGTCCGGCCCGCGGATGACGACGGCATCGCCGCGCGCGAAGGCGCCGTCGATGCGGATGACGCCCGCCGGCAGAAGGCTTCGCCCGTTGCGCAGGGCCGCCACCGCGCCCGCGTCGATGGTGAGCGTGCCCTTCGGTTCGAGCGTGCCGCCGATCCATTTCTTGCGCGCGGTCACCGGGTTTGCGGGCGTGAGGAACCAACTGCAGCGTCCGCCGTCGGCGATGGCCTTGAGCGGATGCGGCACGCGGCCCGAGGCGATCACCATATGGGTGCCGCCGGTCGTGGCGATCTTGCCGGCCTCGATCTTGGTCAGCATGCCGCCGCGCGAGAGTTCCGAGCCGGCGGCGCCCGCCATCGCCTCGATGGCCGGCGTGATGCGCTCGATCACCGGCACGAGCTTGGCAGCGCTACCGGCGCCCGGCGGCGCATCGTAGAGCCCGTCCACATCGGAGAGCAGCACCAGCAGATCGGCGCTCGCCATGGTGGCGACCCGCGCGGCGAGCCGGTCGTTGTCGCCGTAGCGGATTTCGTTGGTGGCGACCGTGTCGTTCTCGTTGATCACCGGCACCGCGCGCCATTCGAGCAGCTTCTCGATGGTCGAGCGCGCGTTGAGATAGCGCCGCCGCTCCTCGGTGTCCTGCAATGTGACCAGCACCTGCCCGGCCGTGATGCCGTGGCGGCCGAGCACCTCCGACCAGGTGCGCGCGAGCGCGATCTGGCCGACCGCGGCTGCGGCCTGCGAATCCTCGAGCTTGAGCGGACCTCCCGGCAGCTTGAGCACCGCGCGGCCGAACGCGATGGCACCGGATGAGACCACCAGGACGTCACGGCCTTCGGCGTGAAGCTTGGCGATATCTTCGACCAGCGAGGTCAGCCACGCGTCGAACAGCCGTCCGCCTTCGCGGTCGACCAGCAGCGAGGAGCCGACCTTGACGACGATCCGGCGGAAATCGGTGAGTGCGGGCAGTGAACGGGACATATGACCCTGGAAGCGAGCCTCGATCGGATGGGATCGAATACTCGCTTCATTCCGTCCCACGCAAGCACGCAGGCGGCAGCGCGACCGGAGCTTTTGCGAAGACGGCGCGGGCAATCGTGCAGCGCGCGCTGCGCGGCAGCGCGCGGCTACCACCTATCCAGGGGCTAGCGGAAGAAGAACGGGAAGAAGCTCTGCTGCCGGCGGTAGTGGTCACGCGAGCGATACGAACTCTCGTAATGGCGGTTGCTCTGGGCACGCGCGGTCTTGCGCGGCTTGGCAGGCGGCGGCGCCACGACCGGCGCAGGGGCCACGGCGGGAGCCTCAGCGGTCTGCTCGGTCGCTGACTGCTGCAAAGCAACGGGGGCCGTACGGGGACCGGGGGAGGGGTCTGCCGGGGTCGGTTCGACCGCGCGGGCGGCGGTCTGTCGTGGCCGAGATTCCGTCGCGGCCGGCGTTTCGACGGCCGCGTTGACGACGGCAGGCTTAATCCGCTCAACCTTCACGACCGTCGGCGTCACCAGCGGTTCGGGAACCGCCGGAACAGCCACTTTTTCCACGGGCAGCGTTTTCTCTACGGGCTGCGTTTTCTCCACGGGCGGCGCCGCGGCAACGACGACCGGGGCAACGGGTGGGACGTTCTGCGTAGCGAGCGCGAGAGCGCTTGGAGCCTCGGGATCGAACAGCAGGATCCCGCTGGCGCAGGCAATGACGCCACCGATCGCGAAGGCAACCACGGCGCCCAACCGGCGGCCGAAGGTCGAGGATCGGCGGTATCTGTGCGCACTCAAGCTACGGGAAAAGGCCATGAAAATCCTACCTCTACACACACTCGCCCATTCCCCACCCGCAAATGCGGAGGAAACCGCAAGATCGGGCGAGATCAAGCCGGAGCCAAAAAATTGGTCGCGCGACGGGCCGAAATGGTTCGACCCAACCTCGGACTTTTTTTGCTTAATGGAGCCGGAATTTCTTCCGGAACCCCATCCCAGGGACAACCGCTCGTCGCGGGCGCCCCCAAACCTGCCGATGCCTCCCTTGAAACCGGCGGCGGGAATGTGGAGATACCACACATAAGACAACATCGAATTAATTCGGGAGGTAATCGATGAAGCATCTTGCAACGCTGTCCGCGCTCTTTCTCACCCTGTCGATCGCGCCCGCCGCGGCGGCGTGCTTCTGGTCGAACGGCGTCTACAAATGCACCGACCGGTCCGGACGCACTTATGTCGTGCGGCCGCGCGCCGAATCGAACCGGCAGCCCCGGCCGTACGAAGGGTATGTGCGCCCCCGCCCCTATGAGGGCACCGGCATGGGCTCCTTCACCTACGGCTGCACGATGTCGCGCTGCGACTAAGGCGTCGCTTTAATACGACCTCCGGCTGCGGTAGCCTGACCTCAAAGCCCGCAAGACCGGAGAGGAACGCCATGACCCTGCCCCGCCGCACTTTTCTGCGTCTCGCGGCGGCGTCCGCCGCGTTGCCCGCCGTTTCGCGGGCGGCTCGGGCGCAGGCCTACCCGTCGCGGCCGCTGCGGATGATCATCGGCTATCCGCCGGGCGGCTCGGCCGACATCACCGCGCGGCTGACCGGCCAGTGGCTATCTGAAAAGCTCGGCCAGCCGGTGGTGATCGAGAGCCGTCCCGGCGCCGCCACCAATCTCGCCACCGAGGCGGTCGTGCGCGCGCCGGCCGACGGCTACACGCTCCTGCTCGTCGCGCCGGCCAACGCCATCAACGCCACGCTCTACGACAAGCTCAATTTCAACTTCCTGCGCGACATCGATCCGGTCGCCGGCATCATCCGCTTTCCCAACGTCGTGGTGGTGAACCCGCAGCTTCCGATCAAGACGATCCCCGAGTTGATCGCCTACGCCAAGGCCAATCCCGGCAAGCTCAACATGGCGTCGTCCGGCAACGGCTCGACGATCCATATGTCGGGCGAGCTGTTCAAGATGATGACCGGCATCAACATGGTGCACGTGCCCTACCGCGGCGGCGCGCCCGCGCTGACGGACCTGATCGCCGGACAGGTGCACGTGATGTTCGACAACATCCCGACCTCCGCCGAGCACGTCAAATCCGGGCGGCTGCGCGGGCTGGCGGTGACCGGCAGCGAGCCATCGCAAGTCCTGCCGAACCTGCCGACGGTCGCGGAATTCCTGCCGGGCTACGAGGCGAGTGCTTGGTATGGGCTCGGCGTACCCAAGGGCACGCCCGCCGACCTCGTCGACAAGCTCAACAAGGCCATGAACGAAGTCCTCGCCGATCCGAAAGCTCAGGCGCGGTTCGCAGAGCTCGGCGCCTCGCTGCTGCCGGGCTCGGCGGCCGAGTGGGGCAAGCTGCTCGCCGATGAGACCGAGAAGTGGGGCAAGGTGGTGAAATTTTCCGGCGCCAAGCCGGATTAAGTCTACTCGCATTCGTGACGTTTCAGCCGACGTGCGATCATTGTAGCATCAATGGCGCAACGTGCGCCGAATGGTATCCTGCAAATTGTGACGGCAATCACAGAGCCGCCGTCCCGCGCATGCGACCTTGCTGCCGCCGCCAGCTCGGTGTTGGCGCCGCACGGGAGAGAGCCATGTCAGACGCCGCCGAGATTCAAGCCGTCCTGTTCAAGCCGGTCGGAGACCGCTTCGTCTTCCAGGCACCGAACCCGTGGGTCTTCGGCCGCAAGAGCCGCTACCTCGTCACCGCCGCGCAAAAGGAGGAGCTACTCGCGATCGTCGTACCGCGCCGCCCGGTTCTGCGGATTGTGCTGATCACCGCGGCGATCCTAGCTGTGGACGGTCGCGGCCGCAACCATTTGTTGGGCCGTATCGCCGCACGACGATCCGACCGCGATCGACGTCCTCGTGATGACCGTCTTGATCATTGCGCCGATCATCGGCGCGCTCGTCGTCGCGCTTCAGCGCAATCTACGTCGCATGCAGCCGATTCTTGCCGGCGCGCCGCTCACGGAGGAACAAATCACGCCGAGCGAACTGCGCCAAGCGATGACCAAGGCCATTTCGTTGCGGAAATCGCTGATCCTGGGCGCCGTTTGGACGGGCATCGCCCTCCTCCAGGTGTTCAATCTCGTCATCCGGAATGGCCGGCATCCGCTCTTCAGCGACATTCAGTCCGGCTTGTCCGTCTTCACCTTGATCATCGCGATGGGATTGGCGGTCTATTACGCTATTCTCGCAGTCCGCAAGTTCAGGCAGCAGGAACCAGCAGCCTGACGGGCGCGCAATCTTCGGCGCAACTACGCCTGCCAGGCGGGTTCGGCCGCGGGCTGCCCGTCGGTCGCGCGCGCGCCGTCGATCACGCCGAGCAGCGCACGCAGAACCTCCGGCACGCCCTTACCGGTCGCGGCCGAGACCACCAGGGGCGTGCGCTTGGCGGCGCGCTTGAGGCGCGACACTTGCTGCTTCAATTCTTCTGGCGTCAGCGCGTCCGCCTTGTTGAGCGCGACGATCTCGGGCTTGTCGGCGAGCCCCTCGCCATAGGCGGCAAGTTCTGCGCGCACGGTCTTGTAGGCCTCGCCGGCGTGTTCGCCGGTGCCGTCGATGAGATGCAGCAGCACGCGGCAGCGCTCGACATGCCCGAGGAAGCGGTCGCCGAGGCCGACGCCTTCGTGCGCGCCTTCGATCAGCCCGGGGATGTCGGCCAGCACGAATTCGCGGCCGCCGACATCGACCACGCCCAACTGCGGATGCAGCGTGGTGAACGGATAGTCGGCGATCTTCGGCTTGGCGGCGCTGACGGCGGCGAGAAAGGTGGACTTACCGGCGTTGGGCAGGCCGACGATGCCGGCATCGGCGATCAGCTTGAGGCGCAGCCGGATGGTGCGCTCCTCGCCCTCCTGGCCCGGATTGGCGTGACGCGGCGCACGGTTGGTCGAGGTCTTGAAGTGCGCGTTGCCGAAGCCGCCGTTGCCGCCCTTCGATAGGATGGCGCGCTCGCCCACTTTGGTGAGGTCCGCGAGCAGGGTCTCGCCGTCCTCCTCGTATATCTGCGTGCCGGCCGGCACCTTCATCAGCATGTCGTCGCCGTTGGCGCCATGGCGGTCCTTGCCCATGCCGTTACCACCGCGCTTCGCCTTGAAATGCTGCTGGTAGCGGTAATCGATCAGCGTGTTGAGGCCGTTGACGGCCTCCACCACCACGTCGCCGCCGCGGCCGCCGTCGCCGCCATTCGGTCCGCCGAACTCGATGAACTTCTCGCGCCGGAACGACACGCAGCCGTTTCCGCCGTCGCCGGAGCGGATGTAGACCTTGGCCTCGTCGAGGAACTTCATGTGGCCTAGGTAACGATCGACCACCGATCCGGCAATGCTGCCATAATCATAACGCGTTGCCGGAGTAGGTCATTGGCCGGGGAGCCTTGGCCTCGGGCGGCCAACGGCATCGGGACACGGGGGCGCTCACGTGTGGTCGGCACTCAAGATCGCAATGCGGGCGGCGATCTGGCGCCGCACGTCTGATCCGCGCCTCGTCGGCCTCCCGAGCCTCATCGGCTGGATTTTGGTGCTGGCGGCGGTGCGTTGCGCGCTGCAGCTCGCCGGCGCGCTTCCGGCGCCCGGGTTCGATCCTTATGGACTAAATGCGCTGGTCGCCTGGATCGCGATCGCGCTCATCATCACCGCGCTGTTCGTACCGCAGCCCGGGCGAGTGACGGCGGTGGCCGCCGTGGCGGCCCTGTCGGTGCTGACCGAGGTCGTGTTGGGAACGGCTCCGCTTGCGATCCCGCTGATCCAGTCCAACCTTCCGCTCGATGAAATTGCCGCGAAATATCCTGCGCTGAACGAGCTCTGGAGCAGCATCGGCGTGCCGGCCGCGATGTTCCTGATGCCGGCGGTGACCTGGATCGGCGCCACGTTCGCGATCCTGCGCAGCTTCGACACGCAGGCGACCGCTGCGGGTGGCCGGCAAGGTGCTGGCGCTCTGGGCGGCGCTGTTCGTGGCCAAGAACGTGCTGCCGCACTCACCGGTCTTTGCCGGGCCAAACTTCGATCCACGCAACGCCAATCTGTGGGAATACATGCGCGCGCGGCAGCTTTCGGAAGCCGACCGCGGCCGCGCCGGCGAGGAGCGGCACGACGCGGCGGGACCGGGCCTCAAGCTGGGCGCGGCGCGCACCGGACAATCGCAGCCCGCGCTCCTCAAGACGGCCCTCGACCAGCTCGCGCCGCAGCAGCCGGGCACCACCGATGTTTACGCCATCGGTCTTGCCGGCTGGGCCGAGCAGGACGTCTTCATCAAGGAACTCGACGGCGCATTCGCCTCTCTCGGCCGCGTCCTGCCGCTGCGGAACCACACCGTCCGCCTGAGCAACTATCCGGAGACCTACGGGAGCCTGCCGATCGCCAATCGCGAGAACTTCGCGGCCGCCGTCGGCGCGGTCGCGCAGGTGATGGACAAGGAGGAAGACGTTCTGCTGCTGCTCATGACCTCGCATGGCGCAACCAATGGCGTGGGATTGCAATTGCCGGGCGGCGGGCAAGCGGTGCTCACGCCGGACGAGGTGGCGGCGATCCTTGCCAAGGAAGGCATCAAGCACCGCATGGTGATCGTTTCGGCCTGTTACGGCGGCGTATTCTTGAACCCGCTCGCCGACGACAACAGCATCGTGCTGACCGCTGCCGACGACAAGAACACCTCGTTCGGCTGCGCGCCCGGACGCGACTGGACCTATTTCGGCGACGCGCTGTTCAATCAGGCACTGCAGCCTGGCGTCGACCTCAAGTTCGCGTTCACCCGCGCCCGCATGATGATCGCCGGCTGGGAGCGCATGGACCGCGTCACCCCGTCGAACCCGCAGGGTCATTTTGGGTCCGCGCTGGTCGAGAAGCTTGCGCCCGTCCTCGAAGCGATGCAGGCCAGCAGTCAGTAGCCGTCGCAAGCCACCCGGCGCGACCGGCCGGGCAAAGTCCAGTAGACATTCGCAATGACATCCCTGCCGCTGTTCTCCCGGCATGTCACCAACAGTGCCGCCGCCGGCGTCGGCTTCATGCTGGCCGGTATTGGCCTGTTCGCGATGAACGACGCGCTCGGCAAATGGCTGCTGACGACCTACTCGGTCGGCGAGCTTCTGCTGATCCGCAGCATCGCGGCGCTGCTCCTGCTGGTGCCGTTCATCCGGCAGGCCGGGCTGACCGCCTTCACGGCCGCGCCACGGCCGGGACTGCAGATCGCGCGCGTGATCCTCTCGACACTCGAAGTCGCGATGTTCTTCTGGGCGGTATCGTATCTGCCGCTCGCCGATACCGTAACCTTTTATCTCGCGGGACCGATCTACGTGACGGCGCTGTCGGTCGTGTTTCTCGGCGAGAAGGTAGGCTGGCGGCGCTGGACGGCGGTGCTCATAGGCTTCGTCGGCGTGCTCATCGCGTTGCGGCCTTCGGCCGCGAGCTTCACGCTCCCGGCGCTGATCGCGCTCACCGGCAGCCTCTGCTTTTCCGTCCTGATCGTTGCGACGCGGCTCTTGCACCAGACGTCGAACACCGTGCTCGTGGCCGGGCAGATCACCGGCACGCTCATCTTCGGCATCCTGCTGGCGCCGTTCGGATGGATCACGCCGTCGTGGCCGGATTTCCTGCTGCTCACGACCTTCGGCGTCATCTCGATGGTCGCGCTCGCCTGCGTCAACTATTCGCTGAAGATTGCGCTCGCGAGCGTGGTCGCGCCGTATCAGTACACGTTCATCCTGTGGGCGATCACGCTCGGCTACGTGGTATTCGGCGACGTGCCCGATACGATCATGTTATGCGGCGCCGGCATCATCATCGCGGCCGGCCTCTACATCTTCTGGCGCGAGTCGCGCAAGTTGGGATGATCCGATCCTGACTCTCGCTGGTCCACTTGTGAGTTGAGTGTGATTCGGCCCACGTAACTTGGAGGAGGCGGCGGTTGATAGGTCGCATAGTGATCTCGGCATATCTGGCGCTGGCTCCCCCTGGCGGGGCGCAGCAAGACGCGCGCGTCGTTCGGATCGAGGACAAGTGTGGGACCGCCGACACAGCAATCGAAAGCGGTGCGATCCAAGAAGCCGGCAAGCACATGGACGTCGCTCGCTTCTATGTGAGCAGGGGCGACTACACTGCCGCGCTATATCGCCTCAAGATCATCGTGACGCAGTTTTCAACGTCTGAGCATGTCGAGGAGGCTTTGGCGCGCCAAACCGAAACATATTTGGCACTCGGCATGGTTTCGCAAGCAAGGACCGCAGCAGGCGTGCTGGCGCGCAAATTCCCTGGCAGTCGCTGGTCAACGAAAGCTCAGGATGCATTGAGATCCGCCGGCGTCGGGCCAATCGAGGGCGAGAGGCCCTGAATTGGCCGGACCCGCAATAAATGCTCCGGAAAGTCGCGTCGTCTATCCGGAGACCTTCTCGTCCCTGCGCGCCGTCTCCTGCTCCAGCCAACGCTCGCGATCCAGGCGGAAGCGGTCGGCCGGCACCGACACGCCGCCGAGCGCACGCACCGGCATCAGGATCACGCCGGTCCAGACGTAGCCGCACTTCTCCAGCACGCAGCGTGATGCCGGGTTGGTCACTCGCGCGCCCCCTTCCAGCGTTTCGTAGCCGAGATCGTTGAACGCGTAGTCGATCAGGGCTCGCGCCGCCTCGGTCGCATAACCGCGCCCCCAGTACGGCACGCCATACCAGTAGCCGATCTCCGGATATTCGCCGGCGAATGGACCCACCCCGCAACCGCCGACGAGCGTGCCGTCGTGCAAGGTCACAAGGAACGAAACCTGTTCGTCTTTGCGGTTCGCGGACGCGATGAAGGCCTCGGCATCCGTGCGCGCATAAGGAAACGGCGCGCGCGACAGGTTCTCCGAGATGCGGCGGTCGTTGATCAGCGGCGCGATGGCCGATGCGTCGTCGAGCCGCGGCGCGCGCAGGATGAGCCGCGCCGTCTTCAACACCGGTATCCGGCGCTCAGGCAATGTTTCGGGAACAATCCGATCCAGCAATGTCATCGCACGGGCTCCAAAAAGCGAAGAGGGGAGCCGGCATCCCGTCTCCCCTCAAGAAACCCGTTGGGCCCCGCCGGTTCGATGGATGCCGGCGGACCTCGATGTCAGTCCACCGTTTACTCGGCCGCTGCCTCGATCATCGGCATGACGGATACGAACACGCGACCTTTGGCCTTGCTGCGGAACTCGACCTTGCCGGGGATCAGCGCGAACAGCGTGTGGTCCTTGCCGAGCCCGACATTGCGGCCGGGATGCCATTTGGTGCCGCGCTGGCGCGCAATGATGTTGCCGGCGAGAACGCTCTCGCCGCCGAAAATCTTCAAGCCGAGCCGCTGACTGTTCGAGTCGCGGCCGTTGCGCGATGAGCCGCCTGCTTTCTTGTGTGCCATGGCCTTAAGTCCCTAACGCTCGTGCGTCATATAACCCGGATTTGTGACGAAATCATCACTTCGATTTGGCTTTGCTGCCCGATTTTGCCTTGGCTTTGGCCTTCGGGGCAGCCTCGCCTTCCTCGCCGGAGGCCGCACGCTTCGGCGGCGACCTTCGCCTTGGGCTCGCCCTTCGGCCGCAACCCGGTCGCGGCCTTCGTCGGCTTGGCGCCGTCGGTCAGGATCTCGGTGATCCGCAGCAGGGTGAATTCCTGACGGTGCCCGCGCTTGCGCCGCGAGTTCTTGCGGCGGCGCTTCTTGAACGCGATGACTTTCGGGCCCCGGCCCTGCTCCAGCACCTCGGCGGCAACCGTGGCGCCGGCGACCGTGGGCGCGCCGAGCATGACGTTGTCGCCACCGACCACCAGCACGTCGCCGAGCTGGACGATATCGCCGGGCTTGCCCTCGATCTTCTCGATCTTGAGCAATTCATCCGCGGCCACCCGGTATTGCTTGCCGCCGGTTTTGATGACTGCGAACATCGTTCTTGTCCTCGTGTTCGTTTCCGGTCGTCGGAATAGTCCGGACCGGCTTCTTCCAGTCGGGTTTGCGGTGTTTGCGGCGCCAGGCGCCGCGAAAATTGGCACAGACCCTTGAGTCTGCACGCAAAATTGCAAGAGGGCCGGAACCGGCCCACTTGCTGCGATGCTTATGGCGATTGCACCGGCACCTGTCAAGAAAACCGGGACATTCCGCCCCTTAGCGCCGCCCCGTCGGGTGCGCTAGCTTGGCGCCAAGGCGCGATCGGCGCCAGACAACAATCAGGGACGGAAACTATGCGGATGGGATCCTCGATATTGGCGTGCGCAGCGCTGGTCGCGGCCTTTGGGCCTCAGCCCACCCATGCGCAGGACTTCCCAACCCGCCCGGTCACCATGGTGGTCCCGTTCACCCCCGGCGGGGCGGGCGACATCCTCTCGCGAATGATAGGACCCCGGCTCGAGCAGAAATGGGGCAAGCCGCTCATTGTCGAGAACAAGCCGGGTGCCGGCGGCGTCATCGGCGCGGTCGCGGTGCAGAAGGCCAACCCCGACGGCTACACGCTGATGATCGCGCCGAGCGCCACCATGGCGATCAACGTCACGCTCTATAAGAACTTGCCTTACGACCCGGCGGCCGATTTCGTACCGCTTGCGCTGGCGGCCCAGAACTCCGTTCGTGCTGGTGGTCAATCCGGACCTGCCGGTGCGCAGCGTGGCCGACCTGATCAAGCTCGCGAAGGACAAGCCGGGCTCGCTCTCCTACGCGTCGGCCGGGGCGGGCGTGCCGCATCACCTGTTTGCCGAGCTGCTCAAGAACATGACCGGGATCGAGATGACGCACGTGCCCTACAAGGGCAGCCTGCCGGCGCTCAACGACGTCATCGCCGGACACGTGCCGCTGATGTTCGTCGATCTCGGGCCCGCGCTGCCGCTCGATCCAGGCCGGCAAGGTACGGGCGGTCGGCGTCTCGACCGCGCAGCGCATCGCCATGCTGCCGGACGTGCCGCCGGTCGGCGACACTGTGCCGGGCTTTGGCGCCGCCTCCTGGCAGATGATCGCCGCGCCCGCCAAGACGCCGCGGCCGATCGTCGACAAGCTGCATGGCGATCTCAAGAGCGTGCTCGATACGCCGGAAATGAAGGAGCAGATCGGCAAGACCGGCATGGTGCCGATGGACAGCCAGTCGGTCGCCGGGCTGCAGCAGTTCATCGCGACGGAGATCGCGCGCTGGGGCAAGGTGGTGCAGCAGGCCGGCATCGCCGGCTCGCAGTAGCGATGCTGGCCAACGGCCGCGAAATGCCCATATAAACGCGCCATAGGACACCATGAGCGCGCTTGCCAACCACGCCTTCGTCAAGATGAACGGTCTCGGCAACGAGATCGTGGTGGTGGACCTGCGCGGCGAAAAAATCCTGGTCAGCGCTGCCGAAGCGCGCGCGGCCGCGCAGCCCGAGGGCGCGCCCTACGACCAGCTCATGGCGCTGCATACGCCGCGCACGCCCGGCACCGACGCCTTCGTGCGCATCTACAACAGCGACGGCTCCGAAGCGGGCGCCTGCGGCAACGGCATGCGCTGTGTCGCCGACATTTTGTTCAGGGAGACCGGCAAGGCTGCGCTCACCTTCGAGACCCGCGCCGGACTGCTCAATTGCTGGAAGAGCGAGGCACCGCTCGTCTCGACCGTCGACATGGGCAAGCCGCGCTTCGCCTGGAACGAGATTCCGCTCTCGGAGAAATTCGAGGACACGCGCGCGATCGAATTGCAGATCGGCCCGATCGACAAGCCGATCCTGCATTCGCCGTCCGTGGTCAGCATGGGCAATCCGCACGCCGTCTTCTGGGTCGACGATGTCGGCGCCTATGACCTCGGCAAGATCGGGCCGCTGCTTGAACACCATCCGATGTTTCCCGAGCGCGCCAACATCTCGCTGTGCGCGGTAAAGTCGCGCGACCACATCGTGGTGCGCACCTGGGAGCGCGGCGCCGGCCTCACCAGGGCGTGCGGCTCGGCCGCCTGCGCGGCCGCGGTGGCGGCGGCGCGGTTGCGCCGCACTGGCCGCAAGGTGACGGTGACGCTGCCGGGCGGCGACCTCACGATCGAATGGCGCGAGCGCGACGACCACGTGCTGATGACCGGCCCGGTGGCCTACGAATACGAGGGCCGTTTCGACCCCGCGCTGTTCGCCAAGGCAGGCGCCGCGTGACCATCGACGTTGTCACGTTTGGCTGCCGGCTCAATGTCTATGAGTCGGAGATCATCCGGCGCGAAGCGCTGGCGTCGGGACTGGCCGATGCGGTTGTCGTCAACACCTGCGCCGTCACAGGCGAGGCGGTGCGGCAGGCGCGGCAGACGATCCGCAAGCTCAAGCGCGAACGGCCCGAGGCAAGCATCCTGGTCACCGGCTGCGCCGCGCAGACCGAGCCCGAGACCTTCGCCCAGATGCCCGAGGTGGCGTTCGTCCTGGGCAACGAGGAGAAGATCAGTCCGGCGTTCTGGCGCGCACGGCGCAGCCGCTTTGCGCGCGGCTCGCTGGAGGTGCCGTCCGAAGAGAAGATCGCCGTCAACGACATCATGACGGTGCGCGAGACCGCCGCGCACTTGATCGACGGCTGCGAGGGCCACGCCCGCGCCTTCGTGCAGGTGCAGAACGGTTGCGACCATCGCTGCACGTTCTGCATCATCCCCTATGGCCGCGGTAATTCACGCTCGGTTCCGATGGGTGCCGTCGTCGACGAGGTGCGCCGGATCACCGCGCGCGGCTATCGCGAGGTCGTGCTGACCGGCGTCGATCTGACGAGCTACGGCGGAAACCTGCCGGGCACGCCGAAGCTCGGCACCTTGGTGAAGCAAATCCTCAAGCACGTGCCGGAACTCGAGCGGCTGCGGCTCTCGTCGATCGATTCGGTCGAAGCCGACCGTGACCTGCTCGATGCGTTCGCGGACGACGCGCGGCTGATGCCGCATCTGCACCTGTCGTTGCAGGCCGGCGACGACCTGATCCTCAAGCGCATGAAGCGGCGCCATCTGCGCGCCGATGCGATTGCGTTCTGCGATCAGGTGCGGCGGTTGCGGCCCGACGTGGTGTTCGGCGGCGACATCATCGCCGGCTTCCCGACCGAGACCGAGGCGATGTTCGGCCGTTCGCTCGATCTCGTCGACGAGTGCGGGCTGACGCATCTGCATGTGTTCCCGTTCTCGCCGCGCCCCGGCACTCCGGCCGCGCGCATGCCGCAGGTCGCGCGCGAGATCGTCAAGGATCGTGCCCACCGGCTGCGCGAGAAGGGCGAGACGGCGCTGCGCACGCATCTCGACGCGCAGGTCGGAACCACACGCCGGGTCTTGGCCGAGTTGTTCGAACGCGGCCACACCGAGCACTTCACGCAGGTTCGCCTGCGCGCGCCAGCCGAACCCGGCGCTATCCTCGACGTTGCGATCGCCGGGCACGACGGCCGGCGGCTGCTCGCCGCATGACGGCGGATGTGCTAACCAGGACCCGCAACAGCGGAACTCCCGATGACCGAATCGCTTTCACGCGACCATCTCGTCACCAGCGTCGATCAGCTTGAACGCATCTATGGCGAGCCCTACCCGCCGTCGATCCACAAGGTGGCGGACCACATCACGCCGCACTACCGCGCTTTCATCGAGGCGGCGCCGTTCTTCGCTCTGGCCTCGTCGGGGCGAGATGGCCTCGACTGCTCGCCGCGCGGCGACGCGCCCGGCTTCGTGCGCGTGCTCGACGAGAAGACGCTGCTCATTCCCGACCGGCTCGGCAACAACCGCATCGACACGCTGCGCAATCTCCTGGTCGATCCGCGCGTTGCGCTGCTGTTCCTGATACCGGGCTGCGGCGAGACCATCCGGATCATCGGGCGGGCGCAGATTTCCGCCGATCCGGCGCTGGCGCAGACGTTCATCGTCAACGGCAAGACGCCGCGCGCGGTGATCGTCGTCGCGGTCGAGCAAGTCTATTTCCAGTGCACCAAGGCGATCGTGCGCTCGAAGCTGTGGGACGCGTCGAAGCATGTCGACCGCAAGAGCCTGCCGACCGCAGGCATGATCCTCGCCGAGCGCACCGACGGCAAGATGGGCGGCGAAGCGCACGACCGCGCCTCGCCCGAGCGCATCAAGGCGACGCTGTATTAATCCACCAGCCTGAACACTTCGCCCTGCCAGCCGCAGGCCTGCAACGTCGCGTGCATATGCAGCGGCACCGGCGCCGACACGGCGACCGGCGCGCGGTTCTTGTAGAGCGGCACCACGATCTCGCGCGAATGCAGATGCAGCCCCGGCCCGCCGCTGCGCGGCAACGCTTCCTTGCGCAGGCGGCGTAGACTTGCCTGCGTGCCGTAAATCGTATCGCCAAGGATCGGCCAGCCCATGGCGGCGCAATGCACGCGCAATTGATGCGTCCGGCCGGTGAGCGGCTCCAGCGCCAGCCAGGTGAGATGCGATTCGCTCGTCAAAGATTGCGCGCCGGTCGCGCCGCGCGGCAGGTCTGCTCCCTCTCCCGCATAGCCCGTCGAAGACGGGCGTGAACGCCCTTTCGCCGGGGGAGGGGTGGGGAGGGGGATGCTACTTGCATCAATGCCCGTTGCCTGCCCCCTCCCTAACCCTCCCCCGCAAGCGGGAGAGGGAACCGCTGCGGCACTGTCCATGCCCTGGGTAGAGACCGTGCTTGAGGCAGGCCGTGCACAACGCCCCAGCACCTTCCACGTCGTCGCGGCGGGCTGGCCGTGCGGGTCGGGCTTCATCCACCAGCCGCGGCTCTCGTCGAGCCGTCCGAGCGCCAGATCGATGCGGCCCTCGTCCTCGGCGGGCCCGCCCTCTACCACCGCCCAGTAGGTCTTGCCCACCTTGCCCTGCTTGAACAGCCGCCCGAGTTCGGCCAGCGCCTTGCGGTGGCGGCCCGAGCACCAGACAACCCGACGTGTCGCGATCGAGCCGATGCGCCAGCGCGGGCGCACGCGGCAGCCCGAAGCGCAGCGCGCCGAAATGATCCTCCAGGCTCTCGCCGCCCTTCGGCCCCTTGTGCACGGCGAATCCCGCCGGCTTGTCGATGATCAGCATCAGCCCGTCGCGGTAGAGCAGGCGCGCGACCATCTCTTCCGGGGTCATCTGAATTCATCGACTTGTCATGCCCGCGCAAGCGGGCATCCAGCTCTTATATGGGAGGAACTGGATTGCCCGCTTTCGCGGGCAATGACAACCGCGAGCAGAAACCGCTATCACGGGCCCGGCATGAACGACAGCACGGAACAAACAAGCTGGTGGCAGCGGCTGAGCGGCGGGCTCAAGCGCACGTCGACCAATCTCACCACCTCGATCTCCGACATGATGATGCGCGGGCCGCTCTCGCCCGAGCGCATCGTCGAGATCGAGGAGGCGATGATCCGCGCCGACCTCGGCGTCGATTTCGCCGCCCAGGTCGCGACAACGATGGCCGAGGGCCGCTACCGCAGCCTGGGCGAAGTGCAAGGCGTGCTGGCTACCGAGGTCGCGAAACTGATGGGGCCGGTCGCCAAGCCGCTCGCAATCGAAGACAGGAAGCCGTTCGCCATCCTGGTGGTCGGCGTCAACGGCTCGGGCAAGACCACGACCATCGGCAAGCTCGCCGCGAGATTTCACCGCGAGGGCCGCTCGGTGATGCTCGCGGCAGGCGATACGTTCCGGGCCGCGGCGATCGATCAGCTCAAGATCTGGAGCGGGCGCTCGGGTGCGAGCGTGATCGCGCGTCCGCCCGGCTCCGACCCGGCAGGCCTTGCGTACGACGCGCTGGTCGAGGCGCGCGGCGAGGGGATCGACGTTCTCCTCGTCGACACCGCCGGGCGGTTGCAGAACCGCACCGAACTGATGGACGAGTTGGAGAAGATCGTGCGCGTCATGAAGAAGGTCGACGCCAGCGCGCCGCACGCGGTGCTGCTGGTGCTCGATGCGACGGTGGGGCAGAACGCGCTCTCGCAGGTCGAGATCTTCCAAAAGATCGCGGGCGTCACCGGGCTGGTGATGACCAAGCTCGACGGCACCGCGCGCGGCGGCATCCTGGTGGCGATCGCCGCGAAGTTCGGCCTGCCGGTGCATTTCATCGGCGTGGGCGAAGGGATCGACGACCTCGCGCCGTTCACCGCGCAGGATTTCGCCAAGGCGATTGCGGGAACGGCGTAAGGACCTCATGCCGATCAGGATGACGGGCCAAGATCAGGCGCTGTTGGTATCACCCGCCCTACACGCCCGACGCCTTCACGATCGGCGGCCAGCGCCGTGCTTCCTCCGTGACTGATCCATCCTGCCACCGGCTGACGGCTTGAACCATGGGGCCGAAAGGGTCTATGACGCGGTGCAGCGGCCGGGCTTTCATCCCTCGTCAAGCCTCAGGATTGTCCCCCACATGGCGCGTCCCAAGATTGCATTGATCGGTGCAGGCCAGATCGGCGGCACCCTCGCTCATCTGATCGGCCTCAAGGAGCTTGGCGATGTCGTGCTGTTCGACATTGCCGAGGGCATTCCGCAGGGCAAGTCGCTCGACCTCGCCGAATCCTCGCCGGTCGACGGGTTCGACGTGCGCCTGTCGGGAACCAATTCGTACGATGCGCTTGACGGCGCCAGCGTCTGCATCGTGACCGCCGGCGTGCCGCGCAAGGCCGGCATGAGCCGCGACGATCTCCTCGGCATCAATCTCAAGGTGATGGAGCAGGTCGGCTCCGGCATCAAGAAGTACGCGCCGAACGCCTTCATCATCTGCATCACCAATCCGCTCGACGCCATGGTGTGGGCGCTGCAGAAAGCCTGCGGCCTGCCCAAGAACATGGTGGTCGGCATGGCGGGCGTGCTTGACAGCGCGCGCTTTCGCTATTTTGTCGCCGACGAGCTCAACGTCTCGGTCGAGGACGTGACTGCGATCACGCTCGGCGGGCATGGCGACGATATGGTGCCGATGATCCGCTACTCCACGGTCGCCGGCATTCCGTTGCCCGATCTCGTGAAAATGAAATGGACGACGCAGCAGCGGCTCGACGAGATCGTCGAGCGCACCCGCAAGGGCGGCGGCGAGATCGTCAACCTGCTCAAGACCGGCTCGGCGTTCTATGCGCCGGCGGCATCAGCGATCGCCATGGCCGAGAGCTACCTGCGCGACAAGAAGCGCGTGCTGCCCTGCGCCACCTATCTCAACGGCGAATACGGTATCAAGGACCTCTACGTCGGCGTCCCGGCTGTCATCGGGGCGAAGGGAATCGAGCGTATCGTCGAACTCCAGTTGAACGGCGCCGAGCGCGCCATGTTCGACAAGTCGGCCGAGGCGGTGCAGTCGCTGGTCGATGCCTGCAAGAAGATCGCGCCGCATCTGGGGAAGTGACGGCGCGGCAAGACGCTGCGGAATGACGCGAGAGGGCGGGCCGTCGCATGAATATCCACGAATATCAGGCCAAGGCGGTGCTGCGGGAATTCGGCGTGGCGGTGCCGCGCGGCCATGCGGCGTTGACGGTCGAAGATGCCGTCAAGGCCGCCGGTGATCTCGGCTCTCCGGTCGTTGTGGTGAAGGCGCAGATTCATGCCGGCGGTCGCGGCAAGGCCGGCGGCGTGAAGGTCGTCAAGTCGATCGACGACGTGCGCAAGGAAGCGCAACGTCTGCTCGGCTCGGTGCTCGTCACTCATCAGACCGGTCCGCACGGCAAGCAGGTGCACCGGCTCTATATCGAGGAAGGCTCCGCCATCGACCGCGAGTTCTATCTCTCGGCGCTGGTCGATCGCGAGACCTCGCGCGTCGCATTCGTGGTGTCGACCGAAGGCGGCATGGACATCGAGGAGGTGGCGAAGAGCCAGCCCGAGAAGATCGTAAGCTTTTCGATCGATCCGGCGACCGGCGTGATGCCGCATCATGGGCGCCTTGTGGCGCAAGTGCTGCATCTCACGGGCGACCTCGCCAAGCAGGCCGCAAGCCTGATCGAAAAACTTTACGCGGCGTTCGTCGCCAAGGACATGAGCCTCCTCGAGGTCAACCCGCTGGTGGTCACCAAGGACAACCAGCTCATCTGTCTCGATGCCAAGATCGGCTTCGACGACAACGCGCTCTACCGCCATCCCGAAATCCAGGCGCTGCGCGACCTGACCGAGGAGGACGAGAAGGAAATCGAGGCGTCGAAATACGACCTCAACTACGTGGCGCTCGACGGTACCATCGGCTGCATGGTGAACGGCGCCGGGCTTGCGATGGCCACCATGGACATCATCAAGCTCTATGGCGAGGCGCCGGCGAACTTCCTGGACGTTGGCGGCAGCGCCAGCAAGGAGAAAGTCGCGGCCGCCTTCAAGATCATCACCGCGGACCCGAAGGTGAAGGGCATCCTGGTCAACATCTTCGGCGGCATCATGAAGTGCGACGTGATTGCGGCCGGCGTGGTCGATGCCGTGAAGGAAGTCGGCTTGCGCGTGCCGCTGGTAGTGCGGCTCGAGGGCACCAACGTCGAGCTCGGCAAGGAGATCATCGCCACCTCGAACCTCAACGTCACCTCCGCCGACGACCTCGACGACGCCGCACAGAAGATCGTCAAGGCCGTGAAGGGCGCGTAATGAGTGCTTTCGCGTTGTATACCGCTCTTTTTTCTCCGCTGATTGTCCCGGAGCAGGTATTTTCGCCTTGCTGATTGTTAGAGGTCGAAGGTGGATTATTCACCTCGCGTTCGTGGCTGCTTTGCTATCGACGCCGATTATTTATGTGGGCGTTTTGTCGCGAATGGGACCTGACCCGGCGGTGGAGGAATGGGCCTTCTGATGCTGCTCTTTTATGTTCTCGTGGCGTTGATAGTCTACGCAATCATAGCGCTCATAGTGGCGTTCCCACCTAAGCTTGAGAATGACCCATCGGCTTTTAGATAAGGATTGCGCGTGTCCATCCTCATTGACAAGAACACCAAGGTCATCTGCCAGGGCTTCACCGGCAAGAACGGCACCTTCCATTCCGAGCAGGCGATCGCCTACGGCACCAAGATGGTCGGCGGCACGTCGCCCGGAAAAGGCGGCACGTTCCATCTCAACCTGCCGGTGTTCGACACCGTCGCGGAGGCGAAAGAGAAAACCAACTGCGACGCCAGTGTGATCTACGTGCCGCCGCCCGGCGCGGCGGACGCGATCTGCGAGGCGATCCAGGCCGAGGTCGCGCTCATCATCTGCATCACCGAGGGCATCCCGGTCGCCGACATGGTGAAGGTCAAGCGCGACCTTTGCGGTTCGAAATCGCGGCTGATCGGGCCGAACTGCCCGGGCGTGATGACGGCGGGCGAATGCAAGATCGGCATCATGCCGGGCAACATCTTCAAGCCCGGCACGGTCGGGATCGTATCGCGTTCCGGCACGCTCACCTACGAGGCGGTGTTCCAAACCACGCGCGAGGGGCTCGGCCAGACCACCGCGGTCGGCATCGGCGGCGATCCGGTGAAGGGCACCGAGTTCATCGAGGTCTTGGAGATGCTGCTCGCCGACAAGGCGACCTACTCGATCGTGATGATCGGCGAGATCGGCGGTGCGGCCGAAGAAGACGCCGCGCAATTCCTGATCGACGAGGCGAAGCGCGGCCGCAAGAAGCCCGTGGTCGGCTTTATCGCGGGGCGCACCGCGCCACCCGGCCGCCGCATGGGACACGCCGGCGCTATCATCGCGGGCGGCAAGGGCGATGCCGAGTCCAAGATCGCCGCGATGGAAGCCGCCGGCATCAAGGTGTCGCCCTCGCCGGCCCGGCTCGGCAAGACGCTGGTCGAGGCGCTCAAGCGCTGATCGCGCCACGGCATCGTGCGGTACAAAGTTCCAGATGTTGCAATTTGGGGCAGCGTTGGGGCACGCGACGTGCGTCGCTCTCATTCCCATCGCGCTGTGTTTGTTTGGAGACAGGCAACACTGCATCAATGATCTATGATGCTTGCAAGCACATGGGCGCGCATCCGAACGCGCCATGAACGGTAGCGCGTAGTTCTGCGTCAGTCCGCATAGCAAACGGCTCCGTCAGTCGACAAACGGGGACAGGGGCCGACTATGAAGAAGTTACTTCTCGCGTCTTTGATCGCCATATCCAGCGGCTGCATCGCATCCGCGGCGGATTTGCCCGTCGAATACAAGGCGCCGCGCGCCGTGTGTGGCGGCGGTGCATTCCACGGCTGGTACGTCGGCCTCCATGGCGGCAGCATCGGCCACACGGCGACCCGGACGGACCAGGACGCCTTCCTGAACATCGCGGTGCCGGCGGCGGCGACTTACTCGCAGACCACCACCACGGCATTTGGCGGCGCGCAGATCGGCTACAATTATCAATGCCGCGATGCCGTCATCGGCTTCGAGCTCGACGGCAGCTGGGTGAACGCGGAGAAGACGCTGCGCATCCTGCCGAACTTCGATCCGACCCTCATCTCCACCCTCAATAATGGTCTCGATCGGGTCGTCACCGGGCGGCTGCGCGCCGGCGTCGTCGCGGCCGACAATCTCATGGTCTACGTCACCGGCGGCTTTGCTACCGCGCGGATCAAGACCACCTATTCGGTAGTCGACACGCTTTTCGGCACCGTCGATCAGGCTCAGTTCAACGAGTGGGTCTGGGGCTGGACTGCAGGCGTTGGCGCCGAGTGGTCGTTCTGGGATCGCTTCAGCATCCGGGCCGAAGGGCTCTACATGCAGTTTCCCGAGCGCGACCTGGTGTTCACCACGCCGAATTTCCTGACGGCAGCCAATGTCACGCATGCGGACTCGATCTGGATGGCGCGTCTCGGCGTGAACATCAAGTTTGCGAACTGAGACGCGCACCGCAAGCTTCGTAAGCTTTGGAGATCGGCTGGGACGCCCGGATTTGCCGGTGCGCCCGGCCGATCCGCATTGCGTGCGCGCCACCTGGTGGTTCGCCAGGGAAGCGGCGGATATTATGAGCGAATATTCATTTCTTTAATTCATGCAGACGACGCAGGTGCAGCATAAGTGTTATAGAAGCACGGGAATCGCTGTCCCCCGCTGCTGCCGGCCCCGCCCGTCCACAGGATCCGTCCGATGTCCCGTCAAGACGCCAACGCCGCGTTTGCCCGTACCTCTTTCCTCTACGGCGGCAACGCCCCCTACATCGAAGACCTTTATGCGCGCTACGAATCCGACCCCAACGCGGTCGATGCCGAATGGCAGGAATTTTTCAAAAGTCTGAAGGACGAACGCGCCGACGTGCTGCATAGCAGCGACGGTCCGTCCTGGAAGCGCCCGGACTGGCCGCAGCGGGCAGGTGGCGAACTCGTCGCGGCGCTCGATGGCGACTGGCGCGAGGTCGAGAAGGCGGTCGGCGACAAGGTGAAGGCGCGTGCGCAGGCGTCCGGCGTCGAACTCTCGCCCGCCCACGTGCAGCTCGCGACGCGCGACTCGATCCACGCGCTGATGCTGATCCGCGCCTATCGGGCGCGCGGCCATTTTCACGCCAACCTCGACCCGCTCGGGCTGGAGCCGCAGAAGAGCGAGGCGGACCTCGATCCGCGCTCCTATGGCTTCACCGAAGCCGACATGGACCGGCGAATTTTTCTCGACCGCGTGCTTGGCCTCGAATTCGGCACCTTGCGCGAAATCCTCGCCATCCTGCGGCGCACCTACTGCCAGACGCTCGGCGTCGAGTTCATGCAAATCTCCGATCCGGCGCAGAAGGCCTGGCTGCAGGAACGCATCGAAGGGCCCGACAAGGAAATCTCCTTCACGCGCGAAGGCAAGCGCGCCATCCTCAACAAGCTCGTCGAGGCGGAAGGCTTCGAGAAGTTCTGCGATCTGAAGTTCACCGGCACCAAGCGCTTCGGGCTCGACGGCAGCGAATCCATGATCCCGGCGCTCGAGCAGATCATCAAGCGCGGCGGCGCGCTCGGCGTGAAGGACATCGTCATCGGCATGGCGCACCGCGGCCGGCTCAACGTGCTGGCGCAGGTGCTGGGCAAGCCGCACCGCGCGATCTTCCACGAGTTCAAGGGCGGCTCGGTCTCGCCCGACGAAGTGGAAGGCTCCGGCGACGTGAAGTACCACCTCGGCGCATCGTCGGATCGCGAGTTCGACCATAACCGCGTGCACTTGTCGCTCACCGCGAACCCGTCGCACCTGGAAATCGTCAACCCGGTCGTGCTCGGCAAGACCCGCGCCAAGCAGGACCAGCTCGGCGGGACGCGCGAAGATCGCACCATGGCGATGCCGCTGCTGATTTCGGGCGATGCGGCCTTTGCCGGGCAGGGCGTGGTGGCGGAATGCTTCGGGCTCTCCGGGTTGCGCGGCCATCGCACCGGCGGTTCGGTGCATTTCATCGTCAACAACCAGATCGGATTCACGACCTACCCGCGTTACTCTCGCTCGTCGCCGTATCCGTCCGACGTCGCCAAGATGGTCGAGGCGCCGGTCTTCCACGCCAATGGCGACGACCCGGAAGCCGTAGTCTACGCGGCGAAGGTCGCGACCGAGTTCCGGCAGAAGTTCCAGCACCCGGTCGTGATCGACATGTTCTGTTACCGCCGCTTCGGTCACAACGAGGGCGACGAGCCGGCGTTCACGCAGCCCCTGATGTACAAAGCGATCAAGGCGCACCCCACCACGCTCGAAATCTATTCCAAGAAGCTCATCGCGGAAGGCGTCGTCACCGAGGGTGAGGTCGAGAAGATGCGCGCCGACTGGCGCGCACGGCTCGATGTCGAACTGGAGGCGAGCCAGGGCTACAAGCCCAACAGCGCCGACTGGCTCGACGGCCGCTGGACCGACATCACGGCGGCGCGCGACCAGGACGATCCGCGCCGCGGCCACACCGGCGTCGAACTCGGCACGCTCAAGGAGATCGGCGAGAAGATCACGGTGGTGCCGAAGGATTTCCATGTCCACCGCACCATCCAGCGGTTCCTCGATGCGCGCGCCAAGGCGATCAAGACCGGCGAGGGCATCGATTGGACGACCGGCGAGGCGCTGGCGTTCTGTTCGCTGCTGCTCGACGGCAACCCGGTGCGGCTCTCCGGCCAGGACAGCGAGCGCGGCACCTTCTCGCAGCGTCATTCGGTGCTGGTCGATCAGGAGAACGAAAACCGCTACACCTCCTTCAACCACGTGCGCGAGGACCAGGCGCGTTACGAGGTCGTCAACTCGATGCTGTCCGAGGAGGCGGTGCTCGGATTCGAGTATGGCTACTCGCTCGCCGAGCCGAACGCGCTGACGCTATGGGAAGCGCAGTTCGGCGATTTCGCCAACGGCGCGCAGGTGATATTCGACCAGTTCATCTCGTCGGGCGAACGCAAGTGGCTGCGCATGTCGGGCCTCGTCTGCCTCTTGCCGCACGGCTACGAAGGGCAGGGGCCGGAGCATTCCTCGGCGCGGCTCGAGCGCTTCCTGCAGATGTGCGCCGAAGACAACATGCAGGTCGCGAACTGCACCACGCCGGCCAACTACTTCCACATCCTGCGCCGGCAGTTGAAGCGCAACATCCGCAAGCCGCTGATCCTGATGACGCCGAAATCGCTGCTGCGCCACAAGCGCGCCATCTCGCGGCTCGACGAGATGGGGCCGGGGACAAGCTTCCATCGGCTGCTCTGGGACGACGCGCAGTTTCTTCCCAACGAGAAGATCAAGCTGGTCGCCGACGAAAAAATCCGCCGCGTGGTGATGTGCAGCGGCAAGGTCTACTACGACCTCTACGAAGAGCGCGAGAATCGCGGCATCAACGACATCTATCTGCTGCGCGTCGAGCAGCTCTATCCGGTGCCGCTCAAGGCGCTGGTCAACGAGCTCGGACGTTTCCGCAATGCGCAGTTCATGTGGTGTCAGGAAGAGCCGCGCAACATGGGCGCGTTCCCCTTCATCGAACCCTATATCGAATGGGTGCTGAACCAGCTCGGTGCGAAGAACCAGCGTCCGAGCTATGCCGGACGCCCGGCCTCGGCCGCGACCGCGATCGGCCAGATGTCCCGGCACCTCGCGCAGCTCAAGGCATTCCTCGAAGAGGCATTGGGGTAGCAATTCCGGCTGTCATGCCCGCGCAAGCGGGCATCCAGCCTGTGAGGCGACTGGATCGCCCGCTTTCGCGGACGATGACACCAAAGCAGGCGGCAAGGAACACATGCAATGACCGACATCCGCGTGCCCACGCTCGGCGAATCCGTGACCGAGGCGACAATCGGCAAGTGGTTCAAGAAGCCGGGCGATCCGGTGGCGGTCGACGAGCCGCTGGTCGAGCTCGAAACCGACAAAGTCACGATCGAAGTCCCGGCGCCGGCTGCCGGCGTGCTCGGCGCGATCGCCGCCAAGGACGGCGAGACCGTCGCGGTCGGTGCGTTGCTCGGTCAAATCACTGATGGCGCGGGTGCAGCCAAGGTGGCGGCTGACGGATCGAAGCCTGTCGCTCCAGCCGCTAAAGCACCCGCGCCGGCCCCGGCTGCTGATGCACCAGTGCCGCCCTCGGTGCGCAAGATCGCTGCGGAGACCGGCATCCAGCCCTCGACCGTGCCGGGCTCCGGCAAGGACGGCCGCGTCACCAAGGGTGACATGCTGGCGGCGATCGAGCGCGCGGCGGCCGCGCCGACTCCCGTCGCGCAGACCGCGGCCGCGATCCAGGTGCGTGCGCCGTCTCCAGCCGATGATGCCACGAGAGAAGAGCGCGTGAAGATGACGCGTCTGCGACAGACCATCGCGCGCCGGCTGAAGGAAGCGCAGAGCACCGCCGCCATGCTCACGACCTTCAACGAGGTCGACATGGGCCACGTGATGGCGCTGCGCAACCAGTACAAGGAGCTGTTCGAGAAGAAGCACCACACGAAGCTCGGCTTCATGGGCTTCTTCGTGCGCGCCTGCGTGCAGGCGCTGAAGGAAATCCCCGCCGTCAACGCCGAGATCGACGGCACCGACATCATCTACAAGAACTACTACCACATCGGCGTCGCGGTCGGCACCGAGCGCGGCCTCGTGGTGCCGGTGGTGCGCGACTGCGATCACAAATCGCTCGCCGAAATCGAGAAGGAAATCGCCGATTTCGGCCGGCGCGCGCGCGACGGCGCGCTCAAGATCGAAGACATGCAGGGCGGCACGTTCACCATCTCGAACGGCGGCGTCTATGGCTCGCTGATGTCGACGCCGATCCTCAACGCGCCGCAGTCCGGCATCCTCGGCATGCACAAGATCCAGGAGCGGCCGATGGTGGTCGCCGGCAAGATCGAAGCGCGGCCGATGATGTATCTCGCGCTCTCCTACGACCACCGCATCGTCGACGGCCGCGAGGCGGTGACCTTCCTGGTGCGCGTGAAGGACGTGCTGGAGGACCCGGCGCGGCTGGTGCTGGATTTGTGAGATGTCTTACGACCTCATCGTCATCGGCTCCGGTCCCGGCGGTTACATCTGCGCCATCCGTGCGGCGCAGCTCGGCATGAAGGTCGCGGTGGTCGAGAAGGACGCGACCTTCGGCGGCACCTGCCTCAACGTCGGCTGCATTCCGTCGAAGGCGCTGCTGCACGCCTCCGAATTGTTCGAAGAGGCCGGGCACCAGTTCGCCGGCATGGGCATCAAGGTCGGAAAGCCCGTGCTCGATCTCGCCGCCATGATGAAATTCAAGGATGAGGGCGTCGACGGCAACGTCAAGGGCGTCGCCTACCTCTTGAAGAAGAACAAGATCGAGAGCTTCCACGGTGTCGGCAGCATCGCGGGCCCCGGCAAGGTCGCGGTGAAAGCCGCCGACGGCAAGACCGAGACCTTGGAGACGAAAGCCATCGTCATCGCCACCGGCTCGGACGTCGCGCGCCTCAAGGGCATCGCGATCGACGAGAAGCGTATCGTGTCATCGACCGGCGCGCTGGTGCTCGACAAGGTGCCGGAAAAGCTTCTCGTCATCGGCGCCGGCGTGATCGGGCTCGAGCTCGGTTCGGTCTGGCGACGGCTGGGCGCGCAGGTGCTGGTGGTCGAGTTCCTCGATCGCATCCTGCCGGGGATGGACAACGAGGTCTGCCGGCAGTTCCAGCGCATCCTGGAAAAGCAAGGCATCGTGTTCAAGCTGGCATCCAAGGTCACCGCCGTAGACGCGTCGGGCAAGACGCTCATGGCGAGCATCGAACCCGCAGCCGGCGGCGCCGCCGAAACGCTCGACGCGGACGTGGTGCTGGTCGCGGTCGGCCGCGTGCCGTTTACCGCAGGGCTCGGTCTCGAAGCCGCCGGCGTGAAGACGGACAACAAAGGCCGCATCACCGTCGACGCGCACTACGCCACAAATGTGCCGGGCATCTACGCCATCGGCGACGTGATCGCCGGTCCTATGCTCGCGCACAAGGCCGAGGACGAGGGCGTGGCGGTCGCCGAGATCATCGCCGGGCAAGCGGGACACGTGAACTACGACGTCATTCCGAACGTGATCTATACGTTCCCGGAGGTCGCTTCTGTCGGCAAGTCGGAGGAGGAATTGAAGGCCGCCGGCACCGCCTACAACACCGGCAAGTTCCCCTTCACCGCCAACGGCCGCGCCAAGGTCAATCATCAGACCGACGGCTTCGTGAAAATCCTGGCGGATGCCAAGACCGACCGCGTGCTCGGTGTCCACATCGTCGGTGCCGATGCCGGCAACATGATCGCAGAGGCCGCGGTCGCGATGGAGTTCGGCGCCGCGGCGGAAGACATTGCCCGCACCTGCCACGCCCACCCGACGCTCTCCGAGGCCATAAAGGAGGCCGCGCTGGCGGTCGGCAAACGGGCGCTCAGCATGTGATCCAGATGTGGTAAAGTAAGCGTGGCACGGAGCTTGGACTCCCCGAGTACCGCAACATGAGCACGGATTCCGCGGCGTTGGGCGCGCGGCCGCCATGGCGAACGGCGGTGCGGCGCCTCTTTCGTCCGTTCCTTATTCTGCTGGCGCTGATCTTCCTGATCGAGGCGTGGCTGTGGAGCCATCTGGCGCCGATCGTCGGCTGGATCGTCGATCGCATTCCGCTGCGCCGGATCAAGGTCTGGGCCGCCGCCGCGATCGAGCGGCTGCCGCCTTACGCCACGCTCGCCGTCTTCGTCGTGCCGGTCATCCTGCTGCTGCCGCTGAAATTCCTGGGGCTATGGATGCTGGCGCACGGGCAATGGCTGGGCGCGCTCGCGGTGCTCGGCCTCGCCAAGGTCGTCAGTCTCGGCGTGACCGCCTTCATCTTCGATCTGACGCGCAACAAGCTGCTGCAGCTTGCCTGGTTCCGCCAACTCTATGATTGGGTGCTCTGGCTACTGGAAAAGGCGCACGCGCTCGTCGATCCGGTCAAGCGCCGCATCAAGGTCTGGCTGCACATCTTCTCGCCGAAGCGCGCCTCGCGCACGCTGCGGCTGCTCCGTCGCCTGCGCCGCACCATGCACGCCGCGCGCGCCGCATAGCGCGTGGCGGCTTAGTGACCGCTGCCCGAATGCGCGCCGGACGTGAACAGGTGCTCCACCCAATGCCACGCGTCATGCGGCACATGCGGCGCAAAGAGGCCGAGCCCCATGAAGGCAAGCCCGATAATGGCTAACCCCATCGCCCCGTAGACCAGCGCTATCGCGCCGGTGATGACGGCGGCCGACGCCAGCACGATGCCGATCTGGAACGCGGCCGAGCCGAATTCGTAGTTGTGATAGCGCGCCATGGCGACGTCGCGCTCGTGCTCGTATTTTTCGGCCTGCGCGCGTAATTCCTTGCGGCCGTCCTTCTCCTTGGGGTCGGAGTCATAGCGCTTCACTGTCGCCTGCCATTGCGCGATCTGATCGGTCATCGCCTTCTTGGCCTGCTCGTTCGGCGCGGCTTCGACCTGAAGCATCATCGCTTCGGCGGCGGTCTTCAGAGATGTCTGCCGTACCGTCTTCGCCTGGAAGAAGTTCCAGGTGTCCGACGACTTGATGTTGAGCTCGATGCCTGACGTCTGCGCGCTCTTGCCCATGGTCTCGCAGATCGCCAGGAACAGCGCGATCACCGCGATGACCAGCGCGATCTTCTGGTTCTGGCTGATGCCCTTCTTGTCGCCGCCACCGTGCCCGCCGCCGTGCCCGTCCTTCTCGTGCTCGATCTGATGCTCGACTTCGTGCGTTACCGCGTGCACGCCATGACTCATGTCGCCCTCCCTGCGTGAGGTTTCGACGGCGACCATGAGGCGAAGTCGTATCGTTCCGCAAGGGGGAACGGACCGTTATCGGCCCGACCTGTCACGGCTTCGTCATGCCCGCGGATGGGCGCTGCGATAGACTTCCATCAGCCGTTCGGTATCGACCGCGGTGTAGATCTGCGTGGTCGACAGCGAGGCGTGGCCGAGCAATTCCTGGATCGCGCGCAGGTCGCCGCCGCGGGCGAGAAGATGCGTGGCGAACGAATGACGCAGCGCATGCGGCGTCGCGGTCTCCGGCAGTCCGAGCGCGCCGCGCAGACCCGCCATCGCAAGCTGGACGACGCGCGCCGACAGCGGGCCACCTTTGGCACCGAAGAACAGCGGGTCGCCGTCGGCCGGCGCATACGGACAGAGCGCACGATATTCGGCGACGAGCTTGGCGACCTGCGGGAGCACCGGCACCATGCGCTGCTTGTTGCCCTTGCCGGTGACCGTGATGGCGTCGCCTTTGCCGGGCGCGGGAAATTCTTTCGATGTCAGCCCGAGCGCCTCGGAGATACGCAGCCCCGAACCGTAGAGCAGCGCCAGCACCGCGGCATCGCGCGCGAGAATCCACGGCTCGCGCTCCTCGCCGGCGCGCAATGCGGTGTCGGTGATGTCCTTCGCGGATGCGACCGCGAGCGGCTTCGGCAGGGTCTTGGCGATCTTCGGCGTGCGCACGGCGGCGAGCGCGCCGATCTTGCCCTTGTGGTTCTTTTCGAGGAAGCGCGCGAACGAGCGCGTGCCCGCGAGCGAACGCATCAGCGAGCGCCCGCCGATCCCATCGGCGCGCCGCGCCGCCATGAAACCGCGCACGTCCGTCGGCGTCAGGCCAGAGAGTGCGGCGAGCGTCACGCGCTCGCCCAGGTGCTCGGCCAGGAATTCCAGGAACTGGCGCACGTCCCGCTCGTAGGCCTCGACCGTCTTCGGCGACATCCGCCGCTCGGTCGCGAGATACTCAAGCCAGCGCACGACTTCGCCGGCCACGTTCGGCGCCGCGCAGGGAAGCTCTGGGGCGGGTGTTGAGCTTGACACGACGCTCTATATCTCACCCCCTTGGTTCAGGCTTCCTTAACTGCCGCGGACCAGCCGACTGCCATGGCCAATCACTTCGTCGACGTGCTGGTGCCGGTTGCGCTCGACCACGCCTATTCGTACCGGGTGCCGGACGATCTCGACCTCAAGCCGGGTGACCTTGTCTCGGTTCCGCTCGGCGCCCGCGACGCGACCGGCGTGGTCTGGGCCGATCATGTCGAGGTGCGGCCGGGCCTGCACAACCGAATCAAGGATGTAGAGCATAAGCTCGATGTGCCGCCGCTCAAGCCCGAGCTGCGGCGGTTCGTCGACTGGGTGTCGAACTACACGCTGACGCCGCGCGGCATGGTGCTGCGCATGGCGCTGCGCATGGGCGAGCATCTCGGGCCCGCGCGCGAGCGGGTCGGCGTGCGGCTTAACGGTCCGCCGCCGCAGCGGATGACCGCGGCGCGCCGGCGCGTGCTCGACGGCGCTCGCCGATGGTCTTGCGCGGGCGAAGGGCGCGGTGGCGATCGACGCCGGCGTTTCGCCCGGCGTGATCGACGGCTTGGTCGACGAGGGCACGCTTGAATCGCTCGTGCTGCCGCCGGAGCCGGTGGCGCGCCGGCCCGATCCGGATTTTGCGCCGCCCGACTTCATCCCGGCGCAGCGTGCGGCGGCGGATGCGCTGCGCGCGGCCGTCGCCAAAGGCGGTTACGGCGTCACCTTGCTCGATGGCGTGACCGGCTCGGGCAAGACGCAGGTCTATTTCGAGGCGGTGGCCGAATGCATCCGGCGCGGCAGGCAGGCGCTGGTGCTGATGCCCGAGATCGCGCTCACGACGCAGTTCCTCGACCGCTTCACCGAGCGCTTCGGCATCCGGCCGGCCGAATGGCATTCGCAGCTCTCGCCACGCCTGCGCGCGCGCACCTGGGCCGCGGTCGCGTCGGGCGAGGTCAGCGTGGTGGTCGGAGCACGTTCGTCGCTCTTTCTGCCGTATGCCGAACTTGGCCTGATCATCGTCGATGAGGAGCACGATCCGGCCTACAAGCAGGAGGACGGCGTGCACTATCACGCGCGCGACATGGCGGTGGTGCGCGCGCGCGGCGCCGATATTCCGATCGTGCTCGTCTCGGCGACGCCGTCGGTGGAGACCGAAGTCAACGCGCGGCGCGGCCGGTATGTGCGACTGCATCTGCCTGAACGCTTCGGCGGTCAGCGCATGCCGGGCATCGAGGCGATCGACCTGCGTACCGAAGGCCCGCCGCGCGGCCGCTTCATCGCGCCGCGACTGGCCGAGGCCGTGAAGACCGCGGTCGAGCGCGGCGAACAGGCGCTGCTCTTTCTCAACCGCCGCGGCTTCGCGCCGCTGACGCTCTGCCGGCAATGCGGGTATCGCCTGGCCTGTCCGAACTGCGACGCCTGGCTGGTCGATCACCGTTTCCGGCGGCGGCTCGTGTGCCATCACTGCGGATTTGCGATGCCGCCGCCGGCGCAATGCCCACAATGCCAGGCGACTGAGTCATTCGTCGCGGTCGGTCCGGGGGTCGAGCGGCTGGCGCAGGAGGCGGCGGAGCTGTTTCCAGAGAAACGCATCCTGGTGCTGTCGAGCGATCTCGTCGAATCGGTCGAGCGCCTGCGCGCCGAGCTCGACGACGTGGCGCAAGGCCGCTTCGACATCATCATCGGTACGCAGCTCGTTGCGAAAGGACATCATTTTCCCAAGCTCAATCTCGTCGGCATCGTCGATGCCGATCTCGGCCTGAGCAACGGCGATCCGCGCGCCGCCGAGCGCACGTTCCAACTGCTGCATCAGGTGGTCGGTCGGGCCGGACGCGAGGCAGGACACAGCGCCGGCTATCTGCAAACGCATCAGCCCGAGCATCCGGTGATGCGCGCCATCATCGCGGGGGATCGCGACGCGTTCTATACGAGCGAGATCGAGCTGCGCGAGAAGACGCAGTATCCGCCGTTCGGGCGGCTCGCGAGCCTGCTGATCTCCGCCGGTGAGCGGCCATCGGCGGAAGGCTATGCGCGCCGGCTCGCAGGGCTCGCGCCGCGCACCGAGGAGGTGCGCGTGCTTGGCCCGGCGGAAGCCCCGCTTGCGGTGGTGCGCGGGCGTCATCGTTTCCGGCTGCTGGTGAAATCGCCGCGCGGCTTCGACCTCTCGGCCTATCTGCGGGAATGGCTCGCGGCCGCGCCCAAGCGCAAGGCCGACATCAAGCTCGAAGTCGACATCGACCCGCAGAGCTTTCTTTGATCTCCGCTAGGGCTTGATGCAAATGCCGACCACGCCGCTCGCATCGCCGCATTTGGCGCTGCGTTTCTGGCTGACGGTCGGCGGCCGTGCCGTTGCCGCAGAGCACGGACGCCAGCACCTCGCCCTCGTTGCAGGACAGCGAGTCGCCGGTCTCCTGCACGAGTCGCAAGTTGCCCTGTCCGGCGGATCCCGCGGGACCGGCAGGGCCGTGCGGTCCTTGCGGACCGACCGGACCGAGTTCGCCGCGCGCTCCGTCCTGACCGCGTGCACCCGTCGCGCCTTGCGGACCGGCAGGTCCCGCCGGGCCGACGGGTCCGGACGGTCCCGCGGCTCCCTGCTTGCCTTCCAGACAGCCGGCGAGAAGGAGCGTCGCGGCGCACGTCATCAGCACTCTCGCCCACTTCACGGTCTTGCCTCCCGCGGTGTCGAACGCCGGGCCGATCGCGCCGGTCATCCGCCGCGCGCCACATTCGCGCGCGGACCATCAACGGCGGGGAGGTTCCAAAGTTCCATCGCCCGTCACCGGGAGGCCTGCGGCCGGCGTCATGGCGCCGTCGGTTTCGCAGGCGCGGCCTTGCGCTCGGCCGGCACGATCAGCACGCAGGCGGCGGCCGCGAAGATGAGCGCACAGCCGATGTAGTCGTAGATCGTCGGCCGCTCGCCCAGCACGATCGCCGAAGCGATGATGCCGATCACCGGCGAGCACAATACGCCGAGCGAAGCCATGGCGGTCGGCAGCCGGCGCACGATCTCAAACCACAGGAAGTAGCACAGTCCCGATCCCACCATTCCGGCAAAGCCGAGCGCCAGAATGGTTCGCCATTGCATGGGCCACAGGTGCAGGGGACCCTCGAAGATCGGAGTGGCGGCGAGCAACACCGCCACCGAGGTCGCGAGTTGCCAGCCGGCGATCGCGACCGGATCGCCTTCGATCTTCGCCCACTTCAGGTAGACCGTCCCGGCGGCCCAGCTTACGCCCGCCGCGACCGCGAACAGGAGGCTCGGCGGGACGCCCGCTCCGGCGAGCGGCGAAATAAGCACCACGATGCCGAGGGCACAGAGGATGAGCGCAATCCCCCGCGTGAGGTTGATACGTTCTCCCAGGATCGGCCATGCCAGGAGGCAGGCCCAGATCGGCATGCTGTAGCCCAGGATGATGACGCGCGAGGTTGTCGTTCCGATCTGGCCGAGCGCGCTCAGAAGCTGAAACCCGGCGATGTTCAGGATACCGGCGATCGCGACATGGATGCGCGCGCGCCCGGCCGGCAGCCCGATCTTGCGCCGCTGCGCGATCGCGGCGGCGAACACCACCAGCGCCCCGAGGACGCAGGTCCCGACGCGCATGCTGAAGGGCGGCAGTTCATCGAGCGCAATCCGGTTGCATGGCCAGGTGACCCCCCAGGCGATGCTGAGCAGGACCAGCATGAGCCGGGCGGTACGGTCGGACGCGTCGTGCGGCGAGGGAGCGGGCATGGACACGGGGCTAGGACGCCGACACTTGGCTCGGGTTTGGCGAATTCGGGCTCGGCGAATTGGGCTTTGCGAATTGGACTTCGGCGATCGGGCCGGCGCGACGCCGACCGTCCGCTACATATCGGCGCGCCGTGCCGGCTCAAAGAGCTTTCGCTCAATTCTGCGCCACGGCTGATATGCGGTCATGTTGCATAGGCGGTCATGTTGCACCGCAGTTTCCGGTGTGTTAGCAAACCGGCGATTTTCGCGGGGTTCCCCGGGCGCGCCGGCTCCCTCCCGGAGAATCCGAAGTCCACTTGCATTTCAATGGCTTAGCGCCACCCGTCCGGAGCGGTGCCGAGCCTGCGGAATTGCCCAAAAGAGAATTTGACGTGGCAGGGGCGCAAGGCATCGTTTCGGGCATGGCGGGCCGCTATGCGACCGCGCTTTTCGAACTGGCGCTCGAGGCGAGCGCCGTCGACGCGGTTCGCGCCGATCTGGCACGTTTCGACGCCCTGATCGCCGAAAGTCCCGATCTCACGCGCCTGGTGCGCAGCCCGGTCTTTTCCGCCGAGGAGCAGGCAACCGCGCTAACCGCCGTGCTCGCCAAGGCCGAGATCGGCGGGATCGCCGCGCAGTTTCTCAAGCTGGTTGCCTCGAACCGCCGGCTGTTCGCCGTGCGCGACATGGTCAAGGGGTTCAACGAACTGGTCGCTCAGCATAAGGGCGAGGTGACCGCGCAGGTGACGCTCGCCGAGACGCCGAGCGACGCCCACCTGGCGACGATCAAGGACACGCTCAAGGGCGTAACCGGCAAGGATGTTCAGGTCGACGTGAAGGTCGATCCTGCGATTATCGGCGGGCTTGTGGTCAAGCTCGGCTCCCGCATGGTCGACAGTTCGCTCCGCACCAAGCTCAATGCGCTCAAGCACGCGATGAAAGAGGTCTCTTGATGGACATCCGCGCCGCCGAAATCTCGGCAATCCTCAAAGAGCAGATCAAGAATTTCGGCCAGGAGGCCGAAGTCTCGGAAGTCGGCCAGGTGCTGTCGGTCGGCGACGGCATCGCCCGCGTCTACGGCCTCGACAACGTGCAGGCCGGCGAAATGGTCGAGTTCGAGAACGGCGTGCGCGGCATGGCGCTCAATCTCGAGGGCGACAACGTCGGCATCGTGATCTTCGGCAACGACCGCGAGATCAAGGAAGGCCAGACCGTCAAGCGCACGCGCGCCATCGTGGACACGCCGGTCGGCAAGGGCCTGCTCGGCCGCGTGGTCGACGCGTTGGGCAATCCGATCGACGGCAAGGGACCGATCCAGGCGGCCGAGCGCCGCCGTGTCGACGTGAAGGCGCCGGGTATCATTCCGCGCAAGTCCGTGAATGAGCCGATGGCGACCGGCCTCAAGGCGATCGATGCGCTCATCCCGATCGGCCGCGGCCAGCGCGAGCTGATCATCGGCGACCGGCAGACCGGCAAGACCGCGATCGCGCTCGACACCATCCTCAACCAGAAGGCGCTCAACGCCGGAAATGACGAGAAGATCAAGCTCTACTGCGTCTACGTGGCGATCGGGCAGAAGCGCTCGACCGTGGTGCAGTTCGCCAAGGTGCTGGAGGAGCAGGGCGCGCTCGACTACTCGATCATCGTCGCCGCCACCGCCTCCGACCCGGCGCCGATGCAGTATCTCGCGCCGTTCACCGGCTGCACCATGGGCGAATACTTCCGCGACAACGGTATGCACGCGGTCATCATCTACGACGATCTATCGAAGCAGGCCGTCGCGTACCGCCAGATGTCGCTGCTGCTGCGCCGCCCGCCCGGACGCGAGGCCTATCCGGGCGACGTGTTCTACCTGCATTCGCGGCTCTTGGAGCGCGCCGCCAAGATGAACGATGCCAACGGCTCCGGCTCGCTCACCGCCTTGCCGGTGATCGAGACGCAGGCGAACGACGTGTCGGCCTACATCCCGACCAACGTCATTTCGATTACCGACGGTCAGATATTCCTGGAGACCGACCTGTTCTACCAGGGCATCCGGCCGGCGGTGAACGTCGGCCTGTCGGTGTCACGCGTCGGCTCCGCCGCACAGACGAAGGCGATGAAGAAGGTCGCCGGCAAGATCAAGGGCGAGTTGGCGCAGTACCGCGAAATGGCGGCGTTCGCGCAGTTCGGCTCCGATCTGGACGCCACCACGCAGCGCCTGCTCAACCGCGGCGCGCGGCTGACCGAGCTGCTCAAGCAGTCGCAGTTCTCGCCGCTCAAGATGGAGGAGCAGGTCGCCGTCATCTATGCGGGCGTCAACGGCTATCTCGATCCGATCCCGGTCAACCGTGTGAAGGCGTTCGAGGAGGGGCTGCTGTCGCTGATGCGCAGCCAGAACGCCGACATCCTCAACACCATCCGCGACACGCGCGACCTCGACGACGCCACCACCGGCAAGCTGAAGTCGGCGATCGACGGCTACGCCAAGACCTTTGCATAGGATCGATCGTCATGGCCGGGCTTGTCCCGGCCATCCACGTCTTGACGTGGAACAACCAAGGTAAGTCGTGGATGCCCGGCACAAGGCCGGGCATGACGGAAGAGAAACTGGATGGCGTCTCTCAAAGACATGCGCGTGCGCATCGCCGCCACCAAGGCGACGCAGAAGATCACCAAGGCCATGCAGATGGTCGCGGCCTCGAAGCTGCGGCGCGCGCAGGTCGCCGCCGAGGCGGCGCGGCCCTATGCGGAGCGCATGGGAAAGGTGCTGGGCAACATCGCCGCCACGGTAGCGGGGCTCGACACCGCACCGGCGCTACTGCGCGGGACCGGCAACAACCAGACGCATCTCCTGCTCGTGTGCACCGCCGAGCGCGGCCTGTGCGGGCCGTTCAACTCGGCGATCGTCCGACTTGCGCGCGAGCGCGCCAACGCGCTGATCGCCGACGGCAAGACCGTCAAATTCTTCTGCGTCGGCCGTAAAGGTTACGAGCAGGTTCGCCGCAATTACGAAAAGCAGATCGTCGAGCACCTTGAGCTGCGCGTGCGTGCGATCACGTTCGAGCACGCCGAGGCGGTCGCCGAGAAGGTCGTGAAGCTTTACGAAGAGGGTGCGTTCGACGTCTGTACGCTGTTCTTCTCGCGCTTCAAGTCGGTGATCGCGCAGCTTCCCACCGCGCATCAGCTCATTCCGCCGGTGTTCGAGAACGCCGAAGCCGGAACCGCCGGCGGCGCGTCCTATGACTACGAGCCGGAGGAAGAAGAGATTCTGGCCGAGCTGCTGCCGCGCAACATCGCGGTGCAGATCTTCCGCGCGCTCCTGGAGAACTCCGCGTCGTTCTACGGCTCGCAGATGAGCGCGATGGACAACGCCACCCGCAACGCCGGCGAGATGATCAAGAAGCAGACGCTGAAGTACAACCGCACCCGCCAGGCGATGATCACCAAGGAATTGATCGAGATCATCTCCGGCGCCGAGGCGCTGTAGGACGTTCGAGGGCGTTATGGCTTACACCATCTCGGCAACAACGAAGGGCGGTCGCAACGGTCGCGCGATTCTCGAGAACGGCGGCCTTGCGCTGGCGATGGGCCTGCAGAAGGAGTTCGGCGGCAACGGCGAAGGCCACAACCCCGAGCAGCTTTTCGCGCTAGGCTGGTCGTCTTGCTTCGGGCAGGCCATCCTTGCGCTGGCCAAGAAGCACGGCCTCGATGGCCAGGATGCCCGCGTCACATGCCGGATTGAAATGGACAAGGACGAGATCAGCTTCGGTTTCAAGGCGGAGCTGAAGGTCACGATCCCAGGCGCCGACAAGACCAAGGTCCAGGCGCTGGTCGAGGACGCTCACAAGATATGCCCCTATTCGCGCGCGACGCGCGGCAACGTGCCGGTCACGTTGACCGTGGTCTGAGCGCGATCAAGAGTTTGCAGGAGAATTCCATGGCTAATCTCACCGGACGCATCACCCAGGTCATCGGCGCCGTCGTCGACGTGCAGTTCGAAGGCCAACTGCCGGCGATCCTGAACGCGCTGGAAACCCAGAACCAGGGTCAGCGGCTGGTGCTCGAAGTCGCCCAGCATCTCGGCGAATTGACCGTGCGCACGATCGCGATGGACACCAGCGAGGGCCTCGTGCGCGGGCAGCCGGTCACCGACACCGGTAAAGCGATCGCGGTGCCGGTCGGCGACGGCACGCTCGGCCGCATCATGAACGTGGTGGGCGAGCCGGTCGATGAGGCCGGACCGGTGCCGCACCAGGAGACCCGTCCGATCCACGCCGAAGCGCCGCTGTTCACCGACCAGTCGACCGAGGCGGAGATTCTCGTCACCGGTATCAAGGTCGTCGACCTGCTCGCGCCTTATGCGAAGGGCGGCAAGGTCGGCCTGTTCGGCGGCGCCGGCGTCGGCAAGACCGTGATCATTCAGGAACTGATCAACAACATCGCCAAGGCGCACGGCGGCTATTCGGTGTTCGCCGGCGTGGGCGAGCGCACGCGCGAGGGCAACGACCTCTATCACGAGTTCATCGAGTTCGGCGTCAACAAGGACCCGAAGAAGAACAACGGCGACACCACCGGATCCAAATGCGCGCTGGTGTTCGGCCAGATGAACGAGCCGCCGGGCGCGCGCGCCCGCGTCGGCCTGACCGGCCTGACGGTCGCCGAATATTTCCGCGACCAGGGCCAGGACGTGCTGTTCTTCGTCGACAACATCTTCCGCTTCACGCAGGCGGGCTCCGAGATGTCGGCGCTGCTCGGCCGCATTCCTTCGGCGGTGGGCTATCAGCCGACGCTGTCGACCGACATGGGCGCGCTGCAGGAGCGCATCACCACCACCACGAAGGGTTCGATCACGTCCGTGCAGGCGATCTATGTGCCGGCCGACGATTTGACCGATCCGGCGCCCGCGACATCGTTCGCGCACTTGGACGCCACCACGGTGCTGTCGCGATCGATTGCCGAGAAGGGCATCTATCCGGCGGTCGACCCGCTCGATTCGACGTCGCGTATGCTGTCTCCGGCGGTGGTCGGCGAGGAACACTACGCGGTCGCCCGCCAGGTCCAGCAAGTTCTCCAGCGTTATAAGTCGCTGCAGGACATCATCGCGATCCTGGGCATGGACGAGTTGTCCGAAGAGGACAAGCTGACGGTGGCGCGCGCCCGCAAGATCGAGCGCTTTCTGTCGCAGCCGTTCCACGTGGCCGAGGTATTCACCGGCGCGCCCGGCGTGTTCGTCGAACTCGCCGACACCATCCGCGGCTTCAAGGGGCTGTGCGAGGGCAAGTACGATCACCTGCCGGAGCCGGCCTTCTACATGGTCGGCACCATCGAGCAGGCGGTCGAGAAGGGCAAGCGGCTCGCCGCCGAAGCGGCGTAACAGCAAGCGAATAGCGAATAGGGAGTAGCGAATAGGGATAGCGGGAGCGGCGGACGGCGGAGACCTTTTCGCTATTCGCTATTCGCTATTCGCTATTCGCTGAAATCAACATGGCCACCTTCCAGTTCGATCTCGTCTCGCCGGAAAGCCTGCTGATGTCGGAGGCCGTCGATCAGGTCGACGTGCCGGGCTCGGAGGGCGACTTCGGCGTGCTCGCCGGCCACGCGCCGCTCGTCACGACGCTGCGGCCGGGCATCCTCACCGTCTATCGCGGCGGCGATGCGTTGCAGGTCGTGGTCAACGGCGGCTTCGCGGAGGTCAACCCGGAGGGGCTGACGGTGCTCGCCGACATGGCGGTGCCGCGCGCGGAGTTCGACATCGCGGTGCTCGACGGCGAGATCAAGGACACCGAGGAAGATGTGGCCGACGCCACCGACCCGGCGCAGCGCGACAAGCTCGGCCATCGCCTCGACCGGCTGAAGGCGCTGCGGGCCGCACTGACGGCGCCTGCTCACTAAGGCGGGACCAGAGCCGTCATTGCGAGCGAAGCGAAGCAATCCAGGTGTCTACGTTTTTGCAAACTTGGCGAACTCCTTCACCACCCGCTCGTAGACCGGCCGCTTGAACGGGATGATGAGCTTGGGGAGATTCTTCATCGGCTCCCAGCGCCATTCGGCGAATTCCGGCTTATGCCCGCCCGGCGCGGCAATATCGATCTCGCTGTCGTCGCCGGTGAAGCGCAGCGCGTACCACTTCTGCGTCTGCCCGCGATACTTGCCGCCCCAGGCCTCGCCGACGATGTCGCGCGGAATGTCGTAGGCCAGCCATTCGCCGATTTCGCCGAGCTTCTCGACCGAGCGGATGTTGGTTTCCTCGTAGAGCTCGCGCAGCGCCGCTTTCCACGGATCCTCGCCCTTGTCGACACCGCCCTGCGGCATCTGCCAGGCGTGCACCTTGTCGACGTGTTCCGGACCTTCGATGCGGCGGCCGACGAACACGAGGCCCTGGCGGTTGAGCACCAGAGCGCCGACGCAAGGGCGATAGGGGAGCGGATTCGTATTTCATGGCGAATAGCGAATAGCGAATAGCGAGTGGTTAAGCACGCTATTTCCGCCGGCGTTTTGCTATTCGCCATTCGCCTACTGGTTCAACTCGACTTCGGCCGGTTGGCGATCGCGCTGATCGGCACCAGCAGGATGCCCTTGCTCTCGGCGGCCTTCGCCCACTTGGCGATGCGTTCGATCGCAACCGGTACGGCGCCCGAGATGCCGACCGCGACGCCGCGCTCGCGTGCGATCCGCTCGAGCCGCCCGAGCGCACGGTCGATGTCGACCGGTGCGGGGATGCTGTCGATCGTCACCTCCGCCTTGGCGAAGGCGAGGCCGTGTGCGGTCGCGACCTGCGGGGCGACGCTGCGCTGGGACGAACCGTCATCGAGGACGAGCAAGCCGCGCTTGCCGGCCTCCTTCATGATCGGCGCCAGCGCCTGCTCGGAGGCAGTGAAACGCTCGCCCATGTAGTTGGCGATGCCGACATAGCCCTGGATACGGCTCATCAGCCATTGCAGGCGGTCGATGTTCTGTCCGGCGTCGAGCGTGGTGAGGAGCGTTTGCGGGCCGGGATCGTTGTCGGGATAGTCGAACGGCTCCATCGGGACCTGCAGCAGGATTTCGTGGCCCTCGCTGCGCGCGCGGGCAGCGATCTGGTCGACATTGCCGGCATAGGGCGTGAACGCGAACGTCACCGTGTCGGGCAGCTTGCTCAGCGCATTGCTGGTGCCGGTGGTGCTGATGCCGAGCCCGGCGATCACGATCGCGATGCGCGGTGCGTTTGGTTTGCCGGGGATGGCCTTCACGGGCCGGGCATATATTTCGGACGGCCGCGAGCCATCCGGCGCGATCTTGGGCACGCCGCCATGCCGCGTCGGCTCGATGAGCCGCGGATCGGTGCCCTCCGCTCGCTCGGGCTTCTCAGGCTTCTCCGGCTTCTCGGGCTTGGCCTCGGCCGTGCCGGGGATGAGCACCTCCTGGCGCTTGCCGCTGGTGCCGTCGATGATCGTGATGGTCCTGCCCGCGGGCGGCGGCGGCGCTGCGGCCTCGATCGCGATGCCGTCGTGCCGGCTGGGACGTTCGTTCAGCGGCGTGGTCGGCGGCCGCTGGATCGTCACCCGGGCGGCCTCATCGGGATTTGCCGGACCCGTATCGGCGCGGACGACGGCCATCGGCTCGCCGCCGAATGGCTCGTCCTTGAGCATCGCCCAACCCGCAAAAACCACGAGCGTGGCGCTCAGCGCGCCCACGGCCACCAGCGGCAAGGCAATCCCCAGGCTGCGCCGCGGCTTGCGCGCCCTGTCCCGCCCGAGCGGGGCGCTCAGATCGTCGTCCGTCATCGTGGCCTTCCGTCCCCGAATCAGAGGCGTGAAATCTTCCGTTAAGATTTGCACCCGGAACCGTTAACGGTTCGTTTACCGAGATCGGCAGGGCTCAGGCGGGGAGGGCGTGGTGTGGCGCGGGGGCTACTCTACAGCCGCCAGCCAGAGTGCATCGCCACGATGCCGCCGCTCATGCGCTGGAACGAAACCTGCCGGAAGGCGGCGGCTTCGATCATGGCGGAGAAGGCGTCCGGGCGGGGAAATTGCCGGATCGATTCGACCAGGTAGCGGTAGGACTTGGCGTCGCCCGCGACCGCGCGGCCGAGCGCCGGGATCATATTGAAGGAATAAAGGTCGTAGAGCCGGTCGAGCCCGGGCACATCGACGGTGGAGAATTCGAGACACAGGAAGTGCCCGCCGATCCGCAGCACGCGGAACGCCTCGGCGAGCGCCACCTCGATGCGCGGAACGTTGCGGATGCCGAACGCAATCGTGACGGCGTCAAACTTCCGATCGCCGAACGGCAGCGCCTCGGCATTGCCGTCGACGAACGTCACCGCATCATCGAGGCCGCGCTCGGCGGCGCGGTTGCGCCCGACCTCGAGCATCTCGGGGTTGATGTCGAGCACGGTCACGCGCGTGCCGGACCCGCCCGCCTTCACCACCCGGAAGGCCACGTCGCCGGTGCCGCCGGCGAGATCGAGCACCGCGAATGCCCGTCCGTCGCCTTTCGGCGGCGGGTTCACGGCGGTCACCAGCACGTCCTTCCAGGCGCGATGCAGGCCGCCCGACATCAGATCGTTCATCAGGTCGTAGCGCTGCGCGACGCTGCGGAACACGCCGTCGACCATCGGCTGCTTGTCGCCGAGCGGGACCTCCCGGTAGCCGAAATGGCTGCTGTCGCGCGTCTGTGGCATGACCAATCAACCTCGCCGGCAGAAGCATAGCGCGCGCGGGCGGCCCGCGCTATGTCTCACTCGGGAGGCCAACCATCATGCCGGAACTGCCCGAAGTCGAGACCGTGCGCCGCGGTCTCGCGCCCGTGATGGAGGGCGCGAAGTTTACCAAAGTGGAAGCGCGGCGCGGCGATCTGCGCTGGCCGCTGCCGAAGGATTTCGTGGCGCGGCTTGAAGGCCAGACGGTCGAAGGCCTCGGCCGACGCGCCAAGTATCTGCTCGCCGATCTCTCCTCCGGAGACGTGCTGCTGATGCATCTCGGCATGTCGGGCTCGTTCCGTGTCGCGCGCGAAGCGGGCGGCAAGGTGAAGGGCGATGCCACGCCCGGCGGCTACTATCACGACCGCGCGAAGGACTTGGCGCACGACCACGTGGTGTTTCACATGTCGTCGGGCGCGCGCATTTCATTCAACGATCCGCGCCGGTTCGGTTCGATGAAGATCGTTCCGCGCGACAAGCTCGATCAGGAGCCGCTATTGCGCGCGCTCGGCCCCGAGCCGCTCGGCAACGCCTTCGACGCCGCGATGTTGGCGAAGGCGTGCCAAGGCAAGAAGACCTCGCTCAAGGCCGCGCTGTCCGACCAGAAGATCGTGGCTGGGCTCGGTAATATCTATGTCTGCGAGGCGTTGCACCGCGCGCGGCTCTCGCCTAAGCGCGTCGCCTCGACCTTGGCGCTGCGCTCGGGTGCGCCGCACGAGCGCGCCGGGCATCTGGTCGACGCCATTCGCGCGGTGCTGGGCGATGCGATCAAGGCCGGCGGCTCGTCATTGCGCGATCACCGCCAGACGTCGGGCGAGCTTGGGCTGTTCCAGCACAATTTCCGCGTCTATGACCGCGAGGGGAAGCCGTGCCCGACGCCCGGCTGCAAAGGCACGATCAAGCGCATTGTGCAGACCGGCCGCTCGACGTTCTATTGTCCGGTCTGCCAGCGCTGAACCTCATGCTGAGGAGCGTTGCGCAGCAACGCGTCTCGAAGCATGGCCACGAGAGCAGTATTTGTCGCCATCCTTCGAGCGACGCCTCGCTTGCTCTCGGCTCGCTCACGATGAGGCGTAGGCATGCGTCGAAGACTACATCGCCGCCTTGCTGCCTTCGCAATCCTTCGGCAGCGCGGCGGACGTGTCCCAGTCGTTCGACGGCAGGTCCTGGTAGGGCGCCGCGAACGTCTGCTTGACCATCTCGAAACTCTTCGGCCGGCCGTTCTCGTAGTCGACGACCCAGAAGTAATCGTAGTTGCTGCCGGGCCAAGTCTTCGGGACGTTGCCTAGGCTGTCGAGATTGAGCAACTGCCGCAGCGTCACCTTCAGGCGCGGGAACGAGAGGGCGAGCTTCTCGTCCGCGATGTGTTTGTGCTCCCACGCCATCACGACGGTCTTGCCGTTCCAATTGCTCATCACGTCGGCGACGGCTTCCTGCGTGCGCACGTTGAGCAGGTGCGTGAACGCGGACTCGTGCTCCTTGGCCAGGGGCAGCGCGCTGTTCATGATCACCGGCTTGCGCCAGGAGACGGCGGTCGGGCCGATCAGTTCGAGGGTGTGCAGCGTGATGGCGAAGAACGCGTCGGGCGCGCCGCGCGCTCCGTAGATCGGAGCCTCGGCGCCGCGGCCGAGATAGCGGCCGGCCAGCGCGAGCGAACGCTGCACGCCGACATCGCACAGCCGGTAGGGATCGGCCTTTTCGCCATGCCGCAGGATGATGATCCGCGCCGGCTCGGCTGCGGCGTCGGGCGCGACACCGACAGCCAAATAAAGCGCGACGAGCAACGATGCAGAAAGCCGAGCGGACATCACGGGCTCCAGGCGCCAAAAACGCCAGCAACTAGAACCCATGACCTCCTAATGTCGGCTTAAAGTTCGACGTACGACTGTAGCGAATGACCTAGATTTACTGCGTCGGCGGAATAGTCTTGCCGAGCCAGGCGGCGATCGCGGCGGCGATCTCCTTGTTGTTCTTTTCGTTCATCATCACGTGGCTGTTGCCCTTGATGCCCTGATCGGCGAGCCGCATGAAGGTCGGATTGGCGCCGGCCTGGCGCAGATACTTCACCGTGCAGTGGTCGTAGGGCGCGTGATAGGAGGCTTCGCCCATCACCACCAGGATCGGCATCTTGAGATTGGGCAGCTTGCGCGCCGGCTCCTTCTGCACGTAGCACTTCACAAGACCGGGCCCGTCCGCCTTGTCCTCCTCGACGAACGCAAGCTCCTTGGCGTCGGCGACCGCTGGCGAATAGTTGAGTGGCACCGCGGTGATGCCGTAGGGCAAAGCGAGCGGCCCCTGCTTGAAGTAGTCCGGCGCGCCGACGAAATCGACCTGGTAGAACGGCGGCCCGTTCGGTTCGACCGCGAGGATCGCCTTGACCAGGTCGGGGCGCGCGTCCGCGACCGGCCAGCCGAAGGCGCCGCCCTGCGAATGTGTCATGACGACCGCCGGGCCGATCTTGTCGAGCAGAGCGACCAGCGCATCGCGGTTGAGAAACTGCTGCTTGGTGAAGTCCACGATCTCCGGCAGGAAGTTCGACAGCATCATGATGGTGGCAGGGTCGTCCGGCTCGCCTGTTCCGGGCCACTGCGTGTGCAGGTGCGCCTGCGGCCAGAGCTTGAACTTCGACTGCTGCAGATAGCGCCGCAGAGTCCCTTCCAGGTCGCCGACGCGCGAAGGCCCGTAGGAGGCGGTGTCGTAGCCGGACCGCCCGCGCCCAGGCTGCTCCGCGAGATAGACCGCGTAGCCCTGCCGCACGAAATATTGCGCCCAGCCTTCGCGGCCGTCGGGCGTTCCGAGATAGGTGGTGGCCGAGCGCGTGCCGCCATGCACCATCACGATCGGATAGGGATGAGTCTGCTTCGCCGGGATGCGATACTCGACGAACATCTGCCCGGTGATGATCGTGCGATCGCCGACCTTGGCGAGCTTGCCGCCGACATAGAAGAAGCCGTCGCGGGCAATCGTCATCGGCGGCTCGTCGGCTGCCGGCGCATTGCCGATCGCGAGCAACGACAACGCGGCGGCTCCCAAGCCGATCCTCACCACTGTGCGGAAATTGACAGGGCATTTTTGCATATGTGTTTCCTCCACTCCGGCGCGGAGTTTAGGCAGGTTGGCAGGGGAGTGGAATATCGCTACCCATGCAATGGGAACGCAGGCGGGATGGGAGCCATGAATCTTCAGACCGATTATCAGAACATCATCGCCGAAAAGCGCGGCCGGGTCGGGATCATCCGGCTCAATCGGCCGCAGGCACTCAATGCGCTCAACTCGCCGCTGTTCCAGGAGCTCGGGCATGCCGTCGACGAGTTCGAGATCGACGACGGTGTCGGCTGCATGCTGATCGCCGGGTCGGAAAAGGCGTTCGCGGCCGGCGCCGACATCAAGGAGATGGTCAGCCAATCGTTCAACGACGTGACGATGCGGGAATTCACCGCCAACTGGCACCGCGTCGCGCGCGCGCGCAAGCCGGTGGTGGCGGCGGTGGCGGGCTTCGCGCTCGGCGGCGGCTGCGAGCTTGCGATGCTGTGCGACATCATCATCGCGGCCGACAACGCGAAGTTCGGCCAGCCCGAGATCAAGCTCGGCGTCATTCCGGGTATCGGCGGCACGCAGCGCCTGACGCGCGCGGTCGGCAAGGCCAAGGCGATGGACCTGATCCTGACCGGCCGCACGATGGATGCCGCCGAGGCCGAACGCTCCGGCCTCGTCGCCCGCGTGGTGCCGCTCGCGAACCTGATGGACGAGGCGATGAAGGTCGCCGAGACCATCGCGTCGATGTCGCTGCCCTCGCTGATGACCGCCAAGGAGGCGATCAACCGCGCTTTCGAGGTGACGCTGGCCGAGGGCGTGCTGTTCGAGCGGCGCGTCTTCCACTCGCTGTTCGCCACCGAAGATCAGCACGAAGGCATGACGGCGTTCGTCGAGAAGCGCCCGGCGAAATTCAAGAATAGGTAGCGGCCTCTCAACGCGTCATGCCCGGCCTTGGGCCGGGCATCCACGTCTTTCTGTTGACGCATCGGTAAAGACGTGGATGGCCGGGACACCAGGGCGTTTACGCCCGCCTTCGACGGGCTATGCCCGGCCATGACGAACAACGAGGGCGTTGCGACTACTTCCGCACGCAGATCACGCGCACCAGCGAGCCCTTGGCGGCGTCGACACCGGCGCGGCCTGAGGCCGGCTGGAGCTGCGCGGTTTCCAGGAAACCGCGGATCGTCTGCACCGGCACGACGATCGCCTTCGGTTGCACGTTCGGGGTGCCGAGATTGGCGACAATCTGTGGCTTGAGCTCGGCCATGCCGAGCGTGCGGCCTTGATTGTCGAGCACGGCGGCGCCGGAAAAGCCGAGTTGCGGCGCGGGCTCCAGCACATCGCCGCGCAATTGCGCGGAGGTCGTCGAGATCGCGCTGCCGCCGCCCTGATTCTGCGGATCGGCGATGCCGACGATCGTGACTTCCGAGCCCCTGATGCCGTCGACGGCGAGCGCCACCGGAACGAGATCGGGCGCGCCATAGACACGGATCAATGCCAGATCTGCGGTCTTGTCTTCCGCCTGCAGATCGGCGTTGCCGTAACCGCTCACCACGATGACGTCGCAGCCATCGGTGACCTGCCGGTCCGTGATGATGTGGCCGGCCGCGCTCACCACGATGCCGGTGGCGTATTCGACCTTGCGTTTGGGTGGAGGCACGCCGGCTTCGACCGTACTGGTTACGCCGGGGAACGCGGAGAACGCGTTCGCCATCACCACCGCGACCGGGTCCATGATGGTTTCCGCTGGGTCGTGCAGCACGGTCAGGCCGCGCACTTCGCCGTCCTTGATCTCGGCGCGCACGTGAAATTTCTTCGGGCCCTGGGTGCCCGACAGGAAAAACGAGTCCGGCTTGAGCACGCTCGTCTCGATCTTGCGGTTCGCGGGCTCCTTCTTCTGCTGCTCGAACACGGCCGGGAGCGTCGTGCCGGGCTCGCCGGTCTTGAAGGTCTCGACCTGAACCTGTCCCTGCGCCGAGGCCCAGCGCGTTCCGCTCTTGCTCTGGGTCTTGTTCGGAATCTGCTTGCTCGGGATGCCGAGCCGCGCGCCGGTGACCGGATCGTCGATCACGGTCCAGCCGACCTGCGACTGCCGCGCCTTGGCGGCGGCGGCGAGCAGGGCGCGCTCCTGGGTATTGAGCAAGCCGGTTTCCTTGAATTTGCGATTGCGCTGGAACGACCTGATCGCCGCGGTCAGCTTGTCGTTCGCCTCGGCGTTGATCAGGCCGGTATATTCGCCGACCCAGGCGAGCTCGATTTCGACGAGCACGCGCTCCTGCGGCGTCAGGTTCACCACAGGATCCCGCGTGGCGTTGGGCTGTGCCGGCGCGCGTTTGCGGGCCGCGGCTGCAGCAGCCCGGGCCGCGTTTGCCCCCGCGCGAGGGGCGCCGGCTTCCGCTTGTTGCTGCTGTCCGGCCGCTTGCGCGCGCCGGGCGGCGGCGCGGGCCTTCAAATCCGCGGCGCGTGCAGGGGAGGGCTTGCGAAACTTGCTTGTGGCGCCCGAGGGGCTGGTCGCCGCCCCTTGCCGGGCGTCGTCGTTCTGGGCCGCGGCCGGCACGGCCGCCACGAGCGCAATGAGCACCACACCCACGAAGCGCATGGGGAACTCCGTCACCAGATCCTCCGCACCACCACCCGAAGCAAGCCTAGCTGATCCGCGCGCGTCCGCAAATCCGCCTCAAGTCAAAGTCTCGCGAGATCGTTACCGCGAGGTTGGAATCCCTCCAGCCGCAGTCGAAAGCCATGGTCAAACGCCGCGATTGCAAGGCCGCGACATTGCAAAGCGTTGGCTTTCGCGGATGATGCCGGACGAACGAAGGGGAAGGCATGCTGGGTCCGGACGAACTCGAGCGCTACGCCCGCCATATCGTCCTGCGGGAAGTCGGTGGGCCCGGCCAAGCCGCGCTCAAGCGGGCGCGGGTCCTGACGATCGGGGCAGGCGGCCTTGGCGCCCCGGCACTCCTTTACCTCGCGGCGGCGGGCGTCGGCACGCTCGGCGTCATCGACGACGACGCCGTGGCGCTCTCGAACCTGCAGCGGCAGGTGATCCACGGCACGCCGGACGTCGGCCGGCCAAAAGTCGCAAGCGCCGCCGCAGCGATCGCGCGCCTCAACCCGCATGTCGCGGTCGAGACCCATGCCATGCGGCTCACCGCCGCGAATGCGCTCGACCTCATCGCCCGTTACGACCTCGTGGCGGATGGCTCCGACAATTTCGCCACGCGTTATCTCGTCTCCGACGCCTGCTTTTTCGCGAGGAAGCCGCTCGTCACCGCGGCGGTCGGCATCTTCGACGGCACGCTCACCACCCTCCGGGCGCACGAGCGTTCGGCCGACGGCAAGCCCAATCCGACCTATCGCTGCCTGTTTCCCGAGCCGCCGCCGCCCGGCACCGTTCCGGCCTGCGCCGAGGCCGGCATCTTGGGCGCGCTGACGGGTGTGCTCGGTTCGCTGATGGCGCTCGAAGTGCTCCGCGAGGTGATCGGCTTCGGCGAGGGCTTGGTCGGCCGGCTCCTGATGATCGACGCGCGCGCGATGCGCTTCGAGACGCTCACCTACGCCTGGGACCCGGAGAATCCGCTGTCCGGCGAGCATCCGACAATCACCGATTTGTCGGTGCACGCGTAAGACGCATTTAGACCACTGGTGTGCCGCACCGCTGCTCTGTGCTAAAGAACACGAATGAAATTCCGCGTGCTGTTTAGTCTACCGTTTCTGGCGATCGCCCTCTCGGGATGCGTGGTCGCGGGCGGCGTGAACTACCACTTTCCCGTCGGCTCGCCGCCAGCGGACGAGAAGAAATGCGATCCGTCCGCGCGCGGCACGCAGGCCGATTGTCCGCGCCCTGCCGATAAGGCGCGCTGAAGCTCGCGCCGCCGTCCTACTCCTCCGCGACGAACCCCGACGCCTTCACGACCGGGCCCCAGCGCGCGATGTCATCCTTCACGGTCGCGGCGAACTCTGCCGGCGTCTGGAACGCCGGTTCGTTGCCGATCTTGGAGAGGCTCTCGGTCATCTGCGGCGACTTGACGGCCTCGCCGACGGCCGCGCTCAGCGCACTGACGATTGCGGCCGGCATCTTGGCCGGCGCCAGCAGGCCGAGCCAGGAATCGGAGACCACGTCGTAGCCGGCCTCTCGCATGGTCGGGATGTCAGGCAGAAAGGCCGAACGCTTCGTGCCGGTCACCGCCAGCACCCGCACGGTTCCGGCGCGCGCGAACGGCAGCGTCTCGCTGATCGGGTTGATGCTCGCCGGCACATGCCCGCCGAGCAGATCCTGCAAAGCAGGCGCGCCGCCGCGATAGTGCACGGCGGTCATCGGCACGCGCGCCTCGCTCGCCAGCATCATGCCGACGAAGTGCGGCGTGCCGCCCGCCGAGGTGGTCGCATAACTCGCCTTACCGGGGTTGGCTTTGCACCAGGTGACGAAATCCGCGAGCGTCTTCACGCTCTCCGGCACTGCGGGGCCGACGCTGTAGGTCAGCATCGAGCGGGCGGCGGGCGAGATCGGCGTGAAGTCGCGCAGCGGGTCGTAACTCAGCGTGCGGAAGCTGTGCGGGTAGATCGTCATCGTGAAGTCGGGGGTAAACAGCAGCACGCTGCCGTCGGGCTCGGCATTCTTCACGTATTCGGCGGCGAGCCGCGCGGAGGCCCCTGCCTTGTTCTCGACCAGCACCGCCGACGCATAAGGACCGCGCAGCCGCTCTGCCAGGATGCGGGCGATCATGTCGGTGCCGCCGCCCGCCGGAAATCCGACCATGATGCGGACCGGCTTGCTGACCGTTTGCGCGCGGGCGCGCGACACCGATCCGACGCTCGCGCAGGCGAGCCCCGCTGCCGACGCGGCAAGCAGTTGACGGCGTGTCTGCATGGACGTTCTCCCGGGCCAGCTATGAGGTCACTTCTCCCAGGTCGCGACCCGGGTGGTGCCTTTCATGACGGACCATTTGTTGTCGCCGGACGGGATGACGCGAAAGCAGTTGGCCTTCGAGCCCTTCCACGTGCTGCAGAAGCCGTCGTTCGAGAGCTTCCAGGTGCCCTGGGACTTGGACCCGCCGGTGCCGGCCGGCTCGCGCAGCATCTTGCCGTCGGCCGAGAACGTCATCTTGTACTTCAGACTGCCGGTCGCGGCCGCGGTGAACGGCGTGCCGGTGAAGAACGTCGTCTGAATGTCCTTGGGCGGCAGCGCCGTCGCGGTTCCCGCCGCCGGTGTCGCCGCGGGAGCTGCAATTGCGGCCTGGCTCACGAGCAGCAACGCCGCGCCGCCGAAGAGGAAAGCTCGCATGGTGACACTCCGTCGATTGCTTTGACGGCATGATACAGTAGATCATGGCAAAGGGCAGTGGGATTGTGGTTCGCTTGCGCAGCGTCGAGCAAGGTGGTGCCGTCATCCCTGATCGCCGGCGCCGATGGGGTGACCGATTAGCGACGGCGCGTTCACTCGGCGCACCTCTGGCGCAGTTGGATTTTCGGTAACGGGGAGTCGGATAGACGGCGGCCATGGCGCCGAGACTGCCAACGCGCGGATTGAAACCCGCCAGACATACGGAAATCAGGCGTCGAAGCGATCACCGTGGCGCGCAAAAAAGGCATGCCTAATTCTTAATTCTGCCCTGTGCTCAATCCCGGTCATTGGACAGCTTCGAACCGCTCAAACCCTGTCGCCTTAAGCCATCTTGGTCGAAGCCGTCGGCCTTGAGCCGCACTTCGTGCCATTCGAGGTCCTGCAGGCGGACGAGGGCCCGGTACTGTCGCGGCGGCGCGCCGAAACGCGCGCGGAAGGCCCGGCTAAACTGGCTCATGCCGCCAAAGCCGCAACGCTTGGCGACGTCCGTCAGCGAGCGCTCGTCCTCGCTGTCTGTCAGCAATAATCGCACGGCCTCGTCGAGCCGACGCTTCAGCAGCATAGCGCGAATTCCGCCCTCCGGCGCCAGAAGCCGGTAGAGCGACGCGCGCGAGAGGCCGGCCGCAGAAGCGATCTCATCGGGTCCGAGTTGCGCGTTCCCAAGATGCGAGTTGATGTAATCCAGCGCAACTTTTCTCTTCGACTTCACGTGATCCGCTTCGTCGCCCGCCAGCCTTGCGCGCGCACAGGCGGTCGTCAGCGCCACAATGCCGTCAATCGCCGCCTCGGCTTCGCTCACCGTCAGATCGTCAGCCCGCGCATAAAACTCCTGCATCGCTGCCCCGATCAGACGCGCGGCGCCGCTCTCGCGCGGAAAGATGAGGCCGTGCGGCTCCAGCGCCAGCAGCGCAGCGGGCACGCTGTCGCGCGTCAGGTGAACGATCAGATTCACATAGTCGGTCGCTGCATTGTGAAGCGGACGCGCGTAATCACTGATCGCCACGTCCCCAGGCTCGCGACGCGCGCGTTGCCCTGCGGAATCGGCGTCCACCGATCCTGCGATTTGGAGAACGATGACAAGCTGGTCGGCGCTGCGCGCGGCGAGCGCAGGTCCCCGCGTCATGGAGAACGCCGTACCCTCACAGCGCATCAAAATCCCGCGGGGCGTGGCATAGGTGCGGGTCGAGAGGGTGAAGCGTGCCTCCTCCGACGGGCCCGGCAGCGACAACGTGTCGTAAATATGCGCGACGCTGGCACGAAACGCCTGCCAGATCTGCGGGCCGAAAGCGCCTTGCGGATTGCTATCGAGCCGCCGCAGCTTGGGCGACAAGCCGTTACCACCGTTGCCCGTCGCGGCTGGCGACATGGACACGTTCGCGCGCGAAGCGTTAGCGCCGTTCTTAGCCATTGGAAGCCCCTCACGTCGAACATTTTCTGGACGGCAGCGCGGCACAAATGAAGTTCGGCGATCCTTGTACCGCAATCTCGTTTGCGAGTGTGTCATTCAGAATATGACAGTCTAAGGTGGCACACCCGGAGTTCGTTGCTGCTTTTTTTGGCGCTTTGGCTCGTAAATCGGCAACCATCCAAGTCGAATTCTTCACGTACTCAGTAGGAGCACTTGACGACGGAAATCAACTTATTGATGCCGCGCCTCAACGCCTGACGCACCGTCGACGAATCATTTCCGACAAATTGATTCCGCAGGTCAATTCATTGACACGGCGTCTCAATCTTTGTCGCAAGGTCAATTTGCGCTTGAACCTGAATAACAAATATCTTCTTACATTGAGCGAGCGTCGGTCTCGTCGAACTAACACGTCGAACTAACACTTTGCCCGACAAGGTTCATCCCCACAGAGCTCGGAGTGTCGTCGGTTTGTCATTGGCTCTTCGCCTTTGAGGTCGACAATACGACTGCGCTCAGAGCGCCTCATCAGCAAACGAGGTCGTTTAATGGTCAAGGCTTTGGCAGGCAATCTAAGAGTTCTTCGTGCTTTGCACTGCGCGGTGAAAACGTCTGCTTTCGGTGCGTCACTCGCGATGACGATCGAGATGTCAATGGCGCAAGGGCAGTCGCGGTTGTTCCACGAAGCCTGCGCTCTGAAGGAAGTCACGGTCATCACGTTGATTGACGATCACGGTGAAGCCGGAGATTTGCCCGCGACCCGGGTAAGCAATGCTGCGCTGACGATGCTGAGCGCCCGAGCAGCGTGCTACGAGGGCCGCGTCAGCGAGGCGCTGGCGCTGTACGACAGCATTCTCGATCTCGGTCCTGTCGCATTTTTGAATCGGCAACGGCCGTGATTTTTTATTTTGCCACGCGGTTGCGCGTGGCCTTCGAACGTTCGCGAGTGCGTCTCTGCCAGCACGCAGCCCGCTACGGATTAGCGGTAATCGACTGACAAAAGCGCCCGGATTCAATCGCTCAGGGACGAGTCGCAGCCATGGAGAACTTCGCGATTCTGGGGGCGATGTTCCTGGGCGGGATCGTGTCGGGCTTTGCCGGCTTCGCGGGCTCGGCGGTCGCCGGTGCGATCCTGCTGCATATCCTGGCACCGATGCTGGCAGTCCCTCTGATGATGTCTTGCACGATTGTGTCCCAGGTTACGACCTTGGCGGCGCTGCGCCGCTTCATCAACTGGCGTGTGGTTCTGCCGATGGTGCTCGGAGGCATTTTCGGCCTTCCAGTTGGTCTCACTCTCCTCATGTCGGTTCAGCCTCAGTTCTATCGGATTGCTTTTGGCCTCTTTCTCGTAACTTATTCGATCTACATGCTGCTCAATCGGCGGGGCTCCGTGTTAGCGGGGGCGACGACGCCTATGCTTCATTCAGCGGTTGGATTCGCGGGCGGGCTTGTTGGCGGCTTCAGCGCCATGCCGGGGGCGCTGCCAACAATTTGGTGCGAATTGCGCGGCCTTTCGAAGGAGCACCAGCGTGGCATCGTTCAGCCGTTCATCCTCGGAATGCAAGTGCTTGCGATGCTTCTTCTGGCGTTTAATGCAAAGGCCGCCAACGCGGATCTCTGGCACCACATATTGATTGCCATGCCGGGGCTGATGGTGGGCGTCGCCATCGGTTTCCTACTCTATGGGCGTGTCGATGGCGTGCGATTTCGGGTTGCAGTTTTGTGGCTACTGATGGCCTCCGGCGCGCTTATGGCGCTTGATCCCTTGCTTTCGGCCCAGCAAATTGGCCAATAGCCTGTCCTGCCCGCGCGTATTGCCGGGACCCTCGCATCGAAATCCCAACCATGCTGCTCGCCCGCGCCGATGAGGTGATCGAGTAGCGGCAGTCATCCGCATCCATCGTGCCGCGCTTGCCCTTCTCTTTTGGCTCAGAGGGGAAGTGACCCGTAGCCGCGCGGTCCCGTGAGATGTTGGGCGCGAGCCTGCGCCTACAGCATCGACGGCAGCACGCGGTCGGGCGGCCGATGGCCGTCAAGGAAGGTCTTGATGTTGATGATGACCTTCTCGCCCATGTCGATGCGGCCCTCGATCGTCGCCGAGCCCATGTGCGGCAGCAGCACGACCTTGCCGCCGCGCGCGAGTTTTGTGAGCTTGGGGTTCACCGCCGGCTCGTGCTCGAACACGTCGAGGCCGGCGCCCGCGATCTCGCCCGAAGAGATCATCCGCACCAGCGCGTTCTCGTCGATCAACTCGCCGCGCGCGGTGTTGACGATGTAGGCCTCGGGCCGGATGAGCTTGAGGCGGCGTGCGGAGAGCAGGTGATAGGTCGCGGGCGTGTGCGGACAATTGATCGAGATGATGTCCATGCGCGCCAGCATCTGGTCGAGGCTCTCCCAGTAGGTGGCGGTGAGCTCCTTCTCGATCGCGGGCGCCACGCGGCGGCGGTTGTGATAGTGGATCTGCAGGCCGAACGGGCGCGCGCGCCGCGCCACCGCCTGGCCGATGCGGCCCATGCCGATGATGCCGAGGCGCTTGCCGCCCATGCGCTTGCCGAGCATCCAGGTCGGCGACCAGCCGGCCCACGGCTTGTCGTCGGTCAGCACGGAGGCGCCTTCGGCGAGCCGCCGCGGCACCGCGAGGATCAGCGCCATCGTCATGTCGGCGGTGTCCTCGGTCAGCACGCCGGGCGTATTGGTGACCGTGATGCCGCGCGACAGCGCGGTCGCGACGTCAATGTGGTCGACGCCGTTGCCGTAATTCGCGATCAGCTTGAGGTTCTCGCCGGCCCGGCTCAGCAGCGACGAATCGATCCGGTCGGTCAGGGTCGGCACCAGGACATCGGCGGTCTGGACGGCTTCGGCGAGCTCGGCCTGCGTCATCGGCTTGTCGTCGAGGTTGAGCTGGGCGTCGAACAGTTCCCGCATGCGGGTCTCGACGTCGTCCGGCAGCCTGCGTGTGACGATGACCTGCAGGTTTTTGCGGTTCGCCATAGCTTGCCCTTCGACCTCCCGCGGCGACCTTCCGCGACCCGCTTCCGGCGGCCTTTTCCGGCTCCCTCGGCCCCCGGAACGCTCGTTCAGGTCTCCTTAACCACCGTTTAACCACCGTGCCCGACACTGGCGCCATCGGCGCGGGCGTGGTCGCTAAGTCCTTCGGAAACCGGGTTCATTCCTAACAGATGGACGCGGCAAGACAAGCACCCGCGGCCGTAACCGATTCGTCCCTCGTCGCGTTCCGCATGGCCGTCGCAAACCCATTTTGCCGCCGTGGACCTATGAAGCCGAAGCGCGTCATGCCGGGCGTGAGGGACTGGGCGGCGGGCGCCCTGCTGGCCGCCGCGGCGATCGTCGTGACAACGGTCATGGCGGCCGGGGAGGGGGCGGTCGGTCCGAAAAGCGGCCTGCCGTTGCCGCGGTTCGTCAGCCTCAAGCCCGACAAGGTCAACGTGCGCGGCGGGCCGACCCGCGACCACGAGGTCACCTTTGTCTACACCCGCGCCGGCATGCCGGTGGAGATCGTCGCCGAATCGGACAACTGGCGCCGCATCCGTGACTGGGAAGGCGCCGAGGGCTGGGTCTATCACTCGATGCTGTCGGGCCGGCGCACCGCGGTGGTGACGGTGAAAGAGAAGGGCCAACTCGTGCCTTTGCGCAGCAAGGGCGACGCCGGCGCTGAGGTGGTCGCGCAGGTGCAGTCCGGCGTGCTCGCCAGCGTCAAGCGCTGCTCCGGGACATGGTGCCACATTGCCGGAACCGGTTTCGACGGCTGGGTCGTGCAGGAGCATCTCTGGGGCGTCTACCCCAACGAGAAGGTCGAGTGACATTGCGTCATCGTCGGGCTTGACCGGGCAATCCCCTTCAATTGAATCTGCGTTCTCGCTGGATGCCAGGGGTCATGCCCCGGCACGGTACCTCGACTTCCGCTTGGGACACATGGCAGGCGAAACGGATTGGCTGGAATACACACGGATCGGCATCTCGGCGCTGACGCCGATCATGACCGGGGTCATCGGCCTGATCGTGCTGCGGTTGGGCACCAAGCTCGACACCAGCAAGCAGCTTCACCAGGAGCTGTTGAGGAAGCGTTTGCAGCTATTCGAGGACGTGGCCCCCAAGCTCAACGACATCTTCTGCTTCTATCAGTCGATCGGCCATTGGGCGGAGTTGAGCCCGGAGGAGGTCATCCGCCGCAAGCGCTCGATCGATCGTACCATCCAGGTCAACCGCTATCTGTTCCGCTCGGATTTCTGGGACGAATACCGGCGCTTCGAGGAGGCGCATTTCGAAATGTTCGTCGCCGCCGGGCAGCCTGCTCGACTACGCCTGGATATGCAGCATATGCGCACGCTCGTCGGCAACGCGTTCAAGGACGAGTGGCTGCCGTTCGTGTCGGCGAAGCCCGGCGACCACGAGGAACAGCGCGGGCACTATCACGCGCTGATGGAAATTCTCGGCCGTGAAGTCCGGGGAGTGTAGGGCGGAGCGACGCAGAATCGCGTCAGCGGCCCTTCTTTAGCGGCCCTTCTTGCGCAGCCGCACCACGACATCGATGCGCGCGACCTCGTAGCCTTCCGGCGGCTGCGGGGTCTTGCCGACCACCACATCGCTCATCGGAATGTCGAGCAGGTCGTTCTCACCCTCGACGAAGAAATGATGATGCTGCGAAACGTTGGTGTCGAAATAGGTCTTCGACCCGTCGACCGCGACCTGGCGCAGGAGGCCCACGTCGGTGAACTGGTGCAGCGTATTGTAAACGGTCGCGAGCGAGACCGGCACCTTCGCCTTGTTCGCCTCTTCGTAAAGCATCTCGGCGGTGATGTGACGGTCGCCTTTGGCGAACAGGATCCAGCCAAGCGCCATGCGCTGGCGGGTGGGACGTAGGCCAACATCGCGGAGCATGGACTTCACGTCGCGCCAGGGGCACCCGGAGAGCGTCCCGCGCAATGCCAAGCTTCCAAATCCGTCAGCCGGCTCCGCCGTGTCGGCAACTACCACGGTGCGCAACGGTGCCATGGACGACCCTGACCTTTCACACACTGAACCACGAAATCGGTTTCATTTGTAACATATCGTCCGGTAGATGCAACTCCCTCGCAATAAGGTTGTTGCTATTCTAATGTGGGGCGCCGTCGAAGGTGAGCGGGCGCGACGGGATGCTGGCTTTGCCCCTCCCGCGCCCTATGTTAGGAGTTTCCTCCGGCGCGCCTTCAGGACCCATTGCGCGCCCCACGGCTGGGATAGCGTCGTAAAATCAACGACCAAGGATTGCGGGCAGGGACGGACGCGGATGCAAGATAAGCGCTCAAGCTTCGGCTACGAGGACCTCTTGGCCTGTGCACGGGGTGAACTGTTCGGCTCCGGCAACGCGCAATTGCCGCTGCCCCCCATGCTGATGTTCGACCGTATTTCGGAGATCGCCGAGGCCGGCGGCGAGTACGGCAAGGGCTTGGTGCGCGCGGTTCTCGACCTCAAGCCCGACCTCTGGTTCTTCCCCTGCCACTTCAAGGGCGACCCGGTGATGCCGGGCTGTCTCGGTCTCGACGCGCTCTGGCAACTGCTCGGCTTCTACCTCGGCTGGGGCGGTTCGCCCGGCAAGGGCCGCGCGCTCGGCCTCGGCGAATTGAAACTGTCCGGTCAGGTGCTGCCGACCGTGAAACAGATCATCTATGGCATCGACATCAAGCGTGTCATGCGCTCGAAGCTCGTGCTCGGTATCGCGGACGGCTGGCTGTCGGCGGACGGCTCGATCATCTATCGGGCCTTCGATCTCAAGGTCGGACTTTTCCGCGAAGACATGGTCGCGCAGCCGAACGGCGCGTGATCGCGGTTTCGCAGTAGCTTGGCGCGGCGCAAGGACGAGGCTTCCATGAGGCGGGTTGTTGTCACCGGGATGGGCATCGTCTCATCGATCGGCAACAACACGCAGGAAGTGCTGGCAAGCCTGCGCGAAGCAAAATCCGGAATTTCGCACGCCGAAAAATACGCCGAGCTCGGATTCCGCAGCCAGGTGCACGGCGCCCCGACGCTCGATGCCGCCGAGGTGGTGGATCGCCGCGCGATGCGCTTCCACGGCGGCGGCACGGGCTGGAACCATGTCGCCATGGAGCAGGCAATCCGCGACGCCGGCCTCGAGGCGAGCGAAATCTCCAACGAGAGAACCGGCATCGTCATGGGATCGGGCGGCCCGTCGACGCGTACCATCGTCGAGGCTGCGGATCTCGCGCGAACCAAGGGCCCGAAGCGCGTCGGCCCATTCGCGGTTCCCAAGGCGATGTCGTCGACCGCGTCCGCGACGCTCGCCACCTGGTTCAAGATCAAAGGCGTGAGCTATTCGATCTCGTCCGCCTGCGCGACCTCAAACCATTGCATCGGCAACGCCTATGAGCTGATCCAGTGGGGCAAGCAGGACATGATGTTCGCCGGCGGCTGCGAGGAGCTCGACTGGACTTTGTCGGTGCTGTTCGACGCGATGGGCGCGCTGTCGTCGAAGTACAATCAGACGCCGGAGAAAGCTTCGCGCGCCTATGACGTCGACCGCGATGGTTTCGTCATCAGCGCCGGCGCCGGCGTGCTGGTGCTGGAGGAACTGGAGCACGCGAAGGCCCGCGGTGCACGCATCTATGGCGAGGTCGCGGGTTACGGCGCGTCGTCGGACGGCGTCGACATGGTCGCACCGTCGGGCGAGGGCGCGGTGCGCTGCATGCGAATGGCAATCAGGGACGTGAAGGCTCCGGTCGACTACATCAATCCGCACGCGACCTCGACGCCGATCGGCGACCTCAAGGAAATCGAGGCGATCCGCACGGTGTTCGGGGCGGGCGAGAAATGCCCGCCGATCGCGGCGACAAAGTCGCTGACCGGGCACTCCCAGGGTGCGACCGGCGTGCACGAGGCGATCTACTCGCTCTTGATGATGCAGAACGGCTTCATCTGCGAGAGCGCGCATATCGACAACCTCGACCCGGCCTTTGCCGACATGCCGATCCTGCGCGAGCGGCGCGACAACGTGAAGCTGGGCTGCGTGCTGTCGAATTCGTTCGGTTTCGGCGGCACCAATGCCTCGGTGGTGTTCAAGCATGTGGATGCCTGAGGAGGCACGACGGACAAGACCCGCGCCGGCGGGATGTTGGGGGTGGCTGAGTGGCGAGTTCGGGTGACATGACGCAACTGATGCAAGGCAAGCGCGGGCTGATCATGGGGGTCGCGAACGACCACTCGATCGCCTGGGGCATTGCGCGCACGCTCGCCGCGCATGGCGCTACCTTGGCGTTCACCTATCAGGGCGAAGCGCTCGGGCCGGCGCGTCAAGCCGCTCGCGCAGACCATCGGCGCGTCGCTGGTGCTGCCCTGCGACGTCGAGGACGTCAGATCGGTCGATGCGGCGTTTGCCACGCTCGCCGAGCAATGGGGCTCGCTCGATTTTCTGGTGCACGCCATCGCGTTCTCCGACAAGAACGAGCTGAAGGGCCGTTACGCCGACACCACGCGCGAGAATTTCGCGCGCACCATGCTGATCTCCTGCTTCTCGTTCACCGAGATCGCCAAGCGCGCGGCCGCCCTGATGCCGGCGGGCGGCGCGATGGTGACCTGACCTACAACGGCGGCGCGCGCGCGATGCCCAACTACAACGTGATGGGCGTGGCGAAGGCGGCGCTCGAAGCGTCGGTGCGCTATCTGGCGGTCGATTTCGGCGGCTCTGCCATCCGGGTGAACGCCATTTCGGCCGGGCCGATCCGCACGCTCGCCGGCGCCGGCATCGCCGAGGCGCGGCAGATGTTCGCATTCCAGCAGCGCCACTCGCCGCTCAAGCGCGGCGTGACGCTCGACGAGATCGGCGGTGCCGCGCTCTATCTGCTCAGTGATCTCTCAACCGGAGTCACCGGCGACATCCACTTTGTGGATTCCGGCTACAACGTCATCGCGATGCCGCATCCCTCCGCGCTGAAGAACGGCGACGAGGCGCAGAACGGCAACGGCGAGACGACGAAGGACGCCGCGCAGTAGCGAATGCGCGCCGCGCTAACGTTGCCGCCGCCACACCCGCACCCGAAGGGCAGATCGTCGCTCCCGCGCGTCCGGCGATGACGGCCGCGAAGACATGCGCTAGCCTCCCGGAAATCCTGTCCGCAATAGGTGACCCGTCATGATGAGACTTCCGGCCTTGTTCGTCGTCGCTGCGGCATTTCTCGCGGGCGGCGACGCGCAGGCGCAAAGCTGGCCCGCGAAACCGGTCAAGATCATCGCGCCGTTCGCGGCCGGCGGCGCCGCCGACACGCTCGGCCGGATCATCGCCGACCACCTCTCGACCGCGTTCCGTCAGCAGTTTTATGTCGAGAACCGCGGCGGCGCGGGCGGCATCGTTGGCGCGGCCGCGGGCGCGGCGGCGGAGCCGGACGGCTACACGCTCGTCATCTCCAGCATCGCGTCGAACGTGATCTCGCCGGTGTTCAATTCCAATGTCGGCTACGACGGCCTGCGCGATTTCACCCATATCGCCTATCTCGGCGGCCCGCCGGTGGTGATGATCGTCCACCCGTCGCTCGGCGCCAAGACTTACAAGGAATTCCTCGCGATCGCGCGCGCCAGCAAGGAGCCGCTGAGCTACATTTCGCCCGGCACCGGCTCGCACGGCTTTCTGGTCGGCGAATACCTGGCGCGGCAGGAAGGCTACAAGGTCAGCCACATTCCCTATAAGGGCGCGGGACCGGCGCTGACCGATCTCGTCGCCGGCCACGTCAAGCTCGGGACCATGACATTCTCGTCGGCGGCCGAGCAGATTCGCGCCGGCCGGGCGCTGCCGATCGCGGTCTCGACGGAAAAGCGCATTCCGAACTTCCCCGACATCCCGACGTTTCGTGAAGTGGGTCAGGACCTGGTGGCGGCGACCTGGTTCTCGCTGTCCGGGCCGGCGAAACTGCCGAATGACATCGTGCAGCAGGTCAGCCGCGAGACCTTGAAGGCGATGCAGACGCCGGAGGTGCAGAAGCGGCTTGCGCTCGACGCCATCGAATCACGCCTGATGTCGCCGGAGGAGTTCACCGCGTTCGTCGAGAGCGAGACCGCGCGCTGGGCGCCGCTCGCCAAGCAGCTCTCGCAGACGCATCAAGAGTGACGCGAACTAGAACGCGTACTCATGAATTCGAGTGGTTCTTGAACGTCCGCTTTTGGACGAACAGCGGAAATACCGCGGAGGTTTGCCTTCGCCAACTGCGACGCTAACGATCCATCGCGTCATTTGCCCCAGTAAAACAAGCCGCCCGCCCTTCTAGAGTGCTACAGTCCTCGCCAGTACGGTGCATTCTCCTGGGCCTGGATTGGGCATGAGGCGGTGCGAATTTCTCGGTGGCGCGGCTGCGTGGCCGTCTGGGGCGAGTGCGTAGAAGGGCGGCACAATGGCACGGTTCCTCTTCGCGAGCTTTCTGATGGGGTGTGGCGTCTGGCTCACCTGTTCAATGTACGACTCCCATCGGCGTTCGGACCTCACACCGACTCGCCAGTAGTGATTATGAAATCGCTTATTGAGACTGGAGTAGTGATCGCCGCATGCGGCTCCGCCGCATTCTGGTTCGCGTCCGCAATGTGCCGCTTACCTAGCATAAAGCAGGTGACCGACGAACCGGACAAAGCAAGTGAATTGTCCAAGGTGCTACAAAAAATGAATAGACGGAATTTTTGGGCTGCCGGGTTGATGGGTATCACCGCCTTGCTATCGGTATGGGCTAGACTTCTCGGCTGACTTGCCGAACGACTTGTCGCCTGGCGGAAAGCGATAACCTGATTGGTGCCGACATCGCCGCCCGCGTCTGAGCGCTTCACCTACCGCTCCGGCTTCTGCGAAACGTGTTGTTTCGAAAACGTGCCGACGCGCCCTACCGCTCCGGTCGCTCGCCCGACTAACTCAGCTCGACCGTAATCGCTGCACAGCGGGTGCCTTCGAAAAACTGAGAAAGTCGTAACGCGTTGTTGGTTGGCGCAATGCGGCGCCGTTGGCGACAAGCCGTCTAGCAGAGCGGGCTCAGCCACTGCACGGTCCTGACGTCTCGCGCTTCCGGCCGCCCATTCTTTGGGCTCAGTGCTTCCTCGAATGAAACTCTTTGCCCTCTGAATAATTCTTCGATGCTTTCGTCAACTTGATCAACGTGAAAAAAGATGTCAGCGCCACCGGCGTCCCGAACTATGAATCCGAAGCCACGCTCCGGAAAGAACGTCTTCACAGTTCCGGTTTGCATGGCGACTGGTGGGTTGATCGACAAAGCTCGATGGAGCGCGTGGGCAAGACGAACTTGACCTTGCGCGCGTTTGCTGGCGAGGCCGGTCGCTTCTCGCCAGTCAAGCGATCGACGTGATCTTGACGCCGTTCAGCGGCAATACAGGATCGTACAGACGGGTATCGGACTGCGTCGCTCGCATCTTCGCAGGGCCACGATTTTGGCGTCAATGATGTTCCAACTGCGGGCCACTGTCGTCCCGCCAACACCACCTGCACGGCAAACCCAAGCGGAGGCCTCAGACGGTGCAAGTGCTACCAAGGCTGTCGCCACAGCCAACGTTGCAAGAACTGCCTTCAACATTTTCCCGACTCCTCACACAACACAAGGAAAGGACGATCGTAGCTGCATCACACGATGCATTGCCATCCCCGCAAGGCCGGCATGCCGCACTTTCTGAATCAGTGACGCTATTTTGCAACATCGCACCGGCAGGTGACCCTTCCGCACTCAAGCCCAGTTGGATGGTCTTGCTCCTCCCGAGGCGGACCAGTCCATGAAGCGGCGCGGATTTCTTGGCGTGCTCGGCGGCGCGGCGGCTACGCCCGCTTGATCGCGAAGCTCTGTACGTACTCCTCGGGCTTGCTGGGATCGAACGTCTTGCCCATCACGGCGAATGACTTGTAGGTGGTCTCCGGCGCCGGCAGGCCCATCTGCTTCATCAGTTTGGCGGTGTCGGTCGCGAGGAAGACCCGCTCGGCCACCGTCTTGTAGTCGACATCGCCCTTGATCTGGCCCCAGCGCTTCATCTGGGTCAGCATCCACACCGCGAACGAGTGCCAGGGGAACGGATCGAAATCAACCCGCTTGGGATCCTTTGTGATTCCGCCGAGGCCATCCGCGAACGTGCCGGTGAGCGACTGCTCGATCACCGTGACCGGCTGGTTGAGATAGGCCGGCGCCGCGATCGTCTCGGCGATCGCCTTGCGGTTCTCGGCCTTCGACGCATAAGCGGTGGCGTCGACGATCGCGCGGATCAGCGCCGCGTAGCTGTTGGGCGTCTGGGTGATGAACTCCTGCGACGCCGCAAACGCGCAGCACGGGTGCCCGTCCCAGATTTCCTTCGACAGGATGTGCATGAAGCCGACGCCGTCGTAGATCGCGCGCTGGCAGATGTTGTCGGGCGCCAGGAAGCCGTCGATGTTGTCGGCGCGCAGGTTGGCGACCATCTCGGGCGGCGGCACGATGCGCAACTGCACATCGTTGTCCGGATCGATTCCGTGCTCGGCGAGATAGTAGCGCAGCAGGTAGTTGTGGTTGGAGTAGTCGAAGGGAATCGCGAACTTGAAGCCCTTCCAGGTCTTCGGATCGCGCTTGTCCTTGTGCTTGACCGCGAGCGTGATGCCCTGTCCGTTGATGTTCTCGATCGCCGGCACGGTGAACGGCACCGGCTGCGAGCCGAGCCCCAGCGAGATCGCGAGCGGCATCGGCGAGAGCATGTGGGCGGCGTCGTATTCCTTGTTGATGGTCTTGTCGCGCACGATCGCCCAGCCGGCGGTCTTCACCACCTCCACGTCGAGTCCATGCTTCGAATAGAACCCCATCGGATGCGCCATGATGATCGGCGTCGCGCAGGTGATGGGAATGAACCCGACCTTGAGCGCCTTCTTCTCCGGTGCGCCCGCGCCCTGCGCGAACACCTCGGTCGCGGTCTTGAGCGGGAAGAACTGCGAGAGCGCCGCGAGGGCGGTCGAGGCGCCAACCGACTTCAGAAATGCGCGGCGCGCCGCATCCTTCGGAAACACCGCGCGCATGACGGCGGACGCGACGACGTTCTCGTAACGCTTGTCGTCGCTTTCCGTCGCCGGAGCGCAGGCGAGCATCTGGGCATCGCGAGCCTCGTCGTCATGCGTACCCTGACTGGCGTGGCGGCCGCACACGCAGCCGGCCGCCAGGCGGCGCTTCGGGTCGAACGGATTGTCGAACAGGCTCATGGCGCGATCGCCTCTTGTTGTCGTCTCGCGTTACAGGCAGGTGCAGACGCCGGCCGGTGGGCCGGCGTCTGCGATGCATCGGGGATGGCTCAGGCCGCGACGCCTTCGGCGGTCGCGGTCTTGTAGGGAAGCCCGCTCTCGATCGGCAACGCAGGATCGCGCGACCATTCGTTCCACGAACCGAAATAGAGCGTGACGTTCTCGATGCCGGCTTCCTTCAGCGCCACCAGCGTGTTCGACGCCCGCGCGCCCTTGAAGCAATAGAGCACCACCGGCGTCTTCGGCGTCACGCCGACGGTCGCGCATTCGGCGAGGATTTCCTCGCGCGACTTGAACATCGGGCCCGCCGCCGAGGGCTTCATCATGCGGTACCACTCGATCCAGCGCGCGCCCGGGATGCGGCCCTTGCGCGGGCAGAAGTCCTTGCCGTAGGGCGAGGACGAATCGGCGATCCACTCGTCGACGTCGCGGGTGTCGAGCTTGACGATGTTGGGATCGGCGACCGCCGCTTTCATGGCCTGCAGGTCGACGAGAATTCCCATGGCAGTGGAATCGAGTGGGAAGGATTTCGGCGCAGGGGTCGGCACCGCGGTCGTCGTCGGCAGGCCGGCCGCCGTCCAGGCGGCGTAGCCGCCGTGCAGGATTTTCATTTTCGGGTAGCCGAGATAGCTCAGCAGCACGTAGCCGCGGCAGGACTGGCCGAAGCCGCTATCCATAGACTGTTCGTAGACGACGGCGGTCTCCTTGCCGGAGAGGCCGGCGGCGCCGAAGATCGCGGCGAACTTTTCGCGCATCGCCGCCACGCCCTCGGGCGTCGAGGTGGCGAGGTAGGTGAAGATGTCGTGGATGTTGACGGCGCCGGGGATGTGGCCGGCGGCGTAGGCCGCCGGGTTGCGCGTGTCGATGATGACGATCGGCTCGCTCTTGCTCAGTTCGGACAGTTCGGCGGGGGTAACGAGGACTTTGCCACTCATGCGTCGCTCCTGTGCTCGCGTGAAATTGCTTTCCCGGCAATTCACTCCTTGTTGGCGTTTCTTGGCCGCGGCTCGCGCTCCGCGGCTCGAAGATCGATCGCCATTTCAATTCGCCATCTCAATCCGCCATCTCAATTCGCCATGTCGGCCAGCATCTTCTTGAGCTGCTTGATCGCCGGCGTGACGATGGCGACGAAGTAGGCTTCCCGCAGCCGCCGCTGCGCCGCCGCGCCCGCCACATAGCCGCGCGCACCGCAGTGGAGCATCGCCGCCTGCGCGGCCGCGAGCGAAGCTTCGCTGGCGGCAAGCCTCGCCTGGATCACCTCGCGCCAGTAGCTCGGGTCGGTCTCGAACGGCGTGGCGGCAAGCAGTTCGACCTGCGCCTGCATGCGGGTCAATTGCTCGCCGAGATGCTCGGGCTGCAGGTCGAGGAACTTGTTGACGTGGCCGAGCGGTGCCTTGGTCTGGTCCATCAGCGCGATACAACCGCGGATCAGGCCGAACGCCATGCCGGCCTGCAGCAGCACGAAGCCCGCACGGATGCGCTTGATGTAGCCGTCGCACGGATCGGCCAGCACCTGCGCGTCGGGGATCATCACGTCGCGGAACTGCACCCCGAAGGTGCGCGTGCCGTCGAGCGCGACGAACTTGGTGTTGCCGTAGAGCGTGATGCCCTCGGCCGCGCACGGCACCACCGCCATGACATAATGCTTGGGCTCGCCTTCGACCTCGAACACCGAACCGAAGTAGTGATCCGGCCCGAGATTGGAGATGAACGGCAGCGCGCCGCGCACCACGTAGCCGCCGGGCACGCGCTTGCCCTTGAGACGGATCTGTTCGATCCCGAAGAACGTCTTCATCGGGTTCGACAGCGCGGTGCCGCCGAGCACGTCGCCAGTGGCCACGCGCGCGCCAAGCGCCGACTTCAGGCCGTCGTTGCCGGACGAATAAATGTACCAGCCGAGCGCGTCCTGGCACCACATGCAGAACGAGGTCGACAGGCAGTGCTCGCCGGCCGCCGTCATGGCGCGGATCGCGGTGATGAGATCGCCGCCGCCATCGGACCCGGGCAGGTGCGCCGCGAATGCGCCGGCCCGCCCGAATGCGCGCATCACATCTTCCGGGTAGTAACCGTCCGCGTCGATCTTCTGCACGAGCGGCGCCAACTCGCGCGCAGACAAGTCGCGCACGGTGGTCACCACGTCGGCGCCGCGCAGTGGGCTCGGCGCATCGACGACTCTGGCCAGTTGTTCGAGCATGTCGGACGTTCCCGTCTCGTGCGGAGCAACGGAGCGGGCGGCCGCGCGCCGCCCGCCGTGCGGATCAGGCGAGATTGACCTCGAGGTTGACAGGCCGCGTGAACGAGTTGGCGACCGGCGACCAGACGCGGGCATGCGCGATCAGCGCTTCGAGCTCGGCGCGCGGGCGGTCGGCCTCGAACGACACCTTGGCGCGCACGTCGGTGAAGCCGACCGGCTTGTCCGACAGGTCGCCGGTGCCCCACACGCCGGTGATGTTGAGATCGCCTTCGAGCTCGATCTCGAGCTTGTAGACGGTGATGCCGCGCGCCACCGCGTTGGCGTGAATGCCGACCGCGAGGCAGGAGCCGAGCGCCGCGAGCGAAGCCTCCGACGGGTTCGGCGCCGTGTCGTCGCCAAGGAGGCCCGGCGGCTCGTCGACCACATAGGCCGGCAGGCTGCGGATGAAGTTGAGATGGCGGAACCGGCCTTCGGCGACCGTCTTGCACTTGAGGGTCTTGATGACCTTGGGATCGGCCTTGCCCTTGGCGATCAGTTCATCGAGCCCCGTCTTGTCGATGGGGGCGAGGCATCCGGTCAGGGCGGTTTTTACGGCGGCTTGGGTCATGAGCGCTTCTCCGGTTTGGGCTGCTGCTCCCTTAGGCAGAAGGAAACAGACCGGTCTGTAGCTATGCACGCGCCGTGCCAAGCCGCTGCAATGCGATATTGGCAATGGAATCAAGATGGCCCGCGCTCAGGTCGCGGGAAATCGCCCCCAGAACGCCCAAAATGCGGTCAGGCGACCGGGCAATCCGCGGGCAGCCCCTGCAAACGGTGCAACACAGACCGGTCGGTTCACTCAGTGATTGCGACGGCGCCGTCCGGCGGGTATGGGGAATTCATGGACGTCGCTCAAACGCACGCGGCCACCCAGCCCGACGCCATCGCGGCTCCCGCCGAGCCGTCGCCGCGCGAGCGGCTGATCGATGCCGCCACCCGGCTGTTCTGTCGCTACGGCGTCAACTCCGTCGGTGTCGATTCGATCGTGGCGGCGGCCGGCACCGCCAAGACCACGCTTTATAAAGTCTTCGGTTCGAAGGATGGCCTGGTCGAGGCCGTGCTGGAACGCGAAGGCCGCGCCTGGCGCGCGTGGTTCATCGCCGAGATCGACGGCCCGGGCGGATCGCCGGCCGAGCGGCTTGAACGCGTGGGTCCCGCGCTCAAGCAGTGGTTCAGCCGTGCCGATTTCTACGGCTGCCCGTTCATCAACGCGGTCGGTGAGGGCGACAAGGCCGACGACCGGCTGCGGACGCTCGCGATCGCGCACAAGAAGGTCGTGCTGGAGCGGATCGCGACGCTGTGCGCCGACGCCGGTTGCCGCGAGCCGGCCGAGGTCGCGCATACGCTAGGCCTTATCATCGACGGCGCGATCGTAGCGGCGCTGATCACGCGCGACACCGCGGTCGCCGACACTGCCGGCCGCGCCTGCGCCACCATCATCTCCGGCGCGCGAGGATAGTTGCGCGTCATGGCCGGGCATAGCCGTCCGAAGGACGGCTTCGCTTCGCTCCGCCTATGTCCCGGCCATGCACGCCTTGCTTGTTTCGGTGAGGAAGAAAGACGTGGATGCCCGCGACAAGCGCGGGCATGACGAATGACGATCAAATCGGAACTGCCATCGCCTCGAAGGCGGAATCGCAGTTGATCAAGTCGACGCGCTTCTGCGCGATGCGAAAGCCCGCGCCGTCTCGGCGCAGGCGGTGGCGCTGGCGGCCGGCGAACACCCGCTGTTGCTCGTCGCGATATTCCACCATGATGACGGTGGAGTGCACGAGGTATTCGTTCGCCTTGTCGGCGGGCTCGACCGCGATATTGCCGACGATGTGCGCAGTGCGCGACGGCGGCGTCTGCACGTGGATGCGCGGGTGCTCCAGCCGCTCCACGCGCGTGCGCATCAGGTCGCGGTCGTCGTAGAACAGCGACGCCTGATCGAATGGGCTCGTCTGGTCAGGCACCGCCGGCACCCAGTAGCTGCCATCCTCGGCGAAAAGCTCCATCCATTCGCGGAAGCGCCGCTCGTCAAGCAGCCGTGCCTCGTGGATCACGAAGTCTTCGAACGCCGCGCGGTCGATCGCGGCGCCCGCCGCCGGCGCCGTGGCGTGCGCCGCAGCGCTCATCACGCCGCCTCGCGCATGTAGCCGGCCCAGGCCCGGTACTGCGCGCGCACCGCCATCTCGTGCGTTGCCAGCGCGCGCGTGGCGTTGAGCTCGCGGTCCGCTTCCTCCGCACCGAGGCCTCGGGAAATGTCGACCCAGTCGGTGCCAAGGCTACGCAGGCCCTTCTGCGCGCGCACGAACGATTCGAGGTCGTCGGTCTGCACGAACGACGCCGCCGAGTGCGTGACGTTGAGCAGACGGATGTTGCCGAAGTTCATGGCGTCGGGCGCGCCGACCAGCCGGATCGGGAAGATCGTTACCTCGGTGCGGTCGACCGCGATCGGCTTGATCACCCGCACATGGATATTGAGCCCCATGATCGACATGTTGGGATAGATCAGGGTGTTATGCAGCCGCGGCGTGAGGATTTCCTGGGCGCGCTCGGCGCCGATCTTCTCGGCCAGAACACGCTTGTACTCGTCGAAGGCCGGGCTCGAGCGCTTGCCGTCGTCGAGCGTGGTGTTGCTGGTCCAGCCGTGGCCGTTGCCGGTGATGAAGCTCTTGCGATCCTTCCAGGATGCGGCGGTCTGCTTCTTCTCGGTCTCGACCACCGCGGCGCCCTTGCTGTCGCCCTCGCGGCGCGCGAACTGCACGCCTTGCTTGTTCACCGTCGAGGCGTGGCCGAACGGCACGTGGTAACTGTCGAGCACGTTCTCGATCTGGAGCTTCCAGTTGCCGTTGTAGACATAGCGGTGCATGCCCATGTCGAGCGCGAGTTCGCCCGCGGGCGCGCGGTCGACCATGTCGTCGATGTTGCCCTTGATCGGGCCGATGTGGTCCTCGAAGCTCGGGCCTTTGGCGGCAAGGCTTGCGAACACGAAGCCGCGGTATTCGCCGACGCGCGCGGCGCGTGCAAGCCCGAACGCCGCCTTGTCGAAATCGGCCGCGCAGCCTTCCTCGACCGGTACGGTCGCGAGCCGGCCGTCGGTGTCGAAGCTCCAGCCGTGGTAGCAGCAGGTGAGGCGAGGGGCGTGGCCCTTGCGCTCGTTCACCACCTTGGGGCCGCGATGGGTGCAGCGGTTGAGCAGCACGTGCACGGTATTGTCGCGGTGGCGCGTCATCACGATCGGCTGGCGGCCGAGATCGGTGGTGATGAAGTCGCCGGGGTTCGGCACCTGGCTCGCATGGCCGACGAACAGCCACGCGCGCGAGAAGATCCGCTCCATTTCGATTTCGAACACGTCGGGATCGGTATAGACGCGGCGATGAACGCGCCCGGGTTCGACCAGGGAGGCGATGGAGTCAGGATGTCCGTTGTGCATTGTGATGCTCGCTGCTCGCTCAGCTCTCTCGGTCGTCATGGCCGGGCTTGTCCCGGCCATCCACGTCTTTTGTTCAGGACGTCACGCAAGCCGTGGATGCGCGGGTCAAGCCCGCGCATGACGAGGAGAGAGCATATATGGATCACTCCGCCGCCTGGTGGGCGTGGCGCTGCACGTCGATGTTGACGAGCTGGAGCGGGGAGGCGGTCTCCTCCAGCATGCCCCAGCTCTTGAGCCAGTCGTAGGTGCGCTGCATCTCGTCGAGCGGGATCGGCGCCGGATCGCACACCACCAGCCGGCTCTCGCGCAGGTCCTCGACTTTAAGCGCCGCTACCTCAGGATCCTTCCTGGCGTGATAGTCGATGAAATAGTGCAGGTACGCCTTCTTGTCGGCGTTGATGCGCTTGACCGCCGCGCGCACCGCGCGGTTGAACGCCGCGTAGGTGTCGGCATCGAGCCGGTCGGACGCCACCTCGGTGCCGTGGAAGAACGCCGAGCAGATGATGCGGCAGCCCTTCTTCTCGGCCAGCGTGACATGCGGCTCGGTGAGCGTGGTGGCGTCGATCTCGCCCTTCAGCAGCAGATCAAGCCGGTAGCGTGAGCCGTTCGGCGCGCTGCACAGCTTGATCATGTCGCGTGGAAGGAAGCCTTCCAGCATGTGGAGCGCGATGTAGTGCGTGCCGAAATAGAACGGCACGCCGATCGTCTTGTTGGCGAGCTGCTGTGGCGTGTAGACGGGAGAATCGGGCGCCACGACCAGCGCCGAATAGGCCACGATGGCGCGGCGGCCGAGTTGGCGGCTACCCTTGTTGGTATCCTGCACGCGGCAGTAATTGCCCCATTCGCAGGCATTATACATGTCGGCCTTGCCCTGCTCGAGCAGCTTGCCGTGGCTGGCGAACGGATCGACGTGGCGCGGGTCGGTGATGTCGGTTCTGAGCTTTTTCTCGACGCCCTGCTCGCGATCGACCCACTCGATTTCGAGCCCTTCCTGCGCGAACAGGCCCTCGTCATAGGCCACCAGTTCCGGCAGGCCCTGGAACGGCGCCGTGGTTTCGAGCACCAGTTTTTTCATGGATTTCGCTCCGCGAATTCGCGGAGCGACCTTAGTCTTGCCGTGTCGCGGAATCAACGCGGGCGGAAATACGGTAGTGTCTCAGTTTGAATTTTCTGGCACCAATTCGATCTGCCTGAGTGCCAAGTCCACTGGGGTAGCGCGGCCGTATGCCTGAACGTCAACTTTGACGGTCTGTTCGTCTACTTCCTTCACTTCGCCCCGAAAACCAGTAAACGGACCATCGATGACCTGGACGATGCGGCCTTCGAGTCCCTGATGATGTTTTCTCATACGACCATCCGCTTTTCATATGGCCCGCGAGGGCCGGGTTTCGGCAAGCTTGCATCGATCATTTCGGCTAGGTCCGTCATGCTCCAAAGCGTCGAGCTGGTGCCTGCCGCCATTGCCGGCGAAAGGCCCTTCAGAGACTTGTGCTGCTTCACGTAGTTGTACCAGACGGTCCTTGCCCGCCCAATATGCCCATGTCCGGTCTATTCGCCTAGACCGTCAAAATTCAAACTGAGACACTACCGGAAATACGCCCGGCGGCGCCGGCATTCAGGCGGCGCCCGTCAGAACGAAAAGTGGCGCGCGCCGGCCGCCCTACGGCCGCTCGCGCTCGCGCGCGGACGACCATTCGGCGCACAGGCTGATGATCGTCACAAGGACGCAAAGCAGCGCGACCTTTTCCATAATGTCGAAATCTCCCGAAAATCCCAGCCGCCCAGAGCGAATCTTGCGGCCCCCTTTGGACTGCGGTTAGAGAACGCAAGTGCGGCATCACGGGTTCCGTCTTGCGGCAATGTGAAGGCATCCGATGACGGAAGCCTGACAAAGCCGTGAAGATTCATCGAGGCATCAGCGGAAAATTGCTCAAGCGCCGCAGGAGCTTGCGCAAATCTGTGAGGGCGCGACGTTGGCTACACTTTCGTCAATCCAAGGTCGACCGCGTGCCACGATGCGGCGGCGCGCACGTAATCCGGATTGTTCACCGCGAAGCGCGTGAGCGTAGACAACGCCGCGATGCTCCCGGCGATGGCCTCGCTTTGCCAACGAACCCTGGCTGCTCGATCCCGTCATCGCATGGTTCGACAAGCACCTCAGATAAGAGCGTTGCGCGAACACGCTGCGGCGTTACGCCTCGAAGCGGAACAGCCGGAAGAAGTCGGTCGGATCGACAAGTGCGGCATCGACCACGGCTCCGCCGGGCTGGAATTGATGGATATGAACGTTGACCACGTTCGCCGCCCCTTCCGGCTCAAATCTTCTGCGCTGTCGCGGCCCGATCGCGATCGATGAAGGCCACCAGCTCTTTCGCCAGGTCGGTGAACAACTGAAGTTTTCCGGTATCCAGCGGCTCGCTCAGCGACTGCAGCAGGAAAGTGTCTGCGCCGTCGGCGAAGGCAGGCCCCAAGCCGCAAAAGAAAAAGCCGAGACCGCGGGCGGCATCCGTCAGGAGCGGAAGGCCTGGATCGCCGACCGGTGCGGAGAGTTGCACGGAGCTGGCACCCAGCGCCCGCACGTCGCGCAGCGCCTGGCTGAGCTCGATGGCGGCCTCCGGGCCGATCCGCTCGAAATGGATCACGCCGTAGCCGCGATCGTTCACCTTGATGCTGGTGTGCGACTCGGGCGCGGCTACGTCAGCCGGGGCAGCGATCGACACGGTCACACCGAGGCTCGCGTAGATCTTGCGCAGCATCGCCTGATAGGGAGCGGGGGCATGGATCGTGCGCACGGCAGGCGGCTGCACGAAACGGAAGGTGCGCAGGTAGCTTTGACGTTGCCCCGCGGTCGGACAAGGCACATCCTTGGGCCGGAAGCTCTCGGGGTTGGCGCCGAGCAGCACGGCGCAGACCGGCATGCCGGCGCGCTCGTCGTTGCGCTGTGAGAAGGTGTGAACCGTGAGCGGCTCGGCATAGATTCCGTGCAGCCCGCGCTTGGGCGCCTCCTCGGAGAGGCGCTCGGTCATGCGTTCGAGCAGATGATGGCCGCGGAAAGCCGACAGCACGACGGCCTCGCCACGTTCCGCCACCAGCGCTCCGGGCTCGCGCTCAAGTGCGACGTGGCCGATCACCTCGCCCTTGTCGTCGCGCGCCACTGCCGGAACAAGCTCGCCGCTCTCGACCTTGTCCCAGTAGCGGTGTGTCGAGAACACCTCCGGGTGCACGTAGTGATGGCCGTAGACTTCGAGGAAGCAGCGCGCGATCGCCGCCGCATCGCTTTGCTTCGGCAGGTCGACCAGATAGTCGCGCGCCGCCGCCGGGACGGCCGGCGTCGACAACAGCGTCTCGGCCGCGGACGGCGGCGGTTCGTCGTTCGCGGTCAGACTGCGGTGAAGGCTGACCTCCCATCCGTCGATGCCATGCTCGTGGCAGGAGATCCCCGCGTCGCGCCGGATGCGCTCGGCGAGCGATGCCGCGACGTTCGAGAAGCGAGAATGGCCGTGCAGCAGAATTCTGCTCCGGACCTCCCGACGAGAACACACAAGGGTGATGCGGGCGCGGTCGCAGCCCGATCCCAAGGCGCAGAGCGCCATCCAGGCCTGGACGGTGTCGTCCGCGATCAGGCTCGCGATGGGCCCGGGAACGCTCTCGGTGAGCGCCGCCTCGCGGACGAAGGCGCGCACCAGTTCGCCGCGCGCAGACTCGAGCAGGAGCTGCAACTCGGAGAACCGCGGAACCGAGGGCGCTTTCACGAGGCAGACCGGTCCAATGTCATTCGCATGTCGAACCGACGACACTACGGTAAGGTCCTGAACGAAGTCTGACTTGCGGATGCAGCTTCGGCCGGAAGATGCTGACGACCCAATCAACTGGAAGCCAACGCAATGCTGCACCGCGCCGGCGTCACCCATGATCGACGCCATCTGGTCGCTCGATCGCAGCGACGACGTGTCAGAACTCGCAGCGTTCACCGTGCCGCGTGCGTAGAGCGCAGTTGCTATGCCCTCTCCCGCCAGGGGAGAGGGCGCAATTAGGACCGCCGCGGATCGCGGCGCGTCTCATGCGAGTTACTTCAGCAGCTTGGCGAGCGATTTGCCGGCGGCGCTGTTCAATTCCTTGGCGTCGATCGTGCTGTCGTTGTCCGGATTGGCCGCGGTGAAGCGCTTCTCGACGATGGCGAGAAACTCGCTCTTATCGAGCGTGCCGTCCTTGTCGGGATCGGCGTCGGTGAATTCCTTCGCCGTCACGCGGCCGCGCAATTCCTTCAGATCGAGCGTGCCATCATGATCCTTGTCGAGCTTTTCGAACAGCTTCGTCGCTGCGTCCTTCGCCTCGGCGAGATCCACGGTGCCGTCATTGTCCGGATCGAGCCCCTTCGGCAGCTTCTGCGACCAGGCGGGCGCGGTAGCGGCAAACGTGAGGGCGAGGGTGGTCAATGCGATCTTGTGGCGAAGGCTCATGACATATCCCATGGTTCTGGAGAGCATCTATCAGATGTGCCGGCTGGCCTGAGGGTTCAAGAGCCCGCACAGCGTCGCGCCTGTCCCGCCGCGTTGTATAAACGGCCGTAGTCGAAGTGGGCGGCTATCGCTTCGGCGCGCGGAAGCGCCGGCGATAGGTGCCGGGCTCCCGAGCAATGAGACCCGCGGTCTCGTGCAGCCGCTCCGAAGCCTCACCCGTGATCGTGCCGAACTGGGCGACCCAATTTTCGCGTTTGATCGGCAGGCATTGTGCGACCGGCGTGCCCTTGGGGAGGACGCCGCTGAAACCGGGATCGCGCCAGCGTGCCGGAAAGTGGATGAAGTTGTCGCAATAGCGGTCGGCATCGACCAGTCCGGTCAGCGTGACGAACGGCAGATCGTGCCGGTTGACCGGATGGGTGATGAACAGCGAATGGCCCGCTGGCAGCCCGATGGTCCAGAAATTGTTGAACTTGATGATGAAGCGGTCGTCGTCATGGAGCGGCGTACCGGCCACCTGATTGGCGTCATGAAAGTCGATCGGCGAACGGGAGTAGTTCGAGAACGCGCCACCCGGCACCTCGCGGTCCCAGGAGAGTTTGCCGCGCTCGACCCTGAGGTCGGCGACCAGCGGAATGAGGAAGCCGTACGTCATCGCGTCGATGAACGGCGGGCACTTCTTGACCGTGAGTTGCTCCTCGTGGAGGAGCGCGCTGAACGCCTTCTGCGGCATGTCCTTGAACCAGTCCGGCAGCCCGAGCACGGCCGGCACCGGCCGCGGCAGCACGGCCTCCAGTTCCGGCGGGCAGCGGAACGTCACCGTCATGGTGTCGGCTTGTGTCATCGGTATCCCAGCGGACCGGCCATCGGCCGTAAACGGTTGAATAAACATCACATAAATCGCGCCGAGAGTGTACCCTGGAGGGGGCAGAAATGAACGATTTTTGCCGGCCGGCAGGCTGCGGTTCTAGTCGCGGCCCGGCGTTGACGGCGCGGGCCGCCTCTGGCACCTGAAAGGCTCAGGGAGAAACCGATGTCCACGGCGGCAGAGCCACTTCCGCGACGCAGAGCGGTGCCCGTCCAGGTCGGCCAGGTGACGGTCGGGGGCGGCGCGCCGGTCGTGGTGCAGTCGATGACCAATACCGACACCGCCGACGTTGAAGGCACCGCGCGCCAGGTCGCCGCCCTCCACCGCGCGGGCTCCGAGATCGTTCGCATCACGGTCGACCGCGACGAAGCCGCGGCAGCGGTGCCGCACATCAAGGAACGGCTCTTAAAAATGGGCGTCGACGTGCCGATCGTCGGCGACTTCCACTATATCGGACACAAGCTTCTCGCCGATCATCCGGCCTGCGCGGAGGCGCTCGACAAGTACCGCATCAATCCCGGCAATGTCGGCTTCAAGGACAAGAAGGACCGGCAGTTCAGCGCCATCGTCGAGATGGCGATCAAGCACGACAAGCCGGTGCGCATCGGCGCCAACTGGGGCTCGCTCGATCAGGAACTGCTCACCCACCTGATGGACCAGAATTCGCGCGCCGCCAATCCGATGGAGGCGCGCGCGGTGACGCGCGAGGCCATGGTGCAGTCGGCGCTGCTGTCGGCGCAGCGCGCCGAGGAAATCGGACTTGGCCGGGACAAGATCATCCTGTCCGCCAAGGTGTCGGCGGTGCAGGACCTGATCGCCGTCTACATGGACCTCGCCAAGCGCTCCGACTATGCGATCCACCTCGGGCTGACCGAAGCCGGCATGGGATCGAAGGGCATCGTCGCGTCGTCGGCTGCGCTCTCGGTGCTGCTGCAGCAGGGCATCGGCGACACCATCCGAATTTCACTGACGCCCGAGCCCGGCGGCGACCGCACGCTCGAGGTGAAGGTCGCGCAGGAAATCCTCCAGACCATGGGCTTCCGGGTGTTCGTGCCGCTCGTTGCCGCCTGTCCGGGCTGCGGCCGCACCACCTCGACCACGTTCCAGGAGTTGGCGCGCGACATCCAGAGCTTCATCCACGAGTCGATGCCGGCCTGGAAGAAGCAATATCCCGGCGTCGAGACGCTCAACGTCGCGGTGATGGGCTGCATCGTGAATGGGCCGGGCGAGAGCAAGCACGCCGACATCGGCATCTCGCTCCCCGGCACCGGCGAGACGCCGGCCGCGCCGGTGTTCATCGACGGCAAGAAATCGGTCACGCTGCGCGGCCCGACCGTCGCCGCCGACTTCAAGCAGATGGTGATCGACTATATCGAGCGCCGGTTCGGCCACGGCGGGGCGGGCAGGACGGCGGCGGAGTAGGCAGGCTCACAAAAGTGTAGTGTAACCTGATGACCGCAATGTGCAAAAGCAGTGCAAAGTTGAACGGTGGGTTACGGCGCTCCGCGCCTAACCCACCCTACGGCGCCTCGCTCCGTTTAGCCAAATAACAAGCGTAGCCCGGATTGAGCGGAAGCGAAATCCGGGAGCCATATTGACAAGCGGAACTGTTGACCCGGATGTCGCTTGCGCTCTGTCCGAGCCGCGATGCTCGCACGCTCACAATCCGAGCTCGCTGTGCGAACCCAATCGCACGAGTTCCAGCGTGTTCTCGTCCGGCTTCCGGTAGATTAAGATCAGGTCCGGCTTGACGTGGCAATCGCGACAATCCTTCCATTCGCCGGACAGCGGATGATCGAAATATCGGCGCGGCAGCGGTGTGTCCGCCTTCAGCATGTCGATGGTTTGCGCGAGATCGGCATCGAGCGTCCTGCCATGCCGCCCTGCCTTCTCGCGCTTGTAGTCGCGCTTGAAGCGGTTGGTGTAGCTAATCGTCCGCATTCAGGCTCGCGACCAACTCGTCCGTCGAACCGACGGATACAAGTTCGCCGCGGCGAGCGGCCTTGATCGCCTCGATAGTTTCGGCGTTGGGCACCAGCGGCTCGAATGGCATCGCCTTGTCCCTGGCGATGCGAACCATCATCAGGCGAAAAGCGTCGGACACGGTCAGCCCCATAGCCGCCAGCACCGCGGCAGCTTCCTCCTTGAGGCGTGCATCGATCCGGGCGCGGACCACTGAATTTTCAGCCATTTTTCAATTTCCTTTGGGCTACAATGTAGCTCAAAGCCCGGGAATTTCAAGATCCCGACGATGCGCGCATTCATTGACGGCAAGAGGCCGTGACGCTGTGTGGGTCGTCGGCGCCAATCGCTCCCCGACACCCGCCCGCCTCACCGCGAGGCGCGCGCCTTCATGCCGTCGAGCGAGGTCTGGAAGCCGTGGCCCGAACTGCCCTTGGCGAGGCCGTAGGCGAACAGCTCCTGCATGTACGCCGTATCGAAATTGATCTTCTGCGTCTCGATGGCGCGGCCGGCATCGATCGCGGTGACGAAGAAGCCCCAGTTGTTGCGGCGGCAGAAATCGTAGGTTGCGATCAGCGTGTTCTTGGTGTTTGCCTTGACGGTCGTCCAGAACGAGCGGGCGACGATCGGAATGGTCGAGTTGCTGGTGAGCGCCGCGTCCGGGGCGAGCTTGCCGTTGACCACGACGTAGACGCGCGAGCCGGACGGGGCGTTCAGACTCTTGGCGGTCATGATGCCCTCCGGCACCGCCACCACGTTCGAGGTCACGCCGCCGTCGACGTGCATCTCCGAATAGTGTTCACCATTCGCCACCACGTCGATGAAGGTCGGCGCGAACACGCCTGGGATCGACACCGATGCGGCGAGCACGGTCCGGAACAGCGACAGCCGCTCCGGGCTGCCGCTCGCGGCGATCGCGCCCATGTTCCAGATCATGGTGCGCTGCGCATCGAGGTTGGTGGTCGCGATCATCAGCATGCGGCCTTTGCGATATTCGACCGCGATGGCATCGAGCAGTTCCGCATTGGCGTATTTTGCGATCAGCTCCTTGAGCGGCTCGGACTTGTAGGCGCCGGCGCCGAAGATGACGTTCACGCCGTCGATGCGGAGCAGGTCCTGCGCGAGGCCGCTGGTGAAGATCGCTTCCAAGACGTCATCGTAATCCGGACCAAGGAATACGAACGGCGCCATCAGCGATCCGACGCTGGTGCCCGTCACGATGTCGAAACGCGGCCTGGTCCCGGTCTCCGACCAGCCTTTGAGAAATCCCGCACCATAGGCGCCCTCGGCGCCGCCGCCCGACAGCGCGAGAATGGTGATCGGACGTGCCGCCGCGGCGCGCGCTACCGGGGCGCGGGACGGGTCGTCGCCCCAGAAGCGCGCATTCGGTATTCCGGCGACCTGCGCACTCTCCAGCGAGCCGAGCGGCACGCGCGGGATCATCGTCGCGCACGCCTGCAGCACGATCGTAATGCAGATCGCCGCTAAGAGCCTGACAGCCGATCGCGCACTCACCTAGATCACCGCCTCAGGTGAGGGAAGCCGACGCAAACGCCGATCGGGCGGGCTGACCCAAATCTCCGCGGACCCAAGGTGCTCAGCCAAGGGCAGACGACGGACAATGGATCAACAGGCGCGCCAGCGGTCCCTCATCAATCCCCGCGCTGGACATGGCGTGCGAGCGCGATCGAGCGCTGCGCACGACAGCAGGACTCAACCAGCCGTTTGAGGCTGAAGTAGGGAACCGGGCGCTCCGCCGGCTGCCGGGTTAGGACAAAATTTACTATATATTCAGGGGGTTAGAAGGGGAGATTAGCACCCGCCGCTCCCCCTCCGGATCACTGCCGCGGGCGCAGCCGCTGAATCTGCAGCTGCGCCAGGAACGGCACCAGCGGATGCGCGCCCATCTTCACGATGACCGGCAGGTCGAGCTTGACCAGCGCCTCGCGCTGGTCGGGTGGCAGCGTGAACCGGTCGGCGTAGGCGCCGGCATCGGCCATGTATTGGGCGCGCTTGTCGGCATCATGCGCGAGTTCGTGCAGCGCCGAGGTCAGCTCGACAAGCTCCGGCTTGATCGACGGGTAATGCGCGGCGTGCGCACTCTCGCGCTGCCCACCGGTCCAGCCGAGCGAGGCGTAGTTGTGGTGCCAGCTCGGGTCCATCGACACGACGTCGGGCTTGCGCTCGCCCAGCGCGCCGGCCGCGCAGGCCCAGCAGCGCAGCTCGATATTGCCGGTGTCGTCGAGTTCGGTCTCGTCGTAGCCGATCAGCGATTTGAGGTTGCCGTTGCTGAGCTTTTCCAGCACCCGCCGGTCCCAGGCGAGTTCCGGGTTGGAGTAGCGGTCGGTGCCGGGGAAGTGCGACATGCCCCCGCTCGACAGGATCACCGTCTTCAGCCCGAGCGCCGTGACGGTGCGCGCCACCGCCTGGCCGAACGCGTAGCAGCGCTCCATCGTCGGCTGCGGCGGCAGATACGCGTTGACGTAGATCGGCAGCACAGGCTCGGTGTGGCCAATGTGAGTAAGCGGGATGCCGATGGCGTAGTCGATCTTGGCGGTCGACGTGAAGGCCGGATCGAAGTTCTGCCGATAGAGCTGCCCGCACGATCTCGAAACCGATCTCGCTCGGCACCTTCCAGTGAAATTTCCGGCCGGCGAATTCGCCCGTGGCTTCTCCGCCGACATGCACGGTGAACGGCGGGCAGGCGGTGTGGAAGAACTGTTCGGCGTGGTCGTTGGAGAAGATGATCCACAGGTCGGGCTTGTGGGCGCGCAGCTTTTCGCCGATCTCGGCCGCCACCTTCTTGACGGCGGCGACAACCGTCTTGTCCTCGGTGTCCGGCATGGTGAAGAACTGCGGGGCATGCGGCAGCATCGCGCCCCCGATCACGGTCGACATCATGGCGGGTCTCCTTGCTCGGCCGGTCAATCGCCAAACGTGTATTTGGCGCCAAGGCTATCGCGCGATCGCGGTTGCAACAAGCGCGCGGCCGGCATCGGCACCCCGCAATCGCGGGCTTCACAGCATCCTTTGAGGTCAGTACGTTCGCGGACCGACGGATCGCCGCAATCGCACGGTCTCTCCTCGGTCATTCCCGCGCAAGCGGGAATCCAGTCTGCGGAAAGATGGGTCCCCGCTTTCGCGGGGATGACCGGAGGGAGCGTAGCGAGTCTACACGAGGAACGCTCATGGTCGAGGTGCCGATAACCATCGCGTGCGGCAACTACGATCGCTGCCGCGCGATCCGCGATGGCCGCGTCAAGGTCGAGGGCTGTGCCACGACCTACCTGCCGCTCTATCCGGAGGAGATTTTCTTCCGCGCCTTCAAGTATCAGGAATTCGACGTCTCCGAGCTGTCGTTCAGTAGCTACATCCGCACCGTCGCGGCCGGCACCTCGGCCTATGTCGGCATTCCGGCCTTCGTGTCGCGGCTGTTCCGGCATTCCGGCATCTACGTACGAGCCGACGCCGGCATCGAGAAGCCCGAAGACCTGCGCGGCAAACGCGTCGGCCTGCCGGAATATCAGATCACCGCGGTGGTCTGGATGCGCGGCATGATGCAGCACGAATACGGTGTTAAGCCCACGGATATTCACTGGCGCAGCGGCGGCCAGGAGGAGGCGGGGCGGGACGAGCGCACGCCGCTCAAGCCGATTCCCGGCCTCGACCTGCAATCGATCCCGAAGGACAAGACGCTGGTCGGCATGCTGCGCGATGGCGAACTCGACGCGCTGTTCACGGCGCGCGGGCCGTCGTCGTTCCTGCGCGGCGAGCCGCATATCCGGCGGCTGTTTCCCGATACCCGCGCGGCCGAACAAGCCTATTGGAAAAAGACGAAGCTGTTCCCGTTGATGCACCTCGTCGGCATCAAGAAGGAACTGGTCGAGAAATATCCCTGGCTGCCGACCTCGGTCTACAAGGCGTTCTGCGAGGCGAAGGATCTCGCCATGATCGACTTGCTCGACGTGAACGCGCTGATGGTGACCTTGCCCTGGCTCATCCCTGAGACGCAGGACACCATGGCGCTGATGGGCAAGGACTTCTGGCCCTACGGCATCCACGAGAACATGCGGGAGATTGCGGCGCTCACGCAGTATGCGTACGAGCAGGGGCTGATCGAGCGCAAGGTCACCGTCGAGGAGTTGTTCCACCCGTCGATGTTCGAGATATCGAAGGTGTAGGCAGATCTGTCCTTTCGTCATGGCCGTGCTTGTCACGGCCATCCACGTCTTGTCTTGTTGGGGAGAAGAAAGACGTGGATGCCCGGAGCAAGTCCGGGCATGACGCGGATGGTCTCGCGTACAATTCAATCTGCAGGTATGTTGGCAAGATGACACAAAACGACAATCGCGTGATCGTGGTAGGGGCCGGGCCGGTCGGAGCGGTCACGACGCTCGCGCTTGCCAAGAAAGGCATTCCGGTCACGCTCATTGAGCAGCTTCCGGACGCAGCCGAGGACCAGCGCGCCGCCACGGTTCACCCGCCGACTGTCGAAATGCTGGTCGATCTCGGGCTCGAAAAAGAGGCGTTCTCCGATGACGCGTCAGGCGGCATGTCGGCGCCGCTGTTTCATTTCCGCGACCGCGCCACCGGCGAACTCCATGCCGTCTTCGACATCAGCCTGCTGGAAGGTGAAGTGCCGTATCCGTATGTGCTGCAATGGGAGCAGTACAAGCTGGTGCACGCAGCTCTGCCACACATCGCCGCGACCGGCATCGCGGATGTTCGTTTCTCCACCAAGCTCACTGGTCTTGCGCAAGACGCCGATTGCGTCACAGCGACGGTCACCAACGGAGCCGGCGAGACCGAGACGCTGCGCGGGCGCTACATTATCGGCACCGACGGCGGCTCGAGCGCGGTACGCAAGCTCGCCGGCATCGAGTTCGAGGGCTTCACCTGGCCGGAACGCTTCATCAAGATCGGTACTACGTTCGATCTCCTGGCCGCCAACCCGAACCTTTGCACGCGCAACTACTTCTTCGATCCCGAGGAGTGGCTCAACCTGTTCAAGGTGAAAGGCTACGGCCCGCCCGGCATCTGGCGCGGTGTGTTCCCGGTGCCGACGCACGAGACCGACGAGGAGGCGATGAGCCCGGAAGGTGTGCAGCGCCGCCTGCAAGGTATCCATCCCAAGAGCGGCGACTACGACATCCCTTATCACGCGCTCTATGCGGTGCATCAGCGCGTCGCCAAGACATTCAACCTGGGACGCGTGCTGCTCGCCGGCGACAGCGCACATGTCAACAATCCGATCGGCGGCATGGGCATGAACGGTGGCATCCACGACGCCATCAACCTCGCCGACAAGCTCGCCGATGTCTGGTTCGACCGCGCGGAGGCGAGCGTGTTCGACCGCTACACACGTCAGCGGCGCAAGGCGCAGGTGGATTTCGTGCAGGCGCAGACCATCCAGAACAAGAACAAGCTTGAAGAGAAGGATCCGGTGAAGCGGCAGGAGCACCTCGACGATCTGCGCCGCATCTCGGAGGATGTGAAACTGCACAAGCAGTTCCTCTACCGCTCCTCGCTGTTCGACAGCCTGCGTATCGCCAACGCGGTGGAGTGAGTTCGCGGGTCGCGCCGCTCGCACTGAATCTCATCCTGAGAGGCTGTGAATCTTTCGATTTTGGCGATTTTGGCATGAGTCAAATCAATGACTTACGAGGCCAAAAATCGCAGAAGTCGAATAGATTCACACGCTCTCAGCATGAGGGCTGTGGACCAGGCGCGATTGCAAAGAAAATAATCTACGCCGCGCTCGCCGACGGCATGGCGAGAACCGCGTAGAGCGCTTCGGCATCGCGCGAATCGCGCAGCTTGCGCGCCACGTCTACATCGCGCAGGAGCCGCGCCACCCGCGCCAGCGCCTTGAGGTGGTCGGCGCCGGCGCCCTCCGGCGCGAGCAGCAGGAACACGAGGTCGACCCCCAGTCCGTCGAGCGCCTCGAAATCGACCGGGCGTTCGAGCCGCGCAAACAGCCCGAACAGCTTGCCGAGCTTAGGCAGCTTGCCGTGCGGAATGGCGATGCCGTTGCCGACACCGGTCGAGCCGAGCTTTTCTCGCTGTTGCAATATCTCCAGAATGGCGCGCTCGTTCTGCCCGGACAGGTCGGCCGCCCTGGCGGAAAGCTCCGCCAGCACCTGCTTCTTGCTGGTGACTTTTAGCGCGGGAATGATGGCATTGGGCGCGACGAGATCGGTGAGCAGCATAGACCTTGTTCCAGCGATCCGGAAGCTCAGCGGAATGGGCGTCGCCAAGGGCGGCGGACCATAAGGAGCGGCTTCCGCCCGGTCAATGGGCGTCCTGTTCGAGTGTGGGCGGATCGATCCAGCCAATGTGACCATCCGCGCGGCGGTAAACCAGATTGATGCGGCCGTGTCCAGCGTGCCGAAACACCACGACGGTGGCGCCGCGCATGTCGAGTTCCATCACCGCTTCGCTGACCGACTGGCGCTTCAACGTCGTCGTCGTCTCGGCGATGATGACCGGATTCCACTCGGCCACCTCCTCGTCGTGCTCGGGCGCGGCGATCACGTAGCTCGGCGCATCGATCGGGATCGGCTCCGCCGCATTGCCGTTGGAGCGCGCCGACTGATGATCCTTCAGGCGGCGTTTGTAACGGCGCAGCCGTTTTTCGATTCTGATCGCGGCCTGCTCGGCGCTCGCATAGGCGTCGGCCGCGACGGCTTCCGCCTCGAGCATGATGCCGGAATCGAGGTGGATCACGCATTCGGTGCGGAAGCCGAAACCTTCCTTGCCGACAGTCACGTGGCCGGAAAAGCCGCCGTCGAAATATTTGCCCGTGGCTTCGGCGATCCGCGCATTGACGCGGTTCCGCAGGGCCTCACCGATGTCGATGTTCTTACCCGAGACACGAAACGACATAACGGCCTCCGATGATCCACCCGAGCGATGATCTGCCCGGTTGACGATCCAAGTCAGCCTTTACCCCTTAGCGCCGTCTCCCTTTGCACATATGGGTTCGTCTTCTCGAACGCCAGACCGCCGCCCGTCCCCGGACACAAGCGGAATGTCACAGGCGATGCGCGGTTCGCGGGTCTTCAGGACATTGCGCCCATGAGCGACAGCTTCTCACGCCGGCGCTGGACCGATGACGGAATTCGCATCGCTTCCCGGTATTTTGCAACGGTTCGCCGGGCGATGTCGATGCCCGCGGTGCGCAGCATGTCGACAATCACGTCGTCCGAGAGCACCTGCCCGGGATTCTCGGCGTCGATCAACTGCTTGATGCGGTAGCGAACGGCCTCCGCAGAGTGCGCCTCGCCGCCATTCGCCGCCGCGATGGCCGAAGTGAAGAAGTACTTCAATTCGAAGATGCCACGGTTGGTCGCCATGTATTTGTTGGCGGTGACGCGCGAAACCGTCGATTCGTGCATGCTGATGGCATCCGCGATGGTCTTCAGGTTGAGCGGACGCAGGTGCCGGACGCCATGGGCGAAGAATGCGTCCTGCTGCCGCACGATCTCGGTCGCCACCTTCAGGATGGTCTTGGCTCGCTGGTCGAGCGCCCGGATCAGCCAGGTGGCGGTCTGCAGGCAATCGGCCAGGTAGGTCTTGTCCTTGTCGCTCTTGGCGACCTTGGCGACCTCGGCATGGTAGCTCTGATTGACCAGGACCTTCGGCAGGGTGTCGGAATTGAGCTCGATCAGCCAGCCACCGTCCGGTCCCGGACGGACGAACACATCCGGTACGATCGGCTGCACAAGTGTCGAACCGAACGCCAGGCCGGGCTTCGGGTTGAGCTGGCGGATTTCCGCGATCATGTCGGTCAGGTCTTCGTCCCCGACCCCGCAGATCTTACGCAGCGCAGCGAGATCCCGCCGAGCGAGCAAGTCTAAATGACCAACCAGCGCCTGCATGGCGGGGTCGAAACGGTCGCGCTCGCGAAGCTGGATCGCGAGGCATTCGGTAAGATTGCGTGCGCCCACGCCGGCGGGATCGAAGCCTTGCAGGATGGCGAGAACGGCTTCGGTCTCGGACTGCGATGCGCCAAGCTTTTCGCCGACCTGCGCGAGGTCGCCCACGAGGTAGCCGGCCTCGTCGACCATGTTGATGAGATATTGACCAATCATGCGGCGTGCCGGGTCCGCCACCGCCAAGGCCAGTTGTTCCGCCAGGTGATCGGCAAGCGTGGTTTCGGCGGCGACGAAGGCTTCGAGGTTATAGTCGCCGTCCTCGCGCCGGCTGGTACCTGCGCCGGCCCATTCGGAATAGCCCGGGGTCGCTTCCGCGTTCGATCGTGAGGCCGTCGCGTCGGCGTCGGCGGGCGGCACATCGTCAAGGCCTGGACGTTCCGTGTCCGCGCGATTGTCGGCAACCGGACCATCCGACCAATCCGCCGTCGCGGAATCCGCAGCTTGTGCGGCCTCGCCCTCCACCGGTGGCGAGGGGACGCCATCGGCTTCCCCGGTCCGCTCAAGCAGGGGATTTCGCTCAAGCTCTCCGTCCACGTAGGCGGAGAGGTCCAGATTTGAGAGCTGCAGCAGCTTGATGGCTTGCATCAGCTGCGGCGTCATCACGAGCGCGTGGCTCTGCCGGATTTCGAGTCTTTGGGTAATCGCCATGATGTACTGGTTAGATGGTCCGATTCTTGCTTATCCGGTTCTGCGGCCGGTGTATACAGTTTCTTCGGCGGTGCGTTAATTGCGGGGATTGGCCGGAAATTCGCTGGCCGACGCCGTTCGGACGAGCCGAAATAGGCCTAATTCGATCTCGATGTGGCTGGGCGATCGCCTAGTCGACTAAGGGCGGAAATCCTCGCCGAGATAAAGCCGCCGCACCTCGGGATCGTTGACGATATCCTCCTGGCGGCCTTCCATCAGCACTTCACCCGAATAAATCACGTAGGATCGGTCGGTGAGTGCCAGCGTCTCGCGGACGTTGTGGTCGGTGATGAGCACGCCGATCCCGCGGTTGGTCAGATGCCGGACCAGCTTCTGAATATCCCAGACGGCCTTCGGATCGATGCCGGCGAACGGTTCGTCGAGCAGCATGTAGCTCGGCCGGCTTGCCAGCGCGCGCGCAATCTCGACCCGCCGCCGCTCGCCGCCGGATAGCGCGATCGACGGCGTCTTGCGGTGCTTCGTGATGCCGAATTCTTCGAGCAGTGCATTGAGGTCGGCTTCGCGCCGGCGCCGGTTCGGCTCCACGACCTCGAGCACCGACCGGATGTTGTCCTCGACATTGAGGCCGCGGAAGATCGAGGCTTCCTGCGGCAGATAGCCGATGCCAAGCCTCGCCCGCTGGTACATCGGCAGACTGGTGACGTTGTAGCCGTCGAGCTCGACGATGCCGTTATCCGCCTTGACCAGACCGGTGATCATGTAGAATGCGGTGGTCTTGCCGGCGCCGTTCGGTCCCAGCAATCCGACCGCCTCGCCTCGCCGGACGTAGACACTGACGTCTTTGACCACCTTGCGCCCGCCGTAGCTTTTCTCCAGGCCGTGGGCCGCGAGATAGTTGTCGCGGACCGGCTTGGTGGCTTTGGGCTCTTCCCGTTGCTGGCGCTGCCTGATTTGGGCGGCTTTGGCGGACTCGCGGCGAGCATCGACCGTGGTGCCATCGCCACCGAAGCCGTTGAGACCGATCTTCTCCTGCCAGCCGCCGTTGGCCTGTTTCGCTTGGCGAGGCAGGCGCCGCTGTCGGAACATCGTCAGGATGCTGATCACGCCTGCCTCGAACACATCGGTTCCGGGCCGCCTACGGCGGCGCCGGGCGATACTAGCCGATTCAAATGGGTATCGCGCCTTGCTGCAACAATGTCACACCCGCCGGGCTGCCCTTCGTGCAGTGGCGCGTGTCGCGAATCCCGATTTTCGGCCTCTGGTAGATCGTAAAGGCTTACCGCGGCAGCACGGGTCCGCTGGCCACGCCGCGTCATTTTTTCTCGGCGCTGCGCGCACTGCTCGGATTGATCAAGGCCTCCACTCGTCCGGTACCGTCGAATTTTGTCACGCCGGTCTCCAGATTGACGAGCAGCCGCTGACCGCGGATCACGTCGGTGCCGCGCGTCACGATCACGTTGCCGATCAGCGTGACGGTGTTCGCGCCCATGTCGAAGATGCCGCTGTCGCCGGAGGCGTTCTGCTCCTTCTGCGTCACCGTGACGCCGCCCTTGGCTTCGATCTTGCGGATTTGCTTGCCGGCATCGGAGGACTTGGCGCCCTTGGCGTTGGGATCCTCGTCGTAGAATACGACCAGCGCCTTGCAGCGCATCTCGGTGTCGCCCTGCACCACATGCACGTCGCCCGTAAACGTCGCCATGCGGTCCTTGTCGCGCACTTCGAGCGACGCGGCTTGGATCTTCACCGGCTCGTTGCGGTTCTGCGAGAAGCCTTGCAGGGCGTTCGGCGGCCCTTGATTCTGTGCCTTCTGGGCACTCGCCGGCGCGGCCGCGAGCAGGAGCAAAGCCGCCAGTGCCGCGACTGCGATGCGCCGGATTTCACGCGTGGTCATGCACTCGTTCATCGCGTGCGCACCGCGGCGTCGAATCGAACGGCTGTTTCGCCTTCGATCGTCACGGACACGCCCCGCTCGAACTTGACGACGTCGCCGGACTCGGTGATCTCCATCCGGTTCGACTTCACCAGCCATTCGAACGATTTTACCTCGACCGGCTTGTCGGAGGTGATCTTGCCGCCGCGAATGTCGACCACGGCCTCGGCGAGCTTGGCCTCATAGCCGGACGACGTGGTCACGTGAACGTTGTCGGCGAGCGTGAGCAACTCGGTCTTGGTGTCATAGAGGCCGTTCTTCGCGGTCGTCTTGAACGTGACCTTGTCCTGCATCTCCATGGTGGCGTGCAGGCCCTGCAACTCGACGACGTCGGGCGCGAGCAGATCGCGAGCGGCGGCCTGCGCGGTCAACTCATACTGGCGCCGGTCGCTGGTGAATCCGGCGATGCGCGGCTGCTGCATGGTGATCTTGGTTCCGGATACCACCAGGTTCCCGATGTCGATCGGGATCTTGGCGAGCGCGCGCAGCGGCTTCATCAGGGTCGTGTAGGCGACGGCGCCGCCCACCACCAACACCACGCCGAGCGGGACCATTACGCGGAAAACGCGCACCCAACGGCTATGACGCACCGCAGCACGATAGAGGCGGTCGTCACTTCCGCGACTGGCCACATTGAAAACGGCCGGTCCGCGTTCGTCGATGTTAGAAACGACGGTCACGATTTTGGTCCCCAGCCTGCCGCCCGAAACGAATCAGGCAGCCCCCTAGCCTTAGTACCCCACCTTCGTCTTGCAACAGTCGTCTACAAATATGGCTTGCCCGGGGCAGGCCATAAAACAAATTTTTTATAAAATTCTTTTAACTTCAGTAACTTAGGAATGTGAAAAGATATCCTCAGCCGCCCATCCGGCCAAATCCAGAGAAACCCGGTCGGGCAGGAAACGGAAGCAGGCCTCCGCCAGACCGGCCCGGCCCTCCCGGTTCAACATGGCGTCGAGCTTGTCCTTCAGGGCGTGCAGGTGCAGCACGTCGGAGGCCGCGTAGGCCGCCTGGGCGTCGGTCAGGTCCGCCGCGCCCCAATCGGAAGATTGCTGCTGCTTCGATAGCTCCACGCCGAGCAGTTCGCGCACCAGATCCTTGAGGCCGTGGCGGTCCGTGTAGGTGCGGGCGATGCGCGAGGCGATCTTGGTGCAGTAGACCGGGCCCGGCATCACGCCGAACGCTTCTTGCAGGACGCCGAGATCGAAGCGGGCGAAATGAAAAATCTTGAGAACCGACCGGTCGGCCAAAAGCTTCGTCAGATTGGGCGCGGTGGTCGCGCCTGCTGGAATCTGCACCACATCGGCCGAGCCGTCGCCAGGCGATAGCTGCACCACGCATAACCGGTCGCGATGCGGATCGAGCCCCATGGTTTCGGTGTCCACCGCGACGGCGGCGCCACGGTAGTGCGACAGGTCGGGAAGATCACCGCGGTGCAGACGGACGGTCATCGTCGCACCTGCTCGCGCCGGCGGCAGGTATTTCCACCCGTCGCGCCACCCACTCCGGTCATTCCCGCGCAAGCGGGAATCGCAGTACTTGCTTGGTCCAAAACAACTGGGTCCCCGCTTTCGCGGGAGGACGACCGGCTGAAGCGTGACTAAGCACCTAATGTCATCAATGCACGGCCTGCTGATGGCCATCGCGTTCGCCATAAGCTTCCTCGCGATAGAGGCCGAGGGCGTGCATCGACGGCAGATCGTTGAACGAGAACAGCACCGCATCCTCGCGCTCGGAGGCGTTGGCATGTTCGTGCCAGGCCCATGACGGGACGACGAAGATATCGTTCTTCTTCCAGTCGAAACGCCGGCCGGCGATGATCGAATATCCGGCGCCCTTGGCGACGTTATAGACGATCGAGCCGGTGTGCCGATGCGCGCGCGTGTGCTCGCCGGGCTTCAAGAGCTGGATGCAGGCGCCGAGCGTCTTCATCACCGGCCCGCCGGTCGCCGGGTTGACGTATTGCATGATGATGCCGTCGTAGGGCGAGCCGTCGCTCGCCTGCGCGGCGCGTGTGAGCGTCTCGTAGGTCGGGCCCCACTGGTACTTGAGCAAGGGTGAATAGGGCTTGCTCCAGGCTTCACCGCCCACCGGCAACAGGCCGGGCCCGCCGTAGATCGACGCGGTATCGTTCACCGGAAAGTTCGATTTCTGCACGTGTTCGGGATGCACCGCGTAGAAATTGGCGTCGAGCTGATTGACCAGCAGCATGTCGAGGCCGTCCTGCCAGATCGTGGTCTCGCCGCCTGCTTCGACACCGTGGTCGTGCCAGGTGCCGTTCGGCGTGATGACGAAATCGCCGGCGTCGAAACTCATCCTGTGGCCGTCGACCACCGTATAGGCGCCCGCGCCTTCCATCACGAAGCGCAACGCCGCCGAGGCATGATTGTGCGCGGTGGCGAATTCGCCCGGCCGCATCACCTGCAGCCCGGTGTAGAGCCAGCCGACGCAGGCCGAGAGCCCCTTGCGGCCGGGATTCTCCAGCGCGATGACCCGCCGGCCGGCCTTCTCGGGGCTGACGAGCCGCAGCGCCTCGAGCACCAGCGGGCGCAGCGCCGCGTAGCTCCAGAGCGTCGGCAGCGACGTGGGCTGCGGATGCCAGGGCTCGATCGAGTTGGCGACGGTCCAGAGCGCGTAGCTCTGCTCGCGCCCGAGCGCCGCGTAGTAGGCGTCGAGCTCCGGCGTGTCCTCGACGTTGGCTCGCCCGATCACGTCTTCGCGCATGGGGAAACTCCACAGGCATACGATTGATCGATTATCATGAAATTCTTTGCACCGTCATCAGCCCTCCGCGATGATCTTCTCGCGCGCAGCGCTGGCGATGAAGGCGGAGCGGGTCAGGCCGCGCGCCGCAGCGGCTTCATCGATCGCCTGCAGCAGGCCGGCATCCAGTGACAGATTGGCTTTCGCGGGGCGGCCGCTGTCGAGGATCAGCGGTACGATCATGATTGCGGCGCCTTCCGCCAGGGCCGCCGCGACATCCGGATCGGCGCGCACCGCTTCGGCGGTTCGCGGATGCGGCAGCCGCTCGCCGTCGGCGCGCAAGTCTTCCGCCCAGGCCGTCACCGCCACGACCGCATTGCGCATGGCCTCGCTCAGGGTACGGCCCATGGCGGTGCAGCCGGGAAGATCCGGCACGACCACACCGTAGGCGCCGCTTTTGCCATCGAGCAGCGCGACGTAGCGCGTTTGTTTGCTGGCCATTGCACTATCTCTTCTTCAGTCGAGCCACTCGGCGGTCTTCGCGATTTCGCGCGCCACGCCGGTCGTGAGCGTTCGATGCCGCGGCACGATGATCCGTCCCGGTTTCCGTGGATGTTTGTACACGTCGTGGGCGCCACCATGCCTGGCGATCCATCCGTCCCGTTCCAACCGGGCCGCGATCTTGTTCCGATTGGTTTCGACTATTGGCATGGCCGCCGTTCATGCGCAAATATAGGCGCACAGCCGCGCTGAAGCAAGAATGAAAGCGAGCGATATGGCAACGTTTAGAATTTCGTAGCAATCCTAAAGGGCGCGCGCTTGCTCGCTCATTCGATCACCTCGTCGGCACGCGCGAGCAGCGTGGGCGGCAGGTCGACGCCCAGCGTCTTCGCGGTCTTGAGATTGACGATGAACTCAAACCGGGTCGGCTGCTCGACCGGAAGGTCGGCCGGCTTGGCGCCACGCAGGATCTTGTCCGCATAGTCGCCGGCGCGCCGGAACAGGTCGGGGACGTGCGCGCCGTAGCACAACAGGCCGCCATCCTGGACCGTCTCCCGGATGCTGTGCATCGTCGGCAGCCGCGCGGCGAGTGCCGCGGCGTTGATCTGAGCCCGGTTGGCGACGACGAACGCGTCGCTGCAGGCGTACAGCGCGTCGGCGCGGCCTTTCAGCGTTTCGATCGTGGACGCAATCTCCTCCGCGCGCCGGATTTCAACCGTGGCCGCATCGAGACCGAGCTTGCGTGCGATGGCCTGAACCTCGCTCATCTCCACCATGGCGCCCGGATTGCCGGCGTTCGCCATGATCGCAAGCCGGCGCAGGCCGGGAACAACCTCACGCAGAAGTTCGACGCGCTTGCCGGCGAGATCGGGGTTCTGCAGCGACAGGCCGGTGACGTTGCCGCCCGGCCGCGATAGCGATGCCACTATGCCGGTACCGAGCGGATCATTCAGCACGGCAAAAACGATCGGGATGGCCGTCGTCGCCTGCTTTGCGGCGAGCACGGACGGGGCTCCGGACGCGACAATAAGAGCCACCTTGAGGCGGACGAAGTCGGCCGCGATCTCCGCATAGCGTTCGGCGCGCCCCTCCGCCCAGCGATACAGGATCGTGACGGTCTGATCTTCGATCCAGCCGAACTCACGCAGCCGCTGCAGGAAGGCCGCCGTCTGGTCCTTCTGACTTGCTGGCGTACCCGAGCCGAAGAAGCCGATGGTCGGCAGCTTGCCCTGCTGCGCGCGCACGACGTGCGGCCAAGCACCCGCCATCGCGCCGCTGCCGAGAAGGGCGATGAACTCGCGTCTCCGCATTACTAAACACCACTTCGCGCGTATGCCGGCTTTGTACCACAGGGGATAAGAGCCGTGTGGGGGGTCATTACCGGACATTGCGTCGCGCACGGTATGTTCGATTTGCCATTTGAAGCCGACGTGTACAGTGCAGCCGCACGTCGGATTTTCGCGACAGGAGCGGTGGGGTGCGATTCCGTTTTGCTGGAGTGGGACTTTGTCGGAAAAAGCTAAGCAAAATTCAAAATCGAATTTTTGTATTGGTGCCCAGGAGAGGACTCGAACCTCCACGGCTCTCACCGCTAGTACCTGAAACTAGTGCGTCTACCAATTCCGCCACCTGGGCACGTGCGGCGGATAGGTATGGCAGCCGTTTCGGGGTGTCAAATGCCCGGGCGCGGGGCCGTCCGCGCGCCCGCGGCCGCCTCTATACAGCGCGGAACCGATCCTGTATTCGGCGGGCATGCGCAGCGCAGAAGGCGTGGCAAAGGACGCCACATGATCGCAAATCCCCTCGATACGCTCGTGACGGTGTTCGGCGGCTCCGGCTTTCTCGGCCGGCACGTGGTGCGCGCGCTGGCCAAGCGCGGCTACCGCATCCGGGTGGCGGTCCGCCGGCCGGAACTCGCGGGCTTCCTGCAGCCGCTCGGCCGGGTCGGCCAGATCCACGCGGTGCAGGCCAACCTGCGCTATCCCGAATCGGTCGATGCGGCGGCCCGCGACGCCGACATAGTGGTCAATCTGGTCGGCATCCTGTTCGAACGTGGCCGGCAAAAATTCGATGCCGTGCAGGCGTTCGGCGCCGAAGCGGTGGCGCTCGCCGCGGCGGCGCACGGTGCAAAGCTCATCCATGTCTCGGCGCTCGGGGCGGACGAGAACGCGCCCTCGCAGTACGCCCGCGCCAAGGCCATGGGCGAGAAGCTCGTGCTGGCGGCGGTGCCGTCGGCAATCATCTTTCGTCCCTCGGTCGTGTTCGGCCCGGAGGACGACTTCTTCAACAAGTTCGCCGCCATCGCGCGGATGTCACCGGTGCTGCCGCTGGTCGGCGGCGGGCACACGCTGTTCCAGCCGGTGTTCGCCGGCGATGTCGGCAGCGCGGTCGCGGCCGCGGCCGAAGGCTCCGCCAAGCCCGGCACGATCTACGAGCTTGGCGGTCCGGAGGTGAAGAGCTTCAAGGAGCTGATGCAGGTCGTGCTCGACACCATCGAGCGCAAGCGGCTCCTCGTGCCGATCCCGTTCGCGCTCGCCAAGTTCAAGGCGTCCTTCCTGCAGTATCTGCCGAAGCCGCCGCTCACGCCCGATCAGGTCGAACTCCTGCGCGGCGACATCGTCGTGTCGGACGCCGCGAAGGCCGAAGGCCGTACGCTCGAAGCGCTCGGCATCAATCCGGTCACCATGGAGACGATCGTGCCGTCCTACCTCTGGCGCTTCCGCAAGACCGGACAGTTCGGCCAGCGCGTGGCGTAGCCGTCGCGCGGATTCGGCTGGGACGGCAAAGATGCCGCCGACGTCGACCTGGAGGACTACCATGGCAAATAGGATCGAACGGCACGCCTCGATCGAGCCGGCACATCCCGGCGAATTGCTCAGCGAGATTGTGATTCCGGCCACTGGCCGCACCAAGAGTGAGATCGCCAAGCTACTCGGGGTCTCTCGCCAGACGCTCTATGACATTCTCAATTGCCGGCAGCCGGTGACGCCTGCGGTCGCCGTTCGGCTGGGCAAGCTCTTCGGCGACGGCGCGGGCGTCTGGATCAGGATGCAGGCCGCTTACGATACTTGGCACGCCGAGCGCGAGCTTGCCGCCGAGGTCAAGCGAATACCAACGCTCACTGCGCTCCCGGCGACCGGAGGGCGACCTAAACGTTAGGTGCTGTGGCCGTAGCCTAGCGCCAGCGCGATCAGGCCGAGCGTGCCAACGATGACGCGCCACCAGGCGAACACCGCGAAGCCGTGGCGCTGCACGTAGTCGAGGAACGTCTTCACCACGATCCAGGCGGCGACGAACGAGACCGCGAAGCCGAACGCGATGAGGATCGCGTGGTCCATGTTCAACTGACCGCGGCTCTTGTAGAGATCGTAGACGAAAGCGCCGAACATGGTCGGCATCGCGAGCCAGAACGAGAATTCGGCCGCCGAACGCTTGTCGCCGCCGAGCAGCATCGCGGCGACGATGGTGGAGCCGGAGCGCGACACGCCCGGAATCATCGAGACGCATTGCGCGAGGCCGATGATGAAATACATCGGCAGCGTATACTTCATGGCGTCGTGATAGGCGGGCTTGAGATCGAGCCGGTCGACCCAGAGCAGGATCGCGCCGCCGACGATCAGCGTGAAGCAGACCAGCCAGACGTTGAACAGGTAGCCCTTGATGATGTCGTGCGCGAGTGCGCCGACCACCGCGGCCGGCAGGAAGGCGAGCAGCACGCCGATGACAAAGCGGCGTGCCTCCGGATCGCTGAAGAACCCGAGCGCCAGCCGCCACAGGCGGAAGAAATAGATCGAGAGCAGCGCCAGGATGGCGCCGAACTGGATCAGGACCGCGAAGGTCTTGCCGAAATCGTCGTCGTCGAAGCCGAAGAAGTGCTGCACCAGGAGGAGGTGGCCGGTGGAGGAGACCGGCAGGAACTCGGTCAGGCCCTCGACCACGCCGAGGACGAACGCCTTGAAAAGGTCGAACAGCATGCGACGGCTCCACCGGAAGACAGGACCAGGCAGGCGGGATCGAAGTGCGACACCTCCCGGGCGGCTGCCACGGGCCGTCCGGAAATCAGCCCCTGGAGCGCTTTTCCCGCATCATTAACCTCGGAGCAACGGGGAAGGGCCAACATTGCACAGGTTGCGTCGGTCCGCGCCGCGGGGGGCGGGGGCAACCTGACGGATTTATGACCGCAGGCGGTCCGCGGCGCCGCAATCCTTAAAGCCAAATGCTCACGTTATTTCATCACAGCTTTTGCCCGCATTCGCGCTTCGCACGCCTTGCGATCGGCGAGCACGGCCTCGCCATTCGGCTGGTCGAGGAGCGGGTCTGGGAGCGGCGCGAGGAATTCCTGCTGCTCAATCCGGCCGGCACCACGCCGGTGCTGGTCGAGGACGGCCTGGTGATCCCGGGCGCCAGCATCATCGCCGAGTACCTCGACGAGACGCGGGGCAATGAACTCGCCGAGCGGCGCCTGCTGCCGCGCGATCCGGCGCAGCGGGTCGAGGTGCGCCGGCTCGTGAGCTGGTTCAACGACAAGTTCTTCGCCGAGGTGAGCGGGCCTCTCACCATGGAGCGGTTTTACCGGCGGCACATGACGGTGCGCGAGGGCGGCGGCTCGCCCGACACCGAGGTGATCCGTGCGGCGCGCCACAACATCCGCTATCATCTCGCCCATATCGGCTGGCTGGTGCGCACGCGCGACTGGCTTGCCGGCGAACGGCTGAGCTACGCCGATCTCGCGGCGGCCGCGCACCTGTCGTCGGTCGATTATCTGGGCGATGTGCCATGGAAAGAGGACGAAGCCGCCAAGGCCTGGTACGCGCGGGTGAAGTCGCGCCCGTCGTTCCGTCCGATCCTGGCCGAGACGCTGGCCGGCATTCCGGCGTCCGAGACCTACGCCAACCTGGATTTCTAAGCGATCCGCCGGCGCTGAAAGCTGCGTTGGTCACGCAGGCGCGCGCGCAGGGCTTCGATGTGGTGGGCGTCACGCGGCCGGACGCGATCCCGCTCGCGAAGGAGCGGCTCGCGCGTTTTCTCGCCGAAGGTGCGCACGGCGACATGGACTGGATGGCGGCGAGTGCGGAACGGCGCGGCGACCCGCATGCGCTGATGCCGGATGTGCGCTCGGTCATCATGCTGGGCCTGAACTACGGCACGGGTGGCGATCCGCTGGCCGTGCTGGCGGCGCGCGACCGCGGTGCGATCTCGGTCTATGCGCAGGGCGACGACTATCACGAGATCATCAAGCCGAAGCTCAAGACGCTGGCGCGCTGGCTCGCCGCGACGGCGGGCGGCGACGTCAAGGTATTCGTCGACACCGCGGCGCTGATGGAGAAGCCGCTGGCGGAGGCGGCCGGGCTCGGCTGGCAGGGCAAGCACACCAATCTCGTATCGCGTGAGTTCGGCTCGTGGCTCTTTCTCGGTGCGATCCTCACGACCGTCGACTTGCCAGCCGACGCGTCCGAAGCCGACCATTGCGGAAGCTGCCAGGCCTGCCTCGACATCTGTCCGACGGCGGCTTTCCCCGCGCCTTATCGGCTCGATGCGCGGCGCTGCATCTCTTACCTCACCATCGAGCACAAGGGACCGATCCCGCGCGAATTCCGCCGCGCGATGGGCAACCGCATCTACGGCTGCGATGATTGTCTCGCCGTCTGCCCCTGGAACAAGTTCGCGCAACAAGGGCACGAGGCGAAGCTCGCGGCGCGCGCGACGTTGCACGCCCCGCGGCTCGCCGATCTCGCGCGGCTCGACGATGCGGGCTTCCGCGCGCTGTTCGCGAAATCGCCGGTGAAGCGCACCGGCCGCGACCGTTTCATCCGCAATGTGCTGATTGCGATCGGCAACTCGGGCAATGCCGCGCTCGCGTGCGAGGCCGAACGGCTGCTCGACGATCTGTCGCCGCTGGTGCGCGGCGCCGCGGTCTGGGCATTGGGGGAGCTTGACCGGTCGAGGCTTGCCGCACTTGCCTCTCGTCGCCGCACAGCGGAGAGCGACGCGAGTGTGCGCGACGAATGGACCGCGGCACTCGATGCCGTGGCGGCGTGATGCCGACCTTGGTCTGTCTCGGGCTTGGCTATTGCGCGCGCCACTACGTGACGTATTTCGGCAGGCGCTTCGACCGCATCGTCGGCACGACCCGCACCGCCGAGCGCGCCTCGGTCCTCGCGGCGCAACGTTTCGGCGAGCGATCCGTCGAAATGCTGGTCTTCGACGGCAAGACCGCTTCCGATGACCTCGCGGCCGTGGTCGCATCCGCCGATGCGCTGCTTATCTCAGCGGCGCCGACCGAGACCGGCGACCCTGTGCTGTCCGCGCTGGAGACGCAGATTGCATCCGCGCCCAAGATCGCGAGCGTGGTGTTCCTCTCGACGCTTGGCGTCTATCCGGACTCCGGGGGAGCGTGGATCGATGAAAGCACGCCGGTCGTGCGCGGCAGCGCACGGCGCGGCAACGCTCGCATCGATGCCGAAGCGGCGTGGCAGGCGCTGGGTGCACGCCGCAATCTGCCGGTCGCTATCTTGCGGCTCGGCGGCATCTACGGTCCGGGCCAGAACGCCATGCGGCGGCTGCTGCGCGGCAGTGCGCAGCGCGTCGCCAAGCCCGGCCACGTCTCGAACCGCATCCATGTCTACGACATCGCGCAGGCGATCGACGCGGCGTTCGCGTTGCGCGCCAGCGGAATATTCAACATCGTCGACGACGAGCCTGCACCGCCGACCGATCAGATCGCGTTTGCGGCGCGAGCTTCTCGGGATCGAGCCGCCGGCCGAAATCCCGTACGCGGACGCGACCAAACACCTCACGCCGTTCGCGCTCAGCTTCTATGAGGGCTGCATCCGTGCGCGCAACGACAAGCTCAAGAGTGTGCTTGGCGTGACGTTGCGCTATCCGAACTATCGCGAAGGACTACGCGCGCTCCACGCGGCGGGCGATCATCTCGCCGCCCATTGAGACAAACAATCCCGTCATTGCGAGCGTCAGCGAAGCAATCCAGTTGTTCAAAGACTGGATTGCCTCGGCGGCTTTGCCGCCTCGCAATGACGTTGCGTCAACCTGAGATCATCGGCCTCAGGGCGCGTGCGCCACGACCGGAAGCGTCTCGACAGCCCGCAGGCCCGGTTGCCGCCGCCAGCGAATCTCGGTTTCCGGAACCGCAAGCGCGAGCTTCGGCCAGCGTTTGAACAAGGCTTCCAGTGCGCATCTCGCCTCGATCCGTGCCAATTGATGGCCGAGGCAGAAATGAATGCCGGTGCCGAACGCGACATGCCGGTTCGGCCGCCGCGCGAGATCAAGCTTGTCCGGATGGACGTTCGCGGCCGGGTCCATGTTGGCGGCGACCAGCATGGCCATGATCCGCTCGCCGCGCTTGAGCTTCACGCCGCAAAGCTCCATGTCGTCGCGCACCCATCGCGGCTTGGAGAACTGCACCGGCGAGATGAACCGCAGGAACTCCTCGACGGCGAGATCGGCGCGGCCCCAATCCTCCTCGAGCCAGTCGCGGAGCGCGGGGTCTCGCAGCAATTCGAAGACCGAACCGCTGATGAGATGTGTCGTGGTCTCGTGGCCGGCGAACAACAGCAAGAACACGGTCGAGATCATCTCGTCGCGGCTGATCTGCCCGCCTTCTTTCTCGACGCGGACAAGCTCGGCGATCAGGCCGGTACCGCCGTGCGCACGCACGTGCTCCAGAAATGCTTCGAGATAACGTTTGATCCCGCGCACCCCCCAGACCATGCGCACGATAAAGCCGAGGCTGCTCCTGATGCCGGTGATATTGGCGGCCCATCCCATGAACTTCGGCCGGTCGGCGGCGGGCAGACCGAGCAGCTCACAGATCACCCACAGCGGCAACCTGCGCGCATAGCGGGCAACCAGATCGGCCGGGCTGCCCGCTGCGAAAAGCTCGCCAGCCAGCCCTTCGGCGGTTGCCAGAATATGCGGCTCCATTTCGAGCACCGCGCGGCGCCGGAACGCTTCGTCGACGATGCTGCGCAACCGCGTGTGATCCGGCTCATCGGTGGTCAGCATGTTGCTGGCGAGCGTGCGGATCACGCCCGGCATCCACCAGCGCGTACCGGCAACCATGCCGTCCTTGCGCAGGGTGAACGCGTCGCTTGCCTTCAGCATGTGGCTTGCGGCTTCTTCGGTCGTCGTGATCCAGGTCTTGCCGATGATCGGAAAGCGACTCTCCACGACCGGACCGGCCGCGCGCAGCCGCTCGATCGCGGCGCTCGGATTGCGCAAATAGTCCTGGCTGGTGAGATCGAGTTTCGGCGCCAAACAGGTTCACTCCGGCTTGAGGCCGGCCTTCTCCGCCACCGCGGTCCAGCGCTTCACCTCGGACTTGAGCAGCGCACCGGTCGTGGCGGCATCGAGGTACATGGTCGTAACGCCGTGCCGCCGGAAGGCTTCGCGCGCATCCGGCATTTCGGCGACGGCCGCGAGTTCCTTCTCCCACCAGCGCACGATGTCGGGCGGTAGGCTGGCCGGCCCGAGGAAGCCGAACCACAAGTCGAAATCGAGCGTCGGATAGCCGAGTTCGCCCAAGGTCGGAACATCCGGCGCAAACGGCGAGCGCTTGCTGCCTGCATTGGCAAGAATGCGCAGCTTGCCAGACTGCACATGCGGCAGCGCGGTCGCGATCGGCAGATAGGTGACGTGCACCTGCCCGGACACGAAATCGGTGACCGCCTGCGAGGCGCCGCGGTAGGGGACGTGCTGGATGTCGAGGCCGAGCTGCTGCTTGAACAGTTCGAAGCCCAGTTGCTGCAGCGTCCCGGCGCCGGGTGACGAGTAGTTATAGTATCCCGGCTTCGCCTTGACGGCGGCGATCAGCTCGGCGAGCGAATTGACCGGCATGACCGCCGGATTGATCACCAGGGCGACGCTGCTGGCCGTGAGCGTTCCGATCGGCGTGAAGCTCGCGACTGGATCGTAGCGCAGGTTCTTGACCAGCGCCTTGTGGACCGTAAGCGGTGCGCCGGCCGTGACCAGCGTGTAGCCATCCGGCGCGGCGGCGGCGACCGTTTCGGTGCCGAGCGTGCCGCTGGCGCCCGGCTTGTTGTCGACAATGACCGGCTGGCCGTAGCGCTCCGTCACCTTCTGCCCGAGCGTACGCGCGATCAGGTCGAACGCGGTGCCGGGCGAGAACGGCACCACGATCGTGATGCGGCGCGCCGGGAAGCTTTGCGCCCAGGTCGCCGACGCCGCCGCGACGGCAAGCAGAATTCCCACGAGGCCGCTGGCAATAGCGTGAGGCATCGGGCTCCTCATCCCTTTTGGCGGATCGTCTATCATGGCTGAGCCGCCTGGGCGAGCGGGCGCAACGTGTCCCATTGAAGCGGGACCGGAGAAGACCAAGCCACGTGTGCAGCTCACGCTGCATTACCGGAACGACAGTGATCGCGAGCATCACCGCGCCGCGCTGCAGAAGGCGGCGCTACCGGATTAGAACTCGGCGACCGCGGCGATCAGCCGGTCGATGTCTTCCGGCCGCGACAGCCGGTGGTCGCCGTCCTTGATCATGGTCAGCACGACGTCGTCGCGCGCGAAGCGCGAGACCAACTCCACGGCGTGCTGCCAGGGCACGTCCGGGTCCTGCACGCCCTGCAGGATCCGCACCGGACAGCCGGTCTCGATCATCCCGCCCATAAGGAGATGGTCGTGCCCGTCTTCGATCAATCGGCGGGTAATGAGGTATGGTTCGGCGGAGTATTGCGATGGCCGCGCCCAGACGCCCTTGTCTTCGATTTCGCGTCTCGCCTCGGGCGGAAGACGCTTCCAGATCAACTCCTCAGTGAAGTCGACCGCCGGCGCGATCAGCACCATCCCGGCGACGCTGGCGGCGGCCTCGTTTGCCGGCGGGGCGGAGCGGCGCGCCAATTCCCGCATCATCAGGAGCGCCAGCCATCCCCCCATGGACGAGCCGACGATCACCTGCGGACCGCGGCAGCAAGCGTCGTAAACGGCGAGGCATTCCTCCAGCCAGCGGCCGATGGTGCCGGCGGTGAAATCGCCGCCCGTCTCGCCGTGGCCCGAATAATCGAAGCGGGTCATCGCCCGGCCATGGTCCCGCGCCCAAGCATCCAGCGCCTCGGCTTTCGTGCCCTTCATGTCCGACTTGAAGCCCCCGAGCCACAGAAGCGCCGGATTGCCCCCCTCGCGTTGGCGCACGGCGATGCTGCGCGCCGCCGCGCCGGTTCCAACCTGGAGGAATTTCAGGCAACAGTCGCTCATTCGGAGGATCGGTCCTATAACACCGTTTGCCCGCACGCTGCCATTGAATGCAAGAGCGCCGTTTTCGGCCATCGGACTTAACCGGAGCCGGGTGAGAGGTATAGGTCGGTGAGCTACGCTTACGGCGAGACGAACGAGGCGGGGCCTACCTTGGCGAACGCCACGATCTTGCAGATCGTGCCGGCCTTGCGCGAAGGGCCGGTCGCCCGCACCGCGCTCAACGTCGCCTATGCGCTGCTGCAATGGGGCGCCCGCGCCATGATCGCCGGCGAGGAAGGTCCGCTCGTCGAAGAGCTCAAGGCCTTCGGCGCAGAATGGATTCCGCTCGCCAACGACACCGTCAATCCGTTCAAGCTCCGGCGCGGCGCCCGCACGCTCGAGGAGCTCATCTCGGGCGAACGTGTCGACATCGTGCATGCACACAGCGCGGGCGGCGCGTGGTGCGCGCACATGGCGGCCTCGCAGATCGCGGTCTGGCTGGTCACCACGCTGCCCGACGTGCCGCCGTCGTCACGGTTGAAACGGTTCTGGGCGAGTTCGCTGGCGCGCGGCGACCGGGTGATCGCTCCGTCGAGCTTCGTCGCCACCGTCATGATGGAGCGCTACCGCATCCCGCGCGAGCGGATCACCGTCGTGCCGCGCGGGATCGACACCGCGACATTCGATCCGGCCGCCGTCGATTCCTCACGCATCTCGGCATTGTGCACGACCTGGAAGATTCCGGACGAGGCCCGTATCGTGCTGACGCCCGGGCGCGTTGCGCCGTGGAACGGCCAGGCGATGCTACCCACCGTCGCGCGACAGTTGTTCGACGGCGGTCAGCGCGACGTGGTTTTTGTTCTGGCCGGCGAACACCGCAGTCATAAGAAATATGCGCGCGCGATCCTCGCCCAGGCCAAGGCGCAGGGCGTGCTGAGAATGTTCCGGCTGACCGGACACTGCCGCGATATGCCGGCGGCGTTCGCGGCGGCCGATGTGGTCGCGGTGCCGGCGAACGAAGCGCCCGTCCTCGGCCGCGTGGTGGCGGAGGCGCAGGCGATGGGCCGGCCGGTGATCACGACCGATGTGGGCATCCTGCCGGAGCATATCGTGACGCCGCCCGACATGCCCGAGGACGTGCGCACCGGTTGGGTCGTCAAGCGCGGCGATGCGGGGGAATTTGCGCGCGCGGTTGCGGCACCGTTGGCGCTCGACAGCAGCGCCTACCGGGCGCTCTGCGCGCGCTCCCGGCAGTTCGCCGAATACATGTTCTCGCCGCAAAACGTGGCGGCCGCCACACGCGCGGTCTACACCTCGCTGCTGGCCCGCGACGCCTGACCGCCGGGCAAACGGGGCCGACGCAGACCCTAGCCGGCTGATTTGCCCAAGCATAGTCGTTGACTTATGGGCCGTTTCTACCGATTCTTCCGCCGCCCGCCATGCCGGGCCCGTTGCAACAGCTTGAGGAGAGCAAAGCCATTCGCCGACCGATGAGAACCGCGCAGCCCGCCCCGAAAGACGGCCCGCGCATCAACGAGGAGATCCGCTCCCGCGAAGTCCAATTGATCGACCAGACCGGCCACAATCATGGGCCGATCGATACTCAGGTCGCTTTGCAAAGGGCCCAGGAGGCCGGGCTTGATCTTGTCGAGATCGCCCCGAATTCGGTCCCTCCTGTCGCCAAACTTCTCGATTACGGTAAATATAAATATCAGGCCCAGAAAAAGGCCGCCGAAGCCCGCAAGAAACAGAAGGTCGTCGAGGTCAAGGAGATCAAGCTCCGGCCGATGATCGACGATCACGACTACGACGTGAAGATGCGGGCGATGCAGCGCTTTTTCGAAGAGGGCGACAAGGTCAAGGTCACCTTGCGGTTCCGCGGCCGCGAAATGGCGCACCAGGAGCTCGGCTATAAGCTGCTCAACCGGGTCAAGGACGACACCGTCAAGATCGCCAAGGTCGAGCAGGACGCGCGCTTCGAGGGCCGTCAGGTGGTGATGGTTCTGGCGCCGCGATAGGGCGCAAGTCGTTCAAGACGCCGTCACATCATTATGCTTGCCGGGTCCGTGCCCGGCATTCATTTGCTTTTGAGGTAACGAGCTGCTGCGGCCGATAGTTCAGTCGGCTTGCGTGCCGTCCGTGTCCGTCGGCACTGCACTCCAGCCCCGCGTCTAGCTGACCGCGATCAGCCGCGATGGCCGCCCGCTCGGTCTGCGTCCGGGCGCCGCTCACGATGATCTGGCAAATGACGAAGATCGCGCCCACGAGCACGAAAGATGCCCGCATCAGCCAGTCCCTACTCAACCTGCCTGGGGTCCACATGGCTCTCTTCACCGTACGCATGATGGCCTCCGTACGCATGGATGGCCTCTGACCACCGACGATCTATGCAACCGCCAGGCCATCGGCCAGTTCTCGCATGGCAAACATGCCCGGATCGGTTGGGTTCCCGGCGGTGGGCGGGCCGGGAGGCTGACGGCGCCGGCTGGACCGGGACCGCTGCGGCATCTTACTGCTTGTGCCGGTTGTGTTTTCTCCCGGCCTCTGCCATAACGCCGCCCTCCCGCCGCCCGGCGCAACGGGCTGCCGTGGCGGTGGCGAAGTGCTCAATCAGCACGCTCAAATCGAGCAGATACCGGCCGGCCGGGCGTTTTCGCCATGGCAGGAGCCGAAAGGAGAGCCAAATGCCCAAGATCAAGACGAAGTCGGGCGCTAAAAAGCGCTTCAAGGTCACCGGCACCGGGAAGGTGCTATATGCCCATCGCGGCAAACGCCACGGCATGATCAAGCGGACCAACAAGCAGATCCGCCAGTTGCGCGGCACCTCGGTGCTGTTCAAGACCGACGGCGAGAACGTCAGGAAGTACTGGCTGCCCAATAGCTGACCAGCCTTCGGCCGCCGGAGCGCGGCACAACCTCTTATCGTTGCACGCCAATTTGTCAGGAGAACTGCCATGGCCCGCGTCAAGCGCGGCGTGACGGGACACGCCAAGCACAAGAAGGTCCTCAAGCAAGCGAAGGGCTTCTACGGCCGCCGCAAGAACACCATCCGGGTCGCCAAGCAGGCGGTCGAGAAGGCCAACCAATATGCCTACCGCGACCGCAAGCGGCGCAAGCGCACCTTCCGCGCGCTGTGGATTCAGCGCCTTAACGCGGCGGTGCGGCCGTTCGGGCTGACCTACAGCCGGTTCATCAACGGCCTCGATCTCGCCGGCGTGACGGTCGACCGCAAGGTTCTGTCCGATCTCGCCATCCACGAGCCGGTGGCGTTTGCGGCCATCGTCGAAAAGGCCAAGGCCGCGGTGCCGGCCGCGGCGTAGCACCGCTGCCCGACTGACGGCTGTTAGGTTCGGCGCCGCCCGCCCTCCGGTCATTCCCGCGCAAGCGGGAATCCAGGCCTTTCGAGACGCAAGTCCGCGGCAGGCGTCAACAAGTCTGGGTCCCCGCTTTCGCGGGGACGAGCGGAGAGAGCTCCAGTTTCGTCGCGGAGCGGACCCATGATCGACACCGCCTATGTGCAGCGCATGGCGCGCTACAATCGCTGGCAGAACCAGAACCTCTACGGTGTCACCGACGCGTTGCCGGACGACGAGCGGCGCCGCGAGCGCGGGTCGTTCTTCGGTTCGATCCACAAGACGTTGAGCCATCTCCTTTGGGCCGATCGCGTCTGGATGAGCCGTTTTGGAGTGGGCGAAAAGCTCGAGGTCGGTATTCCGCAATCGGTCTCGCTCTATCCTGACTGGGAGCCGCTCAAGCGCGAGCGCGCCGCCTTCGACGAGACCATCATCGGCTGGGCCGACAAGCTCGATGCATCGTGGCTTGCGAACGATCTCACGTTCTACTCGTACGGTGCGAAGCGCGAGTTCACCAAGCCGAAGTGGCTCGTGGTCACGCACCTGTTCAATCACCAGACCCATCATCGCGGCCAGGTCCACTGCATGCTCACCCAAGCCGGTGGTAAGCCGCACGACACCGATTTGCCGCTGATGGCGGAGTGACGCGATGACCGACCCCGGAGCATTGGAGCAGGAAATCCTCGCGGCGGTCGCGAGTGCGCCTGACGAGACGTCGCTCGAAGCCGTGCGTGTCGCGGCTCTCGGCAAGAGCGGGTCCGTCTCGGCGCTTCTGCGCACGCTCGGCACGATGACGCCCGATGAGCGCAAGGCCGAAGGCCCGCGCATCAACGGCCTGCGAGACCGCGTCAGCACGGCGCTCGCGTCGCGCAAGGATGCGCTCAAGCACGCCGCCCTCGACACCCGCCTCAACACCGAGACCGTCGACGTCACGCTGCCGCTGCGCGAGCCGCCCGCCGAGACCGGCCGCATCCACCCGATCAGCCAGGTGATGGACGAACTGACCGCGATCTTCGCCGACATGGGGTTCGCGGTCGCCGAAGGGCCCGACATCGAGACCGACGACCTCAATTTCACCAAGCTCAACATTCCCGAGAGCCATCCGGCGCGGGACATGCACGACACGTTCTTCTTCAACCCGAAGCCCGATGGCTCGCGGCTCCTGCTGCGCACCCACACCTCGCCCGTGCAGGTGCGCACCATGCTGAGCCAGAAACCGCCGATCCGGGTGATCTGTCCCGGCCGCACCTACCGGATGGATTCCGACCAGACGCACACGCCGATGTTTCATCAGGTCGAGGGGCTGGTGATCGACAAGGGCTCGAACCTCGGCCACCTGAAATGGATTTTGCAGGAATTCTGCAAGGCGTTCTTCGAGGTCGACGACGTGAAGATGCGATTCCGGCCGTCGTACTTCCCGTTCACCGAACCGTCGCTCGAAGTCGACATTCAGTGCCGGCGAGACAAGGGCGAAATCCGCTTCGGTGAGGGCAACGACTGGCTGGAGATTCTCGGCTGCGGCATGGTGCATCCGAACGTGCTGCGCAATTGCGGGCTCGATCCGGACGAGTATCAGGGCTTTGCCTGGGGCATGGGCATCGACCGCATCGCCACGCTGAAATACGGCATGCCCGATCTGCGGCCCTTCTTCGAGGCCGACGTGCGCTGGCTCTCGCACTACGGCTTCCGCCCGCTCGACTTCCCGACGCTGGCGGGAGGCTTGAGCTGATGAGTCGACCGGGCACGCGTTCCCTCCCCCGCTTGCGGGGGAGGGTTAGGGAGGGGGTACGCAGGCGATATTCATAATGATTGATACGTCCAAAATTCCGGCCTGGCGCGTCTCGACGAAACAGCGAAGCCGGGCTCGCTCGTTGCGACAGGGTTCGACCAACGCCGAACGCATCGTTTGGAGCGCTTTGCGCGCGCACCGCTTGAAAGGCGCGAGCTTCCGGAGACAAGTTCCCATTGGGCCATATGTCGCCGACTTTGTTTGTCACGCCGCAAGTCTTGTAGTTGAAATTGATGGCGGGCAGCACTTTGAGGCTGAGCACTTGAAACGGGATAAGAGACGCGATGCCTTCCTGATGTCTAAAGGTTTTCGAGTGCTTCGATTCTAGCAATCACGATGTGATGGCAAATCGGCAGGGTGTTTTGGAAACGATCGCCACAGCGATTGAGCATGCCCCCTCCCTAACCCTCCCCCGCAAGCGGGGGAGGGGACTCGCCGGAGCGTTGGGAAAGAATTCGCCATGAAATTCACCCTGGCCTGGCTCAAGGAGCATCTCGACACGGACGAGCCGCTCGACAAGCTCGCCGACAAGCTCACCATGATCGGGCTGGAAGTCGAGAAGGTCGAGGACAAGGGCAAGGCGCTGGCGCCGTTCACCATCGCGCGCGTTATTTCCGCCGAGCAGCATCCCAACGCCGACCGGCTGCGCGTCTGCATGGTCGATACCGGCAGCGGCGACCCCGTGCAGGTCGTGTGCGGCGCGCCCAATGCGCGCGCCGGCATGACCGGCGTGTTCGTGCCGCCCGGCGCCTATATCCCCGGCAAGGACGTGACGCTCAGCGTCGGCAAGATCCGCGGCGTCGAGAGCCGCGGCATGTTGGTCTCCGAGTTCGAGTTGCAAATCTCCGATGACCATGACGGCATCATCGACCTGCCGGCCGACGCGCCGCTCGGCGCGAACTACGCCAAGTGGGCGGGCCTCGACGACCCGGTGATCGAGATCAAGCTCACGCCCAACCGGCCCGACTGCACCGGCGTGCACGGCATCGCGCGCGATTTGTCGGCGGCCGACATGGGCACCTTCAAGGACCCGACCATCAAGCCGGTCGAGGGCCAATTCCCATGCCCGGTGACGGTGACGCTCGACTTCGGATCGGCGCCGTCGCTTTGTCCCGCATTCGGGCTGCGCCTCGTGCGCGGCGTGAAGAACGGCCCGTCGCCCGAGTGGCTGCAGCGCCGGCTCACGGCGATCGGCCTTCGTCCCATCAACGCGCTGGTCGATATCACCAACTACATCACGTATGACCGCGGCCGGCCGCTGCACGTCTTCGACGCCGCCAAGGTGCACGGCAACCTGACGGTCCGCCGCGCCAAGGCGGGCGAGAGCCTGTTGGCGCTCGACGGCAAGACCTACACGCTCGACGACAGCGATCTGCGTGATCGCCGACGAGCGCGGCGTCGAGTCGCTCGCCGGCATCATGGGTGGCGAGGCTTCGGGCTGCTCGGCCGAAACGACCGACGTGCTGATCGAGTTGGCGCTGTGGGAGCCACTCAACATCGCGCGGACCGGCCGCAAGCTCGGCATCAACTCGGACGCGCGCTACCGCTTCGAGCGCGGCGTCGATCCGAACTTCATGCTGCCGGGCCTGGAACTCGCCTCGAAGATGGTGCTCGACCTGTGCGGCGGCACGCCGTCGGCGGTCACGATCGCCGGCAAGGTGGAGGCGCCCGAACTCATCATCGATTTCCCCCTCACCGAACTGCCGCGGCTTGCGGGCCTCAAGCTCGGCCTCACCGAGGTCAAGCGCGTGCTCAGCCGTCTTGGATTCTTCGTCGCCGGCCAGGGCGACAAGGTGAAGGTGGCGGTGCCGTCCTGGCGGCCGGATGTGCACGGCAAGGCCGACATCGTCGAGGAGGTCGTGCGCATCACCGGCGTCGACCGCATCCCGGCGACGCCGTTCGAGCGCGGCGATGCGCCGCGCAAGCCGGTCCTGACGCCGATCCAGACGCGTACCCGCAAGGCCAAGCGCGCGCTGGCGGCGCGCGGCATGGTCGAGGCCGTGACTTGGTCGTTCGTGGCGAAACCGCAGGCGGAATTGTTCGGCGGCGGCAAGCCGGAGCTTGCGCTCGCCAATCCGATCGCTGCCGATCTCTCGGATATGCGGCCGAGCCTGCTGCCGGGTTTGATCGCGGCTGCGCAGAAGAACGCCGACCGTGGCTTTCCCGACGTCGCGCTGTTCGAGGTTGGACAGATTTTCAAGGGCGACCAGCCGGCCGACCAGTCCACCGCGGCGAGTGGTGTGCGGCGCGCACTCGCCAAGGCGACCGGCGCCGGCCGGCATTGGTCGAGCCCGGCACACGAGGTCGATGCGTTCGACGCCAAGGGCGATGCGCTGGCGGTGCTGGCGGCCGCCGGCGCGCCGGCCGCAGCGCTGCAAGTCGTGCCGGGCGGCCCGGCGTGGTTTCACCCCGGCCGTTCGGGCACGATCCAGATCGGGCCGCAGAACGTGCTCGGCCATTTTGGCGAGCTGCATCCGCGCGCGCTCGAAGCCATGCAGGCCGAAGGTCCGCTGGTCGCCTTTGAGGTCATCCTCGAGAAGATTCCCGAGGCCAAGGCCAAGGCGACGCGTGCCAAGCCGGTGCTCGAGCTATCGCCGTTCCAGCCAGTCGAGCGCGATTTCGCCTTCGTGGTCGACCGCGCCGTGAAGGCTGGCGACATCGTGCGCACCGCGCAGGCCGTCGATCGCAAGCTGATCACGGGCGTGAGCGTATTCGATGTCTACGAAGGGCAGGGCATCGAGCCCGGCAAGAAATCAATCGCCATCGCGGTGACCATGCAGCCACGCGAGAAAACCATGACCGACCAGGAAATCGACGGCGTTGCTGCGAAGATCGTCGCCGAGGTCGGCAAGCGCACCGGCGGGGTGTTGCGGGGGTAACCGCACTTACCAACGCTATACGAGTAAATCGAGCGGCACTTTCAGCGCATGGGAGACGCCGCGCAGGCGCAGCGCAGTGCCACGGCGGCGGCCGTTTTCGATGTCGGACAGGTAACCCTGCGTAAGGCCGCCTTCGAGAGCGAGCTGCTGTTGGGTCTTACCGCGCCATTCGCGCAGGACGCGGACGGGGTTTTCTCCGCTGGCTATTCGATCCACGACCTCCTTCGGTAGCAGTGGCGCGCCGGCCGTCACCTCCTTGCGCGCGCGTGCCACGAGGCGCGCGGTTCCCGCATCCTCGTCGGCTTCCGCAGCCTTGGCGACCAGCGCCTCATAGTCCTTGCGCGGAAGGATCGCGACTTCTCCGCGGGGGGTCTTCTGGAACCGAACGTTCATGTCAATCATAGACCTCTCGGCGGTGCCCGACCGCGACGATGATGATCGAGCCTCGTTCCTCGTAGAAGATAACGCGCCAATCACCGACGCGAAGCCTTGCGCCACCTTGGCCTTTCAGTCGTTTCACGTCGCCTTTTCCAGTCGCCGCAAATGCCATCAGCCGGGCGTCGATGCGCCGACGTACGTCGCCGGAGAGCTTCGCCCATTGCCGCGCGCCTGCTGGCGCGAAGACGATCGGCTTCATAAGAAAATATCGCATAATGCGATATTTTCGTCAATGCAAAATATCGCTAGGCGCGATATCGCGGCTGGACAAAAAGATGCCAAACCGAATTCGCGCCGGTCAGCCAGGTTTCGGAACGATATCCGCATACGCGAAGCCGTCGCGCTCGATGGTCTCGCCGACCGCGACCGGAATTCGCCGCGACAGCATCGGGCCGCCCGCCACGAAGGAGTGGAATTCGCCGTTCTCGCCGCACGGGTCGGCGGTGGCCGGCAACTCCGTGAGCAGCGCGTCGTCAAACCGGCGGCCGGCGAAGGTCTTCGGCAATTGCTTGAGGTCGACGCAGGCGAGATAGGTCTCGACCCCGGCGGCGATCATCTCGCGCGCGAGCGCGCCCGTCGGTCGCTCCCACAGCGGAAACAGCGGCACGATCCCGGTACCGGCGAGCTTGTCCTCGCGATACTTGCGGACGTCTTGCAGAAACAGATCGCCAAAGATGATGCGGCTGATGCCGGCCTGCTTCGCCTGCGCGAGTGCCGCCGCCATGCGCGCTTCGTAGACCTCGTTCGGGCACGGATACGGGATGCGCACGAGGATCGGCGGAAGGCCGGCCGCCGCAAGTTGCGCCATGAGCAATTCTTCGCGCACGCCATGCATGCTGACGCGGCTGAAGGTGTCGGTGACGGTGGTCAGTGCGCCGACGATCTCGCAGTCGCCCGCCTGCCGGGCCTCGTACAGCGCCCAGGCGCTGTCCTTACCACTCGACCAGGCAATGAGCGCTTTAGGGCGCGTACTCATTTCCGGCCGAGTGCGCGCAGCGCCGCTTCCGCCGCGCGCTCGCCGGACTCCCAGGCCCCGCCGACCGTGCCCCAGAGCGTCTCGTGCGCGGCCTCGCCGGCGAGGAAGACGCGGCTGTTGAGCGGCTCCATCAGCACCTTGCGCATGGGCTGTGCTCCGGGCGCGGCCGCCGAAATAGCGCCCAGGGCCCAAGGCGCCTCGTTCCAACGCGTCGCATAGCTGCGCTTCACGATCGCCTTCATGTCGACGCCGTAGAGCCCGCTGAGCCATGTGAGTGCGAAGTCGATCATCGCGGCTTCGCCTTTGGCGGACAGCTCGCGGCCGAAGTTTCCCGCGACGTCGACCATGCAGACCGTGCTGCCCAGCACGTTGCCGAAGATCGAGGCGGTACGGCGATTCTCGGACTTCTCGAACGACAGCTCATCGGCCTTGAGGCCGAGCGGGTTGCCGGGCAATTCGAGCGCGATGTGGTCGTAGCTGCCGAGCTTGAGCCTGCTCAAGGCTTCGGCGTGGCGCTTCGGCAGTTCCGGCTGGAACCTGATCTTGTTGGAGAGGAGCACGTTGGTCGAGGCGGTGACGATGACGGCACGCGCCGTGAACATCGTGCGATTGGATTGCACCTCGATCGGGCCGCGCCCCCACCATTCGATACGATTGACCGGGGTATCGGTCAGCAGCACGTTCGGCGGCAGCAGCTTAGCCAGCAGCGTGCCCAGTCCTTGCCGGCAGAAAGCGTTGTTGTCGCGATCGATCGCGCGCGAGAGGTCGACGACGGAGACTTCGTTGAGGTCCTTGCCGCAGGCGAAGGGGCCGAGCACGAACTCGAGGGTCTGCTGCCATTCGCCCAGGTCCTTGGGCAGCGCCTTGTCGCATGAGACGTCCGCCTTGCCGCGCGCCGCGGCCCCGATGGCGGCATTGGCGCGCACGAGGCTCGCGAGGAAATCCTCGAGCTCGCCCTCGCGCGCAAAACGCCGGCCGATCCGCATCCGTTGGCCGGGCGGGGCCGGATAGACCTCGACGCCCGCCTGGGGGCCAAGCCTGACCAGGGGGTTGATGTCGGCGGCGTGAATCCAATGCGCGCCGCGATCGAACGGGACGCCGAACGTCTTGGTGTCGGTGACGCAGCGGCCGCCGATGTCGCCGGTCGCCTCCAGGACGACAAAGCGCAGCCCGCGCGAGGCGGCGAGCCGCCGTGCGGCCGCGATGCCGGCGGCGCCGGCACCAACCACGACGATATCGACCGGGCCGGATTTCGGCGCCTCGGCTGGCCCCGCGGGCGTCGGCGTCGGACGTGGCGCGGCAAGCACCGGCCCGGTGCCCATGGCGGCGGAGGCGGCAAGGAACGACCGGCGGGTAAGGCGTTTCATCGTTTCCAGATGCAGGGGTTTGACCGGCGGCACCATGCCGGAATGCCGCTGTTCCCGCAATTCCTTTGGATCAATCCGGGGTGATGACGACGCGACAAATGGGCCGGATCAAGGCGCGCGGCGAGCTTGTGTCACTGTGCCGCCATCGCTACCTCTGCGGAGGTTTGTACGGAGGAACGGAATGCTCGACGCCGCCGTCAGGTCGCTGTCTCAGATGATGTCGCCGCCGTTCCGGTCGGTGCTGTGGAGGTCGGTCGGGCTGGCGCTCGCCCTGATCGTGCTGATCGGGTTCGGCCTGCACCGTGTCCTGTCCTGGCTCGCGGGCGCGGGGGAAAGCTGGGCCGAGAGCCTGCTCGGCGCCACCTCGCATTTGCCGCTCACCGTCCTGGCCTGGATGCTTTCGGTCGCGGCCGGCCTCGGCATCATTGTCGGATCGATCTTCCTGATGCCGGCGGTGACCGCGCTGGTCGCGAGCTTCTTCGTCGACGAGATCGCGCTCGAAGTCGAGCGCAGCGAGTATCCCGACGAGCCGGTCGGCACGCCGTTGCCGCTGGTCAATTCCGTCTGGGTCGGCGTCAAGGCGGCGTTCCTGGCGGTGCTGATCTATCTACTGGCGGTCCCGTTCCTGCTGTTCGCGGGCATCGGCGTCGTGATCTTCTTTCTCGCCACCGCCTACCTGCTCAGCCGGGAATATTTCGAGCTTGCCGCCATGCGCTACCGCTCGCCGTTGGAGGCGCGCGCAATGCGCAAGGCGAACCAGAGCACCGTCTTCCTCGCGGGCCTCATGATCGCGGCGTTCGTGTCGATCCCGATCGTCAATCTGGCGACGCCGCTGTTCGGCATGGCGCTGATGGTGCACATGCACAAGCGATTGTCGCGGCCGCTGATCGAGATGAGACGTAACTAGGGCAATTTCGCCTGCCTCATGCTGAGGAGCCGCACGGAGTGCGGCGTCTCGAAGCACGGCCGCATGTTCGGTGTGCGCGGCCATCCTTCGAGACGCCCCCGCTTCGCGAGGGCTCCTCAGGACGAGGCCCGGACTACTGCAGCGGCAGCGCCGTCACCGCCACCTTGACGGTGCCGTCGGCCTCCGCGACGACGCGCAGCGTCTTGGCATCGAACTCGATCCCGACAAGGCGCAACGCGGTGACCGCCGCATCGACGCGCACGCCGTCGGCGCTCCGTGAGAAGTCGGCGATCGCCGCCTCGATGCTCTTGCGGGCGTTCTGCACCAGCGGATTGAGATCGACGACGGCATTCTCGGCCAGAGCCGATTCCAGGTAGGGTGCGGTCGCGCGCGCCGCTGCTCCCAGGATGCCGAAGGCGGCCTCCGATTCGACATCGAGCGCGATGTCGGAGAGCCGCAGGATCTGCCGCGCGCTGTCGAGCACCGGCCGGCCCCACACATAGACGGTCGCCTCGGCGCCGAGCCCGAACCAGCTCCGCTGCTCGTTCGCCTTGACGCGCAGCGCGATCAGCAGGCGGTCGCCTGACGGCGTCATGCTGACGCCGCGCACGTTGACGGCGAACGCGCCGCTCTTGTCCTCGGGAAAGGTCTTGCCCTTGAGCTGCGCTTCCAGCAGCCGGTTGAGCTCGGTGAACGGCACGTCGATCGGCACGGCGAGATTGACGCGCCCCTGTTCGAGTTGTTGGACGATTTCGAGCTGGGCCGGGAACGGGCAATTCGGCTTGGTCTCGGCCGGCACGATGCGGGTTTCGGCCTCGACGCCGAGCGTGAGCGTCAGCGCGGTCTGGTCGGTGCGCGGCTGCGCCGCGAATGCGCGCGTCGGGCGGATTTCCAGCCACAGGTTCGGCATGCCGGCGGACGCGGCGCCGAGCGACAGCGAGCGGCACATCTTGGTCCATTCGCGCCGCGCGATGGTTTCGAGGAACGGGTCGTTGCGAACCTTCGTCTGCAGTTCGGCGACCTGTTCGTTCACCGACTTGTCGACGAAGGTCTTGACCTCGTCGGCGACGTTGAGCCGGAAGCCCATGATCGTCATGCTGGCGTCCGCTAGCGACACCTGCGCCCTGAGGTTTGGTTCGATCCGCCACGGCGGGGTGATCGCAGGGCGCGACGTCATCGTGATGCTGCCGCGGATGTCGGCGCGCTGGTCGATCGCCCGCTCCGTCATGTTCCTGGCGCTCCTGCCCGGCATTCTGGTTCAGGAAGCTGCCGATCAGGTTGCCGACGTCGCCCGCCTTGTTCGATATTTGACCCGTGGCGCGGAAGCTGCCGTTGAGCGGCGTCGAAATCGCGAGCGCGTCGGGCCGGCCGGTCACAGTGAGCGGACCGCGGTTGATGTTCCAGCCGATCTCGGCATCCGAGAGGAATTGCGAGATCGGGTCGGCGCGCTTGCCGGTGAGGTTCTTCGGCGCCGCCTGCTCCATGGCGTCGCGGATCGCGGTGAGCGCGATGGCGGCCGGCGTGACGATCACCGAACTGCGGGCGAGCGGCTTGAGCGGCGGTACGTCGGCCAGCGCCGGTCGGCGGTCCGCGCTTGGCGAGAGCACGTGCATCGCCACGAACGCGCCCGCGAAGGAGACGACGACCACGAGCACGCCGGCGGCGATCTTGCCTACGGGAAGAGCCATGCGAGCCATCCTTCTGAATCGCACCGGTATGCTATTTGACGGCGACTTGGGCGCCAGCGCGACGGCAGAAATGGCCGTCAGGGATTGACCGTCTTGCCCGGCCACTTGCACAGGTCGGCAATGATGCACGTTTCGCACAGCGGGCGGCGTGCCAGGCAGACGTAGCGTCCGTGCAGGATGAGCCAGTGGTGCGCATGCAGCTTGTATTTTTCCGGCACCACTTCGTTGAGCTTCATCTCGACATCGAACGGCGTCTTGCCGGGCGCCAGCCCGGTGCGGTTGCCGATGCGGAAGATGTGGGTGTCGACCGCGATGGTCGGTTCGCCGAAGGCGATGTTGAGCACGACGTTCGCGGTCTTGCGGCCGACGCCTGGCAGCGCTTCGAGCGCCTCGCGCGTGCGCGGAACCTCGCCGCCGTGCTCGGCGACGAGCTTCTGCGACAACGCGACGACGTTCTTCGCCTTGGTGCGGAAGAGACCGATGGTCTTGATCAGGTCCTGCACCCGCGCCTCGCCGAGCGCGGCCATCTTGGCGGGCGTGTCGGCGGCGGCGAACAGCGCGGGGGTCGCCTTGTTGACGCCGGCGTCGGTCGCCTGCGCGGACAACACGACGGCGACCAACAGGGTGAACGGGTTCACGTGGTGAAGCTCGCCGCGGGGCTCGGCATTGGCCGCCTGGAAGCGGCGGAACGCCTCATCGATTTCGGCCGGTGTCCAAGGCGGCGTCTCGCCTGACACTGCCGTCCGGTCAGCCTTGAGCCGCTGTTTCGGGTTCTTGACCTTGGCGGCCGTTCCGGTCCGCGCCTTGCGCAGGCTCAGCGCGGTCCGGCGGGGAGATTTGCGGGCGGAGGGGCGAGCCGCCTTGCGAGGTATTTTGCGCGCCATAGTTTCCGTATGCCATGGTTTCGGTATGATGGCGATCATGACATTCGACAACGAAGCCCGTCCCGAACCCACGATCTTTTCAGCCGTGCTCACGCCGCACCGTTCGCTGAGCCCGAAGGGGTTCCGGATTTTCATGCTGGTGCTCGGTGGATTGAGCTTTCTGATCGGGATGTATTTCGTGCTCAGGGGAGCATGGCCGGTCTTCGGCTTCTGCGGACTCGAGGTGCTCCTGGTCTATTGGGCGTTCCGCGTGAGCTACCGCCAGGCGCGCGCCTACGAGCAGGTCACCGTGACGCCGTCCGAACTGACCGTGCGCAAGGTCACCCACCACGGTCGCATCCGCGAATGGACGCTCAACCCGTTGTGGGTGAAGCTCGACCGCGTGGTGCACGCCGAATTCGGCGTCGAGCGGCTGTTCCTGGTTTCGCACGGCCGCCGCGTTGCGATTGCCGGCATGCTGGGACCGGACGAGAAGGCGAGCTTCGCGTCGGCGCTCAGCGCGGCGCTCGGCGAGGCGAAGCGCGGACCGACGCGTACGGTGTTCGAGTAACGCAATCGAGCGCGTGACTTCGTTCGTCGCGGACGAGGGAATCAACAGAAATCGGGTGGGCGGCGCGTTCGCCGCGGCCTAGATGGAGACCAAATGAAGGAGGTTTCCATGCTCTCGCCCGACCGCATTCCCGGCTTCGCGCCGCTGACCTGCGCGGCATCCGACTACGACATCGTACGCCGCGCCATCGGCTACATCTCCGAGCACTGGCGCGCACAGCCGGAGACCGACGCGATTGCGCGCGCCGCCGGCGTCACGCCGACCGAATTGCATCACCTGTTCCGCCGCTGGGCGGGGCTCACCCCGAAGGCGTTCCTGCAGGCGCTGACGCTCGACCACGCCCGCCGTCTGCTGCGCGATTCGGCGAGCGTGCTCGACGCCTCGTTCGAGGTCGGGCTGTCGGGCCCGGGCCGGCTGCACGATCTGTTCGTCACGCACGAGGCGATGTCGCCAGGCGAATGGAAGTCGGGCGGGGAGGGGCTGACCATCTCGTACGGCTTCCACCCATCGCCCTTCGGCACCGCGCTGGTGATGGCGACCGAGCGCGGCCTTGCCGGCCTTGCGTTCGCGGACGCGGGCGAGGAAAAGGCGGCGCTTGCCGACATGCGCGGCCGCTGGCCGCGGGCGGCGTGCGTCGAAGACAGCGCGCGCACGGCCCCTCTTGCACAGCGCATCTTCGACTCGAAGCTCTGGCGTAAGGACCGCCCGTTGCGCGTCGTGCTGATCGGCACGGATTTCGAGGTGCGGGTGTGGGAGACGCTGCTCAAGATTCCCATGGGCCGCGCCACCACGTATTCCGACATTGCCTTGAAACTCGAGAAGCCAAAGGCGTCGCGCGCGGTCGGCGCGGCGGTCGGCAAGAATCCGGTGTCGTTCGTGGTGCCGTGCCATCGCGTGCTCGGCAAGAGCGGCGACATCACCGGCTATCACTGGGGCCTCACGCGCAAGCGCGCCATGCTGGGCTGGGAGGCCGGGCAGGTGGCGGCGTGACCGCCGTTCAGTCCGGCTTGACGTTCGCCGCCTTGACGATCGGCCACCATTTCGCGATCTCGGCCTTCTGCAGCGCGCCGAGCGCATCGGGCGTGCGCTGATCCGGCGCCGGCATGTCGAGCCCCATGTCCACGGTCACCTTCCGCCGGATCGTCGGATCGGCGAGCGCCTCATTGGCTGCGGCGTTGAGCCGGTCGATCGCGCCGCGCGGCGTGCCCTTGGGAACGTAGAACGCGTTCCACACCGAGACGTAGAGGCCCGGCAATCCGGCTTCATCGACGGTCGGCAGGTCGGGCGCGCCCTCGATGCGGGTCTTGGTGGTGACCGCATAGGCACGGATCTGCCCGTTCCGGATCAGCGGCAGGAAGCTCCCCGACGCGGTGCACATCAGGTTGATCTGTCCGGCGAGCAGGTCCTGCATGGCCGGGACGCCGCCGCGATAGGGCACGAACTGCCAGCGCACGCCGATCGAGTCCTGCATCGAGAGGCCGCAGAGATGCTGCACGGTGCCGACACCGACGGTCCCCTGCGACACCTTGCCGGGATTGGCCTTGATCCATTCGACCAGCTCCCTGAGGGTCGTGGCCGGCACGGCGTTGCTGGTGACGAGGATGAACGGATAGCGCGGTAGCAGCGCGACCGGCTCGAAGTCGTTCACCACGTCGTAGGGCAGCGTCTGCGCCGCGGCGTTGAATACGTGGGTCTCGGCATTTCCCAGCAGGAACGTGTAGCCGTCGGGCGGCGCGCGCGCGACGCGGCCGGCGCCGATGCTGCCGCCGGCGCCACCCATATTCTCGACCACGATGGTCTGGCCGAGCGTTCCCTTCATATGGTCGGCGAGGAGGCGCGCGAGCCCGTCGGTGACCCCGCCGGCCGGATAGGGGACGATCATGCTGACCGGCCGGGTCGGGTAGGTCTGCGCCATTGCGGGCAGCGCGGCTGCACACAGCGCGGCGAGCGCGAGCAGTCTGCGCGTCATCTTGTGTCCTCCCTGAGGACGCCTTGTTTTCCGCTCGAGTCTTCGCTCAAGCTTCCGCGATACCGAACCGCTTGCCGATAAGTTGCGCCAAGAGGACCAACACGAACAGCACGACGATCAGCATCACGCCGAGCGCCGACAGCTCCACGTACTGGCCATTCTGCCACAGCTCCCAGATCATGATCGAGACCACCTCGGTGCCGGGCGAGTAGAGCAGGATCGAGCTCGACAGTTCGCGGATCGAAACGATCATCACATAGATGAAGCCGGCGAGCAGCCCGGGCTTGAGCAGCGGCAGAACGATGCGGCGAAATGTCATGCCCCAGGCGGCGCCGCTCATCGCGGCGGATTCTTCGAGCTCCTTGTGGATTTGCAGCATGGCGGCGGAGCTGTAGCGCATGCCGTAGGGGAGAAAGCGCGTGACGTAGGCGATGAACATGATCCAGAGCGTGCCGTAGATCCCGATGTCGAGGGCGAGATAGCAGACCATGATGGCAAGCCCGAGCACCAGGCCGGGAAAGACCAGCGGCAACGACGCCAGGTTGTCGAGCATCCAGCGTCCCGGCATCCGCGTGCGCACGACGATCCACGCGATGACCGCCGAGGCGAGCATGATGACGGTGGCGCTGCCGAGCGCGAGCACGAGGCTGTTCCACACCGTCTGTGCGAATTGCGGCGTGTCGAGCACCGTGCGGTAGGCATCGAGGCTCACGCGCGACAGCGCCGCCCAGGACGGCGCGCTGTAGAACTTCTGCAGCGACGACCAGACCAGCACCAGGAACGGCAGCAGCACGATCACGACGAAGTAAACGACAAACAGTGCCGCGGCGACATAGCGCCAAGGCCCGAGGTCGAGGGTGCGCGGCCGGAAGCCCTTGCCGGTGACGGTTGCGAAGCGCGCGCCCTGGCCCGAAAGCCGGCTCTGCGCGTAGATGCCGAGCGAGGTGATGAGCAGCAAGGTCACCGCGTAGGCGGCGGCAAGCCCGATCTGGCTCGGATACTGATGGATCGCCTGGTAGATCGACGAGGTGTAAACGTGGATGCCGACCGGCAGGCCGAGCAGCGCCGGCACCTCGAACGATTCGATCGATCGCACGAATAGGATCAGCAGCGCGCCGAACGCCGCCGGCCACGCGAGCTTCAGCGTGATGCGGCGGGCGACCTGCGGCACCGAGGCGCCGCTCATCATGGCGGATTCTTCGAGCGAGGGGTCCATGGCGCGGAACGCCGCCGTCATCAGCAGGAAGGCCATCGGCGAGTAGTGCAGCCCGTCGACGAAGATCATGCCCGCCATGGTGTAGATGTTGACGAACACGGTCTGAGTGCCGGTGAGCGATTGCAGCGCGAGATTGATCAGGCCGATCTTCGGGCTCGCCAGCATGATCCACGCCACCGTGAACAGGATGCCGGGAATGACCAGCGGGACGATCGCCAGCGCGAAGAACAAGGTCTTGAACGGCGTGTTGGTGCGCTCGTTGAGGAAGGCGAGGGTAGTGCCGACGACGAGCGCGAACAGTGCGGAGCCGGCCGAGAACTGCAGCGAATTGAGGAACAGCCGCGCGGTGTCGGTGCTGAGATAGGCGGCGCGGAAATTGTCGAGGGTGAATTGCGCCGGCGCATCGACGCTCTGCGGCGTGAGCACGCTCTGCCAGAGCAGGAAGACCAGCGGCACCAGCGCGAGCCAGGCGACCAGCGCGACCGCCCCGCCGATGACGAGCCATTTGGATTCGAGGCGTGGCGAGCGCGCGGACATGGGCGCGGCGGGCGCAGCCTGTCACCAAGCATCACGCTGCTCCGCGCAATCGATCGATAGCGAAGGCTCGCGCCACAACGTTCCCTCTCCCGCTTGCGGGGGAGGGACAGGGAGGGGGCATACCGAAAGCATTCGTACGAGTTACCCCCTCCCCACCCCTCCCCCGCAAGCGGGAGAGGGAGCCGAGCGAGCGAGCGGCTCGGGCAAACACCAAGTCGCGAGTGAGCGCTAATCATGGTCGTGGCGGTGGCCGCGATCGTGCGGGTGCGGATGGTGGTGGTCGTGCGGGTGCGCGTGCGAGTGATCATGCTCCTGCGCATGCTGCATGATCATGATCATGGTGATGGTGCCCATCGTCATGATGATGAATGCGCTGGAGCGGGCGGCCGCTGCGCGGGTCTTCGCTGAACACCAGCGACTTGATGGTCACCGGCACGGTGTAGGACGGCATCCTGATCTTGCCGAGGTCGATGTAGTCGAAGTCGCGCAGCACCACGCCGTCGATGGCGAGGATTTCGCTCTCGACCAGAAATTCCTCGCGCAGGATCGCCCCCAAGGTCTGCGCGATGTCGCCGTCGAGCATGAGATAGACCGGCTTCCTGCGCTCGATCGTGGTGGCGAGGCCATGCCGGATGCCTTCGGCGAAGGCGGCGATGCGCTCATAGGACGGGGCGCCCTGCCAGCGCAGCGCCAGCGCCACGTCCTTTTCGCCTTCGACCAGATCGAAGGCGGTGAAGTGCGAGCGGATCGACTGCGCAAGCTTGCGCGGGTCGATCGTCTCGCCGCACTCGTAGGACGGTTGCAGCACTTGCAAATTGCGCCGCGGCAGCAACTCGCCGGGCTTGCTGATGTAGCTGGTATTGCCGGAGAGCTGCACGCTGTATTCGGAGGCACCGAGCGCGGTGGCGCGGATGCACTCGCCGGCCGGCAGCAGCGGCCATGGTAGCGCGCCGCTGTCGAGGCGGCGGCGAATCGCCTGCCCGAGCCTGCGTCCCATGTCGCCGAAGTCGCGCTGCTCGCGGCCATAGACGTATTCGCCGACGCCGCCCGAGAACATCACGCCGTCGATGCGGCCGAGATCGGCGATCGGGTCGGTGAGATAGAGGTGCTCGATCGCGTGCGGCATCGGCCGCGCGGTCAGCGCGGCGACCAGCGAGTCGGCCATTTTCTCCGCCACCTGATCGAGCTGTTGCGTCGCGACCGTGTCCCCGCGGTTCCAGACGTGCCCGGCCTGCTTGGCATGATAGCGCCCCGCCGGATCGAGCCGCACGATGCGGCCGCTCTCGTCCACCACTTGCAGCCGCCCGCCGATATGCACGGCGGCGGTGGCGATGACCTCGCCCTTCTCCAAGACGGCGAGCTTGGTGGTGCCGCCGCCGATATCGATGTTGAGGATGCGCTTGTCCTCGTCGTGCGAAACCCGCGCGGCGCCCGAGCCATAGGCCGCCAGCAGCGATTCCATGTGATGGCCGGCGGTGGCGGTGACGAAATCGCCGCGCTGCTCGGCCAACAGCCCCGCGATCGCCTCTGCGTTCTCCCGCCGCAGCGCCTCGCCGGTCAGGATGACGACGCCGGTGTCGATCTCCTCCGCCTTGATGCCGGCGTCCGCGTAGGCGCGATCGATGATCGCCGCGAGCGCGCCGTCATCAATGCGCTCGTCGCTCTGATAGGGCGTGAGCGCCACCGGCGACTGAAACAGGGTTTCCCGTGAAACCACATAGTAGCGGCTGGTGAGGTCCTCGCCGTACCTGCGCAGATTGATGCGGGAGAAGATGACCTGCGTGCCGGCCGAGCCGATATCGATCCCGACGCTGGTCAGCGTCACATGATCCTGGATCCAGATCGGATTGTCTTCCAGCCGCTCGTTGGGGTCGAAATCGAAATGGTCGTGGTCGTGATCGGCGTCGCCGTCGTGCTCATGCACGAAGTCGCGGCCGAGGAGATGGTCCGTCAGCGTGTGCTTGCCGCCCGGCTTCTTGTCGTCCGCATCGGCCATCGACCCGCCGCTCCTCGATACCAGCCATAACTTCCCTTGGCATGGCATCTTATGCCATACCCGGCGCCAATCCGCACAGAGGCGAGGGATGAGATCGTGACCCAGAAGGACACACAGAACGGGATGGCGGCCGAGGCCTATATCTCGCGGCTTGGCGAGCGCGGCATCGAGTACGTGTTTGCCAACGCCGGCACCGATTTCGCCCCGATCGTCGAGGCGCTCTCCATCAAGAAAGCGAACGGCAAGGTGCCGCAGTTCATGGTGGTGCCGCACGAGAACGTCGCGATGGCGATGGCGCACGGCTACTACCGCATTGCGGGAAAGCCTGCCGCCGTCATGGTGCACGTCACGGTCGGCACCGCGAATACGCTCAACGGCGTGATCAACGCCGCGCGCGACAACATCCCCATCCTGCTCGCCGCCGGCCGTACGCCGATCACCGAGACCGGCAGCATCGCGTCGCGCAACCGGCCGATCCACTGGGGCCAGGAGGCGTTCGACCAGGGCGGCATGCTGCGCGAATACGTGAAGTGGGACTATGAACTGCGCTCCGGCCAGCCGGTCGAGGCGGTGGTCGATCGCGCGCTCGACATCGCGATGAGCGAGCCGCGCGGGCCGGTGTACCTCACGCTGCCGCGCGAAGTTCTGAGCGGTCCCGATCGTGCACACGCGGCGGGACACCGTGCGCCCGCTCGGCACGCTGGCGCCCGAGCCCGCGCATGCGGCGATCGAGGAGGCGACGGCGCTGATCGCCAAAGCCGAGTTCCCGCTGATCATTACCTCGTCGGTCGGCCGGGTGCCGGCCGCGGTCGGAGAGCTCGCCGCGCTGGCACAGGAATTCGCGATCCCGGTCGTGCAGGCCGAAGCTCGCGACATGAACCTGCCGACCGACCACCCCATGCATCTCGGCCACAACGCCGGCGAGCTTCTTGCGAAGGCCGACGTCGTGATCGTGATCGACAGCGCGGTGCCGTGGATGCCGCGCAATATCCAGCCGCGCAAGGATGCCAAGGTCATCCACATCTCGGCCGACCCGCTCGAAACGCGCTATCCGTTCCGCGAGCTGGAAGCCGATCTCTATGTCGCCGGCTCCTCGCTCGCCGCCATGGCGATGCTGCGCAAGACACTTGGCCGACGCGATGAAGGGTAAGAGCGCCAGCATCGAGAGCCGGCGCAAGGCACTTGGGGGCAATGCGCGAAGACATCGTCGCCAAGCGCATGAAGTTCATCGAGACCGTGAAGGACCAGACGCCGATCCATCCGGCGTGGCTCGCCGCCTGCATCAATCAGGTGAAGTCGGAAGATGCGATCGTCATCAGCGAGCTCGGCGCGCCGCTGCCGTTCCTCAACCTGACCAAGCCGCAGACCTATATGGGCAGCCTTTTGTCCGGCGGCCTCGGCTTCGGCATGGGCGCGGGGCTCGGCGCGAAGCTCGCGGCTCCCAAGCGCGAGGTGATCGTCACGGTCGGTGACGGCTCCTACATGTTCGGTAACCCGATCCCGTATCACTTCGTTGGACGCGCCGAGAATCTGCCGACGCTGACTGTCGTGGCGAACAACCAGACCTGGCTGGCGGTGCGGCAGTCGACGCTCGACGTGTTTCCGGAAGGCCATGCCGCCAAGGCCAACATCATGCCGCTCACCGAGCTCAAGCCGTCGCCCGACTACGAGAAGGTTGTCGAAATGTGCGGCGGCAAGGGCGAGAAGGTCGAAGGCGCGCAGAACCTGCTGCCGGCGCTGCGGCGCGGCATGGAGTCGGTGCGCGCCGGCACGCCGACGACGCTCAACGTGATGACGCAAGCACGGCGGTAGCGGGTTCTATGGGTCGGATGTGAGACGAAGGTCGTGTCCCGCGCAAGTCGATAATCTGCCGGCAGGCTCGGTCGGCTCCCTCTCCCCGAACGGGGAGAGGGAGCGGCCCGCGGTTGCGGCACCTCACCGATTTGCGCACCCAAAGCGGAGACTGATCGATGTCGGGCATGCGGCTGATCGTGGCGGGAGCCGGCGGGCGCATGGGGCGCACGCTGATCCATGCGATTGCCGCCAGCAAGGACGCAACGCTCGCGGGCGCGGTCGATGCGCCGGGCTCGGCGGTGATCGGGCGTGACGCCGGCGAACTCGCCGGCCTCGGGCCGAACGGCGTGAAAGTTCAGACCGATGCCGCGCCGTTGTTGGCGGAGGCCGACGGGCTGCTCGACTTCACGATTCCCGCCGCGACCGTTGCGTTTGCGGAGCTGGTCGCACGCATGGGCCGCGTGCACGTGATCGGCACCACCGGGCTCTCGGGCGAGAACGAGAAGCTGATCGCCGAAGCCGCCAAGCGCGCGGTGGTGGTGAAATCCGGCAACATGAGCATGGGCGTCAATCTGCTCGTGGCGCTTACCAAGCGCGTGGCGAAGACGCTCGACGAGGACTTCGACATCGAGGTCCTCGAAATGCACCACAACAAGAAAGTCGATGCGCCCTCCGGCACCGCGCTGATGCTCGGCCAGGCGGCGGCCGACGGCCGCGGGATCAATCTCGCGCAACGCTCGCAGCGTGGCCGCGACGGCCATACCGGTGCGCGCACGGCGGGCGATATCGGCTTCGCATCGCTGCGCGGCGGCACGGTGGTGGGCGATCACACGGTGGTGTTCGCGGGGCCGGCCGAGCGTATCGAGCTCGTGCACAAGGCCGAGGACCGCATGATCTTCGCGCGCGGTGCGCTGCGCGCCGCGCTGTGGGCGCGCGGCCAGAAGCCCGGGCTCTATTCGATGGCCGACGTGCTGGGGCTGACGGATTTTTAACACTCCGTAGCACCGCAGATTGTCTTTTCGTCGCAATCCCGCAATGATTGGAAACATGATGGGTGCGTCGCTTGAAGGGGCACCATCGACGGAGTCAGATTCATTGACCGCGCCCGGCGCACCATCCGGCTTGCCTCCCGTGTCACAGGAGGTGGTTCAGCCTTTGACCCGTGCGGCGATCTTTCTGGTCGTGACAGTCAACCCTGGCGGCGTAAATCGTGAGGCAGTCCGGTCGTTTTGCGGCGATCTCCCGGCGCTGCTGCGCGCGGTCGGTTTCCGCGACATCGAGGGAAACCTGTCCTGCGTGATGGGGATTGGATCCGACGCGTGGGACAGGCTCTTTGGCCAACCGCGGCCGGCGGAGCTGCATCCTTTTCGGGAGATCAAGGCGGGCTCGCGCCACGCCGTCGCCACGCCCGGCGATCTCCTCTTTCACATTCGCGCCAAGCGCATGGATCTCTGCTTCGAGCTGGCGATGCAAATCATGACCCGGCTCGGCGGCGCGGTTTCGCCGGTCGATGAAGTCCATGGCTTTCGCTATTTCGACGACCGCGATCTCTTCGGCTTTGTCGATGGCACGGAGAACCCGACGGCGCAAACGGCGATCGATACCGCTTATATCGGCGCCGAAGACGCTCTCTTCGCGGGCGGCAGCTACGTGATCGTGCAGAAATACCTGCACGATGTGGCCGGTTGGAATGCGCTCTCCACCGAATCTCAGGAGCGCATCATCGGCCGCACCAAGCTTTCCGACATCGAGCTCGACGACGCCGTGAAGCCGGCGTTCGCCCACAACGCACTGACGACCATCGTCGAGGATGGCAAGGAAATCAAAATCCTCCGCGACAACATGCCATTCGGCCGCGCGTCCGAGAAGGAATTCGGCACCTATTTCATCGGCTACGCCCGCTCGCCACGAACGGTCGAGCAGATGCTGGAAAACATGTTCGTAGGCCGTCCTCCCGGCAACTACGATCGCCTGCTGGATTTCAGCGTCGCCAAGACCGGCAACCTGTTCTTCGTTCCGTCCGCGACGTTTCTGGACAACATCGGGGACGACGCTCCGCCTGCCGGGGTTTCGGACACGCCCGCCGTTGCGGCGCCGCAGCCGGTACCGAAACGCGACGGCTCGCTCGGTATCGGTTCGCTTAAAGGAGACCCCGCCTCATGAATAACCTTCACCGCGAGCTTGCCCCGATATCCGATGCGGCATGGTCTCAGATCGAGGAGGAAACGACGCGCACGATCAAACGCTACCTCGCCGGCCGGCGCGTCGTCGACGTGCAGGGTCCGGGCGGCGTTGCGCTTTCCGCCGTCGGCACGGGCCATTTGCGCAACGTCGCGGCGCCGGGAAGCGGAATTCTCGCGCGGCAGCGTGAAGTCAATGCGCTCGTCGAACTTCGGGTCCCCTTCGAGCTCGATCGCCAGGAGATCGATGACGTGGAGCGTGGCGCCAACGATTCGGATTGGCAGCCCGCGAAGGACGCGGCGCGGCTTTTGGCCTTTGCGGAGGACCGGGCGATCTTCGAAGGCTACGCCGCCGCCGGCATTCGCGGCGTCCGCGAAGGAACCAGCAATCCGGTGATCCCCCTTCCGACCGACATACGCGCCTACCCGGACGCCATCGCCCAGGCGCTAAGTCAGTTGCGGCTCGTCGGCGTCAACGGTCCCTATTCGGTGTTGCTGAGCGCCGATGCCTATACGGGATTGGCCGAGACCAGCGACCACGGCTATCCGGTGCTGGAGCACGTCAAGCGCCTCGTGGACGGCGACATCATCTGGGCCCCGGCGATTACCGGTGCATTCGTGCTCACGACCCGCGGCGGCGATTTCGGCCTCTATATCGGCGAGGATATGTCGATCGGCTATCTCAGCCACGATGACAAGACGGTCCGGCTTTATCTTGAGGAGACGTTTACGTTCCTCCTGCTCACAACAGAGGCTTCCGTTGCGCTGTCGGCCCCTGCAACCAAAGCCAATACCTGATGTCCGCTCACGGCACGTCGGCGCAATGCCGGCGTGACGCGGATCGGCCTTACCCCGCCAGCAACGACACGCCGGTCATCTCCTGCGGCTTCGGCAGGTCCATCAGTTCGAGCAAGGTCGGCGCGAGGTCGGCGAGGCGGCCCTCCGCGACGAGCGAGCGGTTGCGTGCGCCCTGCAGCAACAGCGGCACCGGATTGGTCGTGTGCGAGGTGTGCGGGCCGCCGGTCGCAGGGTCACGCATCATCTCGCAGTTGCCGTGATCGGCGGTGACCAGCAGCGCACCGCCTGCCTTGTCCACGGCGGCGGCGATCTCACCGAGCCCCGTGTCGACCGTCTCCACCGCCTTGATGGCGGCCGGCAGGCTGCCGGTGTGGCCGACCATGTCGGGATTGGCGTAGTTGAGCACGATCAGGTCGTACTTGCCGGAGCGGATCGCTTCCACCGCCTTCGCGGTCAATTCGGGCGCCGACATTTCGGGCTGCAGATCGTAAGTCGCGACCTTGGGCGAGGGCACCATGATGCGGTCCTCGCCGTCGTAGGGCCGCTCGCGGCCGCCGTTGAGAAAGTACGTCACATGCGGATATTTCTCCGTCTCCGCCATGCGGAGCTGCGTGCGGCCGGCCGCGGCGACCACCTCGCCGAGGATGTTTGGGAAGGTCTGCGGCGGGATGATCGTGCCCATCAGCTTGTCGAGCTCGTCCGAGTATTGCGCCATGCCGACCGCGCCGGCGAAACGCAGCACGCGCGGGCGCGGGAAGCCTGAAAAGTCCGGATCGAGCATCGCGGTGAGGATTTCGCGCGCGCGGTCGGCGCGGAAGTTGAAGCACAGCACGCCGTCGCCGTCCCGCATGCCGCGATAGTCGCCGATCACCGACGGCAGGATGAACTCGTCGAACTGCTTCTTGGCGTAGGCGTCCGCGATCGCGGCCTGCGGGTCGGGGAAACGCGGCCCGTCGGCTTCGACCATGGCGTCGTAAGCCTTCTTGACCCGCTCCCAGCGCTTGTCGCGGTCCATGCCGTAGTAGCGGCCGACCACCGTGGCGACCCGCACCGACGGCGGCAGCGCGGCGACGAGCCGCTTGAGGTCGTCGCCGGCGGATTGCGGCGGCGTGTCGCGCCCGTCGGTGAGTGCATGCACCAGCGCCGGTACCCCGGCATCGGTGAGAATTTTCGCCAGCGCGACCGCGTGGTCCTGATGCGAATGCACGCCGCCGGGCGAGACGAGGCCGATGAGGTGGCAAGTGCCGCCGCTTGCCTTGAGCTTGCCGATCAGGTCGGTGAGGGCAGGGGCGTGCGCGATCTCGCCCGACGCGATGGCGTCGCCGATACGCGGCAGGTCCTGCACGACGACGCGGCCGGCGCCGATATTGAGATGCCCGACCTCGGAGTTGCCCATCTGGCCGTCGGGCAGGCCGACGTCGCGGCCCGACGTGCGCAGGAACGCGCGCGGTCCCGTAGCTCCACAGGCGGTCGAAGGTCGGCGTCCTGGCCTGGCGCACGGCGTTGTCGGCGCGCTCCTCGCGCCAGCCCCAACCATCGAGAACCACCAGCATGACCGGACGACGTGCCTGCATGTCATATGCCTTTCCGCGCCCCCACTAGTCGAAATCAGGGAACGTATCCAGGCGACTCGACCTCCAGGGAGCTCGATCTCGACGGCCTCTGCTGAGGAGGGCGAGGCTTGCGAACTGGCCTCGGTGCCTCATCCTTCCTTCGAGGCGCGTCGCGACGCTCTCCGCGGATGAGGAAGAGATCGTGTCGCTTGCGCCACACAAATCGGAAATTTCAGTTCTCCACATGGTTAATGCGAGGGCCGCCAATCAATCCGACAGGCTTCTCAAGTAGAATGACGACGTAGCCGTCACTCTCTGGTCGGGGGGCCACTTTGACCGCGCGAACCTTGCTGCCCGCGTTTGCGGGGCTGATGTCGCTTGCCTTGATCGCACCGGCGCAGGCCGGCGTCGACCGGCCGCCGCAGTTCGTCGTCATGGCGTTCGACAACTGCACCGAGCTCGAACGCTGGCAGGAGCTCATCGACTTCGCCGCGCAGATGAACAAGGACGGCGACCGCCTGCACTTCACGTTCTTCGTCAGCGGCATCAACTACATCGCCGACGCCAGCCGCAACATCTACGAAGGCCCGCACCAGCGCCGCGGCGCCTCGCGCATCAATTTCGGCGGCTCGCCGCAGGACGTCCGCCGCCGCGTCGACTACGTGAACGAGCTTTATCGCGCCGGCCACGAGATCGCGTCGCACGCCATCGGCCACTTCGACGGCCGGTCCTGGTCGGCCGCCGACTGGGAGAAGGAATTCCGCGCCTACAACGATCTCGTGCAGAACGTCGGGCCGAACAACGGGCTCTCCGACGTGCAGCTCGCCTTCACGCCCGGCGAGGTGATCGGCTTCCGCGCGCCGTATCTGGCGAAGGGCGCCGGGCTCTACTCGGCGTTGCGGACGAGCGGCTTCCGCTACGACACCAGCGGCGATTCGGCCGCCGACGAATGGCCCAGCAAGATCGACGGCGTCTGGCGCTTCAATCTTGCCCGGATCAAATTGCAAGGGACGGGCCGGAACCTCTTGTCGATGGACTACAATTTCTTCGTCGCGCAGGGCCGCGGTGGCAACGATCCACGGCGTACCGAAGCGGCGCGCGACCAGATGCTCGCCACCTACCTCAGCTACTTCAAGACCAACTACGCCGGCAACCGTGCCCCGCTGCATATCGGGCACCATTTCTTCGGATATCAGAACGGCGCCTACAACGAGGCGCTGAAATCCTTCGCGCGCTCGGTTTGCGGCCTGCCGGAGGTGCGCTGCGTGAGCTACGCCAAGCTCGCCGACTTCATGGACCGGCAGAGCGCCGAGACGCTCGCCGCCTATCGCAAGGGCGATTTCGACCGCGCCGCTACGCCCTCCCTCGAAATGGCCGGACTGGCGAAGTAATCCTTCGCCGGCCCTGAGACGCCGCCATTCTTGGGCTTGACCGGCCCGGAGCCCGGCCCGACAAAGCAATCGGGAGCGCAAACACCGAGGGCTTGCTGTCGTGCTGAGCGTCAGGTCGCTGTTCACCGAGTATGCGAACGAGCGGGGCGAGGCCGTCAAGGCCGCTCAGGACGTCTCATTCGACGTGCCGGAAGGCAAGCTGTTCACGCTGCTCGGGCCGTCGGGCTGCGGCAAGACCACGACCTTGCGCTCGATCGCCGGCCTCGAGCGGCCGACTGCCGGCGAGATCGAGGTCGGCGGGCGGCTGGTCTACTCGTCCGGGCGCGGGGTCTTCGTCGCGCCGAACAAGCGCAACTTCGGCATGGTGTTCCAGTCCTACGCGATCTGGCCGCACATGAACGTGTTCCAGAACGTCGCTTTCCCGCTCGAAGTGCGCAAGCTCAAGAAACGGGACATCCGCGAGAAGGTGATGCGGGTGCTCGGCGCGGTCGCGCTCGACCATCTGGTCGACCGCGACGCCACCAAGCTCTCGGGCGGCCAGCAGCAGCGGCTGGCGCTGGCGCGTGCACTGGTGATGGAGCCGCAGCTTCTGCTGCTCGACGAGCCGCTGTCCAATCTCGACGCCAAGCTGCGCGATCGCATGCGCATCGAGCTCAAGCGGTTGCAGCGCGAGCTGAACCTGACGACCGTCTACGTGACGCACGACCAGAGCGAGGCGCTGGCGCTGTCGCACGAGATCGCGGTCATGAACGAAGGGCATGTGATCCAGATCGGCACGCCGCGGCAGATCTACGAGCAGCCGAAGAACCGGTTTGTCGCGGATTTCGTCGGCACCACGAATTTCATCGGCGGCACCGTCACCGCGCTCGACGACGGCAGCGGGCGCTGCATCGTGAGCTCCGCCGTGGGCGACCTCAAGGCGCATGCCAGCGACGGTGTCGCCAAGAATGCGACGGTGATCGTCTCGGTGCGGCCCGAGGATGTCGAACTCTCGGAGGCGGCGCCTGCGGCGGCGGACGACGAGAACGTCTGCCAGGGGATCGTGGCGACCAAGGACTTCCTCGGCGACTATCTGGATTTCCATGTCCGCGTGGGGGAGGCCACCTTGCTGGCGAAGGCGCATCCGTCGCTGCGAACGCCGACCGGCCACGCGATCCACCTGCGCATGAAGGCGGAGAAATGCGTCGCAATCCCGACCGATATGACGGCGCAACGCCAGGCGCCGTCATAGCTCTCGGTCACCGGTTAACACTCGGTGTCATCGTCCGCGAAGGCGGACGATCCAGTCTTTCCCTGGATGCCCGCTTTCGCGGGCATGACAACCGGGGTTCGCGGTCTGTAGTATGCGGGCAAACCATCGACCCTGCGGAGAAAAAGAACGTGGCCAAAGACGCCGTTGTTTCGGACGAACTCGCCAAGAAATTCTCAACCGAAAAAGACACGCCCTATCTGCGCTGGGTGCGGGGCGAGGGCCTCGACATCATCGGCGCGCACTACGTGCGCAATCTCAACACCGTCGAGCTGAAGCCCTGGGCGCGGCGCGGCGGCGCCGGCGTCTACATCAACCACGAGGCCTCGCGCACCTCGAACGACTGTTACGTCTGCGAAATCCCGCCGGGCAAGAAGCTCGAACCGCAGCGGCAGTTGTTCGAAGAGATGGTCATGATCCTGTCGGGCCGCGGCTCGACGACGGTGTGGAACGACGAGGGCAAGCGCATCACGTTCGAGTGGAAGGCGGGTGCGCTGTTCGCCATTCCGCTCAATTGCTGGCACCAGCACTTCAACGGCTCGGGGCGCGAGCCGGCACGGTTCGTGGCGGTGACCAACGCACCGCCGGTGATCAACCTCTATGAGGACATCGGTTTCGTGTTCAACACGAAGCACGACTTCAAGGAGCGGTTTGCCGGCGAGCCGGATTATTTTTCCGCCAAGGGTGAGCAGAAGGGCTTCCTCTTACAGACCAATTTCGTGTCGGACGCCGTCAACCTGCCGCTGATCGCCGCCAAGGAGCGCGGCGCCGGCGGCGGCCATATCCGCTTCAACATGGCGAAGGGCTCGATGAACAGCCACATCTCGCAATTCCCGACCGGCACCTACAAGAAGGGCCATGCGCACGGCCCCGGCGCCCACGTGATCATTCTGTCGGGCGAGGGCTATTCGCTGATGTGGCCGGAGAACGAGGAGCCGCGCCGCTATCCGTGGGAGGTCGGCACGCTCGTGGTGCCGCCGAACATGTGGTTCCACCAGCACTTCAACTCGGGGACCACGCCGGCGCGCTATCTCGCGTTCAAGCACGAGGGTGTGGCGATCCGGAACGGCCAGGGCGTGCCCAAAGCGTGGATCAGCAAGCGCCTCGGCGGTGACCAGATCGACTACGCCGACGAGCTTCCGGAGGTGCGCACGATTTTCGCCGACGAACTCGCCAAGCACGGTCTCGCGCCGCGCATGGACGGCGCCTACGCGGCCGAACTGCCCGATCTGCCGCCGCTCGCCAAGTCGGCGTAGCTGGCGAGAGGTACGATTCACGTGCCGCTCGCTGCGCTCCCTCCCCTTGAAGAGGGGAGGGTTGGGGTGGGGATCAATTGCACAAGGCCAATAAGATGACCCCCACCCGACCGCCGACGCTTCGCGTCCGCGGTCGACCTCCCCCTTTCAGGGAGAGGAAGAGCGGCGCGAGCGCGTCCAGTTCCCAATTCAGGAGAAGCCCCATGCCCGACGCACTCGACTATGTCCGCCAGGAAGTGGCGATCGCCAACCGCATCCTCGCCAACGAGGGCATCATCGATGCCTTCGGCCATATCAGCATGCGGCATCCGACCAACCCGAAGCGCTATTTCATCTCGCGCCACCGCGCCGCCGAACTGGTCGAGCCCGACGACGTGCTGGAATGCGATCTCGATTCCAAGCCGGTGAAGCCGACGAGCGTTCGCCTCTACAGCGAGATGGTGATCCACGGCGAGGTGTTCAAAGCGCGGCCCGACGTCAATTCGGTGTGTCACCACCACGCGCCGTCGGTGCTGCCGTTCTGCGCGACCGGCGTCGCGCTCGTGCCGCTGTTTCATCTCGGCGGCACGCTCGGCATGAAGGTGCCGTTCTGGGACAGCCGCGACGAGTTCGGCGACACCAGCCTGCTGGTGCGTACGCCGGAGGAGGGCGCCTCGATGGCGCGCGCGCTCGGGCCGCATTTCATGGTGCTGCTGCGCCGGCACGGCGCGACGCTGGTCGGGAAGAGCGTGCGCGAGTGCGTATTCCGGTCGATCTACACGACGCGCAATGCCGAATTGCAGTTGCGCGCAATGGCGATCGGCACGCCGCAGCCGCTCTCACCGGGCGAAACCGAGATGGCCGGCGGCCACAATCTCGGCGGCCGCGGCGTCGAGCGCGCGTGGGAGTATTGGACAATCCGGCTGATGAAGGCGGAGGCGATGTGGGCGGCAGCAGGGCTGCCGCGCTTGAAAGGGCTCGCCGAAGCGGCGCGGCCGGCTGGCGCCGGCCTGCCGCCCGCGAAGCCTCAAGTCTCGCGCAAGCGAGCCTCGGCAAAGCCGAAGGCCCGCAAGCGTCGCTGATGACGAAGATGAACTAGATTAGAGAACCCAGACGCCCGGCACCCAGACCCAGCCTCCGCCGCGCCAGACGTGGTGTCCCTTGACCCAAACATGGCGGGGCGACGGACGTACGACAACGACTTCGGCGACCGGCGCCGGCATGGCAGCGACCGTCCCGCGGATGTGATGGCCTCTGATCCAGACCCAGCCTCCGCGGCTCCAGTTCCAATGCCCCGGAACCCAGGCATGGCCGGGACGGGCCGCCGGTATGACTTCAACGCGCGGTGCCGGCATGGCGCGCTCGCCGACGACGACCGTGACCTGTGCGAAAGCGGACTCCGAACCTGCGAGCGCCGCAAGAGCGAGCAGCGCCGGAATTGCACGACGCATCAAACCTTTCATGATTCCCTCCAAGCCCTTCATGAATTTTTCCCCTATACGGGCGCGGCCTTCATGGCGCCGTTCCATGTCGAACGTGTGGCGTGCACCGGCACAAAAAATGGCAGGTTCGTTGCAAAAAATGGCCGCGGATGAGGGTTACTTCACCAGCACGGCAGATCACTTCACCAGCGCGGCAGCCTTAGCGGCGACCGCGGGCGGGGTCTGATACACGTCGGTCACAAGCCGCTCGACCGCATCGCCCGCGACCGGCGTGATCTCGAACTTCGCCCGCTCCGCTTCGGCCAGGAACTCCTTGTCGCGCATCGTGTCCATGAAGGCCGCCCGCAGCGCCTCGGCGCGATCGCGCGGTACGCCGGGCGGCGCGAGGAAAGGCCGCCCCATCACCTGGCGGGCAAAGACCAGCTTGAAAATCTGCCGCTCCTCGTCCGTTTTGGTGAAGTCCATCACCAGCGGAACGTCCGGCAGGTCATCGTGCCGCGAGAGCGCAAGCTGCAACAACGGAATCATCTTCTTGGCATCGAGCCATGCCTGCCGCGTCGCCTTGATGCTCGACCACGACCAGCCGCAGCGGCCCTGCACCTCGCCGCGTTCGAGCGCGAGGCTCACGTCGTTGCCGCCCGGATATCCCGTCACGATCTTGAACTTGGTGCCGAGCACGCCATTGAGCAGCGCGGGAAACTGATAGGTGTCGTCGCCGACGCCGGTCGAGCCCACGGCCAGCGGCTTCTCCAGGAGGTCCGCGAACTTGCCGATGCCGCTGTTCTGCCAGGCGACGCAGACGCTGACCTCGTTGTTGGCGCTGCCGATCCAGGTGAAGCGGGTGGCGTCGTATTGCGCGCCCTTCTGGCCGAGCAGGGGATCGAACGCCGCGCCGCGGCTGTTGGCACCGAGCGCGGTGCCGTCCTTGGCGGCGGCGTTGTAGAGCCAGTTGGTCAGCCGCAGGCTGCCGGCGCCCTCCATGTTCCGAGGCACCACCGCGGGATTGCCCGGGATATGCTTGCCGAGATGGCGGGCGATCATGCGCGCGTATAGGTCGTAGCCGCCGCCGGCGCTGTAGCCGATGAAGAGGTCGACGGTCTTGCCCTTGTAGAACTCGGCCGGGCCTTGCGCCTGCGAAGGCGAGGCGGCAAGCGCGGCCAGCAAGGTGGCAAGCACCCCGCATGCGAGCACTCTGGTTGCCAGCACTCCGGTACCCACGAGCGTCGTTCCCATTGCCTGGCGGCGCTGTCGGCCTGCCTTAGGTAAATCCTAGCAGATGTTCCGCCTGCCGAAACGCTCCGGGCCGCCGTGCGACGTTGCGCCTCGCGGCGCAATCCCGTAATGACAGGCGCACTTGGTTCCGACACCAGAGTATCATCGATACGAGCCTGCGAAGCCCGCATTGCCGGGCAACCGAGGTCACCGGCCGCCGGCGCCGTCCACGCTCAGGAGCCCCCGAATGACCGGGATGTACGAACAGGCGCGGCCCGGCATTGGGCATAACCAGCCCGACGAATACGCCGAGGAAAAGAAGCACGCGAAATGGGAGCGCTGGGCGAAGAAGCGCACGTTCGTGCGCGCGCTCGAGGGCACCTACAGCCATCTTTACAAGGCACTGCTGGAGGAGAAGCGGGTCTATTCCTCGCAGGACGTGCCTTGGAAGGGCGGTCCCGGTCAGTACGGCAAGCACATCATCAGCCCGCAGGCTTCGACCGTGACGCAGTCGCTGGAGACGCACATCGAGGCCTATGCGCCGGGCGCCTTCGGGCAGAAGCACGGGCATCTCAACAGCGCGGTGTTCTACGTGCTCAAGGGCCGCGGCCACGACGTGCACGACGGCCGGCATATTCCCTGGAAGGCGGGCGACGTGATGATCGTCGAGAACGGCTGCGTGCATCAGCACTTCAACGACGACCCCGAAGAAGAAGCGATCCTCCTCGTTTTCAAGGCCAAGCCGCTCTTCCTGTTCATGCACTTGCTGTTTCAGAAGATCGTCGAGTGGCCACCCGAAACGCTGCCCGAGGGGCAGACCGAATATAAGCCGCCGGCCGACGTGTGAGCGAAGCGCAAGGAGAAAGCATGTCATTCGAGGATAAAGGCCCGTCGCATTCCGGCTCGGCGACCTGCACGTTCCACGCCGAAGCGCTCGCGGCATCGGCGGAGTTCCGCAAGCAGTACGAGACGCGCACCAACGTCGTCAAAGCCGAGGACATGCCGTGGGAGCGCTCGGCGGACGGCCTGATCAAGCATCTGGTGCATGAGAAGCTGAACACGCGCGAATGCTGCGTCGAATCCTACATGCAGTTCCTCAAGCCGGGTGAGCGCTCCGGCAAGCACCGGCATATGTGGGAAGAGATCATCTTCGTGGTCGAAGGCTCAGGCTATGACCTGCATTGGGACATGAAGTTCGACTGTCTCGAAGAGTTCAAGTGGGAATGGGCGGAGGTACCGAAGAAGTTCGAATGGAAGCGCGGCGATTTCATCTACATTCCGCCGTTCACCACCCACCAGCATTTCGCCGTCGAGGAAGCGCGGCTCATCATGATGAGCAATCGCATCGTCAAGGAGATGGGCTTCGACTGGTTCGACCTGGTCGAGCGTGCGCCTGGATATTGATGCCGCCGTCCGCCACTTGTTTCGACCGTCATCATCCGCGAAAGCGGGTGATCCAGTCTGGATGCCCGCTTGCGCGGGCATGATACGCCAGTGGATGCCTCGCGCCATCGCGCAGGGAGATCGAAATGCGTAAGTGTAGATTTCTTGCGTTGGCCTTGGGGCTCGTTTTCGACGCGTCCTTTGCTCACGCGCAAGATCCCGCGCAGTTCTACAAAGGTAAGAACGTCGATCTCTACATCGGCTACAGCGTCGGCGGTGCCTACGACCTCTACGCCCGCACCATCGCTCGCCATCTCGGCAAGTACATTCCGGGCAATCCCACGATCGTGCCGAAAAATCTGGAAGGCGCCGGCAGTCTGCGGCTCGCCAACTGGCTCTACAACGTCGCCCCCAAGGACGGCACCGCGATCGCCACGATTGGACGCGGCACCGCGTTCGATCCGCTGCTCGGCTCCAAGGGCGCGCAGTTCAAGGCCGACCAGTTCACCTGGATCGGCAGCGCCAACAACGAGGTCAGCATCTGCGTTGCCTGGAAGACCAGCGGGGTGACGAAGCTCGAAGACGTGATGGCGAAGGAACTGATTGTCGGCGGCACCGGACAGGCGGCCGACACCGACCAGTTCCCGCGCATCCTCAATGGTGTGATCGGCACCAAGTTCAAGATCGTTACCGGCTATCCGGGTGGCAACGACGTGACCTTGGCGATGGAGCGCGGCGAGGTGAAGGGCCGCTGCGGCTGGTCGTGGTCGAGCGTGCTGTCGACGCATAAGCGTTGGATCGACGACAAGTCGATCAACATCCTGGTGCAGCTTTCGCTCGACAAGCATCCCGATCTGTCCAGCGTTCCGCTGGTCATGGACTTCGCCAAGAGCGACGAGCAGAGCCGAATCTTCCGGCTGATCTTCGCGCGGCAGGTGATGGGGCGGCCCTATCTCGCGCCGCCGGGCGTGCCGAAGGATCGCGCCGAGGCTTTGCGAGCGGCGTTCGACGCGACGATGAAGGACCCCGATTTCCTGGCCGACGCGGCGAAGACGCAGCTTGAGATTACGCCGGTCAGTGGCGCTGACGTCGAGAAGCTTGTGCGCGAGATCTACCAGACGCCGAAGGAGGTCGCCGCCAAGGCCGCCGAGTTCATCCGGCATTAGTCGATCTTCGGTGTAGGGCGAACTCGCGCCACACCGCCACTCGTCACCCCCGCGCTTGACGCGGGGCTCCATCTTCAAGATGGATTGCCGGGTCAAGCCCGGCAATGACGGCGGAGTTTGCAGCACCGTCCGCGGCTGAGAAGGAAAGCCAATGCAGGAAGAAACCGGGCGCGCGCAATATACCAACCCGAACTACCGCGGTTGGCAGTCCGACGTCATCGTCGACCTGATCAAGCGCTACGGCTTTCCGTTCATCACACTCAATCCGGGTGCGAGCTTTCGCGGCCTGCACGATTCGCTGGTCAACTACGGCGGCAACGAGCCGCCGATGATGCTCTGCCAGCACGAAGAGATCGCCGTGCAGATCGCGCACGGCTACGCCAAGGCAACCGGCAGGCCGATGGCGGTGATCCTGCACGATCTGGTCGGGCTCCTCCACGCCTGCCTCGCGATCTACTACGCGTATGTCGACCGCGTGCCGATCTTCATCATGGGCGCGACCGGCCCGATGGACGAGGCGAAACGCCGGCCGCACATCGATTGGACCCACTCGGCGTTGGTGCAAGGCAACGCGGTGCGCGACTACGTCAAGTGGGACTACCAGCCGACCTCGATCGAGGGCGTGCCGGAGAGCTTCGCGCGCGCCTATTCGATCATGACCACCGAGCCGCAGGGGCCGGTCTACATGTGCTACGACGCCGCGCTGCAGGAGGCGCCGCTCGAAAGCGCGGTCACGCTGCCGCCCGCCGGTATGGTGGCGACGCCGTCGCCGATGGCGCCCGATCCGGCCGCACTCAAGACTATCGTCGACAAGCTTCTCGCCGCCGAGCATCCCATGCTGCTCGCCGAATACGCCGGGCGGCGCGCCGGCGGCTTCGAGTCGATCGTCGAGCTCGCCGAGACCGTCGGCGCGGCGGTGTGGGACGTCAACAACGCGCTCAATTTCCCCAACAAGCATCCGCTCTGCCTCAGCATGGACAAGACCTCGCTGAAGCACACCGACCTCGTCGTCGGGCTCGACGTGCAGGACTGGGAGAAGCAGCTTACCGAACTCAACAACGCGTTGCGCACGCGCGAGAATCTCACGCCGCCGCATTGCGACTTCGTCGAAATCGGGTTCGGCGAAATCAACATCAGCAAGTGGTCGTTCGACTACTGCCGCATGCAGCCGTGCTCGGTGCGCGCGCTCGGCGATACCGCGCTCGGCATCCCGGAGCTGACGCGGCTGTGCAAGGCCGGCATCGCGAACGACGCCGCGTTGCAGAAACGTATCGCCGAACGCAAGGCCGCGATCGGCAAGCGCCACGACGAGGTCTGGGCGCAGTGGCAGCAGGAGGCGCGAGTTGATTGGGATGCCTCGCCGATCACCTTCTCGCGCTTGGCAATGGAAATCTGGGACGTGATTAAGCACGAGGACTGGGTGCTCACCGCCAACAACCTCAAGCAGCAGGTGCGCAAGCTCTGGGATTTCGACAAGCCCTATCGCACGCCGGGTGTCGAGCTCGGCACCGCGACGCAGATCGGCATTTCGCTCGGCGTTGCGCTCGCCCACAAGGGCACCGGCCGCGTGGTGGTCGACATCCAGCCCGACGGCGACCTGATGTTCGATGCCGGGGCGCTCTGGGTCGCGGCCAAGTACCAGATTCCGATGCTGGTGGTGATGCACAACAACCGCGCCTACTACAACGACTGGGCGCATCAGCTGCGCATGGCGAAGCTGCGCGGTACCGACGAGACACGGGCGCATATCGGCATGGACCTCTACGGCCCGGAGCCCGATTTCGGCGCGCTCGCGCGCTCGATGGGCTGCTACGGCGAAGGCCCGATCGACAAGCCCGCCGACATCCGCCCTGCGCTGCTGCGCGCACTCGCCGAAGTGAAGAAGGGCCGGCTCGCGCTGGTCGACACCATCACGCAGCACCGGTAGCGTTGCTACGCAGCCGGTCTGACCGTCGCGAAGCGTTGTGCTGTCCCTGTCAGAACGTCATCGGCCCCATAATTCCCGGCTGGCAAGGCGGGCGCCCTCGGCGAGGCTTTCGAATTTGGCCCACATGACTTGCGGGTGGACGCGCTGAATGTCCTGCGACTGCGCAAAGCCGCAGTCGGTTCCGGCGATCACGTTCTCCCGCCCGACGACCTTCGCGAAGGTGACGATGCGCTCGGCGACCAAGCGGGGATGCTCCACGGTGGTGGTGTGATGCGTGACGATGCCGGGAATGAGGATCTTTCCCGGCGGCAGTTTGACTTTCTGCCAGACGTACCACTCGTGCTCGTGACGCACATTGGCGGCTTCGATCGAATAAGCGCCGGCCCGCACCTTGAGGATCAGGTCGACAATGTCCTCAAGCTGCGCGTCGGCGACATGCGGCACATGCCAGCTTCCGAAGCAGACGTGATAGCGGATGCGATCTTCCGGAATGCCCTCCAACGCATGATTGAGCGCGTCGATGCGCAACTCCGCCCATTCGCGATATTTCTGCGGACTCTGCGCGACGAAATGGTCGTACATGTTTGCGAGCACGGCGTCGTCGACCTGCAGCACGAAACCGGCCTTGTGAATTTCGAGATACTCTTCGCGCAGCGCCGTCGCGATTGCGAATACGTAGTCCCTCTCGCTCGCATAGTGTTCATTGGCGGCATCGTAGCCGACGCTTGCGGGCGCCACTGCCGTGAAGAAAGCGTCCTCCACGGCAACCGCGTCCACGGCAGCCTTCAGGTTGGCGAGATCGCGCCGGACGCTGTCGTGGCCGCGGTAGACGATCGGCCCGACGCAGGCATGGCCGGGCGTGCCGACCGTGCCGCGTGGGAATTCCGCCGCCATGAACTCGGCGAAGCGGACGCGGTCGCGGCCGAGCCAGATCGCCGGATAGAGCTTGTCCGGCCGTGGTTCGAACCCGCTCAGACGCTCGAGGCTGTAGTTCGCCCAGCCGGACTTGCCGAACTCGCCGTCATTGACGACGTCGATGCCGGCCTTCGCCTGCTGCGACACAACCTCGGCTACCGCCCGTGTGAGTTCATGCTCATGCGCCGTGCGGTGAGCAGGATCGGGATCTTTGGCGGCATCGAGCAGAGCCTTGGGGCGGATCAGGCTGCCCACGTGCGTCGTCAGGATGCGATCAGAGCTACGCTTCATGTAAGATTGGCTTTATCTGGAGAAGATGGCGACGGAAGCGGCCATGTCGCGGCCGCTTTCCGCGTTCTCAGTACGCGGACTTGTGCTCGTTCAGCGTCTTGCGCAGGTCGTCCATGATCGCCTTCGGATCGCCGCCGGACTTCCGCACCGAATCTTCCCAGGTGGCGGTCACCGGCTCGGCCGATTTCTTCCAGGCGGCTAGCTGCTCGGCAGTCAGTGGATAGACCTCGTGGCCGGGCATCGCCTTGATCTTTTCGCGGCCGCCCGATTCGAAATCCGCCCACGGCGTGGCAATCTTCAGCGCCCATTCGCTACTGCAGTGTTGGTCCATGACCTTTTTTTGCGCCGGGCTGAGCGAGTCATATTTCGCCTTGTTGAGCACCCAGGTCTGCTCGGACACATAGAGCGGAGAATCGATGTGGTACTTCGTGACCTTGTCGATGCCGAACAGGATCACCGAGCCCCAGGGCGAGCCGGCCGCGTCGGCCACGCCCTTTTCAAGGATGTCGCGGATTTCCGGGGCGGACGCCTGGACGTTGGTCGCGCCGAGATGGGTCATCCAGTTGCCGATGACGGCGTTCGGCGGACGGAACTTCAGGCTGGCCATGTCGCCCGGTGTTACGACCTTCTTCTTGGTGAAATGCAGCGTGCCCGGATCGTGCGCGAAGGCGAGGCAGAAGCGCACGTCCTTCATGTCCCGCTCGGCGTAGCGGCGGTACCAGGCATCGAGCGCCGCGCTTCCCTCCTTGGCGTTGGAGAAGACGAAAGGCAGTTCGACCGCGCCGATGATCGGGAAGCGGCCGGGCTCATAGCCGGGATTGACGTGACTGATCTCCGCAATACCGTCGCGCGCCATGTTGTAATGGTCGAAGGCCTTGCCGAGTTGCTGGGCGGGAAAGATCGTAACTTTGATGGTGCCGTTCGAAGCCTTGTCGATCGAATTCGGCCCAGGCGACCGCGGCGGCGTGCATCGGATGCGTCGGCGGCACCCAGTGCGAAAATTTCAGCGTGACCGGTTTGTCCTGGGCGCGCGCGTCCGGCGCGGACATGAGACCAAGGGCCAGCGCAGTGGTCATGCTCCATACAAGCAACTTCATGTGTCATCCTCCCGAGCGTTGTTTTTGGAATAAGCTCCGACATCCGTTCGCCGGCCTCGATATCGCCGATCGAGATCAGCTCTTGCAACCTCGGCAGCACATTGACAGCTTGCGACGACAGCTTGTGACCGGGCGCTTCCACGGACCGCGTGCATCGCCGTCCCTAGCTCGACTTTACATTGAGGCTGTATACAATTCGATAGGTTGTCAATTGGATTGACCGCCAAGCAATCATAGTAATACGGGAGATGTAACAACAAGTCGGAGTCCCTTGCAGCCGTCGGGGACGGACGACAACGGGAGGAACGAATGGCTCGCTATGACGCAACGCGTCGCTTTGCTTTACGACTAAGCGCAACGATCGGGTTTGGTGCCGCCGGGCTCGTGCTTTCGCTCGCGCCGGCGCAGGCGGCCGATCCGATCAAGATCGGGTTGAGCCTGAGCCTCACGGGAGCGACCGCGCCGGCGGGACGGCAGGTGCAGACCGGCCTCGAAATCTGGCGCGACCACGTCAACGCGCAAGGCGGTCTGCTCGGACGTCCGGTCGAACTCGTCTATTACGACGATCAGGCAAACCCGGCCAATGCGCCCGGCATCTACGCCAAGCTGATGGGCGTCGACAAAGTCGACCTGCTCATCGGGCCCTACAGTACGAACGTGATCGCGGCCGCGCTCCCCGCGATCATCCAGAACAAGCGGATGACCATCGGCATCTTCGGGCTCGGCGCGAACCGCGAATACAAATACGCCAAATATTTTTCGATGAATTCGCAGGGCGCATCGCCGCGCAACTATTCGCGCGGCTTCTACCAGCTTGCGCTCCAGCAGCAGCCGAAGCCCACGCGCGTGGCGCTCGTGGGCGCCGACGTGGAATTCTCCCGCAACGCGCTCGACGGCGCGCGCGAGAACGCCAAGGAGTTCGGCTTCAACGTCGTGTACGAGCGTACCTATCCGCTCGCCAACACCGAATACGCCACCATCGTTCGCTCGATGCAGGCGGCCACTCCCGATATCGTCTACGCGGCGACGCTGCCGGTCGACACCGTGGGCCTGGTGCGTGCTTCGAGCGAGGTGCAGTTCAAGCCGAAGTTGTTCGGCGGCGCTTTCCTCGGCCTGCTGGTGACCGGCATCAAGCAGCAACTCGGGCCGCTGATCAACGGCCTCGTCAACAACGAATTCTATATCCCGGCATCGAGCCTGCAATTCGCCGGAACGAAGGAGTTCTTCGAGGAGTACCAGAAGCGGGCCGCCGGCGCGGGAGTCGATCCGCTCGGCTTCACCTATCCGCCGTATGCCTACGCGGCGGGGCAGATTCTCGCCAAGGCGGTCACCGAGACGAAATCGCTCGATGACGACAAGCTCGCCGACTACATCCGCAAGAACACGATCGACACCGTGATCGGCCCGATGTCGTTCGGCGACGACGGCGAATGGAAGACGCCGCGCATCATCTACGCGCAATTTCAGAACGTCGTCGGCAACGATATCGGCCAGTTCAAGGACATGTCCCGCCAGGTCGTCGTCTGGCCGCCGGAGTTTAAGACCGGCGACCTGATCTACCCATATGAACGCGCCGCCAAATAAGCCGGGTATCCCCCGCGAACGGGATGCATCGACGACCTTGCTGCCGCTGGATTCACAAGCCGGACGCAATCCGTCATTAACGGTAGATTGACAATGGCCTGTTGGAATTGGCGGCGTCGCGCAAACTACTCACCCTCGCGAGGAGTCCGGCCATGGGGCTTTCACGGCGGTCCTTTCTGGCAAGCACGACGACCATCGCGGTCGCCGCGACGATGCCGCAGACCGCGAGAGCAAGCGAACGCAAGACTCTGCTCATGCGGTCCCGGCAGATCGACGTATCCGGCAAGGCCGCGACGCGTTACGGGGCGACTCAGCCCTCCGGGGAATTGGGTCTAACCCTGAACGAAGGTGAGCAGTTCAGTGTACGCTTGGAGAACGGCCTTCCCGTTCTTGCCGGACTTCACTGGCACGGAATGACCGAGCCCTGGCGTCAGGACGGCGTTCCGTACCTGTCCGGCCCGCCTGTTGCGCCCGGCGCGGCGCAGGATTTCGACTTTCCCGCGATACCCCCGGGAACACGCTGGATGCATTCGCATGTCGGGCTGCAGGAGCAGAACCTTCTCGCTGCCCCGCTGATCATCCGCGAAACCAGCGCGATCCGCAGCAACGCGCAAGAGGTCGTTCTGTTTCTGGAGGATTTTGCGTGGGCCAGTCCCGAGGAAATCTTTGCGGGACTCCGGAAGCGGCCCGCCATGGCGATGGCCGGGCCTTCGGAAAAGGCAGCGCCGATGGCCCCCGATCTCAACGATGTCGAATACGATGCCTATCTTGCCAACGACCGGACGCTTGACGATCCGAACGTGATCAGAGTCGAGCGCAACGGTGAGGTTCGCCTTCGCGTTATCAATGCCGGCGCTTCGACCAACTTCACGATCGACCTCGGTAACGTCCAAGGCTCCCTCGTCGCGGTCGACGGCAACCCGATCGTTCCGGTCGCGGTCAAGCGCGTTCCGGTGGCGATCGCCCAGCGCGCCGACATTCTCTTGCGCATGCCGTCCGACGGGACCGCGGTCACGATCCTTGCGCTGGGCGAAGGCCGGCGTCTCCGCACCGGCATCGTCCTGCGGCCGCCAGGCGCGTCAGTGACCAAGATCAGCGCAACCGGCAACGAGATGGGGCCGCAAGTCGGGCTGGATCAGGAAGTGGAGCTTGTCGCGAGCGCGCCGTTGGCGGCGCGACCGCCGAACCGCTCGGTTCCCGTCGATCTGACCGGCACGATGATGGGCTATGTGTGGGGCATGCCTATCAACGGGATGCCCGGGCTGCCGGCAACCGCCGCCCGCGGCGAGCGGGTCGAGATCGCCTTCAACAACACGACCATGATGTCGCATCCCATGCACCTGCACGGGCATGTCTTCCAGGTCGTGAAAATCAACGGCAGACAAATCTCCGGAGCGATCCGCGACACCATTCTCGTCCCGCCAAAGGCGACCGTGAGCGTGGCGTTCGACGCGGACAATCCCGGACTATGGGCGTTTCACTGTCACAATCTCTACCACATGGCGGCCGGCATGTTCTCGACGCTCGTCTATCGGGGATTTGGCTAGAGAGTTATGCAAAGCGCCAGCAATTGACTCGTCATGCCCGCGCTTGTCGCGGGCATCCACGCCTTAAGTCGCGAGTCGAATCAAAGACGTGGATGGCCGGGACATGGGCGGCGAAGCGACGCCGTCCTTCGGACGGCTGTGCCCGGCCATGACGTGGAGGGAGTGCCGATCGATCATTTCGAAGTTTGGTATCTAAAGCGTGCATGATCGCGTGTGTTTCATGTGTTCGAGCTTGGTCGGAATGATCACGCAATCGTGGTGCCCGCCGTTGCTTGGCCAGATGCCGACCAGTTCGTCGGTCTCGGCATCGATGAACGCAATGCCGCTCGATAGCCGCTGGAAGCCGCTGAACACCCCCACCACGTATTTGCCGTCGTAGGTGATCGCCAGCGTCTGCATGTCCGGCCCGATGCCCTGGATTTCCTTCTTGATCTTCCAGGTCTTGGTATCGACCACCATGACGCCGCTGGTCGCCGGCGACGGGTGGAGGATCGACAGGTAGAGCTTCGAGCTGTCCATGGAGAAGACCATGTGGAACGGATTTGGATATTTTCCCTTCCACAGCGGATCCTCCACATGCGCGACCTTCTTCCAGTTGCGCGGATCGGGATCGCTTGAATCGAAGATCGAGCAATTGTTCTCGCGCAGATTGTTCATCATGCACAGGAAACGGCCGTCCGGCGAAAAGCCCACCTCGTGGCCGGGCGAGAAAATCTTGTCGAACTTCACTTCCCAGTGGTCGTTGTCGATCCTGGTGACCGGGTATTGGTTCGGAGCGTCCTTGTTGAACTGCAGGAACGCCACCGGTTCGAAGTTCTTCTCGGCATCGAGGATCAGTTGACCGCCGCACAGCCTGATGACGGTGGACGCCCAGCGGCCGGTCGGATGCCAGATGGTGCCGTCGGCGCCGCAGAGGCCATGAATATCGTCGCCGGGAATGGTGCCTTCCTCGACGAACAGTTCGCCCATCGGCACCATCTCCCATTCGATCTTCTGACCCTTGGTGCCGAGATAGTCGTACTTCCCGGTCGCTCGGTCGGGATAGATCCTGGAAATCTTCAGCACGCCGCCTTTCTGCCAGCCCTCGGCGAGGTTGTGGACGTTCGGCACCCAGTCGTACTTGAGTGCCGCGACCACTTGCGAGGTTCTCCGGTCGAAGCAGGCCGCGATGTCCTTCTGCCCGTCGGTGACGAAATAGCGGTCGGCATTCTTGGGATCGATGGTGACATGAACGCCGAGACCGAGACCGGTCGTCTCCGAGACGTTTTCCATCAACTCCATCTGCGCGCCGTCGAAGCGAACGCGGTAGATGTTGAATCCTTCGCCCGGCACCTCGATGTTCGTGGGGATCCCATAGATCAGTGAATTCTTGCCGCCCTGGGTGCTGTTGATCCATTCGAATCCTTTGGTCGGGTCTGCGCTCGGGAAGGCACACAGGTGGTGCGAGATCGGATTGGAATCGCCGTAATTCCAATACGAGATCCACGCCAGCGTCCGGCCGGTGTTGAGGTTGACCGCGTAGGTGCCGCCGGCAAGCTTGGTTGGCATCAGGAGAACCCAGTTGCCGAAACTGCGGCCGCGCATGTCGGCCTGCGGATTGACCAGTTCGCGGTCGATATGGTGACGGAGTGCCTCCGCCGAGGTCGCGCCGCTATGCATGGTGCCATGCGACGGCACGTCCTGGCCGGTAATCACCTGATGACCCACCGCGGCCGCTTCGCCGACCACCGCCGTGCCGGCCGCCCATTTCAACACGCTCCGCCGATTGACGCGCGACGGCGGAACTTCTTGGGGGACCGGCAGCGCGTCCTGCTGCTGATCGCGAGCACGCTTTTCTTCCAGGTACTCCGAAAACTCTTCATGGTCCTTCTGCGTGACCTGTGCGGTACGCTTGAGGAATGCCTGGACCGGAGTGAGCGGCTTATCCGCCTCGGCAGTTTTCAACTTCGGCAGATGAACGGCTTCTTGCAGTTTCGTCTTGCGTCCGTCGGACATGGCCGGCTCCTTCGTTATCGCTGCAATTCAGTGGGGAGGCATGGGAATCCAGACCGGAGGCCTTCCTGAAAACCGCATCCGCTTGAGAACGACCTCGTCGGCTACATCGAACGGCTTCAGGTAGACGTAATAATTGTCCTTGCGCTCGAACACGTCGTCTTTCGGCGCGCTGCTCGGACTGATCAGCATCGTTCCCGAGAAGCGGACGTGCATATAATTCGGAAGCAACTGCGTGAAGTTCGCGACCCGGGCATCGAACAGATAGCGATAGGTCTGCCGATCCTCGATCTTGAGAACGCCGTTCGCGCTCGCGTCGGTGAGCTTCAGCGGAATTTCCTGCCACATCGATCCGACTTGAACATAGGCGCGCAGATCGGGCGACATGACATAGATCGGCGCGTCGCCTCCGACATTCTGCAGGTACGTCGTCAGCTCATACCGTCCCTCGCCGAGATCGGTGACGGACTGGACGTCGCCGCGCAGACTATTGAGCGCGAAGTGTTGCAGTTTTGCGATGCGTGCGGCCCGGTCCCGCACTTGTAAGTCCTGGTATTTGCCGACGCCCAGATATGCGATCAAAACGGCGCCGAGAATGGCTGCTCCCGTCAGCAGATATGTCGTCACGTCCGACACCAGGCTGCTGCCCAGCCGAATAGGTGCACGCGTGGCGGCTTGCCCCGCGATGCCCGGTGGACTGTAGGCCGGAGCCGGCCCGAAGTGCCTTGGCCTGCATTCCGCCGTGACCGCGACATCCGGCAGGTCGGTCGTGACCAGCGCGCCCTGCCGCATTTCGTAGATGCGCTGCGCCCGCTTGGCGAGTTCCAGATTGTGCGTGACAAGCGTCAAACCGAAATTTTCGGCCCGCTGCAATTCCTCGAGCAGGTCGATGATGTCGGCCTCGGAGTCTTCGTCGAGGTCGCTCGTTGGTTCATCGGCCAGCAACAAAGAGGGCGAATTGATCAATGCGCGGGCGACGACCACCCGGCGCTGTTCGCCTCCTGACAAGGTGTCCGGATAGGCATCGGCGCGGCTCGCCAATCCGACGCGGGCAAGGAGATGGTACGCGCGCGTGTATGCGCTCTGCGCATCCATGGTCCGGCCGAGCAATGCCGGAACAGCGACGTTGTCCACCGCGCTGAGGTTCGACAGCAGGCTCGGAAACTGAAAAATGAAGCCAATGTGACGGCAACGGAAATCCGCCAACTCCGTCTCCGGAAGTGCCCAGATATCGGCGCCGGCGAACAGAACCTTGCCCTCCGTCGGCTTGGCGAGAGCGCCGAGCATCGCCATCAGCGTCGATTTGCCGGAGCCGGATCGGCCGACGATCGATACGAATTCGCCGCGCCGCAGTTCGAGGCTGGCGTGCCGCACGGCCTCGTATCCTGGACCGCTGCCGTATCGCTTGGTCAGTGCCTGCGCCTGCAGCGTCACGTCACCGGCCTTCCATCTGGATGAGCGAATAGGGTGCCATGCGGCGGACGCGCCATGCCGGCAGCAGCGCACCGACGATGCCGAGGATCGCCGAGAACACGATCGCGGCGAGCGCGCTCACCTGAAAGACCCCGAGCGGCGGCCAGGAGAATGGGATGCCGAGGAGTTCGAAATAAAAGCCGAGCGACCTGGCAAACATCGCCAGCACGGCGCCGCCGAAGACGAGGCCGGCGAGCCCGCCCAGGCCGGTGATGATGGCGGCTTCCGACAGGATGATCGTCATCACCTGGTTGGGCTTCGCGCCCATCGCCCGCAACAGACCGACTTCGCGCTGACGCTCCCGGACGATCGCCGAGAACAGGAGCGCCACCAGGATCAGCAGAGCCGCAAGCTGGAACACCGTGAACACCGAAATGCCGATTAGCAGCGTACTCAGTGCCTGCCGGGAGGAGGTGAGCACGATGTTGCCGTCGACGATCTTGACGTCTGGGATTTGCGCCAGCGCGAACTTGACCTGCTCCGGCTTTGCTCCCGGCGAAAGCTGCAGCAGGAAGGCCGAAACCCGGTCGAGCGCCAGGTCGGGAGAGCAGACGCCGGCGTGGCTCATGCCTGCGGCCGCTCGAGCGTCTTCCGCCCTTGTGGCTGATTTTCCGGCGGTTGCCGACATGCGGCAGAACGAGACGATGTCGGCCAGCGCGTCGAAGCTGAGAAAATAGGACTTGTCGAAGGGACCGACACCGGTGATGCCGAGCCGGCCGTAGACGCTCATGGGCCGGCCGCAAACGCTGAGTGTCGTACCGAGCGGCGAAGCGAGACGGCCGCCGGCGATGAGACCGTCAATCGAACCCGGCTGCCGCCGTTCCAGCCAGGTCAACACCGAAAAGTCGCGCGCCGGATCGAACGCCACGAGATTGACCTGGCGGCCTTCGACCAGCGAGGGAACGATGCGCTGTGGTGCAACGAGGGCAACACCGGGCGTGGCGGCAATCCGCTCCGCCAGGTTGGCCGGCAAGGTTTCGTCCGTCGGCTGCACCGTCAGCAGGCTTGCGGTGATGTTCACGAGGGTCGTACGGGGAACGATGACGAGATCGGCTCCCATGCGCGAGAAGCTGGTCGCGATCCCCTCGTGCAGCGCCCAGCCGGCGATGAAGCTGGCGAAGCCGATACCGACACCGAGCATCACGGCAAGTCCGAGAAAGACCGCCCGCAGACGGCGACGCCCGACGTTTTGCGCCGCCAATCGGATCAGCAGCAAACGATCTTGCCAGCGTCGCACCGTCTCACTCCCGCATTCCGTTCGTCCGCGGCAGCAGCAGCAGCAAATGATGATAACTACCGCGCGGCAACCCGACTAGCCGTCGATTTACCACCGGTGCCCTGCGGCTTTTGCGTGCAGCCGACGATTGGGCCAGCGCGGCGAAATGGCGGCGCTTCAAATGAGCGAACTACATCACGGAGCCCGCGCGCAAAATCGGGAAATTTTAGCAAATTTTAAATAGATTTGGCCGAACTGTTCTCGTCTGCGCCATCCGGAAGCGTCCGGCGTGACTGGAGACGCTGGCAACCGACCGGAACTGCATGGGGAAAAGCTGATGAATGCTCCAACGTCTGCGACGGCCGCCGATAAATCAATCGCTGCGGAGTCAATTGTGGAGACGGAAATCGGTAATCTGGTAAAGACGCTAGGTAAGCAAGAGAGCGCAAAACTCGCCCCTCAGATCGAGAATGACGCCGTGCGGATCAAGTCCGCCGTCGGACGCCTGACGTCAAGTTCGATCAACGAACTCAGGGGGCTCACCTCTGAACTCGAGGAACTGCAACAATTCATAAAGTCCGAGGTCGAGCGCGTCGAGCGCGACATCGAGAGCGCGCTGGCCGGTATCAACATTATCATCGAGACCATCGCTCCCTGGAAGGGCATGGCGGATTCGCTCACGCCTCCGAATGGCGCCCGCTCCGTTCGTGGCGGCCCGGCAGCCAACATCGCATCGGGTTCGCGAGGTCCTGAGTAATTTGAGTTCGGGGCCGCTAGCTCCTTCGCGGGACTTAGGCGCGGCGCCGTAGCATTCGAACCAATGTCTGTTGTCGCGTGCCGCGCCGGCGTAATGGCCAACGGTGCACGTTGCAGGACGAACGACTGCGGCGCCGCCCTCGACGTCGACTTCAAGCAGCTCCGCGATGCACCGGACACTGGCCGCATCGACTTGCTCAACCGACGCAGTCGCTTTTCAAGAGCGGCATATTCAACTCACATTGGCTTCGGATTGCGGTTGTGCCATCGTTGCCCTTTATCGGGGAGTTTCAGATGTCGGATGAACTGGTTCGCGATGGTGGGTTTGAAAACAGCCCGTGGTGGTTCACGGGTACGGCCAAAGTCGACGTGAGCTGCCAGCGCACCGGACAATACGCAGCGCGCGTCAATATCGGCGGCCAGAGCGGAACCGTCAGCCAACGCATTTTCCTTCCGTTCAGCAGCAAGTACCGATTTTCTTTCTGGCACATCACCGACGGCGGCGGAGGCGGTCAGACCGTGGCCGTCAAGGCGGAAATCCGCATTGCGAAACCGCGTCAAGTCTACACCGTCTACGAAAATAAGACCTTGGGCCCGAACCAAATCTACAAGCAGGAGAGCACGCCTGAGGATTTTGTGCTTGAAAGTCAGTTTATCGAGATCGTATTTACCGCCGCGGCAAACGCGCCAAGTCCGGCGTGGTTCGTCGATGACGTGAGCCTGGTGCCAATTCCCTGACCGCATGACGCAGTCTCTTTGCGCGCGCGCAGGCGTCTCGTTGTAAGGACCGCGAGTTGACATGAAGCCGCAATCCTACGGTCCCTTTCCCTATTCGCCGATCATCGACCGTCCGCGCTTGGAATGGCCGGGCGGCGCCCGTGTTGCGCTCTGGATCATCCCGAACATCGAATATTTCTCGCTGATGGAACGGCCGGGCGGCTACGGCGGTGCCGGCAAGGTTCCGGACGTGGCGATGTGGTGCGAGCGCGATTATGGCAACCGCGTCGGCGTGTTTCGGATGATGGATACGATGGACCGCTACGGCATTCGCGGCACGGTGGCGCTCAATAGCGATCTTTGCGCTCAACATCCGCGGATCATCGAGGAGGGCGAAAAGCGCAAGTGGGAGTGGATGGGCCACAACGAAAGCAACACTCGCCGGCTGAACGAAGCAGGCCCCGGCGAGGAGGAAAAGATCATCCAGAATACACTTGCGACGATCGAAAAGTACGCCGGCAGGCGGCCCACGGGCTGGCTGAGTTCCGGCCTGCAGGAAACCTGGGATTCACTCGATCATCTCGCCGCTGCGGGCGTGAGATACGTCGGCGACTGGTGCAATGACGATCAGCCGTATGTCATGTCACTCGGAGGCGGACGTACGATGGTCGCAATGCCCTATACGCAGCAGCTCAACGACAAATGGGCGGTCGAGCGTCGCCTCGTCAGCGCCGATGGGTTTCGTCAAATGATCTGCGATCATTTCGACGTGCTTTACCGCGAGGGCGAAAGGTCCGGCCGCGTCATGGCGATCGCGCTCCACCCCTATCTCATGGGCGTGCCGCATCGGATTGGCGCTCTGGATGCGGCCCTGGCGTACATCTGCAAGCATAAGGAAGTCTGGAAGGCCACCGGCTCGGAAATTGCGGAGCACTATCTCGCGCAGCTGAAGCCGGCGTGATCGTGAATTTCAAGTGGCGAGCTGGAAGACGAACTATTTCGCCGCCGACCTGGCGAAGCTGAGGTCGACGTAGGCGCTGGGCGGCGCCGATGCCTTGATATCGCCCGACTGCAGCAGGGTGTCGCGGACCCGCTCGGTCGCCGCATCCGAAATTCCCCCGTCGGCCACGAACGCCTTGACCTGCATGCAGACGTCCCAGGTCTTGAGCGCGTCGTCGAGGCTGGATTTCGAGGCATCCGCCAGCATCTGCGATACCTCCTGCCGGTGCGCGGGATCGGTCATGTAGCGCACCGCCTTGTTGTGAGCGCGGATGAACGCCAATAATTCCCGCTCATGTCCTTGCGCCCAGGCGTCGTTGACGTGCCAGATCATCATGGGAAATTCGCCGAGAAAGGGCGCGACCGGTCCGAGATCCGCGTAGCCGTTCTGAATGGCCTGGAAGCTCTGCGGCGTCGACAGCATGGTGGCATCGACTGCTCCTGCCACCAGCGCGGCCAGCCGGGCGCTCGTGGCGCCGGAAAACAGCAACTCGACGTCCTTCTCGGGATCGAGCCCGTTGGCCTTCGCCATGGCGATCCACCAGAGATTTGTGATGTCGCCGGTGCCGCCGGTCATGACGCGCTTTCCCTTCAGCTCCTTGACCGACTTGATGCCCTTCTGACCGATCAGGCTATGGGTGCCGACCGCCAGGCTGTTGAGGAACACCTTGACCTTGGCGCCCTTATCGATGGCGCGCAGCGTGTCCACCATCGACGAACTACCGATGGGTGCGCTGCCGGCGGCGACTTGCTGCACCGAGCGCGTGCTCGCGCCCGAATTGATGAAATCGAAGTCAAGGCCTTCATCCCTGAAGTAGCCCTTCTTGTCGGCGACAATCGCCGGCCAGATCGTGACGCTCACGCTGATCACCACGGCCGACAGCGGCATCCTGGCGGATTGAGCGAAAGCGGCGGGCGGGGCGGCCAGCCCTGCCAGCAGTGACGCGGCGAGCGCCAGCTTGAGGATCGCGGTTCGCATCTCTTCCACTCCATGACCAGGGCAAGACCTTGTCCGGCCATTCAACATTTATGCCATGCGGCGGGCGACGACCATGCTGTTCGCTGCACGGACGACAAGACTTAATCGAAGCGGCCAGGTCGGGCTGGACGAGCCGCGGTGTATCGTTCGCAGATGAGTGACATACTGGTGTGTCGGTCAGAAACCGGCTGATGAAAGATATTTTGGACATGCTCGGAGTGGCGGATTGGGTCGCAAGTCTTTTGCGAGATCCTCTGCGCTTTGGCGAAGACAATGTAGGCCGCGTGAACGGGCGCCGGAGCAGGGACATATCAAAGCCGGCGTTGGGCCGGTCATTGAGAGTATTCACTGCCTTGAATTGCCGATCCGCGTTATTGCTTGGATTCGACCCGCGCTACAACCTCGCGGGCACGGTCGATCGTCGCCTGATGATCGATGAGTGCCGAGTGGACCGCCGCGGTCTGGTCGCGCGAGGCTGTGACCAGCCGGTCACCGGATGGATCGAACGCAACGGAATAGACGTAGTCGCCATTGTGCGCGTGTCGAATCGCCAGCAGGCGGCTGCTTTGCAGATCCCAGAAATATAGCCGCCCCTTCAGCGTCGATGTCACCAACAAGTCTTTCGTCGGATGGAACGCAGCGCCCATCACCCACTCGTTTGCTTCGTGGCGGAGCGGACGACCCAATAGCGTGCCATCGGCGACGTTCCAGACTCGGGCGGTCTCATCATCGGAGACCGTGACTGCGCGCTTGCCGGCCGGATCGAAGGTAGCCCAATTTACGCTCTTGCTGTGGGGGTTTGCCGTGCCGAGGACGCGAATCTGCCGGCCGGTTCGGGCATCCCAGAGGCGCGCCCGCTCATCATGCTCGGCGCTCAAGATCATTTCGCCCGAGGGACTGAACGTGGCTGAGAACGCCTCCTTCGAATGCTGGAGTTCGATGTTGAGAGGCTGTCCGGTCCCAGCGTCGAACAAGCGCGCTTTGGTTCCGGACACCGTGACCACGCGTCGACCGGACGGATCGAATGACGCATAGGTGACCCTGGCATCGTGACCGGTCAGTTCGATGCTTTGGCGCGACGTCAGGTCCCAGATTCGGGCTGAGCCGTCGGCCGATGCTGTCACAACCCGGGTGCCGCTCGGATCGAAGGCGACGCTGTAAACCGCGCTGTCATGATGGACGAAATCCAGGTCCGGAACTGGCGCGAGAGTTCCGGAGTTCCAGAACCGGACCGAGCCGTCCAGCGCAGCCGTCGCGATCAGATTTCCGTTCGGCGAAAATACCGCACGGCGCACCGGCTCGCCGTGGCCTGCAAGGGTGTGCGCCGGCCTTGGCTTCAAATCCCACAGACGCAAGGATGGATCGCCGAACGCATTGATGCCGCATGAGGTGACCAGCCACTTTCCCGACGGCGCGAAAGCCAGCGCAAAGACATACTGCGTGTGCCCGCGAAACACATGGTAGGGAATAGGCTGACCGCTGGTGCCGTCCCATAATCGGGCTGTGAAATCGTTGCTGGCGGTTGCGAGCCGGTCGCCCGTGGCGTTGAATGTTACGTCGCGCACGCTGTCGCCATGTTGCATCTTTTCGATCAGCCCACCGGTCGCCGCATCCCAAAGCCTCGCCGTCCGATCCTCCGACGCAGACGCAAGACGAGCACCGGTCGGATCAAAGGCGAGGGCGTTGAGCGGACCTTCATGTCTCAACGTGTTGACAATGCGGGGCGCTGTCGCGTCCGAAATATCCCACAAATTGATTTGTCGGCCGATTGCGATCGCAAGCCGCGTTCCTTGCGGATTGACCGCGCCCGAGCGGAAGAATCCGGTGCCACTCGCAAGCGTTGCCAACCGCCGCCCATCGTCCACCGACCACAGCATCGCGATGTCGCGAGAGATTGTCACCGCCAACCGCTTGCCCGGACTGTAGAGGACGGCGTGTACGCCGTTGCGGTGGCCCTCCAGCACGAACTTTTCCGTGCCGGCGTTGATATCCCAGACGCGGCCGGTGCCGTCGTCGGCACCGCTGATCAGCAGCTCGCCTGACGCATCGAACGCCAGCCGCCGCACGATCCGATCTTGCTGATGGCCTACAAGCTCCCGCAGCAGGGCGCGCGAGTTGGCATCGTAAATTCGAATCTTGCCGTCGTCTCCCGCCGCCGCCACGCGGTCGCCGGCCGGACTGAGAATCGCATGGCGCGAGCGTGGACTGGTGCTGAGCACTTCCCCGGTGCCCGAGCCAATGTCCCAGATGCGGACGCTCTTATCCAACGATGCCGTGACCATCCGATCGCTCTGTACGGCAAAGGCCACGCTGTCGGCCTCGTTCGTATGGCCTTTGAGAAAGACCTCGAACCGGTTGCGGTCGAGCGCCTGTTCAAGCAACGCGATGAGCTCATACGGCAATTCCTCACCTGGCTTGATCCGCGCCGGCAGAATGGCCAGGGACTGCTTGACGACATCGAAATAGGATTGCTCCGCGAGCAGCTTGGCGGCATTGCGCGTGGCGGCGGATATCTGTTGCCTGCGGGCCTCTTGCGCGCGATCGCTGATCGCCAGCCACGAACCGGCAACACCGATCGTCAGGGCAACGGCCGCCGCCGCTGCCATCACGCGCCGCCAGCGTTGCCGCAATTTCTCGCGCTGCTTGAGATCGTCGTAGTTGATCCCGATGAGCCCAGCCACGAGCTTAAGGCGTGCGTCGGAGGGGCGGTCGTTGCCTGGCCGGATGTCGGCGGCCAGCGGCTCGACCGGCTCCGTGGTCAGTCGGCCTTCCGTATCAACCTGGTGCCGGAGCGCCGGACAGAAGCACTCCTGGCCTGCTCCCGTCTTGGTCGAGGCGTTCGGTGCGCCATCGACGATGAGGCACAGGATGCGATCGGCGCGGCCGAGCTTCTTGAACTCCAAGACCTCCTGATTGACCCAGATGGAGGCTGCGGCGCTTGGCGAGCAGATGACGATCAGGTAGCGCGAGGCCGAGAGGGCTTCGTGGATCGCAGAGCCAAGATTGGACGAAGTCGGCAGTTCATCGAGGTCGCGGAATATCGGCACGATCCGGCGTGGCACCGCTCCGTCGCGGCCAATCCGGCCGACCAGCCGGCGCGGAACGCGATAGCCTTCCAAAGCCGAGTGCATCCGACTGGCGATCGCCTTGTCGCGATGGCTGTAGCTGATGAAGGCAAAATATTTGGACGCCTGTTCGCTCATAGCTCATTCACTGCGCGATGGGATAGCGCCCGCAGATCAGCATGGGCTACGGAGATTGGGAATAGTCTCCGTCTCAAGAGCGGCAAGCAGGACGGCTATGCCAAGCCGATCGCAAAGACCGAGAGTTGCGTGTTTGGGCGGTTTTCGCCCGCCAAGAGAACTTTGGGACCGCACGAGAGCGCGAGCGCTGCACCGCAACGTAACGTACGGTGTAAATTTGCCGATTCCGCCACCGCGCGTGCGGCGCCGCAATGACGCGGCGGCTGTCTATGCCTGCGGCCCCGTAAGCCGCAGTTCGTGTTCGGCCCGAAATACATTGCTGTAGAGGCTGGCAATCCAGCGCCGCCCACCTGAGGTGACATTGAGATAGCGGATGCCGGCTTGGATGTGCGGCGAAACGCTGTTCCAGAAAAATTGCGGATACTTGTCGACGATGTCCGATGGCGAGTCGTAACCAAGCTGCTTGTTAAGGCCAATCTCATCGAATTCGTAATAGAGCGCATTTGCCTTTCTCAAATAATGCGGGTCGCCAAGCTGGCCAATGAGATCCGCGGCTCGCAGCAGGGACGCTTCTTCGTCGAGCTGGGAATCGGTCTGTAACGAATAGGGAAAGCGCGTAAATCCGATGGCGCGTGCGATTCGCGCGGCATCGAGTTCCTCGACGGATGCAATACGGTCGAGCACAAACAGTTTCGACCGCTCGACGTGAAAGGGAGCAAGCGCGGCATCGGAGCATCCGCGCGGCAAGGTCACCTTGCGTCCAGTCTCATCAACGACGAAGCTATTGTCGTCATCTCCTCTCACCATGCCGCGGACGTAGCCGATGTCATGCGTGAGGCAGGCGACGATGAAATTCGAATAGTCGGCCGGCGTGGTAGGCATCAGGAGCGCTCGCCCCATGAAGATGTCGTGGCCGGCCAACGTGACGAGCATGGTGTGCTCGACGTTGTGATAAAGCGCATCGCTGTTTCCGATGCATTCAAGCGCGAGGCGGGCAGCGACCGGAATGATTTCGGCCAGCCGCGCGTGCGTGGATCCGAACCGCTCCTTCAAGCTGGCGGCGAGGAACGAACCCAGGGCCTCTGCGGCAAGCTTGGGAAGCGTAATCATGTACCCGGCCTGAAATTCCGTCGTTTCTGGCGGCGATTGTGGATCGGTAGCGACGTCGCATGGCCTATCCTTGCGCAAAATTAGCACGTCGGGAGTTGGAAGACCACCGAGCAGGGCGTTTGAACGCCGGCTTCCCGCAGCCGCGACGCTCAGCCGCTTGCGTTCACAATCAAATCATCGTTCAGCATATCCGTGATCAGCATGGCTCCTGGAGCATGAGTGATAAAAAGGGGAATTCGTGATCGCTCCAAGGCCGTCAACGCTGTAAGGCCGCATCCCCAAAATAGCGGCACTTCTTCGGGCAGAACCTCCATCGGTTCACCAAAATCCGGTCGCGTCAGATCATCAATTCCAAGCACCCGCGGCGAGCCCTCGTGAATGGGTGCACCGTGAACTCGCGGGAAGCGGCCGGTTACGTCTTTCACGATTGCTACCTCATGGCTTTGGAACGGGCGCATTGAGACGACGAGCGGGCCGCCAAACGCGCCAACCGCGATCGTCGGCAAATCGGTGCGGAACAGCGGCCCCTGGATGCCAAGCTCGAGATGGCGCAATCGGACGCCGGCGCGCAGCAGGGCGTCCTCCATCGAAAACCAGCAGCCGATCGCCACCGCGACGTGGTCGGACTGCCAAAGCGCCGAGATGTCGCCGGTCGTCTCCGTATGTCGTCCATGCCGATAGACCCGGTAGGCCGGAAGATCGGTGCGAACATCGAGATCGGCCCCGAGCAACGGAAGACACGGATCGCCTGGCGTGCCGATTGCGATCACCGGACAGGCGCGTGCATTTGCCCGGCAGAACGCGACGAAATCGTCAGCATAGGCGGACGGAACAATTGCGAGGTTGGTCTGGACGTAACCGGCGGCAAGCCCCGTTGTGAGTCCTTGCTGGCGGCCCGCCCTGATCTCCTGACGAAGTTCGCGCGGAGATCGGGCCATGGCAGTTAGAGCGAGCGCACGATGCCGCCGTCGACGCGGATCATCGTGCCGGTCATGTAGCTTGCACGCTCGCTCAGCACAAAGGCCGCGACTGCTGCCAATTCGTCGACGCGCCCGTATCGGCCCATCGGGATCGTGGCAGCCGACCGCCGAGCGACATCTTCGACCGGCATGCCTTCCTTTTTCGCAGCCGCCTGGTCGGTCAGGCGCACGCGCTCGGTGTCGATCCGCCCGGGCACCAGGATGTTCGCCGTCACGCCGTCGGCGGCGATCTCGGCCGACAGCGTCTTCGACCAGCTCACCAGGGAGGCGCGCAGACTGTTGGAAATCGCCAGAATTGGAATCGGCTGGATCACGCCGGAGGAGATCACCGTGAGGATACGTCCCCAGCGGCGCGCGCGCATGCCCGGCAGCAGAGTGTCGGTCAGCGCAATGACGCTGAGCACCATGTCCTGGAAGGCCGAGCGCCAATCTTCGATCGGCCGTCCCGCCGCTCCGCCGTAAGCCGGGCCGCCCGTGTTGTTCACCAGGATGTCGATCGGGCCGAAGCGCTCGACCAATCCCTTCGCAAGGATTGGGATGTTGGCGGTGTCGGCAAGATCGAGCTCGGCGGTGGTCACCTCGCCCTTGCCGCGCGCCTTGAGTTCGCCCGCAGCACTACGCAGCCGATCGGGGTCGCGCGCCGCGATCGCCACGTGGGCGCCCTCGTCGGAGAGCGCGCCTGCGATGCCGAAGCCGATGCCGCGGTTACCGCCGAGCACCAGAGCGCGCTTGCCGGCCAAACCTAGATCCATGGCCGTTCCTTCGGGGCGCGCGCCGCGGCGCTCACCGGCTCAGGCGCGCCGCATTCGAGGAATTGGCCGCGTCCGGCGCTGGCGTGCAATTCCCCGTCGGCGCAGATGATGTCGCCGCGCGACAGCACGGTTGTGGGCCAGCCCGTGATGGTCATGCCTTCGTAGGGCGTGTAGTCGACGTTATGGTGCAGGTCCGCATTGCGGATCGTCAGCTTTCTTTCAGGATCCCAGATCGCGATGTCGGCATCGGAACCGACCGCGATGGTGCCCTTGCGCGGATAGAGGCCATAGATGCGCGCCGCGTTGGTGGAGTTCAGCGCGACGAAACGCTCCAGCCCGATCCGCCCCGCGACCACACCTTCGGAGAACAGGAGCGGTGCCCGCGTCTCGAGCCCCGGCAGACCGTTCGCCACCTTGCGGAATGGGGCGCGCATGCCATGCAATTTCTTGCCCTGATCGTCGAAGCGGTATGGCGCGTGGTCGGAGGAAAGAATGTCGAACAGCCCGTCCTGCAAGCCTTGCCAGAGAGCGGCCTGGCTCTTCTTGTCGCGCGGCGGAGGACTGCACATGCATTTCGCGCCCTCGAAATCGGGTGCATCGAGATCGTCCGCCGTGAGGAAAAGGTATTGCGGGCACGTCTCGGCGCGGATGTTCAATCCGCGCGCTTTGGCGCGGCGGATTTCTTCGGCCGCCTCCCGGCCGGACACGTGCACGATCAGGATCGGCGTCTCGGCGATCTCGGCAAGCGTGATCGCGCGATGTGTGGCCTCGCGCTCGATCGCGGGCGGACGCGAGGCGGCGTGGTACTTGGGCTCGATCTTTCCGGCCGCCTCCAGGCGTTCGGTGAGCCAGGTCAGGCACTCGAAGTTCTCCGCATGTACCATGACGAGCGCGCCGAGCCGCCGAGCCGCGGCAAGGACCTCCAGGATTTGCCCGTCCGAAAGACGCATGGCCTCGTAGGTCATGTAAACCTTCAACGAGGTGCAACCCGCTTCGACCAGCGCCGGCAGCTCCTGTCCGAGAACCGCCGCGGTGGGATCCGACACAACCAGATGAAACGCATAGTCGACATAGGCCTTGCCGGCGGCGCGGCGGTGATAATCGGCGACCGCTTCGCGCAGCGACTGCCCGCGGTGCTGAACCGCAAACGGGATGATCGTCGTGGTGCCGCCGAAGGCCGCCGATAGCGACCCCGATTTGAAGTCATCCGCCATGACGGCACCGCCCGAGGCCAACCCCTGCGCGCGCGGCTGGTCGAGATGGCAATGCGCGTCGATACCGCCCGGGAGCACGAGCCGGCCGGCGGCGTCGATCGTGCGCTCGGCATCCGGCAGCCGCTCGGCGAGCGCCACGACCTTTCCGCCGCGAATGCCGACGTCGCAGCGGGCACGGTCGCCCGCCGTGACCACGGTGCCGCCGCGGATGACGAGATCGAACGAGCTCATGCCATCAGCCCTTCTCCGCGCTTGGCCCAGAACGTCATGCGCTGCTCGACCACGGCGAACAGCGCGTACATGACGATGCCCATGACGGCGATCACGAGCAGCCCGGCGAACACGAGCGGCGTGTCGAAATTGGCGGTCGCGGCCATCATCAGGTAGCCGATGCCGCTGTTCGAGGCGACCGTTTCCGAGATGATCGTACCGACGAAGGCGAGCGTGATTGCCACTTTCAGCGATGCGAAGAAGTACGGCATGGAGCGCGGCAGCCCGACCTTCAGCAGGATCTTTCGCTTGTTGGCGCCGAGCGCCCGCATGACATCGAGCAACTCGGGCTCGATGGTGGCAAGGCCGGTCGCGACGTTGACGGCGATCGGAAAGAACGAGACCAGGAATGCCGTCAGGATCGCCGGCAGCGTGCCGATGCCGAACCAGAGCACGAACACCGGCACGACCGCGACCTTGGGGATGCTGTTGAAGCCGACGAGGACTGGGTAGAGGCCGCGGTAGACGATACGAGACGAGCCGATGGCGACGCCGAGCAGAAGGCCGAGGGCGACCGCGATCGCAAACCCGACCAGCGTGCGCCACAGTGTCACCGACGAGTGCTCGATGATGGGTCCGATGTGCTTCTGCAATGAGGCCGCGATCACCGTCGGGCTCGGCAGGATGAAAACCGGTACCGCGAAGGCGATGCACGCCACCTCCCACAGCAGGAGGAGGCCGAGGATGAACAGCCAGGGCAGGGCGGCTTCGGCTCGAGCGCGGGTCATGCGGCTCGCACCTCGACGATGTTGTCCTTGAGCGAACGCACGATCGCGACAAAATCCGTAGCGTAGATATCGCGGCGGCGCGGGATCGCCACATGCCGGCTGGCGACAATGCGGCCGGGCCGCTTCGAGCAGACATGAACGGTGTCGGCGAGGTAGACCGCCTCGGTCAGGTCGTGCGTGACCAGGATGGCGGTGAACTTCTGCTTGTGCCACAGCTCTTCCAGCACGACCCACAGCTCCTCGCGCGTGAAGGCGTCGAGCGCCCCGAACGGCTCGTCGAGCAGCAGCAATTCAGGTTCGTGGATCAGCGCACGGCACAGCGACGTACGCTGCTGCATGCCGCCCGAGAGCTGCCAAGGATAGTGGTCCGCGAAGCCGGCGAGGCCGACGATCGAGAGGAGCTCGTTGGCCTTTTCGAGGTAGCGGCTTCGCTCGGAGCGGAACCGGCTGGCATGCGGCTCGACGATTTCCAGCGGTAGCAGGACATTCTCGATGGTCGTGCGCCACGGCAGCATGACAGGATTCTGGAACGCCATCCCGACGATGCTGAGCGGGGCGGAGACCTCGCGGTTCGCCACGATCACGCCGCCGCGGGTCGCGAGGTTGAGGCCGGACACGAGCTTGAGCAGGGTCGACTTCCCGCAGCCGGAGGGGCCCACGACCGCGACGAACTCGCCCTTGTCGATGCGCAGCGTCGCGCCTTCGAGGGCGAGCGTGCCGCCGGCCGCTCCCCCGTCGTAAGTCAGGCTGACGTCCGAGATGTCGACGAACGGCTGCATTCTCCGGTCTAGGGCAGCTTGCGGATCGCCGCATCCGGCAGGAACTCCGCCGTGAAGACATCGCCCGGCGCAGGCGTCTTGGGCAGTTCGAATGCCGACCCGACCGTTGCCAAGGAAGCGGCGAACCGCTCCGCGTTCACGCCACCCAGCCCGGCGGCTTTCGACTCGTCCGTCACGAGCTGGTTCTTGATCAGCCATTCGAGCTTCGCCTGCTCGAGCTTCTCATCCACCAGGCTCGAACGCTTCTTCAGCGCCGCGATGGCGGCGGCGGGATTTGCGATTGCGTCGCGCCAGCCTTTGGCGGTGGCTGCGACGAAGCCGCGCACCGCTTTCGGGTTGCCGTCGAGGATCTTCTTCGACGCCAGGATGGCGTTGCCGTAGATGTTCAGGCCGGCATCCGAGTAGTAGAGAAACTTGATGTCGGCCGGCGCGATGCCCTGGCGCACGAAATTGAAATACATCGTCGAGTCGAAGCCGAGGATCGCATCGACGTCGCCTTTCAGCAGCAAGGCTTCGCGTAGCCGCAGATCGCCGAACTGCCATTTGATCGAACCGGCGTTGATCGCAGCGAGCTTGGCGTAAGCGGGGAACAGCTTGTAGGCGCCGTCGGACAGCGCGCCGCCCATCTTCTTGCCGTCGAGATCGGCCGGCTTGCTGATGTTGTTCTTCGCGAAGGTGCCGACAGAGAGCGGAGAGCGGTAATAGAGCATGTAGACGCCGCGGCCGGCATTTGCCGGATTCTTGGCGTTGAACTCCATCAGCACGTTGATGTCGCCGAAACCGAAGTCGTAGGTGCCGCTGCCGATGCGAGTGACCGCCTCGCCGGAGCCGCCCGACGGATCGAACGATGGCTTGATCCCCTCGGCGGCGTAGTACCCCTTCTCGTCGGCGAGGAAGAAGGCGGCGTTGGAACCGTCGTAGGGTGCATTCAGCGAGACCTTCAGTTCGGTCTGTGCCGCAACCGGCGAGCACCAGCAGAGGGCCGTCGTCGCGGCCATTGCGAGGAGGGCGACCGGGCTCCGGAATGGGTGTGCGCTCATGGATCCTCCGAGGATTGAGTGACCTCAATCCCTGCAAGGACCGTACCATATTGCGCGCTACAAGATTAGCTATATTGCTCAATCTTTGGCATTGATTGCGCGCAATCTGGAGCACAAAATCCATGCATGGTGCACAGCAATTCTCGCGGCGGCAGGAAGAAGCTCGTCGGGCTGAGCAATGCGCTCAACCGGCCCCAAGTCGACGGCCTCGACGAGGTCTACGCGCATATCTTCAACTCGATCGTCGATCAACGGCTGCCGCCCGGCACCAAGCTGAACGAATTGACGCTGTGTGAAATCTTCAACGTCGGCCGCCGTCAGATCGGACAGGTGCTGCAACGGCTTGCCTATGACGACCTCATCACCATGCATCGCAATCGGGGCGCCTTCGTCGCGGTGCCCGACGCCATGGAGGCGCGCGCGATTTTCGACGCGCGCAAGGTCATCGAGTGCGAGATCACGCGGATCGTGGCAGAACGGGCGACCCCGGAGCTCCTGCAACCGCTACGCCGCAATGTGGAGGCGGAGGCGGAGAGCCGGCGCAGCGGACGCCTGCGCGAAGCGATCCGGCTCTCCGGCGAGTTTCACATCCTGCTCGGCGAGTGCGCCGGCAATCCGATCCTCTACACCATCGTGCGGCGGCTCGTGGCGCGCACGTCGCTGGTCGTCGCGCTTTACGAAAACCAGAACACCATGATGTGCTGGCATGACGACCATGCGGTCTTTCTCAATCTGCTGGAGGAGAACCGCGTCAACCCGGCGATGAGCCTCATGCGCAAGCATCTGGCTCATGTCGAAGAGAGTCTCGATCTCGAACAGCGGCTCGGGGATCGCTTCGATCTGCGTACGATCTATGCACCCGGCGTGCTGCGTTAATTCCAACAGGACGACGAGCATTCACGGCCCAAATCCGCCGAAGCTGGTTCGTAGATGAGTACTGGTTGGCGCGCCCGACAAGATTTCGAACTTGTGACCTCTGCCTTCGGAGGGCAGCGCTCTATCCAGCTGAGCTACGGGCGCCTGCGCCACTAGATAGCCGACAGGTCCGCCCGCCGCAATGTTGGGCGTATGGCTGCCGTCCGTGTTTTCGGCGTCGCCCGCCGGCTCTATTGCCCGCCGTCGACCAACTCGCCCTGGTATTTGACCAGATGGAGGTAGTCCTCGCGCGCCGGCCCGAAAATGTCGATGTTGATCGCGACGCCGTCCTCGGGCGCCGGCGCCTCCGCCCAGTGCAGCGCGTTCGGCGGAATGCGCACCACCGTGCCGGCGACGCAGTCGAAGACCTGATCCTCGACGTGGAGCTTCACGCGGCCCTTGATGATCATGAAGATCTGATCGAACGGATGGCTGTGCGGGCCGGGCGCGAAATCCGGCGTCAGCATGTTGTAGGTGACCAGTACTTTGTCGCCGCGAAAGCCCCGCATCGTGATGCCGGCGCGTGGCTCGTGCGGGGGGATGTCGTTCCAATTGTAGGCCTGGACCTTCTCGGTCATTCTGCGTCCTCGACGTTGTGCCGTCCGGCTATGCGGTGGGCTCGATGCCCGCGTCCTTGATCAGGGCCGTCCAGTTGTCCAACTGCTCCTTGATATAGGCTTGGAACACCGCCGGCCCGCCGCCGAACAGGTCGACACCGGCGCCCGCCAGCCGCTTCTGGATGGCGGGATCGGCCAGCGCCTTCGTCACCGCGGTCGCGAGCTTCTGGGTAATCTGCGGCGGCAGGTTGGGCGGCGCCGACAGCCCGCACCACGGCAGGATCTCGAAGCCCGGCATCACCGTTTCGTGCAGGGTAGGCACGTCCGGCAGGCGCGGGCTCCGGTCCTTCATGAGCATCGCGAGCGCGCGGATACTGCCGGCCTGGGCCTGCGCCATTCCGGTATTGAAATCGGGGATCATCATCTGGATCTGGCCCGCGATCAGGTCGGTGACGGCCGCGGGCGAGCTGCGGTAGGGAACACGCACGAGCTTGATGCCGGTGCGAAGTTTGAGAATTTCGCCGACGATCTGGCCGACATTGTTGCCGTGGCCGTAGCTCAGCTTGTCGGGATTGGCCTTGGCGTAAGAGACGAACTCGCCGATCGTCTTCGCCGGGACGCCGGGATGGACGGCGATGAAGCACGGGAAGCAGCCGATGCGCGCGACGTGGGTGAAGTCCCTCACCGGATCGTACGGCAGGCTCTTGTAGAGCGCGGCGCCGGAAAAGCTCGAGCTTGCCGTCAGCATCAGGGTGTAGCCGTCCGGCACGGCCCGCGCCACGGCGCTGCCGGCCAGCAAGCCGCCGCCGCCGACCTTGTTCTCCACCACGAACGGCTGGCCGAGCTGCTCCTGCAGCGACTGGCCGACGATGCGCGCGACCGCGTCCGAGATGCTGCCCGGCGCGAACGGGTTGACGATCGTCACGGCCCGGCGCGGGTAGTCGGGCTCGTTGGTCTGGGCGCGCGCCGACCCCATACATGCGGCGGCCGTGAGACCGGCGCCCACGAAAGTTCGCCTCGTCAGCCTGGTTGCGTTCATGGTTTCCTCCGCGTGTTGTTTTCTTGAATGGAGGCGCGCGCGCGGAGGCTGTCAAGATATCCGAATTCGCCACCCCGTCCGCCAAGGCGCTACCTGGGCCGAAAATATCAAGATCGCGCGCCGCGCGGCCGCGCGGTATACTTGAGCAACAGCGACAACCAGGCCGGCACGGTCCGCCGAAGGAGCACGCCATGACGCAACTTGCCGAGAAGCGGGACGCCAAGCCGGCCGCCATCAAGGATGCCGCCTTCGACTGGGAGGACCCGCTCGACCTCGAGGGCGAACTGACCGAAGAAGAGCGCATGGTGCGCGACACCGCGCGCGGCTATGCGCAGGACAAGCTGTTCCCGCGCGTGCTCTCGGCCTATCGCGAAGAGCGCTACGATCCCGAGGTCGTGCGGGAAATGGGCGAGCTTGGGCTGCTCGGTCCCACCATCCCGGAGGAATACGGCGGCGCGGGGCTGGGCTATGTCGCCTATGGGCTGATCACGCGCGAGATCGAGCGCGTCGATTCCGGCTACCGCTCGTCCATGTCGGTGCAGTCGTCGCTGGTGATGCACCCGATCTTCGCCTACGGCAGCGAGGCGCAGAGGAAGAAGTACCTGCCGAAGCTTGCCTCCGGCGAATGGGTCGGCTGCTTCGGCCTGACCGAGCCCGACCACGGCTCCGACCCGGGCTCGATGGTGACGCGCGCCGAGAAGGCGCCGGGCGGCTTCAGGCTCACCGGCACCAAGATGTGGATCACCAATGCGCCGGCCGCCGACGTGGCGGTGGTGTGGGCGAAGCTCGACGGCGTCATCCGCGGCTTCATCGTCGAGCGCGGCACCAAGGGCTTCTCGACCCCGAAGATCGAGGGCAAGCTGTCGCTGCGCACCTCGATCACCGGCGAGATCGTGCTGGAGGACGCCTTCGTCCCCGAAGAAAATCTGTTGCCGAACGTGAAGGGGCTCGCCGGCCCGTTCGGCTGTCTCAACGTGGCGCGCGCCGGCATTGCATGGGGCGCCATCGGCGCGGCGGAGTTCTGCTGGCATCGCGCGCGGCAATACGTGCTCGACAGGAAGCAGTTCGGACGGCCGCTGGCGGCCAATCAGCTCGTGCAGAAGAAGCTCGCCGACATGCAGACCGAGATCACGCTTGGCCTGCACGCGGCGCTGCGCCTCGGGCGGCTGCTCGAAGAGGGCAGGGCGGCGCCGCCCGCGGTCTCGCTTCTCAAGCGCAACAACTGCGGCAAGGCGCTCGACATCGCCCGCATGGCGCGCGACATGCACGGCGGCAACGGCATCTCGGACGAGTTCCACGTGATGCGCGTGATGTGCAATCTCGAGACCGTCAACACCTACGAGGGCACGCACGACATCCACGCGCTGATCCTCGGGCGCGCGCAGACCGGCATCCAGGCGTTCTTCTGAACGCGCGGTGTGCTTCTAGCTTTCCGAGCGCTGCGGTCGAAGTTATTGCGCCCTCGCCCCTTGCGGGAGAGGGCAGCCGCAGCAGTTCAACAATAAAGAATGGGTGAGGGGTGATCGCACCTCACGATGACCCCTCACCCATCAGAATTTGTTGAGCTGCTAGCGTAGCCCTCTCCCGCAAGGGGAGAGGGCGCAATAACGAAGGCCCTTCTTGCGGTGCCGGCGTCCTACTGAATCTTTTTCGCCAGTTCGACCAGCCGGGTCACCATCGCACTGTTCGGATCGGTGAGTGGATCGAGCACGTCGAAATGGTTGGCGCCCGCGATCTCGCCGTAGCGGGTGTCGGCGCCGCCCTTCTTCCAGGCGTCCACGATGATCCGGCTCTGGCGCAGGAATTCGGACGATTCGATGCTGCCGACCACGGCGTCGAACGTGCGGCCGGCGGGCGCCGGCCAGAAGATCGGCGACACCTTGGGCACCTCGGCGGGATCGGAAATCAAGTCCTTCGCGGACGCGACCTCGAGCAGCGGTGTGAGGTCGAAAATTCCAGATACCGCGTAGGCGGCCGGCACGAAATCCTGCGGCATCTTCGGATAGAGCGAGTGCCAGTCGGTTGCCAGCATGGCGCTGGCGAGATGTGCGCCGGCGGAATGGCCGTACACCAGGAGACGCTGCCCGGTGCGCTGCCAGAGGAACAGGCAGGCGTGCCGCATCTCCTCGATGATGTCCGCGATGGCGACCTGTGGGCAGAGATTGTAGCCGGCGACCGCGACGCCGATGCCGTGCGCGTTGAGCCCGCGCGCCATGTGGCTGAACATCGACGGTTCGAGCGAGCGCCAGTAGCCGCCGTGAATGAAGAGAGCGAGCGGCGCCTTCTCGGCGGAGGAGGGCCAGAACAGATCGATGGTCTGCCGCGGTGTGTCCGAATAGGCGAGACCCAGTTCGGCGCGGCGCTCCTCCATCGCTTGGAGACGATAGGCCTCGGCGTCCCGCGTCCAGCCCGCGAAGATTTCCGGGTGTTCGGGCACGCGCGCGCGGTTGTTGTATTCAACCTCGTAGTCGATCGTCGCCATCGGCTGCTCCCCGTTTCAGGGAAGCTTGGGCCAAGCCGGTGCCGCGGGCAAGTCCGCTTTGCGGCCGGGGCGAACCGCGTTATGAAAAAGCATGAAGGTCGACGGCAGGCATACCCGCAGCATCTGGCTCGAGCCGGACGGCGCAACGGTCGGGGTGATCGACCAGACCGCGCTGCCGCATCGCTTCGCCACCGTGCGGCTCACGACGCTCGACGATGCCGCGCACGCGATCCGTTCGATGCAGATTCGCGGTGCGCCGCTGATCGGGGCGACCGCGGCCTACGGCATGGCGCTGGCCCTCAGGGCCGACGCCTCGGATGAGGCGCTGGAGCGCGCCTATGCGACGCTGCTCGCCACGCGGCCGACTGCGATCAATCTCAGATGGGCGCTCGACGAGATGGTGGCCGCGGTGCGCAACCGCGCGCGCGAGGATCGCGTCGCCGCGGCCTACCGGCGTGCCAACGAAATTGCCGACGAGGATGTGGCGATCAACCAGGCGATCGGCCGCCACGGCGTCAAGCTGATCGAGGCAGATCGCGGCGGAAAAGAAGCCCGGCGAACGCGTCAACGTGCTCACCCATTGCAATGCCGGCTGGCTCGCCACCGTGGATGTCGGCACCGCCACTGCGTCGATCTATGCGGCGCACGATCGCGGGCCTGCCCGTGCATGTCTGGGTCGACGAGACCCGCCCGCGCAACCAGGGCGCCTCGCTCACCGCCTGGGAACTCGGCCAGCACGGCGTGCCGCACACCGTGATCCCGGACAACACCGGCGGTCACCTGATGCAGCACGGCATGGTGGATCTCGCGATCGTCGGCACCGACCGGGTGACGGCGAACGGCGATGTCTGCAACAAGATCGGCACCTATCTCAAGGCGCTGGCCGCGCACGACAACGGCGTGCCGTTCTACGTGGCGCTGCCGTCGCCCACCATCGACTTCACCGTCTCGGACGGACTTGCCGAAATTCCGATCGAGCAGCGCGCCGCCGATGAAGTTGCGACCATGACCGGGCTGCACCGCCGACGGCCGGATCGAGACGGTGCGGGTGGTGCCCGAGGGTTCGGCGGTCGCGAACTACGGCTTCGACGTGACCCCGGCCCGGCTGGTCACCGGGCTGATCACCGAGCGCGGCGTGATCGCGCCCAGCCGCGAGGCGCTGGCACGGGCTTTCAACGAGCGCGCCGCCGCGGCAGAATAGGGCGGGGCCGCGAGCACTGATTGTCGTCCCCGCGAAAGCGGGGACCGTGACGACTTGGTCTCTGAGCCGCCGGACTGGTTCCCCGCTTTCGCGGGGATGACAACCAGGCCGGGCGGGAGCCGCAGTGTTGGCGGCGATTGCGGCGTAAGCGTTGAGGGTCGTTGCATGCGTATCGTTCAGCGTTCCAACACAGTCGTTCCGCTGCCGGGAATCCTGCATTCCATGAGCATCAGCTCACTCGCCGCTTCGCTGCCCATCGACGGCCGGCAATCGCCGACCGCGCTCGCGATTGCGCGCGGCACCACGCGGCTGTTGCATTCGCTCGGACTGTCCGTGGTGAGCGAGCTTTCGCTCGCATCGGGCCGGCGGGCCGATCTGGTGGCGCTGGGCGCGGGCGGCGAGATCTGGATCGTCGAGATCAAGTCGTCGGTCGCCGACTTCCGCGCCGACCAGAAGTGGATGGACTATCGGCTGCATTGCGACCGGCTGTTCTTCGCCACCACGCTCGATGTGCCGTGCGAGATTTTCCCACCCGACACCGGACTGATCGTGGCGGACGCATTCGGCGCGTCGATCCATTGCGAGGCGCCGGAGCACCGGCTGCATGCGTCGACCCGCAAGAGCATGCTGCTGGCGTTCGCGCGCGCCGCGGCGCTGCGCCTCTCGGCGCTCGCCGATCCGGACGGGATCAACGGCGCAATGTGATTTCCCGTTCGTTCCCGCGAAGGCGGGAACCCAGGGTCGCGAAATCAGCGTCTGGATTCTGGGTCCCCGCTTTCGCGGGGACGAACGGAGTGAGAGGACGGGCTGGTCGACGAACAGCGCCGCGCTACTTCGGCGCGCGCTTCGCCAGAATGCGTTGCAGCGTGCGCCGATGCATGTTGAGGCGGCGCGCCGTCTCCGAGACGTTGCGCTGGCAGAGTTCGTAGATGCGCTGGATGTGCTCCCAGCGCACGCGATCCGCCGACATCGGATTCTCCGGCGGATCGGCCTTGCGGCCGTCGAGCGCAAGCAGCGCGGCGACCACGTCGTCGGCATCGACCGGCTTCGAGAGATAATCGACCGCGCCGAGCTTCACGGCATTCACCGCGGTGGCGATGTTGCCGTAGCCGGTGAGGATGATGGCGCGTGCATCGGGACGGCGCTTCTTCAGCGCCGAGACCACGTCGAGACCATTGCCGTCCTCGAGCCGCATGTCGACCACAGCGTATGCGGGCAGATTTGCTTCCAGACGGTTCAATCCATCGGCTACCGATTCGGCGGTCGTCACCGCGAAGCCGCGGCTCTCCATCGCGCGTGCGAGGCGCTGCAGGAACGATTTGTCGTCCTCGACGATCAGCAGCGAGCGATCACCCGCAATCGCTACCGACATCGGATCAGCCATGGCCATTCAAGCCTCCAAGGAAGAAACGCCGCTCGCCGCCACACAGATGAGTTGGTCTGAGTTGGGTCGACAAACGGGCGATAGCAATACATCGCCCCGTGCTTTTCATTGATGCATTCTAAGAACAGCGCCCAACGACCACAAGCAAAAACCAAGGTTGACGTTAAGAGAAAAGCATTAACATCTTGTCAGATTACGTTTCCGTCATGTTGCGAATTCGATCTTCTGCTCGAATTCACTGCGCGCCCAGTGCACGCGTACGACTGCACCGCGTTCGGGAAATGCGCGGTTCTTGAAGTCGAGCGTTGCACCCGAACGCTCCAGCAAAGTCTTGGCGATGAAGAAGCCAAGACCCAGCCCGCCCTTCTCGCGGCCGGCGAGCGCGATGCTGCCGGCGTCGGCGCGGTTGCGGCGGCTGGTGACGTAGGGTTCGCCGATCCGGTCCATGATCTCCGGCGCGAAGCCCGGACCGTCATCCGCGATGGTGACGGAAATATCCTGGTCGCTCCAGGAGGCCGCCACGTCGACGCGCTCGCGCGCGAAGTCGACCGCATTCTCCAGGAGGTTGCCGAGCCCATAGAGCACCGCCGGATTGCGTCCGCCGACCGGCTCGCCGGCGTCGTTGGGTGCGAGCGCGACATTGATCGCGATGCCGAAGTTGCGGTGCGGCGCCACCACTTCCTCGATCAGCAATGACAGCTTCATGCGATCGAACGGTGCGCCGGCCGACGACAGCTCGGTGAGCTTGCTCAGGATGCCGCGGCAGCGCTGCGCCTGCTCGTTCAACAGCCGGATGTCATCGGCATGTTCGGAGCCCGGCTTGATCGCGCGCTGGAGCTCTTTGGCGATCACCGTGATGGTGGAGAGCGGCGTGCCCAGTTCGTGCGCGGCGGCGGCCGCGAGGCCGTCAAGCTGCGAGAGATGCTGTTCGCGCTCGAGTACCAGTTCGGTGGCGGCCAGCGCGTCGGCGAGCTGGCGCGCTTCTTCGGTGATCTGCCACGCATGCAGGCCGATGAAGCTGATCGCCAGCAGCAGCGACAGCCAGATGCCCATCACGTAGTTCGCCGGCAGATCGAGCGGCTCGCTTCCCCAGGGCAGCGGGTAATAGACGAAGATCAGTACGGTCGCGCAGGTGATGGCGAAGCCGCCGAGCATCAGCGTCATGCGCGGCGGCAGGCCGGTCGCCGACAGCAGCACCGGCCCCGTCAGCAGGAGCGAGAACGGATTCTGCAGTCCGCCGGTAAAGAACAAGAGCACCGCAAGCTCGGCGATGTCGAAGGCGAGCAGCCAGGCCGCGCGGTCGGGCTCGAGCCGCCGCGTCATCGGAAAGCGCACGCGCAGCGCAATGTTGAGCCAAGCCGCCAGCGCGATCACCGCCAGACAGGCCCAGATCGGCAGCTCGTAGTCGAGCCCGATATAGACCACCAGCACAGCGGTGGTCTGCCCGACCACCGCAAGCCAGCGCAGCCGTACCAGCGTGTCGAGGCGAACGCTGCGCTCGGTCCGGGGGACGTCGAGGGCGGCCTGGTCGGTCATGGGGCGAAACCAATCATGGCGCGAAATCGTTCATGGGGCGAATGTAGCTCGTCGCGGCGCGGGCTCAACCGCCACGAGGGCTTGCGCGCCGTCGTGCCGCGCGTCACATGTGCGGTGCCCTGCGATCCGACCGAGCACTTATCTTGCCTGTAGAGCCTGCCATCGCCGTCGACCAGCTGACGAAAGTCTACCGCACTACTCGGGCGGTCGACGGCATTTCGTTTGCGCTGCCGCCGGGCTCGGTCACCGGGCTCCTGGGCGGCAACGGCGCCGGCAAGACCACCACCATCGCGATGATCCTGGGGCTCATCACGCCCACTTCCGGCAGCATTCGGGTGCTGGGCGCCGAGATGCCGCGCCAGCGCTACCACGTGCTGGGCCGGATGAATTTCGAGAGTCCCTACGTGGACATGCCGCACCGGCTGACCGTGCGGCAGAACCTGCGGGTGTTCGGCCGGCTCTACCATGTGGATGGCCTCGCCGAGCGCATTGCCGGGCTGGCGGACGATCTCGATTTGACGGAGTTCATCGACCGGCCGGTCGGCAAGCTCTCGTCGGGACAGAAGACCCGCGTCGCGCTCGCCAAGGCGCTGATCAACGCGCCGGACGTTCTGCTGCTCGACGAGCCCACCGCCTCGCTCGATCCCGATACCGCCGACTGGGTGCGCAGCCATATCGAGGAGTTCCGCCGCCGGCAGAACGCGACCATCCTGCTCGCCTCGCACAATATGGCGGAGGTCGAGCGCCTGTGCGAACGCGTCATCATCATGAAGCGCGGGCGGATCGAGGACGACGACACGCCGGAACGGCTGCTGACGCGTTACGGCCGCGAGACGCTGGAAGAGGTGTTTCTCGACGTGGCGCGCGGCCGCGGCGAAGCCGTGCGCGAGGCCGCGCAATGAGCGGACAGTTCAACCAGCGCACTCACGCTCGACCTGGGCCGCGTCGGCGCGATGGTGATGCGCTATCTCTATCTGCTGCGCTCGTCCTGGACGCGGCTCGCCGAATTGATCTACTGGCCGGCGGTGCAGCTCTTTGTCTGGGGCTTCCTGCAACTCTACATCACGCAGAATGCCGGCTTCTTCGCGCGTGCCGGCGGCATGTTCATCAGCGCGGTGCTGATGTGGGACATCCTGTTCCGCGGCCAGCTCGGCTTCTCGGTCTCATTCCTCGAAGAAATGTGGTCGCGCAATCTGTCGAACCTGATGATCAGCCCGCTGCGGCCGATCGAGTTCGTGTGCGCGCTGATGACGATGAGCGTGATCCGGCTGGCGATCGGCATGGTGCCGGTCACGTTCGCCGCGATCGCGTTCTTCGACTTCAACATCTACAGCCTCGGCTTCGCGCTCGCGGCCTTCTTCCTCAACCTGGTGCTGACGAGCTGGGCGGTCGGGATCGTGGTCGCCGGTGTGATCATGCGCAACGGCATGGGGGCGGAGAGCCTCGCCTGGACGCTGATGTTCGTCCTCATGCCGCTCACCTGCGTCTACTATCCGGTCACGGTCTTGCCGGACTGGCTGCAGCCGGTCGCCTGGGCGTTGCCGCCGACCTACGTGTTCGAGGGCATGCGAGCGCTGGTCCTGGAGCACGTCTTCCGCCCCGAGCTCATGGTGAAGGCGTTCGCCCTCAACGTGCTCTACTTCGCGGCAGCGGTCGTGACGTTCCTGAAGCTCCTCGAAAGCGCCCGCTCGGTTGGTTCGCTGCTGCAGACCGGGGAATAGCATTTCATCCGATCGCGTCAGCGGCGGATGGAACTTTCGGCATCGTTAACGCAGCGGAAATTCAAGTGCCGCAAGGTTGACTCGTCGTGACAGAATGACGACACTATGTTGCAGCGCAGCAATGACATAGAAGTCCGGGACTATGGCTATTGGTGAGTTTGGCGGTACGCCGGCCGCAGCCGGCGACCACGGCCCGATGTATGCGGCGCCGGCCTACTGGTTTTACGAGATGAGCCACGCGGCGCTCAATCCGTCGCGCGCCTTCGCCGATGCTGCGCGGCTATTTTTCAAGAACCCCGTCAATCCTCTGTCCCACACATCGTTCGGCAAGACGATGGCGGCGAGCTTCGAACTGTTCGAACGCTCGACCCGCCGTTACGGCAAGCCCGAGTGGATGATCAACTCGACGCCGGTTGGCGGCACGCAGGTTCCGGTCCATATCTCGACCGTGTGGCAACGGCCGTTCTGCAACCTGCTGCATTTCGAGCGCACCTTCGAGCACCAGCCGCGCCGTCCGCAGCCGCGCCTGCTGATCGTCGCGCCGATGTCGGGGCATTACCCGACCCTGCTGCGCGGCACCGTCGAAGGCTTCCTGCCCAACCACGACGTCTACATCACCGAGTGGGTCGATGCGCGCATGGTGCCGGTCGGCGAGGGCGGTTTCGATCTCGACGACTACATCGACTACCTCATCTCGATGCTGCACTTCCTGGGCGGCGATGTGCACATGCTCGCGGTCTGCCAGCCGTCGGTGCCGGTGCTGGCCGCCGTTGCGCGCATGGAGGCGGACGACGATCCCTACGTTCCGAAATCCATGGTGCTGATGGGTGGCCCGATCGATACGCGGGTCAATCCCACGATGGTGAACAAGGTGGCCGAGCACCGTGGGCTCGATTGGTTCCGGGGCAACGTCATCACCAAGGTGCCATTCCCTAATCCGGGCTTCATGCGCGACGTCTATCCGGGCTTCCTGCAGTTGCACGGCTTCATGAGCATGAACATCGACCGCCACATCGAGGCGCACCGCAATCTGTTCCAGCATCTGGTCAGTGGCGACGGCGATTCGGCGCAGAAGCATCGCGAGTTCTACGACGAATATCTCGCCGTCATGGACCTCGCCGCCGAGTTCTATCTGCAGACCGTCGAGACGGTGTTCATTCGTCACTCCCTGCCGAAGGGCCAGATGACCCATCGCGACAAAAAGGTCGACCCGGCGAAAATCCGCCGCGTCGCACTGCTCACCGTCGAAGGCGAGCATGACGACATCTCGGGCGTCGGCCAGACCGAGGCGGCGCATCAGCTCTGCGTGAACATTCCGCCGGAGCGCAAGGCGCACTGGCTGCAGCCCGGTGTCGGCCACTACGGGGTGTTCAACGGTTCGCGCTTCCGCTCCGAGATCGCGCCGCGCATCTCCGATTTCGTGCTGTCGAGCAACTTTCCCGCGACCGCCAGCCGGTCCGGAAAGCGCGCAGCCAATCTCAGCGTCGTCGCGAAGACCAACGGCTCCGCGCATCCGACTGCTGCGGTGGCCGAGTCGGATACGTCCGTCGATGACGTGCAGGGGGCGCCGCTCGTCCCGCCGGGAACTCGGGTCTAGAGGGCGCGTTTCGCCCTCCGAAATGGCGCCGAAGGGCTTGCCACCGGCACTTCTCCCTGATTCGCCACGGAGGCGGATCGCGTCACCCGACCTAAACCATTGGTTTCAATTATCTTTTTGCGATGTTCTCAACAGGTCTTACTTGTGGATAACTCGAGCTTGTCCACAGCCCTCTCCCGAATAAATTGTGAACCTAGGTTCAGCGTTTCGCTACCGCAAGAACTAGTGGCGTTTGTTCATTTGTCATCCGTATCTTGGGGAAGCGGGATATTTCTGCGGCGGCCCGATGTGGGTCGCTTGCCTTGTGGCAGTATTTCGGCGGGCCTTTTGGTGGAACTGGTTATGGCGCTGCGCGCATTGCTCTATCGCCGTCCGAGCGAGCCGTCGTCGATTCAGGTGCTGTTCGACCGGTCGGTCTATCTCGTGCGATTGCGCCGGCATCGCCAGGCGCGGCGCTACACGTTGCGGATCGACGCCGCTTCGCGCGAAGTGGTTCTCACGATGCCGCCGCGCGGCAATCTGCGGGAGGCCCGCGACTTTGCGCAAAAGCACGGTGCCTGGATCGCGGCTCGGCTGAAGCGCCTGCCCGAGGCGGCGCCCTTTGCGCATGGCTTCGAGGTTCCGCTGCGCGGCGACCCGCACCGCATCGTGCATCGCCGCGGCGTGCGTGGCACGGTTTGGACCGCGACCGACGATCTCGGCAACCGGCTCCTTTGCGTCGCGGGCGAACCGCCGCACATCAACCGGCGCATTTCCGACTTCTTGCGGCGCGCGGCGGCGAGCGAACTCGATGTGGCGGCCCGGCGCTACGCCAAGGAACTGAACGTCGCCATCAAACGGGTCTCGGTGCGCGATCAATCGAGCCGCTGGGGCTCGTGCTCGAACACCGGAGTGTTGTCGTTCTCCTGGCGGCTGATCCTCGCGCCGCCCTATGTGCTCGACTATCTCGCCGCGCATGAGGTCGCGCATCTCGTCGAGCTCAACCACTCGGCGCGGTTCTGGCGGCTGGTCGAGCGCATCTATCCGGAGTTCGATCGCGCCAAGACCTGGCTCGATGTGCACGGCACCGACCTGCATCGCTACGGCGTGCCCGATAATTCTGCCGGGAGCGCGACGGACGCGGGCGACCGCTGACCGCAAGCGCGCAGTGTCCGGTGCGAGCCATCGCGTCAAGCCCGCGCGCCGCAGACCCATCATTCCCCCACCGGCGGTAGGATTGTCGGGCGCCATGGCCTAACAACAACCATGTTGCTGCGTCCCGACACCTTGGCGCTGACCGCTCTGCTGGCGCTGCTCACGGCAGTCGGACCGACCTCAACCGACATGTATCTGCCGTCGCTGCCCGCGATCGGGCGGACATTCGGTGCGCCGGTACCGCAGGTGCAGCTTACGCTGTCCGCCTTCCTCTTCTGTTTTGCGATCGGCCAAGTGGTGTACGGCCCCCTCTCGGATCACTTTGGCCGCAAGCCGCTGCTGCTGACGACGCTTGCGATCTACGTCGCAGCCTCGATCGGCTGCACGCTGGCGGTATCGATCGAGATGCTGATTGTGCTGCGCGGCGTGCAGGCTTTCGGCGTGGCGGGTGCTCCGGTGCTGGCGCGCGCGATCGTGCGCGATCTCTATGCGGGCGCCCGTGCCGGCCGCGAATTCTCCCGCATGGGCGCCATCATGGCGCTCGCGCCGGCGATTGCGCCCTCGCTCGGCGCGATCTTGCAGACCACAGTCGGCTGGCAGGCGAGCTTCTACCTGATGGCGGCGTTCGGCATTTGCGCGTTTGCGATGGTGACGGTGCTGTTGCCGGAAACCCTGAAATCGGCATCGGCGGGCTTTTCGCTGCCGGCGGTCATACGTAACTACGGTGCGTTCGCAAGCCATGGCCGCTTCATGCTGTACACGGCGATCGTGGCGACGTCCTACGGCGGACTGTTCGCGTGGATTTCCGGTTCGTCGTTCGTACTGCAAGATATTTACGGTCTCTCGGCGCTGGCCTTCGGCCTCGTGTTCGCCGCGACCACGCTCGGATATCTTACCGGCACGCTGCTCGCGACCAAGATGGTCAACCGGCTCGGCCTCGACCGCACCATCGTGTGGGGAGGCGTCGCGCTTGCGGCGGGTGGCCTTGCGATGGTGGCGACCACCATCATGGACCTGCACTCGCCGCTCGCCCTGGCGCTGCCGGTCGTCGTCTACCTCGTCGGACTTGGACTTGCCCTGCCGCAATCGATGGCGGGTGCACTCACGCCCTTTCCCGAGCGTGCCGGCGCCGCGTCCTCGACGCTCGGGTTCACCCAGCAGGTGGCCGCTTCGTCGATCGGGATTCTGGTCGGGCATACGCTCGGGCAGAGCGCGCTGCCGCTGGCCTTGACCATCGCCGCCATGGGCCTCTCGGCACTCGCGCTTGCGCTATACAATCAGTCGGTTCGCGCGCGCGACGGCACGATCTGACCTGCGTCGAGGCCGCGCATTGCGCGCTGCCGGCGAACCATGTTCAAATCTCGCGCATCCTTCGGCTCATCACCACAAGCGAGCGCCCATGACCTTGCGACGCCGGTATCTCCCCATCGCGGCCGCGATTGCGGCGCTTGCGACGACGTTGCCGGCTTTCGCGCAGACCTATCCGAGCCGGCCAGTGCATCTCGTCGTCGCCTATGCGCCGGGTGGCACCGGCGACATCGTCGCGCGCCTTCTCTCGGACCGGCTGGCGGCCGCGCTCGGCCAGAACGTCGTGGTGGAGAACCGCTCGGGCGCGACCGGTGCCATCGGAACGCAGGCCGTCGTCTCCGCGCCGCCCGACGGGCACGTGCTGCTGGTCGGGCAGACCGGCGAGATCGCCATCAACCAGCACTGGATCAAGGGGCTGACCTACGATGCCGAACGGGACCTGCAGCCGGTTGCGCTCGCCACCATCGTGCCGCTGGCGCTGGTTATCCCGGCTGCGGCGCCGCATACCAGCGTCGCCGATATGCTCAAGGCCTCATCCGGCAAGGCGCTGACGTTCGCATCCTCGGGCACCGGGACGCCGGGGCATTTCGCCGGCGAACTCCTCAAGCTGCGCTCGAAGACCAACATGACGCACGTGCCCTACAAGGGCGCAGGACCGGCGCTGAACGATCTTCTCGGCGGGCACGTCGATTTCTTTTTTTCCGGGTTCCCGGCCGCGGTCGCGCAGGTGAAGGCCGGCAAGCTGAAGCTGATCGCGGTCTCGACCGCGAAGCGTTCGCCGGCGGCGCCCGACGTGCCGACGGTCGCGGAGGGCGGCGGCTTCAGCGACTTCGATCTCAGCCTTTGGCAGGGAATCTTCGCGCCGCGCGGCACGCCGAAGGACATCGTCTTGCGGCTCAATACCGAGATCAACAAGATCGTCACGCAGCCCGACTTCCGCGCGCGGCTGCGCGACGACGGCGCCGACGTGAACCCGATGACGGTCGATCAGTTCGCCGCCTTCGTGAAGGCGGAGGGCGACAAGTATCTCAACATCATCAAGCAGTCGGGCGTGAAGCCGGAGTGATCGGCACTCACCAGCGCCGGCCGTACCAGCCGCGTCGGTAGCCGTACCTGGGGTAGCCCACGCTATAGCTGTAGTACGGCCCGTAGCCGTAACCGTACGCCGGCGCATAACCGTAATAGATGCGCGGAGCGATGACGACCGGCGCGTAGTACCGGCGAGGCGCCCACCAGCAGCGGAATGGGCCGCACACCCAGGCGACGCTCTGCGTGTCCGAAAGCCCGCTCGCAGTGGTGGCGAGATTGCTGACCGGCATCGCCGCGGCGGGTTTGGCGAGGAGGCTTGCGGCGGCGAGAACGATGATTGCGGCCAGAGCAGCGATCGTTGGATATCTCATGTTCGAGTACTCCTCCCTACAGTCGCCTTGTCGAAATATTATCCGAACTTCACGCGGCGAGTCACGGCCGTTAGTGGCGCCACAATTACCGCCGGTTCAACACGACATTGCGCTGACATCTTCCGATCCCGCTCACGGTGGCACGAAGAGCCCCCGTAACGTCGAGGATTCATTGTCGTGCTGCCACGTAATATCGGAGATGCGCCAGCCTTCGCGCAGCTTCACGAGATCGAGCACGACCGTCATGGCCTTATCGGTGTTTTGGAACTTGACCGTTCCCCGCGCCTTGCTGGGCCCGGTGTCCTGCACCGCGATGTCGAAGGACGCGATGTCCCAATCTTGCGCGTCGATGAACGGGTCGCCATCGAGCATGGGCACGTCGCCGCGGCTTTCGGCGTCCTTTTGGTCCTTGATGATGAGCGCGGTGAGGCCGGGCTCGAAGTAGCGCTTGATGACGGCTTCGCCGTCGAGCGGGATGCCGTTGCCGTTCTTGCCCTTGTAGGCATTGTAGATCGAGGCGAGGAAGGTCCGTGCGGCCGGGTCGGCGGCGTTGGCTTCCGTCACTGTCACCGCGCTGGCGGCGATTGCGAGGGCGATGGTTTGGCGGCGATTTAGCATAACGACGATCCTTCGCTCGAAATCAAGATATCAGGTAGTGACCGCAACGGACCAGGTCCAGGTGCCGTCGGACATCTCGATTGCCAGGTTGGCCGGTCAGTCCGTGATCTCGCCGCGCCGCTGGCGTACCGTCGGCAGCACCATGACGATCAGGATCAGCACCGTCGCGATGATGAAGACGAGGCTGAGCGGGCGCGTGACGAACACGGTCGGATCGCCGCCCGACTGCAGCATCGAGCGGCGCAAATTCTCCTCCATCATCGGACCGAGCACATAACCCAGCAGCATCGGCGCCATCGGGAAACCGAGCCTCATGCAGATGAAGCCGAAGATGCCGAACAGCGCCGTCAGGTAGATCTCGAACGATGACGAGTTCACGCTGTAGATGCCGATCGCCGAGAACGCCATGATGGCGGGGAACAGCAGCCGATAGGGCACCTGCAGGAGCTTCACCCACAGCCCGATCATCGGCAGGTTGAGCACGACCAGCATCAGGTTGCCGATCCACATCGAGGCCACGAGCCCCCAGAACAGATCGGGCCGCAAGGTCATCACCTCTGGGCCGGGCTGGATGCCCTGGATGGTGAGCGCGCCGAGCATCAGCGCCATCACGCCCGATGCCGGCAGGCCGAGCGTCAGCATCGGGATGAATTTGCACTGTGCGTCGGCATTGTTGGCGGCTTCGGGCGCTGCCACGCCTTCGATCGCGCCCTGGCCGAAGCGCGACGGGTCGGCGGCGATCTTCTTCTCCAGCATGTAGGACGCGAACGACGCGATCGCCGGCCCGGTGCCCGGCAGCACGCCGAAGAACGAGCCGAGCGCGGTGCCGCGCAGGATCGGCCCGATCGAGCGTTTGAAATCGTCCTTCGACGGGAACAGGTTCGTCACCTTGCTGGTGAAGACGCGCCGCTCTTCCTTGTCGCCGAGATTGCCGATGATCTCGCCGATCGCGAACACGCCGACCGCGACCACGATGAAGCCGATGCCGTCGGAGAGTTCCGTGATGCCGAAGCTGAAGCGCTGTACGCCAGTGTTGACGTCGGAGCCGACGCTGCCGAGAAGGAGCCCCATAGCCACCATCGCGAGCGACTTCATCATGTCGCCCTGCGCCAGCACGGCGGCGGCGACGAGCCCCATCAGCATCAGCGAGAAATATTCCGGCGAGCCGAACTTGAGCGCGACCTCGGCGAGCGGCGGCCCGGCGACCGCGATCAACAGCGTGCCGACCGTCCCGGCGAAGAACGAGCCAAGGGCGGCGATCGCCAGCGCTGGACCGGCGCGGCCTTGGCGCGCCATCTGGTAGCCGTCGATGCAGGTGACGACGGCGGAGGTTTCGCCCGGCAGGTTGACCAGGATGGCGGTGGTCGAGCCGCCATACTGTGCGCCGTAATAGATGCCGGCCAGCATGATCAGCGCGCCGACCGGCGTGATCCCATACGTGATCGGCATCAGGATCGCGATCGTGCCGAGCGGCCCGATGCCCGGCAGCACGCCGATCAAGGTGCCGACCGTCACGCCGATCAGACAATAAAGCAGGTTCTGCCAGGAGAGCGCGACGCTGAAGCCGTAGATGAGGTTGCCGAACAGGTCCATGACGGCGTCAGTTGAAGCCGACGAGGAGCGGGTAGGGCAGGCCGAGCAGCAGCACGAAGACCACGACCGCGAGCGCGGTCAGCCCGATCGAGAACAGCAGCACCTCCAGGAAGCGGAATTCCGTGCTTGCCGTCGCCGAGCCGAAGATCAGCACCAGCATCGCCGGGATGAAGCCGGCGCGCTCCATCAGCACGCCGAACAGCACAAGCGACAGCGGCAGAATGATGAGCGCGCGTAGCGGCCAGGCGCCGGCGATCTTGTCCCCCTCGCGCAAACCGGATGCGAGGATCGCCAGCCCGAACAGGATCAGCAGGCCCCCGAGCAGCATTGGGAAATAGCCCGGGCCCATGCGCAGCGCAGTGCCGAACGGATAGTTGCGCGCAATGAACATCGCGACCGCGCCGATGGCGATCAGCATCGCCCCGGCCCAGACGTCCTTCTTTGTAATGAGATTGCCGATCATGGCGACCGCCCCGGATGTGTCATTGCCGGGCTTGACCCGGCGATCCATCGATTTGAAACGACTTTCAACGCTGAGATGGATGCGCGGGTCAAGCCCGCGCATGACCGGCGGAGAATGTTTTGCCCGTCACTCCGCCTTGATGTTCCCCTCTTTCACGACGCGCTCCCATTTCGCGGTTTCCTTCACCATGAAGGTGCCGAACTCCGCCGAGCTCATCCGCAGCGCCTCGGCGCCCTCGGCCGCGAACTGCTTCTGGATCTCGGGCGAATTCTGGATGGCCGAAATCTCCTTGTGCAGCTTGTCGGCGATGGCGGCCGGCATGCCGGCCGGCCCCACGATGCCGATCCAGTTGGCGACTTCGTAGCCGGGGACGCCCGCCTCCGCCACCGTCGGGACGTCCGGCAGTGCAGCATTACGCGTCGCCGCGCCGACGCCGAGCGCGCGCAGTTTTCCCGCGCGGATATGTGGTGGCGCGGTGATCGTGGTGGCGAAGCCGACGCTGGTGTGGCCGCCGACGAGGTCGATCATCGCCGGGCCGGCGCCCTTGAACGGCACGTGGAGGAGATCGACACCGGCGGTGACTTTGAACATCTCGCCGCCCAGATGCATGAAGCTGCCGATTCCGGCCGAGGCGTATTGCACGCCGCCGGGCTTCTGCTTGGCGAGCGCGACCAGCTCCTTCACCGAATGCACCGGCAGCGACGGGTGGACGACAATGACGTTGGGCGCGGTGACGATCGCGGCGATCGGAGCGAACGCCTTGATCGGATCGTAAGGCAGCTTGTAGAGCCACGGATTGACCGCGTGCGCGATCGAAACGATGAGCAGCGTATAACCGTCCTTCGGCGCATTGGCGGCGAACTCGCTGCCGACGACCCCGCCCGCGCCGCCGCGGTTCTCCACGACGAACTGCTTGCCGAGCCGCGTGCTCAGTTGCGTTGCGATCATCCGGCCGACGGTGTCGTTGATGCCGCCTGGCGGGAACGGAACGATTACGCGAACGGGCTTGGTGGGGTAGTCCTGCGCCGCGGCTGAGATCGGAGCAGCCAAGAGCAGAGAGGCTGCTACGGTGGCGGCGGCCCACACGCTCAATCCGGTGCCGTTTGATTTGCTTCGGCCTCTCCGCCGGTCATTCCCGCGCAAGCGGGAATCCAGTGAAACCTGCATCGCGATATTGCAAACTGGGTCCCCGCTTTCGCGGGGACGACAATCAGAGCGCGCGGCGCGAACACCACCCGCACGAAGCAATGGCGAAGGCATGGCCTGTCACTCCGCCTTGATGTTTCCCTCTTTCACCACGCGCTCCCACTTCTTCATCTCTTTTTCGATGAAGGCCGCGAACTCGGGCGTGCTCATCTGGACGATCTGCGCGCCTTCCGAGGCGAAGTGCTTCTTGACCTCCTCGGAATTCTGCACCGCCGCGACCGCTTCGTGGATTTTCTGGACGATGGCGGGAGGCGTGCCGGCCGGTGCCACGAGGCCCCACCAGTTGACCGCCTCGTAGTCCGGCACGCCGGCCTCGGCGATCGCCGGCACGTCGGGCAGCACGGGGTTGCGCTTCAATCCGCCGGTGCCGAGTGCGCGCAGCTTGCCGGATCTGATGTGCGGCGTAGTCTGCACCAGCGAGGAGAACATCACCTTGGTGTGCCCGCCGATCACGTCGATCATCGCCGGGCCGCCGCCCTTGAACGGCACGTGCAGGATGTTGACTTTGGCCATCAGCTTGAACAGCTCGCCGCCGAGATGCTGGAAGCTGCCGATTCCGGCGGAGGCATATTGCAACTGGCCGGGCTTTTCCCTGGCCGCGGCCAGCAGCTCCTCGACCGAGTTGACCGGGAGCGTGGGATTGACCACCAGCACGTTCGGGCCGGATGCCAGGATTGCGATCGGCGCGAACGATTTGATCGGGTCGTAGGGCAGCTTGTAGAGCCACGGATTGACCGCGTGCGCGAGCGAAATGATCCCGAGCGTGTAACCGTCATGCGGCGCGTTCGCCACCACCTCGGTTCCCACCACGCCGCCCGCGCCGGCGCCGCGATTGTCGACCACCACCTGCTTGCCGAGCTTCTCGCTGAGATGCGTTGCAATCAGCCGGCCGACCACGTCGTTGCTGCCGCCGGGCGGGAAGGGAATGATCATCCGCACCGGCTTGTTCGGGTAGTCCTGCGCGGCCGCGGCGGTGCTGAGCGCGAGCACCATGGCGGCGGCCTTGAGCAGCTTTGAACCGATAGTCGCCATACCGTTTTCTCCCCGGCCGCAGGGCCTGATTTTCTTAATTCGCCCGCGGCGACCCTAGCCGGTTCAGGCGATCCTTTGCACCCAGGGAATATCACGGCCGGGGGCGCGATGCCGCACGGGCCCCTGCGCCAATTTGTCCGGTAATCCGACCGTGCGCGGGACCGTCAAAGCGCGATGTCGCGCACCTGCTTCGCCTTCGCCGCGCAGGCGCCGATCAGGAAGCCGATGTCGGTGCCGGTCGACACGTAGCGCGCGCCCATGCGGACGAACTCGGCGACGAGATCGGGCCGGCTGGAGAGGCCGCCGACGCCGCAATGCTTGCCGTGGCGGCGGCAGGCCGCGATCGTCGCGGCGTAGACCTCGCGCACGCGCGGATGGTCGTACTGCCCCGGCAGGCCCCAGTCCGCCAACAGGTCGTTGAGTCCGACCAGGATCATGTCGATGCCATCGACTGCCACGATTTCCTCCGTGCGCTCGAGCGCGGCCGCACTTTCCGCCTGCACGATCACCATGGTGGCGTCATTGAGCGCCGCGTAGGCCTCGGGCGCCGGGAAGCTGCGGTAGTGCAGGTGCGGCAATCCGGTGCGTTGGAGCGTTCGCCGAACGGATGAAACTTCGCCGCCTTCACCACCTCGCGCGCATCGGTGGCCGAGTGGACGTGCGGCGCGATGATGCCGAGCGCGCCGCCCTCCAGCACGCGGGCGATGTAGTCCGGCGTGTTGGCGGGCACGCGCACGAAGGGCGCGATCCCGGCCTCCATCGCGGCGATGCAGATCTGCGAGCAGCTTTCGAGCGAAAGGCTCGAATGTTCGAGGTCGATATAGATCGTGTCGAAACCCGCCGTCCTGGCGATGCGCGCGATCTCGACGTTGCGCACGAGCCGCACCGTCATCGATGCGACCACCGCGTCCCGCGCCAGCATGTCTTTGACGTTGTTGCGCAGGATGTCGCTGATCTGCACGGGACGGCTCCTCGGTTGGTTTGTTCTCTCGCCAAGGTTATATTGGACCGACGGGCGTTGCCCTATCCCCGTCATGGCCGGGCTTGACCTGGCCATCCACGTCTTTTCTATCGTGACGAAGCAAGACGTGGATGCCCGGCCCAGGGCCGGGCATGACGATGTGGGGCTGGCGCGCGTTAAAAGAACGGGCGGAATCCACCATGAACTACACCACCGACTTCAAGTCGATCCGCGCGGAGGTCTCGCCGCAGGAATGGCAGGCGCGCGTCGATCTCGCCGCCTGCTATCGCCTGGTCGACAAGTACGGCATGACCGACCTGATCTACAACCACATCACGGCGCGCATCCCGGGCTCGGCCGACCATCTCCTCATCAACCTCTACGGCATGCTCTACAAGGAGATCACGGCCTCGAGCCTGGTCAAGATCGACGTCGAAGGCGACATCATCTGGAAACCCGACACCGACTACGGCATCAACAAATCGGGCTACGTGATCCACGGCGCGATCCACAAGGCGCGGCCGGAAGTGCAGTGCGTGCTGCACACTCATACCCGCGCCGGCATGGCGGTGTCGGCGATGAAGTGCGGGCTGCTGCCGCTGTCGCAGACTTCGATCCGCTTCGTCGGGCACATCGGCTACCACGACTACGAGGGGCCGGCGGTCGATCTCGCCGAGCGCGAGCGTATCGTCGCCGATCTCGGGCCGCACGATGCGCTGATCATGCGCAACCATGGCCTCCTCACCTGCGGTGCCACCATCCAGCAGGCGCTCAACACCATGTACCAGCTCGAACTGTCATGCCGCTCGCAGGTCGACGCCATGGCGGCGCGCACCGAGCTCACCATGCCGGGCGAGAACGTGCTGGCGCACACCGCGCACCTCTACCAGCCCGGCACTCGCCGGCCTTACGGCGTGCTCGAGTGGCCCGCGATGCTGCGCCTGATGGAGGCGGAGGAGAGGAACTCAGGCTTCCCGCCGTATTGGCATTGACGGCGTCGGACTACAGCTCCAGGCGCGCCGGATCACGGCTCGCGTTCCAGAAGTGAAGGATGTCTACGGTGCGGTTGTCTTCGTCGACGGTGTAGATGATCCAATACTGCGTGCGGCGGCCAACGCGGAACAGGTAGGCGCGGTAGGGTGCGCCCGTAAGCGCGAAATAGCTCCATGTCAGGGGCATCTCGCACAGGTTCGCGGCCAGGACGTTGTTGAGCCGGCCAAGCTGCTCGTCGGCGAAGTCCGCGTCGTAATCGCGGAGATAGCGTGCAAACTCGTCGATGTGTCGCTGCGCGAGCGGCGCAATGCGCGCCCGATACGTCATTGCGGACTACCGCTTTGCGCGGTGATAAATCCGCAAGAGCCGATTCTTGAACGTCTTCGGATCGTAGTCGACGCCCCGCCCGGCCTCGATCTCTCCTTCGGCTTCTTTTAGGGAGGCCAGGAGTTCCGCACGCTCAGCATCCGTCAGGATGGGAAGCTCCTCCATGGTGGTCACCGGGACCATGGTGGTCCGTCGCCGTCCGGGCTTGGATGCAAATCTATTTGCCATGCAAACAATATAGCATGGCTGCTTTGAAAGTCAGTACCGGTAGTCCTCGACCTTCAATAGGTTGAACGCGCTCAGAGCGTGCGGCATCTGCGTTGGCGGCGCAGCATGCAGGTAGGAGCGGTTGAGGTCTGTGAGTTTTGAGACGCCCAACAGCCCCATCGAGCGCTGCATCTCGTCCTCCAGCAACTCCAGGAGCCGCAGCACACCCGCTTCGCCGGCCGCGCCGAGCGCGAAGCACTGCATGCGGCCCATGGCGACGAGGTCGGCCCCGGAGGCGATCGCCTTGACGATGTCGGAGCCGCGGCAGATCGAGCCGTCGACGATCACCTTGGCGCGCCCGGCAACCGCATCGGCCACCTCGGGCAGCACGTCGACCGAGCCGCGGCCGTGATCGAGCTGGCGCCCGCCGTGGTTCGACACATAAACCCACTCGACGCCATGCTCGACGGCGATGCGTGCGTCCTCGCCGGTGGCGACGCCCTTGATGGCGAGCGGAATCTTGAACTTCTTCTTGATGCGCTCGACCGTCTTCCAGTCGAGCCCCGCCTGGAAGGCCCGGTTCTGCACGCGACGCCGCCCCGCGGTGACGAAGCGCTTGGCGATATCGCGCTCGCGCCGGCTGTAGTGCGCGGTATCGACCGTGAGCGCGAACGCCGAATAGCCGTGCTTGATGGCGCGCTCGACATGGTCGTCCACCCAGTCGGCGTCGCCGCGCACGTAAAGCTGATAGAGGCGCAGCGCATCGGGCGCGATCTCGGCCAGTTCCTCGAGCCCCGGGTCGCAGACCGAGCTCAGCATATGGCCGACGCCGAATTGCCCGGCCGCGCGCACGACCGAGGCGGCACCCTCCGGATGGAAGCTTTCGAGCGAGCCGACAGGGGCGAAGATCAGCGGCAGCCGCATCTTGCGGCCGAACTCATTGGTCGAGGCCTCGACATTGCTCACGTCGCGCAGGATGCGCGGGCGGAACGCGAGCGTCTCCAGCGCCATGCGGTTCCTTCGCAGCGTGGTCTCCGACTCCGCCCCGCCGACGATGTAATCCCAGTCGTTCTGGTTGAGGTTCTGCCGCGCCTTGGCGACGATCTCATGCAGGTTGAGCAGGTCGCTCACCTTCGCCGGCGTGTCGTGGATGGTGGTGGGGTCGAGTTTCTGGTGCTGCGTCATGGCGGCCGGCTCGCAATGAGGGGGAGGTGAGGCGGGCATGATGCTCAGCGCCCGGATGGCCGTCAACCAGCCGATCCTGGATTCAGCCGTGGCCGTTCGCACGCGAAACCGGCGGCCAGGCAGAAGCGAATCGAGGAAACTGGCTGTGGCGGACGGTAGGTCGCGACTGGGATCAGGGCCGCGCCATCTTGCAGGCCGGATTAAAGGCCCAGTTGCGGTCGAGCCCGACCACGCACCACTCGACGCCCCAGGTCATGCCGATCATCCCGGTGTCCTCGGCAATCGAATAGTGCACCGCGGTGCGCCGGCCATCCGACACCTGCACGATGGCGCTGCAAAAGCGCCGCGGAATGGTGTTGGCCGCCCACGGCCGGAATGCGGTCTCGCGGACGTGCTCGAAGCCGAGGATTTTCAGGTCGGTGTTCCAGAAATCGTTCTCGCGCATGTTGAAGCGCGAGGAGATCTTGTAGAGCGCGGCCTCCGCGTCGCAGGAGGGCAGGATGCCGTCGTAGCGCGGACCGGACAGCCAGAAGTTCATCTCCAGCCAGTTCGCCGCGCGCGCGGTATTGGCCGAAGTCGCGGCGAACGAAATCGCAAGCGCCAAACCAAGCAACCAGCCGCGGGCCGACATCGTTACGCTCCCTCGCACGCCAACTGCGATGACGGTGGCCCGCGCGAGAGGCGGAATCAAGATATGACGGCCATCGGCCAGCAGAATGCGCGCGACTGTGGCGGGCCGGCAACGAGCCGCATCGCCTGTCATCAAGCCTTTGGAGTTGCGGGGTTACAATCGTCGCACGTTGGATTTGTGCGGAGGTTCCGGTCGCGCGCTGAGGTTGATCCACAACTTGGCCACAAGCGGCGGGCCGGTGACGGCTACCGCCGGAGCGCGAATTTCCGTACATTGTGCGCAATGAATCGCTGAGCTCGTAAGTATCGCGTCGAGCACTGATGGGGAATGCGATGCTTGAAGCTCGCCGGCTCGACATCGTCGAGCCCTTGTTCGGTCTGCAGGCGGCAGGACGCCTGCTGACAGAGGTCTTCGCACCATGGGTGCAGGACCTGGGCTTGCTGGTCGAAGCCGTTGAGGCCGGCCGGCCGCCGGGCGCGCCCGCGGACTGGCAGCCGGGCGCGGTGCTGCGGTTGCCGTTTTCGCGCAAGATCTGCCGCGAAGGCGGCATCGTCTGCGCGCAGGCACTGACGGCGCTGGCCGATTCCGCCATGATGGTCGCCTGCTCGGCCGCCTGGAACGGCTACAAGCCGATGAGCCCGATCGACCAGACCACGCATTTCCTGCGCCCGGTCACGTTCGATCTCGTGGCGGACGCGCGCGTGGTCCGGATCGGGCGGACCACGAGCTTCGGACGGGTGATGCTCTATAGTGCGGTCGACAAGCGCCCGGTCGGCATGGTCGCGAGCGCCTACGCGCTCATCTGACGCCGGGCCGTCATGCGCGGGCTTGACCCGCGCATCCACGTCTTTGATTTGGTGCGGTCTTAAGACGTGGATGCCCGCGACAAGTGCGGGCATGACGAATCGTGAGTGTGGCCCGTTTGCATCGCACCGCGATTCTCCGTCGCCATTGACGCGGCCTGCCTTTGAATCGATCCGTCCGCCGACTAGACTTTCGCGCTGGTAGGGGATGTGGCGATGCGTGGCGCGTGGGTCGTGTGCGTGGTCGGAGCGATGCTGATGCTCGCCGGGGTGCGAGCCGACGCGGGCGACCGGCTGGTCTATTCCGGCAACGACACCGGCGGCATCATCTCGTGGTCGTGCGAGACCGAGGCGCTGGCGCCGCGGATCGCCGCCGAATACTGCGCCCGCTGGGACAAGTATCCGCGCATCACCAGCGTGCACCGGCAGTACGGCGATTACATCGCCTTCCGCTGCCTATGGTCGCCCTATGTCGACCGCTACGCCCTGCCGGCGGTAGCGACCCGCAATACCTGCCTGCCGCGTCCGGACCACCAAGTCTGGACGAAGTAACGGAATACCCAACGCTTCGCCGCATGCGAGCGACGTGCAAGACGTTGCGCCCCTCGCTGCCATGATTCCCTCACAGTGCGGGCGAGAAGGTTCGCCTCGTGTCACGTCGTGAGGGGTGAATTCATGCGCCGATACCTGCTGCTCGCCGCCATCGCGGTTCTCTGCGCCACGCCGGCCGCCGCGCTCGACCTGCCCGCCCGCAAGCCGGGGCTGTGGGAGATCAAGATGACGATGGAGGGCCGCAGCCTGCCGCCGCAGACCGCGCAGCATTGCATCGACGCCGAGACCGACAAGCTGATGAATTCGATCGGCGGGGACTTGCGCAAGGACGCGTGCTCGAAGCAGGACGTGCAGAAGGTCGGTTCGACCATCGTGGTCGACTCGGTCTGCAAGTTCGGCGCGACCACCTCGACCTCGCACGGCGTCGTCACCGGCGACTTCAACAGCGCCTACACCGTCAAGGTGAATTCGAAGCGCGAAGGCGGGCCGAACATTCCCGGCATGCCGGCCGACGGCACCAGCAACATGACCATCGAGGCGAAGTGGCTCAGCGCGTGCCTGGCCGACCAGAAGCCCGGCGACATGATCATGGCGGGCGGCCGCAAGGTGAACATCCGCGACATGCAGAACCTGATGCAGGGCCTGCCGAAGGGGCTGTTGCCGAAGCATTGATTTGGCTGGTGTCGGTATTCGCGCATTTTTCACGCGCCGCGGGCGACGGACTCAATCCCACCTCACGTTATGGCGTGCGAGCACGCTCTGCACGGCCTCGACCAGTTCGAGCTCGGGCACCGCCATCTGCGCCTCCGCCTGCTTCTTGAGATACTCGTCGCGGTCCTTGATCGCCGTCAGCCCGGCGCCGAGGATCAGGTCCTTGATCTGCACCTCGCCCTTCTCGCGCTCGTTCGAGCCCTGGATGATCGCGCAGGGCGAATGGCGGCGGTCGGCGTATTTCATCTGCTGGCCGAGATTGTGCTTCGGATTGCCGAGATACATCTCGGCGCGGATGCCGGCGTTGCGCAGCATCGCGACGAGCTTCTGGTAATGCGCGATGTCGCCGCCGAACACCGTGACGAGGACCGGACCGGGCGCGGGCTTTGAGTCGAGCTTGCCGATCAGCGTGAGCGCAGCCTGCAAACGCGAGACGCCGATCGAGAAACCGGTCGCCGGCACCGGCTCGCCGCGAAAGCGCGACACGAGTCCGTCGTAGCGCCCGCCGCCGCCGACCGAGCCGAAGCGCACCGGCCGGCCCTTCTCGTCTTTCGTCTCCAGCAGCAGTTCAACCTCGTAGACCGGGCCGGTGTAGTATTCGAGGCCGCGGACGACGGATGGATCGATGCGAATGCGATCGTCGCATAACCGGCATGCAGCACAAGTTTGCAATGTGCTGCAATTCTCGATGCCAGTTCGCGACTAGTTCATCCAAGCTTCGATCCATCGATCGCACTCTCGATAGCGTCCTCATCGAAATATGCAGGCTCGCTCGTACTGGCGGATCGTAATCAGAGCGTCGTCATGTCGGTCATTGACAGTTCGAGTTCGACGCAAATCGATGCTGCGTCGAGCAAGAATTCAAAACGCAGTATTCTGCATTTGTCGTCGAAGTTCCAGCGCCCTTGGTGAAATCCCCACTTTCGTCTTTGCGTCCTTCGCCAAGCAGCATCACGCACGCCGTCCGCCCTAAGCCGATCCAGCTTGTCGATCGCGCGCAAGACAGTGAGCCGCTTACCCGCATTCTCCTCGCCACCGAGTCCGATCGCCTCCATTACGCCATCGAGCACCTTGCGATTGTTCACCTTCACCACGTAGCTGCCGCGCGGGATCGCCCAGCGCCTCCATCGTGTCGGCGGCCATCATGCAAATCTCGGCGTCCGCCGCCATGCTCGCCGCGCCCACCGTGTCGGCGTCGAACTGCATGAACTGGCGGAAGCGTCCCGGCCCCGGCTTCTCGTTGCGAAACACCCAGCCGAAGCGATAGCTGCGATACGGCAGCGCGATGTTCTGGAAATTCTCCGCGACATGACGCGCAAGCGGCGCGGTCAGATCGTAGCGCAGCGACAGCCACTGCTCGTCGTCGTCCTGGAACGAGAACACGCCCTCGTTCGGCCGGTCCTGGTCGGGCAGGAACTTGCCGAGCGCGTCGGTGTATTCGATCGCCGGCGTCTCCACCGGCTCGAAGCCGTAGCGCTCGTAGACCGCGCGGATCGCGTCGGTCATCTTGCGCGTGGCGGCGATCTCGGCCGGCCCGCGATCTTCGAGCCCGCGCGGCAGCCGCGCCTTGAGCTTGTTGGATTTTCCGGATTTGTCGGCCATGCGTGCGTGTCGACTTTACGTAAACGTGTTGACTGTCAACGAGTTGGTACCAGCCGCGTCGTGCTTTTGTCATTACGCGCAAAAGCGGATAAACCGAGCGCACGATCCCATTCCGGCCTCATCCTGAGGAGCCGCCGAAGGCGCGCGTCTCGAAGGATGGCGGCGAGAACAGAACTTGCGGCCATGCTTCGAGACGCGGCCTTCGGCCACTCCTCAGCATGAGGCCGAGAAACATCGAGGCAATCATGTCGCAAGCGCAACGATCCCCCGTCGCCACCAGCGTCCCCAACGACCTCGAATCGTTCTGGATGCCGTTCACCGCCAACCGCGCGTTCAAGAAATCGCCGCGCATGATCGTGCGCGCCAAGGACATGTTCTACTACACCGCCGACGGCCGCGCGGTGATCGACGCCGCCGCCGGCATGTGGTGCACCAACGCCGGCCACAACCGCGATCCGATCGTCGAGGCGATCCAGCGCCAGGCGGCCGAGCTCGACTATGCGCCGGCCTTCCAGTTCGGCCATCCCAAGGCGTTCGAGCTCGCAAGCCGCGTCGCTGCGCTGGCGCCGGCCGATCTCGACCACGTGTTCTTCTGCAACTCGGGCTCGGAGGCGGTCGACACCGCGCTCAAGGTCGCGCTCGCCTATCACAATGTGCGCGGCGAAGCCGCCCGCACCCGCCTGATCGGACGCGAGCGCGGCTATCACGGCGTCGGCTTCGGCGGCATCTCGGTCGGCGGCATCGTCAACAACCGCAAGCATTTCGGCGCGATGCTGGCGGGCGTCGACCACCTGCCGTCGACCTACAACCGCGAACACCAGGCGTTCAGCAAGGGCGAGCCGGAGTGGGGCGCGCATCTTGCGGATGAACTCGAACGGATCGCCGCGTTGCACGATCCGTCCACCATCGCGGCCGTGATCGTCGAGCCGATGGCCGGCTCGACCGGCGTGCTGCCCTCGCCCAAGGGCTACCTGCCGCGGCTGCGCGCGATCTGCGACAAGTACGGCATCCTGCTCATCTTCGACGAAGTCATCACCGGCTTCGGCCGGCTCGGCTATCCGTTCGCGGCCGAGCGCTATGGCGTCGTGCCCGACATGATCACGTTCGCCAAGGGCATCACCTCGGGCAGCGTGCCGATGGGCGGCGTGATCGTGCGCAAGCCGATCTACGACGCCTTCATGCGCGGGCCCGAGCATGTCGTCGAGCTGTTCCACGGCTACACCTATTCGGCGCATCCGCTCGCCTGCGCGGCGGGGCTCGCGACGCTCGCGCTCTACCGCGAGGAGAAGCTGTTCGAGCGTGCCAAGGCGCTGGAGCCCAAGTGGGCCGACGCCGCGATGAGCCTCAAGGGCCTGCCCGGCGTGCTCGACATCCGCGTGGTCGGGCTCGTCTGCGGCATCGACCTCGCGTCGCGGCCGGATGCGGTCGGCAAGCGCGGCTTCGAGATCATGGACCGCGCCTTCAACCAGGAGAACATCACGCTGCGCGCGGTCGGCGACACGCTCGCGCTCACCCCGCCGCTGATCATGACCGAGGGGCAGATCGGCGAGATCTTCGACAAGGTCGCGAAACTGATCCGCGCGGTGAATTGACGTCCTGTTTCGCTGTCATTCCGGCCGAGCGTAGCGAGAGCCGGAATCCAGTCTTCTGTCGATTTACTGGATGCCCGCTTTCGCGGGCATGACAACTGCGCGTGTTGTTTCCAATGCCGACCCCAGCGCAAACGCCGGCTGCGGCCGCAGGATCGCCCAGCCGACCGTGAGAACGTGATCGCCGCGCCGGAACGGCAGCGTGAACGGCGGCTGCACCTGCGCGTCGCCGGCGAGCGAGCGATAGGCTACCGGCATGACGTTCGGGTCGCCGTCGGTCCACACCACCACGGCGCCCTTTGAGCGCAGATCGCCGAGATCGATCCAGGGCGCGCGCTTCGGAATGCCGTCGATCAGCACGCGCGGCTGCTCGGCCGCGTAATGCGCGGCGTTGCCGCCGTCCCACATCGTGCCGATCACGTAGGTCAGCGGCCGTCCGGTGGCGGCGCGGAAGCGGAGCGCCAGCTCTTCGCCGAGGCGGTTGCCCGGATAGTGCACCGCGCGATAGCGGTGATCGTAGCGCGGCATGATCTCGTAGCTTGCGAAGAAGACCGCGGCGAAAACCGTGAACACCACCGCCCAGGTCGTCACGACGCGCGCCATGCGGGCGGGCTCGATCGCGCTCGGCACCGCGAGCACGATCCACAGCCCGAGGAAGAGCCACAATGGATAGCCCCACATTGCGATCGTCCCGCGGCCAGTCGCAATCGTCAGCAGCAGGACGGCGGCGGCGGGGCCGAACGCCAACAGCATGACGATGCGGCGGTCGAATGCGTCGGCCGCCGCCGCGGCCTTTTCCTTCGGGCGCGGCCAGGCCAGCACGGCGGCGATCAGCAGCGCGGGCAGCATGAACACCAGTTGTCCGATCACGAACGCCGCCGGATGCAGCACATGATCGAGCAGCCCGCGCGACGGCTTGGCGCGCGCTTCCGCATAGGCGAACGGCAGGAAATCGTTCTGCACCAGCCAGATCAGGTGCGGCGTCATGATCGCGAGCGCGACCGCGACCGCGATATAGGGACCGGGCGTGGCGAGCGCCTTGCGGGCGTCGCGGTCGATGAGGAGGAACAGCGCGAGCGGCGCCGCCAGCACGACCACGAAGTATTTCGCCCACAGCGAAATCCCGACGGCAATCCCGAGCAGGATCCAATCGCGCAGGCGTCCGTGCCGGAGGCCGGCGTGGAAGGCGTAGCCGGCCAATGCCCAGAACGGCAGTTGGATGACGTCGTGATTGAATTTCGCGGCCGTGAAGTGGAAGTAGTGCAGGCCATCGATGATCAGCAGCGCGACCAGCGCGCGACGGGCCCCGACGAGCGGCAGGGCGGTCGCCCAGACGAGCGCGAAGGCCGAAACCACCGCGGCCTGCGCGACTGCGTAGTAGGCGGTGTCGAGCCCGACCACCTGATGGACCGCTTCGATCGTCCACCACGGCAGCGGCGGCAGCTTGTCGTAGCCCAATTGCCATTCGCGGCCGTAGGTCAGGGCCTCGATCAGGTCGAGCGGCAGGTTGGGGTAGAGCAGGGCGGGGAGCGCTGTCCAAACCACGAAATGGAGAGCCAGGAACACCGCAAAGGCCGCCTGCGGGCGGCGGTCGATGGTCGCGATCAGTCCGGACATCGATACGTCACGTGCGGAGGGCTCCGGGTTGCGGGGCCTTATACCGGCAAACGGCCCGCAGGCGATAGAAGGTCCCCAGGGTCATGGGTCTGCGGCGAAAAACGCGGTAGGATGTGTGCCGTCGTGATTTTTGGAACCCGGTCCGCCCGGCTGAAGATTGCTTGCGCCAGCGCGAGGCGTCGTGTCATTTAAGTTGTGGTTCCGGCGAATCACCGGCGCCAGCGAGATCGGACCTGCCTGATGCGTTTCGGGACCATCTTCGTCCTCATCTGCATGCTGATCATTGCAGCCTCGGTCGGCGCGACGACCTACTTCGCCCTTGGCTTTGGAACGTCCGAATCGGTCACCGTCGCGCTCGCGATATTGGCCGTGCTCGCGCTCTACAATTTCTTCGCCACCCGCAGCGGCATCCGCTCGGCCGTGACCCATCAGTTCGCCGACCTCGCACGCGGCGGTGCCGATCTCGCGCGCCAGGTCGCCGAGACGAGCCGGCGGCTCGCGGCCGTCGAAAGCAAACTCGAAATCACGCTCGACCGGACGCGGGCGGTCACCGACCCCATCGCGCTTGAAATCGGTGAGCTCGGCAACCTGGTCAAGCAGCTTGCCGAAACCGTCACCGCCCAGCAGGCGGTGCTCGACGAGCTCGCGCAACGGCCGGCCGCTCCTGCCGGCAACCCGCTCGACATGGTCTTTGCTGCCCCCATCGCGGCGGCTCCTCGCACGGCCTCTGCTGCTGCCGCCGCTGCTCCGCCGGCACCGGCTGCGCCGGACCCGCCGCCTGCGGCCGAAGTTGCGCCGGCCGCGGAGGCTGCGGCCCGCGATGTGCAGGCCCAACGACCGGATCCGGAAGAGGCGGCAGCGCTGACCGTCATCCGGAATGCCATCGAGGCGAGCCGCATCGATCTCTATCTGCAGCCGATCGTGACGCTGCCGCAGCGCAAGGTCCGCTACTACGAGGCGATGTCGCGGCTGCGCATGGATCGCGGCGACATCATGCACGCTGCCGAATTTGTCGCTCGCGCGGAAAGCGGCGGCCTGATGCCGAAGATCGACAATCTCGTGGTGTTCCGCTGCGTGCAGGTGGTGCGCCGCCTGCTGCTCAAGAACCGCGAGATCGGGCTGTTCTGCAATCTGTCGGCTTCGACGCTCACCGATCCGCAGTTTTCCGCAGTTTCTCGAATTCGCCGATGCGAACCGCGCCATTGCGCCGTCGCTGGTGTTCGAATTTACGCAGACCGCGGTGCGCGCCATGGGGCCGATCGAGCAAGAAGGCCTGGCGGCGCTCGCCGAGCGCGGCTTCCGGTTCTCGCTCGACAATGTCGTCGACCTGCGCATCGAACCGCGCGAGCTTGCCAACCGCAACTTCCGCTTCATCAAGATTCCGGCAAGCTTCCTGCTCAACCGCACGGTCGGCCAAGACCGACATCCATCCCTCCGACCTCTCCGACCTGGTCGGCCGCTTCGGCATCGACCTGATCGCCGAGAAGATCGAAAGCGAGGGCTCGGTGGTCGACCTGCTCGACTGCGACGTGCGCTACGGCCAGGGCTTCCTGTTCTCGCCGCCGCGGCCGGTGCGGGCGGAAGCGCTGCAAGGTATCAGCGACCGCAACGACGTGATCGCGCGCGATGTGGCTCCTCTGGACGATCAAGGCGCGGCGCCGCGCATGACGCTGCGGGCAGCGGCACAAGTGCCGGAGGCAGGCCCGCAGGAGCGCGTCAGCGGCCTCGCGCAACTCGCACGCGGCGTCGTCAGCCGCCGATGATCCCGCATCATCAGCCCGCCACCACCAGTCCAACCTGACACGCCAAGTTCTCCCGACACATCATGTCCGCGTCCCCGTCCTTCACCAGCCATTTCGCCGAATTCGGCGCGGGCTACGATGTCGTCCTCAGCGACGTCTGGGGCGTCGTGCACAACGGGATGGTCGCGACGCCGGAAGCGTGCGACGCGCTCATGCGCTTCCGCGAGCAGGGCGGCACCGTCGTGCTGATCACCAATGCGCCGCGGCCGGGCGAGGTCGTGGTGCGCACCATGCTCGACCGTCTCAAGGTGCCGCGCGCCGCCTATGACGGCATCGTCAGTTCGGGCGACGTCACGCGTGCGCTGATCGCCGCCCGCGCGGGCGAGCGCGTGTTCCATATCGGCCCCGAGCGCGACCTGCCGATGTTCGAGGGGCTCGACGCGCCGGTGGCGCCGCTTGAGAGCGCCGGCTACGTCGTCTGCTCCGGCCTGACCGACGACACGAGAGAGACGCCGGACGACTACCGCGATGTCATCGCCAGGATGCGCGCGCGCGGCCTGCCGATGATCTGCGCCAATCCCGACATCGTCGTAGAGCGCGGCGACACGCTGGTCTATTGCGCGGGCGCCATCGCCGACCGCTACGCCGAGGCCGGCGGCGAGGTGATCTATGCCGGCAAGCCATATCGCCCGATCTACGAGCAGGCGCTGGCGATCGCGCAGTCGGCGCGCGGCGAGACGGCCGACCGCGCCCGCGTGCTGGCGATCGGGGATTCGGTGCGGACCGACCTCAAGGGCGCGGTGGCGTTCGGGATCGACTGCCTGTTCGTCACCGCCGGCATTCACGCCGAGGAACTCGGCGCGCGCGACAATCCCGACGCGGCGGCACTGCGCGGCATCTTCGCCGAGGCCGGGGTCTATCCGAAGGCGGTGATGCGGCGTCTCGCCTGGTGAGGCTCAGGCGGCCTGCGGCGGAACCGGCTCCGGGTCGGGGAACACCGCCCGGATTTTGTGTTCGAGCGTCTGCGCGTTGAACGGCTTGACGATATAGTTGTCGACGCCCGCGCGCTTGGCGGCGATCACGTTCTCGGTCTTGGACTCCGCCGTGATCATGATGAAGCGTGTTTTGCCGAGTTCGGGGTCGGCGCGCACCTGCTGCAGCAGTTCGTAGCCGGTCATCGGCGTCATATTCCAATCGGAGATCACCAGGCCGTATTTTCGCTGGCGCATCTTGGACAGCGCGGCGGTACCGTCGTTCGCCTCGTCCACGTCATCGAATCCCAGTTGCCGCAAGAGATTTCGAATGATCCGCAGCATGGTGTTGTAATCGTCGACCACGAGAATCGGCATCGACAAATCGGCAGCCATTATTCCCATCCCCCCAATGCTAGGCGGTTGGTGCGCAATTGCATTCGCCGGCCTGCAAAGATGCCGTTCACGGGGGACAGGACCCACCAGCGGAGCCTTCTTCAAGCCCACCCCTCGGCACTTTATTATTAGCAAATAGCAATAAATATCCGGTTAATTGCCCGGGGCTCTGCGCAATCCTTGTGCAATAACGCGGAATCTTGCACTGACCCTCGATCCTTGCTTGCGATGACAGCCCAGCCGCCGCTCGACCTGGTCCACCCACCGACACCCTCGCTCTGCCGATGACCTCAAACCACGCACCGTCACCGCCGTTCACCGTGGTCCGCGATGGCCCGCCCGGTGCGCTGCGCGGCGCCGTGGTGGCCATCGGCAATTTCGACGGCGTACATGGCGGCCACCGCGCGGTGATCGCCGCTGCGTTGGCGCGTGCCAAGGCGCTCTCCAGGCCCGCCGCCGCGCTCACCTTCGAGCCGCATCCCCGGGTATTCTTCCGGCCGGACGATCCGCTGTTCCGTCTCACCGACGAGCGCGCGAAGCTGCGCCTCCTGGCGGCAACCGGCCTCGACGGTGCGATCGTGCTGCGGTTCGACGCCGCGCTCGCCAGCCTCTCCGCCGAGGACTTCATCGACCGCATCCTGGTCGAGCGGTTCGCGGTCAGCGGGGTGGCGATCGGCTACGACTTTCATTTTGGCACCGACCGCAAGGGCTCGCCCGGCTTTCTGGCGGCGCAAGGCGCCAAGCGCGGGTTTACGGTCGATGTCGTGCCGCGCTTCGAGGACGAAGGCCGCCCGGTCCGTTCCGGGCCGATCCGCGACGCACTGGCGGCTGGAGAAGTGGTCGAGGCGGCCGAGCTTCTGGGCTATCCCTGGTTTGTCAGCGGCGAAGTCGTGCATGGCGACAAGCGCGGGCGCGAACTCGGATTTCCGACCGCAAATCTGCGGCTCGATCCGGCCTGCGGCCTCAAGCACGGCATCTATGCGGTGCGCGTCGGCATCGGCGAACGCCGCTACGACGGTGTCGCGAGCTTCGGGCGGCGGCCGATGTTCGACGCCGGCTATGCGCTGCTCGAGGTCTTCCTGTTCGATTTCGCAGGCGACATCTACGGCGAGATCATCGAGGTCGCCTTCATCGGCTGGATCAGGCCCGAGCTAAAGTTCGACAGCCTCGCGGCGCTGATCGAGCAAATGAAGGACGATTCCGCAAAGGCACGCGCGGCGCTGGCGCGCAAGCCCGGCGCATTTCCGCGCCTGGGCGCTGTACCGGCTTAGCTTGCCGGCGGGGCCTCATCGGGCGGCGGCTTGTCCGGCTGAGCCGCCTTGTGCGCCGTCCATTCCTTGACCAGCCCCGACGTCAGCAGGGCGACACCGGCGAGCGCGGCAATCCGCCGCCAGCCAATAGTCCGGCCGATCTCCAATCCCATCGACAACATTGACGGATCGAACAGCGCCGCCGCCGACCGGCGGGCTGCCAGCGCGGCCTCCGCACGCTGCCGGGCGCGGCGGCGCGCCAAAGCCGCCGCCGCCATGGCGATGAGCGCGATCGCAAAGAAAATTGCCGACAGCACAAGTCCCGCAAGGACCGTGTCGTCGAACCGTACGCTGAGCCAGAGAAACAGCGTGATGCTGAGCCAGATCAGCGCCGCGGCCGCTGCCACCGCGCCGATCACCGCTCCGATCAGGACGTTTCCGCTGACGCCGGTCTTCGCCTTTGCGGTGAGCTCAAGATATCCCAGCCAGTCGCCCATTCATTGACCTGGTTCTCGTGTCCCGATTTCGAAGTTCGCATCATTCTGCGGCACTCACGTTTGCGAACTTCGGAATCGAAGGACACTAGCAGTTTATTGATCTAGTGTGGCTTTGGTTCAGAAGTCCGCATGTCGGACTCGCCGCAAGAATGATGCGGACTTCTGAACCGCCACACTAGCGCCGGGTGATGCCAAGGAGAAAGCCGATCCCGACCGCGATCGCCAGCGTCGTGTACGGCCGCTTCTTGAGCGACTCGTCGATCGCGCCGACCATGTTGTCGGAGACCTCGCGAACCGCGTCGACTGCTTCCTGGCCCTTGGCGGTGGCGTCCGACACCAGGCCTTCGACGTTGGACTTGGCCCGGTCCCAGGCGACGTTGCCTTTGGCCCCCAAGATGTCGGCGATCTGGTTGGTGAGGCGCGTCACGTCGGCGCGCAACGCGGCGACATCGGCATTGATGTCGCCGCTGGCCGCCGACGCGGCCTTGCGCGACTCGTTGACGGCGTCCTTGGCGTCTCTGACCGTATCGCGGATGGTATCCCTGACCGTGCCGGAAGGACTCGACATGACGTGCTCCACTCGGTTTTTCGATTATTCGCTGTGCGGTTAACAGGGCGCAAGTGAAAAAGTTCCGGCAGCGCTTGTCGCGCGCGCCGCTTGAACGGCCCGACCCGCTGCCTCCAGTGGGGAAAGAGCCTCGCAAGCCGAGCCCTCGCGGCTTCGGCGGGCCTTTCCGGCCGCCGGGCGATCTGCTAGAAGCCCCGCCATGACGGCGCGCGTCGCATTTTCTCGAATAATCGGCATGGCCGCTCGGCAAATTAGCGGCCCGGCCTCCGCCTGACCGTGCGTCGGCGGAGGACCGGGATCGCCGAGCCCTCATCGCCAACTTCATCCTGGTTCAAGGTCATGACCGACGCCGCCCGCGACTACAGCGAGACTTTATTTCTGCCCAAGACCGATTTTCCAATGCGCGCCGGGTTGCCGCAGAAGGAGCCCGAGCTTCTCAAGCGCTGGCAAGGCCTCGATATTTACCGGCGCCTGCGCGACGCCTCGCGCGAACGGCCGAAATTCATCCTGCACGACGGCCCGCCCTACGCCAACAACCACATCCATGTCGGCACCGCGATGGGCAAGATCCTCAAGGACATCGTCGTGCGCTCGCAGCAGATGCTGGGTTTCGACTCGAACTACGTGCCGGGCTGGGACTGCCACGGCCTGCCGATCGAATGGAAGGTCGAGGAGGAGTATCGCGCCAAGGGCAAGAACAAGGACCAGGTGCCGATCCTCGAATTCCGGGCCGAGTGCCGCGCCTTTGCGCAGCATTGGATCGACGTGCAGCGCGCCGAATTCATGCGGCTCGGCGGCGTCGGCGACTGGGACCACTACTACAGCACGATGAGCTTTCCGGCCGAGGCGCAGATCGCGCGCGAACTGATGAAGTTCGTGCAGAACGGCCTGCTCTATCGCGGCAGTAAGCCGGTGATGTGGTCGGTGGTGGAGAAGACCGCGCTCGCCGAGGCCGAGGTCGAGTACGAGGATTATGTTTCGGACCAGGTGTGGGTGAAGTTTCCGGTAAAAGACGTTCAGCTCGCGCAAAGTTCAGCCACTAGCTATGGCTCAATGAATGCGGCATTCGACGCCGCGGACGAGTCAATGAGACTGCTCAAGTCGTCTTCCATTGTAATCTGGACGACGACCCCCTGGACCCTCCCGGGCAATCGCGCGATTAGCTATTCGCCAAAGATTGAGTACGGCCTTTATGAAGTCACTGACGCGCCGTCGGATAATTGGGCGAGGCCGGGCGACCTTCTCGTTCTCGCGGATGGGCTGGTCGTCGACGTACTGCAGGCAGGCCCGCGTTACCGCATTCAAGAAACTCAGATCAGTGTCGGCGGAGAGCTGGCAGGTATCGTTTGCGACCATCCCTTGAAGGGCTTCTCCGGAGCATACGAATTTCAAGTCCCGTTGCTCGCCGGCGATCATGTCACCGACGACACCGGCACCGGCTTCGTCCACACCGCGCCCGGCCACGGCCGCGACGACTTCGACGTCTGGACGGCGAACGCCGCAAAGCTCGCGGCGCGCGGCATCGACACCACGATCCCCTACATGGTCGATGAGAACGGCGCGCTTCACCGCGCAGGCGCCGGGCTTCACCGGCAAGCGCGTGCTCACCGACAAGGGCGAGAAGGGCGACGCCAACGAGGCCGTGATCAAGGCGTTGAGAGACGCCGGCATGCTGCTCGCGCGCGATCGCCTCAAGCACCAATACCCGCATTCCTGGCGCTCGAAGAAGCCGGTGATCTACCGCAATACGCCGCAATGGTTCATCGCGATGGACAAGCCGATCCTGGACGCGAGCGGCCAAGCCAAACCAGGCGACACGCTGCGCAAGCGAGCGCTGGATGCCATCAAGGCGACGCGCTGGGTACCGAAGGCCGGCGAAAATCGCATCAACGGCATGATCCTGAGCAAGCCCGACTGGGTGCTCGCGCGCCAGCGCGCCTGGGGCGTGCCGATCACCATCTTTGTGCGCGAGCACGACGACGGCTCGGTCGAAATCCTCAACGACCCGCGCGTGAACAAGCGCATCGCGGATGCCTTCGAGCAGGAGGGCGCCGACGCCTGGTACGCGACCGGCGCTGCCGCGCGCTTCCTCGAGCCCGAGTACCGCTCGAACGAGTGGAGGAAGGTCGACGACACGCTCGACGTCTGGTTCGATTCCGGCAGCACGCACGCTTTCGTGCTGGAAGGGCGCGAAGACCTCAAGGTCCACCGCAAGCGCGATGGCGGCAACGACACCGTGATGTACCTCGAAGGCTCCGACCAGCACCGCGGCTGGTTCCAGTCCTCGCTGCTGGAATCGTGCGCCACGCGCGGCGGTCGCGCCCTACGACGTGGTGCTCACCCACGGCTTCCTGCTCGACGAGAAGGGCGTCGACAAGATGTCGAAGTCGCGCGGCAACGTGATCTCGCCGATGGATGTGTTCCGCACCAATGGGGCCGACATTTTGCGGCTGTGGGCGGCGGCCTCGGACTACACCGACGACGTGCGCTTCGGCCCCGACATTCTCAAGAACTTCTCCGAGACCTACCGCAAGTTGCGCAACACCATCCGCTGGATGCTCGGCTCGCTCGCGTATTTCCACGACGAGGATCGTGTGCCGCTCGCGCGCATGCCGGAGCTCGAACGGCTCATGCTGCATCGGCTCGCCGAGCTCGATGCGCAGGTCCGCCAGGACTACGCCAACTTCGACTTCAAGCGCATCGTGGCGGCGCTCAATGCCTTCCTGACCAGCGACCTCTCGGCCTTCTACGTCGATATCCGCCGCGACGTGCTCTACTGCGATCCGATCTCGTCGCTGACGCGCCATGCCTGCCTGACGGTGATCGACCAGGTGTTCCGTTGCACGGTGACTTGGCTCGCGCCGATCCTCGCCTTCACGGCCGAGGAAGCGTGGCTCATGCGGTATCCGTCGGCCGACGGCTCGGTGCATCTCCAGGTGTTTCCGCCGGTGCCGGCCGAATGGCGCAACGATGCGCTGGCCGAGAAGTGGCGCAAGGTGCGCACCGTGCGCCGCGTGGTGACCGGCGCGCTGGAGATCGCGCGCGCGCAGAAGCGCATCGGCGCCTCGCTCGAAGCAGCGCCCATGGTCTACGTCTCCGATCTCGACTTGTTCGCCGCCATGGTGGATGTCGACCTCGCGGAGATTTCGATCACCTCGGCCGCGACCCTGGTCGAAGGCGAGGGGCCGGCGGACGCGTTCCGGCTCGACGACGTGAAGGGCGTGGCAGTCGAGGTGCGGCTCGCGGAAGGGAAGAAGTGCGCGCGCTCGTGGAAGATCCTGCCGAGCGTCGGCTCCGACCCGCTCTACCCGGACGTTTCGCCGCGGGATGCCCGCGCGTTGCGCGAGTGGGACGCCGAACGGAAGGCGGCCGAATGATGCCGTTCTTTCGGGGGCGTGCCAGCCGTATCGGTCTCGCGGTGGCGCTGGTGACGGCGGTGATCGACCAGGCGAGCAAGCTCTGGCTCCTGTTCATCTTCGACCTGCGGGCCCGCGGCGTCGTGACGCTGACGCCCTTCCTCGACCTGGTGCTGGCCTGGAATACCGGGATCAGCTTCAGCCTGTTCCGGCAGGACGGGGATACCGGACGCTGGATTTTGCTCGGCCTGACGGTGGTCGCCACCGTCATGCTGGTGGTCTGGCTCGCCCGCGCGTCCTCCACAGCCACCGCGGTCGCGCTCGGCCTCATCATCGGCGGGGCGGTGGGCAACGCCATCGACCGGCTCGCCTACGGGGCGGTGGTCGATTTCGTGCGGCTTCATATCTCCACGGAGACATTTGAGTTCAATTGGGCGGTTTTTAACCTCGCCGACGCGGCCATCGTCTTCGGCGTCATCATCCTGCTCTACGATACCCTGTGGGGAACGCCGCAAAAGCGCCCCGATCATCGCGAAAATAGCAGTGGGGATGCGGCTATTAAGCCGTAGCTTGAAGGGGATAAAGCATGCGGGTCACGTTCATGAGCGCGCGGCGCTGTGGCGTCGCGCTGGCTGCCGTGCTGGCACTGACGATGATGTGGGCGAGTTCGACCGTCCGGGCGCAGAACGCCGAGGACGAGGACCTGCCGGGGGACACCAAGTTCTTCCGCAAGCTTTTCAAAGAGTTCGGCATGCAGCGGGATGACGAACGGGTGGAGTATCGCGAGCGCGCGCCGCTTGTGGTGCCGCCCAGCCGCAGTCTTCCGGCCCCGCAATCGGCCGATGCGCTGGCGCGAAATCCCGCATGGCCGAAGGACCCGGACGTCCGGCGCCGCAATGAATCGATTACGACGGCGGGCCAGAAGGCGAGGCTCAAGGGCGCGGCGGAAACCATGGTGGACGAAGGCCGTCCGTTGCGGCCCAACGAGCTTAACGTGGGCGAGCGCGCCGCTTCGAACACCGGCAGCGTCCAGGATCCCAACGCATCGGCCCGGCCCTTGCCGCCGTCGGCGCTCGGCGGCAAAGGTCTGATGGATTTGTTCTCGAGCAAGCCGGACAAGCCGGCGGAATTCACCAACGAACCACCGCGCGCCAGCCTCACCGATCCGCCCATGGGCTATCAGACCCCGTCGGGCACCCAGCCGTATGCGCTTGGGGCGGCGAGGGACGAGCCTACGAAGCCGCAGTCCCTGTGGGACCGGGCGTCGGGGCCTGAGAGATAACACTGTCGTTACTGGCTACCGGTCCGCGCTCGGGCTTGATAGATACCGGTTGGGGTCCGAGCCCCGCCTGGATCAACCGGACTTCACCGTGGGGGGTGAACTCTAACTCCACGAGAAAGCATTCGTGCCCAAAAATCTCATCTGTTTCCTTGCCGCCCTCGCGACGGCCGTGGCTCTTGCTGCGTCTGCCCGCGCCGAACCCACCTCTCCGGTCAGCCGTTTCGTCCTGTCCAATGGACTAGAGGTGGTCGTCATCCCAGACCATCGGGCGCCGGTCGTGACCCACATGCTCTGGTACAAGGTCGGCTCCGCCGACGAGACGCCGGGCAAGTCGGGGCTCGCGCATTTCCTCGAACACCTGATGTTCAAGGGCACGGCGAAGAATCCCAAGGGATTCTCGGACGTCGTTTCGACCGTCGGTGGCCAGGAGAACGCCTTCACGTCGAGCGATTACACCGGCTATTTCCAGCGCGTGCCGAAGGATCAGCTCAAGTCCATGATGGAGTTCGAGGCCGACCGCATGACCGGGCTGGTGCTGACCGAGGACGTGGTCAAGCCGGAGCTCGCAGTGGTGCTGGAAGAGTACAATATGCGGGTCGCCAACAATCCCGGTGCTCGCCTCGGCGCTCAGATCGAAGCCGCGCTTTATCTGAACCATCCCTACGGCCGGCCCGTGATCGGTTGGCGGCAGGAGATCGAGAAACTCAACCTCGAGGACGCGCTGGCGTTCTATCGGCGCTTCTACACGCCGAATAACGCGATCCTGATCGTCGCCGGGGACGTGACCGCGGCCGAGGTGAAAAAGCTCGCCGAGGAAACCTACGGCAAGGTGCCGCGTGTCACCGAGATCGGTCCGCGCGTTCGCCCGCAGGAACCGGTGCAGGAGGCGGCGCGCACCGTGACACTGGCCGACCCACGGGTGACTCAGCCGAGCCTCCAGCGCCAATATCTCGCCCCGTCGAGCACTACGGCGAAGGACGGCGAGAGCGAGGCGCTCGAAGTGCTCTCGCATATCCTTGGGCGCGGCGAAAACAGCCGGCTCTATCGGGCACTGGTCGTCGACAAGGGCATCGCGGTGAGCGCAGGCACGAGTTACGACAGCACCGCGCTCGATCCCACCCGCTTCGCGGTCTACGGATCGCCGAAGCCTGGGACGAGCCTTCCGGAGCTGGAGGCGGCGATCGACCTCGTTCTTGCGGAAGTGATCGATAAGGGCATTACGGCGGACGAGCTTGAACGCGCCAAGAGCCGGATGATCGCGGACGCGATCTACGCCAACGACAGTCAGCGTACGCTGGCGCAGTGGTACGGCTCGGCGCTCACGACCGGTTCCACGGTCGATGATGTCCGCGCCTGGCCCGACCGCGTGCGCGCTGTCACGACGGAATCCGTGCAGAAGGCCGCGCGCCAGTGGCTCGACAAGCGCCGCTCGGTCACCGGCTATCTCATCAAAGAGACGCGACCCGAGGAGAAGCGCTCGTGAACGCGATGATCCCCGCCTTCGCCGTCGTCCGCCGGGCCTACGCTCGTCGCCTGATGACCGTCCTCGTGGGCGCCGTCGTTTGCCTTGCCGTCACGTCGGCAAACGCCATGGAGATCGAGCGGGTGAAGAGCCCGGGCGGTATCGAGGCCTGGCTGGTGCGCGACTCGGCCGTTCCCCTGATCGCGCTCGACTTCTCCTTCACGGGCGGCTCCGATCAGGATCCCAAGGGCAAGCCCGGCGTCGCCAGCCTTGCCGCGAGCCTGTTCGACGAAGGGGCGGGCCCGCTCGACGGCAAGGCCTTTCATGAGAAACTCGAGCGCCGCGCGATCGAGGTTGCCTTCCGCGCAACTCGCGACAACTTCCGCGGTACGCTGCGGACGCTGAAGGAAAACCGCGACGAGGCCTTCGATTTGCTTCGGCTCGCGCTGAACGAGCCGCGCTTCGACGCCGACGCGATCGAGCGTATGCGCGATCAGATACTGTCGCAGTTGCGCCACAACAGCACGAACCCGAACGACATCGCGAGCCGGACCTGGTGGGCCACCGCCTTCCCGAATCATCCCTACGGTCTGCCCACCACGGGCACGATCGAGTCGATGACTGCCATTACGGCTGACGATGTGAAAGCTTATGCGCGCCGCATGCTTGCGCGCGACACCCTCAAGATCGCCATTGTCGGCGACATCGATGCCGAGACCGCCGGGCGGCTTCTGGACAGCACTTTCGGCAAGTTGCCGGCCAAGGCCGATCTGACGCCGGTCGCCAACGTCGTTCCGCAGGGCATGGGCCGGCGCATCGTGACCGAACTCGACGTGCCGCAGGCCGTCGTGACATTCGGCGGGCCGGGCGTCGCGCGCAAAGATCCGGATTTCATGGCCGCCTATATCGTCAACCACATCCTGGGCGGCGGATCGTTCTCGTCGCGCCTTTATGCCGAAGTGCGCGAGAAGCGCGGCCTCGCCTACGGTGTCTCAACCACGCTCGTGCTGCTCGACCACGCCTCGCTGCTGCTTGGCGGCACCGCGACGCGCGCCGACGCCACCGGCGAAACGCTCGCGATCATCCAGAAGGAGTTCCGCCGCCTGGCCGATGAAGGGCCCACGGCCGAAGAGGTCGCCAAGACCAAGACCTTCCTCAAGGGCTCGTATGCGCTCGGTCTCGATACGTCGAGCAAGATTGCCGCGCAACTCGTGCAGCTACAGCTCGACAACCTCGGCATCGACTACATCGAGCGCCGGTCGGCGCTCATCGATGCGGTGACGCTGGCCGATACCAAGCGGGTTGCAAAGCGCCTGCTCGATGCCGGCATGCTGGTCACCGTGGTCGGCCGGCCGCAAGGCGTCACGTCGAACTAGGACGTGTACTCATGCGCGCTGGACGCAGGTCCGCTTTGGCGAAAAGCGGAAAATACTTCGATTTGAGTTTTTCGCTTGTGACCCATCTGCGACATTGACGTTGGGCTCGGAGACTGCTAGCGAAGTCGGCAAACTTGTCGCCAGCGCCGACAGTGCCGTTCCAGCATTCCGCTCTATGCCTGCCGATAGGCGGTTGTGGCCGCACATAGCCCGAGAAATAAAAAGCATGCAGTAACTTGATGCAAGAATCCAGAAAGCCTTGCAGGATCAACAGCTCTTGATCCAGAGAGGCGCGATCGGACGCAATAAATTAGCCAATGCGTCGAAGCGCGATCCGCGAGCTATCCATGCCGGGCATCCCGAGTGCAGTATCTGCCAAAGGCCTTGTTTTGAAGCGCCATGGGCCAGCTTCATCACGATATACGTGACGCGTACTCGAACGGGATCGACGCCGTACGATTCGCGCCGATCGAACTCGTCGATGTTCGGTGGCGATCGAATGATGCCAGGAAATGCGCTGCCGCGCTTCAGCCCGCACACGCATATGCAATCTGCAGCGGCGAGAGAATTTGAATCTGTCCGGGCTGACTTGACAGTCCTCGTCGCTGGAATACGCCGATTGTATACCTCGAACTCAGGGTCGCCTCGTCGCCGTATCGGCGGAAAGCTGACCACAGCAATTCCGATTCTGCCGTTCGGGGTAAGCGACCAGGTGGTCGCCGACGCTCCAGCCGTGCTCCGCGGCCCTGGGCCGCGGAACTCGTTCCCCCACGCAGATGTTATCGACCGTGATGGCGGGCGATCCGCTATTCTGCGGCGGCGAATCACGGCTTGTTCGAAATGTCGCTCGTCCAATCGATCGAGACTGCGCGCGCGGAACGCATCGGCGCGGAAGGTGTCGCGAACGCCGACTTTGCGGACGCGCTCAAGCGCACCGGCCGGGCGCTTGACGAACTGCGCGCACGCCATGCTGACGGCAGCCTGCCGCTGCTTCGCCTGCCATCGGCCCGCGACGATCTTCCCGCGATCCGCGCGGCGGCCGCACGCTTGTCCGCCGGCGCAAGCGAGATCGTCATCCTCGGCACCGGCGGATCGAGTCTCGGCGGCCAGACGCTGGCGCAGCTCTCGGGTTACGGCCTGCCGGGCATCAGCGCATTGCGTCCGGCACCGCGGCTGCATTTCATGGACAACCTGGATGGAGAAACTTTCGCCGCGCTACTCGCGGCGCTGCCGCTTGAAACCACGCGGTTCATCGCCGTCTCGAAATCCGGCGGCACCGCCGAGACGTTGATGCAGACCATCGCGGCGCTCGCGGCGGTGAAGGATCGCGGGCTCGGCGCGCGCATCCCGGAGCTGTTTCTCGGTCTCAGCGAGCCCGAAAAGAACAACAAGCCGAACGGCCTGCGTGCGCTCTTCGGCGCGTACAAGGTCGCGATGCTTGATCATGATCCGGGGATCGGCGGGCGCTTCTCGGTGCTGACCAATGTCGGGCTGTTGCCGGCAGCCTTGCTCGGTCTCGACATCGCGGCGATCCGTGCCGGCGCGGCGCGCGCTCTTGCGCCCGTGCTCGACGGAAAAGCCGCAGCGGACGTTCCCGCTGCGGTCGGTGCCGCGCTCGCGGTCGCGCTGGCGGCGACACGCGGCAAGAGCATTTCGGTGCTGATGGCGTATGCCGACCGGCTGGAGCGCTTCACCCGCTGGTACGTGCAGCTTTGGGCCGAAAGCCTCGGCAAGGGCGGCAAGGGCACGACGCCGGTCGGCGCGCTCGGGCCGGTCGATCAGCACAGCCAGTTGCAGCTCTATATGGCCGGCCCGCGCGACAAGCTCGTCACGATCGTCACTGTTGCCACCGCCGGACGCGGCCCGCGCATGGCGGCCGATCTTGCGCGGCTTGCCGGCGAGCCGGAGTTCGCCGGCAAGACCATGGGCGACCTGGTTGCCGCCGAAGGCCGCGCCACCGCCGAGACGCTGGCGCGCAACGGTTGCCCGGTGCGCACGATCCACCTCGATACGCTTGACGAAGCGGCGATGGGCGAACTGCTGACGCACTTCATGCTCGAAACGATCATCGCGGCGCATCTTCTCGGGGTCGACCCGTTCGACCAGCCGGCAGTCGAGGAAGGCAAAGTCCTCGCCAAGCGCTACCTCACCGGCGGCGCGTGAGATCGCTGCCGCGGCGACATTACGGCAAATTTTTGGCAAAATTTCCGTTATGGAACAATGACTTAGTTCTTGCGATCGGGCCCGTTACGCGGCACAATCGTGTTCGGGTTACCGGGTAGCAGATCTCGCCAAGTGCGAGGGTCGTTCGAATCGCCGCAGCGGGGAGGCGGGCGATGTATGCAGCCAACAAGCAGGTGACGGGTGCAGAACGTCGTATCGCACGACCGGTCGCGCTGGGCTGGTTCGCGCTGTCGCTTGTTCTCCTGACGCTCCTGCCGGCCGAGGCGTTCGCGCAGTTGCGCGGGCTCGGAGGAAGCAGCCCGCTCGGTGGTCTCGGCGGCGGCATTGGGGGCATCGGAGGCGGCAGTAACATCGGAGTGCCTGGCACCGGCGGCGTGCCGTCTGCCACGGGCGGCAGCAACCAGATCATCGGCCCGGCGCTCAATATTCCGATTGATGGGCCGACGCTGCCAAGGACCAATTCGGTCACGAACACGATCAACAACACAACTGGCAACGCACTGTCGGTTCCCAATCAGCTCGGCAACACGGTCAGCCGGGCGGCGCGCAATGCGGCGGGCGCGGCGAACCGGCCGCGTAGCGGCGTTCCCCCGGTAGGCGAGCGCCGGTTCGTAGCCGACGAGGTCATGGTCCGGCTGCCGTCGAACATGTCGGCTGCCGCGCTCGATGCGCTGGCGCAGCGCCACGGCCTGACGCGCCTCGAATCGGAGCGTATCGCGCTCACCGGCACGACTTTCCACCGCTGGCGCATCAGCGGCGGCCGTTCGGTTCCTGACATCATCCGCGCGCTCGAAGCCGAAACCGGCGTGACCGCCGCGCAGCCGAACTACCGTTTTACGCTGGCGCAAGAGCAGCCCGGCGAGGAGCATGTCGAGCAATACGCGCTCGCCAAGCTCAACCTGCCACAGGCGCACCGGCTGGCGACCGGCGGGAGCGTCCTCATCGCGGTGATCGACTCCGGTATCGACATCGCGCATCCCGAGATCGACGGTTTCGTCGCGGCGAGCTTCGATGCGCTCAACTCGACCGAGCCGCCGCATCCGCACGGCACCGGGATGGCCGGCGCGATCGTCGCGCATTCGCGGCTCACGGGGGTCGCACCGGCGGCGCGCATCCTGGCGATCCGTGCATTCGGCGCGACCGGTGCGTCGGCGGAAGGCACGACCTTGACGCTGCTGCGCGCGATCGACTGGGCGGTCGCGCACGGCGCCCGCATCATCAACATGAGCTTCGCCGGACCGCACGATCCCGAAATCGCCCAGGCACTCGCCGTCGCGCGCAAGAAGGGCGCCGTGCTGGTCGCCGCCGCCGGCAATGCCGGCCCGAAGTCGCCGCCGCTCTTCCCGGCGTCCGATGCCAACGTCATCGCCGTCACCGCGACCGACGCCGACGACAAGCTGTTCAAGCTGGCGAACCGCGGCAAGCACATCGCGGTCGCCGCGCCTGGTGTCGAGGTGCTCGCGCCCGCGCCGGACGGGCGCTACCAGATTTCGACCGGGACCTCGATTGCCGCCGCGCAGGTGAGCGGCATCGCGGCGCTGCTGATCGAGCGCAAGCCCGACATGACGCCGGCGGCGGTGCGCAAGGCGTTGACGGCCACCGCAGTCGATCTCGGGCCGAAGGGCCGTGACGACCAGTTCGGCGCCGGACTCGCCAACGCGTACCGGGCGATCCAGTCGATCGATGCCGTGGCGGCGGCACCGCGTAATACAACTCGCAACGCCAGCGCCGTGCCGCCACGCTAGCGTACCGCCCGATTTGGCCGTAAATGTCGCGCCGGAGGACGCCATGCTCCGGATCACCGACCGCATCTCGATCGACGAGAATGAGCTCGTGGAAGAGTTCGTCCGCTCGTCCGGGCCCGGCGGGCAGAACGTCAACAAGCTCAATACCGCGGTTCAGTTGCGCTTCGACGTGCGGCATTCGCCGTCGCTGCCGCACGATGTTCGTCTCCGCCTGGAGCGCCTCGCCGGACGGCGCCTGACCAAGGACGGCGTGCTGGTCCTGATCGCGCAGCGCCATCGCACCCAGGAACGCAACCGGCAGGATGCCCTCGACCGGCTCACCGAGATGATCCAGCACGCGGCCGTGGCGCCGACGCCGCGCCGCGCCACAAAGCCGACCAAGGCGTCGCGCAAGCGCCGGCTGGAATCGAAGAAGCGCCGCGGCACCATCAAGGGCCTGCGGCAGGCGTAAGCCGTCGTTCGATTGACGGCGTTTCGCACACGTCCTCGCCAGAGGAATGACGGGGATACCTTCGGCGACCGCCTGTCGCGCGCGCTATAAGCGTTCGGTCGCTCGCGCGCTGATTCGATCGAAGGTCCTGGATGCCCGTTCGCCAATTGTCCGAAGGCATCGTCAACCGCATCGCCGCCGGCGAGGTGGTCGAGCGGCCGGCGAGCGTCGTCAAGGAACTGGTCGAGAATGCGCTCGACGCCGGCGCGTCGCGCATCGAGGTCGTGACCGACGGCGGCGGCCGCCGCCTCATCCGCGTGACCGACGACGGCGCCGGCATGACGCGCGCGGACCTGACGCTCGCGGTCGAACGCCACGCCACCTCGAAGCTGCCCGACGACGATCTCAACGACATCCGTACGCTCGGGTTTCGCGGCGAGGCGCTGCCGTCGATCGGTTCGGTCGCGCGGCTTACGATCGCGACGCGGCACGCGAGCGAGCCGCACGCCTGGTCGATCGAGGTCGACGGCGGCGAGAAGTCAGACGCCAAGCCCGCCGCGTTGAGCGAGGGCACCCGCGTCGAGGTCCGCGACCTGTTCTATGCAACGCCGGCGCGACTCAAATTTCTCAAGACCGACCGCACCGAAGCCGAGGCGATCCGCGATGTCGTGCGCCGGCTCGCGATGAGCCGGCCCGATGTCGCGTTCACGCTTGCCGGCGAAGAGCGTGCGCCGGTGACCTGGGCGGCCGCCTTGCCGGGCGCGCCGGGGCGTCTTGCCCGCCTGGGCGATATTTTGGGCGCGGAGTTTCAGGCCAACGCCGTCGGGGTGATGGGCGGGCGCGAGGGCCTGGGCGTCGAAGGCTTCGCGGCGCTGCCGACGCTGACGCGCGCCAACTCGCTTGGGCAATTTCTCTTCGTCAACGGTCGCCCGGTGCGCGACAAGCTGCTGATCGGCGTGGTGCGCGCCGCCTACGCGGACTATCTGCCGCGCGACCGCCATCCGATCGTCGCGCTGTTCGTCACGGTCGAGGCGCGCGAGGTCGACGTCAACGTGCACCCCGCCAAGGCCGAGGTGCGCTTCCGCGATCCGGGCCTGGTGCGCTCGATCCTGATCCGCGCATTGCAAGATGCGCTGGCGCGCGACGGTCAGCGCGCCGCGACAAGCGGAGGCAGCGCCACCATCGCGGCGTTCCGTCCGGCGGTGACGCCGCAACGCGGCTGGGATTGGCGGCGCTCTCCGGCGCGGCCGGATTCGCGCGCGTTCCCGCCGATGCGCGGCGCGACCGCGCTCGGGTTTGCCGAAGCCGCGCAGGCCGCCTTCGATGTCGGCGCGCCATCTGCGGACGCACGCGTCGAGATCGCGGAGCCTGCGCCCGACCTCATCGACCGGCCGCTCGGCGCCGCCCGCGCGCAGGTGCACGAGACCTACATCGTGGCGCAGACGCGCGAAGGCATCGTTGTCGTCGACCAGCACGCCGCGCATGAGCGCATCGTCTACGAGCGGCTCAAGGTCGCGCTCGAGAAGAGCGGCGTTGCACGGCAGATCCTGCTCATCCCGGAGATCGTCGAACTCGACGAGGCCGATGTCGAGCGAATTATCGCACGTGCGCCGGAGCTCGCGCGCTTCGGCCTCGCGATCGAATCGTTCGGCCCCGGCGCGGTGGCGGTGCGCGAGACGCCCTCCATGCTGGGCGAGATCGATGCGCAGGCGATGGTGCGCAATCTCGCCGAGCACATGGCGGAATGGGACGAGGCGCTGCCGCTGGAACGCCGGCTGATGCACGTCGCCGCCACCATGGCGTGCCACGGCTCGGTGCGCGCCGGCCGTCGCCTCAAGCCCGAGGAGATGAACGCGCTTCTGCGCGAGATGGAGGCGACGCCGAACTCCGGCCAATGCAATCACGGCCGCCCGACCTACGTCGAGCTCAAGCTCACCGACATCGAG
>CAVXOE010000008.1:0-291071 GCA_963763365.1 uncultured Alphaproteobacteria bacterium | reverse complement strand
GTTGAAATGACGGTGCTTACGAGCACTTCAAAAAGCGCCCGAAGCCCTTTTTTTGTATTCATTGCGTTGTCCGTGAATGAATGCACTTCGCTTCCAAAATCCGCCCCCCACCAGAACCAAAGCAAGCGACCCGGATCGCTCTGCTTCCAAAACGTCCCCTTTCTAGCGACTGACCTAACACGCTTAACCAATATGTCCTGTAATCGAGGAAGTCCGAGTGCCAAAATAGGCCTCATCGCGCTCCCTTTTGGCCCCATCCGGATTTACGTCGCCAACTCGCATTCGAAAAAAATCTGAAAGTAGAACTAGGTCCTTGGCACCTTCGGCAACCTTGGCAAGCAAGCCAAAGCGTTCATATGAGTTGCTTGGTTCCAAAGCCTTCCAAAGCACGCGGTTCAATCGCGACAGGTTATCGACAAAGAAAAAATCGTGAGAGCGATCATCCTTAAACTCAATATATTTCGGACTTACCTCGACTAGCGCAGCAAGCCAGTTTGACGTAAATGGCCTGTCCGAGCCAAACGCGCCGTCCAAAGCTTCAAGGAAAAGCCTTCGGAGGCGCGGACGATCCGATTCCGGCGAAAGCCCAACTCTCTTCTCAACGCTCGAGAGCGCATCAAGGGGACTTGGTGCGCTTAGAATTTGTTCGAGTTCTGAACGCCCCCACGACGCTGGTTGCGGATCAAGCCGAAAATAGTCCGACGCAAACTCTCGCACAGAAATTCGATGTCGTCTCACCCGCTCATTCGTTTCCATTCTTGTCGGAATGTGTAAGTCCTTAACGCACTTTCAGCTTTCGGAAAGAGTAATGCTAGAAGATTGCGAGCGACCGGCCGTGGCAAAGCGGGCAAGCGCGGCGGCGTCCGGGTGATCTATTATTTCTTCAATGCGGATTTCCCGGTGGTGCTCATGGCTCTCTATGCCAAGAACGAGAAGGCCGACCTGACTGCACGAGACAAGAAGGCGTTGGCAGGCACGCTGAAGGAGATCATGGCGTCATGGCGAAGAAAATAAAGAGCCGGCTTGCCGACGACCTTCGGGCCAGCCTGGACGAGCTACGCGATTTTGTCGCCGGCAAGAAAACCGGCGCGATCGTGCATCGCGTGACGCCGCGCGATACCGACGCACGCAACGCACGGCTCAAGCTCGGGCTCACGCAACGCGAGTTCGCCGCACTGATCGGCACCGGCGTCGGCACCGTGCGAAAATGGGAGTTGGGCGCGCGGCGGCCGTCGGGCGCGGCGCGTGCGCTCATTGAAGTGATCAAGACCGAGCCGAAGGCCGTGCGCCGTGCGCTCAAGGTTGAGCGCCTGGCGGGTTGACCGAACGATGCTAAGGCGCGCGGGATATTGGACGTGCGAAAATCTCGGCTGGCTCCTCTGCGAGCTCGCGTTCAAGACCCATTGCCTCGGCCCATTCGCATATGCCTATCGCGCGGGCTGCTGGTTCTACGGCAAGTCCGATGATATCGCTCCGGAGATCAGCGCCAGCCGCAGCAGGCAACCGTAGCCCGCATGCAGCGTAATCCGGGGATGCCCTCCCGCATTCCGCTTCGCTCCATGCGGGCTACCGCGGCCCTACTTCTTCTCCAACATCAACACGCCCTCCTTGCGGATCGCGGGCGTGAAGCGTTCGGCGATCTTGTGCAGGAGCCAGGGCAGCGTCACTTCGAGCTGCACGTCGCCCTCGCGCACGTCGATGTTGCCGGACGCGTGCTGGCCGATCGCCGAGACGCGGAACGCCAGGCGGTCGCCGGTCCAGGTCTCCTCCTCGATGTGCAGCACGTGGCTGTAGTTCGTCCGCGCGGTGCCGAGGCCCGACTTGATGCGGCGCAGCGCCTCGGCCTTGCCGAGCGAATGCGGGATCACGACGATCAGCGGTTTCGACATGATGCTCCCTTGGTCGTGCGTCTTGGGGGCCGCGGTTGCGGCCCTGTGTTCGGGAAGCATATAGGGAGGCCGCGTACGGCTTGCACGCGCTGAGCCGCGCTGGGAGCGCGCGGCGCCCATTCAAGGCGCGTGATCGAGCCCGCCCGCGATCCGCCAGCCGGCGACCGCGCCGAACGCCAGTCCGGCCGGTGCGACGAACAGCCCGACCGGCAGTCCGCACAGATTGGCTGTCGGCCACAGCCAGCCGCAGGCGACCACGACGGACGGATAATAGGCGGCGGCTACTCCGACGCAGGCGCCGGTCAAGAGACCCAGGATTTTGACGATGATCGACATGGCACGACCCTCCATCTGCCAGACGCGATACGCCGCCCTGCGCCCAGTGGGAGGCTGATGGTATGTCGCTGCTGCGCTGCAACAGGTTCACGGCCGGGGCTGGCCAGGCGGCCCCCAACCCCGGCTATGTCCTTCATTCCAAAAGCAAAAAGCCCGGGTTCCCTGCCCCGCGGGGCCTACGGCGCTGATTGTTCGGTGCGCGTCCTACGCCGCGCGGCCCGCCGAGCCGGCGCCGGCCTTGGCGGCCGCATAGGCGGCGTCGATCGCCGCGACGCTCTTGGTCACCGCCGACCACAGGCCTGCGACCTCGGCGGCGGCGGCGACGTTGTCCTCGGCGCGCTCGTTCGCGCTCGCGCCGGCGGCAAGGGTCAACGCATAGCCGGAGCGCTGGCTGATCTGGCCCCACCACACCGGGATGCCGTGCTGACCGAGGAAGTAGCGCGCCTGCGCCATCACCGGCGCCTCCCTGTCGTCGCGCTTCGAGGGCGCGGCGTTGAGCGCGACCGCGTAGGGCTTGTCGAGCGCGCGCGTCGCCTTCACGGTCTCCAGCACGGCGTTGAGATCGAAGAACGCCGGCCGCGCCGGAATGATGACCAAGGTGGCAGCACGAATGGCCTCCTGCACGACCAGCCACATGGTCGGCGCGGTGTCGATGAACACCCACTCGTAGCCTTCGACCTGGGCGTAGGCCACCGCGCGGTCGATGCCGCGCGTCGCGCTCTGCAGGCGCGGCTCGCCGTTCGGCCGCAGCGAATGCCAGAGCGAGAGCGAGCCCTGCGGGTCGGCGTCGATGACGAGGCAGCGGTGGCCGAGCGAATGCGCGTAGCCCGCGAGATGCGCGGTGAGCGTGCTCTTGCCGGCGCCCCCTTTGCGCGAGGCAAGCGTGATGACGTGCATGGCGGCGCTCCGTGCCCGATGGATCCCCCAGGGCAAGCGTGCGGCGGAATGGTTAACGGTTGGTTACCGGCGAGGGTGCGGCGAGACCGCGCGGAACCGTCAGCGGCGCAACTGGAACGCCACCAGCGCGCCGATCATGATGGCGCCCCCCACCGCCTGCAGCGGCGCGATCACTTCGCCCAGGATGAACGCGCTGCCGATGGCGGTCAGCGGCGGCTCGAGATTCATGAACAGCGCGGTGCGGAACGGACCGATGCGCGCGGTCGAGGCGAACACGCCGAGAATGCCCGCCGTCATCGCGATCCCGAGCAGGACGATCACGACCCATCCGCCCACTGTCGCCGGCGGCTGCCAATGCATCAGCAGCAAGGACAGCCCCACGAACACGACGGTGGTCGAGATCGACGAATGCCAGGTGATCAGCCGCGCGTCGGTCCCCTGCATGGCCGCGCGCGTGACGAGCAGCAGCGCCACCCGGCAGAGGGCGGCGGCGATCGCTCCGGCGACGCCGAGCGCGGCGAGCGCGGTCGGATGCGCGCCGAGCATCAGCGCCAGCCCGCAGAACGCGATGATCGCAGCCGTCACCCCACGCCAGGTGAGCTTCTCGATCCCGGTCGCGGCGGCGGCCAGGCCGGTCAGCAGCGGGTAGATGAAATAGGTGAGGATCGCGACCGGGACGGTGATGATCCGGATCGCCTCGATCAGAAAATAGACGTTGCCGGCGAACAGGATGCCCAAGCCGTAGGAAATCCAGCGCTGCCGCGGCGTGAGCGGCGTGATCGGCCCGCTCAGCCGGAGCCAGCCGTAGATCAGCGGCAGCGCCAGCACGCCGCGCGCCGTGACGATGGTGAGCGCGTCGGCGCCGGTGTTGAGCGCGACCTTGACGAACACGTCGGCGAAGGCGAAGGCGCCGGCGGCAAGCAGCACCGGGCCGAACATCGCCAGACGGCTGGCGGCTTGCGGGGGAGCGGTCACTGTCACGGGAGTATCGCGGGTTCCGGCACGCGACAAGCGGGCGAGGACCATCTCATAGAGCGTTTCGCCCTGAAATGGAAACAGCCGGCGGCAGGGCTATCATGCAGTTCCAGATCACCTCTAGATCGCCACTAGATGATCTGGGTGTTGAGGATGCGGTCGCTCGCCGCAATGCGAGCCGAGGCATTGAGCGCCATCTCCACTCGCGCCTGCGCGAGGTCCTCCGCGGTGCGGACGGACTGCTCTTCTTCCATCCACTGCTGTGAAAATGTGTAGACGAAGGCGCAGCGCGCATAGCGCTTTCTGGAATAGGTCATCAGCCGGGACTCGATCGGCGCGTCCTCTTTGAGCACCTCATTCACCAGAACGTAGGCGTCTTCGGCCGCCATGGCCGCCCCCTGCGTAAGGTGCGGCGGAAAGACATGCGCGGCGTCTCCGCCGATGACGACACGGCCGCGGAACCACGGCCACGGCAGCAGCATGGGCTCGATCGGGCTGTAGACGATGTCGGAATTGGCATCGAGAGACGCACGGATATCGGCGACGTAGCTGCCATATTGCGCCAGGCGCTCTCGCAACAATCTCGGATAGTCTTGGAGTGCAAAAACAGCGCCCGGTGCTTCGGGGCGGATGTGAAAGAGATACATGAGATCGTCGGCCAGCGGCATGGCGCCCGCCTTGCTGCCGACGCCTTGCAGAAACTCCATTCCCCGCACGAAGCCGGGCCGAGGCACTTGCAGGCGCCAGGCACCGTAGCCCGATGGGCGCGGCACGAACGCCGTGCCGACAAGATGCAACCGCGTCGCGGATCGTATGCCGTCAAACCCGGCGAGCAGATCGAAAGACTCGGTCGCGGCCATTGGAGAAAACCGCGGTCACTCCGTCGCTGTCTTCGCGGATTTCGGTTGCGCTGAGCCCGAGACGGACCTCGACACCGGCTCGCTGGGTCGCGGCCAGAAGGATTTCGTGCAACCGCAGACGCGACAAGGCGCAGAACGCAGGTATCGAGTCATCGCCGAGCAGAAACTGATGCCTGGCAATCAACTCGCGGTTCGGGTCGAAGATGCACATGTGATCGTAGCTGAACCCGGCCGCGAGAATCTCCGGCAGAACGCCCAAGCGCATCGTAGACGCGCAGCGCATTGGCCGGCTGGCCAAGCCCGACGCCCGGCACGTCGAAAGCCGGCCGGCGTTCAATCAGAACGGCCTCGACGCCGCGCTGGGCGAAAGCGGCAGCCGCTGTCAGCCCGCCGACGCCGCCACCCACGATCAGGACACGCCGAATTTTGCTCATCGAATGCATTTTCGCGCGAGGGTTGGCACCGGTCGGAGGACGCAGTCAACAAACGCGGAAGCCGCGCGGTCAAGCGCGCTCGGAATTTTCGCCATCGAGTATCGCAACCCCCTCCGCTCTCCCTCCTTACCGCGTTTTCCGCCGCGTTGAAAATCCCGCAGCGTGCGATTTGCGACGTCGCGGTCTCATCGCACGACGAACACGTCCGTTGTTGAACAGCATGGTGACTAGCCAGCCCGAAACTAAATACCCTCACCCGCTCGCTGCCTCGATCAACCAAAAGCAAACTGCCTGGGAGAATTCGCCATGCCAACAACCATCCGCGGCCTCGTCCTCGCCGCCCTCGCTGTGACCATCACGACGCCCGCAGGCGCGCAGTTGCAACGCAAGGAAGTATCCTATGCGGTCGCCAAGACTATCGCGGAAGTCGCGATCGAGGACTGCAAGAACCGCGGCTATGCGGTGTCCGCAGTCGTGGTCGATCACGGCGGCAATACCGTCGTGTCGTTGCGTGCCGACAATGCCAGCGTCCACACCACCGAGAATGCGCGGCGCAAGGCTTACACGGCCATGACGTTCAAGATGCCGACGGAAGAGTTCGTCAAGCTGATGGAGACCAACCCGGTGCGCCGCCAACAGACCACCCTGCCTAACGTGATCGGCATCGGCGGCGGCGTGCCGATCAAGATCGGCAATGAGGTGATCGGCGGCATCGGCGTGTCGGGCTCGCCGGGCGTCGACGAGCCCTGCGTGATGGCTGGTCTCAACAAGGTGGCCGACCAGTTGAAATAGCGATCTTCGCGCACTTCGTCCCATGGGCCCGCTCGCCGGCGTGAAGGTGGTCGAGTTTGCCGGCGTCGGGCCGGGCCCGATCTGCTGCCTGCTGCTGGCCGATCTCGGCGCCACGGTGCTCAACATCGACCGGCCGGTGCCGAGCGGGCTCGGCATCGTCAAGCCGCCGCAGTTCGACCTGCTGCTGCGCGGCCGCAAGCGCATCGTCCTCGATCTCAAATCTCCCGCGGGGGTCGAGCGCAGCCTCAAGTTGATCGCGCGCGCCGACGCGCTGGTGGAAGGATTCCGTCCCGGCGTGATGGAGCGGCTTGGGCTCGGACCCGAGGTCTGCTTCGCGCGCAATCCCCGGCTGATCTACGGCCGCATGACCGGCTGGGGACAGGACGGCCCGCTCGCGAAGGCGGCCGGGCACGACCTGAACTACATCGCGGTCTCCGGCGCGCTCAGCACGTTCGGGCGCGAGGGCCAGTTGCCCGCGCCGCCACTCAATATGGTCGGCGACTTCGGCGGCGCGCTCTACCTCGCGCTCGGCATTGTCGCCGGCATCCTGGACGCGCGCGCGAGCGGCAAGGGACAGATCGTCGATTCCGCGATGGTCGAGACCTCCGCGCACATGTTGACCTCGATCCACGGCCTCCGCGCCGCCGGGCTGTGGAATCTGGAGCGCGGCAGCAACATCATCGACAGTGGCGCGTTCTATTACGACTGCTTCGAATGCAAGGACGGCAAGCTTGTCTCCGTCGCGCCCATCGAACCGAAGTTCTTCGCGCAACTGCTCGAGGTTCTGGCGATCGATCCGGCGCAATTTCCCGCGCAGTCCGACTGCACGAAGAGCAAGGAGGCGCGCGCACTGCTCGCCGAAAAATTCCGCAGCCGTACGCGCGATGAGTGGACGCAAGCGTTCGAGGGCAAAGACGCGTGCGTCTTCCCGGTACTCTCCCTCGACGAGGCGAGGCACCATCCGCACCTGAAAGCACGAAATACGTTCATCGAGACCGCGGGCGTGCCGCAGCCTGCGCCCATGCCGCGCTTCAGCCGCACGGTGCCCGACATGCCCCGCCCGCCTGACACCGGTAGCACCGTGGAGGAAGCTCTCACCGGCTGGCTGAACGCGGAGGAGATCGCGGCGTGGAAATCGTGAGCGCGCAGCTTTTCGAAGCGCATCGCCTCGACCCCGGCCTCGGTTGGCGCTAGCCTGCAACACATGACCGGTTGCACACCATGATGAAGCGTGAGGCATTTCCGATCGCCGACATCTACGTGCCGGTGAAACGGCGCGCGGAGGTCGATTCACAAAAAGTGCAGGAGATCGCCGAAAGCATCCTGGAGAAGGGTCAGCAGACCCCGATCCTGGTGCGCAAAGACGGCGAGCGGTTCGTCCTGGTCGAGGGTCTGCACCGGCTGGAAGCGTGCAAGAGCCTCGGCGAGGCGACCATCGCGGGATATCTGGTGCAAGCGCGGCGGCATTGATGATGCGCTACGGCGAATATGATCGAGGCGAGTGCCAGTGGCGAAAGCCCGCTACCGAAGGATTTTGACGATGCTATCCGTTCTCGCGCCGTTGTGCCTTCTCGCCGTGGCGCTCGTGTTGCCGGCTGCCGCGCAGAATTACCGCCAGATCACCGCGAAAGAGCTGCACCAGAACGCCAGCCGGCACCTCAAGCAGCGGATCGAGCTGAAGGACGCGTACTGCTACAGCCTCGAAGACAACGGCGGCTACGAGTGCGGCACCGGCGAGACCCTCACCATCCGCGCCAAGGACATGGCGGAAGGTCCGCTCAAGGCCAAGATCGAAGCGGAATGCGGAGGCCTCGACGCCATCGAGCAGACGCCCAACTGCCGCACCAACGTGCGGTTCATCGCGACCGCGGTGTCGAAGGAGCAGGGCGAAGTGATGCGTGGCGGCAAGCTGACGCCGGCCGAAATCACCATCGTCACCGCCGACACGCTCACGCCGGTCGCCGCAAGGTAGCCGCGGCGAGCATCGCGGACAAGTTTACGCAGCCTGCGTAAACTTGTCTGCGTGGGAGCCGGGAGGGGGAATCCTACAAGCGTCGAACCAGCCGCAGCCCCCTCCCCAACCCTCCCCCGCAAGCGGGAGAGGGAGCAGACCGAGCAAGCTATACGCTCTGCAAGTCAACTCAATTCGGCTTCTGGAACTTGAGCACGAACTCATCGACCGGCCCGGTCGGCCGGTTTACCGAGAAATCGCGCGTGTCCTCGGGATGGCGCAGGAAGTCGCCCTCCGCCACGAGCTTGAAGCCCGCGGCCTCGACCTCCCGGCGCAGCACGCTCTCCTCGATGCGATGCAGCGTCTTGCCGACCGAAATGCCCTCGCCCGGCTTGGCGGAATGATCGGCGATCACCAGCATGCCGCCGGGCTTGAGCGCCTCGTAGAGCTTGCGGTTCATCTGCGCGCGATCGACCGCCATGTAGGTCGTGTCATGATAGTAGAAGAAGAACGTAATCAGGTCGAAGCCGCCGAGCCCGGCGGGCACCGGGTCGTCGAACGGCTGCTCCAGCGCCACCGCCCGCTGCATCGCGGGCGCAGCCATACGCAACGCAAACCGCTCTTTCGCGCGCGGATTCACATCCGCGGGATTCTGTCCGTAGACAATTCCCCCCGGCCCCGCCGCGCGTGTCATCAACTCGGTGCTGTAGCCGCCGCCCGCGCCCATATCGAGCACCTTCATGCCGAGGCGCACGCCGGTAAACTTCAGCAATGCAACCGGGTCGCGGCGCTTGTCGGTCTGGCGATCGGCATCGCTGCGGTCGGGGTCTTCCACGACCGCCGCATAGTCGGGGACACCCTGCGCGAACGCGATACTGGCGGGCGCCATGGTGAGCGCGGCGCATGCGAGCGCCCGTATGGCTACGCGACGAGATATCGAACTGATCATTTGCTTTCTCCCGGCAGCCCCGGCTGAACCCAGTGTCGGTTATTTCGCACTAGGCCGGTAAAGGATGTCGAGCATCCCTTGTGCATCCGCGACGCTCATCGGCGCGGTAATGTATTTGAACTCCAGCGCCTGCTTGAGCGTCAAGTCGAGGCCCTTCACTTCTGCGAGTTGCAAGCCTTCTTTCGGAAAGAACTCGTCGCGCGTCTGCTGTGCCAGCGCGCGCGGCACCTTGGCGATCTCGGCATAGTTGTCGATCGCCTTGGGATCGGAATAGGCCCAATCGATCGAGCGGCTCAGCACCTTGACGAAACGGGTGATGGCGTCGCGCTTCTCCTTGAGCGCATTGGCATTGGCGACGTTGACGCGGATCGTCTGATCGGCCAGCGCCTTTACGTCGCTGCCTCTGGCGATGATCACGAGCTTTTTATCGGCGAGCTGCTGCAGCACGAAGGGCGGCACCGACCAGCCGACATCGATCTGCCCGGACATCACCTGCGTCAACGTGCCGGGCGCGCCGCCGGTCGGAACGAGCTTGGGCGCGACCTTCGCCTGGTTTACGAGCTGGAGCAGTATGAGATTGGTGGACGAACCAGGCGAAGAGAACGCAACCGTCTTGCCGGCGGTATCGGTGAGGCTCTTGATGCCGCTTTCCGGCCGCGCGTACCAGAACGCGTCGGCCGCGCCGGTCGCCTCCGCGCTGATGATGCGCACCGGCATGCCCTTGGCGTACGCGGCGACCACGCCGAGAATGCCGTTGGTCATCGCGATGTCGATCGAGCCGGCGATCACCGGCGTGAGCGTCGACGCGCCGCCTTCGGTATAGAGAATCTCGATGTCTAGCCCGGCCTCCTTGAAGTAGCCCTGCTTGAGGCCGACGTCGATGAAGGTCGAGTTCCAGAAGCCGCGCTGCGCCACTGCGACCTTCAGCGTCTCGGCGGAAGCACCAGCCGTGGCCAGCACGGACGCAAGGCCGAGTGACAAAGCGAAAGCGAAACGCATGGCATCCTCCTTCCAGTCGACCGCGTGTTCCGCAAAGCGCCCTGCCCTTCGGCGAGCGCGTGCGTCAGCGGACTATTTTTTCCGCGCGCCCTTGAGCGGGGTCTGCATCTCCCGCGCGTCGCGCGACATCTGCAGGCAGACCAGCAGCTCGACGTAGCTCGGCAGTCCGTCGCCCGACGCTTCGGTCGCGCAGCGGCCGCGGTCGTTCGACGCAAACGAAGCCCATCCACGCGAAAGCTCGTCGCGCGCGGAGCGCTCATCGTTCATGCAACTCTGGTAGCTCTCGGGCTCGGCGAGGCCCGCGGTCGCGGCTGCGCGGCAGCTTACGGCAACATCGAACACCGGAACCTGATCGTTGACCGGGTTCACAAGCTGCGCCGCCAGAGCGATGAGGGGAAACGAGGCGATCATGATCTCGACAGGATACTCGCAAAGCATGCCGCAGCGCGAAGGAATAAGGCCAATCCGCCGTCCGCGCTGCCTACGCCATGGCCATCCTGTGGCGCGGTTCCGGGCAGGCGAACCCCTTGTATTGCAACGAGTTTTAACCTAAGTTGAGTCGTCGTCAACAACTGAAAGGAGGTGATCCAGTGTCTCATTGTCTATCGCCGCGGTCGCCGGCATCCGTGAGCTGGATCCTTGCCTCTAAGGGGATCTGCGTCCTCTGACGCTACGAGCTACACGGCGTGAGCCGGATCACGGCTTGACAATGGAAGGGCTGCCCTCACGGGCAGCCCTTCTTTTTTTCAGCCTCTCCCGTGGCCAGAGCGTCGGACTTACAACTCCGGAACGAACGAGGCGGCAATGGCATTGCCTCTCCAACCAGGGAGAGACCGCATGCTCAGCGCCGATCCGAAAAAGAACGAACCCGAGATCATGCCTCCGGTTCCCAACGTGGAGCCGGGAGAGCGCCCGGTCGAGATTCCACAGGATAAGGACGCACCCGAGAAACAGGCACCCGAACGGGCTACGCGCGCACCGCGACCTTAGCGGCGCGCTTGTGCGCAACGGCCGTCCGGACGTGACCGCGCGAGTTCGACGGACTCCGTCGTGCGGTTCGGGCCGGCGCCGAAGCGGTCACCCGTGTGACGCTGCGCGGGTCATGCCCGCAGTAGTTTGGTCCCGTGGTACCGCGGATGAACCCGAGCGTCACGAAATACACCAGCGTCACCGCTAAGCTCGCGATCATGGCTGCCTGCTCCACCATCTCGGGCGCTTCGGCCAGCGATAGAAAGCCCGAGACGAATCCGGGAACGAACAGCGGAACGCTCCACCAGCCGGTTGCCCCGAGATCGTGCAGCCGTTTGATCGCGACCATAACCCACGGATAGAGCAGAACGATCGACGTGATCAGTCCTGCCCGTTCGGCCATGCGCACCAGATCGTCGAACGGGATGCTTTTCGGATCGATCGGCCCCAGCACAAGCAGCCATACCGCAAGGCCCGCACCCCATAGGACGAACGTCGACAGCCAGAACGTCGTCCGCGAGATCCGTCCATCCGATCCCCACATCGCGTACCAAATGCTCATCACTCGCCTCCGTTTGAGTTCGATGGCGCTGATGGCCGTTCGAGGCGGGCGGTCTATCGTCGAACACGCCGACGGGATGTGATGGGGATCACATGCCGGGCGCTTCCCGGTATTTGCGTATGGCGTCGGGAATCACGAAATGTTGTTGGCTGCCATAAGCCAAGAGGGCTGCCCTCTCGGACAGCCCTCTTGGTCAGCGAGCCGTTCGTTGCCGGTGACGGATCACTCCGGCTTGATCTTTCCGTCCACGATCACCTTTCGCCATTTCTCGTATTCGGACTTGGTGATCGCGGCCGCCTCCTCGACCGAGGTACCGCGCGGCTCGACGCCGATCTTGGCCATCGCGGCCTTCATCTCCGGATGCTCCATCGCCTTCTTCAGCTCGCTGTTGAGCCGCGCCACGATCGCGGGGGGCGTTCCGGCCGGCGCATAGACCGCGGTCCACAGGTCGACATCGAAACCCGGGAGCCCGGATTCGGCGACCGTCGGCACGTTCGGATAGACTTGGCTGCGCACGATGCGCGTGGTGGCGAGCGGCTTGACCCGGTTGTCGGCCGTGAACGGCACGGCGCCCGCGATGCTCGAGAACGCGAGCTGCACCTTGCCGCTCATGACATCCGGATAGGCCGGGCCGATGCCGCGATATGGCACATGCTGCATGTCGATGCCGGACTGCAGCTTGATCATTTCGCCCGCGAGATGCGGCGCGGTGCCGATGCCGGCCGAGGCGAAGTTGATCTTGCCGGGATTGGCCTTGGCATAAGTGATGAGTTCGGCGAAGGAATTGATCGGAAAGTGTTGCGACGCAACGATGACCGCCGGCGACGATCCGATGATCGAAATGGCCTGCAGCTTGCCGAGATCATACGGCGTTGTCGGTACGAGCGTCGGATTGGTGACGAGCCCCGGATCGGTCAGGATGATCGTATAGCCGTCGGGCGCCGCGCGCGCGACCACGTCGGCACCGACCGCGCCGCCGGCGCCCGGCCGGTTCTCCGGCACCACCTGCTGCCCCAATCCTTCGCTCAGGCGGATCGCGAGATTGCGTCCGGCGGTGTCGATGATGCCGCCCGGCGCGTACGGCAGCACCAGACGGATCGGCTTGCTGGGATAGGTCTGCGCAACAGCAGGCTCACCGGTGAGCGTGAGCGCGGCCAACCAGGCCAGCACGGGGATTGTAAGTGCAAAACGCGTCATGTCTGTTCCTTCTCTAACGATCGCCCCAGTCATATCATCGGGCGCCGCGGTCGATGACGCGGCAAACACGCACGTCTCATTCCGGCTTGATGCCGATCCGCGCCACCAGTTCCTTCACCGCCGGGACTTCGACCGCAAGCCGCGCGGCAAGCTCTTCCGGCGTCCCGCCGACGATCGCGAACCCGGCCTTGCGCGCCGGCTCGCGCGCCTCGGGCGACTTCATCGCCGCCTGGCTCTCCTGCACGAGCCGCGCCTTGATATCGGCCGGAAGGCCGGCGGGTGCGAACAGCGCCTGGAAGGTATCGGACACAAACCCCGGATAGCCCGCCTCGATCATGGTCGGGACGTCAGGCAGCGAGAACCAGCGCGTCGCGCCGGTCACCGCCAGCGCCTTGAGCTGGCCGTCCTTGATCAGCCCCTCCGCGGCGGCGAGCGCCACGGAAGCAACCTGCACGGTGCCCTCCAGCACCGCCATCGCGGCGGGCCCGGCGCCGCGATAAGGCACGTGCACCATCCCGAAGCCGGCCCGCAGCTTGAGCTGTTCGCCGGTGAGGTGCGACTTCGTGCCCGCGCCGGGACTCGAATAGTTGAAGGTGCCGGGCGCCGCCTTAGCCCGCGCCACCAGGTCGGCGACCGTGTTGATGCCGCTGTTGGGTTTCACCACCAGCACGTTCGGCGCATTCACCAGCTCGCAGATCGGGGTGAAATCCTTGAACGGATCGTAGCCGAGATTGTTGAACAGCGCCGGGTTGACGGCGATGGCGGTCGACGCGAGCAGCAGCGTGTAGCCATCGGGCGCAGCGCGCGCGGCGAGCGTCATGCCGATGTTGCCGGCGGCGCCACCGCGATTCTCTACGACCACCGATTGCCCAAGCGACTTCTGGAACGCGGTCGAGATGATGCGGGCGACGATGTCGGTCGGTCCGCCGGGCGCGAACGGCACGATCAGGGTGATCGGCCGCTCCGGATAGACGGCATGCGCCGTGGCAGGCGGAAGGAGAAGCGCGAGCGCGCAGAACGCGACGGCGAGGATTTTGCGGTGCAAGGCTTTCGTCTCCGAAGATCGCGATAGCGCGGACGAACGGAGTGGGTTGCGATCTGCGGAACCGTGGATCACTGGACGGCGCCCGCCCATTCGAAACCTCCCGAGGTCCACACCGGTTGTGTCGTCGGTGCGGCCAGCGCGGCGATGAACGCAGACGCTGCGGCGCGATCCCCGGCGCCGCTCATCACGCCGGCCGCATAGGTCGTGTCCTGGCCATAGGGTGGCGGCAGCTTGCCGATCACGCGCGCGCCCTTGATCGGCGCGATCTCGCCGATCAAGGTCAGCCCGAGGTCGGCCGTCCCTTCCGCCACGCGCGACGCGACCTCGGCACCGCTCTTCTGCGGGATGCCCTTGCGATTGATCTCGTCTGCGATGCCCATGCGCTCCCACAACTTGACCAGATAAGTGCCGGCCGTTCCGCCCACCGCCGCATCGCTCATGGCGACGACCTTGGCACCGAGAAGCGCCGCCTTGAAGGTGTCGGGGGTCGAGATATCGGGCGCCAACGTGCCGTCCCGCACGCACACACCGATCGACGTCTGCGCAATCTTATTAGCGCTGCCGGGAACGACTGCGCCCGATTGCTCGAGCTTCGCAATCGCGGGCGCACCCAGCACCAGCACGTCGGCGGTCTCGCCGGCCGCGAGCTTGTCCTGGATCGCGCCGACCGTGCCGAACGTGATGTCGGTCGCGCGGCCGGTCGCGCGCGTGAATTCGCCGGCGAGCTGGTTAACGATAACGTGCATCGAGCGTGCACACAGCACCTTGAGTTTCGAGGCCATCCGCATCATTCCGGTTCGATGCCGGCCTCCTTGATCATGGCAGTGTATTTCACCAGCTCCGCTTTCACGAAGTCCCCCAATTCCTGCGGGCTCTGCCATTGAATTTGCACGCCCGAAGCGAGAAAGCGCTCCTTGGCATCGGGCTTGGCCAGAATTTTCTGTATCGCACTTGCCAGCGTGCTCACCGCCTCGGGCGGCATGCCGGCAGGACCGAACACGCCCGCCCAGGCAAGCGTTTCGAATTCCGGCATGACGGTTTCGTGCAGGGTCGGCACGTCCGGCAGCAGCGGCTGGCGCTCCTTGGTCAGCACGGCGAGCGGCTTGATCTTCTGTGCCTTGACCTGCGGCAGGCCGGTGGTCATATCCGGCACCATCATCTGGATATGGCCTGCGAGCAGGTCGGTCATCGCCGTCGGATTGCTGCGGTAGGCGACGCGCACAAGGTCGATGCCAGTGCGCTTCTTCAAGGTCTCGCCGACGATCTGACCGGTGCTGTTGCCGGCACCGTAGGAGAGCTTGCCGGGATTGGCTTTTACATGGGCGACAAATTCCGCGATCGTCTGAACCGGGAAGTCAGTGCGGACTGCCAGGAACGAGGGGAAGTTTCCGATGCGTGCGATCGGCGCAAAGTCCTTTACCGGATCGTACGGCACGCTCTTGAACAGACCGATCGCCGAATGCGTCGAGTTGGTGGTGAGCAGCAGCGTGTAGCCGTCGGGCTTTGCGCGTGCCACCGTTTGCGCAGCGATGATCCCGCCGGCGCCCGGCTTGTTCTCGATGACGAAGCTCTGCCCAAGCATCTCCTGCAGTTGCTGGCTGATCAGGCGAGCGGCAGCGTCGGTCTGACTTCCGGCCGCGAACGGCGTGATGATTGTGACCGGGCGAGCCGGATAGGTCTCGGCGGCCGCGGGAGCGGCAGCGAGCAACACGATGACGGCCATCGCCAACCGGTAGATATGCATTTGACGCGACCGGACTGCGATCATTGCGGCACTCCCCTTCTGGCGGCGCAGGATGGTATGAGATTGCGATCGGGGCAATCGGTCAAGAACCCCACGGAGGAAGCATGCGCGGCCGGACGACGCTGACCGCCGCTTTGGCGGTTATCCTGATGCTAGCGGGTCCGGCGACGGCGCAGGACTGGCCGGCGCGTCCGCTGACCATGGTGGTTCCATTTGCCGCAGGCGGACCGGTCGATGTGCTCGGCCGCATCCTCGCGCAGCATCTCGGCGAGGTGCTCGGCAAGCAGGTGATCATCGACAATGCGCCGGGCGGCGGCGGCATGACCGGATCGCTGCGGGTCTCGCAAGCAACGCCGGACGGGTATGTGTTCGTGCTCGGCAGCATCGGGACGCACGCGCTCAACCAGACGCTGTCGAAGAAGCCGCTCTACAATGCGGCGGCCGACTTCGCGCCCGTCGCGCTAGTCGCCGATGTCGGTCTCGTCCTCCTCGTGCGCAAGGAGCTGCCCGCCCACAATCTGCAGGAATTCATCGCCTACGCCAGGGCGAACCAGGGCAAGATGCAGTTCGGCTCCGGCGGGACCGGCACCTCATCGCATGTCGGCTGCGTTCTGCTGAACCAGACGATCGGGATCGACACCGTCCACGTGCCCTATCGGGGCGGCGGGCCAGCATTGGCCGACCTGATCGCCGGACGCATCGACTACCTCTGCAACATCGCCTCGACCGTGGGACAGGCGCTGGAAACAAAACAGGTCAGCGCGCTCGCCGCATTGACGCGCGAACGCTCGCCGATCCTGCCCGATCTGCCGACCGCACACGAACAGGGCCTGCCGGACTTCGATGCCTATACATGGAATGCGGTGTTTCTCCCGAAGGGGACGCCGCGTGCTCTCGTCGACAAGCTCAATGCCGCGATCATCAAGGTGATGGATATGCCGTCATTCAGCGAGCGGCTGGCAACGCTCGGCCTCATCGTGCCCAAGCCCGAGCGCCGCACGCCGGATTATCTCGGCAAGTTCGTCGCCAACGAGATCGACAAATGGGCAGCGCCGATCAAGGCGAGCGGCGCCAGGGAGGACTGAATTGTCGTGCCCGCGAAAGCTGGCATCCAGTCTGGATCAGCCGCTTTCGCGGATGATGAAACCGGGACATTTGCGCAATCAGTGAACCACAAGGGGAGCATCTCTTGCCCAAACTCAAGGAACTCATCGCCGGCAACGACCTCATCGTCGCGCCGGTCGCCCTCAATCCAATCATGGCGCGTCTCGCCGAGGAGGCCGGCTTCAAGGCCGTATACATGAGCGGCGGCTCGCTCGGCTGGTACAAGTGCGTGACCGAAGCCAACATCACGCTGCCCGAAATGGCGCAGGTCGCCGTCGACATGCGCGCGGCCTGCAAGCTGCCGATCGTGCTCGACGCCGGCGGCGGCTGGGGCGATCCGATGCACATGCGCCGCACCATCGCGCTGACGCAAGCCGCGGGCTTCGAGGCGATCGAGATCGAGGATCAGGTGCTGCCGCGCCGGGTCGAGCATCACCTCGGCATCGAACATCTTGTCCCGACCGAATTCATGGTCGAACGGGTGAAGGCCGCGGTCGCCGCGCGCACCGATCCCGATCTGCTCATCATAGCGCGCAGCAATTCCATCCGCCTGCACGGCCTCGACGACGCGCTGCGCCGCGGCGAGGCGTTCAAGAAGGCGGGTGCCGACATGATCTTCATCTACGCGCGCGACGCCGAGGACATGCGCAAGATCGGCGAGCGTCTGCCGCCGCCGTTGATGCAATTTGCCCCGGCAGATGGTTTTGCCGAGTTCCCGCTCAAGGAGCGCGACCTCGCGGCGCTCGGCTATCGTCTGGCGGCCTCGTCAGGCAGCGCGTTCGCCGCGATGATCAAGGCGGTGCGGCAGTCGTACGAATGCCTGGCGCAGGGCAAAGCCGACCCGTTCATGGGCAAAGGTGGCGTCGGCGCGTTCATGAAGGTCGCGCAGCAGGTCACCGGCCTCGACAAGCTCGTCGAGATCGAACGGCGCACGATGAAGGATTGATAGCCGCGTCACGCCATCGCCAGTCGCGTCCGCCGTTGCCGGAACACCAGCGTGCCGACGATCATCAGGTTGATCATGTTGGCGGCTACGCCCGTCGCGAACGCGGGGGCATAGAAGCCGAAGTAATCGTAGAGCGCGCCGGCGAGCCAGCCGCCGCCCGCCATACCCACACCGCTGCACAGGAGCAGAACCGGGATCCGCCAAGAGGCTTCCGACGCCGGAAAGAGCTCGCGGATTGCCAGCACGTAGGCCGGGATGATGCCGGCAAAGCCTAACCCGAAGGCTGCCGAGATCATGAACAGGCCGATCTCGTTCTGCGTCATCAGGAACGCGGTCATCGCGACGGTCTGGAAGGCGGAGCCGACGAGCACGGTCGTGAGGCCGCCGATCTGATCGGAGAACCACCCCCAGAACTGCCGGCTGACGAAGCCCGCGGCGAGCAGCACCGAGAGCATGGCGGCGCCATGCGACGGCGGAATCCCCAGGTCGCTGCAGAATGCCGGCAGGTGCCCTTGCGGCATGGCCATCGGGATGCAGCAAAAGACGATGGCCATCGTGATCAGCACGTAGACGAGGTTGGGCGGCCAGCCCATCACCGGATGCGCACGCGATCGCATGGTGTGCGGGCTTCCCAGATGCGCCGTCTCGGGCGGATTCCGCAGAAAGACGATCGCCAGCGGAATGACGACGACGACCTCCATAAGGCCGTAATAGAGCATCACCTGCCGCCATCCCACATAGGCAATGGCGCGTTCGAAGATCAGCGGCCAGACCGCGCCGGCGAGATACGCGCCGCTCGAAATCAGCGCCAGCGCCGAGCCGCGGCGGCGGTCGAACCAGCGGCTGATGTAGATGTAGAACGGCGAGTTCATCGCGCCGATGCCCAGGAAGCCCATGAACAGGCCCTGCCCGACATAGAACTGCCAGGGTTCGCCGCGGCTGGAGAGCGCGAGCCCGACGCAGATCATCACGGCACCGAACATCACGGTCCAGCGCACTCCGACCCGCTCGGCGATCTGGCCCATCAGGATGCCACCGGCCCCGAACCCCAGCCAGGCCAGCGCGGCTCCGAGCGCTGGCACCGAGCGCAATCCGCCGCCGGTCTCGGCTGCGATCGACTTCAGCGCGACCACGCCGATCCACGGCGCGCCGAACGACTGCGCCAGGATCAGGAGCACGACGGTTGCGACGATCCAGGATGATTTGGTTTCGATCGATTGCACGTTTGTTCTTGTGAGGCGCCTGACGGTGCCGTTATTGCCAGCGGCGATACGGCCGCTGGGGGAGCCTCCACTCCCGTTTTGGCCGGCGAACCTAGCGGGTTTTTTCGCCGCCAGCGAGCCCACACGGGGCGGCTCAGCCAACGGAAAAGGCTGTGGAAAACAGGCCGCGAACAAGGCACATCGCCGTGGACAAACCTGGGGACAGGCTTGGGGATAACCGCTTGATCGAATGTGGACAAGCAGGTGGCGGTGCTTGGATAAGGTCACGTGAATCGTGGGATCAAGAGACGAAAGCCGTCGCATGTCAGAGGCTTCAGGCCTGCCCGCCGCCGTAAGCGTTGCCCGCCTTACGACCGAGATGCCGGCGGCGCGCCGGATTGCGGACGTGCTCGCCGAAAGCTTCGACCCCGAGGTCGTCGCGGTCTCCGCCTACGAGGCGCCTGACGGAAGCTGGCCGCTCGCCCTCTATTTCCGCGAACCGCCGGACGAAGCCGCCATTCGCGCCGTGGTCGCGCTGGCGGCCGGACCCACTCATGCCGATGCCCTGGTGTTCGAGACGCTCGCGCCGACCGACTGGGTGCGCAAGAGTCTCGAGGGCCTCAAGCCGGTCGAAGCCGGCCGCTTTGTCGTCTACGGATCGCACGACCGGAGCCGCATCCAGTCCAACCGCATCGGCATCGAGATCGAGGCGGGACTTGCCTTCGGCACAGGGCACCACGGCAGCACGCGCGGCTGCCTCCTGGCGCTCGACTGGATCATCAAGCGGCCAAGACTGCGGCGCGGCGTACTCGACGTCGGCACCGGAACCGGCGTGCTGTCGATCGCGGCTGCAAAAGCGCTGCGCCGTGGCGTACTCGCAAGCGACATCGACATGCGGGCGGTGCGAACGGCACGCGAAAATGCGCGGCTCAACCGTGTCGGCACCGCGATCGAAGTGATGCGCGCCGGCAGCCTTCGCGCGCAGCGGTTCCGCGCGCGTGCGCCCTACGCGATCGTCTTCGCCAATATTCTGCTCGCTCCCCTGAAGCAGCTTGCCGGCCCGATTGCGAGTCTTGTTGCGCCGGGCGGCTACATCGTGTTGTCCGGTCTGCTGCGCGCACAGGAGACGTCGCTCCTCGGCGCCTATCTGCCACGCGGCCTTGCGCTCGCCCGACGCATTCCGCTCGAGGGCTGGGTGACGCTCGTGCTCGCGCGGCGCACGAGGCGGCGGGCGATACGCGCTCGACGCAAGCTGGAATTGACGCAGACCTGCCCTGCCGCACCCCCAAAGCATTGCCGCACTCAGGAATCGCCGCATAGATTGCCCCCATGTTCGAGGCTCGTTTTCAGTCATTCGACGACGTGAACGATCGCGCCGCCAGCGGCGCGCGACTCGCGGCATTGCGAACCGAACTTGCACGACGCGGACTGACCGGTCTCATCGTGCCACGCGCCGACCGCCATCAAAATGAATACGTTCCCGCCTGCGAGGAGCGGCTCGCCTGGCTGACAGGATTTACCGGCTCCGCCGGTGCGGCGATCGTCCTGATGGACCGCGCGGTGCTGTTCGTCGACGGCCGCTACACGCTGCAGGTCCGCGACCAGGTCGACCTCGCGCTCTTTACCATCGAGCATCTTGTGGAGATGCCTCCCAGCCGGTGGATCGAGAAGCATGCGGCCGCCGGCGACCGCATCGCTTACGACCCGTGGCTGCACACCATCGAAGGCGCCGATCGGCTTGCGAAAGCGTGCTCGGCGGCGGGTGCCACGCTGGTCGCAGTGGAGTCCGACCTGATCGACGCGATCTGGCACGACCGCCCGGCGATGCCGCTCGGCCCGGTGACGCTGCATGACGTCCGGTTCGCCGGCGAAGATGCGGCGGGCAAGATTGCGCGTCTGCGTGCCGAGATCGCCGGGCTCAAGGCGGATGCGCTTGTGGTCTCCGACCCGCATGCCGTCGCCTGGCTGTTCAACATCCGCGGCGCCGATGTCGCCCACACCCCGCTGCCGCTTGCCTTCGCCATCGTGCCCGCGCAAGGGCGGCCATCGCTCTATCTCGACGGCCGCAAGCTCTCGAACGATGTCCGGCATCATCTCGAAGGCATCGCGGATATGCGCGAGCCCGCCGAGTTCGAACGCCATCTAGCTGCACTGGGCGACAACAAGCGCACCGTGCGCCTCGATCAAGCGACCGCATCGGATGCGCTGGCGCGCCTGATCACAGGCCATGGCGGCAAGGTTGCGCGCGGCGCCGATCCGATCGCGCTGATGAAGGCGGTCAAGAACAAGGTGGAGATCGCCGGCGCGCGCGCCGCGCAGGCACGCGACGGAGCCGCCATCGCCCGCTTTCTCGCCTGGTTCGACCGCGAAGCGCCGAAAGGCCATCTCACCGAGATCGAGGCGGTGAAGGCACTTGAGAGCTTCCGGCGCGACAGCGGGCTGCTCAAGGATATCTCGTTTCCGACGATCTCAGGCGCCGGCGCTGACGGCGCGATCGTGCATTACCGCGTCACCGCGAAGACCGACCGCAAGATCGTGCCGGGCGAGCTTTTCCTCATCGACTTCGGGCGGACAGTACGACGACGGCACCACCGACATCACCCGCACCATCGCGGTCGGCGAGCCGAGCGCCGAAATGCGCGACCGCTTCACGCGCGTGCTCAAAGGCCACATCGCCATCGCCCGCGCGGTGTTCCCCGACGGCACGACCGGCGCGCAGCTCGACTCGTTTGCTCGGCAGTTTCTGTGGCAGGCGGGTCTCGACTTCGACCACGGCACCGGCCACGGCGTCGGCAGCTACCTGTCGGTGCACGAAGGTCCGGCGCGCATCTCGAAGCTCGGCACGACGCCGCTCAAGCGCGGCATGATCCTGTCGAACGAGCCCGGCTATTACAAGACCGGCGCCTTCGGCATCCGCATCGAGAACTTGGTGCTGGTGGTCGAAGCCGCGCCTCCGATTGCTGGCGCCGAGAAGCCGCTCAATGCCTTCGAGACCATCACGCTTGCGCCCATCGACCTGCGGCTCGTCACGCCACAGATGATGACCGTCGAAGAGACGCTTTGGCTCGACCGCTATCACGCGCAGGTCGCCGAAACGCTCTCCCCACTGGTCGATGCCGAAACCCGCGCTTGGCTCACCGCCGCGACCCGGCCGGTAGGTCGGCATTGAAACTCCAGGCCATCCATTGAACTCACCCATGAACGACCGCATGGGCGGCGAGCCACGCCGCACGCCTCTGAGCCTGATCGCGCTCCTGGTCGCGATGTCAGGCATAGGCTCGGCGTCGCTCAACATCCTGGTGCCGGCCATTCCGGGGCTGGTGGCAAAATTCGCGACCGATGCGGCGAGCGTTCAGCTCACGATCTCGCTCTATCTGATGGGGCTTGCGGTCGCGCAGCTTGTGTTCGGCCCTCTCTCCGACCGCTTCGGCCGCCGGCCGGTGGTGATCGCGGGCCTTGCCATCGCGACACTCGCCAGCACTGCGGCGATCTTTGCCACGACCATCGGCGGGCTGATCGCCGCGCGCGTGGCGCAGTCGCTCGGTGCTTCGACCGGCCAGACCATCAGCCGCGCGATCATCCGCGATCTTTACGAGCGCGAGCGCGCCGCCTCGATGATCGGACTTGTCACCTCGGTCGTCGTGCTGATGCCGATGATGGCGCCGCTGGTCGGCGGCATTCTCGACACGCTGTTCGGCTGGGCGTCGATCTTCATCTTTGTCGCGGTGTTCACCGGGACTGTGTTCGTCTGGGCGTGGCTGGCGCTGCCGGAAACCCGCAAGTTTTCGACCGCGCCCGGCGGCAACGGCCGCTTCCTGCCCGATCTCAAGGCGCTCGCATCAAGCCCGAAGTTCTTCGGCTACGCGCTCTGCACCGGCCTGGGGTCCGCACCGTTCTTCAGCTTCCTCGGCGGCGCACCGCACGTCGCCGTGACCATGCTCGGGCGCACGTCGGCCGAATACGGACTTTGGTTCTTCCTTCCGTCGTTCGGGTTCATGGCCGGAAACTTCATCGTGTCGCGGCTGAGCGGACGCTACACCATCGACCAGTTGATCTGGGCCGGCATCGTGGCAACGATCATGGGTTGCCTGATCAGCATCGTCGCTTACATCGCCTTTCCGGGATGGGAGATGGTCACGATCTTCCTCCCGCAGATCATCGTCGGCATGGGCAACGGCCTCCTCCTGCCGACCTCGGTCGCCGGCGCCGTGAGCATCCGCCCGCAGGTCGCCGGCACCGCATCGGGCCTGACCGGCTTCATCCAGATGATGATCGGCGCGGTCGCGGCGCAGCTCTCCGGGCATGTGATCGGCCATGCGTCGAGCGCGATGCCGATGCTGCTGCTGATGCTGTTCTTCGGAGTTGCGACTGGCGTCGCTGTGTTCGCACTCGTGCGGCGGACGTAGCGCGCGGAACTTTTATTTCGCGCCCGCGTTATTCCGCCACAGTTCACCGCAACGAGGCGCACACATGCTCACGACCATTCTGATCGTCATCCTCATTTTGGCGTTGCTTGGGTCGCTCCCGACGTGGGGCTACAGCCGCGGATGGGGCTACGGTCCCGGCGGCGGCGTCGGCCTCATCCTGCTGATCATCGTCGTACTGGCTCTCACCGGCCATATCTGATGAGCGCGGTCCAATTTCAGCAAGATCGTCGCAGCGAAAGCCATTGACGCGACGGCGTCAGCGAAGACCATTGAAGCGACGGCGTCAGCGCTTCTCACCAATCAGGTCGAACCATTCGTCCTCGGTGAGAACGCTAACGCCGAATTCCTTTGCCTTGCCGAGTTTCGACCCGGCGCCCGGCCCAGCCACCACGTAATCCGTTTTCTTGGAAACCGAACCGGCGGTCTTGGCGCCGAGCCGGTCGGCCATGGCTTTCGCCTCGTCGCGCGTCATCTTCTCCAGCGAACCGGTAAACACGACCGTCTTGCCCGCGACCGGCGAGTGCGCGGCAGGTTTCTCCGCATCGAGGATCGTCGACCTGCGCGGTCAGGCGCTCGACGATGCCGCGATTGTGGCTCTCGCCGAAATAAGCCGCGAGGCTGTCGATCACCGTTTCGCCGATCTGATCGAGATTATCCATTTCGGCGCGCGCTTCGTCGTCGCCTGTGACAAGCTTCAGGCAGGCATCGTGAAACGCCTGCCACGAGCCGTAGCCACGCGCGAGCGCCCGCGCCGTGGTTTCGCCCACGTGCCGCATGCCCAGCGCATAGATGAAGCGTTCGAGCGAGACCTCCTGACGTGCACCGATCGCACTGAAAAGGTTGCGCACCGAGGTCTCGCCATAGCCTTCCTCTTCTAACAATTCGTCCTTGTGTTGCTTCTCAAGCGTGAAAATGTCACCTGGCTCTTTGACCCAGCCTTTCTCGAAGAACAATTCGATCTGCTTCTCCCCCAGCCCATCGATGTCGAACGCGCGGCGCGACACGAAATGCCGCAGATGTTCGATCTTCTGATAGGGGCAGGCGAACTCGCCGGTGCAGCGCGACCGCGCGCCCTCCTCGCCGCCCGCGATGACTTCACGGACGACTTTGGTCTTAAGCGAGCACGGGCATTTCGTTGGAAACTTGTAAGGTTGCGAATCCTTCGGTCGCTTGTCTAAGACCACGCCCAGCACTTGCGGGATCACATCGCCGGCGCGCTGGATCGTTACGGTGTCGCCGATACGCACGTCGAGCCGCGCAATCTCTTCCTCGTTGTGCAGCGTCGCATTGCGTACGACCACGCCGCCGACCGTGACCGGCTCGAGTTTGGCCACCGGCGTCATTGCGCCCGTGCGCCCGACCTGGATTTCGATGTCGTGAATGACCGTGGTCGCCTTCTCGGCCGGGAATTTGTGCGCAATCGCCCAGCGCGGATTGCGCGAGACAAAGCCGAGCCGTTGCTGCCAGTCGAGCCGGTCGACCTTGTAGACCACGCCGTCGATGTCGTAATCGAGCTTGGCGCGCCGCATCTCGATCTCGCGGTGAAACGCGATCAACTCGTCGACCGAGCGGCACATTTTCCAGAGCGGATTGACGGCGAAGCCGACCTTGTCGAGCCACTCGATCATGCCGGATTGGGTGTCGGCGGGCATGTCGCTCAATTCGCCCCACGCGTAGGCGAAGAAATGCAGCGGGCGCGAGGCGGTGACGTTGGCGTCCTTCTGCCGCAACGAACCCGCGGCTGAATTGCGCGGATTGGCGAAGATCTGCTCGCCCGCGGTCGCCTGGCGCGCGTTCAGGGCGACGAAATCCGGCTTCATCATGTAGACTTCGCCGCGAACCTCGCATGTTTCGGGAATGCGCCTGCCTTTAAGGCGATCCGGCACGTCCTTGAGCGTGCGGATGTTGGCGGTTACGTCCTCGCCGACACTGCCGTCCCCGCGCGTTGCGCCGCTGACGAACTCGCCGTTCTGGTATCGCAGCGACATCGACAGACCGTCGATCTTGGGCTCCGCGGTGAATGCGATCGTCTCGTCCTCGGGCAGACGCAGGAAGCGCCGGATGCGGTCGACGAAATCCGTGACGTCCTGCTCGCTGAACGCATTGTCGAGCGACAGCATCGGCACCGTATGGCGGAGCTTGGCGAAACGGCCCGACGGCGCCGCACCGACCCTGAGCGAGAGGCTGTCGAGCGTGCGCAGATCGGGAAAGCGCGTCTCGATCGCCTCATAGCGCCGGCGCAACGCATCGTAGTCGGCATCCGAAACTGTCGGCGCATCTTCCTGGTAGTAGCGCTTGTCGTGCGCGCCGATCTCGGCCGCAAGCCGCGCATGCTCGGCCTTGGCCTGCTTTTCGCTCAGGTCTTCGACGGCAACCTTTGCGGCATCGCCGCCTTTCGAAGCAGTAGCGCGCCGCGCCATCTCAACTCGCTGCCTTGATCAGCCGCTCGGCCGCGGCGCGCGCCTCGGCGGTGATCTCCGCACCGGCGAGCATGCGGGCGATCTCCTCGCGGCGCCGCTCGGCCGCCACCTCGACCACCCGGGTCGCAACGCGCTTGCCCTTGTCGAGCGTGCTCTTGCTGATGAGATAGTGCCGGTCCGCGCGCGCCGCCACCTGCGGCGCGTGCGTCACGGTGATGACCTGCGCGCGGCGCGACAATCTCGCCAGCCGGACGCCGATCGCATCGGCGACAGCGCCGCCGACGCCGGTGTCGATCTCGTCGAACACCAGCGTCGGCGCCGAGCCGCGGTCCGCCAGCACCACCTTGAGAGCCAAAAGAAAACGCGCGAGTTCGCCGCCCGAGGCGACCTTCATCAACGGCCCCGGCCGCGTGCCGGGGTTGGTCTGCACCCAGAATTCGATGCGGTCGATGCCGTGCGGACCGGCGGCCTCCGGCTCGGTGACGAGTTCGGTCGAGAACTTCGCACGCTCGAGCTTGAGCGGCTTGAGCTCGCCGTTGACCGCCTTGTCGAGCTTTTCGGCAGCCTTCCGGCGCGCGGCGGACAGCGCCGCGGCGGCGTCCCGGTAGCGGCGATCGGCTTCGCCGGCCGCGGCTTCGAGGCTGGCCAGCCGCTCGGCGCCCGCGTCGATCAGCCCGAGATCGGCAGCATAGCGCGCGGCGAGCGCATTGAGCCCATCGACCGGCACGTTGTACTTGCGCCCGGCCGCCCGCAACGCAAACAGCCGTTCCTCGATGCGGTCAAGCTCGCGCGGATCGTGATCGGCCGAGCGTAGCGCGGCCTCCAAGTGCGCACCGGCCTCATCGAGTGCGCTGAGCGCGGCATCGAGCGCCTTCACCGCCGGTTCGATCAAGGCGGGTGCCTGCGTGGCGCGGCGTTCGAGCCGGCGCACCGCCGCCGACAGCGCCGGAACCGGCGAGGCGGAGCCGGCGACGGCCTCATGTGCGTCGCGCAGATCGCCCGCCACCTTCTCGGCCTGCATCATGGCGGCGCGCTTGTCCGCCAGGCTGTTCTCCTCGTCCGCAGCCGGACCGAGCGTCTGCAACTCCTCGACCGCGTGGCGCAGCCAATCCGCCTCGCGCTGCGCGCGCTCGACTTCGGAGCGCAGCGTGGCCAGTTCGATCTCCTTCGCGCGCCGCTCGTCCCACAGCCGCGTGACCTCTCTCGCATCGCCTTCCAGCGTACCGTAGGCGTCGAGCAGCGCGCGGTGGCTCGCCACATCGACCAGCGCGCGTTCGTCATGCTGGCCGTGAATCTCGACGAGTGCCGCACCGAGCGCCCGCAGCGCCTGCACGCTCACCGGCTGATCGTTGACGAAGGCGCGTGTCCGGCCGTCCGCAAGCTGCACCCGGCGCAGGATCAATTCGTCCTCGGCCGGGATGTCGTGCTCCGCCATGAGCGTGCGCACCGCGTGCGCGGCGGGCACTTCGAACGCGGCCGTCACCTGCCCCTGCTCGGCGCCATTGCGGACCAGCGCGGCGTCGCCGCGCGCGCCGAGCGCAAGCGCGAACGCATCGAGCAGGATCGACTTCCCCGCCCCGGTCTCGCCGGTGAGCACCGCGAGGCCGGTGGTAAAATCGATATCGAGCCGGTCGATCAAGACGATGTCGCGGATCGAAAGCCTCGTCAGCATGCAACGCACTCAATGGGGCGACGGCCGCTTCGGTTGTCACGCCGCGCAGATTCGCCATCATCAAAGACGCGCAAGGCCGGCACAAGGCCGGCCATATCAGGCTGTGAGTAAGTGGCGGCGCCCGGTGCCGCCGGGATGGCCGTTACAGCTTGAATGCCCGGCTGATCCACGACCCCTTGTTTTCCGTGGGCTCCAGGCCGCGCGCCTGCACGAGATCGTAGGCGTCCTTGTACCAGCGGCTGTCCGGGAAGTTATGACCGAGCACCGCGGCCGAGGTCTGCGCCTCGTCCACAATGCCGAGCGAGAGATACGCCTCGGTCAGTCGCAGCAGCGCCTCTTCGACGTGGCGCGTGGTCTGATAGCGGGTCACCACGACCTTGAAGCGATTGATCGCGCCGGTGTAGTCGTGCTTGTTCATGTAGTAGCGCGCAACATCCATTTCCTTGCCGGCAAGCTGGTCGCGGGCAATCTCGACCTTGCGCTTGGCGGCGGCCGCGTATTCGGTGCCAGGATATTTGCGGGCAACCTCTTCGAGCGCTTCGACCGCACGCTGGGTGCGGCCCTGATCGCGCGAAATCTCGGGGATCTGGTCGAAGTAGGACGATCCGATCAGAAATTGGGCATAGGCCGCATCCGGGCTTCCCGGATGGAGCGCGACGTAACGCTTGGCGGCACTGATCGTGTCGTCGTAATTGCCGGCCTCATAGTTCGCGTAGGCCGTCATGATCAGCGACTTGCGCGCCCAATCGGAATACGGATGCTGTCGATCGACCTCTTCGAACTTCTTCGCCGCGCCCTTGGCGTCTTTCTTGTTGTTGAGAAGGAAGAGCCCCTCGTTATAAAGCTTGTCGGCCGGCTCATCGGGAATGACGACGTCCTTGTCGAAGGCGCTGCAGCCGCCGAGCGCCGCGACGATGATCGAGAACACCGCCACACGCGCCAGCGCGCGTCCGGACGATGTGAGACCGCTGCTCTTAAAACCCCAACCCATGGCGCGGAAGACCCCGTCCCCCTAGTATCTGTGTGCGTAGCATCTCAGCCCGAAGCGGCAGTTCCCCCTGCCGCTGAATCCCCGACCACGCACATCCTCAACAAAAAATAGGCCGACATTCCGCCTGGAATGTGGCAACCAACACCGTCTGTTAACCTTTGGATTCAGCGAGTTTTCAGGACAAATCGGGCCCGAATGCCGCCGCCACCGAGGCCACGTCGGCATGCCCGCGGCTGGGCATCGCCAGTTCGCCCTCGGCCCAGGTCCACGCGCTCTTGTTGGACATGAGCGCACACAGAACCGCGTGGTTGAGCTTGTGGCCGCCTCGCACCAGGCGATAGGTTCCCAGGAGCGGGGCGCCGGCGAGCGCCAAGTCCCCAACCGCATCCAGCACCTTGTGACGGACGAACTCGTCCGGATAGCGCAGGCCTTCCGGGTTGAGGATGCGATTGTCGGTGACGACCAACGTGTTTTCGAGCGAGGCGCCGAGCGCGAAGCCCGCATTCCATAATGACGCCACGTCGCGCATGAAGCCGAAGGTCCGCGCCCGGGCGATGTCACGGCGGAACGTGTCAGGCCTTACATCGACCGCCAGCGACTGGCGTCCGACCAGCGGGTGGTCGTAGTCGACCTCGGCCTCGACCCGGAACCCGCGCGGGTTCGGCCTGATTTCTCCGAAGGCCTCGCCCATTGCAACCTGCACGGGCTTCAGCACGCGGATGTAGCGCCTGGGACGATCGAGCGTCTCGACACCAACCAGGTCGATGGCGGCGACAAACGGAGCCGCGCTGCCATCCATGATCGGCGCTTCCGGTCCATCGATCTCGACCACGGCATTGTCGATGCCCAGTCCGCGCAGCGCCGCCAGCACATGCTCGGCGGTGGAGACGAGCGGCCCGGTCTCATCGCCCAGGACGGTCGCGAACTCCGTCGCCGTGACCGCCTCCATGTCGGCAGCGATCTCGCGCTCGCGAAATGCGCCGCCTGCCTGAGTGCGAATGAACCGAAGACCGGTGTCGGCATCGGCCGGATGAAGCGTCAACGTGACGGGTAAACCCGAATGGACGCCGACCCCGGACAGCGCGGTACGATCCCGAAGCGTGGTTTGCTTGCCGACTCTCATACACCCCGTCCCACACATACTGCGGCCACCGAAGGCGGCATACGGCTGATCATGCGGGCGACGCTGGTCGCTTCATTGCCATCGTAGTGGCTGAGCGAATTTGCGGGCAAGGTTATCCGCCGCGCTGTCCCCCGACAAAATCCCCTTTCCACGTCGCACTTTAGCCGGGGATCGCGCGAAGTCCAACTCACGCTTGTTTACCAAGTGTTACCATGTCTGTGCCACCGCAGATCGGCCCGGCCGACGGCAACTCGCCCGCCCTACGGGCCGCCAAGCCAGATCGAGGCGTGGCCCACGGCGCCCCTGAGCGGCGCGATGCATCGCCAAAAAATTGATTTTAATCAATATCTTATAGAAGTCCCGGCGACTGCCGCCGGGACCGGTTTTGGATGCCGCAAGTGGCCGTTCAGTTCGCCTGCCGGCGGAGGAAGGCCGGGATATCGAGTTGGTCCTCCTCCCCAGTATTATGCACAGGGACCGGGCGGCCGTGCGGGTCGAGCCCCTGATGCGGCGGCCGCTTGGCATATTCGGAGACCGGCTCCGGCCCCCGCGGCTCGGGTGGACGGGAAGACGCCGGGCGAGGTGGCGGGGGCGGCGCTGCCGACCGCTCGGCCTGCCGCGGCATCGGACGCACCGGCCTGGCATTCGCGGGCGGCGTTTCCGACTGATCGCTTTCACGCCGGCCGAGGCCGACGGCCGCGAGGCGCCGCAACAAACCGCCGCGCGGCTTTTCCTGGCTTTCAGGCTCGACCATCTCGCCACGCTTCGCCCGCAGCTCCCTCTGGCCCGGAACCGGCAATTCGTCGATCCGGGGCATCCGAGGGCGGCCGGCCGGGCGCTCCGGGGCCGGCGGAATGAAAGTGCGTGGGGCCGGCGGATCGACCGCAACCGGCGGGCTGGCCTCCGGGAACAACGACGGTTTCGGCTGGATCGGCCGGATGGTCACGTCCTCGATCTCGGTCATCGGCAGCACGGCTGCCGCAACGGCGGCTTTCGCAGCCTGCTCGATCGCCTCGGAGGTGACGGACGATGAGGCAGAAGCCGCGACCGGCGTGGCGCGCGGAGCCTCCGTGCGCTCGACCCGCTCAGCCCGCGCATTGTCGGCGCGCAGCTTCTGCGCGACCTCGGCAATGCGCGCCTCGGCGGCAACCACCGGCCGTTGCGCAGCCATCGCCGCCTGCTCGATGCCGGTCGCCACGACCGACACCCGGATGATGCCCTCCAGCGTCTCGTCGAAGGTGGCGCCGACGATGATGTTGGCGTCCTGGTCGACTTCCTCACGGATGCGGGTCGCGGCTTCGTCGACCTCGTAGAGGGTGAGGTCCTTGCCGCCGGTGATCGAGATCAGCAGGCCGCGGGCCCCTTTCATCGAGGCATCGTCGATCAGCGGGTTCGAGATCGCGGCTTCCGCGGCTGCGAGCGCGCGCTTCTCGCCGGAGGACTCGCCGGTGCCCATCATCGCCTTGCCCATTTCACGCATCACGGCGCGAACATCGGCGAAGTCGAGATTGATCAGACCTTCCTTCACCATCAGGTCGGTGATGCAGGCAACGCCCGAGTAGAGCACCTGGTCGGCCATCGCGAAGGCATCCGCGAACGTCGTCTTCTCGTTCGCGACCCGGAACAGGTTCTGGTTCGGGATGATCAGCAACGTGTCGACGACCTTGTGCAGTTCCTGGATGCCCGCTTCGGCGACCCGCATGCGGCGCACGCCCTCGAAATGGAACGGCTTGGTGACGACGCCGACGGTGAGGATACCGGCCTCCTTGGCGCAGCGCGCCACGACCGGCGCGGCGCCGGTGCCGGTGCCGCCGCCCATGCCGGCGGTGACAAAGCACATGTGTGCGCCTTGCAGGTGGTCGCGGATCTCGTCGAGGACCTCCTCGGCGGCCGCGCGTCCGACCTCCGGCTGCGAGCCGGCGCCGAGCCCTTCCGTGGTTGCGACACCCATCTGGATGATGCGCTCGGCCTTCGACATGGTGAGCGCCTGAGCGTCGGTGTTGGCGACGACGAAGTCGACGCCCTGCAACCCGCTGGTGATCATGTTGTTGACGGCGTTGCCGCCGGCACCGCCCGTCCCGAACACGGTGATCCTCGGTTTGAGTTCACGGATGTCGGGGATTTTCAGATTGATGGTCATGTCTGCCTCTTCGAAACGCGGATGTCACGCCGGGTCGGGCCGGTCCGCCACCGGCCGTGGGGTCTGGGGTTGGGTCATCAGAAGCTCTCCCGAAGCCATCGTCCGACCCGTGTGATGTAGCTGCCCTTACCTGTCGCCGAATGCCGCGTTCGCCGCGGTTCAAAATGCTCAAGGTGTGCCGCCTGCGGGTAGTTCAACAGACCGGTCGCGACGGCGAATGCCGGTCCTTTGGCTTCCTCGGGAAGCCCCGCGATGCCGAGCGGACGGCCGATCCGGACCGGACGGCCGAGAATTTGCCCGGCGAGGCCCGCCAAGCCGGTGAGCTGACATGCGCCGCCGGTGAGGATCACGCGTCCGCGCGGCTCGGCGGCGAACGGCGAGGCCGCGAGCTTGTCGCGCACCATCTCCAGCATTTCCTCGACGCGCGGCTTGATGATGCGCACGAGGCTTGCACGCGACACGAATTGCGGCACGTCGCCATCCTCGGCGTCGACCGACGGTACCGCGAACATATCGCGTTCGTCGGCGGCGCCCGTCAGTACGCTGCCGTAGAGCGTCTTGATGCGTTCGGCGTCGGCGACGCGAGCATTGAGACCGCGTGCGATGTCCATCGTGACGTGGGAGCCACCGAGCGCGAAGCCGTCGGCGTGGATGAAGCGATCGCCGCCGAAGACCGCGATCGTGGTCGTGCCCGCGCCCATGTCGATCACGGCGGCGCCGAGGTCGCTTTCGTCGTCCGCCAGCACCGCGAGGCCCGCGACATAGGGGCTCGCCACCATGGCCTCGACGTTCAAATGGCAGCGTTCGACCGCCAGCATCAGGTTGCGCGCCACCGAGACATCGGTGGTGACGACGTGCATGTCGATGCCGAACTTGCGCGCCAGCATCCCGCGCGGATCGCGGATACCGCGCGCGTTGTCGACCACATAGCCGATCGGCAGCGAATGCAGGACGCCGCGCGACTCGCGGACCGAATAGCGGCTGCCTGCGGACAGCACCCGCGTGATTTCGCGATCGGAAATCGCCGAGCTTGCGACATCGATCGAGGCCGAGATCAATTCGCTGCTGGGGCGGCCCGAAGACACCGAGACGATGGCGGATTGCAGTTGCAGCTTGGCCGAGCGCTCCGCGAGATCGACCGCCTGCCGCACGGCTGTTTCCGCCTCCGACAGATCGGTCACCGTGCCCGCCTTCATCCCGCGCGCTACGGTGTGTCCGAACCCGATGATATGGACGGAGTGCGTGCGCCCGCGCAGCACGTCGGCCGGCGGCCGCGGCTTGAGGCGGCCGATCAGACAGGCGACCTTGCTGGTGCCGACGTCGAGAACGGCGATCTTCGCCGACCGGTTGGCGGCGAGCGGCTTCATCTTCGGGGTGAGACCGTACTGGAGCGCGCTCATGTGTCGCGCCCCTTCTTCGCCGCCGGTTTCTTGTCCTTGAGGGCTTCGGCGCGCGCCTGCGCGGCGCCGTCCGAGAGCCTGACCGTCACGCGGTCGGCAAGCCGCAGGTCGATCGCGACGATGTCGCGGGTCATCAGCTTCTTCTCGCGGTCGAGGTCCGCCAGCCGCGCCAGCGCCTGCTCGACGCCGATCTCGGGCAACTGCACATCGAGGCCGCTCTTGAGACGCAGGTTCCAGCGCCGCTCTCCAACCAGAACCGCCGCGCGGACGAGCTCGCGCAGCGCCGGATGACGTTCGAGCTGTTGCATGAAGGATTTCGCCTTGGCCTGCGCGCCGCTGCCGACAACGAGCGGCAGGCCGGTCAGGCCGGGCGTGACGAACGGGTCGAGCACCGTACCGTCGTCGGCGATGACCGACACGCGGCCGTCCTTTTGCCAGAGCGCAAAGGCCTCGCGCTCCTTGACGCCGATCTGAAGCTTGTTGGGATAAAGCTTGAGCACGTTGGCGTCGGCGATCCACGGGACCGCCTTGAGCCGGTCGCGAGCGTCTTCGACATCGAGGAACAGGAGCGAGGTCGAGCCGGTCACGCCAGCGGCCGTGAGGATCTCCTCCCGCGCCATGTGCGCCTGGCCGGAGATCGCGATCGACGCGATGCCGAAGCCGGCCTGATTGGCGAGGCCGTCGCGTGCGGTTTTGAGCGCGTCGACGAAGGCGGTCACATGTTCGCCCTTGACCATGCCGTACGCGAGGCTGGCCGCGATCATCAGCACGGCCGCCAAGGTGCCGGCGCCGCGCGGCATCCGCGCGCGCAACAGCCACGACCAGCGGTCCAGCACCCGGCTGAAGCGGGTCACCGAATTGGCTGTGTCACTGCGCGTGCGCAAATTCAAATCCCAGTTCAGCGATTGAGCGATGCGTCCTCAACCATCCACCGCACGAGGTCATCGAACGAGATGCCCGCGTGCACCGCCAGTTCGGGGACCAGCGACGTCTCGGTCATTCCCGGCTGCGTATTGACCTCAAGACAGACCAATCCCCCTGCGACGCTGTCGTCGTAGCGGAAGTCCGCGCGGCTCACCCCCCGGCAGCCGAGCGCGTCATGCGCCGCCAACGACAATTTGCGGACCTCTTGGTAAACAATCGGTGAAATCGGAGCGGGAAGCAGATGCTTTGATCCGCCGGGCGCGTATTTCGCCTCGTAGTCGTAAAAGGGCATCATCGGCACGATCTCGATCACGCCGAGCGCCTGATCGCCCATGACGGCACAGGTCAACTCCTTGCCCGGAATGTATTTTTCGACGATCAGGCGCTCCCCGTAGGCCCAGTCTTCACGCGTCAGTTCCTGCGGCGGATGAGCGTGATCAACCGTAATGATAAAAACTCCGACGCTTGAGCCTTCGGCGATCGGTTTGATCACATAGGGCGGGGGCATGAGGTGCCGTTTCGCGGCCTCGAAGCGCGACGCCACCAGACCCGCGGGGACCGGCACGCCCGCCGCGCTCAGCAGGATCTTGGCGGTATCCTTTTGCATGGCGACCGCGGAGGACATGACGCCGGAGTGCGAATAGGGGATCGCCAGGACTTCAAGCACCCCCTGCAGCGTGCCGTCCTCGCCCGGACAGCCGTGCAGGACGTTCAACGCCACGTCCGGCTTGATCGCGGTGAGCACCGTCGCCACATCGCGGCCGACGTCGACCCGAGTGACGCGAAAGCCCTGCCGCTCAAGCGCGTCGGCACAGGCCTTACCGGAGCGCAACGAGACCTCGCGCTCGGCCGACCAGCCCCCCATCAGTACGGCGACGTGCTTGGTCATGGTGCTGCCTCAGAGCCCTGCGCCGACGATTGATTCGCGCTGTAACCAATAGAATCGAGAATGAGCGAGGCGTCGAGAGTCTCGCCGTTCTGGCAGACAATAATCCGCTAAGCGCGGGCCGATACCTGCGGCTCGGCTGGGAGCACGAAGCCGTCGTAGAGCCAGGCGAGGCACTGGAACGTATCGGCCTCGCTGCGCTCGCCCAGAGACTGCCAGTAGACATCGCGGGTGATGCCGTCCGCGTGGTAGACGTCCCAGAGATAGCGTGACTCCAGCGTGACGCGCGCCGTGCGCAGGCCGCGCGCCGCCTCGTACCGGCTGAACGCGCGCTCGAAATCGCCCGCCGCCTCATCGAGGCATTGCGCAAGGCAGAAACCGTCCTCGATCGCCATGCAGGCACCCTGCGCGAGCGACTGCAAGGTCGGATGCGCGGCGTCGCCGAGCAGCACCGCCCTGCCCTTGTGCCAGCGGCGGATCGGATCGCGATCACCCACCGCCTGGCGGCGGCTCAGGTCGAACATCGCGAGCAGCGCCTTCATCGTGGGATGCGCGTCGCGGTAGACATGCTCAAGCTCGGCACGATAAGCCGCGACATCGCCGCGTTCTGATTGGGCAGTGCGGCGGAACACCGCCACGAGGTTGAACAGCGTGCCGTGGCGCAGCGGATAGTGCACGATGTGGAAGCCCGGTCCCGCCCAGAGCGCGACCTCATCGCGCGGCACGTCGGCGGTGAGCTCCGACATCGGAACGATGGTGCGAAACGCCATAAAGCCGTTCGGCAGCGGGTCGCCGTCGTCGAACAACTGCGCGCGCGTGCGCGAGCGGATGCCGTCGGCGCCGATCAGCAGCGTACCCTCGAAGATGCGGCCGTCGTCGGTCGTCAGCGTGACGCCGTCGGCGCGATCTTCGAAACGCGTCACCATCGCGTCGGGGGTAAGCGTGACCAACGGATGGTCGCGGCAGGCGTCGAGCAGGACGTTATGCAGGTCGATGCGGTGCACGATAATATAGGGATGCTTGAAGCGGGCGCGGAACGACGGACCGGTCGGCACCCGGGTGACCTCCTTGCCGTCGAGCGCGTCGATCATCAGCACGGCCGGCGGCGCGTCAGCCTTCTCGATCACCTTGCCGGCGATGCCGAGCCTATCCAGCACGTGAAACACGTTCGGGCCGAACTGGATGCCGTAGCCTATGGCGCCGAATTGCGGAGCGCCTTCGAGCACCCGCGCCGGATGCCCCCGTTGCGCGAGCGCGAGCGCGGTGGTGAGGCCGCCCAGACCTCCGCCGACGATAAGGATGGAATTCTCTCTCGACATGAACGCACTTTAAGACGTTTAGGCGCTACTTCGCCACGCCGATGCGCTTGATCTCCCATTCCAGCGTGACGCCCGACGTCTCCTTGACGCGCTGGCGCACCGTTTCGCCTAGCGTCTCGATGTCGGCTGCCGTCGCACCGCCGAGATTGATGAGAAAGTTGCAGTGCATCTCGGAGACCTGCGCGTCACCGACCTTGAAGCCGCGGCAACCGGCGGCATCGATGAGCTGCCAAGCCTTGTGACCGGGCGGGTTCTTGAAGGTCGAGCCGCCGGTGCGGCTCTTGATCGGTTGCGTGGCCTCGCGCGACTCGGTGATCTTGTCCATCTCGGCCGCGATCGTCCTGGCATCCCCCGGCGAGCCCTGGAACAGCGCCTCGGTGAAGATGACGTCGTCGGGCGCGCCGCAGTGGCGGTAGGTGTAGTGCATGTCGGCATTCATGAAGACACGCACGCGCCCAGCGCGGTCGACGCCGCGCGCCTCGATCAGCGCGTCCTTGGTTTCGCGGCCGTAGGCGCCGCCGTTCATGCGCAGCGCGCCGCCGATCGCGCCGGGGATGCCGCGGAAGAACGCCAATCCCGCGATCGAGGCTTCCTGCGCGGTGCGGCTGACCTTGACGTCGGGCACCGCCGTGCCGGCGCGGATGCGCTCGCCCGGCTCGACCTTCACGTCGCCGAAGCCGCGGCCCAGCCTGATCACCACGCCCGGCACCCCGCCGTCGCGCACGATCAGATTCGAACCCAGCCCGATCACCGTGACGGGACTCTCAGCCGGCAGGTTCGTCAGGAAATACGCGAGGTCAGCCTCGTCCTCGGGCATGAACAGCACCTGCGCCGGTCCGCCGACGCGAAACCAGGTGAGCGGCGCCAGCGGTTCGTTCGCGAGCAGCCGGCCGCGCAGCGCGGGCATCTGCGCTTTCAGGTCGGAGACGAGGTCGGAGGAGCGCATCGTCAACGCTTCTTGACCATCTTTGAGGCGTTCCGGGGCCGTTGTTTTCTCGAGCGTCGAAGGCGCAGCCACAACTCCCTACGAACTTCCTCCCAAGGTCTCGCCCTCTCAGGGTGCGCCTCATGCTCTTTTAACCGGCGCGCAAGCTCTTTGCGCCATGCAGCAGTCAAGAACGACGGAGTTGGGTACTTTGCTTGCTTGATCACGCCACCGCCCCCAACGCGGCGAGTTCGCCCGGCAGCGCATAGGCCCATTGCGTGATGTTGCCGGCGCCCAGGAACACGACGATGTCGCCGGGCTGCGCGAGCCGTTTGACCGTGCGTGCGAGGTCCTGCGGGCCGTCGAGCGGAATCACCTGGCGATGGCCGTGCGCGCGCAGGCCTTGCACCAGCGCGTCGCGATCGGCCCCGGCGATCGGCGCTTCGCCCGCAGGATAGACATGCGCGACGATCACGGTGTCGGCGTCATTGAAGCAGGTCGAGAACTGATCGAACAGCGAGGCAAGCCGCGTATAGCGGTGCGGCTGCACGACGGCGATCACCTGGCCCTTGTTCGATTCCCGCGCCGCCCGCAGCACGGCCGCGATCTCGACCGGATGGTGGCCGTAATCGTCGATGATCGGCACGCCGTTCCATTCGCCGACACGGGTGAAGCGGCGGCGCACGCCGCCGAATTTGCTGAGCGCGCCGCGGATACGCTCGTCGTCGATCTTGAGCTCGTGCGCGACTGCGATCGCCGCCGTGGCGTTCAGCGCGTTGTGGCGGCCGGGCATCGGCAAGGTCAGCGCGTTGATCTGGTGCATGGTCTCGCCGGCGCGGTCGCGGAACACCACCGAAAAGCGCGACTGCCCGTCGGCATGATCGAGATCGACGAGACGCACGTCGGCCTGCGGATTTTCGCCATAGGTGATGATGCGGCGGTCGGTGATTTGCCCGACGAGCTGATGCACCACGGGATGGTCGGTGCACATCACTGCGAAGCCGTAGAACGGCACGTTCTCGACAAACGACTTGAACGCCTCCTGCACGGCCTCGAAAGTCTTGAAGTGATCGAGATGCTCGGGATCGACGTTGGTGACGATGGCAATGTCGGCCGGAAGCTTCAGGAATGTGCCGTCGGACTCGTCGGCCTCGACCACCATCCAGTCGCCCGCACCGACGCGCGCGTTCGTTCCATAAGCCTCAATGATGCCGCCGTTGATCACGGTCGGATCGAAACCGCCGGCGTCGACCAGCGCGGCGACCAGCGACGTGGTGGTGGTCTTGCCGTGCGTGCCGCCAATGGCGACGCAATGCTTGAGCCGCATCAGTTCGGCCAGCATCTCGGCGCGGCGCACGACCGGCAGACGCTTGGCGCGCGCCGCGACCAGTTCGGGATTGTCGCGCTTGATGGCGGTCGAGACGACAACCACCTCGGCCTCACCGAGGTTGCCGGCGGCATGGCCAACGAAGGTCTTCGCGCCCTTGTCACGCAGCCGCTTGACGTTGGCGCCGTCCGAAGCGTCGGAGCCCTGCACCGTGTAGCCGAGATTCAGCAGCACTTCGGCGATGCCGCTCATGCCGATGCCACCGATACCGACGAAGTGGACCGGACCGATTTCACTCGGCAGTTTCATCCCACGCCCTCAACCCGTTACGCCGCCGCGACGCCCGCGACCTTCACCACCAGATCGGCGAGCCGTTCCGCCGCGTCGGCGGCGCCCTGCGAGCGGGCGGCTGCGGCCATTGCTACGAGTTTTTGCGGCGCGGTGGCAAGCGCGGTGATCTCGGCGGCGAGCCGATCGGGCGTAAAATCGCTCTGCGGCAGGCATATTGCTCCCCCTGCCCGTTCGAGCACGCGCGCATTGGCGGCCTGGTCCTGATCGAGGGCGTGCGGTAGCGGCACCAGAACGGCGGGGCGCCCGATCGCCGCCAGTTCCGCCACCGTCGAGGCGCCGGAGCGCGAGACGATCAGATGCGCAGCGGCGATGCGCGCGGGAAGATCGGTAAAGAACGGAGCCACCTCGGCCGCGACCTTCACGCGCGCATAGATCTCGCGCACGCGCGCGACGTCCTCCTCGCGCGCCTGCTGCACGATCGCGAGCCGCATCTGGAGATGCGGTTCAAGCCGTTCGATCGCGGCCGGCACGATGTCGGACATGATCCGCGCGCCCTGGCTGCCGCCGAAGGCGACGAGGCGAAGCGTCCCCGCGGAGTCCGGCGCGGCATAGGGTGCCGCTGCCGCGGCCAGCACCAGCGGCCGCACCGGATTGCCGGTGCGCGTCGCCTTGGCGGCGAGATCGGGATCGCCGTCGAGCACGCCCGCGAAGCTCGACGCGATGGCGGTCACGCGCTTGGCGAGCAACCGGTTGGCGCGCCCCATGACGGCGTTCTGCTCGTGAATGATCGTGGGAATGCCCCGCAGCGTGGCGGCGAGCACCGGGGGCACCGTCGGGTAGCCGCCGAAGCCGACGACGGCTGCCGGTTTCAGGCGTCCGAGCAACCGCCAAGCCTGCCATCCGCCGATCATCAGCTTTGCGCCAGTGCGGACAAGCGAGATGGGATCGCGGCCGCGCACCGTTTCGCTCGTAATGATGTGGGTCTGCCGCGCCGGAAATTTCTTGCCGTAGCGCTCGGCCCGGTCGTCGGTCGCGAGATCAACCACAATGCCGCGGCGAGCGAGCGCCTCGGCCAGCGCTTCGGCCGGAAACAGGTGTCCTCCGGTCCCGCCAGCCGCCAGCAGAACGAGCGGCGCGCCGTCCCGCTGCATCAGGCCGGGCTCGCGGCAGGGATCGGCTCGCCCGGGCTCACGAGCAGTTGCGCGCGCGGACGTTCGCGCGTCAAGGCGAGCAACATACCCATGCCGTAAGCGAGCGAGATCATCGAGGAGCCACCATAGGAGATGAACGGCAGGGTCATGCCCTTGGCCGGCATCAAATGCAAGTTCACCGCCATGTTGATCGCCGACTGCAGCCCGAACAGGATCGCGAGCCCGGCGACCGCGAAGCGCGCGAACGGATCCTCGTCGCGCATCGCATGCCGCAGTGCCCGCAGCACGATGAACGCGAACAACGCGACCAGAAGGAGGCAAAGCACGATGCCGAACTCCTCGGCCGCGACGGCGAACACGAAATCGGCATGACTTTCCGGCAGGACGCGCTTGACCGTGCCCTCGCCCGGACCGCGCCCGAACCAGCCGCCGCGCCAGAAGGATTCCAGCGCCTGATCGATGTTGAAGGTGTCGCCCGACCCCTTGTTGAGAAAGCCCTGAATGCGCTTGCTCACGTGCGGGATGGTGAAATAGGCAATCCCGATCCCGACGATGGCCACGCTGCCCAGCCCGAACACCCAGATGAGCCGCATCCCGGCCATGAAGAACAGCGCGCCCCAGACCAGCGCCACCAGCATGGTCTGGCCGAAGTCCGGTTGCAGCACGAGGCCGCCGATCGCCACCACTAGAAGCAAGATCGCGATGGTGTTGGCCGGCATTTCCGGCCGCCGCGCGGTCTCGCCGAACAACCAGGCGATCAGGATGACAAAGGAGGGTTTGAGAAATTCCGACGCCTGGATGTTGACGCCCAGGATCACGATCCAGCGCCGGGCGCCCTTGATCTCGATGCCGAAAGCCAGCGTCGCCGCGATCAATGCGAGGCTCAAGAGGAACACGACCAGCGCGAGGCGGCGGATGTGTCGGCGCGGCAGGAACGACGTCCCGAGCATCACGATCAGAACCGGCACGAGGTACATCACGTGCCGGTTGACGAAGTAGAACGGCTCGAGCCCGAGCCGCGCGGCGACCGGCGGACTGGCGGCGAGCGAGAGGATAATCCCCACCAGCATCAGCGCGAGGAGCAAGACCAGGGTCAGGCGATCGACCGTCCACCACCAGGCGGCAAAAGGCGTGCGTTCGACGCGCGAGACCATGAAACTCCCCCCGGAGCGGACGCGGGACTGGCTTGCAGTGGACGCACGATCGCGCCGCAAGGTCGGTCTGCTCCCTCTCCCCGAAGGGGAGAGGGAGTGCACCGAGCATGCAGCCGCGGTCGACGCCACATCGTCGGGATTGCTCCCACGTCAGTCGTGCACGGGGTTGGTTGACGGAGCCTTAACGCGCGGCGGCGCGAGCGATTAAACGGGCACGAGACCCGGAAGCGCCAGTACCAGGTCGCGGAAGGCGTCGCCGCGCACCTCGAAATTCCGGTACTGGTCGAACGACGCGCAGGCCGGCGACAGCAGCACCACGGGTTCCTTGAGATCAGCCGCCTCGGCATCGCGGGCCGAAAGCGCCACGGCCCGATCGAGCGTGCCGGCGATGACATGCGGCACGTGGCCTTCGAGCTCCGCCGCAAATCCGGCCGCCGCCTCGCCGACCAGGTAGGCCTTGCGAATGCGCGGAAAGAAGCCCGTGAGGGTCGAGAGCCCGCCGGTCTTCGGCTTGCCGCCCGCGATCCAGAAGATGTTCTCGAAACAGGCCAGCGCCTGCGCGGTCGAATCGGCGTTGGTCGCCTTGGAGTCATTGACGAACAGCACCCGGCCCTTGCGCCCGACTTGCTCCATGCGGTGCGCGAGCCCGGGAAAGGAGCGCAACCCGTCCTGGATCGCCTGCGCGCTCAGTCCGAGCGCGAGCGCGGCGCCGGCCGCGCAGGCGGCGTTCTGCGCATTGTGCACACCGCGCAGCGAGCCGATGCCGCCCAGATGCGCGATCGCCTGGGCGGTTCCGCCGGTGGCCTGCATGATCTGCTCGGCGTCGATATAGAGACCCGACGACAGCGGCCGGCGCACGGAGACGCGCACCACGCGCTTGCCGCCTTGCTCGAGGCGATCGGCGGTGGCAGCGCACCAGTTGTCGTCGACGCCCACGATCGCCGAGCCATTGTCCGGCACGCCGGCGACCAGACGCTCCTTCACGGCGGCGTAGTGCGCAAGCGTCCCGTGGCGATCGATATGGTCCTCGGTGACGTTGATCAGGATGCCGACCGAGGGGTCGAGCGAGGGCGCGAGGTCGATCTGGTACGACGAGCACTCGATCACATGCACCCGGCCGGCGGCGGGTGGTTCGAGCGACAGGATGGCGGTCCCGATATTGCCGCCGAGCTGGGCGTCGAAGCCCGCCGAGGCGAGCAGGTGCGCGGTCAGCGCGGTCGTGGTCGATTTGCCGTTGGTGCCGGTGATGGCGACGAACGCCGCGTCGGGCGCATGCGCGCGCCGCTCACGGCAGAACAGCTCGATGTCGCCGATCACCTCGACGCCGGCGGTGCCGGCATAGCCGACCGACCAGTGCGGAACGGGGTGTGTGAGCGGCACGCCCGGCGCCAGCACGAGCGCGGCGACCTTGCGCCAATCGATTTCGCGCAGGTCGGCGGTCGGGATACCGGCGCTGGTCGCCTTGGCGATCGTGCCGGCATTGTCGTCCCAGCCGATGACGTCGGCACCACCGGCAAGCAGCGCACTCGCGCTCGCGAGCCCGGACCCGCCGAGGCCGAACACGGCCACTTTCTTGCCGGCGAAGGTGGTGATGGGGATCATGGCGCGATGGTCCTTAACAGGACAATCACCGCAGCTTCAGCGTCGAGAGGCCGGCGAGCGCGAGGACGACCGCGATAATCCAGAAGCGGATCACGATCTGCGGCTCGGTCCAGCCCTTCTGCTCGAAGTGGTGGTGCAGCGGCGCCATCCGGAACACGCGCTTGCCGGTCAGCTTGAACGACGCCACCTGCACGATCACCGAGACCGCCTCGAGCACGAACAAGCCGCCGATCACCGCCAGCACGATCTCGTGCTTGGTGGCGACCGCGATCGCGCCGATCATGCCGCCGAGCGCTAGCGAGCCGGTGTCACCCATGAAGATCGAGGCCGGCGGCGCGTTGAACCAGAGAAATCCGAGACCCGCGCCGATCACCGCCCCGCACAGGACCGCGAGTTCGCCGGTGCCGGCCACGTAGTGAATTTGCAGATAGTCGGCGAAGAACGCATTGCCGGCGAGATAGGCGATGACGCCGAAGCTCAGCGACACGATGATCACCGGCACGGTCGCCAGCCCATCGAGGCCGTCGGTCAGGTTCACGGCGTTGCCCGCACCGACGATGACGAAGGCGCCGACGATGATGAAGAACCAGCCGAGCGGCATCACCAGTTCCTTGAAGAACGGAAAGGTAAGCGAACTCGCGAACGGCTGGCGGCCCATCGATACGATGAGATAGACAGCCACAGCCGCGATCAGGATCTCGCCGGCGAGCCGCAACCGGCCCGATACACCCGCATGGGTCTGCTTGGTGACCTTGAGATAGTCATCATAGAAGCCGATCGCCCCGAAGCTGAGCATAACGCCGAGCACGATCCAGACATAGTAGTTGGTCAGGTTGCCCCACAGCAGCGTCGATACGACGATGCCGAGCAAGATCATCAAACCGCCCATCGTCGGCGTGCCGCGCTTGGTCACGAGGTGCGACTGCGGTCCGTCGCTGCGGATCGGCTGGCCCTTGCCCTGCCGCATCCGCAGATGGCTGATGATCGTCGGCCCGAACATGAATACGAAGATGAGCGCCGTAATCATCGCTCCGCCGGTGCGGAACGTGATGTAGCGCAGCACGTTGAGAGGGCCGATGGTGTCCGAGAATGCCGAGAGCCAATAGAGCATGACGCATCAGCCCTGCGCAGACGCAAGCGCTGGGCGGCGATAGCGGCTTTCCAGCGCCTTGACGATCGGACCCATGCGGGACCCGTTGGAACCTTTGATCATGAGCGTGTCGCCCGGCTGGACGGCGGCCAAAACCTGCGGTTCGAGCAGCGCCGCCGTTTCGGCATAGCCGCCCCGGCGGCTCGTGGGAAGGGCCTGCCAGAGAGCATGCATCAGCGGACCGCTGCAATAGACCAGATCGACGGCATTGCCATCAATCGCTTCGGCGAGCGCAGCGTGCAGTTCGGCGCCCTGCGGCCCGAGTTCCAGCATGTCGCCCAGCACCGCGATGCGCCGGCCGCGCGGGCCGACGCCGGCCTGGCCGAGCAGCGCGATCGCCGCACGCATCGAGGCCGGATTGGCATTGTAGCTCTCGTCGATCAGCAGGGCCGTACCGCCGGGCATGTCGAGGGTCACGCGAGTACCCCGCCCGGTCGCGGGCTTGAGCCCGGCGAGCGCGACGGCCGCGAGCGCCAGATCGGCGCCGGCAAGGACCGCCGCCGCGAGCACCGCCAGCGAGTTGAGCACGAGATGTTTGCCCGGCGCGCCGAGCTTGTAGGTCACATCGGCGCCTAGGATGCGGGCCTGCACGGTGGAACTGTCGGGTTGCAGCGCGCACTTGATGAGCCGCGCATCGGCCTTGGCGTGTTCGCCGAACGATATGACGCGCTCGACACAAGCGGCCTTGGCGGCGCGCGCGAGGCGGGCGAATTGCGGATTGTCGCGGTTGATCACCGCCGCGCCGCCCGCCTCCAGCCCAAGAAAGATTTCCGCCTTAGCATCGGCGATCGCCTCGATCGAGCCGAGATATTCAAGATGGACCGGCTCGATCGTTGTGATCACCGCGACGTGCGGACGCAGCAGCTTGGTCAGCGGCGCAATCTCGCCCGCATGGTTCATGCCGACTTCGAACACGGCGTAGCGCGCAGTCTCCGGACAGCGCGCGAGCGAGAGCGGCACGCCCCAATGGTTGTTGTAGGAGGCGGCCGAAGCGTGCGTCTCGCCGTCTTTCGACAATGCGAGCAGCAGCGCCTCTTTCGTGCTCGTCTTGCCGACCGAGCCGGTCACCGCGATGATCTTCGCCTGCGCACGCGCGCGCGCCGCATGCGCCAGATCGCGCAGCCCCTCAAGCACATCGGGGACGATCAGCAAGAGCGCATCGGCAGCGAAGTCACCGGCGCGTTCCGCGGACACGACCGCAAGCCCGGCGCCGGCTTTCAACGCCGCCGGCACGAAGTCGTGGCCGTCGCGGCTGTCGCCCTTGATCGCGAAGAATGCTTCGCCAGGTTTGACGGTGCGCGTATCGATCGAGATGCCCGAGATCGCCGCCGGCAACGCGCCCGCTCGCGACGCCCGCATCGCCGTCGTCATCGCCTCGACCGTCCAGAGCGCGCGCTCGCTCATGACCCCCTCCCCGCCAGCGCGGCGCTGACCGCCTCGTGATCGCTGAACGGCAACACGTGCTGGCCGACGATCTGGCCGGTTTCATGGCCCTTGCCGGCCACGAGCAGCACGTCGCCGCGGCGAAGCTCGGCGACCGATGCCCGGATCGCTTCGCCACGATCGCCGATCTCGACCGCGCCCGGCGCAGCCCTGAGGATGGCGGCGCGGATCGCGGCGGGATTTTCGCTGCGCGGATTATCGTCGGTGACGATCACGCGGTCGGCGAGCTGCGCGGCGATCTCGCCCATCATCGGCCGCTTGCCGGGATCGCGATCCCCGCCACAGCCGAACACCACGACAAGGCGGCCGGTGACATAAGGGCGGAGAGCTTCGAGCGCCTTGGCCAGTGCATCGGGCTTGTGCGCGTAATCGACGAACACCGGCGCGCCGTTACGCTCCCCGGCGAGATCGAGCCGCCCCTTCGCACCCTTGAGATGTTCGAGCGCCGCGAACACCGCGGCGGGCTCGCCACCGGTGGCGAGCGCAAAGCCCGCCGCCACGAGCGCGTTCTCGACCTGGAATCCGCCGACCAGCGGCAGCTTGACGGTGTACTCGCGGCCCGCATACACGACCCGAAGTTTTTGCGCGAACCCGTCGATCGTGGAATCCAGCAGCTTGATGCCGTCGCCCTGCGTTCCGACCGTCAACAAACGCAGTCCATGCTGCTTGGCGGCGGCGATCACCTGCGCGGAGTGTTCGTGATCGGCCACGATGACCGCCGCGCCGCCGGGCACGATCAAGTCGGTGAACAGCCGTAGCTTGGCATCGAGATAGGATTCGAGCGTCGGGTGGTAGTCGAGATGGTCGCGGCTCAGATTGGTGAATCCGCCCGCCGCGACGCGCACGCCGTCGAGCCGGCGCTGGTCCAGCCCGTGCGAGGACGCCTCCATCGCCAGATGTGTCACACCTTCGCCGGCGAGTTCATCAAGCGAGCGATGCAGCGCCACCGGGTCGGGCGTCGTGAGCGAGCCGTAGACCTCGCGCTTGGGCGAGACGAGACCGATGGTGCCGATGCTCGCGGCCTGATGACCGAGCGCGGCCCAGATCTGACGGGCGAACGCCGCGACCGAGGTCTTTCCGCTGGTGCCGGTGACGGCCGCGATCACCTCGGGCTGGCGCGGGAAGAATTTCGCGGCTCCGAGCGCCAATGCGCGGCGTGCATCCGCGACGCGCACGAACGCCACGCCTTCCTGCAATGGCCCAGGCGGCACCCGCTCGGCCATGATGGCCGCCGCACCGGCCTTGATGGCGGGGCCGACGAAACGCAACCCGTCATCCTTGCTGCCGGCGAGCGCCACAAAGACGTTGCCGGGCTGGACGGTCCGGCTGTCGGCACTGATGCCGGTCACTTCGAGCGCGGCAAAGCGCGCGTCGGCGACGGCATCGGCGGTGAGCAGGGTGGCAAGCTTCATACGTCGCGGAGTCCGGGCTGATCGCGGACAAATACGCGACGTTCGGCCCGTAGGAAAGGTCAGTTTCGCGCTATCGCCCGGCGCTGGCGAGGATCAGCTTGTCGGCGGGCGCAAGCTCGAAGCGGGGCTCGAGCCCAAGGAGCGGCGCAATCCGCGCGATCACCGAGCCGCCGACCGGCACCGCGTTCCATCCCGAGGTCGCATAGCCGTGGGAATCCGGCGTCGCGTGCGGCTCGTCGATCATGATCAGCAAGGCATAGCGCGGCTGGTCGGCCGGCAGCACCGCCGTGAAAGTGGTGAGCACCTTGGTTTTTGAGTAGCGCCCCATGATGACCTTTTCGGCGGTGCCGGTCTTGCCGCCGACGTAGTAGCCCTTCACGTCAGCCTTGGTGGCGGTCCCCTTCTCGACATTGAGCCGCATCAGGTAGCGCATCTTCTCGCTGGTATCGGGCTTGATCACGCGCCTCGCGAGCGCCGCCGCCTCCTGCTCGTTGCGCTTGAGGAAGGTCGGCGGAATGAGGTTGCCGCCGTTGACCAGCGCGCCGACCGCCATCATCGCCTGCAGCGGCGCGACCGACAGCCCGTGGCCGAACGAGATCGTCACGGTATTGAGCTCCATCCATCGCTTGGGCACGAGCGGCTCGGCGCTCTCGGGAAGTTCGGTGCGCAGCCGGTCGAGCTGACCGAGCTTGCGCAGAAACGCCTTGTGGTGCTCGACGCCCAACGCCACGGCCATGCGGGCGGTGCCGATGTTGGAGGAATACGTGAACACCTCGGGCAGCGTCAGGATGCGGCTCTGCGGATGGAAGTCGTGAATCGTGAACTTGCCGTATTGCAGCGGCGCGCGCGCATCCAACGAGGATTTCAGGTTGAACCGGCCGGAATCGAGCGCCATCGCCAGGGTGAGCGCCTTGAAGGTGGAGCCCATCTCGAACACGCCGGTCGTCAGCCGGTTGATGCGGCTCGGGTCGAGCGCCTCGCGCGGATTGTTGGGATCGTAGTCGGGCACCGAGACCATGGCGACGACCTCGCCGGTACGCACGTCGGTGAGCAGGCCGGCGGTCGCCACCGCCTTGAATTTCTCCCGCGCCGCGATGAGCTCGTCGCGCAGCGCGTGCTGCACCCGCAGGTCGACGGCAAGCTCGACCGGCTTCTGCAGCCGGTCGGTCGCAAGTCCCGCAAGGTGCAGATCGGCGAGGCCGCTCTTGTCGAGCCACTTCTCGATGCCGGCGATGCCCTGGTTGTCGATATTGACGTGCCCGATCAGGTGCGACACCTCGGCGCCATTCGGGTAGACGCGCTTGTTTTCGGGCAGGAAGCCGATGCCGGGGAGGCCGAGCCGGTAGATGTCGGCGCGCTGCTTCGGGGTGATCTCGCGCTTGAGCCAGACGAAGCGCTTCCTGGAACCGAGCCGGTCGCGCAATTCGGGCGCATCGAGCTCCGGCACGGAGGCGGTCAGCAGTTCGGATGCCTCGTCCACGTCGATGATGCGGTGCGGCTCGCCGAACAGCGAGGGCGTGCGCACGTCGGTCGCCAGGATCTGGCCGTTGCGGTCGAGTATGTCCGGGCGCGCCGTGGCGACGGCGTCCTGCGCGCTCATGCGACGGCCGGCGTGCCCTTCCGGCGCAGTCGCGAACGTCACAAGCCGCCCGGCGATCACCGCGTAGCCGATGGTGAACATCAGGATGATGAGGCCGATGCGCGCGCGCGCCTTGGCGGAGCGGTCGATGTCCCGGCCGTAGAGCAGCGAGCGCATGATCCGCTTGCGCCACGGCTCCTTCGCGGCGGGCTGTGCTTGCGCCGCGGCCTCGTGTTCAGTCGCGGCACCCGCGTTCATCGCGTCCCTACCTCTTGGCGGCCGGCGAACCGGCGCTTGTCCGCTGCGAGGACGCCTTCGGCGGCGACGGGATGCTGGCGGTCGGCGTGCGGTCGACCAGTTCGGGATTGGCGATCACCGCGCCGATCGGATCGGGTTCACCGGACGGCACCAGTTCGGGCGGCCGTTCCGGCAGGTTGTCCAGCCGGTCGTATTGCAAAGGGTCGATCTGCTTCAGCGTGAGATGACGCCGCGCCAGCGCCTGGATGCGCGTCGGGCTGTCGAGCTTGGCCCATTCGGCGCGCAGGGCCGCGATGGCGTCGTGCTCGCGCGTGATCTCATGGCGAAGCTTCGCCACCCGCTGCGCCTGCCGGGTCGCCTCGAACTTGATGTTGTAGACGTCGACGGCGGCCAGCACGAGCGCGGCGATGACGCAGAGGTTGAGAAGGCGCATCATCGGCGTGCGCCCATGACATCGGCGAGCGACGGCAGCCGTGGCAATAGCGGCACGGAAGACGCCATCGCCGGCGCATCGGTGCGTTCGCCGGCGCGCAGCTTCGCGGAACGCGCACGCGGATTGGCTGCGGTCTCCGCCTCATCCGGCACGACCGGACGTTTGGTGAGCACGCGGAACGTGGCGGCAGCCTTCACCACTTCGGGCTGATGCCGCGACGACCCGCCCTGCCCGCTGCGCGCCGCGAAGAACGACTTGACGATGCGGTCCTCGAGCGAATGGAACGCCACCGCCACGAGGCGCCCGCCGGGCGCGAGAATCCGTTCCGCCGCTTCCAGCGCCGCCACAAGCTCGTCGAGCTCCTCGTTGACGAAGATGCGCAGCGCCTGGAATGTGCGTGTCGCCGGATGAATGGTGTTCGGCTTTGCATGCACGACCTTGGCGACGATGTTGGCAAGTTCGCGCGTGGTGCGGATCGGCGTCTCGGTTCGCACGCGCGCAATGGCGCGGGCGACCGCGCGGGCATGACGCTCCTCGCCGAGGATCGAGATCACGGCAGAGAGATCGCGCTCCGCCGCCAGCGCCACAACGTCGGCCGCGCTCGGACCTGAAACTCCCATGCGCATGTCGAGCGGACCGTCGAGGCGGAAGGAAAATCCGCGCGCGCCTTCATCGAGCTGCATCGACGACACGCCGAGATCGAGCACGACACCGTCGACCGCGTCGCATCCGAGACCGCGCGCCACCGCTTCGAGATTGGAGAAGCGATCCTCGACCAGCGTCAGCCTGCCGCCCGCACTGCTCACGAGGTCGGCGCCAAGCGCGACGGCCTGCCGGTCGCGGTCGATTCCGATCACCCGGCAGTTCGCCGCCGCAAGGATCGCGCGGGTATATCCGCCGGCACCGAAGGTCGCGTCGATATAGACGCCGCCATCACGCGGCTTGAGGAAGTCGACCGCGGAACGGCCGAGCACGGGAATGTGACGAGCCAGTCCGCCAGCGACAGCAGAGGGGCTGTCGCTGCTCGTCATCATTCCCGTGCTCCGGGCGGGCCTTCCGCCGCTCTCCGGGTGCCGAGCTGCTTCTTGTGCGCGCGGACCTTCTCGGTGGCCTCCGCGAGTTCCGCGCGGAAGCGCCCGGGCTCCCAGATCTGAAACTTGTGGCCGAGGCCGGCAAAAGAGACCTCGTCCGTGATGTCCGCATGAGTCTTCAGCGGCTCGGTCAGCGACACGCGCCCCTCGCTGTCGATCTTCAGCACTTCGCTGGTGCCATAGAGCGCAGCGGAAAACTGCTCGCGCTCCTCCGAATAGGGCGGGAAGCGCGCAATCAGCGTGTCGATTTCCGCCAGCAACGCGTTGCCGCCGGCATCGAGCGCGGGTCGGTCGAGCGCCGGATAGCAATAGAGCCCCTCGAACCCGTCGCGCGCCATCACCGAGCGGAACGGTGCCGGGATAGATACCCGTCCCTTGGCGTCGAGCCGCAACGTGTAATGCGACACGAAACGATCCATCGAGCCCCTGTTCGATCCAAGCCGGTTGTTCCGGCGCTGTTCGGACGCGGGCCATCTGGTCCCACGCAATCCCCGCGTCGACGGTATTCCGGCCCGCCAGATCGCTTGGGATATGATGGGATATCATGGGAATATCTGGGCGTCAATGGAACTTACTGGGCGATCGCGTGCCCCGCATGTGTGAGCCTCAACGGCTCATTAACGGTGCGCGGGCTTAAGGAATGGTTGAGGATGGCTGCCTCAATTCCGTCACGTCTGACCGGCGGCGGCATCAGGCCATTCGCGTTACTGGAATGGCAGACGAGGCCGTCCCCGCATCGCCTGATCGCCGCCGGCGAGAGAACGCGCATGAGAGAATCGCCGACCTATGCGGCGGCACGAAGCGATCGCTCGAACCTGCGCTCTCCACGCGTGGAAATATTCGCGCCTCATTCATTCGCGCGTGATATTTCGCGCGAGGTTCGCCGCCCTTCTTTGTATTTCAGATAATTTGAATTGATGCTCGCTGAACGCAGCGCGGAAGTTCCACCGTCCAACTCGCCGCGCGGTGCAATGATGCAGCGCGCATTCGCGCGAAATCGCGCGAGTTCCATTATCGAAAACGCATATGCGCAGGAACTGCACGTTTACTCGCGCGTTATCAGCGCACAGGGAATGCCCTTCCTGGAATCAACACACCTTTAGGAGGCTTTAAATGCTCAAGAAGCTCATGATGTCTGCAGCCGTCAGTGCGCTGATGGTGTCGGGCGCATTGGCGCAGGCGAATCCGCCGATGAACCCGCCGCCGGCCGCTGCGCCGAATACCAGCACGAAGTTCATCGCGACGCAGTCGCCGAACCAATGGGCGTTTTCGAAGTTCAAAGGCACCGACGTGCTCGGCCCGGACAACGCGCATATCGGCGACGTGGTCGACGTGCTGTTCGACAAGAGCGGCCGCGTGGACGCGGTGGTGGTCGGCGTCGGCGGCTTCCTCGGCATCGGCGAGAAGAACGTCGCGCTCGACATGAGTGCGTTCCAGGTCGTGCCGGCCAATATCAACAGCAGCACGAACTCGACGGCGTCGAGCAACAACCCGAACGACATCAAGCTGAAGGTGTCGTGGACCAAGGAGCAGCTCAAGGCCGCGCCGGACTTCCAGTACTTCAAGACCGCAGCGCGCCAGACGCCGTCGCCGACAACCGGCATGGCGCCGCGGCCTGCGAACCCGGCCCGCCGCGCTAACGAGCACCCAAGTCGAGTGAAGGAAAGTTGAGACGGCCCTGGCCGTCCAAGTCGGCGGTCCGGATTGGCTCTTACGCCAGTTCGGGCCGCCGATCTTTTTGCGCGCGATCGAACGCAAGCCCGAGCGAATTTAACAAACAAACTTCTTTGCTGTGACTTGATTGCCGCGATCAGGGCCAAGAGTGACGCAAGCGCGCAACACGTGCGGTGGATTCGGGTGAAGAGTCCTGCGGAATCAGCCTTCTGCGCTTGTTCGCGTTAACCGTTTCTGCACAGATCATTGTGGTTCCGCCGGGGGGAATTTCCTGCGGGATGCAGTGCCAGTTCCGAGTTCAACGCGAAAATGTATGTGACGCGTATGGTAACGCTTGTGTCCGAATTGCGCGCCAATTCGTGCGTCGTCGCTGAGGTCCGGCCATCGCCGAACCACGGCGAACGCAAAGGCGGCGCTACGCCCAACATGCTGGTGCTGCACTACACCGGCATGTCGGACAATGAAGCGGCCCTCAAGCTTCTGTCCTCTCCGGCCAGCGATGTTTCCGCGCACTACGTCGTCCTGCAGGACGGCTACATTGTCCAGATGGTGGCGGAAGATCGCCGCGCCTGGCATGCCGGCACGTCGTCATGGGCGGGCGACACCGACATCAATTCCTGCTCGATCGGCATCGAGATCGCCAATCCGGGTCACGACCACAACTATCCCGAATTCCCGCGCCGGCAGGTCGCCGCGGTGACGGCGCTCTGCCGCAGCATCTTCACGCGCCACAAGATCCCGGCCGACCGGGTGCTGGCGCACTCCGACGTGGCGCCGGCGCGCAAGCAGGATCCGGGCGAGAAATTTCCCTGGCGGCTCCTTGCCAATTCCGGCATCGGCCTGTGGGTGAAGCCCGCGCCGCTCAACCTGCCCGGCCCGATCTTCGTTCTGGGCGAGACCGATCCGACCATCGAAGACGCGCAGAAGCTCCTGGCGAAATACGGCTACGGCGTGAGCCCGAGCGGCTACTTCGACGGCACCACGCGCGACGCCATCGCGGCGTTCCAGCGCCACTTCCGTCCGGCGAAGGTCGACGGCGTGCTCGACGTCTCGACGCTCGCGACACTCAAGGATTTGATCGCCGAGCGCGACGCCAAGCGCGAGCTGGCCAAGGCGGCCGAGCGCAAGAGCGACGAGAACCCGGGCTGACCCGGCGGCGGGACATCTCGCAGACCTTGACGCGCGCGCGCGCAGTCCCCATCCCTACAGGTGTCAGTCGGCCGGACGGCTGCTCGGGCCAATGCCGAAAGGTAGGTCCGGGAGGAAAGTCCGGGCTCCATGGATGTACGGTGCCGGATAACGTCCGGCGGGCGCGAGCCTAGGGAAAGTGCCACAGAAAACAGACCGCCGTGACCATGTATGCGTACGGTCGCGGTAAGGGTGAAACGGTGCGGTAAGAGCGCACCGCGCGCGCGGCAACGCGGGCGGCACGGCAAACCCCACCGGGAGCAAGACCGAATAGGGACGGCGCGAGGAGCAATCCTCGGGATCGATGTCCGGATCTTGCCGTCCGGGTAGGTTGCATCAGGCGCCGGGCAACCGGCGTCGCAGAGGAATGGCCGTCGCGCGAGGGTCTAGGAGCCCTCGCCCTACAAAACCCGGCTTACAGGCCGTCTGATACGTTAGGGGGCTCGGTGGCAACTCCACCGGGCCCCCGCCAATTTTGGGCGAAGCAGTACGTAAGGATGGACGTGGCACTCGCGACAGAGCGCAAGTCCTGTGACGAGCGCGCGCTTCTGGGACGCAAAGCGGAAGTCGAAGGCATCGCCGCTTCGATTGACTGCGAGGCGAATGACCCACAGCAGACATGCGCGAGGCTCATTCGATCACCTCGTCGGCGAGCACCAAGCAACGGGAGCGGGACGGTTAATCCGCAGCGCCCTGGCGGTCTTGAGAGTTGACTCGAACGCAACTTGGTGATATTTGTCCGCACGCTGGACCGGCAGGTCAGCGGGTTTAGCGCCTTTGAGGATGCGATCCACATAGCCGGCCGCTTGTCGGAATTGTTCTCGAAAATTGACGCTCGCGCCGTAGTACATCAAGCCGCCATCTTTGGGAAAAGTTTCGTGCCCGGAAATCACTGGGAGCCGATGGCGTGACGCCACCTCGACCAACAAATTCTGCCGCAACCGCATGAAGCTGTCAGTCGGCTGGATCAATCCTCCATTCGGCTCGCGCGCGAAGCCATCCAGAGCGGGCTCAATATCTGCGGTGCTGCGAACCGGAATGGCCACCGTCTGCACATGGAGGGATCGCGCCGCGGTTTCGATCGATTGCACGAAGAACTTCGATTGCGGTGAAGTCTCAGGGTTGAAGATGATGCCAACGCGCGCGAGGTTTGGTGAAATCTCTTTAAGCAAATCAAGCCATTTGCCACCGATTGAGAATTCGAACACGCTAAAGCCGGTGAGATTTCCGCCCGGTCTCGCAACGCTCGCAACGAAGCCTTGAGCTACAGGGTCGGAGACCGAGACGAATACGACCGGGACAGTATTGGTCGCCTGCCGGATCACCGTTAGGTTGGTAGTGGATGCGGTCAGGATCACGTCCGGCATCAAGCCTATTAACTGAGCCGTGTAAGCTCGTGCGAGTGCCGTATCGCCGGCATTCCAGCGTATATCGAGCGCGTATGTTTTGGCCTTGGACCCAACCCAACTGTCGTAATCCTTCCGCAAACGACGCCACGTGGGACTGCAATTCGGCCTCGGTCGCGGTGCCATTCATCAATATGCCAACCCGACGCATTGACCCGGACTGCGCGCGCGCTGCAAGCGGCCAACTGGTGGCTATGCCGCCGAGAAGCGTGACAAATTCCCGCCGTCGCATTAGACCAATTCCGGGTGGGCGACGAGGGTAACCTCAGCAATAATCGACGGGCTTGGTCAGGGGGGCCACTTCTGCTTCTGGCAAAAGCGGACCTGACCCAAATCCCACCTTTTCGGTCGCTATCGATTCCAAGCGGACAGCCGGTAGCAACCCAGCCACCCTCTAGAATAAGCCCGTTTGTGTTGGCTATGCCGTAGCCTGCGCAATATGCTTCGACGACAGTGCCGGTCGCCTCAGCGAGACAGGTTCAGGACACTTCCATGTGCGACAACAAAAGGCCGTGCGCCGCCGATGGCCGTCGCGCTACGGGCGCGATACTGTTGGCGCTCGCGATCCCGGTTGGCGCATCGGCGCAGGAGTTGCCCAACCGGCCGCTCACGCTCGTCGTTCCGTTCGCCGCCGGCGGCCCGAGCGATGTGGCCGGACGCATCCTGGCGCAGGGCATGACCGAGGTGCTCGGCCAGCCGGTGGTGGTGGAGAACCCCGCCGGCGCCGGCGGCACGGTCGGCTCGTTGCGGGTTTCGAAATCGCCGCCCGACGGCAGCCAGTTCGTGCTCGGCAACAGCGGCACCCATGGCTGGAGCCAGGCGCTCTACAAGACCCCGCCCTACAACACGCTCACCGACTTCACCCTGCTGGGACTCGTGGTCGAATTGCCGCGCGTGCTGATCACGCCGAAGAGTTTTCCCGCCAATACGTTGCACGAGTTCGTCGCTTACGCGAAAGCGAACCAGGCCAGGATGCAGTGGGCCCACGCCGGTGCAGGCTCCGCCTCGCATGTGAGCTGCATTCTGCTCAACGCCATGCTGGGCGTCGACATCACGCCCGTCCCCTATCGCGGACTTGGGCCGGCGATGCAGGACCTGATCGGCGGCCGCGTGCAGTACATCTGCGATTCCGTCTCGACCTCGAAGCCGCAGATCGAAGGCGGTTTCGTCAAGGCGATCATGAGCACGGGCCTGCGCCGCTCGCCCGCCTTGCCGAACGTGCCGACCGCCAAGGAGCAGGGCCTCGACTTCGACGTGCTCACCTGGCAGGGCCTGTTCCTGGCGAAAGACACGCCCGAGCCGATCGTGCGCCGGTTGAACGAGGCGGTGAGCAAGGCGCTCGACCTGCCGTCGGTGCGTCGGCGTTTCGAATCTCTCGGCGAGGAAGTGCCGGCGCCCGAACGCCGCAGCCCGGACTATTTCGCGAAGTTCGTGGCCGGCGAGATCGCGCGCTGGAGCCCCGCGATCAAGGCGAGCGGCGCGTCGGTGGATTGAGCATCTCCGTCATGGCCGGGCATAGCCGTCCGAAGGACGGCGTCGCTTCGCTCCGCCTATGTCCGGGCCATCCACGTCTTAGCTGCTCTTGAAAGAACGGCGTGGATGCCCGGCGCGGGCAAAGTTTACGCCGCCTGCGCAAGCTTGGCTGCAAGCGCGGGCATGACGGCTCAAAACGATCACATCCCGCTGCGATAGGCGGCAATGACAGTCTTGCCGTCGTTGCCGGCCTTGACCAGCCACTCATCGGTCAACTGCTCGCCGATCCGTTGCAGGCCCGTCTTCAAGGCCGGAGTCGGAGACAGCACTTTCATGCCCCTCGCGGCGAGCTGGTCGGCGTACCACTTGGTCTTTTCCTCCGACATCGTCCAGCCACGCGCTTCCGCCGCCGCGCTCGCCTTGAGCACGGCCTCCCGCACCGGTGGGTCGAGCTGTTCGAACGCCGCCTTGTTCACGAAGGTGACGTTCTTCGGAATCCAGGCCTGGGTGTCGTAGAAATACGTCATGGTCTCCCACGCCTTGCTGTCGTAGCCGGTGGCGGACGAGGTCATGAAGGCATTGATCAGGCCGGTCGAAAGCGCCTGCTGCAGATCGGCGGCCTGGATGGTGACGGGAAACGCTCCGACCAGTTGGGCGATGCGCTGGGTCCCGGAATTGTAGACCCGCCAGGACAGCCCCCTCATGTCGCCGACCTGGGTGATTTCCTTCTTCGCGTAGATGCCCTGCGGCGGCCACGGCACGGCAAACAACGGTGTCAGTCCCTGCGCCTCGAAGCGCTTCGCGATCGCCGATTTCGACGCCGCCCAGAGCTTGCGCGCATCCTGGTAGCTGGTCGCGAGAAACGGGATGACATCGACGCCGTAGATCGGGTCCTCACCGTCATGCAGCGAGATCAGAAGCTCGCCGGCCTGCGCCTGGCCGATGCGCACCGCGCTCTTGATCTGCGTGGCGCTGAACAGCGAGGCGCCGGGATAAAGCGTAATCGCCAGCTTGCCGCCGGTCGCGTCAGCCACATCCTTGGCAAACAAACCCAGGTTTTCATTGTGGAAATTGTCCGCCGGATAGGCCGACGGCAACGACCATTTGGTCGTCGCGCTGTTCTGTGCGCCGGCAGGCGCGCTCGCAAGCACGAGCGCGACGCCCGCGACGAATACGAAATTTCGGATGGCACTCATGGCTCACGGCCCCAGGAGCGGGACCTGAAATATTCCCACCCTTTGTCCCGCCTTCCCCACATTCATCATAGCAGAAATTGCGCTCTACCAAAGTCCAATGGAATGACAGTTTCGTGACAAGATGCCGCGCAAGCTGTTTGTCTCGGCGCGACTGAGCGGCGTCCGCTATTCCGCCGGGGCGCTTCGCCTTGGGCCGTCGCGCCCCTATAAGGAGCGGATCAAGGACAGGCGATAACGCGATGCAGACTTCAGGCAATCCGTTCGGCGGCAAGTGGGAATTCTGGATCGACCGCGGCGGCACCTTCACCGACGTGATCGGGCGCAAGCCCGACGGCGCGCTCGTAGCGCACAAGCTTCTGTCCGAGAATCCGGAGGCCTATCGCGACGCCGCCGTCCAGGGCATCCGCAACCTTCTTGGCCTCAAACCCGGCGAGCCTATTCCGGTCGGACAGGTCGCTGCCGTCAAAATGGGCACCACGGTGGCGACCAACGCTCTGCTCGAGCGCAAGGGTGTGCGGACGCTTCTCCTCACCACCAAGGGCTTCCGCGACGCGCTGAAGATCGGCTATCAGGCGCGGCCGAAAATCTTCGCCAAGCACATCATCAAGCCGGAGATGCTGTTCGAGCAGGTCGTCGAGGTCGACGAGCGCGTGCGCGCCGACGGCACGGTCGAGCGCGAACCGGACCTCGCCACGGTCGAAGCCGAACTCACGCGTGCAAAGGCGGACGGCATTGCGGCGGTCGCGATCGTGTTCATGCACGCCTACCGCTATCCGGCGCACGAGCAGCGCGTGGCGGCACTCGCGCGCCGCATGGGCTTTGCACAGGTCTCGGTCAGCCACGAGGTCTCGCCGCTCATCAAGCTCGTCGGCCGCGGCGACACCACCGTCGTGGACGCTTATCTCTCCCCGATCATCCGCAGCTACGTGGCGACGGTTGCTGAAGAGATGGGCGCAAGCGAAGAGGTCGCGGACAACCGGGCCGACCACATCCGCCTGATGTTCATGATGTCGTCGGGCGGGCTGACGGCGGCCGAATTGTTTCAGGGCAAGGACGCCATTCTTTCCGGACCTGCCGGCGGCGTGGTCGGCATGGCGGAGACCGGGCGCGAGGCGGGCTTCGACCGGCTGATCGGCTTCGACATGGGCGGAACGTCTACCGACGTTTCCCATTTTGACGGCGAATTCGAGCGCGCGTTCGAGACCGAGGTCGCGGGCGTACGCATGCGCGCGCCGATGATGCTGATTCACACGGTGGCGGCGGGCGGCGGCTCGGTCCTGCATTTCGACGGCGCGCGCTTTCGCGTCGGGCCGGATTCGGCGGGCGCCAATCCCGGACCGAAATGCTACCGGCGCGGCGGGCCGCTCGCGGTCACCGACGCCAACGTCATGGCCGGCAAGCTCATCCCGGATTTCTTCCCGAAGATTTTCGGTCCCGAGCAGAACCTGCCGCTCGATGCCGAGGCCGTGCGAACCGCATTCGCCGAACTCGCCAAGGAGGTCGGCGGGAAGACGCCGGAAGAAATCGCCGACGGCTTCATCAAGATCGCGGTCGAAAACATGGCGAACGCGATCAAGAAGATTTCGGTGCAGCGCGGCTACGACGTGACGCGCTACGCGCTCAACTGCTTCGGCGGTGCCGGCGGCCAGCACGCTTGCCTGGTCGCCAACTCGCTCGGCATGACCAAAGTGCTGATCCATCCGTTCTCGTCGCTGCTGTCGGCCTACGGCATGGGGCTCGCTGATATTCGTGCCACGAGGCAGCAGGCGATCGAGGAGCCGCTCGGCGACGGTGCGCTCGCGGCCATCGAAAGCATCGGCGGCCGTCTCGGCGAGGACGCGCGGCGCGAAGTGGCCGGTCAGGGCGTGCCCGAAGGCGACATCGTCGTGCACGTCCGCGCGCATATCCGTTACGCCGGCACCGACACCGCGCTGGTGGTCCCGGCCTTCACGGTCGGGCCGTCCTTCGAGACGCGCACAGCGGGCGCTCCTCAGCATGAGGGGAAAGACCGAGCGTCGAGGCGGCGTGAACGCCCTTCCGCGGGAGGGTCGGGAGGGGGCAACACAAAGACGCCGAGCTTCCCCTCCCACCCCTCATCCTGAGGGGCGCGAGCGCCGTCCGAAGGACGAGACGCGGCCCTCACCTCGCCGCCATGAAATCTGCATTCGAAAAGGCGCACAAAGCGCGCTTCGGCTTCATCGACGAGGCGAAGCAGCTCGTGGTCGAAGCCGTGTCGGTCGAGGCGGTCGGCGGCGGCGCGAAATTCGCCGAGCCGGTGCTGGAAACAACCAGCACCCCCCTGCCCGCACCGACACGCACCACCCGCTTCTATTCCGGCGGACGTTGGCACGACGCCGCGGTCTACACCCGCGCGCAGCTTGCGCCCGGCCACAAGGTCATGGGTCCGGCGATCGTGATGGAGCCGCACCAGACCGTCGTGGTCGAAGACGGCTGGCGCGCCGAGATCACCGCCAAGAATCACCTCGTGCTCGAACGCGCCGTGCCGCTCGTACGCAGCCACGCCATCGGCACCCATGCCGATCCCGATCATGCTCGAAGTGTTCAACAACCTGTTCATGTCGATCGCCGAACAGATGGGCGTGTCGCTGCAAAACACCGCCTATTCGGTGAACATCAAGGAGCGGCTCGATTTCTCCTGCGCGGTGTTCGCCGCCGACGGCACGCTCGTCGCCAACGCGCCGCACATGCCGGTGCATCTCGGCTCCATGGATCGCGCGGTCGAGACCATCATCCGCGAGAACCAGGGCCGCGTCGCTCCGGGCGACGTCTACGTGATCAATGCGCCCTACAACGGCGGCACGCATCTGCCCGACATCACGGTCTGCACGCCGGTCTACGACGGCCCTCAACAGAAAATCCTGTTCTGGGTGGCGTCACGTGGCCACCATGCCGACGTCGGCGGCATCTCGCCCGGCTCGATGTCGCCCAACGCCACCACGATCGAGGAAGAGGGCATTCTGTTCGACAACTTCAAGGTCGTCGACCGCGGGCGCTTTCTTGAAAAGGAGCTCTACGACGCGTTGACCGGAGCGAAATATCCGGCGCGCAACCCGCTGCAGAACGTCAACGACATGAAGGCGCAGATCGCCGCCAACGAAAAGGGCGTGCAGGAACTGCACAAGATGGTCGCGCAGTTCACGCTGCCGGTGGTCGAAGCCTACATGCAGCACGTGCAGGACAACGCCGCCGAGAGCGTACGGCGCGTCATCGACCGTCTCCACGATGCGTCCTTCGACTACGAGATGGACCAGGGCACCTGGATCAAGGTGAAGATCACGGTCGACAAGGAGAAGCGCGAGGCGACCGTCGACTTCACCGGTACGTCGCCGCAGCAGCCGACCAATTTCAACGCGCCCGAGCCGGTGACGCGCGCCGCCGTGCTCTACGTCTTCCGCGTGATGGTCGACGACGACATCCCGATGAACGCCGGCTGCCTGCGGCCGATCAATGTCATCATCCCGAAGCGCTCGATGCTGACGCCGGAATATCCGGCTGCCGTGGTGGCCGGCAACGTGGAAACCTCACAAGCCGTGACCAACTGCCTGTTCGGCGCGCTTGGCGCCATGGCGGCGGCGCAAGGCTCCATGAACAATCTCAACTTCGGCAACGCCAAGTATCAGTATTACGAGACGATTTGCTCCGGCTCGCCGGCCGGTCCGGGATTCCCCGGCACCGACGCCGTGCACACCCACATGACCAACACGCGGCTCACCGACCCGGAGGTGCTGGAGTTCCGCTTCCCGGTGCTGCTCGAGGATTTCCACATCCGCAAGGGCTCGGGCGGGCGCGGCAAGTGGAACGCCGGCGACGGCATCCGCCGCACCATCCGATTCCTCGAAAAGATGGACTGCACGATCTTGTCAGGACACCGCCGCATCCGCCCGTTTGGGCTCGAAGGCGGCGAAGCCGGCCAGATCGGCGAGAACTGGGTGCGGCGGAACGACGGCCGCATGGAGAGGCTCAAAGGCGCCGACGCCACCGTGCTCGACGCCGGCGAAGCGGTCATCATCCAGTCGCCGACCGCCGGCGGGTATGGCAACGCCGCAATAAGAAAATGGCCGGGCGTGAGCCCGGCCATTCGCATTCAAGTCTGTCCGTCGCGTCAGTCGGCCTGCTGGATCGCCGACAGCATCCACTTGCCGCCGTGCGAGCGCCGGAAGGTCCACACTTCGGTGGCTTCGTCCGGGCCGCCTTCGACCACGCGGCCGCTCTGGTCGACATACGTGTCGTTGAGCGCATAGCGCATCGCGACGGTAGCGTAGTCGGTGTCGCCTTCGCGCCAGGCTTCAGCGAGATCGCCTTGCAGAAGCTTCACGTCGGAGATGCGGTTGACGACGCCGCGGCTGGCGTTGCCCGCGAGTTCCTCCGAATAGTAGGAGAGCATCTCGGGCGTCACGCGCGAGCGCAGCCCGTTGAGGTCTTCCTTGCCGTAGGCGGCCTGAACGTCGCCCAGAATCTGCTCGAAGGTGTTGAAGTCGTCGGGCGTCAAGCCGACCTCGTCGGTGCCGGCCGCACGCGCCGCCGGTGCGGGCGCAGCCGCGCCGCCGAAGCCGCTGCCCAGGCCGCTACCCGTGCCGCCGCCAAAGCCCATCTGCGACGGCGAGTTGCCGGGTCCGTAGTTGCGCATCATCGGGCCGCTCGCCATGGCGGGCTGATTGCGGCGCTGCCACCACGTCCAGATCAGATAGCCGACGATCGCGATGATGCCGATCTGCAAGAGCAAGCCTAGCATCGACGCGGCGCCACCGAGGCCACCGGCGAACCCATGTCCCATCAACATGCCGAGCAGGCCGGCGCCGAGGAATCCCGCGAACAATCCGCCCATGAAGCCCGGCCGGCCGAGGAAGCCGCCGGGCGCTGGCGCGGTCGCCGTGCGGCCGACCGTGCTGGGCTGACCTGGCTGGGTCATGGTGCGCTCCATCGGACGCGCCGCGTTCGGCGCGGTCGACGTCGAGGGCGGCGCGGAATAAGTCTGCGAGCCGCGGCTACCGAAGCTCGAGCGCGGCCGGGCGTCCGCCTGGGACGCAATCAGCGCGACGCTCGCCGCAAGGGCAAGAACCGCGAACAGTGGACGTAAACCTAAAAGGCGCATGTGTCGCTCCCTGGAGGCCGGTTGGGGCCGGCGGCCGTTATATTGGTATTCTATGTCACGTTTATAAGAGGTAGCGCATGGTGTCGCAGACGCCAATGCCCACCGGACCGAATTCCGGTTGCAGATGAAACCGTTACCTATCGGGCCGATGGGTGTAACCTGCGTGTTATCGCCTTAGTCGGACGAACCCCTCCGCGGGTTCGACCGGAGGGCTCCCGGCCTGGTTCGCCAACCGGCCGTCAGTGCCCGCCGGCACCCCCGGCGGCGGGCGGACGACGCATCACCACCGCCAGCGCGCCGAACACCACAAACAGCACCGCCAGCATCAGGAATACATCGGCGAAGGCCATGACCTGCCCCTGGCGGTGCGTGATCTGCATCAACTGCTTCAACGCCATCGCTTGCGCATCGCTGCCGAAGCTCGAAAACTCGCTCGGTGAGATTGTTCAGCATCTCGACTGCGGGTCCGCGCGACCAGTTGATCGCATCGTGCAGTCGCGCGAGATGGAGGTCGGTGCGGTTATTGAGCAGCGTGTTGAGGAGCGCGAGCCCGACCGCGCCGCCGAGATTGCGCGTGAGATTGAACAGTCCCGGAAGCATTCTTGAGCCGCTCCGGCGAGAGCGTGCCAAGCGCGACGTTGGTAATCGGCACGATCGCCAGCATCATGCCGACGCCGCGCAGGATCTGCGGCACGAACAGTTCCCAGAAATCCCAATCCTTCGTGAGCGCACGTCATCTGCCAGGAGCCGAGCGCGAAGATGAAGAAACCGCCCATCAGCATGATGCGTGGGTCAATCCGTGTCATCAGTTGTCCGACGATCGGCGCGCACACGAACATCGCGACGCCCGACACGAACATGGTCTCGCCGACCATCAGCGCGTTGTAGCCGCGGATCTGCCCGAGATAGAGCGGAAATATGTAGGTCAGGCCGTAGAGCCCGATCCCGAGCACGAACGAGAACATGCTGCCGAGGGCAAAGTTGCGGTCGGTGAATGCCTTGAGGTCGACGATCGGAACGCGCGCGGTCAGCACACGTGCGAAGAAAGCGACCGCGGAAACCACCGATACGACGGCGCAGAGCGCGACTGTGTGGTCGTCGAACCAGTCGTTACGCGGGCCCTCCTCCAGCACGTATTCGAGCGTGCCGAGGAACGCCGCCATGAAGATCAGCCCCCACCAGTCGAACTTGTCGAACAGTGCGAAATTCGGCCGGTCGAAATCGATGAGCGCCAATGCAGCAAACGTCACGACGATGCCCGGTACGATGTTGATGAAGAACAGCCAGTGCCAGGACATGAGCTCGGTGAGATAGCCGCCGACCGTCGGGCCGATGGTCGGCGCCAGCGTCGCCACCAGCCCGATCATCGGGACGATCATCGGCATGCGCGAGCGCGGGAAGATCAGGTAAGCGGAAGCGAACACGGTCGGCACCATGCCGCCGCCGAGAAAACCCTGGATCGCCCGCCAGACGATCATCTCGCTCATCGAAGAGGAGAGACCGCACATCAGGCTCGCGAACGTGAAGCCGGCGGCCGCCGTGGCGAACATGATGCGCGTTCCGAGCACGCGCGAGAGAAAGCCCGACAGCGGAATCGCGACCACCTCAGCCATCAGGTAGGAGGTCTGCACCCAGGTGATTTCGTCCTGCGAGGCGGCAAGCCCGGCCTGGATCTCGGCGAGCGACGCCGAGACGATCTGGATGTCGAGGAACGCCATGAACATGCCGAAGCACATGGCGAGGAACGCCAACAGTCGGCGCGGGTCGATCCGCTCGGCGGCGGCGACCGCCATGGGGCTCGGAGCGGTGTTTGCATCGAAGGTGGTGGAGGCCATGGCACGCGCTCCCCGGCGGTTATTTCGCGTGCGCCGGCGCGATCAGATTGAAGCCCGGCGTCGGCGTCGGCGACCGAGTTCGCCTTGGTGTTGACGCTGACCACGACCGAAAGGCCCGGCCGCAGCACGCGCTGGCTCGCGACATTCACCGGCACCTCGATGCGCACCGGCACGCGCTGCACGATCTTGGTGAAGTTGCCGGTCGCGTTGTCGGGCGGCAGCAGCGAAAACACCGCGCCCGAGGCCGGCGAGACGCTCGCCACCGTGCCCTCGATCGCATGCTCGGGAATGGCATCGACGCTGATCGCGACCTTCTGGCCGGGCTTGAGCCGCGCGAGCTGCGTCTCTTTGAAATTCGCTTCGATGTAGACATCGTCGAGCGGCACGAGGCTCGCGAGCCGCTGCCCGGTCTGCACGAAATCGCCGGTCTGGATTGCGCGATTGCCGACCACGCCGGCAACCGGTGCACGGATTTCCGTGAAAGACAGATCGCGCTCGGCCTTCGCCAATGCGGTCTGCAATTCCTTGACCGTGCGCGTCGCCTCCTGCTGCTGCGCCTGCAGCACCGCGACCGCAGCCTGGGCGGCATCGAGGCCGGCCTGTGCGCTCTGCACGCCCGCGATGGCCTGGTCGCGGTCGGCCTGCGCCTTTTCGAGGGTCTGCCGGCTGGCGAATTCACGCGTTGCCAGCGCCTGCTGGCGATCCAATTCGAGCTGCGTGCGCCTGGCGGCCACCTGCGCGGAAACGAGTTGCGCCTTCGCCTGCTCGATCGCCGACCGCTGCGCCTCGATCTGGCGGCCGATGCGGTCGACCGTAGCCTGCTGGGTCGCGACCTTGTCGCGCGCCGCGTCAACCGCGAGCCGGTAGTCGCCGTCGTCGATGGTGGCGATCAGGTCGCCGGCATGCACATAGGCGTTGTCCTCGACCAGGATGCTCGCAACGTAGCCGGGGATCTTGGCGGCCAGCGTGGTGTTGTGGGCACGCACATAGGCGTCGTCGGTCGAGACGGTGAAGCGGCCGACCGTCCACCAGCGATAGCCGAATGCGCTGGCCGATCCGACGGCGAGCACCAGCACGGCGGCGAGGATCGCGAGCTTGCGGCGATTGCGATTGCGCACCGGTTGCGCGGCTTCCGGGCGTGGCTCAGCGGAAAGCTCGATCACCTGGGTCGGTGCCCGCGGAACGAGTTCACCGCCCTGCCGCGATCGTGATTGCTCGGGGTCGGGGCGTCGGACTCAGGCTTGGGGATTGTGCCCTGGGGCACCGCGGGCGCCGGGCTTCGCGTTGGGTCCAGGCCCCCTGAGCCGGAGCCCATCTGCGAAAACTCGCCCTCACCATCGCGCTCTCGAAACATGATCCGCTCCACCGACGATCATTGACCGAACCGTTCAGTCACTAATAATTCGGCAGCGCAGCAAAGTCAATATTGACTGAACGGTTCGGTCAATATAAATATGAGTCGCCGTCTAAGGCGGCTACGAAGCAAAATCAATGGGATAGAGCGCTGCACGGGAGCGCGCCGGGAGTTCCGCCATGAGCATGCCGAGCCAGATCGACCGTCCCCGGGAGAAAACGTCCGAGGATGATGGCGCCAAGCGGCGGCAGATTCTCGAGGGCGCCGAGAAGGTCTTCCGGGCACAGGGTTTCGACGCCGCCAGCATGGGCGAGATCGCACGAGCGGCCGGCGTGTCGAAGGGCACGCTCTACGTCTACTTCGAGAACAAGGAGCAGCTCTTCCAGTCCATCGTCAGCGAGCAATGCAAGGCGCAGGCGGAGGGTATCTTCAACTTCGGTCCCGACGACCATGACGTGGAGGCGGTTTTGACCCGTCTCGGTACCCTGTATGCCGAGTTCCTGGTGCGGCCGGACCGCGTGTCGCCGGTCCGTACAGTGATCGGCATCACCGAGCGCATGCCGGAGATCGGCCGCCAGTTTTACGAGGCCGGGCCGGGCTGCGGCATCGCGCAGCTCGCCGGATATCTCGAAGCGCAGGTCGCCGCCGGCGTGCTCGCGATCGAGGATTGCGAGATCGCCGCAGCGCAGTTCATGGACGCCTGCCAGTCGACGCTGTTCAAGCCGGTGCTGTTCAACTTCTCCCCGCCGCCGCCCGCGGATCGCATCGCCTATGTGGTGGGGATCGCGGTGCGGGTCTTCCTCGCGGCCTATCGCGCGCGCTGAAACCGTTCAGACGTAGCCGCGTCAGTCGTCTTCGCCGTCATTGCCCGGCTCGGCCATCGGCAACGCGCGCTCGCGGCGTTCCTCGTCCGGATTGCGCCACGGCTTGCGCGGCGCCGGCCGGCGCTGATCGACCGTGCCGGTGACTTCGCCGGGACGCCGCACGACATATCGCGGACCGCCGGCGCGCGCGGCGACCTCCTGGCCCGATACGGCTTGCGGATTGCAGGCGCGGTAGCCGTTGTGCCGCTTCATCAAGTCCACGTGGATGTGGTCGTAGTGGTAGACGTTCGAGCCGGGCGCCAGCACGGTGGTGAACTGCTCGCACGCCGCCGCTTGTACGTCGCGCAGGAATCCTTGCTCTTCCGGCAGACCGTGCCAGCCGTTCTTGACCGTGATCTTGCGTCCGTCCGACAGCGTGAACATCGAAATGTCGAGCGCGTTGCCGAAGGCATGCTCCGAGATACGCGCGTTTGGATTGCCGTTCATGCCACGGCAGGAATAGGCGGAGATCTGCTTGATCTCGGCGACCGGCGCACCGAACCAGCGCATCGCCGCGGGTTGCACGGCGTTCGCGATCCAGCGATCGAGTTCCGACACCATCGGGCAGGCCAGCGTCGCAGCCGGGTTCACCGCCACCGGCATCGCGATCGAACCGGTCACCGCCGGACCACGTGCGGGCCCGAGCGCGGGCAGCGCCGCCTGCGGCGGGCGTGCACGCAACGTTTCGACACGCGACGGCGCGCGCGCCATCGCGTTCGGCTGAGGATCGATGACGCGCCTGCTTTCGTACGGCACCGGCGACAGGTCGAGACTTCCGGACGGCGGCTCGCGCACATTGCCCGAACGCGGCGGCGAGGCGCCATACGGCTTGCGGTAGTCGTAGGTGTCGGGGGCCGCGCCTGGAGGAGCCGGGCGGCTTGGAGCACTGAGCGAAATCGGGCTGTCGCCTTGGTCGCCTGGATCGCTGCGGGACGCTCCCGGCCAGCGCGGCTGCTGCGATACGTTCGGCACCGTGCCCGGCGGACGCGGATCGTCGGAGTAACTCAGCGAAGTGCCCTCCGCCAGCGCCGCGACCTTGAGCGGATAGTCCGCCCCGCACATTCCTGGGCCGCTGATCGATTTGATCAGGACGACGTTGGCGCTCTCGCGCACCGCGCCGCTTGCAAGGCATTGCACCTCGGCCTCGTGCCGCCATGCCTCGCGTTCGGCGCCAAAGAAGCCGCCGCTGCAACCCGCGAGAACACCGAGGACACCGAGGATGACGGAGCCGACGAGATACCAACGAACTCCCCACACCATGTGCGGAGAATGCGATGGAGTTTGTTAACGACCCTTCAAAGATTCGGACGGGTGTGGCCGCCGCTGGCCTGCGCCTGCGGGTATGGTTAAGAAGGGGCACCGCCGCCGGATCAGGACAAAATCATGCCGTGGAAGGTCCGATTGATACTTGTACTGCTGATGACGAGCGTCATGGTTTTGATGGTCACGCTGCTGGTGACCTATCTCAATCTCGGCCTGCGGGCGGACTTCGCCTTCCACTGGGTGAAGGCCTTTTTCATTGCCTGGCCGATCGCGGCCATCACCGGCTTCCTCATCATGCCGGCGGCGCGCCGCCTGACCGACCGGATCGTCGCCAAGATCGACGGCATCGCCTGATGCTGTCGGCACTCGATCTCGCCCGCCGGATCGCGGCCGGAGACCTCACGCCGCGGCATGTGGTCGATCTGTGCGCGGACGCAATTGCAACGCGCGAAAACGAGATCGGCGCCTTCGCCGCGCTCAACCTCGAGCACGCGCGGCGCGCCGCCGAGACACCGGACCTGGCGGCGCAGCCACTCGCCGGACTGCCGGTCGGCATCAAAGACATCTTCGACACCTCCGACCTGCCGACCACGTACGGCTCGCCGATTTACGCCGGTCACCGCCCCAAGTCCGACGCCGCGATGGTGATGCTGGTGCGGCGCGCCGGCGGCCTCATCGCCGGCAAGACCGTCACCGCCGAATTCGCCTCGCGCGAATCCGCCCCAACGCGCAATCCGCGCAATGTTGCGCATTCGCCCGGAGGCTCATCCTTCGGGTCCGCTGCTGCGGTCGCGGCCGGTATGCTGCCGATCGCCATCGGCAGTCAGACCGGCGGCTCGACCATCCGCCCGGCGGCTTACTGCGGCACCGCCGGTTACAAGCCGTCGTACAAGCTGCTGCCGACCATCGGCATGAAATGCTTCTCATGGTCGCTCGACACCGTCGGGCTGTTCGCCGCGAGCGTCCCCGACGTCGCATTCGCTGCCGCCGCGATCAGCGGACGCAGTCTGCGGGTCGACGGACGCCCGCCGCTGGTACCAGCGATCGTGATCGTGCGCACACACCTGTGGAACGAAGCCAGCGCGCCGATGCAAACCGCGCTCGACGCCGCGGCGCGCGCCGCCGAAAAGGCGGGCGCATCGGTGAGCGAACTCACGCTGCCGGCGATCTTCGAGGAGGCGTCGCATGCCTACCCGATCATCGCCGGTTTCGAAGCCTACCTTGCGCTCGCATTCGAATACGATCGCTACCGCGAACGGCTGGGTCCGCTGCTGCGCGAGCAACTCGATGAAGCAGCAGCGATTGGAGTGCAGGCTTACGATGACGCTCGCCGCGTCGCGAGCCGCGCACGCCGCGCGTTTTCCGAACTCGTGCCCGACGGCGTCGTGATCCTCACGCCGTCGGCGCCGGGCGCGGCGCCCACGGGCATCGTGTCGGGCGAGCCGAGTTTCAACCGGCTTTGGACGTTGCTCGGCGCGCCATGCGTCAACGTCCCGGGACTGACCGATGCCGCGATGCTGCCGCTCGGCGTGCAGATCGTCGCGCGCTTCGGGCGCGATCGCTTCGCGCTCGCCGCCGCGGCGTTTCTGGAAGACGCATTAAGGCAAGATGCGGCCTGAGTAGAAAAGCGTCAGCACATTGCCGTATGTTCAATCGGACCTGCCCGCATTCTCATCGCGCGAGCCCGTAATTCGGCACCACCGGTCAAGTTTTCAAATGAATTTCGCACATTTATAGCGAGTAACGCCGCGAACTTTTTCTTGAATTATCATGGCGTTGGAAACGCGAAACTGACCAATTCACATTTCATTTTGCACTGCAATACATTTTGTCTCTTCGGAAACCCCCAACTTTCTGCTATCCTTAAAGTCAGCTCAACAAGGAAGGAGTGTGACGTGGACCTTGCCTTGAGGCTCGATGTGCTGGCGGTGTGCGCTGTGTTCGCGTTTGTCGGCGCCATTCTGCTGGGTGCGTTCTGAGTTCGGGAATTCAAGGACGACGGCAAATTCCAACTCACCCCCGTCTCAAAAGCGGCAAATTCCAAACACCGGAGAGGGCAACCTCTCCGGTGTTTGCGTTCAATACCTCTCGATAGTTTGCGCCGGCTGCGTTTGCATTCACGGGTTCAAGTTTGCGCCCGTGTCCTGCTGCGCCATCGAGGATTTCGGTTTCCACTCGCGCGCCAGCCGCTGCGCCTCGACAATCTGCTCGCGCGACATTCGGCTCGCGGTGAGATCGCGGTTGTTGATGGCGGCGCGCCGCCGGTCGGCCTCCGACGGCAGAAAGCGCGGCGCCGCCAGATTGAACCACATATACGCGGTGACATAGTCCTGCTCGACGCCCTGCCCTTCGGCGTACGAAACACCGAGATTGAACTGGGCGCGTGCCTCACCCTGCTCCGCAGCGAGGCGGTACCACTTGATCGCCTCGGCGTAATCCTGCGGGACGCCCTGGCCTTCCGCGTGCATCACTCCGAGATTGAACTGCGCCCGCGGCTCGCCCTGATCGGCTGCGAGGATAAACCACTTCGCGGCCTCGGCGTCGTTCTGCTTCAGACCGCGGCCATGGTAGTACATCAGCCCCATCAGTGCCTGGGCGCGCGGATCGCCTTCCTCCGCAAGCGACTCCAGCAGCTTGAGAGCGGCGGGGTATTTGCCCTTCTGATAGGCAGCCTCGCCGGCATCGATGTTGCTGACCGTGCTGGCGATGCCGAAGGCCGGTGCGACCTCCGCGATGTGCTGCTTGATCGCCGCATGATTGGCGCCCAGCACATAGCCGACCAGCAGGATGGCCACGGCGGCGGCCGCCTTGACGGCGTAGACCCAGTGCGGCCGGTGACCGGCCTGCGATTGGCATTGGGATAGTTCCGCTTGCAGCATCGCAATGCGCTGCTCGAGCGCAGCCGCCTCCGCACGGCGCCCGCGATTGAACAGGCTCCATCGCGACGTAAACGACCTCGGCGCGGACTGCGTTTCGATAGACATCAATAGCCCTGATTGCCGGTTCGCGCCGAAATGGACCCGAACCGCTCGACCGATCCCGTGGCGGAAGGCATCTTAGATAAGGTCAGATACGGTGACATTCAACATTGCCGTGATCGCCGCCGTGGTCGTCTGGTTCCGCTCCGCTGCGCGCCGCAATTGCCGCAATTATGCGCGATTTACTCGGCCGCTGTGCGCACCCGGGCGAGCGGATCGTAGTTGAGGACCGGCGCGAGCCAGCGCTCCGCTTCCGCGATCGTCCAGCCCTTGCGCGTAGCGTAATCCTCGACCTGATCGCGCTCGATTTTTCCCACGCCGAAATAATGGCTATCGGGATGGCTGAAATAGAGGCCGCAGACCGAGGCGCCCGGCCACATCGCAAAACTCTCCGTGAGCTTCACGCCGATCGTCGCCTCCGCCGCCAGCAGGCGGAAGAGCGTCGCCTTCTCGGTGTGGTCGGGCTGCGCCGGGTAGCCCGGTGCCGGGCGGATGCCCTGATAGGATTCCGAGATCAATTCCCGGTTACGCAGCGCCTCGTCAGGCGCGTAGCCCCAGAACTCCATGCGCGCGCGCTGATGCAGACGTTCGGCGAACGCCTCCGCCAGCCGATCTGCGAGTGCCTTGACCATGATCGCCGAGTAATCGTCGTTCGCGTGCTTGAACCGTTCGGCGATCTCGTCCTCGCCGATCCCCGCCGTTACGATGAACGCGCCGATATAGTCCGCGAGCCCGCTCGTCCGTGGCGCGATGAAATCCGCCAGCGCCACGTTGGCGCGGCCTTCGCGCCGCGTGAGCTGCTGGCGCAGCGTACGCAGCACCGCGAGCGGTTGCGCGCGCGCTTCGTCGCCATAGACCAGAACATCGTCGCCGTCGGAATTCGCCGGCCAGAAACCAACCACCGCGCTCGCGCGGAACCAGCGCTCCGCCGCGATCCGGCGCAGCATCGCCAGCGCATCGTCGTAGAGGCTGCGCGCCGCCGGTCCGTACTTGGTGTCGTCGAGAATGGCGGGGAACTTACCGGTCAACTCCCACGTCGAAAAGAATGGCGTCCAGTCGATGTAATCGGTGAGCTCATCGATCGGATAGTCTTCCAACATCCGCGTGCCGAAAAAGCCCGGCCGCCGCGGACGGTAATTTCCCGACCAGTTGAGCTTGAGCGCATTCGCGCGCGCATCCGCAAGCGACAGCCGCTGCTTGCTCTCCTGGCCGCGCGCGTGCGCGGTCGCGATGCGCGCATATTCCTCCCGAACGCCGGCGACGTATTGTGGCCGCCCCTTCTCGGACATCAGGCTTTGCGCGACGCCGACCGCACGGCTCGCATCGGTCACGTAGACCGCCTGCCCGCGCTGGTAGTTCGGATGAATCTTCACCGCGGTGTGCACGCGGCTCGTGGTGGCGCCACCGATCAGAAGTGGCACCTCGAATCCCTGCCGCTCCATCTCGGCGGCGACATGGCACATCTCGTCGAGCGAAGGCGTTATGAGGCCGGAGAGCCCGATGATGTCGGCGCCTTCCTTCTGCGCGGTCTCCAGGATTTTCGCCGCCGGCACCATGACGCCGAGATCGATCACTTCGTAGTTGTTGCACTGGAGTACGACGCCGACGATGTTCTTGCCGATGTCGTGCACGTCGCCCTTCACGGTCGCCATCACGATCTTGCCGTTGGTACTTCGTTCGGCCGCGCCGCCCGCGAGCCGCCGCTCCGCCTTCTCCTTCTCCATGAAGGGCATCAGGTAGGCGACCGCCTGCTTCATCACGCGCGCCGACTTGACCACCTGCGGCAGGAACATCTTGCCCGACCCGAACAGGTCGCCGACGATGTTCATGCCGGCCATTAGCGGCCCTTCGATCACGTGCAGCGGACGCTCGGCTTTCTGCCGCGCTTCCTCGGTATCCACCTCGATGAATTCGGTAATGCCGTGCACGAGCGCGTGCGACAGCCGCTGCTCGACAGGCTGTTCGCGCCAGGCGAGATCGGCCTCCTTCTTCTCCTTGCCGTGGCCGTGGAATCTCTGCGCCAGCGCCAGTAACCGTTCGGCCGCGTCCGGCCGCCGGTTGAGCACGACATCCTCGCAGGCCTCGCGCAGCTCCGGTTCGAGGTCGTCGTAGACCGCCATCTGTCCGGCATTGACGATGCCCATGTCCATGCCGGCCTTGATCGCGTGATAGAGAAACACCGAGTGCATCGCCTCGCGCACCTGCTCGTTACCGCGGAATGAGAACGACAGGTTGGACACGCCGCCGGACACATGCACGCCCGGCAGATTTGTCCGGATCCAGCGCGCGGCCTCGATGAACGCGATCCCGTAACCGTTGTGCTCCTCGAGCCCGGTCGCGACCGCGAAGATGTTGGGATCGAAGATGATGTCCTGCGGCGGGAAGCCGACCTGGTTCACCAGGATGTCGTAGGCACGCTTGCAGATCGTGCACTTGCGCTCGAACGTGTCGGCCTGACCCTGCTCGTCGAATGCCATCACGACGACCGCCGCGCCATGCCGGCGAACGGTCTTGGCTTGCGCGATGAACGCCGCCTCGCCCTCTTTCATGGAGATCGAATTGACCACCGGCTTGCCCTGCAGGCATTTGAGGCCAGCCTCGATCACCGAAAATTTCGACGAATCGACCATCACCGGCACGCGCGCGATATCGGGTTCGGCCGCGATCAGATTGAGGAAGGTGATCATCGCCTGCTCGGAATCGAGCAGGCCTTCGTCCATGTTGACGTCGATGATCTGCGCGCCGTTCTCGACCTGGTCGCGTGCGATCGTGAGCGCAGCCGCGTAGTCGCCGGCGGTGATGAGCTTCCTGAATTTCGCCGAGCCGGTGACGTTGGTGCGCTCGCCAACGTTGACGAACGGAATTTCGGGCGTGAGCGTGAAGGCTTCGAGGCCGGAGAGGCGGAGAAGCGGCGGCACCTCCGGGATGACCCGAGGCGGCTTGCCGGCGACGGCCGCAGCGATCGCACCGATGTGCTCGGGTGTCGTGCCGCAGCAGCCGCCGACGATATTCACGAGGCCGGCGTCGGCAAATTCCGCCAACAGCGACGCCATGAATTCCGGCAACTCGTCATAGCGGCCGAACTCGTTGGGCAGCCCGGCGTTCGGATAGGCGCAGACGAGCGTGTCGGCAACACGTCCAATCTCGGCGATATGCGCGCGCATCTCCTTGCGCGCCAAGCGCGCAGTTGAGTCCGATCGAGAACGGCGCCGCGTGCTGGATCGAGTTCCAGAATGCCGCGGGCGTCTGGCCTGACAACAGGCGCCCCGAACGGTCGGTGATCGTGCCGGAGATCATGATCGGCACGTTGACGCCGCGCGCCTCGCAAACATCGGCGATCGCCGCAATCGCGGCCTTGGCGTTGAGCGTGTCGAAGATCGTCTCGATCAGCAACAGATCGGCACCGCCCTCGAGGAGTCCGTCGGCCTGCTCGGCGTAAGCGGCGCGCAGTTCGTCGAACGTCACCGCCCGGAAACCCGGATTGGACACGTCGGGAGAGATCGAGGCAGTGCGGTTGGTCGGGCCTATTGCACCCGCCACGAACCGTGGCCGGCCGTCCTCGCGCTGCGCGATGTCGGCAGCGCCGCGCGCGAGCCGCGCGCCCTCGACGTTGAGTTCGTGCGCGAGCTCCGCCATGCCGTAGTCGGCCTGTGCGATACGGGTCGACGAGAACGTGTTGGTGGACACCATATCGGCGCCGGCCCGGAAATAGGCGAGATGAATGGTGCGCACCGCGCCGGGCTGGCTCAGCACCAGCAGATCGTTGTTGCCGCGCACTTCACGATTCCACGCGTCAAAACGCGCGCCGCGATAGCCTTCCTCGTCGAGCCCGAGCGCCTGGATCATGGTGCCCATCGCACCGTCGAGCACCAGGATGCGCTCGCGCACCAGCCGGTGCAGGGATTCGCCCGTTGAATAGGATGCGGCGTTTGCCATGCGGGCGCTTATGCCCCCCTCACCCCAACCCTCTCCCCTGCGGGGAGAGGGAGCACACCGCCGGCGTCGAGAGAGGGTCGCAGGCCGAGCAGATGGCAGATGGCGTAGACGAGGTCGGCGCGGTTCATGGTGTAGAAGTGGAAATCCGTGACGCCCTGATCGACGAGATCGAGCACCTGTTCGGCGGCGACCGCGGCGGCGATCAGCTTGCGGGTCGCAGCATCGTCGTCGAGCCCCTCGAAGCGGCGCGCCAGCCAGTCCGGCACCGAGGCGCCGCAGCGCGCGGCGAAATTCTTCGTCGTCTTGAAGTTCTGCACCGGCAGGATGCCGGGCACGACCGGCACGTTGATGCCGCGCGCGCGGACGCGCTCGAGATAACGGAAATAGCAGTCGTTCTCGAAGAAGAACTGCGTGATCGCCCGCGTTGCACCCGCATCGACCTTGGCTTCAAGCATGTCGAGATCGGCTTCGACCGTCGGGCTGTCGGGATGCTTTTCGGGGTAGGCCGAGACCGAAACCTCGACGTCCGACTGCCGCCGAATGCCGGCGACCAGATCGGCCGCGTTAAGATAGCCGCCGGGATGCGGCGCATAGCGCTCACCTGCGCCGCTGATCGGATCGCCGCGCAGCGCCACGATATGACGTACGCCGGCGTCGCAGTAGTTGCGGATCACCGAGTCGATTTCATCGCGGGTCGCCGCCACGCAGGTGAGATGCGCTGCCGGAATGAGCGACGTCTCGGCGAGGATGCGCTTGACGGTCGCGTGCGTGCGCTCGCGGGTCGAACCGCCGGCGCCGTAGGTGACGGACACGAAATTGGGACGCAGCGGCGCAAGCCGCGTGATCGAATTCCCACAGCGTCTGTTCCATCTCCTCGGTCTTGGGCGGAAAGAACTCGAACGAGACGCGGATCGGAGGCTCGTCGCCGTCGGCGTGAACGAAGCGGCTCGCGCGGGGAGCGGGTTCGGCGCTCATCAGGCGACCTCGCGGGCGGCAGGCTGCGCGATCGCGATGCGCGGATCGCGTCCGAGCCAGAGCGAGACGGCGATCTTGCCGTCCGATGTCGGCTCGGGCGCGAGGTTGCGATGCAGTGCAACGTCGAGCCCGGCCGCCTTCATCCATTGCGTCACCGTCTCGGGCGCGAAGCCGAGGCGGCGATGGGCGTGCTCGTCGCGCAGGAATTCGAGGTCGTGGGGCGCAAAGTCGACCACCAGCAAGCGTCCGCCGGGACGCAACACGCGTGCCGCCTCGTGGATCGCGCGCGCACCGTCGTCTAGGAAGTGCAGCACCTGGTGGATGATGACGGCATCGAAGGAACCCTTCGGCAGCGCGAGGTCGTAGATGTCGCCCTGCCGCACGCTGCAATGGCGCAAGCCCGCACGGTCAAGCCGCGCGCGCGCCAGTGCCAGCATGTCGAGCGACATATCGAGGCCGAGCCCGCGTTCGATGCCCGGCCCGAACAGCTCCAGCATGCGCCCGGTGCCGGTGCCGAGATCGAGCAACGAACGGACCTCGCTGCCCGACAGCGCGGCGCGGATCGCCTCCTCGACGGCCTCGTCGGCGACATGCAGCTTGCGGATGCGATCCCATTCGGCGGCGTGGCGGCGGAAATAGGCCTGCGCGGCCGCCGCGCGAGCCGAGCGGACCGCGGTGAGACGTTCGCGGTCGCGCAGCAGCGTGGCGTCGGCCGGATCGAGACGCCCAATAAGCTCGCGCGCAAGCTCGGACGCCCCGCCGTGCTCGCCGAGACGGAAGAAGGCCCACGAGCCCTCGCGAAAGCGCACGACCAAACCTGCTTCCGCGAGCAGCCGCAGGTGGCGAGAAATCCGCGGCTGCGACTGCCGGAGGATCGCAGTCAGTTCCGACACGGTCAGCTCGGCCTCTCCCAGCAGCGCCAGGATGCGCAGCCTCGTCGCCTCGCCCGCGGCCTTGAGCGCGCCGCTGAGGGTGGCAAACGGAAGGTGGGCAGGCGAGGTCATCGGGTGGGCAACATTCCTTGAGGCGGACGGGACGATGGGCACGAAACCTTTAATATAAAGATATCTTTATACGTTTAATCCAAAAAGACAAGCAGCCGGTGGGCAGGCGAGGGATAGCCGGATCGGAAGGCACGAATGGTGATGCACCGAAATACGAATGGGGTGGACCTTCCCCCGTCAGGACGCCAAGTTGCTATCCGCGACTTGCCACTGAAACGAGACCATCGTGAACGAGAACGCCTTCGGCATCCGGGACGGCGAGGTCGCCGTCGACCTGCCCGCGCAATACGACGCTTCGCTCTACTTCATCGGCCGCATCCGCACGCCCTGGAAGGAGCGCAAGGATTGCCCGAAAAACGCCCGTGAATCCGATGCGGTTTGCACCATCGAGCTTGATCCGCGCTGGGCACCGGCGCTGAAGGACCTCGAAACCGCAAGCCACGTCGTCCTGCTTTATTGGATGGACCGGTCGCGGCGCGATCTGGTCTTGCAGGTGCCGCGGACCTACGGCCAGCAGGTCGGCACGTTCGCGCTGCGCTCGCCGGCACGGCCCAACCCGATCGCGCTGTCGGTCGCCCGCCTCGTCGGCATCGACGGCAACACGCTCAGGGTCGCCGGCCTCGACTGTCTCGACGGCACTCCCCTCCTCGACATCAAGCCCTATTTCGCCTCGACCGACGCGGTGCCCGATGCCGCGGTGGGCTGGCACAAGGCGCGGAAGGGCTAGAGCTGTCCGGCATTGCTCGAATCGGTCTTCCCGCCTTCGGGCAGGGCCGCGGGTCAGTATTGAGATTTTGGCCACTGTTCTGCCGCAATCGTTAACCTTCAGCCGACCAAGTTTTCTTTTGAATAACAGATGATTAGCGGGAGGTTGGCGGTATCTTTCCGGCCCTTTGAACCCAACCGCGTCCCCTGGCGACCAATGGTCAGCATAGGGGAGCGTCATGAACATCATTGCCAAGATTTCCGCGGCCGCCGCGATCGCCACCGCAACGGCGATTGCCACGCTGGCTGCCGCCACGGCCTGCTCGACCACGGCCTCCGCCAACCCGTTCGAGGCGCTGTTCGGCGCCCAACGCGAGCAGGTGCAGGCGCCGGCCTACCAGGCCCAGGACGAAGACAGCACGCCCGACACCCGCGCCCAGTATCGCCGCCAGGTCGTCGACTACCGCACCAGCGAGGCGCCAGGCACGGTCATCATCGACACGCCGAACACCTACCTTTACCTCGTGATGGCGGGCGGCAAGGCCATGCGCTACGGCATCGGCGTCGGCCGCGAAGGCTTCACCTGGGCGGGCACGCAGACCATCACCCGCAAGGCCGAGTGGCCGGACTGGACCCCGCCGGAAGAGATGCTGCAGCGCCAGCCCTACCTGCCGCGCTTCATGGCCGGCGGCGAAGGCAACCCGATGGGTGCGCGCGCCATGTATCTCGGCTCGAGCGTCTACCGCATCCACGGCACCAACGCCCCGACGACGATCGGCCAGCGCGTGTCCTCGGGCTGCATCCGCCTCACCAACGACGACGTATCGGATCTCTACAGCCGCGTGAACGTCGGCACCAAGGTGATCGTACTCCCGATCAACGGCACCCGCCGCGCCGGCACCAATCACACGGGTTCGATCTACTGAGACTTTGGTTGCAAGTTCTGATCTGAGTTATTTTACCGGCCCTGCGTCATGCGCAGGGCCGGTTTGATTCATGCACGCCGGACCAGCGGCCAGAACTCGTCGAGCGACTTCTGTTCGTCGAGCTTGCTCAGAATGGCGAACAGCCGTTTGGCCGCGTCGGCGCTCACTGCGTGCGAGGCACAGTCCATGAACTTCGCTTCGATCTGCGCCGGTGTCATTGGGACCTGAACCGAGCCGCTGGGATAATATTTCGATCGCTCGACGGTCCGGCCGTCCGTCAAATGGACTGTCACTTTGGCTGGCGATTCCGCCAGCAGGTCGGCATGCGCGCCGTAGGTCACGACCGAGATTTTGGCCGCGAGCGCGCGCACCTGCGGATCCCGCAGTGCCTGCTCGGAAAACGCCTTGAGCGTCGGCGCGCCGTGGATCAGCGTATAGGCCGCGAGATAAGACGCGCTGAATTTCGCGTTCTCGATGGTCTGCGGATAGCGGTCGGTGATGCGCCGCTGTGCGTAATTGGTGAATCCGACCTCGACCCGCTCGACATCGGCGAGTCGCACCACCTCGCGCAGTTCGAGCGCCGCATCGATGCCGGTGTGACCGAGCCCGCCCGAGGCATAGCGCTTGAGCTTGTAGCCATAGGTCGCAAGATCGAAGCTGCGGCCGAGGTCCTGGAACGGTTCCAGCGACCACTTGAGCCCGCGCGAGAAGGTCTCGAAATAGCCGTCGCGGCCTTCGAGCGCGGAAGCATTCGCCGTGAAGCCACGCATGCCGAGCTGCGCCGCCATGATGCCGTCGCGCGCCGCGTGTCCGGCATGCAGCGGCTTGGTCATGGTGCCGAAGTTCGACGAGTTGCCGCTTGCCAGCGACGTCGCAATGCCGATCACGTCCGGGATCGCGCCGGCCGGCGTCTTGAGGATACGCGCGGCCGCCGCGGCGACCGCGAGCGTGCCGATCACGCCGGTCGAGTGCCATCCGCCGGTGCGCGCCTGAGTGGGACTCGCGCGTGAAATCCGCCCCGCCACCTCGGCGCCGATGATGAAGGCTGCCACCACTTCTGACGGCGTGGCGCCGGTCGTTTCGGCGAGCGGCAGAATCGCAGGGATGACCGCAGAAATCGACTGCCCGGCGAAGTAGGTGAAGTCGTAGTCCATCGCATGGCCGGCGACGCCATTCGCCAGCGCCGCCGATTGCGGCGACGTGCGCAGCGACTGTCCGACGATCGAAGCCGCCGGCGCGCTGCCTTCGAGCTTGATCATCTCGCACACGATGTCGGAGGCCGGCTCGCGGCTTCCGGCCAGCATGACGCCGAGCGTGTCGATGAAAGCTATTCGCGCGCGTTCGACGACGAGGGGCGGCGCCTGCTTGAGGTCGAAGCCGGTGATGAACTCGGCGATGATCTGGCCGGGCTTCGCGGCTTCGGCCATCTTCGGCGCGTCAGGCTCCGGATGCTGCGCGTATGCGGTGCCGGATGCTGCGAGCAGAGCCATGGCGCTGCCGCCGAGAAAGAGCCGGCGGTCGAGCGCCTGCGGCCGTTTTTTATTCTGCATGTTGTCCTCCCGAAGTCGCCGCACAGAATACATGCAAGTGTCGGGCTTTTCGGCAATGGAGGGAACCGCAAAAAGCCGATAGATTTGGCCAAGTCTCATCCCTGGAGAATGCAATGCTTCGCACACCGTTCAAGGCCGCAGCCGTTTCGGCCGCGGCTCTCGCCGCAATCCTACTGGCCAACAACCCCTCCTCTTCACAGCAGGCCGCGGAACCGGCCGATCCGCGCATCGAGAAATTCAAATCGGTGGTCGCCAGCGGCGTCGAAGAGCGGCGCAAGCTCGCACAGGTCATCAACGACACCGTCTTCAGCTTCGGCGAACTCGCCTACCAGGAGGTCGAGACCTCGAAGTATCTGACCGACGTGCTGGAGAAGAACGGCTTCAAGATCGAGCGCGGCTTCGCCGGCATGCCGACCGCCTGGGTGGCACGCTGGGGCTCCGGCAAACCGGTGATCGCGCTCGGCAGCGACCTCGATTGCCTGCCGAAGACCTCGCAGAAGCCCGGCGTCGCCTATCGCGAGCCGCTGGTCGAAGGCGCGCCCGGCCATGGCGAGGGCCACAATTCCGGTCAGGCGGTCAACATCATCGCGGCGCTCGCGGTAAAGGACCTGATGGAGCGCGAGAAGCTGCCCGGCACGATCATGCTCTGGCCGGGCGTGGCCGAGGAACTGCTCGGCGGCAAGGCGTTCTTCGTGCGCGCCGGCATGTTCAAGGATGTCGATGCCGTGCTGTTCACGCATGTCGGCGACAATCTCGGCACAACATGGGGGCAGCCCCGCGGCAGCGGGCTCGTCTCGGTCGAATACACCTTCGAGGGCGAATCGGCGCACGCCGCGTTCGCGCCCTGGCGCGGGCGCAACGCGTTGCGCGCGGTCGAACTCATGAACATCGGCTGGGATTTCCGCCGCGAGCACCTGCGGCCCGAGCAGCGCTCGCACTATGTCATCACCAACGGCGGCGATCAGCCCAATGTGGTGCCCTCGCTCGCCTCGGTCTGGTACTTCTTCCGCGAGATCGATTTCGAGAACATCAAGAAGAACTACGAGATCGGCAACAAGATCGCGGAAGCGGCGGCGATGATGACCGACACCAAGGTCAGCCGCAAACTGATCGGCACGGCGGCGCCGCGCCACTTCAACAAGCCGATCGCCGAGGCCGTACAGGCCAATATCGACCGGGTCGGCCTGCCGAAATGGACCGAGGACGAGCAGAAGTTCGCCAAGGCGGTGCAGCGCCTGGTTGACGGCAAGGAGGACGGCCTTGCCACCGTGGTGCGCAAGCTCGAGCCGCCGTCACCGCGCCCGGAGAGCGGCGCTTCGGACGATATCGGCGACGTATCGTGGGCGGTGCCGACGATCACGCTCAACTATCCGTCCAACATGCCGAATCTGCCGGGCCACCACTGGTCGAACGCGATCGCCATGGCGACGCCGATCGCGCACAAGGGCATCGTGGCGGGCGGCAAGGTGATGGCGATGACGATGGTCGATCTGCTGATGCGGCCGGAGATCACCGTGGCGGCGAAGAGCTACTTCACCGACGTCCAGCACAAGAACAACAAGTTCATTTCGCTGCTGTCCGACAGCGACCAGCCGCAGATCCAGCTCAACCGCGAGACGATGGAGCGCTTCCGCCCGCGGATGCGGCAGTTCTATTACGACGCCAGCAAGTACGACACCTATCTCGACCAGCTCGGCATCAAGTTCCCGACCTTCGCGAAGGGGCAGTAGCAATATCTCCGGGAATACCGGCGCCCGTTGTTGCGCCCTCGCCCCTTGCGGGAGAGGGCGCAATCACAACGGGCCGCGCTTCCGGGAACTTCCGACCACCACGGCCGCGATATCGATCCGGTCAACCATGCGAAAACACAGCCGTCATCGCGTTGACACACGCCCGCGCGGGCCTACATTAGCGCCGTTCCGAGGGGAGCTCCGGTCAAGGAGCTGAGAGACCCGCCGCGCCATACCGCGGGGACCCTTTGAACCTGATCCGGGTCATGCCGGCGAAGGGACAGGACAGATTCCATGGGATATTCGAGCGTTTTCGCGAGGCTGGTCCGGCCGTTCGTCGCGCGCACGTGACGGCCGCCTTCCGTTGTTTCCACTTACTCTCCGGGCCCTGAAAGGGAGCAAAGCAAAATGAACAAGCATATCTCCGAATCCGATCTCGCGACCCCGAAGGTCACGACGGGCCCCCTCGCCTCCTCGCGCAAGATCTACGCCAAGCCCGACGCTGCGCCCGACCTGCGCGTGCCGGTGCGCGAGATCGTGCTGAGCGAGGGCGCGAACGAGCCGAACCTGCCGGTCTACGACACCACCGGCCCCTACACCGACAACGATGTCGCGATCGACGTCGAGCAGGGCCTCAAGCGCCCGCGCACCGAATGGGTGAAGGAGCGCGGCGGCGTCGAGGAATACGACGGCCGGCCGATCAAGCCGGTCGACAACGGCAACGTCTCGGGCAAGCACCTCGCCCGCGCCTTCCCGACCGTGCACAGGCCGCTGCGTGCGCTGCCCGGCAAGCCGGTGACGCAATACGAATGGGCGAAGGCCGGCGTCATCACCAAGGAGATGATCTACGTCGCCGAGCGCGAGAACCTCGGGAGGAAGCAGAAGCTCGACCGCGCCGAATGGGCGCAGCAGGACGGCGAGAGCTTCGGCGCCGCGGTGCCGCTGTTCGTCACGCCGGAATTCGTGCGCAGCGAAATCGCGCGCGGCCGCGCCATCATCCCGTCGAACATCAACCACGCCGAACTCGAGCCGATGATCATCGGCCGCAACTTCCTCACCAAGATCAACGCCAATATCGGCAACTCCGCCGTCACGTCGTCGGTCGAGGAAGAGATCGAGAAGATGGTGTGGGCGATCCGCTGGGGCGCCGACACCGTGATGGACCTCTCCACCGGCCGCAACATCCACAACACCCGCGAATGGATCATCCGCAATTCGCCGGTGCCGATCGGCACCGTGCCGATCTACCAGGCGCTGGAGAAGGTCGACGGCGACCCGGTCAAGCTCGACTGGGAGTGCTACAAGGACACGCTCATCGAGCAGTGCGAACAGGGCGTCGACTACTTCACCATCCACGCCGGCGTGCGGCTCGCCTATGTGCCGCTCACCGCCAACCGCGTCACCGGCATTGTCTCGCGCGGCGGCTCGATCATGGCGAAGTGGTGCCTCTCCCGCCACAAGGAGAGCTTCCTCTACGAGCGCTTCGACGAAATCTGCGACCTGATGCGCAAGTACGACGTGTCGTTCTCGCTGGGCGACGGCCTGCGCCCCGGCTCGATCGCCGACGCCAACGACCGCGCGCAGTTCGCCGAGCTCGAGACGCTTGGGCGAGCTCACCAAGATCGCCTGGGACAAGGGCTGCCAGGTGATGATCGAGGGCCCCGGCCACGTGCCGCTGCACAAGATCAAGATCAACATGGACAAGCAGCTCAAGGAGTGCGGCGAGGCGCCGTTCTATACGCTGGGCCCGCTCACCACCGACATCGCGCCGGGCTACGACCACATCACGTCGGGCATCGGCGCCGCCATGATCGGCTGGTTCGGCTGCGCCATGCTCTGCTACGTGACGCCGAAGGAGCATCTCGGCCTGCCCGACCGCGACGACGTCAAGGAAGGCGTGATCACCTACAAGATCTCCGCCCACGCGTCCGACCTCGCCAAGGGCCACCCGGCGGCGCAGATGCGCGACGACGCGCTCTCGCGCGCGCGCTTCGACTTCCGCTGGGAGGACCAGTTCAACCTCGGGCTCGATCCCGACACCGCGCGCGAATACCACGACGAGACGCTGCCCAAGGAGGCGCACAAGGTCGCGCACTTCTGCTCGATGTGCGGCCCGAAGTTCTGCTCGATGAAGATCACGCAGGACGTGCGGGATTATGCGGCGACGCTGAACGACAAGGAAGCCGGCATGGCGGAGATGTCGGAGCGGTTCAAGAAGATGGGCAGCGAGGTTTATGTCGAGGCGGAGGAGGTGAAGGAGAGCAATCGGGTGCTGTGAAGCACCAATCTATTCTCAGCACACTGGCGCTGGCCTAGGTCGTTCCCGGAAGCGCACGGCCGTGAGATTATGAAAATCGTTATTCCCTGATGCGTGCTGGCGGCCGGACCTCGTGTCGGGCGCCTTGTTTTTGTACTTCCATGATGAACCGGTTTCATTTCCGCCTCCACCCGTCAGTATCAACTTTCTTGACGGGAATAGATCCTCTAGAATTTTTCAAGTTTGCCGAGGACCGAAATCCAAACTGGCTACCTTTTACTCCGCGCTTTCGGCCAAACTTGGTACCAATATAACTCAAGCCTTCATCACACAACTGAGATCATAGCACCGCTTCGAAAGACGAATCTCAGAACGATAATGTTTAGCTATCCTAGGGGCACTAGTGCATGGGAAGCAGCAGAGGACCTGATTGCTCAGTTCGAATCTGCCGTTTGACGAAATCACCAAATTGATCGATCCGTTTTCAGCCACTGACGAACTTTTTTCTCACATTTTCTTTGAAAAGTATCTTGAACTTTATGAGGGGCACCGGAGCGATGAAGAAATGATGGCGCTCGGTGCCGAGTGGGCAAAACAAGAAGGCGCACCTAAACGGCAATCGGTGAACTGGCAAGCTCTATATGACTATTGCGACGGGCTCTTCCCGCAACGAAAGTTTGGAACAGATTTCTGACTAAGGCCTATATGTTTCGTCTGCCAATTTTGAAAAAGATGCCGGGAGTCCTACTCAGTAATCCCGGAATGGCTCGCTTCTTATCGTCGCTTCCCGTCGAATCCAAGGTAGATCGTGAGGTTCAGTCGCTTGATTTTGACGTTGTCGCTTGGGAATTCTTTCGTCAATTGTTGTCCTCCCGAATTGATCCTGTCAACTCAGAAGCCGTTGAGAGAATTTGTAGTCTCCTTAAACATCACCCCGCCGAAATCGATGCGCTCAGGCGCAAATGTCTTTCTCTTGCCCTTGACTTAGGCGAAGAGCAGGATTTAGACCTGCTTCAGAAACCAATCGCACAACACGTTCGGGCGAACGTTGAAGGGAGATCGAAGCCCTGTTGTTCTTGAACAAAGAGGCAGTAAACGAATTCATGGATTCGGTCTTTTCGGACGACAAAGCTTGGATTGGAATTGGTACATTCTTATACTCATTAGCCCATGGTGGGCCGTGGATGACAGCTGGCGCGGCCATTTGCACGCTCGGTCGCGTCACAAGCAAGGTCATGAAAGTCGCCGCCGAACGTCGGAAAAAACTAGAAACTAGCGACTACGCCTTGCTGTATCGTATGAGCCCGTAGCGAGTAGCCCCGATTGAGCGCCAGCGAAATCCGGGGCCGGTCCGGACAAGACCCGCATAACATTGCCCTCCTGCGGACCACTTCTGCATTCCGCATCGGCTCCATGCAGCAAGTAGCCCGGATGAAGCGAAGCGAAATCCGGGGCAACAGCTCCCACATAACCCCGCTACGCTTGTTGCGCGTCGTGGTTCCAGCGAAGGACCCGGAATTCGTTGTCACCGCCAATTTTTTACAGGACCAAGCCCATGCGCGTGAGAGTGGATCACGGAGCCGACGCGGGCTATATCAAACCTGACCGACCGCCCCATCAAGGACAGCGAACAAGTCGCGGACGGCATCATCGTGGATTATGATGCCGAAGGCCGACTCGTGGGCGAAATCCTAGGGGCATCCAAGCGAATGGACGACCCGGCGGTGCTCAAGCAGTTCAGCTTCGAACTGCCGACCATCGGGAAGCGCCTCCGTAGGATGGGTTGAGCGCAGCGAAAACCCATCGCCCTCGTGCGCGTCAAAATGATTGCGGAGCAGGAAGGCTCCAAAAGATTGACGATGAGCATGGCTTTTCGCTGGGCCGTCTCGTATCTTGTGTCCTTCGTTTTAATGGATGAGAGGGCACTCCATGAGAAGATTCGTTGTACTCACTACAATCATTCTTGCCATCTGCATGTTTACAAAAGGACCGACGTTTGCGGACGATTCGCGGTCGGTCGCCACGGACGCGCCCAGCGCGATGAAAGCGCAAAGCCTTGCGGCGCTCATCCCATTGCGCCCAGTGCCGTCATATTCGGTCCCGCAAGCATCGAAACCCATTCCGATCGCATGCGTTGAGGGCGGCAATCCCTGTTCGAACAATGCGCAATGCTGCTCGCGGGTGTGCAAGTCACCGGCCGAAGGATGGGCGGGTCGGGGGAAATACTGCGCCTCGAACGATTGACCTGAAGCATTGCTGAACTGCCGATCTAGCGGGCCAAAGGCCCGTAGGGCGCAATAAGCGGAGCGCATTGCGCCAATCTCATCCACCCCGAAACCTGTCGGCGCAATACGCTCTTCGCTATTGCGCCCTACACCCCTTCGCCAAATTTGCGCCTTTCAGCGCCACGCCGAGCCGCATCTTGTCAGCCAAGGCGGCAACGCCATGGACCTTCATGGCCGATTCGGCGAATAATCGCGCGGCCGGTGATCGCGGTTCCGCGGCGCTTGGCGCGTTCCTCCACCCACGTTTGCTCAAGCAATTGCGGAAGATGCCATGCGCCGTCATCGACAACTGCTCGTCATCCTGATCGCCTTGATGGCTTGCGTGCCAGCGCTGGCGGCCGACGGCGCCTGGAAGTTCGAGCGCGATCCTCGCGACCATCCGATGCTGACCTACGCCGAAAGCGGCAAGACGGTATTCCTGATGGCATGCGGGCGCGCGTTCGGACTGCACGCCAAGTATCCCGCCACGGCGAAAAAGACCGGCAAGGCGACGATCGTGCTGGCGAACTCCAAGACCAAGATGACGTTCGTCGGCGAATTCCAGGAGCCGGAAGCGGACAGCGCCACCACCTTTCTGCAGTGGGACCTCGGCTATAGCCGGCAGGACCCGGGCCTCTTCGGTCCGGCATGGAACCGGCAGAAAACGGCGCTGCTCAATCTCCTCAGCGCCGGACCGATTACCGTCTCGGCCGAAGGTCGCAGCTACCAAATGCCAGGCGTCTCACTTCCCGATTGGCGGCAAGCCTTCGACCAATGCGGCTGACGAAACCGGGACAGCGTAGGCCACACGCCTCTCAATCCCCGAACACCCACCGCACGATACGCGCGTCGCGCTGATACCCGCCGTTTCTGGCAAACGGCTCGTTGTTCCAGAACGCGTCCGCCGCCGCGCGGTCGGGCAGTTCGAGCAGCAGCGCGGTGCCGATGTTGTCGGCGCCGTCGGCCGAGCGGATCGGTCCGCGGAAGATGAAGCTTGCGCCATACGACGCGAAGTAGGACTCGTGCGCGTGCAGGTGCTCGCGGAAGAACTCCGGCGTGCCGGTCTTGGGTCCCGTGCACAGGAACTGCTGCAGGCCCTTGCGGGCATGGTCGGCCGCGCGCTTGCCGAAGCTGTTCGACCAGCGGTTCATCTCGACGCGCCCATAGAGGCCGGCCTTGTTCATCGGCTCGTCGGCCAGAAACTTGTCCGCCGCCGCGCGGTCGTCGAGCTGCATGAAGAACGACGTGCCCAGCGTCTCGCGGCCATCGTCCGACACGAAGTGCCCGTAGCCGATGACGCGCTCGCCGAAATTCTTCACGTAGCTCTTCTGATCCAGCAACAAGGCCCGCCGCGCTTCTGCCGACTCCGGCTTGTCCCAGCAATAGATCGCCCACTGGGCCGCCTTCGTGCGGTAGTAGTTCGCAAGCTTCTCCCCGCTCAATCCATAGCGCGGATCGCCCGGCAGATATCCGGTCATGGTTCCCTCTGACATTGCACCTCCGAAAACATCCAGATCGCAGCAAGTAGCCCGGATGAAGCGTAGCGTAATCCGGGGCCGGAATATCCACCGCGATCCCGCATTGCGCTTCGCTCCATGCGGGCTAAGAGCTACGAGGACCTCACCGCCGCACGGCAGAACCGCGCTGACCCAGGTGCTGACGGTTATGATATTCTATATCGTCAAAGACGGCCTGCGTGCGCCGGCAGCGGCGCGCGGGCGAAAGGGAGGCATCGCGTGAGCAACGGCAGCACCTTGTCACTTCCGGAGATCGAAGACCGCATCGCCATCGTGCGCGACAACATCCGCCAGTTGATCGAACAGGCCGCCGCCTTCTCCGGAGCCGGCGACGAGGCGCGCAACGCCGACCGCATCGCCGAGCAGCAGGACGAACTCGACCGGCTGATCAAGCAGCGCGACGAGTTGCTCGGGAAGAAGTAGCCCGGATCCAGCGAGGCGAAATCCGGGGGCAGGATGTCCGCGCGCAACCCCGCATTCCGCTGCGCTCCATGCGGGCTACAAGCTCAATCCGGGCTACGAATCACGGCTACTCCGGCTTCAGCCCCGCTGCTTTCGCCGCTTCCGCGGTGCGCTCGTACTCGCCCATGATGTAGTCGGCAAAGCCTTGCGGCGTCTGCAGCGGCTCGGGGGCGAGCTCGGCGCCGGTCGCCAGGAAGCGGTCCTGCACGGATTTCGTGGCGAGCGTCTTGACCAGCGCGTTGTGCAGCGCGTCGATCGCCTCGGGCGGAGTCTTGGCGGGAGCGAGCAATCCGACATAGCTCGCCGCCAGGAAATTCTTGAGCCCGGCCTCGTTCATGGTCGGCACCTCGGGCGCGAGCGCCGGCCGCGCCGCGGACGCGACCGCGAGAATGCGCAGCTTGCCGGCCTTGTGATGCGGCAGCGCGGTCGACATTTCCGTCATCAGGCCATTGACGGTACCGGCGAGCGTGTCGGGCACCGGCGTCGAGCCGCCCTTGTAGGGCACGTGCGTCAGGCTCGCGCCGGTCGCCGTCATGAAGCGCACCAGCGTCATGTGCCCGGCGCTGCCGGTGCCGGAGGTGGCGATGGTGACCGGCTCCTTCTTCGACAGCGCGACAAGCTCGGCAACGGTCTTCGCCGGCACCGCGGGGTTCACGGCGATCGCATGCGGCGCGAGATTGGCGAGGCCGATTGCCGCAAAGTCCTTGAGCGGATCGTAGCTCAGCTTCGCCTGCATGAACGGGTTGACGGTGAGCGGCCCGTTCGAGCCGATCAGCAGCGAGTAGCCGTCCGGCGCCGATGCCGCGACCTGCGCAGCACCGAGGCTGCCGCCCGCGCCGGCGCGGTTCTCGACCACGAGGCTCTGCCCGAGCAGCGGCGACATCCCTTCCGAGAGCAGCCGCCCGACCAGATCGGCGTTGCCGCCGGCGGCGAACGGCACGACCAGCCGGATCGGACGGTCGGGATAGGCCGCAAACGCGGAGCGCACGACGAACGGCGCAAACGGAGTAGCGGCGAGCGTGGCAAGCAGCGTGCGGCGGGACGGCGTCATGATCTCACCCGGTACGGATTTCAATGCGCCGCAGTGTTCAGCGACAGCACGCCGCAGGCAAGCGCCATGCTGACGCGGAGGCGGGCGCTAGTGTCCCGGTTCCGACGCTTGTATCCCCTTGTCATGCCGTGCCGATCCATTTATGCGCTGGCGTCCTGCCGCGGCGCGGCCGTGCTCGAAGCCGAAGGAACTTGCATGACCCGGGTGTCCATTGCGATCGTTCTTGTCGGAACTCTGCTGACGACGATTGCGGCTGCGCAAGACAGCCTTCCGAAGGTCGAGCTCGGCCCCAACGCCAACCTCGGCGGCGCGCGCCTGCTGCCCGGCGACAGTCCCTGGCACAAGGATATCTCGAAGGAACCCGTCGACCCGAATTCGGCGCGGATCCTCGCCCGCATCGGCATGGACAAGACGCTGCGGGCCGACTTCGGCACCGTGTGGGAGGGCGCTCCCATCGGCATCCCGTACATCGTCGTCTCGAAGTCGCAGCCCAAGGTGCCGGTCGCGCTCACCTATGCCGACGAAAGCGATCCCGGTCCCTACCCGATCCCGCCGAACGCCCCGATCGAGGGCGGGCCCAAGGGCACCGGCGATCGCCACGTGCTCGTGCTCGACCGCGACACCCGGCAGCTCTGGGAACTCTTCAACGCCTTCCCGGACGGCAAGGGCGGCTGGAAGGCGGACGGCGGCGCGCTCTGGGACCTGAAGAAGAACCAGGTGCGTCCCGCCGGCTGGACGTCTGCCGATGCTGCTGGCTTGCCGATCCTGCCTGGGCTCGTGCGCTATGACGAAGCCGTCGGCAAGAAGGCGGTCGAACACGCGCTGCGGTTCACCGTCAGCAAGACGCGACGGGCGTATGTGCCGCCCGCAAGCCATTGGGCGAGCAGCTTGCACGATGGCGACCTGCCGCCCATGGGCATGCGTGTACGTCTGAAGGCCGGCTTCGACATCTCCGGCTTCGCCCCCGAAGTCAGGGCTATCCTGCAAGCCTTGAAGACCTACGGCATGATCCTGGCCGACAACGGCAGCGACCTCTTCATCAGCGGGGCTCCCGACCCGCGTTGGAACGACGACACGCTCAGACAGATCATGCGGGTCAAGGGCAACGATCTCGAAGTGGTCGAGATGAAGGGCACGGTGATCGACCGGCGGAGGTAGCTTCGCCTTGCGCATTCAGGTGTTCGTGCGGCGATGGTCGAATCGCCGCGGGCATCCGCGGCCGGGCCTATTCGCTCACTTCCCCGCGGCCTTGCGCAGCGCGGAGTTGATCCGCTCCTGCCAGCCCGGTCCGTCTTCCTGAAAATAGTCGAGCACGTCGCGGTCGATGCGCAGCGACACCATTTCCTTGGCGCCCGGCACCGTCGGAGCCTTCGGCACCTCCAGCGGCTTCGGTGCCGTCGCCGCCTTGAACGCGGCTTCTGCGGCATAGCGCGGGTCGCCCGGTCGTCGTGCCATCGGATCGCTCCTGTGCGGTGCACGCCAACATAGCAAGGGGATCGGACGGAGCGAAGCGGCATCCGGATCACCTGCGATATCTCGCATCGCCCCGGATTTCGCCGGCGCTCAATCCGGGCTACAGTTGCCCGAATGCGTCCGCGATCATCGGTGCCACCTCATGAAAGCAACTTCTCTCGCCGCCGCGCTGCTGGCGCTTGTCCTGCCGCAGGTGACCGACGTGCAGGCTGCTGAACTCAAGGCGCTGGCGGGCGGCGGCATCGCGGGCCCGATGCGGGAGCTCGGACCTTTGTTCGAGCGCACCTCGGGCCACAAGATTGAATTTCAATTCGGCGCCACGCCCGAACTGATCAAGGCAGCGACCGGCGGCGCGCCGTTCGATCTCGCCGTCGTACCGCAGGAGGTGTTCCAGGACACCGGCGCGCGGGCCGCCTTCATCGCCGGCCCGACCACGGAGATCGCACGCGTCGGCTTCGGCATCGCGGTGCGCGCTGGTGCTCCGAAGCCCGACATCAGCACGCCCGAGGCCATGAAGCAGACGCTGCTCAAAGCTCAATCCATCGCCACGCTGCCGGCGAGCGCGGCCGGCGCGCAGGTGCTGCGCACGTTCGAGCGGCTCGGCATCGCCGAGGCCATCAAGCCGAAGATCAAGGCGGTGGCGGCGCCGGCCGCGATCGTCGAAGCGGTGGCCAAAGGCGAGGCAGAACTTGGCGTGTTTCTCAGCAACGTCCTGACGGCGCCCGGCATCGATCTCGTCGGTCCGTTCCCGCCCGAGTTGCAGCAGAGTCTGGTCTATATGGCGGCCGTCGCCGCCAACACGAACAGCGCGGACGCCGCCAAGGCGTTTCTATCTTTCCTGACGACCCCCGCGGCGGCCGCGGTGATCAAGGCCAAGGGCATGGTGCCGGCCGCTCGCTAAAGACCCGTGGCATGCCGCTTGCTTGAGGTCGATCATGGTCGACTCGCATGATCTGCAAGTGGTGATCATCCTGGCGCTCATCCCTCTCGTGATCGTAGGGATGCACTATCTCCTGGAAGCGAGAGACGCCGCCAAGCGTACTTGGTCCCTGACGAACCGCCGCAGCAACGCGAATCAACATCGGCGCTGACCTCCACGGTTAGTGCCGTGGCCTCAGGTTTGTGGTCGCACCAGCGAGATCAATCCGGCCGCCGCCGCAAATCCGGCGAGCATCAGCGTCACGTCGCCGCCCGCCGCCAGGAGAGATTGCTTGGCAACGTCGATCGTGCTGTCGCCGCGGCCCGTCAGCACCTCGAGCCGCCAGGACAGCAGTGCCGAGGCGGCGGCGATGCCGATGCTCATGCCGCACGCCCGCATGACGTTCATCAGGCTGCCGGCCTCGCCGGTCAGATGCTCCGGCGCGGCGGCCATGATCGAGTTGCTGTTCGGCGAGGCAAACAGTCCCTGGCCGACACCGACCGCCGCCAGCGCGAGCATCACGGTCGGCAGGTTCGCCGCGGTGCCGTCGAGCGACACATAGAGCAGCGCCAGCGCGGCGACGGAAAGCAGCATCCCGGCGGCGGACAAGACGCGCGCGCCGACGTGATCGGACAGCGCTCCGCTGAACGGCGCGGTCAGCCCGAGCAGCACCGGCACGATCGAGAGCCGGAGACCGGCCGCGAGCGCACTGTCCTGATAGACCCGGATGAAGATGAACGGCATGAGGAAGAACAGGCCGAACAGCATGGCATAGGCGATCAGGTTCGCCGCATTGCCCGCCGCGAAAGCGGCGCTGCGAAACAGCGCGAGATCCATGAGCGGCGTCGCAACGCGACGCTCCGTTTGGGCGAAGAGAAATAGAAGGGCGATGCCGGTCGCTACGCCGCCGACAAAGGCTGCCGATGTGACACCCCAGACATGCGCCTCGTTCACCGCCGCGATGAGTGCGGTGAGCGCCGGCAGGATCAGAAACGCGCCCGTCCAGTCGAAGCGCTCGCCGCGCGCGAGCCCGCTTGTCGGTGGGATCACGAACCAGCCGATGACCGCAGCCGCAAGACCGAACGGCACGTTGATCCAGAACACCCATTGCCAGCCGAGCGTGTCGAGCACGAGGCCGCCGAGCGCGGGCCCCGCGCTCAGGCCCACCGCCTGCGCGGCCGCCATGATGCCGAGCGCGCGGCCGCGCTCATCCGGACCGGCGGCGGTCACGACGATCGCCACGCTGTTTGACGACAAGAGCGCGGCGCCGATGGCCTGGAGCACACGGAAGGCGATGAGCGCCGGCAAATTCGGCGCGAAGCCGCACAAGGTCGAGCCGAACACGAACAGGAGAAAGCCGCCGGTATAGAGAAGCTTCCTCCCGAACATGTCGGCGAGGCGCCCGAACACCGGCAGAAAGCCCGCCATCGTCAGGAGGTAGGCAACCGCGACCCAGCTCACGGTGCTGAGCCGCGCGCTGAAGTCGACTTCGAGCCGCGGCAGCACGAGCTGCGTGATGCTCGAATTGACCTGCCCCATGAAGGCGCCGATGCACACGGTGCCGACAACGAACCACCGATAGGACGCGAGCTGGGCGATGCGCTGTGCCGCCGGCGGCTCGCGGCCCCTCAGGAGGGCGTCACGAAGCGCGGCGAACGAAGCGGGGCCGGGCGGTTCCTCCATCGTCGGCGATCACGGACTCCTGGATCGGCGCGGCACCGCGATCCTCTTGAAACAACACGGGCGTCGCCACGCTCGGCCCACGCCATGTACGAGCACGCCATCTTATAGCGGATTTTTCCGCTCATTGAGTTCGATAGAGGTACCCCACGGGTCGGACACGAACGCGAGTGCGTCGCCCTGCGGATTGGGCGTGTAGCCCCGTTCGATCTTCACCCCGGCCGCTTCGAGCTTCTTGACGTAGTCCTGCAGGTTCTTCACGTCGAAGCCGATATGGTCGAGCACGCGTCCCTTGGTGGGAACGGTCGGCTTGTCGGTCTTGGCGAACCGCATTTGTACGCCGGGAATGTCGGCGACCGGGCTTTCGTTGCGGATGCCGGGCTTGGCGCCAAAGTGCTTCACGTACCAGGCCTGTGCCTGCGGGATCGCGGCCTCCGGCAGGAAGAGATGCACGTGCTCGTGGCGGATCGGCACGGTCTGGGTCTTGTCTTCCAGGATTTCGATCTTCAGCCCATCGGTCGTCGTGACGTAGGCCTGATCGAGCCGGCCGTTGTTGCCTGGTGCGACCGGTACGCCCGCGGCCTTCCACTTGTCGACCACCGCCTGGACGTTCGGCACGATGAAGCCGACGTGGTTCACCACCGATCCGTCGGTGCCGCCGGTCGGCGGCGTGCCCATTTCGCGCAGATGCAGAAATACCGCGACGCCGGGGAAACGTACGATCTCGAAGAAGCCCGGCTTGATCGCGGTGCCGCCGAGGCCGACGAAGATTTTCTTGTTGGCCTCCACGTTGGCCGAGTTGAGATGCCAATGGCCCATGGTGACGCCCGCCTCGTTGGGCGGGTACGCCTGTGCGAAAGCCGCGCCTGGCACCAGCATCGACACGAGCGATAACGCTGCAATCAGTGTTCGCACAGTACGCCTCCCTTGACGGCTTTTGCCCGATGCCCTGTGACTTCTTGCCGTGTGGCAACTAATCTTGCGATTCGTAGCTTGCGGCCTGCGGCTCGGGCTTGGATTGCAGGCTAGCATTCCACCATTAACGGCGAAAGCCGCGTGGCTTATGTCCCGAAGGACCATCATGCTCCATCGCACTTTCATCTTGGCTCTCGCCGTCATCGCCGGTCTGGCATGGGTAAGCCGCGCGGCCGCGCAGGACGCGGGCTATCCAGCAATGCCGCTGCTCTCGACCGGCACCAGCATCGTCGGTGAACCGCTGCGCTACCCGACGACCGGAGCCCCGCACGTCACCGCGTCGGTCATCATGCTGGCACCCGGCGGCAAGACGATCGTCCACAAGCACGGCGTGCCGCTGTTCGCCTACATCCTCGATGGCGAGCTCACCGTCGACTATGGCGACCGCGGCACGCGCACTTACCGCAAGGGCGAGGCGTTCATGGAAGCGATGGATATCGCGCACGAAGGCATCAACACCGGCAACCAGCCGGTACGCATCCTCGCGGTTTACATGGGCGCAGATGGTTCCCAGGATGTCATCCGGGTAAAATAATCTGCCAGCGGGGATTTTCGCCGCAGGCACGGCATTTGCGATCCGCGTGCAACGCGACGCCGTTTGCGCTAAGATTTAGACCTACAGCCAATGTTCCAACTCGCTAGGTGGACCAAATGACCCACGTCACCTATGAGATCGTGCAACACGACGGCGGCTGGGCCTACAAGGTCGACGGCGCCTTCTCGGAGCCGTTCCCGACCCATGCCGACGCGCTTGCGGCAGCGAAGGCGGCCGCCGAGGAGCAGCGCGTGCCCGGCCACACCGAGGTCATCGAGTATGAGGACGAAAAGGGCAAGTGGCACGTCGAAACCGCGCCTGGCAGCGATCGCCCCGAGACCGACGTCAAGGACAGCGACGGCTGACGCGGAAGGCGGGCGGCGCTGATGCTCACCCTTTATTCGTATCCCACGCTGTTCGGCGTCGCGGACAACAACGCCTACGGTTTGAAGGTCTTCGCTTTTCTCAAGCTCGCCGGAGTGCCTTTCCGGCATGAGCACATCTTCGATGCTTCCAAGGCGCCACGCGGCCAGTTGCCGTATATTCTCGACGATGGCGAGGCGATCGGCGACAGCGATACGATCATCGCGCGCCTCACGGCGAAGTATCGACTGGCGATCGACGCGACATTGACCGCCGCGCAGCGCGATACCGACCATCTGCTCACGCGCATGTTCGACGATCTCTACTGGGTGATGTCGTATTCGCGTTGGAAGGACGAGCGGTTCTGGCCGGCCTTTCGTGACGCTCTGCTGCGGCAGCACCCAAGTCTCACGGAAGACGGCCTGCGCAAGGCGCGGGAGTTCAACTTTCAGCGCTACTATTATCAAGGCATCGGCCGCTACGAGCCCGATGCCGCCATGCAGCGCGGCCTGCGCGATCTGGAGGTGCTGGCGCATCTCCTGCCGCCGAGCGGATACCTGCACGGGCCTGCCCCGACCAGCATCGACGCCGGCATCTACGGCTTTGTCGCCAACATCTATTTCTACGACATCGCGACGCCGCTGAAGCAATTCGTCGCGTCGCAGCCTCATCTCGTGCGGCATTGCGAAGCGATCCACGCCGCCGTGATGGCGCCGACACGCGGCGGCGCCTAGCCGCCCACGGAAGGAAGCGAGAAATGGTCAAGAACTTCGATCACGTCACCGTCGTCGTGCGCGACGTCGCGGCCGCCAAGCACTTCTTCGCGCTGCTTGGATTCAAGGAAACCGCGTCCGTGGTGATCTCCGGCAAGGTCATGGACGACTACATGGGCGTGCCGGGGATCGAAGCCGAGCACGTGACGCTCGCGCTCGAAAACGTCACGCCGCGCACCGAAGTACAATTGCTGCGCTACCATCACCCCGATGCGATCGTCGATCCGAACATCGACAAGCTCTACAAGATCGGCTTCAACCACATCTGTTTCGCGGTCGACGATCTCGACGCGGAAGTCGCCAAGCTCAAGGCCGCCGGCGTACAGCTGCGCAACGAGGTCATGCAGTTCCACAGCCGCAAGATTGTCTTCCTCCGCGGACCGGAAGACGTCACCGTCGAACTGGCGCAGTGGCACTAAGCGCGCAGGTTTCTGCTAACACTACTGCGTCAGAAAGATCGCGACATGACAGTAGCCGCGATCGCGGTCATCGTTATTGTGCCCTCTCCCCTTGCGGGAGAGGGCAGCATCGGCATCTCAGCACACGCTGATGGGTGAGGGGTAACCGCGCGACGGCCCCTCACCCCTTCATTGTAGTTGAACCGCTGCGGCTGCCCTCTCCCGCAAGGGGAGAGGGCACATTCACAGCGGCGCTCGACTCCGCAACAATATTTCTGACGCAGTAGAGCTAGTCGGCGTATTCGCCGGACGCCTTGATGATCGGTGCCCAGCGGTCGATCTCGCTCACGAGCGTGCGTTGCGCCGCCTCCGGCGTCGCCCTGTCGTCGGGCATTGGATCGGTGCTGATCTCGGCAAAGCGCCGTGCCAGCTCCGGGTCTTTGAGGGCGCCGCGCAGCGCCGTCGAGAGCTTCTGCACGATGGCCGGCGGCGTTCCCTTCGGCGCGAACACGCCGTGCCAGACGCCGAGCTCGAAGCCTTTCAACCCTGCCTCGTCGGCGGTCGGCACCTCCGGGAGCGACTTGAGCCGCGCCTTGGTGGTGACGGCGTAGGCCTTCACCTGGCGGCCGAGGATCGGGTTGGTCGTGTTCGTTGCCTGATCGCAGCTCATGTCGATCTGCTTGCCGATCAGGTCGTTCATCACCGGCGCGGTGCCGCGATACGGGACCGGAGTGACCTGCGCCTGCGTCGCCGACGTGAACAGCATGCCGCAAAGATGCGCGGCCGAACCGACCCCGGCGTTGCCGAACGTCAGCTTGCGGGTCTTCAAATAGGCGAGCAATTCCGCAAGCGAGTTCGGCTCGAGGTCGGGCCGCCCGATGATGGTCATCGGCGCGTCGGTGACGAGCCCGATCGGCGCGAACGCGGTGCGCGTGTCGTAGGGAAGCTTGCGATAGAGCGTGGCCGCGGTCGACAGGCCGACATGATAGATCAGGAGCGTATAGCCGTCGGGCTCGGCGCGAACTACGCGGCCGGTGCCGATCGTGCCGCCGGCACCGCCGGCGTTCTCGATCGTGATCTGCTGGCCGAGAAGCTTCGACATCGCCTGCGCGGTGATGCGCGAGATCGTATCGGTCGGTCCACCCGCCGCGGCCGGTACGACGATGTTGATGGGCCGCGCCGGATAGTCCTGGGCCGCAGCCGCTCCGATCGTCGCGATCAGAGCAAAGGCGATCATCGACACGCGCATGACGTTTCCTCCGTGATCTTTTGTTGTTTGCGGACATACTACGATGGAACCGGATCGCAATCACGCCGATTGGCGCACCCTTCATCCTCCCGGCTTGCCTCCGGCACGGCGCCATGCCCTGATCATTGCTCCCGCGAAGCATCGGCTCCTACGACATCGACAAAATCAGAAACGTGCAGGGAGATAACCACCATGCGTCTTCTTTTCGGACTATCGCTTGCTTGCGCCGCACTGGGCTTTGCCACGTGGCAATCGTTCGCACAGCAGCAGCCCACCCAATTTCCGCTCGCCGCCCCGGCCGGCCGCGACAGCAATGCGCGGCAAGTTGCGCCCCCCGGCGCAGCGAACCAGGGGCCTTATGATGCTTCGACCTGGAAATACGGGCCCGCTTTCAACCCGCCGCCGGGAACGAAAATCTGGAACCCGGCAAAGCTCAAGCTGATGCAGGGTGGCAAGCTCGTCGGCGGCACGGTCTGGGGCATGAGCGATCCGTCGACGTACTGCGCGATGGCGAACGCCGGCTACGACTTCATCTGGACCGAAATGCAGCATGCCTCGGCGTCCTGGGAAAGCGTGGTGAGGACCTGGAAAACCTGCCCCCATGCCAAGGCGGTGCCGGGCGTGCGTATCGCCTATACGGACGAACGGGAAATCCAGCACGCGCTCGATGGCGGTGCGCTGGTGCTGGTCGTGCCGACCGTCGACACCGTCGAGGAAGCGATCCAGGCGCGCGACTGGGCGTTTTTCCCGCCGCTCGGCAAGCGCAGCCAGGGTGGCGGCGCGGCGTTCGACGCCGCCATGTGGGGCAACGTGCCGGGCGGCTACCGGCAGACCATCAACGACAACCTCGTGCTGATCCTGATGATCGAGACGCTCGAAGGCCTCAAGAACGCCGACGCCATCGCCAAGGTCCCTGGCGTCACCGCGATCTTCGCGGCGAGCGGCGACCTTGGAAATTTCTCCGGCTACCGGCAGGGAGATCCGGACTACGAGCGCGCCATCAACATCGTGCATGACGCCGCTATCAAGGCGGGCGTGAAGCTTTGCGGCCCGTTCACCTGGAAGGACCGGCCTGACTTCACCTGCTTTCAGGCCGGCAACGAGATGGCGCAGATCGCGCGCGGCGCGCGCGCCGAACTCGGCGACTTTGCCAACACGCAGGCGAAGCCCGAGGTCGGGCCGTTTGCGGCGAAGTGATTTCTCCGCGTCATGGCCGGGCATAGCCCGTCGAAGACGGGCGTAAACGCCCTGGTGTCCCGGCCATCCACGTCTTGATCGTGAGAAGATAAAACGTGGATGCCCGGCACAAGGCCGGGCATGACGGAAATCAACGCCTCAGGTCCCGTCCGGCGCGCGACCCTCGATGGCGTTGCGGATGACCTGACGGATCTGCGCGTTCGACAGGAAGAGGTCGTGGTTGATGATGCCCCAGCCTTCGTGCGAGGCGTCGATCACACGCACGCCGAACTTCTTGAGCGACTCGGCCTCGGCCGCGCCGACGCGGGTCTCACCCGCGATCCAGCCGGAGACCGCGAGCGCGCGGTCGTTAGTCGCGGTGATGACGGTGATCTTGGAGGCCAACGCACCGACGCGCTCGACCGAGGACGCGAATACGTCCTTGTCGATATCGGGCGCCGCGAACACGACCGCGCCGACCCGTTCGATCGCCTGCAGTCCGAGCCGCAAATAGATCTGGCGCAAGGCCTCCATCGTCAGCGTCGTGCCGACGCTGTGCGCGACGACGTGAACGCGGCCGGTGCTGCGCGAACGGATGAAGCCGGTCAGCACCTGGTCGAGCGCATCGCGCGACCACATGGCGCTCTCGCGGTCGTAGCCATAGTCGAGCAGCTTAGCCTTGGAGGGCCAGGAGAAGACCACAGTGTCGCCGCGGAAATTGACGCCGCTCGAAAGACGCGCGGCATCGACCGCGGCGGTCTCGAACGTCTGGTTGAAACCGTGCACATAGATCAGGACATCGCGCGCGCCCTCGCCGAACAGGGCGCTCGGCTTCGGCAGCAGTTCGACCTTCTCGACCCGCCAGTCGTCCATGCCGATCGACGACAGCGAGAAGCGGCCCTCCTCCGGCGCAACGAGCTTCGCGCGAGCGACGGTGAGCTTGGCGCGCTCGGCACCGAACCACGGCTTGTCCTTCGCGTTATCCACGGCCTTGCGCGTGGTCGCCACGAGGAGCGACGAACTCGCCGAAAAATCGGAACCGTCGAGCTTCAGGCCAGGCGCGGACAGCGCGGCGCAACCCGCCAATGCCAGCGACGACGTCGCCGACGCAAGCCCCTGCAACACAGCCCGACGCGAAGCTCCCCGGGAAGGATTACTGCCAATTATACTGGACATGCCCCACCCCAAGTGGATGGCATGGCGCCCAATCGCGGCGATAACGGGGCGGGTGTCGGCAGGGAACGACGGTCGCGAGGCGGACGGAGCGGCGCTAAGCGCCTGAAACCAAAGGGTCCCGTAGCGCGCCATGCTCCAAGCGCAGCGATCCGTGGTGAAAATTCGTGCATCGATACGGACTTGGAGAGGCTATTTCTCATATTGCAAGAGCCGGTTCCCCTCATCTCGGGGCGTGCCTATATTCCGGTTTCGAGTTGCCCCTGCCAAAGCGCCGAGGACGAAGTCCATGCCCGCACAACGTCAATTGCGGCTCGCAGCGTTCATGCGGCCCACCAGTCTCCACACCGGCGCCTGGCGCTATCCCGGCGCCTTCCCGGACTCCAATTTCAACTTCCCGCATCTGAAGCGCTTCGCGCAGACGCTGGAGCGCGCCAAGTTCGACGCCTTCTTCATGGCCGACCACATGGCCGTGCTCAACATGCCGGTCGAGGCGCTCAAGCGCAGCCACACGGTGACCTCGTTCGAGCCGTTCACGCTGCTTTCGGCGTTGTCGCAGGCCACCGATCGCATCGGCCTCGTCGCTACCGGCTCGACCACCTTCGACGCGCCCTACCACATCGCCCGCCGCTTCGCCTCGCTCGATCATCTGAGCAACGGCCGCGCCGGCTGGAACATCGTCACCACCTCCAATCCGGATGCCGCGCTGAATTTCGGCCTGGACGAGCATATGGAACACGGCGAGCGCTATGCCCGCGCGCGCGAATTCTACGACGTGGTGACGGGGCTTTGGGATAGCTGGGCGGACGACGCCTTCATCCACGATCCGGCAAGCGGCATCTATCTCGACTCTGACAAGATGCATGTGCTCAACCACAAGGGCAAATACCTGTCGGTGCGCGGGCCGCTCAACATCGCGCGCCCGGTGCAGGGCTGGCCGGTGATCGTGCAGGCGGGCGCCTCCGAACCCGGGAAGCAGCTCGCGGCCGAAACCGCCGAAGCCGTCTTCACCGCCCAGCCGAGTCTCGCCGTCGGTCAACAGTTCTACGCCGACGTGAAGGGACGAATGCGGAAAGTGGGGCGCGACCCCGACCACATGAAGATCCTGCCTGGCTGCTTCGTCGTGGTCGGCGACACCGTCGAGGAGGCCCGCGCCAAGCGCGCCAAGCTCGACAGCCTCGTGCATTACGCCAACGCGATCGGCTCGCTCTCGATCGCGCTCGGTCACGACGCCTCGAAATTCGATCCGGACGGACCGCTGCCCGAAATCCCTGAGAGCAACGCGTCGAAGAGCGGCCGCGAGCGCGCCATCGCGCTCGCCAAGCGCGAAAACCTCACGGTGCGCCAGCTCGCGCAGCGCCTCGGCGGCCATTCCGGCCTCGCCATGATCGGCACGCCCAAGACCATCGCGGACGAGATGGAGGAATGGCTGATGACCGAAGCCTCCGACGGCTTCACCATCCAGTTCCCCTACCTGCCCGAGGGGCTGGAGGATTTCTGCAACAAGGTCGTGCCGGAATTGCAGCGGCGCGGGATTTTCCGCAAGGACTACGAGGGCACGACGCTGCGCGAGAATCTCGGGCTGCCGCGGCCGGCGAACCGCTTCTTCGAGCCCGCACGCACCGCTGCGGAATGACACAGATGAGCGCGATCAAAGAGTACCACGCCCACGTCTACTACGACGCCGCGACGCGCCCGCAGGCGGACGCGCTCTGCCAGACGGCCGGCGGCACATTCGGCGTCAAGATCGGGCGCATGCATGACAACCCGGTCGGGCCGCATCCGCGCGGCAGCTGCCAGCTCACGGTCGAAGACCGAGCAGTTCGCCGAGGTGATCCCCTGGCTGATCCTCAACCGCAAGGCCCTCACGATCTTCGCGCATCCGCAGACTGGGAATGCGCTCCAGGACCACACCGAGCACGTCATCTGGCTCGGGCCGTCGGAGCCGCTCAAGCTTTCCGCGCTGGGATAGTTCGCGGCTATTGGCAAGCTCGGCGACCGAAACTTGCCGACGTTCCTTCCTGATGCGATAGGCTGGGCGGCCTCGACGCGCAAGAACAAGACAACGCCAAGGACCTCCCATGAACCGCATCCTCGAAGTCCCGCCGGAGAAACTCAGCCCCGAACAGACGACGGTGTTCAATCAGCTTGTCGCGGGCCGCGGACGCATTCTCGGCCCCTACAAGATCTGGATTCACAGTCCGACCGTCGCGAGCGGCATGGAGCATATCGGCACCTTCCTCAACAAGCGCTCGTCATTGTCGAAGCGCGAGGTCGAAATCGGCATCCTGGTGATCGCACAGCACTGGAATGCCGACTACGTGCGGCACGCTCATATTCGCGAAGGCAAGGCCGCCGGCCTGACGCAGGAGACGATCGACGCGATCCTCGCCGGTGGCGATCCCAAGCTCGCCGATGCGCATGAGCGCGCGGTCTATCGCTTCGCCCGTTCGCTGGTCGGCGGCGCCAAGCTCTCAGATGCTGAGTTCGCCGAGATCGAAGCGGCGCTGGGCCGGCCGGGCATCGCGGAGGTGCTCACGCTGCTCGGCTATTACACCTCGGTGGCGCTCGCCATGAAGGTGCACGAGGTTCCGATTCCGGCGCAGGCGCCGGCAAGCTGATCGGCGAAGGTTCGTCTGCGGCGGTTCCCCGTCAACTCTTGTGCCCGCTCTTTTCCTGCTGGTCGAGCCACTGGGACAGCGTCGCGCCCGATTTCTTCACGGTTTTGGCTGCCGCCTTTTTGCGCGCTGGCGCCTTGGCGGGGGGCGGCGGGGTCGTCGCTTCTCGCGCCAACCGGAGCGCCCGCAGCCGCTCGGTCTTGGCGCGCGTGGCGGCCATCTCCGATTCGTAGTCGAGCATGGCCTGCTTGCCGTCCTCGGTTCGCTGCGCCTTTGCAGCGTTCTTGGCAGATTGGGCCTGCGCCGCGGCCTTATTCGACTGATCTGCCATGAGGTCTCCTGCTGGCGGCCGCACCGTCGCCGCGGCGCTTCCTTGTGTAACCGGTCCCGCGCAATATAATCGATCGGGGTCGGGTGTCGTGAGATTTTTGCGGCCGATGCGATGAACGCTCCCGCGCAAACTCCGCGTCCCGCTCCATAATTTGCTACTCTGCTGCCCGGCGATCCGGCGCCCTGGTTCCACCAGCGTTCGACCAGCAATCCGCGCTATGCCTTCGACACGGCGGCGGGGCGCTACATCGTCATGTGCTTCTTCATGACGGCCGGCGATGCCGCCGGACGCGCCGCAGTCGACGCGGTTATGGCCAACCGGCATCGTTTCGACGATGTCGCCGCCTGCTGTTTCGGCGTCAGCGCCGATCCTCGCGACGAGGCCGAAGGACGCGCCTGGCTTCGCCGATCACTACGATCGTGCCGCCGGGCCAGTGGAGTGGATTTGACATTCGCTACCCACCAAGCCGCGTGCGCACAAAGCGAATGTCAAATCCAAACTCCGCTAGCAACATCGATTTGCTAGCTAGTGGTCCTTTAATTCCAACATTCGCAATGGTGCCTCCCGAAGCGGGATGCGAATGTTGGAATCGGACCACTGGAGACAAAAATTGGTCAGCGTTCACTCCGTATTCACCATAGGCGTGCGACAGTCACCATTGCGTAACGTTAACCGTTACGCCGCACGTGAGGTGACCATGCGGAGAACCCTGACCGCATTTGCCGCAGCGGCAGCAATCGCCGTTGTGGCATTGGCGGGGCCGGCCACCGCCGATGACCGTCCCGGCTCGCTGGGTCCGGCGATCGTCACCGGCGTTGTTGCCGGAACGGTCGTCAGCGCCCAGGTTCCGCGGCCGTATTATCCCGGTCCGGTGGTCTATGAGTACGCGCAACCGGGCGCGACGTACTACGAGTATTACGCGTTGCCGCCGCAGTATCTGCCGCCGGCGCCGCTGCAGCCGTGCTGGAACTCGCCCGGCAGCTATCGTTTCCGCGCATGCTGATCTGATCCCCCCACAGCAGGCGCTCCCCAGGCCGGCATCTCCCCCCAGAGATGCCGGCTTTTTTGTGTCATCAACAGGCGCGGACCGGCGCCAATATTTCCAAACTTCCGACAAATTAACGCGAATTAATGTTTGCGGCTCATACGGGGGCCGTGACCATTCGGGGCTATCGAAACATCGCTAACCCTCGCGCGTCGGTGCTCGCCGGCGGCACAAGGAGAATCGCCTGATGAAAAAGACGTTCGCTACGTTGCTCGCCGCGGCCACCGTCGCCGTGGTGGTGGCGGGTTCCGCCACCGACGCGTCCGCCCAGTATCGCCGGGGCGGCGGCGCCGTCGCGGCGGGAATTGCCGCGGGCGTGGTCGGCGGGTTGATCGTCGGCAGTGCGATCGCGAATTCGCGGCCGGCCTACGTCGTGGCACCGGGGCCGGGCTATGTCGTCTATCCGTCATATGCGGCGGCGCTGCCGGGCCCGAACTGCTATTGGACGCGCATGCCGGTCTACGACCGGTTCGGCAATGTGGTCGGCTGGCGCGGCCGGCCGGTGGCGGTCTGCCAGTAAGCGGCGGCTAGCCTTTCGAGATTTGGCCCTGGTGTGAAGTTGGGGCGAACGACCCGGCGGGCTAAAGCCCGCCGGGTTTTTGTTTGCCGGCGCGCGCGCTCAGTTTCGTCCGGCCGCGCTCTTGCTCTGCATGTGGCCCAGCACCGCGGCGGTCGGCCAGCAATCCACCCTGATGTTGTTGGCCTTCTGGTAGGCGCCGAGCGCCGAGCGCGTCTGCATGCCGGCCTTGCCGTCGACCTTGTCCTTGTAGAGGCCAAGCTTGGTCAACGTGCGCTGCATCGATTCGACATCGGCGGTGCGCAGTTGCGTGCCCTTGCTCCACGGCGTCTCGAACGGGCGCGGATCGACGATGCGCTCGCTCAAGTGGCCGACGTAGAGCACATAGAGATCGGAGAAGTTGTATTCCTTGATGACGTAGTAGTTCTTCAGCGTCAGGAAGGACGGGCCGTAGATACCCTCCGGCTGCAGCAGCGACGCCGGCTCGTTGAGTTCCGCCGCTGACGGCTTGCGGCCATAGGCCGGCACATATCCCTGCTTGAGCCATTCGCCGAGCGGCTGGGTGATTTCGGGAACGCCCCGCGTGCAGTCGACGCTTTGCGGTGCGCGAACCTCGTAAGCCCAGTGCACGCCGCGCTGCCAGCCCTTGTTCACGAGTTGCTGCGCGGCGGACGCCAGCGCATCCGGCACCGAATGCCAGATGTCCTTCTTGCCGTCGCCATCGAAGTCGATGGCATGCTTGTAGAACTCCGACGGCAGGAACTGCGTCAGCCCCATGGCTCCGCCCCAGGACGCGCGCATCTCGCTGAGCTGGACGTGGCCCTCCTCGAGCATCTTGAAGGCGTAGAGCAGCTCCTGCCTGAACATGTCCTTGCGCCGCCCGTAGTAGCCCTGCGTCGCCAGCACCGTGATGGCGTTCTTCGGCAGCTTGTAGCTGCCGAAGGCGGTCTCGCGGCCCCAGATCGCCAGCAGCACGTTGCCCGGCACGCCAAACTTCTGATCGATCGCCGCAAGCGTCGCGCGATGCTCGGCGGCAAGCTTCTTGGCCTGCTCGGCAAGGCGGGCGATGTTGGCCTCTTTGATGTAGTCCGCGGGCGTCTGCACGAACTCGGCCTGCCCGCGCGGTGGCGTGCCCTGACGGCCCGGCAGGTCGAGATCGGGCAGCGTCAGGTCGGGCTCGACGCCGCGCGTCGCGGCCTCGAAGGTGCCGCGCGATACGCCCATGGCCTGCGCCTGCGGCCAGAGCCCTTCCAGCCATTTCTGGAACGCCGGATCCGCAGCCGCCACCGCCGGGATGCCGGATGCGGCCGCCAGCAGGATGGTCGATGCGGCCGTGAAAGCCAGTAGCAATCGCGAGATTCGACGAGTCATCGATGTCATGTCGGAGGTCTTTGTTTGCCCGAATGGTCCTGCTTGTCGTCCAATTTGATTCGTCCCCAGCCTTATAAGCGATCTCTGCTCCGCCATGATGGCGTCACATTGGCGCCTTGCCGGCCCGTATCCTTACACGCTGCGGCGAGCGACACAGGGGATTCGCCGAGGGGATCCATCGGCGAAAGCGTGTCACTCGCATCCGCGCGCGGGGGGTGTCACATGCCATTGAGCGGCAGCTTCACGGATGAAGGGGGCGGCTTTGCGTCCTTCCTCCATCAGGTGCAGAAATCCTACGTCCCGGAGCGGGACGTGGACGGCCGGAAATTCGACAAGGCGATGAGCCGGTTGCGGGCGCGGCTCGAGGAGGCCGCGGCCGCCAGGACAGAACTGGTCGACGGGAACCTCGACCTGCGGCGCCGCGCCGACGAAGACCGCCTTTCCAGCGTGCTGACCGGCATCACGGCGATCCGCTTCCTGGCACTGCGCGCCTTGCAGGCGGTCGAATACCGCCGTCAGGCGCTCTGGAACTTTCCGCAGATCGTGACGACGCTTTATGACATCGACTCCTGGTCGCGCCGCATGTTCGACGCGGTCGACAACCGAATCAAGAATGCCCCGCAGGCCGTCGGCGCGCTCGACGCCTATCTGCAATCCCTCAACGACGGCACGCGCACCTTTCCACTCACCATCGAGACGAACTCCCGCTACGTGATGGCGCGGCAACTGAGCCGCATCAGCAACGAAATCGATCTGCGCGAGATGCGGCGGTTCGGCGGCTACTTCTATCGCGTGTCGCCGGCACTCGTGGCGGCGGCGGCGGACGCCGGCATGCGCCAGGCAATGCAGAAATACGTGACCGCCTTCCAGCTGTCGCGCTCCTCGGTCGGCATGAACTATCTCGAACTCGGCATCGCGGCGCGAAGAGCTCAAGCTATGGATCGAGCAGAACCGCTCCAAGTTCAGTTTGCAGGGCATGGCGCGCCTCGATCAATTCCTCGCCAAGCACGATGCCATCATGCTGGGTTCTCAAACTTGGCAACGGCTGCTGGCGCTCGCCAGCAGCCCGCAGGCAACCTTCGAGCGCACCAGCCAGCTCGTTGTCCTGGCGAAGCCGATCTTTGCGGAGATCAGGAACCTTAGTTCGATCCAGTTCAGCTCCAACATCGAGATGTATCTCGGATTCCGCCTGCGGGCCGCCGAGCGGCTGGTGCAGGCGTTCCCGCACGGCCCCGAGAACAAGCCTTCGCTCGTCATGGTCGCGAACGACTTCGTGTTTGCCGTCCGCGACATCATGCTGTTCATGGCCAAGAGCATCGCGCAGAACCTCGACCAGCCGCGCAATCCGGGAGCGCCGCTGCCGGAGGGCGCACCGTCGCGGCCGGCGGTCGCAGCCTCGATCGGCTTCTTCCGGCTGATCGAAGATGCGGCACGTGAACTCTCCGCGCACGCGCCGGAGCATTTCGGCTGGCTCGACCGGTTCTACGCCGAACTCTCCGACTTGCCGGCGGCGATGGCGGGCGAGTTGCTGACCTTCCAGCCGCGGCGCTGACCGAAGGTCAGCCCGGACGTCCGGCACACTTCGCTCATGCCCGCGCAAGCGGGCATCCGGTTCCTTTCCGCATCAATTCAATTGCTGGGTCCCCGCTTCCGCGGGGACGAGCGGAGAGAGCTACGTTGACACGCCTTACGAATGCACGCGCCGCTCGGACGGAGCTGCCGCGATGCGGTCGACGAAGGCGATCCCGATCGCGGAGATGATGAAGGTCAGGTGGATCAGCGTCTGCCACATGATGCCGGCTTCGGTGAAGGTGGCGCGCGGCGTGCCGAGATTGCCGGCCTCGATGAACGTGCGCAGCAGATGGATCGACGAGATGCCGATGATCGCCATGGCGAGCTTGATCTTGAGCACGCTGGCATTGACGTGGCTCAACCATTCCGGCTGATCGGGATGGCCCTCCAGATTGAGCCGCGACACGAAGGTCTCGTAGCCGCCGACGATCACCATCACCAAGAGGTTGGAGATCATCACCACGTCGATCAGCCCGAGCACCACCAGCATGATCTGCTGCTCGGTGAAGCTCGTCGCGCTGAGCACGAGGTGCCACAGTTCCTTGACGAACAGGATCACATAGACGCCCTGCGCGACGATCAGCCCGACATAGAGCGGCAGTTGCAGCCAGCGCGAGCTGAAGATGAGCTGCGGCAGCGGGCGAAGCTTGCGCGCTTCTCCGGGCGGGGGCTCGGGCGTTTCGGGCGTGAACGACATGCAAGACTCCCATAGGGCGCGGCCCTTGAGTCGGGAGCCACGCACGGTGGCAGGTCTTGTACGCGATTCGGCCGGAGGTGGTTGAGACGGTTATTCGCCGGAAATGGGCCAATCGACAACTTGTAAAAAAGCTCCCTGATGCAGAGAGCGGAGACAGGCGCGGAGCAATACCGCCGCGCCTGCTCGTGACCATTAGTTCCAAACGCAGCGGCGCCAGCGCCACGACCAGTGGCGACGCCACCCGCAGCCGTTCGCAACCACGATCGTGCTATCCAGTTGCTCGACCGCCTGGCCGATGGCCGCACCGTTGGCGGCAGCCGCATTGACATTCGACGCGCCGACAGTCGCAAGACCGGCAGCTAACAAGGTCGCAAAGAAGACAGTTCGCATGAGTATTGGCCTCTATCATGGACATTCCCCCAGACCCCTGGGAGCGCGGCGATGCTAAACCGGATTTGGACAATAGTCGGTTAAAGCGCCCAATTGGGTGGCCGGCTACCGCGCAAGCTGGCGTCAGTCCCTGAGTTCCGAAAACGGAGTTCGGGCAATTCTTAACAAGCTGAAACCTCCGCAATGCTTGGGAGCTAGAGCGTCTCGGCGAGGAAATCGCGCATCAGCATATAGGACGTGCGGCAGAGCTTCTCGTCGTATTGCGTCGCTGCCGGATTATTGGCGGTCGGATCGCAGAACGAGTGCACGCCGCGACCGAACGTCACGATGTGCCAATCGACCTTGGCCGTGGTGAGTTCTTCCTCCAGCGCATCCATCATCCGCTTGGGCGTCACCGGGTCGGCGCGGCCGTGGATCGCCAGCACCCGGCCCTTGATATCGCAGGGCGTGCCGGGAACGACGGGATTGGGATTGGTGACATGAAACACGACCACCCCCTTGAAGTCTCCGCCGGCGCGCGCCTGCTCGAGCACAAAGCCGCCACCCGCGCAGTAGCCGATCGCCGCCTTCTTGGTCGTATCGACGAGGCCGAGCTTGTCGGCCGCGCTGAGGAGCGCGTCGTAGGCCTTGCCGCCGCAGGCGACCGTGAAGGGAAGGTCCTTGTGGATGGCCTGCATGCCGGCCGCCAGTTGCTCGCGCGTCTTGGGCTTGTCGCCATAGCCCGCGCCGAACATGTCGGCCATCAGCACGACGTAGTCCTTGCCGGCGACATCGCGCGCCATCGCGACGGTGTCGGCACAGACGCCCTTCCAGTCGGGCTGCATGAAGATGACCGGACGTTTGCCCTTGGCGCTGTCGTCGTAGACGATCATGCCCTCGAACTGCCGCCCGTTGACGTCGTACGGCACCTTCTTCTCGGCCATCTTTATCTCTCCTGACTTTGCGTCCGCTCAGCGACTGAACTTCTTATACTTGATCCGGTGCGGGATCGTGGAATCCGTTCCCAGCCGGCGCATCTTGTCGGCTTCGTAATCCTGGAAGTTGCCTTCGAACCATTCGACGTGGCTGTCGCCCTCGAAGGCGAGGATGTGGGTCGCGATGCGGTCGAGGAACCAGCGATCGTGGCTGATGATCACCGCGCAGCCAGCGAAATCCTCCAGCGCCTCCTCGAGCGCGCGCAGCGTATCGACGTCGAGGTCGTTGGTTGGTTCGTCGAGCAGCAGGAGGTTCGCGCCGGACTTCAGCATCTTGGCGAGATGCACGCGGTTCCTCTCACCGCCCGAGAGCGAGCCGACCTTCTTCTGCTGGTCGGCGCCTTTGAAGTTGAAGTTCGACACATAGGCGCGCGAATTGACTTCCTTCTTGCCGAGCAGGATCTGGTCGAGCCCGCCGGAGACTTCTTCCCAGACGTTCTTCTTGCCGTCGAGCGCGTCGCGCGACTGATCGACATAGCCGAGGTGCACCGACTCGCCGACCTTGATGGTGCCGCCGTCGGGCTTCTCCTGGCCGGTGATCATGCGGAACAGCGTGGTCTTGCCGGCGCCGTTCGGGCCGATCACGCCGACGATGCCGCCCGGCGGCAGCTTGAAGCTGAGATCGTCGATCAGGAGATTGTCGCCGAACGCCTTCTTGAGATGCTCGAAGTCGACGACGTTCTGCCCAAGCCGCTCCGCCACCGGGATGACGATCTGCGCAGTCTGCGTCTGCTTCTCGTTGGCCTTGGCCAGCAGCTCATCGTAGCGGGTATAGCGCGCCTTCGACTTGGCCTGCCGGGCGCGCGGCGAGGACGCGATCCATTCCTGCTCGCGCGCGAGCGTGCGCTGGTGCGCGGCCTCTTCGCGGCCTTCCTGCTCCAGCCGCTTCTGCTTCTGCACCAGCCAGGAGGAATAGTTGCCCTCGTAGGGAATGCCGCGGCCGCGATCGAGCTCGAGGATCCAGCCGGTGACGTTGTCGAGGAAGTAGCGGTCGTGGGTGACGATCAGGATGGCGCCCGGATAGTTGCGCAGGTGGCCTTCCAGCCAGTTCACCAACTCGGCATCGAGATGGTTCGTGGGCTCGTCGAGCAGCAGAAGTTCGGGCTGCTCCAGCAGCAGCTTGCACAGCGCCACCCGGCGGCGCTCGCCGCCCGACAGCGACTTCACGTCGGCCTCGTCGGGCGGGCAGCGCAACGCGTCCATCGCCAGCGTCACCTGCGAATCGAGGTCCCAGAGGTTCTGGCTGTCGATCTGGTCCTGCAGCTTCGCCATTTCGTCGGCGGTTTCGTCCGAATAGTTGACTGCAATCTCATTGTAGCGGTCGAGCAGCGCCTTCTTGACCGCCACACCCTCCATGACGTTGTCGCGCACGTTCTTGTCGGGATCGAGCTGCGGCTCCTGCTGCAGGTAGCCGACGCGGGCGCCCTCGGCGACCCAGCCCTCGCCGACGAATTCGGTGTCGATGCCGGCCATGATGCGCAGCAGGGTCGACTTGCCCGAGCCGTTGACGCCGAGCACGCCGATCTTGGCGTCCGGATAAAATGAGAGATTGATGTTCTCCAGGACCTTGCGGTTCCCCGGATAGGTCTTGGTGAGACCTTGCATGTGATAAATAAACTGACGGGCCATGAACCGCCCTGCCCTTCGCGTTGGTGGGCGCCGCGGCCGAGTTTACGCAGACTGCGCAAGCTCGGCGTCGTCACCGGATTGGGGGAATTCGCGGCTCGATGTAGCGACTGGGGACAGTTCCGGCAAGCGGTGGATCAGCACCCATCTGCCCGAGACAGCCGGCCTGACGTGCCCCGCGTGATTCGCCGAGACGGCGTTCGGTTACCGGCGAATTGTGGCAAGGCCGCCAAATATGTGTCCTGAGGGAGTCGCCGTTAACCCTTACCGTATCTTTTTGGCAACTGGGGCCCATAAAGCCTTAAAACAGGGCCATTTCTTACCTCATTTTAACAAACTGTGCCGCAAAATGGCTATCGCACGAGGGGGATTTCGGAAATCGTGCGAACAGCGAAGTGCCGACGGGGAAAACCGGCACTTAAGAAGCTGACCGGAGGGGTGTTATGGCGGGGACCAGAGGCGCTATTCGGGGCGTCGCAAGACAGCACCAGGCAGAGAGCCTGAACACCGACTTCGTGCACTTTGTGCGCAACGTCGTGCGGGCCGTGCTCGATCCCTACCGTCCGGAGCTTCACTACATGCGCGGCCCGGGCCCGAAGTGGCACGCCAAGCATCACCCCTCGCCCGTCTCGTACGACGCGATGCCGGCGCTGATCCGGGTCAAGGCCCGCTAACCTCCGCTTCTGACAATTCGCTCTGCCGCAGGCGCGGCCGCAGCATTGCGGCCGGGCCCGATTTGCGTGTGCTATAGAGGTCCGCCCTTCCCTCCTGCCGCCTTCAGCCGGCCAACTCACGGACCTGCCCCATGCCCACGCTCCGCTGCGCGATCCTCGACGACTATCAGAACGTCGCCCTCTCGGTGGCCGACTGGTCGAAGGTCAAGGGCGACCTCGACATCAAGGTGTTCACCGAGCACCTGGGCTCGCAGGACAACGTCATCAAGGCGCTGCAGGGCTTCAACGTCGTCTGCGCCATGCGCGAGCGCACCGGCTTCCCGCGCGCCGTGATCGAGAAGCTGCCCGACCTCAAGCTCCTCATCACCACCGGCGCCCGCAATGCCTCGATCGACGTCGCTGCCTGCAAGGAGAAGGGCGTCACGGTCTGCGGCACCGGTTCGATCGGCAGTCCCACGTCCGGCATCGCCATCGCCCTGATGCTCGAATTGACGCGCCGCATCGGCTACGAAAATGCGCGCATGCACGCGGGCGAGACTTGGCAGACCACCATCGGCCTCGACCTCGAAGGCCTCACGCTCGGCACGCTGGGCCTCGGCAAGCTTGGGCAGCGCACCGCGCAGATCGCCAAGGCCTTCGGCATGAAGACGATCGCCTGGAGCCAGAACCTCACGGCCGAGAAGGCCGCCGAGGCCGGCGTCGGCTACGTGTCGAAGGAGGAACTGTTCAAGCAGTCCGACTTCGTCACCATCCACGTCGTGCTGTCGCAGCGCTCGCGCGGCCTGGTCGGCGCCGCCGAATTCGCGCTGATGAAACCCACGGCCTACATCATCAACACCTCGCGCGGCCCGATCATCGACGAGGCCGCCATGTTGTCGGCATTACGCGAAAAAAAGATCGCCGGCGCCGGGCTCGACGTGTTCGATGTGGAGCCGCTGCCGAAGGACCATCCGTTGCGCAAGATGGACAACGTCGTGCTCACGCCGCATCTCGGCTACGTCGCGACGCAGAACTACCAAGCCTATTTCAAGGGCGTGGTCGAGGACATCCGCGGCTTTTTGGACGGCAAGCCGGTGCGGGTGATGGAGTAGCCGAATCAGGCGTAACCCGCCGCGGGCTCGTGCGCTGCTTGCCGCGCGCATGGCGGGCGCGACGCCGGAACAGATGGAAGCCGCGCAGCGGCCGAGCTGGCGCGTTGGCGCGAAGACGAGGCGCGCTTCCCCGATCCCCGGAATCCCGCCGGCCGCATTGTCACCGGCGCATGAACGCCTTGCGCGAACCGCCTTGCCGCGCATGGGAAATTGGCCCATCCTGAATTTCAGAACCGTTCAAAGTTTCAAAGAAACGGTGATGTGGGAGAGGCCCGATGAAGCGTCGCGTCGCAGCGTTGCTGATCGTTTGCGCTCCGGTCGTCGTGCTGTCGTCGGCGCTATGGCCGCAGCGCGCCGCGAGCGAGCCCGCGCTCAACGAAACACAGTTGACCGGCCAGCGGCTATTCAATCAGTCCTGCCGCGTCTGTCACACCAAGCCGCAGTTGACGAGCCCGGTCTATGGACCGGTGCTGTCGAAGGACTCCGCCGGCGGACGCGAGGACGTGATGCGCCAGGTCATCGGCGACGGCACGCCGCGCATGCCGGGCTTCAAGCATCATTTCGCGCCCGCGCAGATCGACGCCATCGTGGCGTATCTCAAGACCGTTCCCGCGCCGGCGCCGTGAGGCGCCAGGCGCTTTTGGATGAAGAGCTTCGGATCGACAGACTTTTGGATCAAGGGAGATTGCCATGACACTCCGCCGTAGCCTGCTGCTGAGCGCCGCGTTTGTCGTCAGTGGAGCGATGAGTTGCGTCACGAGCGCGTTTGCCGCCGACGCCGTCCTGAGCGGCACGATCACGGCGGCCGGCGGCGAGAAGCTCGGTGGCATCACCGTCTCGGCGAAACCGGTCGGCGGTACGATCACCACGACGGTCTATACCGACGAGGCCGGCAACTACTATTTCCCGCCGCTGCCGTCCGGCAGCTACCGGATCTGGGCGCAGGCGGTCGGCTTCGACACCGCCAAGGCCAGCGTCGATCTCGCCGCCGCCAAGAAGCAGGCCTTCGTGCTCAAGGCCACGGAAGACTTCGTCAAGCAGCTTGCCGGGCAACGCCATCCTGGCGGCGCTGCCGGAAGATACGCCGCACGACAAGCTGATGAAGCAGATGGTGCGCAACAACTGCACCGCCTGCCACACCTCGAGCTACGTCCTGCAGCACAAGTTCGACGAGGCGGGCTGGAACGCCATCGTCGAGCTGATGAAGAACGTCAACGTCTACGGCACCTACGTGGGCAAGGAGCGCCAGCCGTCGGGCATTCTCGATTATCACCAGAAAGACCTGGCGGCCTATCTCGCGCGCGCCCGCGGGCCGGGCGAAAGCAGCATGCGCTTCAAGCCCGATCCGCGGCCGTCCGGGGAAGCCGCGCGCGTCGTGACCAGGGAATACGACGTGCCGCTCGATCCGGACGTCGGGCTGCCGGCGAACTTCGTGCAGAACGACGGCACCGACTGGTCGCTCGGCACGCCGTCGGTGCTGATCCCCGGCTGGGGCGTGCATGACTCCTGGCTCGATCTCAGCGGCAATCTCTGGTTCACCTGCAACATCCAGAACAAGCGCACCACCATCGGCCGGATCGATACCAAGACGGGCGAAGTGAAGATCTTCAAGGTCGCGGCCCCCAACGGCTATGCGGCGCAGACCCACGGCATGACGCGCGACCCGAATGGGATGATCTGGTTCAACATCAACAACGGCCGTGGCGGCATCGGCCGCGTCGACCCGAAGACCGAGAAGATCGATGTGTTCCTGCCACCGTCCGGGATGTCGCCGACCGGCGGCGCGGTGACCGTCGACTACGACGGTAAGGGCCGCATCTGGGCGTCGGCGCCCGACGGCGCGCTCGTGTTCGACCCGGCGACCGAGAAGTTCACCGAGTTCAAGTCGATCACCTACAAGACCCCGAACGGCACCGGCGTGACCTATGGCGCGGCCGGCGACCGTGACGGCAACGGCTGGTGGGCCGAGATGACGCTCGACATCATCGGCAAGGGCAACATGGCGACCGGCAAGCCGGAGGAAGTGAAGCTCGCGCCGGTCAAGGAGTTCGTCGACAGCGCGACGCCCGAGGCGAAGAAGGCCTACGAGACCATCAATCAGCCCGACTTCAACAATCCGTTCCCGTGGTCGCAGGGTCCGCGGCGCATGGGTACCGACAAGAAGGCCGATATCCTCTGGGTCGGCAATTCCTGGGGCGCCAATCTCGCGCGCATCGACACGCGCACGCACGAGACCACCTATGTGCCGCTGCCCGGCCGGCAGCAGCCCTATCACATCGCCGTCGACAGCGGTCACAACGCCTGGACCAACCTGTGGGGCGCCGATCGCCTGATGCGCTACAACCCGCAGACCGGCGCCTGGACGGCGTTCGACCTGCCGACGCGTGGCGCCGAGCCGCGCTACGTGTCGCTCTTGGAGCAGGACGGCAAGCCGACGCAGGTGGTGGCGCCCTACTTCCGCGCCCGCAAGGTCGCGGTCATCACCTTGCGTAGCGAGGCCGACCTGCAGACGGCGAAGGCGGCGGCCGGGCAATAGCGGTGCCGCCACGCGTCATCGCATCCGCGGCGCTGGTCTCACTGCTGCTGTCGGCCGGCGCGGCCGATGCACAAGCGCCGGGCGGGCGATCGGTCACGCAGGGCCGCGCCCAGACGGTCGTCGAGAACCTGTACCGCTGCCCGATCGAGGTTCCCAACACCCGCATCAGTGCCGTCGGCACCATCACGTCCGCCGACGGCAAGACCTGGACGGTGCCGGGCGACACCATGTTCGGCAAGGGGCCGGCCGGCGCCGACCTCTACAATCCCTGCAACAAGGTCACCCCCAAGAACACCGCCGAGGTCGGCGACCCGAATATCTCGGTCGTCGAGATCGATCCGGCCGGCGAGGTCGATCACCGGCTACATCGTGGCCGACAACTACTTCGAGTTCTACGTCAACGGCAAACTGGTGGCGTTCGATTCCCTGCCCTACACGCCGTTCAATTCGGTGATCGTGAAATTCAAGGTCAAGCGGCCGGTCACCTACGCGTTCAAGCTGGTCGACTGGGAAGAGAACCTCGGCCTCGGCACCGAGAAATTCCAAGGTGCCGAGTGGCATCCCGGCGACGGCGGGCTGATCGCGCGCTTCAGCGACGGCACCGTCACGGACAGCACATGGAAGGCGCAGGCTTTCTACATCGCGCCGCTGGCGAGCCCGGACGACGTGACCGAGAAGGGCAACGTGCATTTCACCGCGCCGAAGCTCGGCCGCATGTATCCGTATGCGGCAAAGCCGACCTGCCAGGACAAGTGCTACGCCGTGCATTACCCGCTGCCGAAAGACTTCGCCGCCCCCACGTTCGACGATTCGAAATGGCCGCGTGCGTACGAATTCACCGACGAGGAGATCGGGGTGACTAATCTGCCGGCCTATACGAACTTCCCCGAGTTGTTCGAGGGCGCCCGCTGGATCTGGTCGTACAATCTCGTGTTCGACAACGTGGTGGTCGCGCGCAAGACCGTCCGCTGACCGGCATTCGGGAACCAGCGGCCGCCTACCGGCCCAACATACTTCAATCCGATCTTGAACTTGGCCGCGCCCCTTGCCATGTCCTGGCCATTGAAGAAGCCGCCAAGGGGAATTGCCCGCCATGACCGCCGATACGACCGATACCGCCGATACCAAGGACACGCGAACCGAAAGCCGCGCGTTCGAGGCCGACGTCGCCAAGCTGCTCCACATGATGGTGCACTCGGTCTATTCCAACAAGGACGTCTTCCTGCGCGAACTGATCTCGAATGCCGCCGACGCCTGCGAGCGGCTGCGCTACGAGGCGCTCGCCAACCCCGCCCTGCTGGGTGACGACCCCAAGCTGCGCATCACGCTCACCGCCGACCCCGACCAGCGGCAGTTGACCGTCGAAGACAACGGCATCGGCATGAACCGGGTCGAGATGGTCGAGGCACTGGGCACGATCGCCCGCTCCGGCACCAAGGCCTTCATGGAGAAGATGGAGGCGGCCAAGAACGAAGGCGGCGGCGAAGGCGCCACCCTGATCGGCCAGTTCGGCGTCGGGTTCTACTCCGCGTTCATGGTCGCGGATCGGGTCGACGTCCTCTCCCGCCACGCCGGCACCGAGGAGGCCTGGCTGTGGACATCGGACGGCAAGGGCACATTTTCGGTGACTCCCGCCACCCTCGATGAGGCGCCCAAGCGCGGCACCCGGGTCGTCCTTCACCTGATGGAAGACGCCAAGTCCTACACCGAGCGCTACGACCTGGAGCGGATCGTCAAGGCGCAGTCCGGCCACGTGCCGGTGCCGATCGTCTTCGCCGAAAAGCCGGGCGCCGAGCCCGCCGAGGTCTCCGATGGCGCGGCGCTGTGGACCAAGCCGCGCTCCGAGATCACGCCCGCCGAATACACCGACTTCTACCGCAGCATCGCGGGGCAGTTCGACGAGCCGGCCCTGACGGTGCACTACCGTGCCGAAGGCCGGCACGAGTTCACGGCGCTGCTGTTCGTGCCGGGTTCGCAGCCGTTCGATCTGTTCGATCCCGACCGCAAGGGCCGCATCAAGCTCTACGTGAAGCGCGTCTTCATCACCGACGACGCGGAGATACTCCCGCGCTATCTGCGCTTCGTGCGCGGTCTCGTCGATTCCGCGGACCTGCCGCTCAACGTCTCGCGCGAGATGATCCAGACGAGCCCGATCCTCGCCGCGATCAAGAAGAGCGTGACGAGCCGCGTGCTTGCCGACCTCGAGAAGCTCGCCGAGAGCGATGCCGCCGCCTACGGCAAGGTCTGGGAGACCTTCGGCGCGGTGCTGAAGGAGGGCCTCTACGAAGACTTCGAGCGCCGCGACGCGCTCCTCGCGCTTGCGCGCTTCAAGACCACGGCCTCGGCCGGCGGGCTGCGCGGCCTGAAAGACTATGTGGGTGCACTGAAGGAAAACCAGACCGCGATCTACTATCTCGCCGGCAGCGACATGAGCCGCCTGGAGTCGTCGCCGCATCTCGAAGGCTTCCGTGCCCGCGGCGTCGAGGTTTTGCTGCTCGACGATCCGGTCGACAATTTCTGGGTCACATCGGCCCCTTCGTTCGAGGGCAAGCCATTCAAGTCGGTGACGCAGGGCGCGGCCGATCTCGCGCTCATCCCGCTCGCCGACTCGAAGGAAAAGCCCTCCGACGAAACTGACGGCGCCGTGACGACCTTCATCGCCTTCGTCAAGCAGACGCTCGGCGACGCTGTCGCTGATGTACGTGCGTCCGACCGGCTGACCGACAGCGCGGTCTGCCTGGTCGCCTCGGACTTCGGCCCCGACCGGCAGTTGGAGAAGCTGCTCGCCGGCGCCGGCCGGATCAAGACGGCGGCCAAGCCGATCCTGGAGATCAATCCGAAGCACGATCTGGTGCTGTCGCTCGCCAAGCTCGACGACGGCGACCGCGCCTTCAAGGAGGACGCCGCGCATCTCCTGTTCGACGAGGCGCGCGTGCTCGACGGCGAGCAGCTCACCGACGCCCGCAGCTTCTCCGACCGCCTCGCGCGCGTCCTCAGCCGCGGTTTGCAGGCCGGCAGGCCGGCGTGATTCAAGACCGATCAAGCTCGGTCAAGTTCGGGACGACACGCCCTTACGATTGCGGACGGGGGAACCCTACCCCTTCCGCCGCGCCAATTTTCACGAGCCTGCGTCTTTCTAGAGCGTCCGCAAGGAGAAATAACGAGACTCGGTAAGGAGCGTACGCGCGATTTCAACCTCACGCCGCTTCCGCGTTAATCGGCTCGATCTTCTTGATCACATCCGCCAAGGCACCTTCCGCGACTTCAAGGTCGTAGCGTGCCTGCATGTTCATCCAGAACGCGGGCGATGTGTTCAGCGCCTTGGCCAGACGCAAGGCCGTGTCGGCGGTCACCGGCGTTTCCTCCCTGATCAGCCGCTCGATGCGAGTGCGCGGCACGCCGCACGCTTTCGCGACCGAATAAGCCGAGAGCCTCATCGGCAGCAGGAACTCCTCGCGCAGCACTTCGCCAGGATGAATAGGCGGGAGCTTCTTGGCCATTGATCGCACCCTCCTTGGTGCCGCTAATGATAGTCGCAGATTTCAACTTCTTCCGGACCGTCTTTCGTCCATCTGAACACGACCCGCCATTGGTCGTTGATGCGTATCGAGTGCTTGCCGGCGAGATTGTGTTTCAAAGCTTCCAGGCGATTGCCGGGCGGCGACAAGAGGTCGCGCAGTTCGGCAGCGTCAGCGAGTTGAACCAGCTTGCGACGTGCCACCTTGGCGATTGCGTGAGGCAGGCCTTTTGGAGCCTTACGCCCCTCCAGGATCAGCCGCGCCCATTCGCCACGATAGCTCTTGATCACCGCGCATTGTGTATCACAGTACGATACGGAGGTCCACCGAATGGTATCTCGTTGTGATACGTTGTTCGGAGGTTCCCCGAACGCCGCTACCCCTTCCGCTCGCCCGCGCTTTCGTTTGACGGCGCTACGCCTTCCGCCTCGCCCCCTTGGGCCACCTGACCGGCCAGCTCACGATGCGGTCCTCGAGCTGATCGTCCGGCACGTCGTCCTCCATGGCGCCGACGCGCCCGCGCACCGAGATGCCGGCCTGATGCACGGTCTCCGGGTCACCGGAAACGAGCGGATGCCACCAGTAGAGGTCATGGCCGTCGGCCAGCAACCGGTACGCGCAGGTCGGCGGCAGCCAAACGATTCGGTTGATGTTTCGCGGGGTTAAACGGACGCAGTCCGATACCTGGGCGGTCCGGTTGGGGTAGTCCTTGCAGCGGCAGGTTTCACCGTCCAGCAGCTTGCAGCCGACGTCGGTGAAGAACGTCCGCGAGGAATCGTCGGCGTCCTCGAGCTTGACCAGGCAGCATTTTCCGCAGCCGTCGCAGAGGCTCTCCCATTCCGAATCCGTCATTTCCTTCAAGGATTTACGTTGCCAGAACGGTGGCTCGGCGCTTACCCCACCACCCGCCTCGCGGCCCTCTGCGGGCGCTGGCGGCAGCGGTGCCTCGACCCTGCCCAACCCGTTCACTTTACCCCTGTTTCCCGCAGCCATGTGTCTATTGCGCCATAGTTTGTCCGTGATGGATCGGCTAAAAGAAGCGTAACGGCTGGGCGCCTCGCCCCGCCGGCCTTTTTCGTTACGCCCGAGGCCACGAGCGTGCGCGACTTCTTTCACGGCAATCAGAATACCTGGCGCGCGCGGCTGCGCCGTTTTTTTCTCGACCTCGATTCGCGCATCGACTTCGGCCTTTACCAGACCAAGACCTGGGGACGCGAGCTTTACGAGCGCTTTACCGTCTTCATGGACCGGTTCCACGTGTCGGGCTGGCGGCGCTGGTATTTCGTCGAACCGATCTCGGAGGGGATGTCGCTCGGGGCGCTCGGCTTCATCGCGATGCTGGCGCTGGCGATTCCGGCCTTCCGCGAGACCTCCGACGACGACTGGGTGAAGAAGTCCGAGCTCGCCGTCACCTTCCTCGACCGCTACGGCAACGAAGTCGGCTCGCGCGGCATCAAGCATAACGACGCGCTCAAGCTCGAAGAGTTCCCCGACCACCTGATCAAGGCGACGCTCGCCACCGAGGATCGGCGCTTCTACGACCACTTCGGCATCGACATTCCCGGCCTGTTCCGCGCCATGCTGACCAATGCGCGCGCCGGCGGCGTGGTGCAGGGCGGCTCCTCGATCAGCCAGCAGCTCGCCAAGAACCTGTTCCTCTCCAACGAGCGCACGATCGAGCGCAAGGTGAAGGAAGCGTTCCTCGCGATGTGGCTGGAGGTGCGGCTGCCGAAGAACGAGATCCTCAAGCTTTACCTCGACCGCGCCTATATGGGCGGCGGCACCTTCGGGGTGGACGCGGCGGCACAGTACTATTTCAACAAGTCGGCGCGCGACGTGAACCTCGCCGAGGCCGCGATGCTGGCCGGGCTGTTCAAGGCGCCCTCGCGCTTTGCGCCGCACATCAACCTGCCGGCGGCGCGCGCGCGCGCCAACGTGGTGCTCGATAATCTGGTCGAAGCCGGCTTCATGACCGAGGGCCAGGTCTTCGGCGCCCGCCGCAACCCGGCGATGGCCGTCGACCGCCGCGACGAGCGGTCGCCGAACTATTACCTGGACTGGGCGTTCGACGAGATGAAGAAGCTCGCCAACAACCTGCCCAAGACCGTGCACGAGCGCGTGTTCGTGGTGCGGCTCTCGCTCGATGTGGGCGTGCAGAAGCACGCCGAGAGGACGGTCGAAAGCCTGCTGAAGCAGTACGGCCGCGACTACCGCGTCAAGCAGGCCGCCGCCGTACTGATGGACATCGACGGCGGCGTGCGCGCCATGGTCGGCGGCCGCGACTACAGCGAGAGCCAGTTCAACCGCGCGACTGACGCGGCGCGCCAGCCCGGCTCCTCGTTCAAGCCCTATGTGTACGCGACCGCGCTCGCGAGCGGCGGCTTCAAACCGAGCATCGATCGTTGTGGACTCGCCGGTCTGCATCGGCAACTGGTGTCCGAAGAACTATTCCGGCGGCCATTCCGGCGCGATGACGCTGACGCAGGCGATCACCCGCTCGATCAACGTCATCCCGGTGAAGCTCTCCATCGCGCTCGGCAACGGCAACCCGAAGATCGGGCGCGAGAAGATCAGGCAACTCGCGCGCAAGGCCGGCATCCGCTCGCCACTGCCCGATACCCCGTCGATGCCGATCGGCGCCGACGAAGTCACCGTGCTCGACCACACCGGCGGCTACACCATGTTCGTCAACAACGGCAAGGCGCATACGCCGCATGCCGTGCTCGAGGTTCGCAGCGGCGCCGGCGATCTGATCTGGCGCTGGGACCGCGACGGCAAGAAGCCCGTTCAGGTGATCACGCAGCAGGTCGCCCAGGACATGAATATGATGATGAGCAAGGTGGTCGAGGAAGGTACCGCGCGACGCGCGATTCTCGACGGCATGAAGGCCGCCGGCAAAACCGGCACCACCAATGCGCACCGCGACGCCTGGTTCGTGGGCTTCACCGGCAATTTCGTCATGGGCGTCTGGTACGGCAACGACGACTACACTCCGATGCAGCAGATGACCGGCGGCTCGCTGCCGGCGCAGACCTGGCACGACATCATGGAATTTGCCCACCAAGGCGTCGAGCTCAAGCAGATCCCGGGGCTCGCCCCGAACGGCGCGACGGTCGGCCGCACGGTGGCGGACAACGGCAAGGATAAAAAGGACGGAGTACCGGACGTGCTGCGGCCGACGGTGCTGACCAAGCGCGGCACCGACGTGCTGGTGCGCGTCGAACGGCTGATGGATGATGCTACGCGCGCGCTTGTCACGAGCAGCGGTTCGGGCAAGGCGGCAGACGCGCAAAATGGAGCGCCGGGCCAAGGCACGTTCGCGGCGTCGGAGCAACCGCCCGCTGGTCAGGTTCGCGGCAATTGACGCGCCGGTCGTGTTCGCCGCCGTCGCTCGCCTTTGACATCACTCGATCGGGTTGACTGTGCGCCTGCTATTTGGAGCGATATTTGCTTTCACCGTTGCGGCGGCGATCGGTCTTGGTCTGACCTGGATCGCGTTGTCCGAGGGCACGGCCTATGGCGGCGTTACGATCGGCGCCTGGACCGCGTGGCCGAAGAATGGCACGCCGGGCATCGATCCGTATGCCCGCGCCATCGTCGCGCGCACCGGCGAGCTTCCAGTCGGCTCCGGCGACGGCGTTGCGTTCTACGCGCGCACGGACAATGCCGGTACGCCGCTTGATGGACGCTGCGATGTCGTTCTGAGCGGCGTCACCCCGCAGGCGCGATTCTGGACCATCACCCTCTATGACCTCGAGGGACAAATGGTTGCCAATTCGCTGCGGCGGCAAGGCTTCACCAGCCAGGAGGTGATCCGCCGTTCGGATGGCAGCTTCGAAATGACGGTCGGCCCGCGTGCGCGATCGGGCAATTGGCTGCCGACCGGCGGCGTCGAGCGCTACGTCCTGGTGCTGCGGCTTTACGATACGCCGATAGGCGCTGCGACACGCACCGGGCGCGACGCCCCGATGCCCTTCGTGACGCGGAGGCCCTGCTCGTGATCCGCCTCTTCCTATGGCTCCTGGGAGGCCTCCTGCTCGGCGGCATCGTCCATCTCGCGACGGTGCTGGTGCTCCCCAGGCTGGCGACACAGGACGCCTACGCAAGGGTGTCCCCGCTCGCTCCAGTGAACGCCGTCACGCCGCTGCCGGCTCCCGCGCCCGACAATGCGATCCTGCCGTTCATGGACCCCGCATTTGCGGTCGCGGTCTGCCGGTATGATCTGTCGCGCGGTCCGATGAAGTTCTCCGTCCCGATCAGCCCGGCGTATACCTCGGTGTCGTTCTATACCCGCTCCGATGTCGCCTTCTACGCCATCAACGACCGCGCGGCCGGCCGGCGCGTCATCGAGCTCGAACTCATGACGACGGCCCAGCGCGAGGAACTGCCGACCAACGAGGAAATCACCGCGGCGGACCGTTTGATCGTGGCTTCACCCACCACGACCGGGCTGATCATGATCAGGGCCTTGGCTCCGGAACCCGGGCTGATGGCGGCGGCGCGCGCTGCGCTGACCACCGCCCAGTGCCGAGCGCAGTGATGCTTCATAGTTCGGAGACTATCGCCCGCTAACGCCGCAGCGGAGCCGGGCCCGCGGCGGTCGCCACGCTGAAATCGGGCGTCGGCACCAAGGATCCCTGCGATGCCCGCGAATGGAGCAGCGAGATGGCACGGTCGCTCTCCATCGCCAGCGGTGAAGGCACCGCGATGACCAGCCGCTCAAGCGCGAACCGATAGGACGCGACGCGGTCGGCGAGCGATCTCTGGACCCAACCGATGACCATGACGTTTTCGCCCATGCGCGCCTGCGCGTTGGCGATCTCAGGCCCGCTCAAGGGCGTGACGTAGCTGAGGCTTTGCCCCCGCTTGGCATCCATATCGACGACCCGGCGCGCGGTCATGAAGAACTGATCGAGGCGCGCCACATCATTGCGGGCATCTTCGATCAGGCGGGCATAGCGTGTCGTCTCGGAGCGCACGAATGCGGTCATCAGCCGCGCCGCATAGGCGGTCGGATCGCAAAGATACCATTCGGGCCTGAAGCGATGCGTAAGGCCCCATTCACCCAGCACGCTGAACCAGCGCTGACGGTCGAACGGCGGCTCGATCAGCGGATAGGCAAGATCGCGTAATCGGATCTCGTCGTCGGTCAGCGGATAGAGCGAGATGGGAGCACCCTGGTCGCGCGCGGCGTCGCGGCCGACCCAGGCATGGACGTCATCGTTTAGGAGCGACGGGCGCACCCGCCCGAAGTCGCCATTGGGGCATACCATGACCAGGAAGAGACAAAGCGACAGGTCGACGCAAAGGCGCCGCGGCTTGCCGGAGCGGACCGGCGCTGTCGTGCGGGAATTGGTCAAGGCGGTATGCCGCGGTCAAGGTCAGGAGCGCGACGTGCGGCGGCGACGACGGCGGCGCTGGCTGCGCGACGTCTCGGCCGGCTCGAACCCGCCCGTCGGCTCGTCGGTGTAGCGCTCGATCCGGATCACCGGAAGAATGATTACCGTCGCCGAACCCGCACGACCCGCGAACACTCTCGGCGGTCGCGCCACCTGCCCCGCTTCCGGAAAGCTGATGACCATTCCCATTTTCAATCCCCCGCACTCACTGTCGGATGCCAAATCCGACCCCTCGGTCGATACGACGATTTAGCAGGGTGCAAGGTTAACGGTTCAATAACGCAGGCGCCCTAGGGTATTTCAAAACGCGCGTGTTGCCACAAAGGCGCAGTCACCATGCTCAATCCGCCGCCGGCGTTTGCCGACCTGGAAGGCCTGATCGATCTCGACCCGCGCGGCGGAGTGGACATGCGTCCGACGCTGCTGCGCGTGCTGACCGACCTCTATCTGCAGAAGCCGTCGCATACCCCGGACGACGAGCGTTATTATTCAGAGCTCGCGCTGCGGCTTATCGAGGCCACCGATGCCGGCGCGCGTATCTCGCTCGCCACCCGGCTCGCAGACTATCCCGGCGCGCCGCGCGAGGTCATCGGGCGACTGGCGCGCGATGAGATCGCGGTCGCCGAACCGATCCTGAAATATTCACGCTGCCTGACCTCCGCGGAGCTTACGGCCATCGGCGAGGAGTGCGGAGCCGCGCACGCGGCGGCGATCGCGGCGCGCACCGTGCCGGCGGCGGAAAGTCTGGAAACGGCCGCCGCTCATGCCGTCACGAACGAGACATCGGAGCTTGCGGAAATGTTCTACGCGGCGGCTCCAATGGAGCGCCGGCTGATCCTGGTCAATCTCGAGTACGCCGCCGCACCGCCGCCGGCTCCCGTCGCCTTGCTCGACCTGAAGGATGTCCGGCGGCTCGAATCCGCCGCCCTCCAGCACAATCTGGAAGGCGTCATGCGCGAATTCGAGCGTGCACTTGGCATTTCGTACCGGCAGGCCCGCCGGATCATCGAGGACGAATTGGGCGACCTGATCGTCGTTGCTGCCAAGGCCATGGCGCTCCCGGCCGATGTCCTGCAGCGCATGCTGCTGTTCGTGAATCCGCGCGTCGGGCAATCAATCGATCGTGTTTACGAACTCGCCGAGCTCTACAGCGAGATCACCGTCGACGCCGCGCGCCGGATGATCGCGATCCTGCGCAATGCCGATCCAGCCGATTACAAGCCCGCCCGGCACGAACCGCTTGGCTGGCGCAACGCGGCCGAGAATGCCCGCCGCGCGCTGTCGGAGATCGCCCGCCGGCCGGCCGTAATTCCGGCGGCTGCATCGCGCAACGGCACCGGGCAATAGCCGTTCAGCCGGCGAGCTGATCGAGGAAATGACGGCCGGCGCGGTCCTCTACCTCGACGATCCAGACGTCAGGGTCAAAGCGCATTTCGCGCGCCAAACGCTCCTCGATCTTGGCATCCGGCGCAGGCTGCCCTGCAACGCAGGCGCTGAACAGCCGATCGGCGGGGCGCGCGTCGTCGAAGGCGCTCTGCGGAGCGGGGCCGAAAAGTTCCGCGGTTCCGTCGAGCCGGTTCAGCTTGATGAAGATCGCGCCTGCCTCCTCGGCGCCGCGCTTGCGCACCGCCGCGAAGGCGCCTTCGGTGAAGCAGCGGCGGAGATAGGCCGCGACCCAGATCGCGGATTTCAGGCGCATTCACATCCCGCTCATCCCCGCGCAAGCGCGGACCTGGAACAGCTTTAGCATGGCTACAGTACAGGAAAGAAAGGCTGGATGCCCGCTTGCGCAGGAATGACCGGAGGACGTTTTCTGCGAAGCAGCACTAATCCAGTGCGCGGCCTGTGACCGTTGCGAGTTCGCGTGCAACCCGGTCGGAGGCCTGACCGGTCACCGGCAGCTTGCGCTCGCGCTCGAATTTCTCGATCGCCGCCTGGGTTTCCGGATCGATCAGTCCGGTCGGCTTGATCTGGCCGTAGCCGAACTCCGAGAGAACGCGCTGCATCGCGATGACGCGCTTCGACGGCGTGGGCCGCTCGGCGGCGACATCGTTGGCGACGGCAGCCGACCGGGCGGCGGGCGGCGCCACGCCCGATCCCTTCGCGATACGGGCCGGTGCGCGCAGGATGGCCTGCAACAGATTTTCGCTCGGCTCCGGAGCCATTTTCAGGCCGGCAGCACGCTCGAAATCGCGGATCGCCCGATCGGTCTTCGGACCTTGGAACCCGTCGACCGAGCCGTCGAAGAAGCCGCGCCGGGCGAGTTCGCGTTGAATGTCCAGGATGATGGCGCCCGGCGTGCGAGCTGCAGGCGGCGCACTCACCGGCGCGGGCGGTGCACTCACGGGAGTAGCCGTTCTTGCCGGCGGCGGCGCGATCTGCACGGGGGTCAGCGGCGATTGCGTGATCGCGACCGTCCGTACGGGCTGCGGCTGCGGGCGTAAAGCCGCCCCCGTCACCGGGGCCAGGGTGACCGCGGTCGCGGCCGGCTTGTCGCCGGTCGCGATTCTGCTCTTAGACGTCGCCGGATTTGGGTTCGACTGCATGTATAGCACGTTGACCAGGAACGCGATCGTTGCGACCGCGCCGGCCGTGACCGCGACGGCGTCGCGCCGGTTCCAGCCGAGCGTCGCCAACAGACCCTTTGCGACCTGACTAGGCACTTTTCTTCACCAAGTCTTGAGGAAGAGGATCGGCCGCTCGCGCGACCGGAAGAGCGACCACCGTCGCATCGGAACTCGTGCGAGCATTCAGACAGTCGATCGGCATGTGGAAGGTCACCCGCGTCCCCTCCCCGAGCCGGCTCTGAATGCCGACATGGCCGCCGTGCAGCGCGACCAGGCCTTTGACGATGGAAAGCCCGAGGCCGGTGCCGTCGTGGCGCCGATCGTAGCTCGATCGCGCCTGGAAGAACGGATCGCCGACGCGGGCCAGATCGGCTTCGCCGATGCCAACACCGGTGTCCGCGACCGTGATGGCGATCGAACCGCCCTCGGTCGTCGCGCTGACGGTCACCGTGCCGCCGCGATGGCTGAATTTGATCGCGTTGGACAGGAGGTTGAGCATGATCTGGTTGAGCGAGCGCTTGTCGGCGGTCAACTCCGGCAGCCGCGGTGCAAGTTGCACCACAAGCTGGATCCCGGCTTCGCGCGCTTTCAGCGCAAGGATCTCGCAGCAATCGGCGATCACCTGCTCGGGCGCGAACCGTTCGGGCGAGATTTCGAAATTACCGGTTTCGATCTTCGACATGTCGAGAATGCCGTTGACCACCGACAGGAGATGATGGCCGGAGCCGTTGATGAGGTGGGCGTATTCCTGCCGCCGCTCGGGACCGATCACCAGCGTCCCCTCCTTCATCAGCATTTCGGAGAAGCCGATGATGGCGTTAAGCGGCGTGCGCAATTCATGGCTCATGGTCGCGAGGAAGCGGCTCTTTTCCGCGTTCGCCCGTTCAGCTTCCGCGCGTGCCTCTTCGAGCCCCTGCTGCTGCACCTTGCGCTCGGTGGTATCGCGCATGACGGCAACGACTTCGCGGCTCTGATGGGAACCGCGCTCATCCGATAGCTGTTCGAGCGGCCGGCAGCGCATCTCGACCCAGATGAACTGTCCGCCCGGATGCAGGCCTGCCTCGTCCGGACTGCGCCGTACACGGAACTCCACGGAACGGGCTTCGCCCCGCACCGCGGCGTCGGCAAGCGCCGTGAGGTAGGCCGGCCGGTCGGCGACCTGTACCCGTTCGAACAGGCCGTCACCCAGAAGGTCGGACACCTTCGCGCCGAACAGCGACTCGGCCGCCGGCGACACGAAGAGCACGGCGCCGTTGCGGCCATGGCGGGAGATGACGTCGGTCATGTTGCGAGCCAGCAGACGGTAGCGGTCTTCCTCCGCATAGAGCAGCCAGAAGCCGGCGCGCGCGAGCGATTCTGCACCGAGCGCGAGACCGGTGGCGTAGAGCGCCGCCGACACGATGCCGAGCGCGGCAAGCGCAGCCTGCTCATGCTGAAGCCCGGTCGCGGACGGCAGCAGATTCATCTCGCCCATGCACAACAGAAGGCCTGCGGCGGCGAGCGCGAAGGTCGAGGCCAGCGCGACGACCCGGCGCGACGCGGACAGTGCCGCCTCGAGCGGCACAACCACGAGCCAGATCGCCGCGAACGAACCGATGCCCCCGGTCCCCATCGCAACCACGGCGACGAGCCCGGTCAGCGCAAGTGAAGAGAGCACGTGGGCGCTCTCATATCGGCCGGTCCGCGAGAGAAAATAGGCGATCAGGATGGGCGCGAGCAGCCAGGCGAAGACAATGATTTCCAGGATACTCGGAGCGCCGCGCAGACTGATGTAGACCGGAAATGCCGCGAGCGCGACCAGGCCGCCGATCAGCCGCGGGGCGATGAAGGCACGGTGCCGCGAGAGACTCAGCGCATCCTGGCCCGCCGAGGCGTGCACCAGGCTGTCGACGTAGTCGCGGATGGTACGCAACAAACCCACGTCCCTGTACGCGCATCCGTTGATTGGATCGCGCCCCCTTATTTGGTTGGCGGGATCGTGTCAGAGGCCACTTAAATGAACGCTAAAGCGAGTTGCAGATGTGCAACACCCGGGTTCGATTCACCGACGGATCGCCGCCGGATCGGCGCGCATTTGCGCGAAATGGTGAACGGCCCGTTGCCGATTGCGCCCGTCGAGAACGATTCACCAGTCAGCCGGCACGCCAACACAGCACGCCGACATGCCTTATTTCTGGCGGCCTGGTTTCTGGCATCGTATGTCCCTCAAGTTTTACTCAAATGCTGCTTGTTCGAATTGTCTGAAAATTCGCGCTTGATTAGCGTCGAAACTGGACAAAAACGTCGCTCCCGAACGAACCCCGGTTTCAAGCGTTGCTGCTAGCTTGCAATCCATACGGCCGGCAAGGGGCCGTGGGGAAAACGGGGCAGATTATGTTTTTCCTTCTGCGAATGGGGTTCTGGCTGACGGTCATTCTGGTGTGCCTGCCGAGCGGCGGGTCACAGTCGACGCCGAAGGTCAATGTCGGACCGGTCGAAGCCATCTCGGCCGCCACCGCCGCGGTTTCGGACGTGAAGCAATTCTGCGGCCGGCAGTCGGATGCCTGCGCGGTTGGCTCGCAGGTCGCAGTTGCGCTCGGCCAGCGGGCGCAGGCCGGCGCCAAGATGCTCTACGAATTCCTCAACGAGCATGTCGGTCCGAACGAGACCGGCTCGACGCCGAGCTCGCCAGGCAAGGCCGTGCCGATGCCGACGCCCAGGCCGTCGCAGAGCACACTCGCCGCGCCGGACGCAGCTCCCGCCTGGCGCGCTCCGCACAAGGACACGCGGCGCGGCGGACCGGCCTAAGGCGCGCGGGTCAAGTCCCGCACGCTGCGCCGCCGGGCCCTCGCGAAGGGCGCAATCGTCGCTATATCTCGGTCGTTATTTACGCTATGCGGTAGCATGACCGCGCCCGAAACCATGACGTCGATCGACGAGATCATCGACAATTTCTCACTCCTGGACGAGTGGGACGACCGCTATCGCTATGTCATCGAACTCGGCCGGACGCTTGTTCCGCTCGCCGATAAGGACCGCAGCGAAACGAACAAGGTTCAGGGCTGTGCCAGTCAGGTTTGGCTCGACACCACGGTGCTGCCTGACGGCGCGCAGGGCCCTGTGCTGCGCTTCACCGGCGACAGCGACGCGCATATCGTGCGCGGCCTGATCGCCATCCTGTTCGCGCTCTATTCCGGCAAGCCGGCGCGCGACATTTTGACGGCGGATGCGATCGCGCTGTTCGAACGGCTTGGCCTGAAAGAGCATCTCACGCCGCAGCGCTCGAACGGATTCCGCTCCATGGTCGAGCGCATCAAGTCGGACGCGCGGGCGGCCCTGGCGACCGCAGCCTAACAGCGGCATTCAATCGCTCACGACAAACCGCGCATCGTCAGCCAGCCAGGTTCGCACCGGCGCGCGCGCAGTGCCGCGTGCCTCGCCGTTGTAGCCATAATGACGGGCGAGCCGGTCGAGGCCAAGCTGCAGCACGACCTTGGCGGAACTGCGCGGCCAGCCGCGTTGGCGCTCCACGTCTTCCAGGCCCTTGAGAAAACAGCATACGTCGAGAAGAAGTCCGGTGAACTCGGGCCCCACCTGATCGAGCGCATGGCGCACCCGCTGGCGGGCCGCGACGATGGTCTCGGTCATTGCGGCCGCGCGGGCGCCACGATGGCCGTCGCGTGCCACAGCGGATGTCCAATTGGCGGTGATGCGCGGCATCAGTTGCGCGCGCGTGAAATCGGCGCGCAGTCTCTCGCCGGCCTGGAACTGCGCCGCCTCGATCAGCGCGCGGCCGTCGCGTCCCTTGCGGCGCGCGAGCCAGGCGAGCGGGCTCTCCGCAAGATCGACGGTAACACGGGTACGACCGCTAGCGGTCTCGGCTTCGCCTTCCGCAAGCGCGAGATGCTGTGCAGTAAATGGATCGACGCCGGAGCCATCGCGCGCGCGCGCCGCGCGCGCCAAATGCGCACGGCCGGCGTCCGTGATCTCAAGCCCGCCTCCGGCAAGCTGCCGCGCCAGGTCGGCGGCAACGAGCGCACTGGCATCGCGAGCGGCCGCCTCGCTCCGAGGCGGGGCCGCGCCCGTGCGCGAGGCCGTCTGCCGCGCCAGTTCCGCGAGCAGCGCTGCCGCCGATTTGCCGATGCCCGCTTTTGCGCGCCTGCTCATGCCGCCTCCGCGATGAACATTAGGCGCGAATTCCTATAGGAAATATATCCTTGATGTCAAGCGCAATAAGAACCCGCACCGCCGCCTTCGCGCCACTCCAAAGTAGAAAGGGCCGCGCGCAACGCGCCGGCCCCGACGAAAACACCTGTGGTGTTGAGTTCGAGCCCGCCGGCTATTTGCGGCGACGGCGCTGTTGGCCAAGGCCCATCTGCTTGGCGAGGTGGGAGCGCGCGGCCGCGTAGTTCGGCGCCACCATCGGATAGTCCGGCGGAAGCGCCCATTTCTCCCGGTACTGCTCGGGCGTCATGCCGTACTGCGTGCGCAGGTGCCGCTTGAGCGACTTGAATTTCTTACCATCCTCGAGACAGACGATGTGGTCGGGCGTGATCGATTTCTTCACTGCCACCGCGGGCTTCGGCGGCTCCAGCGAGATGTCGGTTTGCCCATTCGACACGCGGCTCAACGCCGTGTGGACCTGGCCGATCAACGCCGGCAAGTCGACCGAAGGCACAGAGTTGTTGCTGACATACGCCGAGACGATTTCCGCCGTCAGCTTGATGAAAGTTCCACCCGCCATATGATCATTCATGGATTATTGGTCCCACCATTCATTGAGCTTTGAAACAACACGACCGTAGAGGCCGAGGTCCTGATTATTCCAGCTGGACGGATGGCGAAATAACCGGCTATACGAGATCAATTGGTTTCGCCCGAACGTCGTTATTGTTTTCCTATTCGTATTCTTCATCGCTGGCAAGTTAAAGTTTCTCAATTCGATGAGTAGTGGGGTTCAACTTATTCCCGAATTCTGACATTTACAAGTCAAGCACCGACGGCGGCATGGTCTGCTCTCACGCTCAAACTGGGTTTACCCAGGCGGCATCAGCCGGTCACGCGCGGGTGAATTGCCCCTTGCCGGTGCGCGCCTAAATATTGCGCGTCGCCACCCGCCAACGGCCAGAGGTTCGCACCATGAGTTCCGTCTCGCCCGCCAAAATCGTCAAATCGGACGCCGACTGGAAGAAGCAACTGACTCCCGAACAGTATTACGTCACCCGTCAACACGGCACCGAACGCGCTTTTACCAATCCGCTCAACAACGAAAAGCGCTCGGGCACGTTCAATTGCGTCTGCTGCGGGGCAGCGTTGTTTGCCTCAGGCACCAAGTTCGACTCCCGCACCGGCTGGCCGAGCTTCTTTGCACCGGTTTCCAAGGAAGCAGTAAGCGAGCACGTCGACCGCGCACTTTTCATGCGACGCACCGAAGTGCGCTGCGCGGCGTGCGACGCCCATCTCGGCCACGTCTTCCCCGACGGTCCCAAACCGACTGGCGCGCGCTATTGTATGAACGGGACCGCTTTGAAATTCGAACCGGGAGCATCCGGCGCATAGACGAAGAGGGCTGCAACATCGCGGCCGACCGGACGCGACGCCGGCAAGACCTACGGGTGCTTTTCGATATGGGCGCGCAGTTCGGCGATCGACCCGAACCGGACAGTGCCATCCGGCAGCTTCGCCTCGATCGATCCGTCGGAATAAAGCGTGTAGGCCATCCCGTCGACGACGCCTGATTTCAAGATCCCGGCGGACTGCTCGGTCGCAGGCGCGGGTTCATGCGGCCGGGTGTCGACCGTTGCTGCCGCCGGATGGGAAGCAGCGGGCGGAGCCGGTGGCGGAGCCGCGGGTGCGCGCGTTGTCTCGGGATATCGCGGCTGCATCTCCGGCGGCGCGCCCCGGGCGTATTGCGTCTCTGCCGGCCGCCCCGGATCGAAACTCTCCGACCGCGCCTGGGTCGCTTGCCGGGCGCGGAACAGGAAATCCAACCGCGACGATTTCGGCCCTTCGCCTGCCGCGCCACCGAGCCGGTCTGCCGGCGTGAGCCGTGGTTCGAGCGCCGGCTCGAGGCTGGCGCGGCGCGCCGGCGCCGTCTGATGGCCGTTGGGAGATAATGGAACTTCGTCCCCCTCCGGGACCATCGCGGGTTCCGGCCGCCCCCGTTCGCGCGGGATGCTTGAGCGCAGGCGCTCAAGCGCGGCGGCGGACACGTCCATCGAGGAGGCCGGCGCCGGTTGCGGCTCCGCGCGACGCGGATCGTGCGCCGGGATCTCGGGTCTCGGCCGCTGCGGCGGAGGAGGAGCCGCGTGGCGAACGCCGGCGGGAGGGCCCGCCGCGGGCGCGCTTGCCGGCATGCTGGGAGCGGGCGCATAGCCGGCTGGAGCGGGAGCTTGCGTGAAAGGCGGGAGAGCTGGCGGCTGGGGAGCCGCCGGCGAAATGGCGGCCGGCATTGCGGGAGCCGCGGGCGGCTGCACGGCTTGCGCGGCGCCTGCCTGGGCCTCGGTTTTGCGGACAGGCTGGCCGAGCGGCCGTACCTTGAGCAGGTCGCCGACCCGGCGGAGTTCGGACACGGCAGCCGACAGGCCGATCAGGATGAGGCCGCTGCAGAGCCCGGTCGTACCCGCCGTAATGAGCGTGGTCCCGAGACTGAACTCATTGATAGGAATACCGAATCCAAGGGCCGCCAGGCCCGCGCCGGTCACCACGATCCCTACGATCAACAAGATGACTGACATCTACGCCTACGCCCGCCGCAGGGGCTGTTCCATCCGCCCATAGCCCCCGCCCACCTGGCTGCTACGGTTAACAAATAATTTTGGCCCGCTTCAGCATCAACCGCAACAACTAATGTGACAGTGCCCCAGTAAATCCGATCTTTGATTAATAAGAGGCCGACTACTCGGCAGCAATTCGCCCCGATTAACCTAAGTCCAGACAGAACCGCGGAGGTAATCCCACACGGCAGCGGTGCAGACCCGTCAGGTCCGCACCGTGCCGTGCAGGAAGAACCGTCCGTATGACGATCAGAGACCGCCGTTCTGCTGCGCCACCATGCAGTAGAGCATCGGGATCGACAGCATGGTGTTGATGCGGGACGTCATGCCCGCCAGCCGGCCGGCGGCAGCCTTCTCGTCGGCGGTGGCGTTGACGATACCGAGCACCTTCTTCTGGTTCGGCCAGATGATGAACCAGACGTTGAACGCCATGATCAGCGCCAGCCACATGCCGATACCGATGGTGTAGACCGGCTTCTGGAAGGTCAGTGCCTGCACCAGATAGCCCTTGTGGAAGGCCAGCATGAGCCCCAGCAGCACCGTCGCCAGCGCGGAGTAACGGAACCAGAACAGCACGTTAGGCGCGATGTACTTGGTGATCGCGGCGCGATGCTCCGCAGGCTCGATCTTCGGCACCGTCGGCGTCTGCACGAAATTGAGATACCAGAGCAGGCCCATCCACATGATGCCGGCCATGATGTGCAGCCAGCGCCAGAAGAATGCCCACCACGGTGGCGTATCCAGATGGATCCAATGGCCGGTGATCAGGCCGGCCAGGATGATGAGCACGATGACGATGCCGAAGCCCGCTGCCAGCGTCTTGTGCAGCGATTGGAAAAAGGCCGCCATGAGAATTCCCCCTTATGTTCAATTTATAAGCACTACAAACTACCACATGCAGCCATGGGCTGAACACTCCCGAACACGGTTGTCCCCCGCACTCCGGCAGGCCGGCTGGAACCACTGGACAAATCGGCGCGTTTGCAACTACTGGAGCGATGAGGAGGACCACCAATGACATTCAAGCTACCCGAACTTCCGTATGCCCACGAAGCGCTCGCTCCGTACATGTCGCGCGAGACACTCGAGTATCACCACGACAAGCATCACCTCGCCTACGTCAACAACGGCAACAATCTGCTCAAAGGCACCGAATGGGAGGGCAAATCCCTCGAAGAGATCGTGAAGGGCTCGTTCGGCAAGAACGCCGGGCTCTTCAATAATGCCGGCCAGCACTACAACCACCTGCACTTCTGGCAGTGGATGAAGCCGAACGGCGGCGGCGACAAATTGCCGGGACACCTGGAGAAGAAGATCGTCGCCGACCTCGGTTCGGTCGCGAAGATGAAGGAGGACTTCATCCAGGCCGGCGTGACCCAGTTCGGCTCCGGCTGGTGCTGGCTTGCGGTCAAAGACGGCAAGATCGTCGTGACCAAGACCGCCAACGGCGAAAGCCCGTTGGTCCACGGCGGCAAACCAATCCTCGGCTGCGACGTCTGGGAGCATTCCTACTACATCGACTATCGCAACCGGCGGCCCGACTACCTCAAGGCCTTCCTGGACCACCTGGTCAATTGGGAATACGTGGCCAAGATGTTCGACGCGGCTGCGAAGTAACTCTGCTCTCGGCCGCAAGTAGACATTGATGACAGAAGCGGGGCTCCTGCCCCGCTTTTTGTTTTGCGCGCGCGCGAACAATTGGCGGCATAATCAGGCATGACGCCCGAGACTCCGAAGGTGGTGCGGCTTTGCGATCGGCTGGCGATCGTGACGCTCTCTATCGTGGCCGTCGTCGCGCTCGCGACGTTCCGCGACTACGGGCTGAGCTGGGACGACTACACCCACGCCGAATACGGCGATCTGCTGCTGGCGTTCTATGCGTCAGGGTTCAAGGATCAGCGCGCACTGTCGTTCGTGAACCTCTATTACTACGGTGGCGGCTTCGACCTCCTCGGCGCGCTCGCCGCGAAACTCTTGCCTTTCAGCGTGTTCGAAACGCGCCGGCTGATCGGTGCCGCGGTCGGCATCATCGGGATGCTCGTGACCTGGCGCGTGGGCCGGCGCGTCGGTGGATCGCTCGCAGGCCTGATTGCGTTGCTGCTGCTGGCGACCTGCCCGCTTTACGTCGGCCATATGTTCATGAACCCGAAGGACTCGCCGTTCGCGGTCGCAATGGCGATCCTGCTCCTGGGTCTGGTGCGGGCGTTCGAACAATATCCGAAGCCGTCCACGGCGACGAACGGGCTGGTCGGCGCCGGATTTGGCCTGTCGCATCGGCTCGCGCATCATGGGGGCGTTCGGCGCGATCAACGCGCTGGCGGCACTCGCGCTGACGTTCGCAGTCGAGGCACGCCGCGACGGCATACGAACGGCGGGCGCGCGGATTGGGCGCTTTGTCGTGGCGCTTCTTCCGGCGATGCTGCTCGCCTATGCGGTCATGGCGCTGGTGTGGCCATGGGCAGTGGTCAACCCGCTCAATCCGTTCCGCGCGGTCGAATACTTCGCGCATTTCTTCGAGGAGCCCTGGGAGGAACTCTTTGGCGGTGCGCTGATCTCGGTCCCCGACATGCCGCGCAGCTATGTGCCCACGCTGTTCGCGCTCAAGCTGCCGGAAATTTTCTCACTGCTCGGATTTGGCGGCATGGCCGGCGCATTCGTCGCCGCCGCGCGCCGCGATGTCGCGGTCAACCATCGCGCGGTCTATCTCATCGTCGCACTCGCCGCCGCGTTGCCGATCGCCATCACCGTCGCGCTGCGGCCGGCGATGTACAACGGCATCCGCCATTTCGTCTTCGTGCTGCCGCCATTGGCGGTGCTTGGCGGGCTCGCGGCGTGCTGGCTGACCGATGCAATGCGGCGATGGCGTTTTGCGCTGGCGTTCGCCGCCGGGATTTTTCTTCTCGGCATCGCACTGCCCGTGATCGCGATGACGCGGCTGCATCCTTACGAATACACCCACTTCAACTGGCTGGCGGGCGGCGTCGCCACGGCGCAGCACCGCTACATGCTCGACTACTGGGGGCTCGCCTTCAAACAGGCGTCGCAAGGCCTGCTCGCGAAGCTCAAGGACGAAACCAAGCCCACCGGCCGGCGCTGGAAGATCGCGGTCTGCGGTCCGCACCGCTCGCCGCAGGTCGAGCTCGGGCCCGATTTCGAGACGACATGGGACCCCCAGGGCGCCGACTTCGCGATGATGCTCGGCGTCTTCTACTGCGCGAAGCTCGATGCCCCGATCATTGTCGACGTCGAGCGTGACGGCGTGTCGTATGCCCGCGTGTACGATATTCGCGGACGGTCGGTCGAAACCCTGCTGACGCAGCCTGGACTACATGCACGCTGATGATGCCGAAGCAATTTCCTGGAGGGAGCCGCCATGCCCCGTGCGTTCGTATTCGATGCCTACGGCACCCTGTTCGACGTGCATGCCGCGATCGGTCGCCATCGCGCGGCCGCCGGCCCGGACGCCGATCGCTTCTCCGACATCTGGCGCACCAAGCAGCTCGAATACACCTGGACCCATACGCTCGCCGGCCGCTACGTCGATTTCTGGACGCTCACCCAACGCGCGCTCGACTACAGCTTCGCCCGATTTCCTTCGGTCGACCGCGCGCTCCGCCCTGCCCTGCTCGATGCCTACATGAGGCTCGACGCATTCCCGGACGCGCGCCCCGTGTTGCAAGGCCTCAAGCGCGGCGACCACATCACCGCGATCCTATCGAACGGCTCGCCGCCAATGCTGAACGCTGCGGTCGATGCCGCCGGGATCGGCGGCGATCTCGACGCCGTGCTGTCGGTCGACGCCATCGGCATCTACAAGCCGCGCCCGGAGGTCTACGCGCTGGTCACCGAGCGCTTTCGACTTTCCCCGCGCGAGGTGGTCTTCGTTTCCTCGAACCGCTGGGACGTGGCCGGCGCGTGCGCATTCGGCTTTCGCACCGCCTGGGTCAATCGCGCCGACCTGCCGGATGAATATCCCGACATGGTGCCGGACGTGATGGCGCGCGACCTGACAAGCCTCATTGGGCATTTCAAGAGCGGCTGAACCAACGACCTGGCCGCGCGAAGAACCGCCGACAGTGCGTTGACGGCACGGACGACGACGAACTACCATCGAGCACAAACAAAATCGAAATACAGGGAGGATACAATGCGTCTGTGGCTGTCGCTCTTGCTCGGCCTCACACTCCTGCCACTCGCTGCCGCGAACTCCGCCCAGGCCCAGGATGGCGCGGTCTACGCGGTGAGCTACATCGACGCCGTGCCGGCGTCACGCGCTGCGGTCGCGGCCGCGCTGCAGAAATTGGCCACCGCCAGCCGCAAGGATGACGGCAACCTGCGCTACGAGATTCTGCAACGCGGCGCGCCTGCGAACCAGTTCGCCATCGTGTCGATCTGGAAGGACCAGAAAGCCTACGACGCCCATATGGCCGCGGCGCACACCAAGGACTTCCGGGAGAAGCAGAAGCCGCAGCTCATCAGCCTGATCGACGACCGCGTGCATTCGGGCATGGAGATCGGCGCCGCCGACGCCAAGGTCCCGGCCGGCGCAGTCTTCGTAGTGACCCACGTCGACGTGCCGCCGCCGAAGAAGGACGAGTGCATCGCGGCGCTCAAGACGCTGGTCGCCGACAGCCGGAAAGAAGGCGGTGTGGTACGCTTCGAGGTGTTCCAGCAGTCCAGCCGGCCGAACCATTTCACCGTGGTCGAGATCTGGAAGAACCAGAAGGCCTACGACGATCACATCGTCTCGGCGCAGAACAAGAAATTCCGCGACACGCTCACGCCGATGACCGGCGCGCTCTACGACGAACGCCTGTACAAGGCTATTTGATTTTTCTCCCGGGCAATTTGAATTGCCCGCCGCGCTTTCCGCCGCCCTTCTCCTTTGCTGGAGACGGGCGGCGAGTTCCACGGCGAAGCTGAGAGCCGCTACCGCAATCGTCACCGCCACTCGTCGATCGACACGGTCTTGCGGTACTTGGCGCCCATGATGCGCCAATAGCCGTTGGTTTCGCCGCCGACCACCACGACGTTGACGTCGCTCTCCGGGAAATGGTGGATCAGCTCGTCCGGCTTGGCCTTGAGCCAGGTCGCCATCGGCTCCTTGCCAAACGTCGCCCAGGGATAGACGTAGTTCTGCACGAGCTGCAGGTCCCAGTAGCGCCCTGCCGGCATCTGCGCCGTCTCATGAATGAAACGGATCAGCTTGTCCTTGCTGTCGAAGGCGCCACGGTCGATGAACTGCCGGGCGGTGAGCGGATCGAGCAACAGGCAGGGCGCCGAATTGCCGTCGATGCCGGCCAGCATGTCACGCACGTGCTCGCGCCAGTATTTTTCGCGCAGGCCGAGGCAGAACGTAGTCGAACGGCAGCCGTAGAAGATGCTCACCGCGCTGTCGCCCGCCTTCAGTCCCTTCTGCACGTGCAGAGGCTCCCAGGGGCTGCGCTCCTCGTTCTCCGCAAAGGTGATGTTGTTGTAGGTGTAGTTATTGCCCTGCGAGCCCATGAAGGTCTCGCCCGGCACCGAGCCACCCTGCAGGTTCTGCGAGAGGAGACCATAGGCCCGCCCGATGGTCGCATTTGCGTGATTGTACGGTCCCATCGCGCCAATGCCAGCATTCATCTTGATCTCGTGCCGGATCGGACCGTTGACCACCACCATCGCGGACGCGGAACTCGACGTCGAGCCGCGCGCCGACACCTGCGAGGCCGCGAGCGCCAGGATCACCGGGAAGTATTCCGGCCGGGCGCCCGCCATCACGGCGTTCACCGCGACCTTCTCGACGGTGTATTCCCAGGCGACGCGAAACTCGGTCGCCTGCATGCGGCCGACCACCTCGTCGGGCTTGCGGCTGGTGTGCGCCAGCATGGCGGCGACGCGCTTTTCGGTCGGCAGAACGATCGGCAGACCGTCCGTCCAATTGTTGTCGAGAAACTGCTGCTGAAGTCTGTCTTCGGTGTCCGGTTCGACCAGCCGCGGCGTCGTGCGCTCGAATGCGCTCATGTCATCCGTTCAACATCGTGGTGAGGCCCGCGATGATCTCCTGCATGACCGGCCGGCCGGTAACCGGATCGTTGCCGTAGACGTAGGCCCTGAGCTCCTCGGTACTCTTGCCCATCACCGGCTGCGGCACAAACGCGCGCCGCGCTTCCGGCAGGCCGGCCATCTTGGTGACGGACTGCACCACGCGGTCGAACATGTCGGTGTGCAGCGCGACGGTCGGCACGCCATAGCGGGTTTCGAGCGTGATCGAATGGGTGGCGACGCCCGGCGCGCAGGTGCTGCAATGGCCGACTCCGACGATCGCCGCATCGCCGTTCGCCTTGATCTCTTCCCAGGTCTTCGGGTCGTCGTGCTGATAAGTCGCCGACAGCGAGACGATCCGCGTCTTGACGCTCGGCATGTGCTCCGCGAACCACACTTGAACCTGCTTGAGGAGTTCGATCGAATCGTCGAACCGGCAATCGACGAGATAGATCGTCTTGCCGTCGAGGGATTCGAGCCGGGGCGCGGCGGACTTCCTGGCAACCTTGGGCGGATAACCGACGGGATTGAGAACGGTGATTATCTCTTGCGCGGATGGCAGCACGTCCATCGCGCCGAGGTCACGCGGCGTCGCGATCCTGTTCATTCGCAATCCTCCGCGGTCCACCCGTTCGCCAAGCGCGATGCGTTGAAAATATAGGACCAAGGTCTCCGCAAGTACAGCCGCAACGGCCGCCAGCGCACGTCATACGTTGCGCGCCTGAATGGCTGCCCACACCTTGTACGGCGTGTACGGCATATCGAGGTGATGGATGCCGAGCGGCTTGAGCGCGTCCATCACGGCATTCGCTACGGTTGGAATCGAGCCGGTTGTTCCGGCCTCGCCGGCGCCTTTCGCACCGAGCGGGTTGCTCGGCGACGGCGTCGGACGATCGTGCAGCGAGAATTCCGGCAAGATGTCGGCGCGCGGCATGTAGTAGTCCATGAACGTGCCGGTGAGAAACTGCCCGCTCTCGCTGTCATACATGCAGTGCTCGCCGAAGATCTGGCCGAGCCCCTGCATGATGCCGCCGAGGAGTTGCCCCTCGACCAGCGTGTGGTTGAAGATGTTTCCGCAGTCGTCCACGGCCGCATAGCAAAGGAGTTCGATCACGCCGGTTTCGGGATCGACCTCGACCTCTGCGACGTGCGCCCCGCTCGGGAACGCAGCGGCAGTTGCGATCTTGGCGACCGCATCGAGCGGATGACTTTCGCCGCCCGCGTGCTTGCGCGCGAGCTCGTCCAGCCCAATCGACAGATCGGTGCCCGGCACGCGATAGCGGCCCTGCTCGAATACGATGTCGGTGGCGGCGACTTCGAGGTCCTTCGCGGCCAACGCGAGGCCCTTCTTCACCACCTCGTGCGCGCCGACCGAGAGCGCCCCGCCATGGCTGATCAGCGAGCGCGAGCCGAACGAGCCGGTGCCGACAAGCGGCGGTCCATCCGGATCGCTCGCCCGCAGGGTGATCTTGTCCGCCGACATGCCGAGGATGCCGGCGACGAGATCGGGGAACACGGTTTCGTGCCCCTGCCCCGAAGGCCCCGCCAAAGTGAAAAGCTGCGGGAGGCCGTTGGCGTCGAACTTGATTGAGATCTCCTCCTGGCCGAGACCGCCGGAAGGCTCGATGAAGGTCGCGCAGCCGATGCCGCGCAGCTTGCCGCGTTTCTTGGCTTCGGCGCGCCGCCGCTCGAAGCCATCCCAGTCCGCGACGCGCAGCACCTCATCCAGCAGCGTGGCAGGATCGCCGCTGTCGTAGGTGGCGCCGGTCGGCGTCTTGTAGGGAAACGACTCCTTGGTGAGCAGGTTGCGGCGCCGCAGTTCGATGCGATCGATGCCGGTGAGGCGCGCCGCCTCGTCGACCAGCCGCTCCGCGAGATACGACACGCTCGGACGGCCGGCTCCGCGATACGGCGCGGTTGGCGTGGCATTGGTGAAGACGAGACGGTTCAGTCCGGAGACCGCCGGCGTGCGGTACACGTTTGCCGCCATGGAGGTCGGCGCCGCCGCCGTGTTGGTGAAGGGGCCGGCATTCGACGAGTAGGCACCGACATCCACCAGCCATTCGATCCGCATTCCGAGAAAATTCCCATCGCGATCGAGCGCAAGCTCGCCGCTCAACGTCACGCCGCGCCCATGGTGATCGCTCAGGAGCGACTCGGAGCGGGTGCCGGTCCACTTCACCGGGCGATCGAGCGTCCGTGCCGCGTAGGCAAGCGCTGCGAATTCCGGATAGACCTCGTTGCGCACGCCGAAGCCGCCACCAACATCCTTGGCGTGAATCCGGAACTGCTCGGGCGTCAGCCCCGTGACGTGCGCGAACTCCTTCATGATGTCGCCCATGCCCTGGGTCGGCATATAGATGTCGAAGCGGCCGCTGCTGCGGTCGAAAGCGGCAAGGCCTGATTTCGGCTCCATCGGAACGCCCGAGATGCGCTGAGCGTGGAGCTTCATGCTCACGACGCGGTCCGCCTTGGCGAACGCCGCTTCGGCGGCGTCACGGTTGCCGTACTCGTAGTCGAGAACGAGGTTGCCCGGCGCATCGTCGTGCAGCGCAGGGGCCGCCGGCGCCAGCGCCTCGGTAAGCTCGATCACCGCCGGCAGATCGCGATAGTCCACCACGATGCGTTCCGCGGCGTCCTGCGCGGCGACCTCGTTCTCCGCGACCACGAGGGCGACCGGCTCGCCGACGAAGCGGACGCGGCCGTGCGCGAGCGCGGGCCGGTGCGGATTTCGCAGCACCGATCCGTCCTTGCCCTTGAAGTGCATGAGCGGGCGCGGGCTCTTGTAGCCGGCCTTCGCAAGGTCCTCGCCCGAGAACACGCCAAGCACACCCGGCACCGCCGATGCTTCGCTTGTATCGAGCGACACGATTTCGGCGTGCGCCCGGTCGGCGCGCAGGAAATAGCCGTAGGCCTGGCCCGGCAGGTTCCAGTCGGCGGTGTATTGGCCCTTCCCGGTGACCAGACGCTGGTCTTCCCGCCGGCCCTTGAACGCAGCGCTCATCAAAGTCTCTCCAGGTTCCAATTGAACCGCATGTGCAGACCAGCGCTCACCCGCCGTCGCCCCGAGCGCCCGCGGTCACGATCTTGTCGGGCCTTATCCAGCGCCGGAGCAAGCCGTTCGCCAGCATGACCGCCCCGGCAAGAATAAGCATTGCCATCAGCCCGCGCATCACACCTGCCAGGAAGGCCGCGTCGATCTTCGGGAACGGGAATTTCGCAAGCTCCGCTCCTCGCTCGAGCATCCAGTGCCAGCCGGTGTGCGCGACCAGCGCGGACAGGATGATGATGCCGAGCCGTTCGGGCACGACATAGCGGAACAACAGCGCCAGCGCCGGAACGAGAACGAGCAGCACGGCGATCTGGCCGATCTCGACCCCGATATTGAAGAAGGCAAGCGCGGTCAGCAGATGGTCGCCGGCAAATTGCAAAGATTCACGCAGTGCAAACGAGAACCCGAAGCCGTGAATGATGCCGAACGCGAAGGCGATGATCCAGCGCCGCGATAGAACATCGCCGTTCTGTCCCAATGCCGCATAGACGATATTCTCCAGCGCCATGTAGACGATGGTGACGGCGATCAGCGTTTCGATCAGCGGCGGAAACCACAACGCATCGGGAACAAAGCCTGCGGCCGACGCAACCAGCGAGATCGAATGACCTGCGGTGAACGCCGTGACGATGATGATGAGCGGCCGCAGCCGGCGAACCGGAATCACCAGGCAAAGCAGGAACAGCAGGTGGTCCGTGCCCTCGAGGATGTGCCAGAACCCGGACGCGACAAACCGGAACGCGGCCTGCCCCCAGCTTGGGTCGAGGTTCACCAAACCGGGGTCGCCGTGAAATTCGAACGCGCGCGTTGCGCCGTCGGACGGCATGAAGCGCAGGGCCGTCGAGACGTTGCGGCCGAACCGGTCGATGCGCGGATGAATGGCGAAGTCCGAGCGGTCCGACTGGATCGGATATTCCAGCAGCACGTCGAGCAACTGCTGGTTCCAGTAAAGCTCCAGGCTGTCGGCGAGCCGAGGCCCCTCGACATGCGCGCGCGCCTCCTGAAACGACACAAACGAGCGGTCCGACGGCAGCGAGATGCGCGCCTGCACGATGCGCGGCGCCGGCAGCCGTGCGCCATTCTCGTAAACGGTGATGTTGTCCGTCAGGTAGAGCTGGACCGCGCCACGCAGCGCATCCTCGATGCGCGTGAGATCGAGATAGCCGGGCCCGCGGGTCGGAAATTCCACCTCGATCAACGCGGCCATCGGCACGCGAATCAGCAGTTCGAGCCGTTTGCCTTCGGGCTTTACGAACGCGTTGATCCTGACGTCGGTCGGAATCTCGTGCGCGGCCGCGGCGAATGAAAACAAGAACGCGAGCGCGCCGATCAGCGCCGCGACGCGCACCCGCACCAAATCAATAACTCCATGAAAACGCACGGATTTGGCCTCCAACCGCCGTTACGTTAGGGGAACTTCGATTGCCCTTACAAGCCCGATCCGATCGCCTATAATCGCACCATAAAGAGAGAGCGCCGCCTGGGATTTCCGCCGCGGAGACCCCGGAAGATGCTTCGAAAAGGGAGGCGACGATGAAACTCAATCATAAGCGGAATCTGGTTTCAGGCGGTGCGCTCGTGGCCGCTATTGCCGCACTCGGCCTCGGCCAGGCGCTGCTGCAGCGGCACGCCGAGGCGCAGGGATCGAGCGTCTCGGCGCCGATCTTCGAGGTCGATCCGCTTTGGCCGAAGCCGCTTCCCAACAACTGGCTGCTCGGATGGACGATCGGCGCATGGGTCGACGAGCAGGATTACGTCTGGATCGTTCATCGCGGCGCCGGGGGCCTGCACAACAACGAGCGCGGCGCCGAACTCACGCCGCCGATCGCGGAATGCTGCCGCACCGCACCGCCCGTCCTGGTGTTTGATCCGGACGGCAATCTGGTGCGGTCCTGGGGCGGCCCCGGCGAGGGCTTCGAGTGGCCGCAGTCGAACCACGGCATCCATGTCGACTACAAGGGCAACGTCTGGATCGGCGGCAACGGCGAGAAGGACGCGCACATCCTCAAATTCACCAAGGACGGCAAGTTCCTGCTGCAGGTCGGCAAGTTCGGCAAGAGCGGCGGCAGCAACGACCCGGAGAATTTCGGCCGTGTCGCCAAGATCTGGGTCGATCCGAAGACCAACGAAGCCTATGTCGCCGACGGCTACGGCAACAAGCGCGTCGCGGTGCTCGATGCCGATACCGGCAAGATGAAGCGCTATTGGGGCGCCTACGGCAACAAGCCGGACGATGCCAACCTCGGTCCGTACGATCCGAGCGCGCCGCCGGCACAGCAATTCCGCAATCCGGTGCACTGCGTCGAGCGTTCGAACGACGGGCTGGTCTACGTCTGCGATCGCGCCAACGACCGGGTGCAGGTGTTCCAGCCCGACGGGACGTTCGTGAAGGAGGCGTTCTACGCGCGAAATACCCGCGGCGCGGGTTCGGTGTGGGACATCGTGTTCACCAAGGACCCGGCGCAGCGCTTCATCATGCTGGCCGACGGCCAGAACGAGCGCGTGCGCATCATCCTGCGCGAGACATTGGAGGAGATCGCTTCCTTCGGCGACGGCGGACGCCAGCCCGGCCAGTTCTACGGCGTGCACAGCATCGCGTCGGACTCGAAAGGCAATCTCTACACGACCGAGACCTACGAGGGTAAGCGCCTGCAGAAGTTCGCCTACAAGGGGGTGGGCTCGGTGCCGCGCGGCTACCAGGGCGTACCCTGGCCGAAGCGGTAATATAGTCCACTTGAATTGAGCGAACCCTCTCTCCGTTCGTTCCCGCGCAAGCGGGAGCCCAGGACTGCGGGTCGATGCTTGTGACTCTGGGTCCCCGCTTGCGCGGGGACGAGCGGAGAGAGACATCGGCTCTAGGCGCTTAACCCAGCGGGCCCTGCAGGACCTGATCGACGTAAGCGTCAGGCGTAGCTTCGAGCGTCTGCGGCCAATCAGGAGCGACACGGCGACGTTGCGCGGCCGGGCGCGGCCGGCCGTCCCAGCCGATCTGCTCCATGCTGTGATAGAGCGCGATGCAATGCCCGTCGGGTCCGACCGCGTGCGCCGCGTAATCGACGCCCGGATGAAGATCGCACGGGATGCTGTCGATGAACCGCAGGTCCTTGTCGCGCAGGAATGCGATCGCATCCTTCAATTGCCGGTAGGAGCCGACCTGCACGCCGATGCTCATCAGCGTGGTCGCCGGATTGAGTTCGAGTTCTTCGCGCAGCCCGCGAGGGAACAGCCCGATCGTGTGATGATCGGTCCCGCAGCGCAGGAAAACGCAGCGGTGGCCGTGATAGTTCACCTCCTCGGTCTTCGTCAGACCGAGCAGTTCGATATAGAAGCGCTCTGACGCATCGATGTCGGTGACGAACAGGTTGACGGGTCCGATCTTCGTGACCTTGAACGGCCGCGGCAGCATTACTCCGCCGACGCAGTAGTCGCAGCGCAGCGCTTCAGTCGGGCGGAACCCGCTGTCGAGCTCGACGCCGCTTTGTTCGGAGTGCAGGATCTCCGTCATTTCCGACGGCTGCGGCAGCGTAAAATTGTTGCGCACGGCCTGCACGTAAGCGGCGTTCGGCTTGCTGCGGCGGTCCCAGCCGATCTGTTCCATGCCGTAGTAGAACTCGACGCGGTGGCCGTCCGGATCGAGCACGTAGACCGCCCAGTTGCTGCCGGGGAAATCCCGTCCGAGCCGGCTGATGTAGACCTGCCGCTCCGCGAAATACTGGTGCGCGTTGAACACTTCCTCCAGCGTGCCGACCTGGAACGAGATCTGATTGACGAACACGCCGTTCTCATAGTGCTGCTTGCGGACACCTTCGGCGGTCGAAGCGTGAATGGCGGCAAGCGAATGGTGATCGGTGCCGTGCGACGTGAACACCGCCGCGACGTTGCCGTCGCGCATGATCTTGTCGGTGTGGCGAAAGCCAAGCGCATCGACGTAGAGCCGCCGCGCCATGTCGAGATCGGTGTGCCAGAGCGCGAAGTGGCCAAGCCGGCGCGGCTTGAACGGCCGCGGCAGCAGGACCCCGCCGACATCGTACATGCGGTCTGCTGCGGTCATGTTGGCGTCTCCCGGCGTGTCTTGTCGTCTTCGATCATACGTCGCCCGGCGCGTTGCGAGCAACGCTTCTGCGATCACCGCTTGCGATCACGGCTTGCGATCATCTTTTGCGATCATCTTTTGCGATCCTTGGCGGCCCTGGACGCGGGCGGCGCGATGCGCGAGAATTCGAGCCAATAATCAATGGCTGCGATCAGCCGAAGAACAACCGACTATCGTCGGGATGGGTGGAAACATGCCGGTGACGCGCAGAACGCTCCTCTACGGCGCCGCGACCGCGTTCGGCACGGCCTCCTCCGCGACCGCGGAAAGCCAAGCCTGGCCGACGCGAGCCATCAGGATCGTCATTCCCACCGCGCCCGGCGGCAGCCCCGACCTGGTCGCTCGCATCATCGGCGGCAAGCTCACGGAGCGCCTCGGCCAACCGGTGGTCGTGGAAAGCATCACCCAGGGTGTCGGACTGGTGGCGAACCAACTGGTGTCGCGGGCCACGCCCGACGGTCACACGCTTGCGATGCTGACCGGAGGTTTCACGACGCAGGCCGCGGTCCTGAAGTCGCTGCCGTTCGATCCGCTCAACGCGTTTTCCTTCGTCACGACCGTCGTGTCGTATCCGATGTTTCTTCTGGTCGCACCGAATTCGCCCATCGCAAGTTTCAAGGACTTGGTCGACCGCGCCAGGCGCGAACCCGGCAAGGTCAACTACGCGATCATCGGCAGCGGTAGCGTCTACCATCTGCTGGGAAAATGGATCGAGAACCAGGCCGGCATCGAACTGGTCGGCATCCCTTACCGCGGATCGGTCCCAGCCTTCACCGATATGATCGGCGGCCGGGTCGATGCCATGCTCGATACCGCGACCTCGGCGATCTCCCGCATCAAGAACGGACAGGTGCGGGCGCTTGCGGTCTCGTCGCCGGAACGCTATCCGCTGATGCCGGACGTACCCACGATGGCGGAGACGGTTCCGGCCATCAAACTGATGTCGTGGCTCGGGCTGGCGGCTCCGCCGCAGACGCCGCGCGCCATCGTCGACAAGGTCAACGGCGAAGTGCGCTACGCGCTCGATCAGCCTGATGTGAAGAAGTGGCTTGCCGAAACCGGCGTGCTGGCCGCTCCGGCCACGCCCGAGGAATTCCGGCAGCGCATCGAAACCGAGATCACGCTTTACAGCAAAATTGCGGAGGCGAACGGCATCAAACTCGAACAATGAACTCCCGTGTGGCCCCGTCATTGCGAGCGTAGCGAAGCAATCCGGCGCCCTGTTCCGGATGGCTTCGTTGCCCTGAAGGCTCCTCGCAGTGAGGCCTGATTGAATCCGGCCAGGGACACACACGCATCTCTTCCCTCTCACCTCTTCTTCGGAGACTGAAATGAAGATCCTCTACTTTGATGACTACAAGCTCGGCGTGCTCAAAGGCGACAAGGTGGTCGACGTGTCGTCGGTGGTGCAGGGCATCCCGCACACCGGCCCGCATGATTTGATCAACGGGCTGATCGAGCGCTTTGCCGAGTTCAGGCCGAAGCTGGAAGATGCCGTCGCGCGCGGCGATGGCATCGCGGTTGCGGGCGTACGGGTACGTGCGCCGCTCCCTCGCCCAATCAATATCGACTGCATGGCGGTCAACTACATGGAGGACGGTACCCGCACCGAGCCGGCTCCGATCAACGCCTTCCACAAATCGCCGAATGCGATCATCGGGCCGGGCGACACCATGGTGCTCCCCGACGTGCCGGCGACGATCTTCGAAGGCGAAGCCGAGATGGCGGTCATCATCGGCAAGCGCGCGAAGAACGTGAAGGCCGCCGACGCCATGAACTACGTATTCGGCTACATGAACTTCGTCGACGGCTCGGCGCGCGGACTGCCGCCGCCCGGCAACGTGTTCTACCAGATGAAATCGCGCGACACCTTCGCGCCGATCGGTCCCTACATCGTCACCGCCGACGAAATCCGCGATCCGCACAAGCTGCAGGTCAAGCTTTCGGTGAACGGCACGATCAAGCAGAACTTCAACACCGACGACATGGCGCACAAGATCCCGCGCTGCATCGAATGGGTCAGCTCCATCCATACGCTCGAGCCCGGCGACATCCTCGCCTCCGGCACCAACCACCGCGGCCTGAACGCGTTCATGGATGGCGACGTGGTTGAGCTGGAGGTCGAGGGACTCGGCAAGCTGCGCTTCAACATCCGTGACGATCTCAAGCGCACCTGGAGCCGGGAGACGCGGCTCGACGTGGCGAACCGCGGCTCCAAGGACCCGCACACCCATCAGCTCACCGGCAAATACGCCAAAGTGACCGCGTAACGCGCCGCGATTTCAGGAACGGCGGAACAAGGGGCGGCTCCGATGGCCCGGCTGGCAGTCGTGCTTCTGTTTTGCGTCTGCTGGATGGCTCTCATGCCGTCCAGCAGCGCATGGGCGCAGCCCATCACGGTCGGCGCCACCAGCAGCACCAGCGACGCGCCGATCTTCATCGCCGACAAGAAGCGCTACTTCCAGGACGAGGGCCTCGACGTCAAAGTCGTGTCCTTCCGCTCGGCCGCCGACATGGTGGCGCCGCTCGGTGCCGGCCAGATCGAGGCGGGCGCCGGCTCGGCGTCCGCCGGGCTCTACAACGCCGTCGCACGCGGCATCAAGATCAGGATCGTCGCCGACAAGGCTTCGTCGCCGCCCGGCTACGGCGGCACGAAAATTCTCATCCGCAAGGATCATCTCGAGAGCGGACGCTATAAGAGCCTGACCGATCTCAAGGGCATGAAGTTCGCAATGAATGCGCCCGGCGTCAGCAACACCTCGACGCTGAATACGCTCCTGAAGTCGGCCGGGTTGAAATACTCGGACGTCGAGACAGTCGACATGCCGCTGCCCGACCATGTCGCCGCGCTCAAGAACAAGTCGGTCGATGCGTCGGCCTCGGTCGAACCGGCCGCCGCGATCGCTGTCCGGAATGGCGACGCGGTCGTCATCAGATCGGACGACGAGATTCTGCCGAACCATCAGATCGCGGTGCTGATCTATTCGGAGGACTTTGCCCAGAAGCGGGCCGAAGCCGCCCGGAAACTGATGCGCGCCTACATTCGCGCCGTACGCTTCTACAACGGCGCGCTCAAGGGCGGGCGGCTCGACGGACCGAATGCCGACGAGGTCGTCGCGATCCTCACGGAAGCAACCCCGATCAAGAACCGCGACATCTACAAACTGCTCACTCCAACGGGCATGAATCCCGACGGCCGGGTGAACAAGGAAAGCCTCGCCTACGACCTCGCATTCTATGCCGAGCGGGGCCTGATCAAGGGCAACATCAATCTCGACAACGTGGTCGACGGTTCGTTCGTCGAGGCCGCGCTGCGTGAACTCGGACCCTACCGGCCGCAATAGGCACACGCGGGAGTATCGATCGCCGTGCTGGAACCCGCTGGAGCATTCGCGCCGACGCGCTCCGCATCGATGCGCGAGCGCATCGCCATGTACAACGACAACACGCTGAAGATCGGGATTTTCGGCGCGAACTGCTCGTCCGGCCGTTCCGCCACCAAGGTGCCGGAGCGCTGGTCGGCGAGTTGGCCGGAATGCCTGCGGCTCGCCCGCATGGCGGACGATTCCGGCATCGATTTCATGCTGCCGATCGCCCGCTGGAAGGGCTACGGCGGCGATACCGACTTCCACGGCACGACACTCGAGACCATCACCTGGGCCACCGGCCTCCTGGGCGCAACGAAGCACCTGACGGTGTTCGGCACGGTGCACGCCCCGCTGTTTCACCCGCTGATCGCTGCCAAGGAGTTCGTCACCGCCGACCACATCGGCGAAGGACGCTTCGGGGTCAATCTCGTGGTGGGCTGGAACGAGGGCGAGTTCGACATGTTCGGCGTCACGCAGCGCGAACACGACGTGCGCTACGACTTCGCGCAGGAGTGGCTCGATGCCGTCAAGCGCGCCTGGAGCGAGCCTGATGAATTCGATTTCGATGGGCAGTTCGTGAAGCTGAAGAACGTCCGGGCCTTTCCCAAGCCCTATGGCGAAACTCGGCCGATCATCATGAACGCCGGCTCGTCACCGGTCGGCCAGGCCTTCGCGCTGCGCAACTGCGACGCCTTCTTCGTCGCCACCGCGGGCTCGCGCACGTCGCTCGACGGCAACGCCAAGAAGGTTGCCGAGATCAAGCAGGCCGCGCAGGGTTACGGTCGCGAGATCGAGGTCTACACCGTCGGCCAGGTGATCTGCCGGCCGAGCCAGCAAGAGGCGGAGGATTACTATCGGCACGCCATCATCGAGCATGCCGATTGGAGCGCGATCGACGGCATGCTGGCGATCAAGAACATCACGCCGCAGACGTTGCCACCGGAGGAATACGCCGCCAAGCGCCGTTACTTCGCGGCCAACGCCATCGGCGGCTACCCGTTCGTCGGCACGCCCGACCGGGTGGCGGAAGAGCTTTCGCACATCAGCCAGGCCGGCGTGCGCGGCATCGCGCTCTCCTTCGTCAGCTACCTGCAGGAATTGCCGTACTTCTGCGACGAGGTACTGCCTCGCCTGGCACGTCTCGGCACGCGCGCGAAGCACCGACCAAGCCCGAGCGCAGCCCTTCGGTAACTCGACGGGCCCATGCGGCGAGCGCATTTGACCCCGCGACAAAAGATCGTCTAATCACGCTCGACCGGGCAGAAGCGGAATGCGCGTCACTGCGCGTTCGCAATTGAGGTTCCTCGATGGAATTCGGCATTTTCTCGAACGGCTTTCGCCCGCACACCACCGCCGCCCAGACCTACGACGAAGACCTCTACGAGATCGTACTGGCGGACCAGCTCGGCTTCCGTGACGCCTATATCAGCGAGCATCACGGCGAACCGGTCTACATCGACAAAGTCGATACGCTGCCGGTCCCCGAACTCCTGATGTGCAAGGCGGCGGGCCTGACGAAACAGATCCGGATGGGCGCGGCGGTCAAGCTCATCCACCTCGCACATCCGGTCGATACCGCCATTCAAGCCGCGGTCACCGACCATGTGATCGGGGCAGGCCGCTTCATCTTCGGCTTCGGCTCGGGCTTCCCCAATCCGCTGTTCGCTGGCGAGCGCGGATTGTCGCACGAGGACCGGCATCCGCGTTTGCGGGAATCGCTCGATTTCATCCTCAAGTGCTGGAGCTCGGAGCAGCCGTTCGACTGGGACGGCAAGTACTGGAAAGGCAAGACCGTCGTCGCGACGCCGCGGCCGCTGAACAAGCCGCACATGCCGATGGCCACCGCCACGGATTCGCCCGACATGATCGATCTTGCCGGCGCCCGCGGCTACACGCTGCTTTCGGCGCAACTCGAGCCCGCCCCCTTCCTGCGCAAGAAGGCGGACCGCTACGTGCGCGCGGCAACCGCCGCCGGCCAGCCCGCGCCGCTGCGAAAGATCGCCGCCGCCCGTTACGTCTATCTCGCGGATTCGCGGCGCGAGGCCATGGACGATCTGCGTCCCGCCATCACCTACGAGCTCGGATTCCAGACGTCACGCGGCCTGATCCGAATTCTCAAATCGAATTACGGCTGGAAGTTCGAGAACGACACCGCTTCGTTCGATGAGCTCGCCGATGCCGGCGTCTACTACATCGGCAACCCGGACGAGGTCGCTCGCCAGATAAAGGAATTCTACGACGACGCCGGCGGATTCGGGACGCTACTGCTGGTGACCGGCAAGGACTGGGCGACGCGCGAGAAGCGAACGCGCTCGTTGAAGCTGTTCATGGAGCACGTGGCGCCAAAGTTGCGGCACCTCGACCCCGTGCGCGAACCGGACAGCGCGGTGGCCTGACCAGCGCGCTGCCGGGCGATCTCGCAGACGGTCAGCCGTGCTTGATGAAAGTGCCGTTGCGGAGTTCAGTCACCGCCTGCTGCAACTCGGCATTCGTGTTCATCACGATCGGACCGTACCACGCGACCGGTTCCTCGATCGGCTGGCCGGAAACGAGCAGGAACCGGATGCCCTGCTCGCCAGCCTGCACGGTGACATCATCGCCGCTACCGAACAGCACAAGCGACCGGTTTCCGGTCTGCTCGCGGACCAGGATGTCGCCGGCCGGACTGGCTTTCTCGGTCAGGACGCCGAATGGCTGCGACGCGTCGGTGAATGTTCCCGACCCGTCAAATACGTAGGCGAATGCGTGCCGGCCTGCTCCCACCGGCAGCGTCTTGCGCTTGCCGGCCGGAACGGAAATGTCGAGATAGCGCGGCTGCGCCGCCGTGCCGTCGACCGGCCCGCGCTTGCCCCAGAACTCGCCACAGATCACCCGCACGCGGGTGCCGTCGTCATCGACGACGTCCGGAATCTCGATCGCCGGAATGTCCTGATAGCGCGGCGCGGTCATCTTCAGCGACGACGGCAGGTTGGCCCAGAGCTGGAAGCCGTGCATGCGCCCGTGCTCGTCGCCCTTCGGCATCTCCTGGTGCAGGATGCCGCTGCCGGCGGTCATCCACTGCACGTCGCCGGCGCTCATGCGGCCCTGGTTGCCGAGACTGTCGCCATGCTCGACCGTACCGGCGAGCACGTATGTGATGGTCTCGATGCCACGGTGCGGGTGCCACGGAAATCCGGCGCGATAGTCGTCGGGACGATCGTTGCGAAAGTCGTCGAACAGCAGGAAGGGATCGAACTCGGTCGTCTCTCCGAAGCCGAAGGCGCGGTGAAGTTTCACCCCCGCTCCTTCCATGGTGGGCTTCGACTGGACGATCCGCTGCACCGGACGAATGGACATGACGGCCCCTCTTACTTCTGCAATCGCAGCCACATCTGGGGATTGAGGGTAACTTCGTCCAGGCCGGGACGCTTCACGCGAGCGTGACGACGAGGTCCGTCAACGGGGCGAGGCCGCCGCTACATCTTGACCGTTCGCCGTGTGCTCGGGCTGACGGCCTAATCGGATACGCGAATGTTCGAAAGCTCGGCCTTGTCCTGCGCCTCACTCGGCCGCCGTCTAAACAAGCACCGTCGCGGCCTTTTAGCTCGCCCGATTTCCGCCATCAACGTTTCAGCTTATCTTCGCGGCGGGCATACGGAGCGGCGGCGGTTTGAGATCGATCCGCACGAGCGGCGCCACCCGGATTTCCCGACCAAGCGCGCCCAGCGGCGAGGCCAGGCCAAAAGCGCGGACCCCAGCAGAGATGAAGTATTGTTGGATATTTGAAGTTCCCGGTGGATTAAGTCCGCCGGCGGCAGCCTTGGCGCAAACGAGTGAGTGCCACGAGCGCAAAGTCTGCTATTTCGAACCGGGACGGCGACGGGCGGACCGCGGGCAAGGCATTGATATTGGTCAACGAACATAAAAAGTTTACGTCGCTGGCCGGAACGCCCCCAAGTCGTTAATGTTCCCGAAGACCCACTATATTGGTGCAAGCGGAGGCTCACGAAAAATCTCGCGATACCTGACCTTAACCCCTTCACGGCGCTACCGACTTGGCGGTTAACACGTTCCGAATCCCTGCTTACACTCTGCCCGCTGCAAGAGAGCCCTGGGCACGCTCAACGAGGTCTTAGGTGTTTTCGATCAAGCCCGACGGTGACAGTACAGTTCCTGTCACGCGCAATATCTCGGACCCAGCTATCTTACCGCTTTCGGCCGGCCAGCTTGGAGTTTGGTTTGCTCATCAAATCAATCCCTCCAGTCCGGCCTACAATATTGGCGAATACATTGAAGTTCACGGGTCCATCGACCCGCCCTTGTTCGAGCAGGCGCTGCGCCAGGTCGTCGTCGAATCCGAGGTGTTGCGCGTCCGGGTGATCGAGCAGGCGGACGGCCCACGGCAGATCGTCGGTCCCCCGCCAGCCTGGACCATGCCGTTCTTCGACCTCAGCGCCGCGAGCGAGCCGAGCGCGGAGGCCGAAGCCTGGATGCGGGCCGATCTGGCGCGGCCCATCGACCCGACAAGCGAGCCATTGTTTGGCTTCGCCCTATTCAAAGTCTCGGCCGACCGCTTCTTCTGGTACGCGCGCTACCATCACATCGTGATGGACGGTCTCAGCATGGCGCTGGTCGCAAAGCGCCTTGCCGACGTCTACACCAAACTCAAGGTCGGACCGGCCGGGCTTGGCGGCGTCTTTGGCAAACTGACCGACCTGCTCGATGAGGATGCCGCCTACCGGACTTCGGAGCAGTTTGCCGGTGATCGGCGATACTGGCTTGACCGCCTGAGCGACCGGCCGGAACGGGTCAGTCTCGGGGACCAGCGCGCCGGCAAATCCGCCCCCTTCTTCCGTCACACCGCGTACCTGCAACGCGCCGACGCAGATCGTCTCGAAGCGGTCGCGGGCCGCTGCGGAACCGGCCTGCCGCAACTCGTGGCAGCCGCGACCGCGATCTTCCTGCATCGCCTGACAGGCGAGACCGACGTTGTGTTCGGCCTCCCCGTCGCGGCTCGCAGCAACGTATCGCTGCACACACCCGCGATGGTCTCGAACATCTTGCCGCTACGGCTCGAGGTCGATCCGCGAATGACCGTGTCGGACCTGATCGCTCAGACGGCCGAGGAAATCCGGCGCGGGCTTGAGCACCGGCGTTTTCAAATTTCGGATTTGCGCCGCGAAGTCGGTGGGGTCGACGACGACCGCCCGTTGTTCGGGCTCAATCTCAATATCATGCGGTTCGACTACGATTTCCGCTTTGCCGGCTGTCGGGCCGAGGCGCGAAACCTGTCGCTGGGACCGGTCGAGGATCTGTCCATCCAGGTTTACGACCGGCGCGACCGCGGTCCGATCCGGATCGACTTCGACGCCAATCCGGCACGTCATTCGAAGGCCGGCGTTGCCGATCACCTACAGCGTTTCCTACGGCTGCTGACCGCACTGACGGAGACCGATCGGGCGATCGGCACTCTCGACATGCTCGCCGCCGAGGAACGGCGCACGATCCTGCGGACGTGGAACGAGACCGGTGCCGCAGACCAGCTTCTTCCCAATCCGACGGACAATCTTGCGGACGCGTTCGCGGCGCAGGTGCTTCGAACGCCTGACGCAATTGCACTGGTGTGCGGGGACGAGAGCTTCAGATTATCGCGAGTTGGACGCGCGCGCCAACCAGCTTGCGCATCATCTGCAATCGCTCGGCGTAGCGCCCGAGACCATCGTGGGCCTCTGCGTCGAGCGCTCGCCCGAGATGCTCGTCGGAATGCTCGCGATCCTGAAAGCCGGTGGCGCCTACCTACCGCTCGACCCTGGCTATCCGCCCGAACGCCTCGGCTTCACGCTGGCCGATGCCCGCGTGCAGGTCATGGTCACTCAATCGGCACTGCTCGATCGTGTTCCGGCGGACGGCATGCGGATCGTCCGTCTCGATGCCGATCGAGAGTTGATCGCCCGGCAACCCACATTCGCCCCGGTCAGCCGTACCCAACCGCAGAACACCGCCTACGTCATCTACACGTCGGGATCGACCGGACATCCGAAGGGCGTCCCGGTCACCCATCGGAATGTCCTGCGGCTGTTCGGCAGCACGCAAGACCGCTTTCGTTTCGGCCCGGATGACGTCTGGACGTTGTTTCATTCCTTCGCCTTCGATTTTTCGGTCTGGGAAATCTTTGGAGCGCTGCTGTATGGCGGCCGGCTGGTGGTCGTTCCGTACGCGATCAGCCGCTCACCCGCGGAGTTTCTGCGCTTGCTCGTGCGCGAGCGCGTGACCGTCCTCAATCAGACCCCGTCCGCGTTCTATCAGCTGATGGACGCGACGCATGCGGATTCCGAGTTCGGGCAAAGCCACGCGCTCCGCTACGTGATCTTCGGCGGCGAAGCGCTTGAGCTCCGGAGACTCGGCGAATGGTACCGGCGCCTTGGCGATGACGCACCTCGTCTCGTCAACATGTACGGCATCACCGAGACGACAGTGCATGTCAGCTACATCGCGCTCGACCATGCGGTTGTGGCGGCAAACGCCGGCAGCCTCGTTGGCCGCGGTCTGCCGCACCTTCAGGTCTACGTGCTGGACGGCGGGTTGCAACCTGTTCCGGCTGGGGTGAGCGGTGAGCTTTATGTCGCCGGAGCGGGTTTGGCGCGTGGGTATCTGGGGCGTGCGGGGCTGACGGCGGAGCGGTTCGTGGCGGACCCGTTCGGGGCGGCGGGGAGCCGGATGTACCGCACCGGCGACCTGGCGCGCTGGCGCCATGATGGTGTGCTGGAGTTCCTGGGGCGTGCGGACGCGCAGGTGAAGCTGCGCGGCTTCCGCATCGAGCCGGGCGAGATCGAGGCGGCGCTGTTGCGGCACGAGACGGTGGCGCAGGCCGCCGTGGTGGCGCGCCGCGATGGCGTCACCACGTCTGGCACCGCAGCAGGCACCCGTGACGATGACGGTGACGGTTCGCTGCGTCTGGTGGCCTACGTGGTGGCGAAGGACGGCGTGGCGGTACCGGATGCGGCGAGCTTGCGCGGTCATCTTGCGGGGCTGCTGCCCGACTACATGGTGCCGGCGGCGTTCGTGGCGCTGGAGCGGCTGCCGCTGACGCCGAACGGCAAGCTCGACCGTCGTGCGCTGCCGGCACCGGAGGCGCCGGTCGCGGCGCTGCGGCGGCTGCCGCGTACGCCGCAGGAAGAGGTGCTGTGCGGGCTGTTTGCCGAGACGCTGGGACTTGCGGCGGTCGGCATCGACGACAACTTCTTCGAACTGGGCGGGCACTCGCTGCTGGCGACCCGGCTGATCGGCCGCATCCGCGCGGCGCTCAACGTCGAGATTGCGATCCGCAGCCTGTTCGAGGCCCCCACCGTCGAGATGCTGGTACGGCGGCTGGGGGACGGACAGAACGTGCGTGCGCCGCTGCGCGCAATGCCGCGGCCTACCGAGGTGCCGCTGTCGTTTGCGCAGCGCAGGCTCTGGTTCCTCAACCGGCTGGAGGGACCGGGTTCGACCTACACGATCCCGCTGGCGGTGCGGCTCTCGGGCGATCTCGACGTGCCGGCACTGGAAGCCGCGCTCGGCGACCTGATGGCGCGGCACGAGAGCCTGCGCACCGTGTTCCCCGAGACGCTCGGGGTGCCGCACCAGCAGGTGCTGGAGGTATCGGCGGCGCGGCCGCGGCTTGCCGTACGGGAGATCGTGCCCGCCGATCTCTCCGAGCAATTGCGCAGCGCCGCCGCGCAGGGCTTCGATCTGTCATGCGAGCCGCCGCTGCGGGCGCGTCTGTTCAGACTTGGCAGCAACCCCCAGGACGAGCCCGAACACGTACTGCTTCTGCTGCTGCATCACATCGCGGGCGACGGCTCCTCGCTGGCACCATTGGCGCGCGATCTCACGCGCGCGTATGCGCTGCGGGGTGCCGGCGAGTTGCCGGCCGGCGCGAGCGCCTTGCCTGCGCTTCCCGTGCAATATGCCGACTACACGCTCTGGCAGCACGAGGTGCTGGGCGAGGAGAGCGATCCGGCAAGCGCCATTGCGCGCCAGCTTGCGTTCTGGACGCAGACGCTTGCGGACCTGCCGGAGGCGATCGCGCTACCAACAGACCGTCCACGCCCCCGTGTGGCGAGCTATCGGGGCGGCCGGGTGCCGCTGCGGCTGCCGGCCGACCTGCATGCGAAGCTCATCGCACTGGCGCGCCAGAACGGCGCGAGCCTGTTCATGGTGCTGCAGGCCGGTCTTGCGGCGCTGCTCAGCCGCCTGGGCGGCGGCCACGACATCCCGATCGGCAGCCCGGTGGCGGGGCGCGGCGATCCGGCGCTCGACGGGTTAGTGGGGTTCTTCGTCAACACCCTGGTGCTGCGCACCGACACCTCGGGCAACCCGGACTTTAACGATCTCGTGGCGCGTGTGCGGACCGGCAACCTGGCGGCCTACGGCCACCAGGAACTGCCGTTCGAGCGCTTGGTGGAGGTCATCAACCCGGCGCGCTCGCTGTCGCATCACCCGCTGTTCCAGGTGATGCTGGCGTTCCAGAACGACGCGCGCCTGCACCTCGAGCTTGCGGGGCTGCGCACGTCCTTCGAAGACGTGCCGGTCGCGAGCGCCAAGTTCGACCTGTCGTTCGCGCTCGCCGAGGAGCGCACCGCCGACGGCACACCGGCCGGCATCAACGGGGTGCTGGAATATGCCGGCGACCTGTTCGAAGAGGCGAGCGCCGCCATGCTGGCGGAGCGCCTCACGCGGCTGCTCACCGCCGCGGTCGAGGACCCCGCACGCGCCATCGGCAGCCTCGACATTCTCTCGCCCGCCGAGCGCCGCACCATCCTCACGGACTGGAACGACACCGCGCGCGACATCCCGGACGCCACCCTGCCGGAGCTGTTCGCCGAACAGGCGACACGCACCCCGGACGCCGTCGCGCTGGTCTACGAGGACCGGACGCTGAGCTACCGCGAGCTCGACCAGCGCGCCAACCAGCTCGCCCACCATCTCCGGTCGCTCGGCGCCGCCCCCGAGACCATCGTGGGCGTCTGCGTCGAGCGCTCCTTCGACATGGTGATCGCCCTCCTCGCCATCCTCAAGGCCGGCGCCGCCTACCTGCCGCTCGATCCGGACTATCCGGCAGAGCGCCTGCAATACATGGTGGCTCAGGCGAGACTGCGGGTCCTGCTGACTCACAGTCCGCTCATGCGACAAAATCGCCGGACGCGATGGCCTCACCCGCATCCTGCTCGACCGTCTGGACACGACAAGCCAGCCAGCGACTGCGCTCTCCGTCGATCTAAATCGCGATCACCTCGCCTACTTGATCTTCACGTCCGGCTCGACCGGACACCCGAAAGGCGCGGCGAACACCCACGGCGGTTTGCTGAACCGCATTGCGTGGATGCAGGACGCCTATCGCCTGACGCCGGATGACGCCGTCCTGCAGAAGACACCTTTCAGTTTCGATGTGTCGGTCTGGGAGTTCTTCTGGCCGCTGATCACGGGCGCGCGGCTCGTCATCGCAGCCCCCGGCGCGCACCGCGATCCAGCGAAGCTGGTCGATACGATCCGAAAGCAGAATGTCACCACACTGCATTTCGTACCCTCGATGCTGCAGGCCTTCCTTGCTTACGGCGAAGCGCATCGTTGCGACAGCATTCGAAATCTCATCTGCAGTGGCGAGGCACTTTCGCCCGAGACGCCGGGTCAGGTTGCGAAATTGCTGCCGCGTGCCCGGTTGGAAAATCTGTACGGTCCGACCGAGGCGTCGATCGACGTCACGCACTGGGGGTGTCACGGCGATGAAGCAAACGACGTCCCGATCGGCAGTCCGATCTGGAACACGCAGACCTACGTCCTGGATGCTTGTCTGTGTGCTGTGCCTTCGGGTGTTGCGGGGGAGCTGTACATCGCGGGAGCGGGTCTTGCGCGCGGGTATCTGGGGCGTGCGGGGCTGACGGCGGAGCGGTTCGTGGCGGATCCGTTCGGGGCGGCGGGGAGCCGGATGTACCGCACCGGCGACCTGGCGCGCTGGCGCCATGACGGTGTGCTGGAGTTCCTGGGGCGCGCGGACGCGCAGGTGAAGCTGCGCGGCTTCCGCATCGAGCCGGGCGAGATCGAGGCGGCGCTGTTGCGGCACGAGACGGTGGCGCAGGCCGCCGTGGTGGCGCGCCGCGATGGCGTCACCGCGTCTGGCACCGCAGCAGGCACCCGTGACGATGACGGTGACGGTTCGCTGCGTCTGGTGGCCTACGTGGTGGCGAAGGACGGCGTGGCGGTACCGGATGCGGCGAGCTTGCGCGGTCATCTTGCGGGGCTGCTGCCCGACTACATGGTGCCGGCGGCGTTTGTGATGTTGGATCGGCTGCCGCTGACGCCGAACGGCAAGCTCGACCGGCGGGCGCTGCCGGCACCGGAGGCGCCGGTCGCGGCGATGCGGCGGCTGCCGCGCACGCCGTACGAGGAGGTGCTGTGCGGGCTGTTTGCCGAGACGCTGGGACTGGCGGCGGTCGGCATCGACGACAACTTCTTCGAACTGGGCGGCGACAGCATCATGTCGATCCAGCTGGTGAGCCGGGCCCGCAAGGCCGGGCTGCTGATCACGCCGCGCGCCGTATTCCAGCATCAGACGGTGGCGACGCTGGCCGCGATGGCGAGCGCCGTGCGGGAAGAGACAGCTGCCGCCATACCCGACATTGCGGTCGGACCGCTGCCGGCGACGCCGATCATGTGCTGGCTCGCCGGGCGCGGCGGGCCGGTCGAACGCTTCAGCCAGGCGATGCTGCTGACGGTACCGGCGGCATTGCGGCAGGATGATCTGGCCGGCGCGCTGCAGATCGTGCTCGATCACCACGATGCGCTGCGGCTGCGGCTCGATGCTGCGGCGGCACCGGACGCTGCGGCAGCGCCCTCTCCGGCATCTGCATTCTCTCTTGCGCCCTGGCGTCTCACGGTCGCATCCCCCGGTGCGATCTCGGCTGCGGCCTGCCTGCACCGGGTAGACATCCGCGGGCTGGACGCGGCGGCCCGGCAGACCGTGATCGCCGCGCACGCGCAACAGGCGGCCGGACGGCTTGCGCCTGCGGACGGCCGAATGCTGCAGGCGGTGTGGTTCGATGCCGGTGCGAAAGAATCCGGCCGGCTGCTGCTGACCATCCATCATCTGGCGGTCGACGGAGTGTCGTGGCGCATTTTGCTGCCCGACCTGCAGGCCGCCTGGGCGGCGATCGCGCATAGGGAAACGCAGGGGGAAACGCCCGCGCTGCCGGCGCGCGGCACGTCGTTCCGGCGCTGGGCGCATGAACTCGCGACGAACGCCCTGACCCCGGAGCGGGTCGCCGAACTGCCGCTGTGGCAGGGCATGTGGGAGGCGCCCGCGCTGTCGTTGTTCGACGGTACGCTCGATCGCGCGCGCGATCTCACCGGCACCGCGCGGGAGCTCACGCTGACGCTGCCGGCCGCGGTGACGGCTGCGCTGCTGACCCGCGTTCCGGCGGCCTTCCATGCGGGCATCAACGACGTGCTGCTGACCGGTCTCGCGCTGGCGGTGGCGCAGTGGTGCCGCCGGCACGGCCGCGACGGCGACGGCGACGAACAGAGCGCCGTCCTGCTGGATGTCGAGGGGCACGGTCGCGAGGTTTATGACCGCGAGGATATCGCCACCGGCATCGACCTCTCGCGCACGGTGGGCTGGTTCACCAGCCTGTTCCCGCTGCGGCTCGATCCGGGCACGCTCGATAAGGGCACACTCGATAAGGGCGCACCCGGTCAAGGCACCCTCGATCTCGATGACGCACTGGCGGGCGGGATTGCGGCCGGCCGCGCCCTCAAGGCCGTCAAGGAGCAGTTGCGCGCGCTGCCCGACAATGGGCTGGGCTACGGGCTCTTACGCTATCTCAACCCGCAGACCGCCGGTGAGCTTGCGCGGCTGCCGGTGCCGCAGATCGGCTTCAACTATCTAGGACGCTTTCCTGGCCGCTTCGCGGCGCCCGACGCAAGCTCGGACTTCGCGGCCGCGCCCGAAGCCATCCCGCTCGGCGGCGGCGATCCCGCGCTGGCGCTGGCGCACGCCATCGAGGTCAATGCACTCACGCTCGATGCGGCCGGCGGTCCCGAACTCAGCGTCACCTGGACCTGGGCGCCTTCGCTCCTCTCCGAAGACCTGGTGCGAGACCTGGCACAGGGCTGGTTCCGGGCGCTGGAGGCTTTGGCCCGCCATGCCGAACAGCCCCATGCGGGCGGCCGCACGCCGAGCGACCTGCCGCTGCTCGCACTCACGCAGGGCGAGATCGACGAGCTCGAACGGCAGTATCCGCGCATCGACGACATCCTGCCGCTGGCGCCCTTGCAGGAGGGGTTGCTGTTCCACGCGAACTATGACGCGCAGGCGCCCGACGTCTACACGATCCAGCTTGACGCTCAGCCTCACGGGCACGCTCGACGGCGACGCCCTGGCGCGGGCCGCACGTGCTCTCATGCAACGCCACGCCGGCCTGCGCGCCGGCTTCCGCTATGCGGGGCTCGCGGGCCGGCCCGTGCAGATCGTGGTGCCGGACGCCGTGCCGGGCTGGAGCAATATCGACCTCTCGATGCTGGACGCGGCCGCACGTGCACGGCGCCTCGACGACATCCTGGCGCAAGACCGCGCCGAGCGCTTCGATCTCACCTCGCCGCCACTCATCCGCTTCGCGCTGATCCGGCTTGCCGCCGACGAGCACCGGCTCGTCCTCACCGGCCATCACATTCTGATGGACGGCTGGTCGCTGCCCGTCCTGGTGCGCGAACTGCTCACGCTCTATGCGCACGAACTCAGGGCCAATCATCACCACAGCGGTGACGCGACCGCGCTGCCGCGCGTCACCCCCTACCGCGATTATCTCGCCTGGATTGCCCGGCAGGACCATGCGGCCGCGGTCGCGGCCTGGCGGGAGGCGCTGTCCGGGCTCGAGGAGCCGACTTACCTGGTATCGTCTTCGGCACCGCGCGAGCGCACCCGCGTGCCGGCCGTGCCCGAGCAGGTCGCGCTCACGTTGAGCGAAGAACTCACCGCCGCGCTGACCCGGCAGGCGCGCTCTCAGGGCCTGACGCTCAACACCTACGTCCAGGCTGCCTGGGGCATCCTGCTTGGCCGGCTGACCGGCCGCGACGACGTGGTGTTCGGCGTCACGGTGGCGGGCCGCCCGCCCGAGATTGCCGGCATCGAGAGCATGGTGGGGCTGTTCATCAACACCTTGCCGCTGCGTCTCCAACTGCCGCCCGGCAAGCCGTTCGTCGAGCTGCTGCGCGACCTGCAGGACAGCCAGTCGCGGCTCATTGCACATCAGCATCTGGGGCTCGCCGAGATCCAGGGGCTCGCCGGCCTGGGCGACCTGTTCGACACGCTGACGGTGTTCGAGAACTATCCGGTCGACGAGACGGGCTCTGGCCACCGAAACGGCGGCCTGCGCCTCACCGGCATCGCCGGGCACGACGCCACGCATTACCCGCTGAGCCTCCTGGCGGCGCCGGGCGAACGGCTGCGGCTGCGGCTCGACTACCGCGCCGATCTGTTCACCCGCGAGGCCGTCGAGGCCATCGGCGGCCGCCTCGTTCGGCTGCTCACCACCGCGGTCGAGGACCCCGCACGCGCCATCGGCTCGCTCGACATTCTCTCGCCCGCCGAGCGCCGCACCATCCTCACGGACTGGAACGACACCGCGCGCGACATCCCGGACATCACCCTGCCCGAGCTGTTCGCCGAACAGGCGACACGCACCCCGGACGCCGTCGCGCTGGTCTACGAGGACCGGACGCTGAGCTACCGCGAGCTCGACCAGCGCGCGAACCAGCTCGCCCACCATCTCCGGTCGCTCGGCGCCGCCCCCGAGACCATCGTGGGCGTCTGCGTCGAGCGCTCCTTCGACATGGTGATCGCCCTCCTCGCCATCCTCAAGGCCGGCGCCGCCTACCTGCCGCTCGATCCCGACTATCCGGCAGAGCGCCTCGCCTTCATGCTGCAGGATGCCGGCGCTCCCGTTCTCGTCACGCAGTCCTCCCTGCGCGCGCGCCTGCCCACTCACACCGCCCGCATCGTCGACCTCGACGTCGATCAACCCACCATCGCGCGCCTGCCCGCCAGCGCCCCGCACCACCGCATCGACCCGCGCACCGCCGCCTATGTCATCTACACATCAGGCTCAACAGGACAACCAAAAGGCGTCGCTGTCACTCATGCGGGCCTCGCCAACCACATGCGTTGGATGCGGTACGACTATCCGACGGATGAAAGCGACATCGTGCTTGCCCGTACGGCGATCAGTTTCGATGCCGCCGAATGGGAGGTCTGGCTTCCACTTGTGACTGGCGCGACGCTCTGCATCGCGCCCACTGCTGTCACCCGCGATCCCGACAAGCTCGCAGGCTTCATCGAACATCATGGCATCACGGTCGCTCAGTTCGTGCCTTCGTTGCTCGAACCGGTGATGTCGGCCGCCGCAGCCGGCGCTCTGAGTCGTCTCAAGCGGCTGTTCCTCGGTGGTGAAGCGCTGTCAGCCATAGCTCACGCGCGAGGCCATAACCACCCTGGGCGTGCAAACGGTCAATCTTTACGGCCCGACCGAGACGACGATCCAGATCGCATCGTGGCAAACCGCCGATGCTGCTGAGCTTACGGATCAACCGTTCAGTCCGATCGGCGACCCGATCTGGAACACGCAGGTCTACGTTCTGGACGGCGGGTTGCAGCCTGTTCCGGCTGGAGTGAGCGGTGAGCTTTATGTCGCCGGAGCGGGTCTGGCGCGTGGGTATCTGGGGCGTGCGGGGCTGACGGCGGAGCGGTTCGTGGCGGACCCGTTCGGGGCGGCGGGCAGCCGGATGTACCGCACCGGCGATCTGGCGCGCTGGCGCCGTGATGGGGTGCTGGAGTTTCTGGGCCGCGCGGACGCGCAGGTGAAGCTGCGCGGCTTCCGCATCGAGCCGGGCGAGATCGAGGCGGCGCTGTTGCGGCACGAGACGGTGGCGCAGGCCGCCGTGGTGGCGCGCGAGGACGCGATCGGGCAGCCGCGTCTGGTGGCCTACGTGGTGGCGAAGGACGGCGTGGCGGTGCCGGATGCTTCGGGGTTGCGGGCGCATCTTGCGGGGCTGCTGCCGGACTACATGGTGCCGGCGGCGTTCGTGGTGCTGGAGCGGCTGCCGCTGACGCCGAACGGCAAGCTCGACCGTCGTGCGCTGCCGGCACCGGAGGCGCCGGTCGCGGCGCTGCGGCGGCTGCCGCGCACGCCGCAGGAAGAGGTGCTGTGCGGGCTGTTTGCCGAGACGCTGGGGCTGGCGGCGGTCGGCATCGACGACAACTTCTTCGAACTGGGCGGGCACTCGCTGCTGGCGACCCGGCTGATCGGCCGCATCCGCGCGGCGCTGAACGTCGAGATCGCGATCCGCAGCCTGTTCGAGGCCCCCACCGTCGAGATGCTGGCTCAACAACTCTCTGCCGGCGACCCGGCCCGCTCCGATTTCGACCCCGTGCTGCCCATTAAAGCGACGGGCCGCGCGCAACCACTCTTCTGCATCCACCCGGCGGGCGGATTCAGCTGGCCCTATTCGAGATTCATCAGCCACATTCCGCCGGATCGCCCGATTTACGGGTTGCAAGCGCGAAATCTTTTGGAGCGAGACGCGTTCCCACGGACGATCGAGGACATGGCGGCGGACTACGTGGATCTCATTCGCCAGATCCAACCCTCCGGGCCGTACAACCTGCTCGGCTGGTCGTTCGGCGGGCTGGTGGCTCACGCCATCGCAACGCGCCTGCAGGCGGGAGGCGATGACGTAGCGCTGCTTGCCCTGCTCGACAGCTACCCGAGCGAGCAGCCGGGCGCGCTAAGCGCCACCGGTGAGGAACGCGAGAAAGAGGTGCTGTTTGCCGGCGTGGCAAACGATCCCCTGCGCAGCATGTTGAGCAGCTTGCAAAGCGAGGGCTATATCCGCTCGATCCTCGACGAGGATCACTACGACGCCATCATGGACTCGTTTGAAAACAGCACCCGCCTGATGCGAAAGTTTTCGCCGCGACGATACCGCGGTGACATGCTGCTGTTCGTTGCCACGGAAGGCGAAGCCAAGCCGCCCGTCGAGACATGGCAGCCGTATGTCGACGGCAACATCAAGGTCCACCGCGTCGACTGCACGCACGAAGCCATGATGGAGCCGCGGTCGGTCGCCAAGATCGGCAAGGTGCTCACGCGCGAGTTCGAAGCGCAGCGGACCCGGCCCCTGGCCGACGACTGAATTCGGCGCTGCTTTATCGAGAGAACCCCGTGCGGCTTGGCTGCCGCCCCAACTCCGCGAGCCATGACCGCAACCATCGACCCCGGGCTCCAAGCCGCGCTTGCCGCACTTTCGCTGCCGGGGGTCATGATTGGCCACCGGCTGATCTCGGCGGGCGACGAGACTGCCCTCATGGCGCGCGAAAGTGCCGCGCTCACAAACCATATCGTCACAGTGCGGCGGGCAAGTGGCGCCGCCCGCATTGTCGCCCGGGATTTCCTTGCGCGACTGGGCTTTGCAAACTGCGAACTGCCGAAAGCTCAATCAGGCGCGCCGATCTGGCCCGATGATATCGTCGGCTCGCTCGCACACGATAAGCGTGTGGCCGTCGCGGCGGTGGCGCGGCGGCGCGACGCCGGCGCGCTCGGAATAGACATCGAACCGGCCGAGCCATTGCCGTCCGATCTATTGGAACTGGTCACCACCCCGCGCGAACGCAGGACCATGAATCTCGACCCCTATCGGGGCAGATTGCACTTCGTCGCCAAGGAAGCGGTGTACAAGGCGGTCTATCCGCGCGACCAGATATTCCTCGAACACCACGACGTTGAAATCGACTTTGCCCAAGGTAAGGCCACCACGCGGACCGGCCATATCGTCGAACTCAAGATTTGTATCTCGAGCCACCTGGTGGTCCTGGCTTTCGTACCCCCTGACGCACGGCTCCATGCTTAAAGAAACGGGCGCAGCCGGCATACGCCGACTACGCCCAAGATGACCGGCCGAGCACGGGGAGGGGGACTGGCAGCCGGGCACTTCGACAACGCGTCGAGTGGTCGGCAGTTCCGCAAGGCCCAGGAGCGGTAATTAGATAAAATTCGCTGGATTGGGCGGCCAGAAAAGCAATCGGTTGGGTGTAAATAAGGTGCCAGAACGTACCCAGGCATTGCTCGATTTGAGCAATTCCTGCGGATCGCGGACAGGGCCAACAAAAGCAAAATCAGCAAGTTACGCGTCAATACAACCCAAGATAGATAAATGGTTGTAGCCGCCACTCCTCAAGTGCGCGGTTACGGCCGGCTGAAGAAATATACCTTCCGTCCGGTGAACCAAACGGTCGATTGGCGCGACTAACGAGCAGATTGATGGTGGGAGCAATCGATGCAGCGCCGATTTCAGTATCTTGTGGGTGGGTGCGGTGCGGTCTTCGCGCTGGCTGTCGGATACTTCGTGCTCGGCGTCGATGTCTCGACCACGACAGCGGCCGTCAGCCCCGATCCGGGCCTGCAGACGGTCAATCGCGCGCTGAAGGCCGATCGCCTCCCGATGAAGCCCGCCTTCCGGCTGCCGACCATTCCGGCTTCCAAGAGCCGCCGCAACGCCGGCAACGAAATCGAACCCGAGACCCCGACCGCGCGGCCCGAACTGCTCGACGGCTGCGAGCCGCTGGTGAGCCCGATCGGACAGTCCCCGCTGGCGCAGGTCGCCGGCCGCTGCCTGTCTTGATTTAGTCTGTCGCTAGATCGAATTCGAATGATGCGGCCGTCGGCAACGACGGCCGCAGACGTTTTGTACGGCCAGATACGGGCCGTTATTTCTTCTTCGCGTCCTGATAGGGATAGATCAGGTTGCCGGTCTTGAATTCGGCCGGCCATACGATCACCTGATGCGTCGTGTCGCGGAACTGATTGATATCGTTTCCACTCACACCTTGGAACTGGGTGAAGAACTGGCGCGACTTCGCCCACTCCCCGTCCTTGCCGTATGAAATCTCCCCCGCCACGGTCGAGAACTTGTGGGAGTGGATGTATTCGGCGAGCTTCACATGATCGAGGCTCTTCGTTCCTTCGACCGCCTGCGCCAGCACCTGGCCGGCCGCATAGGCGAATGGCGTGAAGCCGTAGCCCAGCGGGTCGATCTTCAGCTCGGGCGCCTTCGCCTGATATTTCGCCAGCATCGCCTTGAGGCCCGGGAAGTCGAGCTTCGGCGCCGGAATGAAGCTCTCCATGATGGTCAAACCGTTCACCAGCGGGCCGAGCTGCATCTTGATGGGCGTTGCGAGCAACCCAATCATGGCGCCGCCGAACATCTTGGGCGTGAGCCCGATCTCGTTTGCGGCCCGCACGATGCCGACGGTGTCGGGCGGATACGCGCAGGCAAACACCAGTTCCGCGTTGGTCGCCTGGATCGCGCGCACGATCGGCACCATGTCGGCGTTCCCCGGCGGATAACTCTTGTCGTAGACGATATCGAATCCGTTCTTCTTGGCGCTCTCGCGCGCGCCGTCGCACGCTGTCTTGCCGAACTCGGCATCCGCTGCGATCAACGCCACGGTCTTCGGCTTCGGGGTCTGCGCAGCCGCCAGTTCGAACCAGCCACGCGAGAACGCCAGCGTGCCCTCGTCGCCGCCCGGCACCATCGAGAAATATCTCGCGTAGTTGAACTGCCGGTTGACGTTCACGCCGAGCATGCTGATCGTCATCTTGTTGTTCTGCATGATGACCGGCATCGCCGGCGCGATCATGTTGGTCGCATATGGCCCGAGCAGCAGGTCGACTTTGTCGACGCTGATGAGCTTGGTGTAGATGCCCGGCACGTTGTTGGGATTGCTCTGGTCGTCGTAGTAGACGAGTTCGACCGGACGGCCCATGATCCCGCCGCTGGCGTTGACGTCGTCACGCCAGAGTTCGAGCGCCAGCAGGTTCTGCTTGCCATTGGGCGCCACCGCGCCGGTCAGCGCCATGCTGAAGCCGACCTTGATCGGGTCGGCGGCCAGCGTTTGCGCTGTCGCCCACAGCGACAAGACAACAGCGAACAGAGTGACAAACGATCCGCGCCTCGCGGCGCGCCGAACAAACGTCAACATCTCTCGTCTCCTCCCGCCTATGACGGCACCGGCCGGTTGGCGTCGATCGCGCCCGGCTTTGCAAGCAAGTCTAGCCCGATCTCCAGACATACGACACTGCCGCGGGCGGGATCATGTGACGCACCCGCCGCGGATGCCAGCGCCCCCCCTACTTGCGCATCTCCTCGCTCGGTCCGATGCCCCAGAGATTCGACGCCGACGGATCGGGCGTCCAGACCTTCGGTTTCTGCGGACGATCGCGATGCCAGGGCCGCGGCTCGAAATAGCCGAGCTCCTCGTTCATCTTGTCGAGCTCCGCGAAGAATTCGGTGATCAGGCCGTTGGGCGCGCGGTGATACGCGAACAGATTATGGCCGATGCCGTGGCGGCCCGGCCCCCAGAGGAGCTTGTAGCCGTTGAGGCTGAGATGGTCGCAAGCCGTCTGCAGGTGCGCCCAGTCGCGCAGCTCGAAGGCCGTGTGGAAGTGCCGGTCTTCGTCCGCCGTCATCAGGTTGATGGTGTGGTGGTCGGGCCCGCAGCGTAGGAACGAGAAGAAGTCTCCCATCCAGTCGGACACGCGGAAACCGAGCACGTCGCAGTAGAACTTGGTGATCTGCTTGGCGTCCTTCACGAAGAACGCGACGTGACCGAGCTTGTGCGGCACGACTCCCTTCGTGGGATAGCGCTGACCGGCGAACGCGTCGCGCTTGAACACCTCCATGACCGTGCCCTTCGGATCGGCGAAGGTGACTGCGTCCGAAATCGACGGCTCGGGATCCTTCTTGCGCTCGGTCTTGATGCCATGGCCCTGCACCTGGCGCTCGAAGGCATCGAGATCGTCGTCAGGCGCGATTTGAAAGCCGAGGCGGACGCAGCGCGCCTTGTCGCCGCCCTTGCGCAGCACGACGGAATGATGATCGACCGTGGAGGCGAGAAAGACCGCGTCCTTCTCCTTGCCGGTCACCGTCAGGCCCATGATGTCCGTGTAATACTCGACCTGTTTGTCGACATCGGGCATCTCATAGGTGGCGTGAGCGATCTTCTTGACCCCGATCATGTAAATCTCCGTGGTCCGATATCAGTTATTTCGTCTTGCGCGGCATCGATGCGAGGACCTCGATCATCGTGGCATTGTCCTCATCACCGGGACCCATTTCGATGGCACGCCCGGTAAGTTCGACCGCACGGTCGAACAGGGGCGTTGCGCTACCGACGCTGTCGGCCAAACCGTCGATCATGCCGAAGTAGTGTGACAGGGTCGCGTTGGTAGCCATCCGCGGCGTAAACTTTCGGTGCGCCATCATCGGTGCGCGGATGCCGAACTGGGTCGAGCCGCCGCTGCCGTTGGAGATCGCCTTGACCATCATGTCGACGTCGACTGTCGCCATAAGCTCCTCGCGAGCGCGTTCCTCGTGGGCGCGTCACTTGATGGACGCTGCCCACTTCTGATCGCACGCGGCGGAGCGCGCGTCAAAGCCAACGGTAACCGAAGCTTCTGATCGACCCGGAGAGCCGGCTCGATGCCGCCGGACGTAGCATCCTCGGCCACGGCGGCGCCGACCAGCCAGGTCCGGCCGTGGACTTCCAGGCCGCGCACATCGGCCCGGCCGGAAAACACCGTGCGGTTGCCCCAGAGGCCGCCGAAACACTCGCTGTCCTGCAAGGACGCCGCGCCGTTGAAGCGGGTCCGGTCGAGCGACAGGTTGCCGTAACAGGTCATGCGGTCGAGAAACGCCGCATCGCCGAACTCGGCCTGATCGAAGCAGGCGACGCCACGAAACTCGGCCGCCGAGAAGGTTGCGCCGCGGTGAAACTTCGCCTGCTCGAAGCGGGCGTCGCTGAGAAAGACCGCGGAGGAGAAATCGACCGGAGCGTTGAACGTGGCGGCGGTAAACCACGCCAGCCCCTGGAACACCGCGCCGCGCATCACGACGGGCGCGTTGAACGTCGCGCCGGAAAAATCGAGATTGGGCAGCGCGGCGCCCGTCAGATCGAGCGCCTCCTCGACCACCACGCCGCGCAAATTCTCGACCTCGCCGCGGCGGAGCGGCTGACGCAGGCTTGCGAGGATCGAACCCGTGGTCATGCGTCCGCGTCACGCGCTGCTGGCGGCGCCGGCCGGCGGTCCGGCGAAGGATTCCGCGAACGGGCCGATGGCGACCATGTCGACTTCCACAAGTTGCGGACCGGACGTCGCCAAGGCCTGATCGAGCGCCGCCTCGAACTCCTCGATGCGAGAGATACGACGGTGCGGCAATCCGAACGATGCGGCCAGCAATCCGAAGTCCGGCGTGTGCAGGTCCGCGTAATGTCGCCGGCCGCCAAACTGCGCATCCTGAATGTTGCGGATGACGCCATAGCCGCGATCGTTCATCAGGATGAAGACGATGTCCGCCTTGGCGTCGACCGCTGTCGCGAGTTCGCCGAGATTGACCATCGTGCCGCCGTCGCCCAGGAGAGCGATCACCTTGGCGGACTCGCCTGCAAGCGCGGCACCGATCGACATCGCTACCCCCTGCCCGATCCCGCCGCCGAGCGCGTGCACACCGAGATGCGGCGCCGCGAGATGCACGTAACGATTTCCGAAGGTGCTGTTCGAAAGCGTCACATCGCGCACGAAAGGATGCGAGCCGCGCGCGACCCGCGCCTGCAAGGCATCGGCGACGACGCGATAAGGTCCGAGCGCGGCCGCGATCTTCTTCTCCGACTGCGTGCGCGCTACCGCTACGTCCTGCAGGAATTTCGCGTCGACATCGAGCCTGACCGGCAGGCGCTGCGCCAGCGCGGCGAGCGCCACAGCCGCGTCGGCATTGATGAACTGATCGACCGGAAAGTTGCGCGCGGCCTGCGACGCATCCGCGTCGATCTGGATGAGCGGGCGCGGCAGGCGCGTCGTGTTGTTGCGCGTCTCGTTGCCGCGCAGGCGCGAACCGACCACGATCATCAGGTCGGCGCGATCGAAGATCGCCTGTGCCTCAGGCGTCATGTTGTAGGCGCCGAGGGTGTGCCGGTGCGCCTCCGGCACGACGGCGCGTCCGTTGGTGCTGGTCACCACTGCGAAGCCGCGGTCGGCAAGATCGCGCGCCGGCCCGTCGCCTCGCGCGCACCGCCGCCGAGCCACAGCATCGGCCGCTTCGCCTGCCGGACCAAGTCGGCGAGCGTGTCGAGCACGTTCGCATCGGCGAGTTGCGGGACGATCGGACCGGTGCCGATATGCTTCGGCCGCGGAACGCGCTCGCGCTGCACGTCGATCGGAATTTCGAGCGATACCGGCCCGCGTGGCGCGGTGAGCGCGGCGCGTGCCGCGGCTTCCACCATGCCAACGGCGGTACGTCCCTCCCAGACGCGGAAGTACGCCTTGGATACAGCCTTCAGCATGTCGGCCTGGCGCGGAACATCGTGGATCGCGGCGCGATCGCGGTCCATGAACGGGCGGTCGATCTGCGACGTGATGTGAAGGACGGGAGAGCCGGCGGTCAGCGCCTCGACCTGCGAACCCGCGGCGTTGCCGGCGGCCGTTCCGGTCGAGGTGATCAGGACGCCGAGCGAACGCGACACCCGCGCATAGGCATCCGCCATGTTCATGGCGCCGGCCTCGCTGCGCGACGGCACGAAGCGGATCCGGCCCTGCCGAGCGATGGCGTCGAGGATCGGCATGTTGTGGATCGAGATGACGCCGAAGACGGTGGTCACGCCGATCTCGGCGAGCGCATGGGCGATCAGATCGCCGACCGGTTCGGCGATGGCGACCACGTCCGATTGGCGGGCGGCGGCGACAGATGTCATCGGCTTCGTCCTTCAGATGAACCGCGAAACACCGCCCGAGATTTCGAGCTGGGCGCCGGTGATGAAGCCCGCGGCGGGCGAACTGAGGAACGCGATCGCGCGCGCGACCTCGTCGGGTTCGCCGAGCCGCTCCAGCGGGATGTGGCGGGTGACGGCAATGTCCTTGATCCAGGCTTCGCGGGTCTGCGAGCGGTCCTCGCGCGCATCGAAGCGCCGCTGCCATTGGCCCGAGTCGATCAGGCCCAGCATCAGGGAATTCACCCGGATACGCGGGGCGAATTCGCGCGCCAGCGACTTCACCAGGCTTTGCGCGCCCGCCCGCGCCGCCGCGGTTGCGACCATGTAGGTTTCCGGCTGATAGGCGAGCAGCGAGTTCACCGCCAGGATCGAGGCCACCTGGCTCTTGTCGAGCAACGGCTTGAACGCGCGCACCGGATAAATCTGGCTGAAGAATTTCAGCTCCAGTTCCTCGCGCCAGGCCTCGTCGGTGGTGTCCGCGAAGGTCGACATGCGGGCCTGGCCCGCGTTGTTGACGAGAATGTCGCAACGCCCTCGCCATTGGGTGACCGCATCGGCGAACGCCGCGACCTCCGCCTTCTTCAGTACGTCGCATCGCACGACGAGAAGCTCATCGTCGGGCGCATTACCCAGGAGCTTCGATTTGGCCGCCGCGAGCCGCGCTTCGTCGCGGCCGCAGATCGCAACCGCGGCGCCTTCCGCGAGCATGACTTGCGCGGTCGCAAGCCCGATGCCCGAGGTTCCGCCGGTGACAACCGCAACCTTGCCTTCGAGACCGAGGTCCATGTGTTCAACCCGTGACGAGCGTTTTGGCGTTGGCCGGCATCGGCAGGTCCGCTCCGATCCAGCCGAGCCGGCGCGAAATCTCGATCCCCGCCGCGCGCAACTGCCCGCCGATCGCCGCGCGCCGTCTCTCGCCGGCAAACGCATTCACCGGACCGGAGACATTGATCGCGCCGAGCGGCGTGCCGGCGAAATCGAATACCGCGACCGCGGCCGAGCTGATCCCGCGCTCGAAATAGGCGTCGCTCCACGCGATCCCGGCGTGCAGGTCCTGCGCAGACTTCGTCTTCAACTCCTGCAGGCTGGTCGCGGTGTGGTCGCTGAAGCGCTCGAGCTCCTTGCCGGCATAGAGCCGTTCGATTTCGACCGACGGCATGTAGGCCAGGATCATGCGGCCCATGGTCGTGGCATGCGCCGGCAGCCGGCTGCCGACGCGGATGTTGCTTGCAAGCGGCGTGTTGGGCGTACGCCGCACGAGATAGAGCACGTCGGTGCCGTCGAGAATGCCGAGATGCGCCGAAAGCTGCAGCTCTTCCGCCAGCCTGGTGAGAATTGGGACCGCAACCTGCACGAGGTCCTGCGAGAAGATCGCGCGCGCGCCGACCTCCAGCAGTGATAGCCCGACCTGATATCCGGTGCCGCCCGGACGCCGCTCGACAAATCCTTCCGCCTCCAGCGTGTGCAACAGACGCAGCAGCGTGGTGCGGTTGATCTTCAGCGCCTTCGCCGTCTCGCTCATGTTGAGCACGGGGTTGCCTTCGGCGACATGACGAATGAGCCGGACCGCCCGCTGCACCGGCGGCGCGATGTAGGGGCTCGACCGCGAACCGCGCTTCTTTTTCGTCTTTTCAAGCATCAGCGGTGGCCTTGCTGTCGACGATCGAGGCGATGGCGCGCGCAACTTCGAACGGCTGCTCCTGGCAGATGACGTGCCCGGCGCCGGCAAACTCGCCATAGGCCAGCCGCGCGGCTGTCGGCAGCGCCTCGAACACGCGCCGCACATTCTCCGGCGGCGTAATCCGGTCCTGCGCGCCGACCAGCACCGCCGTCGGGACGCTGAGCTTTGCGGCATCCTCCAGCAAGACGCCCGCCCGCGAGCATGCGGGTCGCCTGCTCGTAACCCGGCCGCCGCACTGCCGCCATCGCGCGCTCCACCTGTTGCAGCACGTCCGGGCGCGCCTGCGCGTCGGCGAGCAGGCCGGGTGCGCGCTTGGCAGCGAATTTCTCAGGCCCGAGACTGTCGAGATCGTCGAGCCGGCTTGCGGCCGGCGGCGGCAACGGCGCCCCCTTCTCAGCGCCATATCCGAGCGCCGGCGAGATCAGGCAAAGCCTGATGGCGCGGTTGGGCGACACCAGCGCAAAGCGGGCGGCCATCAATGCGCCAAGCGAGTGCCCGACGAGAACGCAGCGCGAGATGTGGAGATACGCGAGCAACCGGTTCAGCGCGACGGCGTAATCGGACGCATCCGGCCATTCAACGCTCAACGGCGGCGATCCACCGTATCCGGGCGCGTCCCACGCCACCGCCGAGAAGCACGGATCGAGCGCTTCGATCAGCGGGACGAACGACCGGGCGTGACTGCCGATCCCGTGCAGCAACACGATCGGGATTTTTCCGCCTGTCCGCGACAGATAGGCGAGACCGGCGCCATGGCCCTGCGCGATGCCGCTCATGTGAAGACGAACCCCGCATCGACCGGCAGCACCTGTCCGGTGAGCGCAAGCGCGCCCGGCGTGAGCAGAAACACCACCGTGTCGACGATATCTTCCGGAGTCTGCGGGCCCGGCACCGCGCGCTGTGTCTCGTAAAGCTGATGGCGCTCGGCCGGCACATATTCAGTCGCCTCGCAGCGCATGATGCCGGGTGCGACCACCGTGACGCCGATCCCGCGCGGCCCAAGCTCGCGTGCGAGCGATCGGGTCATCGAGATGACGGCGCCCTTGCTCGCCACGTAGGCGAGAAGCCGCGGCGCGCCCCAGAGCGCGGTGTCGGAGGCGATATTGACGATCCGCCCCTGCCCGCCTTCGGCAAGAAGCGGAGCCAGCGCGCGCGTGACGAGCCAGGTGCCGCGCACGTTCACCCGCATCACGCGATCCCACAGATCGAGGTCGATCTCGTCGAACAGCTTGCCGCCGACGTTGGTCGCGATCGCCGCATTGTTGACGAGTCCGTGGATGCGGCCTTCGCGCTGTGCCACGTCGCGCGCGAACGCCGCGATGGAATCCGGCTCGTTGAGGTCGATCGGGACAAAGCGCGCCGCGGCACCCTGGCTTGCCAGTTCGTCCGCAACGCCGCGGCCGGCCTCATGCAGCACATCACCGAGCACCAGACGCGCACCCGCCCGGGCACACGCCTGCGCGATGGCGCGTCCGACCCCGCGCGCGGCACCCGTCACGACGACTGTTCGCCCGGCCAGCATCGATCGCCTACACCGCGGTCCGGACCGCTGACGCCGCCTCGGCCTCGAGCTGGTCCTTCACCCGCTGAGTCAGCGTCCGCCGCATGCGGGCCACGCCGACGTCGTGCTGGTAGAGCATCTCGCGCTTGTGGGCGTCGGACGGAATGTTCGTCAGCATTTCGCGGTCCTGCTCCAGCACGTGCCAGTGGCGCGCCTCCAAGGTCGCGCGATAGAGAAAGCGCCAGGACTCGCGCGCGATGCCGGTCACCTGCCGGAAGCGCCAGAAGAACACCAGGCACGACTCCTCATCGACCGGCGTGGTGTAGCCGATGATGCGGAATGGCCCGCCGGGCCCGGCGGCGTCGGGATAGGGAATGTCGAGCCGGCAATAGACCTGCGTCCCGTCGACGACGACGTGGGTCCAATCCAGGTTCACGTCCTTCTGTTCGACGCGCGCGATATAGAACCCATCATCGCGCTTTTCGATCTGCATCACGTCCTGCTTGGCGCCGAATGCGAGCGTGAACGAGTCCGCATGCAGGTAGCAGGCGTGCATGGGATCGGCGAAATTGTCGTAGACGAAGCGGTAGCTGCATGCCCAGCGCCCCATGCACAGGATGCTGCTCCATTCCGGATCGGAAAACTCCGCCGGCAGCCGCAGTTCGCCGGGCTCCGGCCGCTCCTGGCTCGGGAAGTAGACGAAGACCCCGTCGTTGGCTTCCTGCACCGCGTAGCTGTCGACCGCCTTGCGGCCTTCCAGCGCGCAGCCCGGCATCGCCGGCACGCGCACGATCGTGCCCGAACCGTCGAGCGTCACGCCGTGGTAGCGGCACGAGATGTTGTTCTCGACGATCTCGCCGCGCGACAGTGGCGCGCCGCGATGCGGACAATAATCTTCGAGGCAATGCACCTTGCCGGCACCATCGCGCCATAGCACCAGATTGCGCCCGAGCGCTTTCACGGCGTGCGGCTTGCCCGGCCTCACCTGCACCGACTTCGCCACCACGTACCACTGGCCGAGGATGCCGGAGGTGAGCCGCTCCTCGATCTGGTCCTTGTCGACGACGGTCATCGTGCGCTCCATGCACGTCACAGCTGTCTCCTCTCCCGCTTGCGAGGAGGGATCGGCAGGGGTCTTGCATCGATGACACAAGCGCCCTCGGTCCCCGCTCCCTCTCCGCAAGGGGAGGGAGCAGACGAGCGCAGCATCGCCATCCGAGCGTACTCAGCCCGCGCCGCCGCCCTTCGGCCGCTTGATCTTGGCGACCGGGTGGTCCGGCGGATAGGTCGGCGTCACCGGCTTGCTGTTGCCGATCATGACGCACATCAACGCTTCCTCGATGCCCTCGTTGACCAGCCCGCGATAGACGCCGGGCGGCACCGAGAACAGGTCGCGCTCCTTGAGCACGGTCTCGAAGCGCTCGCCCTGATGCTCGATGATGAAGCGCAGCTTGTTGCCGCGCAGCACGAAGAACACTTCCTCAGCGTCGGTGTGCAGGTGCAGCGGCCCTTCGCAGCCCGCCGGCAGCACCATGGTGGAGAACGTGAAATGCTCGGCCGGGACCGCATTGTCATCGGTCGCGACGCCGGTGCCGCCGGTGCCGATGTAACGCATCTGCGCCCGGCGGTATTTCGGGTCGTAGTCGGCCTGGAATTTCAGCGCATCCCAGTCGAGTTCGCGCGTCTCGTGGCGCGCGATGCGGGAGTTGAGCCAGTCACCGAGCGTCTTTCCCTTCGGGATCGCGACGCTTTCCGGCCTGATCTCGGGATAGAGCGTCTTGTGTTGTTCCATGTTGTCCTCCTGATGCGTTTGAAATCAGCGGATAGCGCGCGGGATGTAGTGCAGGACGCGCGTCTCGATCACCGCGACGGCGCCGTAAAGCAGAATGCCGATGACGGTCAGCAGCACGATGGCGTTGAACACCATCGCGGTATTGGCCTGCCCTTCGCCGAAGGTGATGAGATAGCCGAGCCCGGTATTGCCGCCGACCAGTTCTCCGACGGTCACGCCGATCACCGCCAGCGTCGCGCCGATGCGCAGCCCCGCCATCAGTGCCGGCATCGAGGCGGGCACCTCGATCTTCCAGAAGATCTGCATGCGGTTCATGCTGTAGGCGCGCGCCAGATTGATCAAGTCGCGGTCGACTGTCTTCATCGACTGCAGCACGTTCACCAGGATCGGGAAGAACACCACGAGCACGGTGACGAGGAACTTCGGCCAGGCATTGTAACCGAGCCACATGATGAACAGCGGCGCGAACGCCACCTTGGGGGCGATCTGCAAGCCGAGCAGATAAGGCGACAGCACCTTTTCGACCAAGGTCGACATGCCCAGCAGGTAGCCGAGCGCTGCGCCGAGCAGGCTCCCGATCACGAAGCCGGTGGTGGCGATGAACGTGGTCGACAGCACGTGCTTCCAGAGATCGTCGCGCGTGACCATGCGGCCGAATTCATGCGCGAGATCGGTCACCGTCGGGATGATGTAGGACGGCACACCGAGCGCCGGCGGCAGGAACTGCCAGGCGAGCAGAAAAACGATCCCGAACGCGAGACTGGCCGCGAAGACCGTGGTGCGCGACGCCTGGCCGCCGGCCGCCTCTTCGAGCCTGGTGACCGGCGGCTGCGGGCTCCGGCACCGTGGCAATCGGCTCGACCCCGTAGGCGCTGCGGGTCCCCTTCACGGCGGTCAGGTCGGAGCTCGTCATGCCGCCTTCTCCGCAAGATGCAGGCTGGCCAGCAGATGATCGACATATTCGCGCGCACGCGGCGCCGAAAGGCGCGCCAGCGGATTGTCGCGGTCCGGCAGATCGACGGGAATCTCCTCGACGATCCGGCCGGGGCGCTCGCTCATGACCAATATGCGATCCGACATGATGACGGCTTCGGTCAGATCGTGAGTGATCAGCAAGGTGGTGATCGATGACGACGCGATAGTCTGCGCGAAGCTCTTCTGGAGGATGAGCTTGGTCTGCGCATCGAGCGCGCTGAACGGCTCGTCGAGCAAAACGATCGCGGGCTCGATCGCGAGCGTACGGGCAAGGGCCGCGCGTTGGCGCATGCCGCCGGACAACTGATAGGGATAGCTGTCCGCGAAGTCCGACAGCCGGCAGCGCTGCAATTCCCGCAGCGCCCGCGCCCGCCGCTCGGCACGGCTGATCGAGCGCGCTTCGAGCCCGAATTCCACGTTGTGCACGATCGTGCGCCAGGGCAGCAGCAGGTCCTTCTGCAGCATGAAGCCGACGCTCGGATTGGGCCCTGCGACCGGCACCTGATTGAGCAGGATGCGGCCCTCGCTCGGCGCATCGAGACCGGCGACCAGATTGAGGATCGTGCTCTTGCCGCAGCCCGACGGTCCAACCACGGCGACGAACTCGCCATCGCGAACGCTCAGGCTCACGCGCTCGATCGCAGTCAGCGCCGATCCGCCGCCCTTCGCGGCAAATCGCTTGGTGACGCCGACGAGATCAAGCACCGATGCCATTTTCTGCATAAGCGGCATCCAGTGACGCGTTGATCCCGACAAGTTCCTGCTCCAGCACCGCCGCGGTCCACGGCCCGGCCGCGCCCGAGGGCCGTTTGATTCCGTCACGGTCGAGCGCGCGCGCCACGTCCTCGAAATCCTTCGCGCCAGCGCGGAAGACCTTTTCCAGAGCCTGCGCCAGCGCGGTCTCCTCGGCGGTGAGCGGACGGCCAAGCGACTGATGCCGCAGGCGGGTGTGAAGATCGCTCATGACGCGCACCTCAAGCGGACTTTGGGATTTGCATTTTGAACCTTGCGTTTTGAACCTTGCGTTCGTATACGAACAGGGTAACATGGCTGGCTCAAGAGTCAACCCGCCCGGCAGGCCTGGGCTGGTGACGTGTTTCCCGGTCCGGAGATATTCGGTGACTGCCGATCCTGCCGAAACGATCCTGCTCACGATTTTTCTCAAGCACGACCAGTCGAAGAACCTGGAGGGCATCCAGGGCCATCTCGCCGCCACCGGCTGGTGGGAGCGATTTCCGCCCAAGGGCGTCGAGATCGTCAGTTGGAACGTGGTGATGGGGATCGGGCAGATCGTCACATTGCGATTGCCGCCGCATCTCATCAATGTCGTGAACGTCGAGATCGAGCGCTGCGCCTGGGGCGCGTTCTCGACCGAGTTCTTTCCGACCTACGACTTCATCCCGGTGCGCGAGCGGCTGGCGCGCGAATGGCGCGAGGCGCGAACAAAACAGGCAGGCACGCCGCGCACCAGTGAGTAAGATTGGACGACTTGTCAGAAGGAGTTTGAGATGACCGACCCTCTCCGCTCATTCCCGCATCAGCGGGAATCCAGCTCACGAATGTTTGCGCGCGCGAAAAGATCTGGGGCCCCGCTTACGCGGGGACGAGCGGTTGCAATTGTGACACTTACTGCGATTCTTTTTGCGGCTCCGGCCGTCGCGGCGGAAAAGATCACCTATCTGCTCCCCGCCCCGCCGAGCCTGCCGGCGTTCGCGCCATGGGTGCTGGCGAAGCACCTCGGCTACTACACCGAGGCAGGCTACGACGTGGAATTCGTGGTCGCGCGTGGCGGCGTCGATGTTGCGAAGCAAGTCGGCGTCGGCAACGCGCCGATCGGCGGCGCGATCGGCGACACGCCGGTGATCGTGCGTGGCAACGGCGTGCCGGTGAAGTCCGTGGGCCTGATGGGCGGCGGCGCCATGACGATCGCGGTCGGCCGCAAGGACCGCGGCATCGAAAAGCTCGAAGACCTCAAGGGCAAGAAGATTTCCGTGCTGTCCTTCCAGGACACCACCTACTTCGCGCTGCTCGGCGCGCTCGCCTCCAAGGGCATCACCAAGAACGACATCAACGCCCAGGCGGTGGGTCCGGCGGCGGTCGCAAGCCTCGTGGTCGCCGGCACGGTCGATGCGTGCGCGTGTACGCCCGACTGGGAGGTCGACGTCAGGGAAGCCGTCAAGGATGCCGTGTCGATGCCCACGAAAGATTACTTCCAGTCGATGTCGCAGGCGATCCTCACCTCCGACAAGATGATCGCGGAGCGTCCCGACATGGTGCGCGCGATCGTCAAGGCGACGCTGCGCGGCATGAAGTACGTCATGGACGATCCGTCGAAGGCCGCGCTGACCTACATCGAAGCCTCGCCGAGCTTCAAGGGCAAGGAAGAGCTGATGAAGAAGATCCTGGCGAACTACACGACGCGCACCTATCAGGGGCAGAGCGAGCTTGGTGCGATGGACCCGCAGCGGCTCGCCAATCTGCAGAAATTCTACAAGCAGCAGGGCTTCATCGAGACCGAACACCCGGTCGATCAGCTCTACAGCAACGCCTTCATCAAATGATGGAGTGAGCGGAGCGCTTCCCGTCGTCCCCGCGAAGCGGGGACCTGCGTCGAGACTGGATCCCGCTTCGCGGGAATGAGCGATGGATACGACGGAGCGACGCAAGGCAACGGATCGACGATTTGGTCAACCGCGGACTGCTCGACCAATGGTACGCGGTGGCGAAATCGGTCCAGGTGAAGCCCGGCAAGCCCCACCCGGTGAAGGCGCTGGGGCGGAACCTCGTGCTCTGGCGCGACACCCACGGCGCACTCAATTGCATCGAGGACTATTGCCCGCACCGCGGCGCAAGGCTCTCGCGCGGCGAGGTGGTCGGCGACGACATCGCCTGCCGCTATCACGGCGTGACGCTCGACGGCACCGGCAAGATCGTGCGCGTGCCCGCCATGCCGGACTGCCCGATGGAAGGCCGCCGCCCGGTCGAGAGCTTTCCGGTGGCGGAATCCGCCGACGCGATCTTCGTCTATTTCGCGAGCGACGCGCATCCCGAGCCGCAGCCGCTCGCCCTGCCCGAGGAATTCACCAGCCCGGAATGGTCGTCGATCCTCTGCGTGTCGCCCTGGGCCTGCAACTACCGCTACGCGCTCGACAACCTCGCCGACCCGATGCACGGCTCGTATCTCCACGCCGACAGCTTCACGCTCGCGTTCGGCGCCAAGCAGGACACGATGCGCATCGAACGGAGCGCGAGCGGCTTCACGGTCGCGCGCGTCGCGCAGCAGGGCGAGAATTTCGACTGGACCGAGATGGTCAGCGAGACCGCCGCGCCCTATTGCCGGCTCGATATCCCCTACCCGGCGGCGGCCGGTCCGGGTGGGCCGTTCCGCATCATCGGCTTCACGACGCCGGTCGACGAGGACAACTGCCTCGTCTTCTTCTGGCGGCTGCGCAAGGCGTCGGGCCTCGCGCGCGAGGCCTGGCGCTTCATGTACCGGGCGGTGCTGGAAGGTCGGCACTGGCACGTGCTCGAGCAGGATCGCGAGATGCTGGAGGCGATGCCGCCGGATGCCCGCAAGCGCGAGATGCTCTACCAGCACGACGTCGGGGTCGCCCGCATCCGGCAGTCGCTGGTCAATAAGGCGAAGACGCAACTCGCCGCGCAGGACGCGAGCACCGCGCGCTCGGCCGGCTAGGCGAGCCGTCTGTCCGCCTCTGCAGGTTCGCCTGCCAAGGAACGGCGGGCCGCCGGCACGCTTCGCCGCCGAGCCGCTTTGCGTTCGGCACGGGTGACATACGATTTCCTCCCGCAGTCGCACGATCGCACAGCAATGAACATTTCCACGCGCGTCACCAGCCTGCTTGGCGTCCGCTATCCCATCGTCCAGGCGGGCATGAGCTGGGCGTCGTCCAACGCGGCGCTGGCGCTCGCGGTGTCGCAGGCAGGCGCTCTCGGCGTGATCGCGGCCGGTCCGATGTATCCGGACGCGCTGCGCGCCGCGATCAGGACCGTGAAGGAGAAGACCGATAAGCCCTTCGCGGTCAACGTGCCACTCTACAACGCCCGCGCCTCGGCGTTCCTCGACATCGTGCTGGACGAGAAGGTCCCGATCCTGATCGCGTCGCAGGGCGGTCCCGAAGCAGCACCTCGCGCGCTTCAAGGATCACGGCGTCATCTGGCTGCACGTCACCGCGTCTCCGGAGCATGCCGTGAAGGCGGAGAGCGCGGGCGTCGACGCGGTGATCGCGGTCGGCACGGAAGCCGGCGGCCATCCGCCGCCCGATGAGGTCGGCACGCTGGTCATGGTGCGGGCCGTCGCCAAGGCGGTGAAAATCCCGGTCATCGCCGGCGGCGGCATCGCGGACGGCGCCGGCATCGCGGCGATGTTCTGCCTCGGTGCCGAAGGCGTACAGCTCGGCACGCGTTTCCTGCTGACGGAGGAATCCAATCTGCACCGCGCCTACAAGGACCGCGCGCTTGCCGCCGCCATCGGCGACACGACGCTGGTCGGCCGCGGCAAGCTGCCGATGCGCATGCTGAAGAACGCCTTCACGCACGAATTCGAGGCGGCCGAACGTGCCGGCGCGCCGGACGAAGCGCTCAAGACGCTGAGCGCAGCGCACACGCTCAAGATGGCCGCGCTCGACGGCGATGTTGATCAGGGCAAGGTCGAAGTGGGACAAAGCGTTGGATTGATCGACGATCTGCTGCCCGCCGCCGAGGTGGTGCGGCGGCTGGTGGCCGAGTTTGACATCGCGGTAGAGCGGCTCGCCCGGTTGCGGCAGCGCGCGGAGGTGGATTGATGGCCGATCTGTTGACCGAGAATTACGGCGCCGTGCGCATCCTCACCATGAATCGCCCGGACAAGCGCAATGCCCTCAACCAGGCGCTGACGGAAACGCTGCTGGAGGCGCTGCGCTCAGCCGACATGGATGAGAGTGTGCGCAGCATCGTGCTCACCGGCGCCGGGCCGGCGTTCTGCGCCGGCGCCGACCTGTCCGAATTCAAGGACCTGACGCCGGACAATGCCTCTCTCGTCGAGAAACGCGCCGAATTGACGATGACGCTGCAAGGCATCTTCATGCGCCTGTCGAAGCCCGTCGTCACCGCGATCAACGGCGCCGCCATGGGCGGCGGCGCGGGGCTTGCGCTCGGCGGCGACGTTGCCGTCATGGCGTCGACCGCCAAGCTCGGCTATCCCGAAGTGAAGCACGGCATCGTCGCGGCGGTCGTGCTCGCCAATCTGGTCCGCAACGTCGGCCGCAAGGCCGCCTTCGAACTGGTCGCGACCGGCGAGCCGATCGACGCCGCACGGGCTTGCGCACTCGGCATGGTCAACCGCGTAACGGCGCCCGAGGCACTGATCGAGCAGGCGATCCAGTTTGCGGACGCTTTCGCGGCCGTCGGGCGCCCCGCAATGGCGGCCACCAAGCAGCTATTCTACAAGGTGGTCGATCTGCCGTTCGAGCAGGCACTGGCGGCGGGCCGCGATGTCAACAAGCAGATGCGTGCCTTTCGCAACTCGTGAAATGTTGGTCTGCAACGCACCCTCTCTCCGGTCGTCCCCGCGAAAGCGGGGACCCAGTCTGCGAGCAACCGGACACTGTACGACTGGATTCCCGCTTGCGCGGGAATGACGGAGAGAGAGGCACGCTGAACACGAACATGAGCGCTGACCGTATCATGAAGCTTCTTCAACACGTCACGATCCTCGACCTGTCGCGGGTGCTTGCCTGCCCGTTCGCCAGCATGATCCTGGCCGAGCTCGGCGCGACCGTGATCAAGATCGAGGAGCCCAGTCACGGTGACGAGACGCGCAGCTTCGAGCCGTTCGTCGAAAAGAACGGCGCGGCCGAGAGCGGCTACTACTTCGCCTGCAATCGCGGCAAGCAGTCGGTCACCGTCAACCTGCGCTCGCCCGACGGCCAGGCCATCATCCGCGACCTCGCACGGCACGCCGATGTGTTCCTGGAGAATTTCCCGGTCGGCACGCTCAAGCGCTACGGCCTCGACTATCCGCAAATCCGCGCCGTCAACGAACGCATCGTCTACGTCTCCTGCACCGGCTTCGGCCAGAGCGGCCCCTACGCGCACCGCAAGGGCTACGACACCATCTTCCAGGCGATGGGCGGCATCATGAGCCTCACCGGCGAGCGCGGCGGGCCGCCGGTGAAGCCGGGCCTGCCTTTCGCCGACCTGACCTCGGGCCTATGGGTGGCGATCGCTATTCTCGCCGGCCTCTCCGGACGCGACGCCGGCGGTCGCGGTACGCATATCGATTTCTCCATGCTCGACGGCCAGATCGCGCTGCTCACGCTCGCGGCCGCGCGCTACTTTGCGCTCGGCGAAGTGCCGCCGCGGCTCGGCACCGAGCATCCCGGCCGGGTGCCGTCGGCGAGCTTTATGTGTGCCGACGGCGGCTATCTGCACATCACGGCGAGCGATCAGCACTGGGCGCCGCTCTGCAAGGCACTCGGGCTCGAGGCCTGGGGCAGCGATGCCGAACTGCAAAGCAACAGCGGTCGCCTACGCCGCCGCGACGAAGTGATGGCGAAGCTCACCGCCGCGTTCGCCGCGCGCAAGCGCGACGAGATCGCCGCGGCGCTCGATGCCGTTGGCGTGCCGCAAGGTCCGATCCGGAACGTCGACGAAATTCTCACCGATGAGCACGTCGCGGCTCGTAATCTGGTCGAGACGTTCGCGCATCCGCGCGTCGGCGACGTTCCGGCGCTGCGCGTTCCGTTGAAGCTCGACGGCTGGGACGATCCGACGGTGCAGCGCCCGCCGCTTCTGGGCGAGCATACCGATGCGGTGCTGGCCGAACGGCTCGGGCTCTCGCGCGAGCGCATCGCGCAACTCAGAGAGGCGAAGGCGATATGAACTTCACCACCATTCAATATTCGGTCGCCGACGGCGTCGTCACCATCACGCTCAACCGGCCCGAAGCCCGCAACGCGCTCAATCGCGCGATGTGCGAGGAATTGATCGCAGCCGCGTCTGCGATTGCCGCCGACGCAGACCTGAGGCTGGTGCTGGTGCGTGGCGCCGGGCCGGTGTTCTGCGCCGGCGCCGACCTCAAGGAACGTCCGGGCATGAGCGTGGACGAGGTGCGCAACCGCCGCCTGCGCGGGCTCGCGGCCTACAACGCGATCGAGGCACTGCCGATCCCGACGGTCGCGGTCGTGCACGGCGCCGCGATCGGCTCGGGCACCGAGATCGCCGCCTCCTGCGATTTCATCATCGCGACCCCGCAGGCGACGTTCGCCACGCCGGAAGCGATGTGGGGCACGGTCGGCGCAACCCAACGGCTGCCGCGCGTGCTCGGCAAGCGGCTCGCCAAGGACCTGATGTTTACCGGCCGCAAGCTCACCGCCGAAGACGCCAAGGTCGCCGGCCTGGTGACACGCATCGTCGCGCCGGACGCGCTCGATGCCGCGCTTGCCGAACTCGCCCAGACCATCGGCAAAGCCTCGGCCGCGGGACTGCGCCAAGCCAAGCGTTGCATCAACGAGGGCAGCGAACTCGACCCGCGCGGCGCCTTTGCGACCGAACTGCTTGCGATCGAGGAGAACCTTGCGCAGGATGCCTGGCGCAGCCGGATGGCCGGTTTCAAGACTTCGACATGACCTGGACGCCGCGCACGCTTGCGGATTTTGTCGCCGAACGCGCCGCGATGCGCGGCGATGCCGAGGCGCTGGTGACGCCGACCGCGCGGCTCAGCTATGCCGATCAGCATCGCGCGGTGCGCCGCGCCGCCAAGGCGATGCACGCACTCGGCGTGCGACAGGGCGACTTTGTCGGCATCCTGCTCGGCAACACCGAGACCTGGGTGACGCTGTTCTATGCCGCCGCCACGATCGGCGCGGTCACGGTGCCGATCAACACGCGCTTCAAGTCGGCGGAGCTTGCCTTCTGCCTCAAGCAAGCCGACGTGAAGGTGCTGTTCACCGCCGACCGCTTTCTCAACATCGATTTCCTGGCGTTCCTGCGCGAGGCCGAGCCCGCGATCGATCGCGCCCTGCCCGGCACCGCGCTGCCAGCTGCTCGAGCACGTCGTGGTCATCGGCGACGAAATCCCGAAGGCAGCGCGCAGCTTCGAAGACTTCCTCGCGCTCGCCGATGGCGTAACCGACGCCGCGCTCGACGCGCTGGCCGCCAAGGTTGCGCCGCACGACCTGCTGCTCATCCAGTTCACCTCCGGCACGACAGCTTATCCCAAGGCCGTCATGCTCACGCACGACAACATGCTGCGCAACGCCTGGGCGGTCGGGCTGCGGCTCGGCATCCGATCCGACGACCGCTATTTCAACTGCCGGCCGTTCTTCCATGTCGCCGGGACGACGCTGTCGCTGCTCGTGTCGCTCACCGCCGGCGCGTGCCTGGTGATACTGCCGACGTTCGAAGCCGGCGCCGCGCTCGCCATGATGGCGCGCGAACGCTGCACGCTCACGTCCGGCAACGACACGATTTTCCAGCTCATGATGGGGCACCCGAGCTTCGACCCGGCGAAACTCTGCCTGCGCGGCGGCTGGTCGGCCGCCGGCCCGGAGACCGTGCGTAACATCGTCGAGAAGATGGGCGCGCGCGACATCTGCATCGCCTACGGCCTGTCGGAGGCCTCGCCTAACGTCGTGCTCAACGACTATCGCGACGACGTCGAGTTGCGCATCGCCGGCCTCGCCAAGCCGCTCGACGGCGTCGACGTACGCATCACCACGCACGGCGCCGTACTGCCGCCGGGCGAAGCAGGCGAGATCGAAGTGCGCGGCTGGAACGTCATGCGCGGCTACTACAAGAACCCGGAAGAGACCGCGAAGATGTTCACGCCCGACGGCTGGCTGCGCACCGGCGACCTCGGCGTGCTCGACCAGCGACGGCCGGCTGCGCATGGTCGGCCGGCTCAAGGACGTGTTCCGGGTCGGCGGCGAGAACGTCGCGCCGGCCGAGGTCGAGGAGGTGCTGCTCGCGCATCCCGCCGTCGCCACCGCGCAGGTGATCGGCGTGCCGGATGCGCGGCTTGGCGAGGTCGGCGCCGCTTTCGTCACGCTCAAGGGCGACGCCAACGCGACCGAGGCCGAGATCGCAGAATTCGCCAGGCGGCGCTGCGCCAATTTCCGGGTGCCGCGCTATCTCGCCATCGTTGAGAGCTTCGATTCGATCGGCATGACGGCGAGCGGCAAGGTGCAGAAGAACCGGCTGCGCGAGCACGCCATCCACCGCTTCGGGCTCGTCGTGCCGGCCGCCGCGGGGGCTGCGCGATGACCGATGTCGTTCTCTGCGAATGTTTTGCGCGCGACGGGCTGCAGCACGAGGTCGACTTCGTGCCGACCGACCGCAAGCGTGCGCTGATCGAGCGGTTCGCCGCACTTGGCTTCCAACGGATCGAAGCCACGTCGTACTCCAATCCGAAGGTCGTGCCGCAGTTCGCCGACGCCAGCGACCTGCTCCGGTCTATGCCGCGCCGCGCCGGCGTCCACTACAAGGCGACCTGCGCCAACGTCCGCGCGGTCGAGCGCGCGCTTGGCCGATCTCGATGCGGGCTTTGGCGTCACCGAGATCAGTTTACTTGTGTCGGCGAGCGAAGCGCACTCGATGAAGAACCTGCGCCAGCCACGCGCGGCGCAATGGGACAACATCCGCAGCATGGCGGCGGCCGCACAGGGCCGTTTCCGGCTGATCGGCACCATCTCGGTGGCATTCGGCTGCCCGTTCGAGGGCGCGGTCGATGCGGGCGTCGTGGTCGCCGACGCGTTGCGATTTGCCGAAGCGGGCGTCAGCCACGTCGCGCTCGGCGACACCACCGGCATGGCGACGCCCGCGAGCATCAAAGACATCATCGGCCGCATCCAGCGCGAGGCGCCGAGCGTCACGCTGATTGCGCATCTGCACGACACGCGCGGCACCGGCCTCGTCAACGCTATCTCCGCCTACGAGGCGGGCGTGCGCTATTTCGATTGCTCGTTCGGCGGCGTCGGCGGGCATCCGGCGCAGGTGCAGTATGGCGGGGGCTACACCGGCAACGTCTGCACCGAGGACCTCGTGAATTTGTTCGAGTCGCTCGGCATCCGCACCGGCATCGATCTCTCCGGGCTGATCGAGACCTCGCGCTTCTGCGAACAGACGCTCGGCCGCGAGCTTTACGGCCGCGTCACCCGCAGCGGCCTCAATCCGCTGCTGCGCAGACAGCGCGAGAGCTGAGCTCCTTGTAGCCCAACGCGTCCGCCGCCGCGCGGGCGAGCGCGACGGATCGGTGAAGGCAGAAACGCCGGCTTCGGCGAGCTTCGCCACCGCCGCCTCGGCGCTCATCTTGCGCGCCGCCGCATGGCCCGCCGCGATGCCGACGAACAACGGCTTCGGCAACGGCTCCGCCTTGAGCCAGGCGAGCAGCGCCTCGATCCGTTCGGCCAGCGAGCGCGATGACAGCACGGTCAGGAACACGATCGCCTTCACCTGCGGGCGCCGGGCGATCACACGCGCAATGTGAAGCCGCTCCGACATCGTCTCGTCGGGCGCGCCGCGCAGATTGTCCATGAAACACGCCGCCGTGAGCCCATGATCGGCCAGGAGGTCGATCATCATCATGCCGAGACCGGCCCCCGACGTGACGAGCGCGACATCGCCGTCCATCTCGACGAGCTGGAAGCCGAGATCGCGCGCCTCGCGCTCTAGCGGCGTGAGCCCGCGCTCTTCGAGCGCGCGGCTCAAGGCGAACTCGGTCATGTCGTGCCGGAAGTCGGCGCTGTCGTCGCGGATGATCTTGGCGTCGCAGGCGACGAACGCCCCGCCGGCCGTCAGCGCCAGCGGATTGATCTCCAGAAGTTCCAGGTCCTCGCGCCGTGCAATCTCCGGCAGGCGGGCGGCATAGCGCGCGAGTCTTGATGCCACGTCGTGCGCGAACATCGCCTTGAGCGCCGGATAGAGCGCGGCCGGCGTGACCGGCTCGGCCGGATCGAGCGCAACGCGCTGGAGGTTGCCCGCCCGCTCCACATCCTCGCCGCCCTGCGGCGCGACCAGCAATTCGAGGCACTGGCGCGTGCCGTCGATCCGGACGGCGAGATAGATCTCCTGCGCGATCGCAATCGCCTCTTCGAGCAGCAATGGCGCATCGCCGGGAGCAAGCGCCGTGTCCATCCGTTCGCGCACGTCATCGAGCACCGAGAGACTCAGCCAGACGCTGCACCAGCCCGCGCTTGCCGCGGCCGCCTTCCAGCACCTGCGCCTTGAGGACATGCCCGGGCCATTGCGCGGCATCCGCGGGCGCCGACTCGCCCGCGCGCAGCAGCACGCCGCGCGGCACCGCCAGGCCATGCCGGCGCAACAGGGCTTTTCCATCGATCTCCGCAAGCCGCATAATGCCCCCACTCCCCTCGCCCGCGCCGTCCGGCGCTTTCCCTCCGGAGATTACCATGTCAGGGCCCGAGCGCCTGCCGTTTCTCGACGCCGAGCCCTGGCGGGTCGCGGTCATCAACCCGACCGGGCGCTATGCGCGCAACCAGGTCGCCGGCCTCATCAGCGCAGGCACGCCGGTCGTCGCCGGCGTCGCGCTCGGCCGCGGCGGCGAGACGATGGACGGCCTGCCGCTCTACGACCGCGTCGCCGATCTCCCTGAACGGCCCAACGTCGCAATGCTCTACACCCCGGCGGAAGGCGTGCGCGACGCCATCGCCGAATGCGCGGCCGCGCGCATCCGCACCATCGTGGCGGTCGCCGAATATGTGCCGGTACACGACGCGATCGAGGCCGCCGCCCGCGCGCGCGCGGCAGGCTCGTGGCTGGTCGGCCCCAACACGCTCGGCATCTACGTCCCGGGACGCGGGCTGATCGGCTCGATCGCGCCGAGCTTCTGCAAGCCCGGGCGCGTCGCGATGATCGTGCGCAGCGGCACGCTGTCACTCGCTATGGTGCGGCAACTGACGCTGGCGGGCATCGGCCAATCCCTCGTGGCGCATATCGGCGGCGACACGGTGATCGGGCGCAATCCGGACGAATATCTCCGCGCGCTCGCCGATCATGCGCCGACCGAGGCGGTGCTGTTCTGCGGCGAGATCGGCGGCGACAAGGAGTATGCGTTCGCCGAGGCGGCACGCGGCTTCCCGAAGCCCGTGGTCGCGATGGTGGTCGGCCGCCATGCCCCGGCCGAGAAGAAGATGGGACATGCCGGTGCGCTGGTCGGCAGCGCGCGCGAGGGCGCATCGGCGAAACTCGCGGTGCTCGCGAGCTGCCGGCTGCCGGATCGCCGCCGGCCCCGCCGAGGCCGTCACAATCCTTACCGAGCTCGGCCTCGCCGGGCGCTGATGCGCTACTCCACCTTGAGGCCGATGGCCGGAACGAGCTTCTTTCCAGCGCGGTACTTCGGCCTCGACGCGGGCGCGCAGCACGTCCGGTGTCGAGAGGATCATCGTCATGCCGATGACGGCGCTTTTCTCCTTCACGATCGGATCGTCGCGGACTTTGGGCAGTTCGGCCTGCAGGCGCGCGACGATACTCGCAGGCAAGACCGCGCGGGCCGAACAACCCGTACCAGTTGGTCGCCGAATAACCCGGGACGACATCGGCGATCGGCGGCGAATCCGGCAGCTCCGGCACACGCTGCGCGGAGCCGACACCCAGTACGCGGATACGTCCCTGGCGCGCGTGCGGCACGGTCTCGACCGTGCTGGCAAAAAGAATGTCGATGTCGCCCGCATACAGCGAGGTCATGGCCGGCGCGGTGCCGCGAAACGGCACGTGCAGCATGTCGATCCCGGCCAGCTTCTTGAGCAACTCGCCCGCCATATGATTGCCGGTGCCGACGCCGCCCGACGCGAAGGTGAACTTGCCAGGTTTGGCCTTGGCCTGCGCGATCAGGTCGGCGAGATCGCGCGCCGGATGATCGGCGCGCACCGCGAGGGTGATCGGCAACTCCGTGATGAGCGAAATCAGCGTGAGGTCGCGCAGCGGATCGAAGGCGAGCCTAGGATAGATCGTCGGCACCATCGTCACCGACGAAGTCGTGAACAGGAAAGTGCCGCCGTCGGGCGGCGCCTGCATGACGGATTGCAGCCCGATCGAGCCGCCGGCGCCCGGCCGGTTTTCCAGGATGAACACGCCCTTGGTCTGCGCCGCCAGCCGGTCGATCAGCAGGCGCGCCGGCACATCCACCGGACCGCCCGCCGCATACGGCACGACCACGCGCACCGTGCCGGAGGGCCATTCCTGCGCGGCGACGGGAGAAAGCGCGGCGAGCGTTGCGATCAGGACCAGGGCGGAACGCGGTATCATGGTGAACCTTTGTTATTCGGCACCGTCTTACCCGCATCCCGATCGCAAGTCTGCCCGCACTGCTGCCGCACCCTCCGCCGTCCCGCAAGATAAGCGGAGAGAGTTACAGAGATTGCCGCACGGTCAATGCGAGAACAGGCAGCAGACCGGGCTGTCGGCGAGCAGTTCGCGGGTGACGCCGCCGAAAATCCACTCCCCCAGTCGGCTGCGTCCATAGCCGCCGGTGACGATGAGGTCGGAGCCCTCGTCCCGGGCAAACCGGAGAATCTCCGCGGCCACCGTTTGCTTGGTGTGCAGGAATGCCTTGGCGGCGACGATCACCTTGTGGCGCATGAGATACTCGGCCACGTCCTTGACGTGGCTCTCGCTCTGCGCCTCCTCGCCGTGTTCGCACACTTCGACGATCATCACCTCGGATGCGTCGCGCAGGAGCGGCAGCGCGTCGCAAACGGCACGCCGAGATTCGCGGGTATCCTTCCAGGCAATGACCACACGCCGCGCAGCGAGCGAGCCGATGTCTTCAGGGACCACAAGGACAGGACGCCCGGCTCGCAGGATCGCAATGCCCGGATTGAGCGAAAAATACGGATCGCCAGTCACGCGCTCTTGCCCGACGATGACGAGATCGGCGGCGCGCGCTTCGCGCGGAACCAGCGTGCGCGGATAGTCGAGCACGCCCCGCCATTCCACCTGACGCACGTGTCGAGCCGCGGATCGAAATTTTTCACCCAACTCGGCGAGGCGCCTCGCCTCGGCCTGCTGCCAGTCGGCGCCGGGCGGTTCGTGATTTGCAACGACGCTGGGTTCATCGATCGCAAATGCCGGGCTCGCGAGCCACCCGGCAACGCCGATCAGCGCGGCGTCGAAGCGGCCGGCCAATTCCGCGGCAACCGCGACCCGCCTGCTCCAGTCGCGCTCGGTTCCGACATGCACCATCAATGCGGCGTACGGCACGTTGTCGTCTCCAAAAACCAACGTCGAACGCAAGATCTCTGACCTCACCTCGATCACGCGACGACGCGACGTAGCTCGCGCTGCGATCCATCCAGGCGAACTGATCGAGCCCGCCGCGCCGTGCGGCACGGGCCCTCACGGGTTCTACGAGCCCGATTCCGCCGGCCGGATGATCAGGTTGTCGTTCACGGCCCGCACACCGGGCGTCACCTCCGCCGCGACACGAACAGCCTTCTTCTCAGTCTGCGAATCCACCACTCCCCAGAGTTCCACCATTCCGTCCTGCACGATTACATTGATGAGCGCGGGCCGGCTCCAGGACTCGACGTTGAGCCGCGCCACCACGCCTTCTCGTATCTGCGTGTCACTGGGTGCGCCGCCCTTGATCGGACTGCGGACGCTGGCCAGCGCCTGGAGCAGATTAGCCCGGCTGACAATACCGACGACCTTGTCGTTCTTGACGATCGGCACGCGCTTGATTCCGTTCTTCTCAAGGAGCGTCGCGATGTCATGAAGCGGCGTCTCCGGCGCCGCGGTCACGACCTTGCGAGTCATGACATCGGTCACCTTGCGGGAATGCTCCTTCACGTATTCGGCCGCGAGCACCTCCCGCCCCGTCAACATCGCGAGCCACCACGGCCGGTGGCGGCCGGTGCCGGACTCGACGCGCCGCATGAGATCGCCCTCGCTGACAATGCCTAATATCTTGCCGTCGGCGCCGACCACAGGGACGGCACTGATCCGGTTGGTCAGCAAAATCTGCGCGACTTCCTGGAGGCAAGCGTCCGGTCCAACCGTAATGACGTTCGATACCATCACGTCGGCGGCATTCATCGCGCGGCTCCTTCTTTAGCTTGAACTCAAAAACATTATTGCGGAATTGAGAGGCCCTTATTGATGTGAATCAACGAGCAACCGCTCGTGCCGGCGCGACACGGCCAGGCAAGATCCTGCACGCACCGGATCAACAGCGAACCGAAGGCGTTGGTTTTGATTGATCCTGGTCAATCGATGACGGGACGGCCCGTGCATCATTCATTTGAGGACACGCCTATGACCGCTGAGTTCGTAACAGCGCGACCAACGAAGGATTTTGGCCGCCTTCGCGACGAGATGATCGAGCAGGCAATCATCGCGCGCGGCGTACGTTCCGAGCTGGTTCTAAATGCGATGCGCAGCGTGGCACGCGAAGAATTCCTGCCGGCCGCTCTTCGGGAATTTGCCTACGAGGACACTCCGCTGCCGATCGAAGCGGAACAGACGATCTCGCAGCCCTACATCGTCGCCTTCATGACCGAGGCGCTTGCGCTGCAAGGCGGCGAGCGCCTGCTGGAGATCGGGGCAGGATCAGGCTACGCGGCGGCGGTCCTCGCCAAGATCGCGGGCGAGGTCTACACGGTCGAACGCCACAGCGCACTCGCCGAGAAGGCGGCCGCCCGGCTTGCCGATCTCGGCTATCACAACGTGCATGTCCTCCACGGCGACGGAACGAAAGGGTGGGCTGAGCATGCCCCTTATGACGGCATCATTGTCGCGGCCGGCGGGCCGAAGATCCCCGAATCGCTGAAGGAGCAGCTCAAGATCGGCGGCCGCCTTGTCATCCCGGTCGGGCGCGACCCGAAGGTGCAGGAGCTCGTTCGCGTCACCCGCGTCTCGGAAACCGAATACCGGCGCGAAGACCTCGCCGACGTGCGGTTCGTGCCGCTGGTCGGGCAGGAAGGATGGGCGCCGACCGAACGGACGGCGGAACGGCCGCGTCCGGTTCAGCCGTTCACGCGGCTCAACAAGGAAACCTTGGCGCAAAAAATCGCGGCAGCCTGCGAACCATTTGAATCGATCGAGGCGGCGGACCTCGACGGACTGCTCGCGCGCATCGGCGATGCGCGGCTCGTCCTGCTGGGCGAGGCAACCCACGGAACGTCAGAGTTCTACCGGATGCGCGAGCGGATTACCCGCGAGCTGATCGACAAGAAAGACTTCCGCTTTGTGGCGATCGAAGGCGATTGGCCGGACGCCGCGCGCATCGACCATTACGTCCGGCATCTCGAATATCCGCCCTCCGAATGGACAGCGTTCGCGCGCTTTCCCACCTGGATGTGGCGCAACAACGAAGTACGCGCCTTCGTCGACTGGCTGCGTGCGCACAACGCCTCCGGGCAGCCGGAGACGCGCACCGCCTTCCATGGCCTCGATCTCTACAGCCTCTATGACTCGATCCGGGTGGTGCTGAAATATCTCGACGACGTCGATCCGGCGACCGCGCGGGTCGCGCGCGAACGCTACGGTTGCCTGACGCCGTGGCAATCCGACCCCGCCACCTACGGCCACGCGGCGCTCACCGGCAGCTATCCGACCTGCGAAGCCGAGGTCGCGGTCGTCCTCACCGAGCTCTTGCACAAGCGGCGCGCCTATGCGGAACGGGACGGCGAGCGGTTCATGGATGCCGTGCAGAACGCGCGGCTGATCGCCAACGCCGAGCACTACTACCGGATCATGTACTACGGCTCGCGCGCCTCATGGAATCTGCGCGACAGCCATATGTTCGAGACGTTGAAGACCTTGCTTGGATTCTACGGCCCGCGCAGCAAGGCGATCGTATGGGCGCACAACTCCCATATCGGCGATGCCTCCGCGACCGAAATGTCGTCGCGCGGCGAGCACAACCTCGGCCAACTCTGCCGCAAGGAATACGGCGAGCGGGTCTACGCGATCGGCTTCGGCACCGACAGTGGCACTGTGGCAGCGGCATCCAACTGGGACGGTCCGATGGAGATCAAGACGGTACGGCCGGCCATTCCGGAGAGCTATGAGCGGGAGTGCCACGACTTCGGCGTCCCGGCGTTCTGCCTTCCGCTGCGGCAATCCGCCCTCAGCGGGCCCGACGGATTGGGCAAGCCGCGGCAGGAGCGCGCCATCGGTGTGATCTACCGGCCGGAAACGGAACTTGCCAGCCACTATTTTCAGGCCGTCCTGCCGCGGCAATTCGACGAGTATATTTGGTTCGACCGGACGACGGCGGTTACGCCATTCGATACCAAGACGCTTGAGGAAATGCCCGATACTTATCCGTTCGGGCTTTGATGCGCGCACCGCGCCTACGGCAACTTGAATGCAGGCTCATCCGCCGCCTTCGCTGATCCGGCGAAGTTTGGTCGGATTGAAAATTCTGAGAGTCCCATCTTCGATCGCGAAAACACCGTCCCGGCGGAACGTGCTCAGTGTCCTGCTCACGTGGACGGTCGTCAGCCCGGTCGCATCCGCAATATGGGATTGGCGCAACGGAACGGCGCACGACTCTTCGTGCACCAGCCCGCGCGCTTCGAGGCGGTCCCTGAGTTGCACGACAAGCTGGGCGATACGTTCGCTCGCGCTGAATTGGCCGAGCGCGACCGACGTGGCCGCCTGCTGTACTCGCTCGGCGACTTCGTCCGTCGTCCAGGCATCGAACAATACCGGATCCTCACGAAGCCGGGCTTTGATCTCCGGAAGCACGAATTTGCAGTAGCGCAAGTCCGTCAGAGCCTGGATGGCAAATCCAGGAGCGCCGGCGAGTGGGTAGACGACGTCGCCCGGAAGCAGAAAATGCAGAATATGGCGACGGCCATCTCGAATCCTCCGGAAGCGGAAAGCCCAACCGTCACAGACGATATTGATGTTGTCAGGCGTCCGTTCGGCTTCGAGCAAGACTTCGCGGCGAACCGCTGTCGCGTGAACCTGCGTTACGGTTTGGCTTTTCGTATTCCCACCGAGAAGCAGGTGGCAAAGGCTTTTTTCCTTCACCTGACACGTTTCGCATGGTGAAGGCACGCCGGACGCACGGAATTCCTGCGATGGCGTCGCAGTCCTGTCGGATAGTTGACCCATGGCAATATGGTCGCGCATTGCAGTCTTGAATCCTTGGTGCGCGACTCGCCGGCCGCGCTCACCCAGGAGCCCGCGGTCGAGCGGCACAAAATTTCACACGCAATGGAGGTAATAAAAAACCTAGTCGGGCCGCCATGCGATTAGCGCCGCCAATACGCAAATCGCGCCAAAATCTTCCATTCATCGTATGTGGATTTGGACCGGGAAGGCCGTCCGTGGCCCCGCCACCTTGGGCGGCCGATATCGAAGAACAAGCCCCCGGCCGAACAATCGCCAGTATTGATGTGTTAAGGCCGGGGGCTGTCCAGACGATTGCGTCCTGAGACGCTGTCCGAAATGTGAAACAAGCGCGTTAAACAACAATAAATCAGAAACAATTATTTCCTTATACAGTGATAATAAGATGAGTTTATGCGGAATGTATTATGACAACCTCGGCCGAATGCCTTGCGCGCGCTTGAGCGTGGTCGACGGCAGTTCGCCGAATGCCCGGCGATAGTCCCGGCTGAAGCGCCCAAGATCATTGAAGCCGCAACTGAACGCGACGCTGGCGACCGTCACCGCCGACCCGCTGGATCCGAGCATTCGTTGCGAATGTCGCAGACGCAGATTTTTCACGAACGCCATCGGCGAGTAGCCCCGGCTCTGCCGGAATGCGCGGAAGATGCTGCGCGCGCTGCTGCCCGTAACCTCCGCGATATCTTCCAGTTGGATCGGCTTGTTCCAATTCGCTTCGATGTATTCCTCCACGCGCCGCACCTGCCAAGGCGCGAGGCCGGGTGCGGCACGCTCCAACAGGTGACTATGGCTATGCCGATTACCGTGCAGAAATCCAACGATCAGCGCCTGCTCCCATTCGGCCAGTGCGAGGCGAGACATTGGCGTCTCAGCGGCGTTCACCTCGCGGACGACAAACAGAAAGAGATCGCGCAGGGCGCGCGCCTCCGGGCGCGCGAGATCTTGCAGCGGCTCCATCTTCAAGGCGGAGATAACGGGTATACCGCTGATCGCGGTCAGCTTTCTTGCCAGAGCCTTTGAATCGATCCTAAGCGAGACCTGCTCATAGTCCGCACTCAGTTTCGCGGTGATGGACATGCCCGGCGACGACGCCACCGCCTGCTCTCTTTCCAGGTTGGCCGACACGACCTTTCGCCCCACGCTGAATTCGCGGCTGCCCCGGACCAGAAATATCTGCGAGAAGACATCGGTCTCCGGAATGCTCACCCGAACGGGCGCACCATAGCTGAGGTAGCTCAGCCCGACGTCCTTGAGTTGATGGTTGTGCAGGACTGCATCAATCGATCCGGCCAAGCTGTCCACTTGCGTTGCGGGCCTGGCAAAAACCCGACCGAGAACCGCGCGCATCTCGTCGATGTCACGCGTTCGGATCAGAGGAAACCGGTCAAGCGGCTGGCGGGCGATCATCTCCTGCGACGCTGAGCCTTCCGGGATCCGGTTCCCGGTCGATCCCCCGACTGTTCGGATGCCGGCAGGGATTTCACGCAATTGAGAAGCCGCGAAGGCAGTTCTCCGAATGCCCGCCGGTAGTCTCGGCTGAACCGGCCGAGGTCGGCGAAACCGCAGGCGAAGGCCACATCGGTGATTCTTGTGGTGGCATCGGCGGACTTGAGCAGCCGCCGGGCTTCCCGCAAACGGATCTGTTTCGCAAACGCCATGGGAGAGCAGCCGCGTTGCTCCTTGAAGGTACGGAACAGACTCCGCGCGCTGACGCCGGCGAGAGCGGCGAGTTCCTCAATCTTGATCGGCTGGCTCCAGTTGGCCTCGATGTGCTCCTCGACGAGGCGTACCTGCCGCGCCACCCCGGCGGTCGGTGGCTGCTCCAACAAATGACTGTAGTTGTGCCGCGTGGCGCAGAGAAACGAAACCAACAGCGCCTGCTCCAATTCGGCCAGAGCCAGCGGCGGCACATCCGGCCCGGCGGAATCGAGCCAGCGCACAAGGAAATCGAGTCCCCGCCGCAGATGTCCCCCCTCCGGCGTTCTGAGATCGATGGCCGGCGCGCATTGCAGCCGCCGCACCAGACCACCTCCGATCAAGGCGGCGAGCTTTCGTTCGATGTCGACAGCGCGGATTCGGTATACCAACTGCTCGAAATCCTCGCCGTAGTCGATCTCGATGGGCGCCGAGCTGACACAGGCCTGATCCGGCGTCACCGCCACCCATCCGTCGCTGAATGCCGTTGCGCCCAACCCGGCATAGCCGACTTGCACGCGAAAATAGTCAACCTCGGGGAATTTCAACTTTATCGGCGCGCCATAGGCGCAGCACCAGATATTCGTCATCGAGAGATCGAATCGATTGGCCCGAATGCGAAGGGGTTTTTCCCCATTCCGCCAACCGGAGATTTGCGCTCCCACGGACGGACCAAGAACTCTCGGAATGTCATCGACATCCAGCGAGCGCATGATCGGATAACCGTGAAGTGGCATTTTACCGTCAGTCATCCGCAAGCACTCACTGGCAAATCCGTGCCCGCAGGGTTAGCGGCGCGAAAATTCGGCTAGGCTAACCCCGGATTCCGGCTTCACATTACATCGACGATCCGGCGGAGTTTGGCCAAGTCGAATATTCGCAGTATGCCATCTTCGATTGCAAAAAGGCCTGCCTTGCGGAAGGAATTGATCACACGGCAAGCGTGAACAGTCGTGAGCCCGGTTGCGTCGGCGATATGCGACTGTCGCAGCGGAAATTCAATAGCATCGCTGTTGATAACACCGCGGGTCGCCAGCCGGTCCCGCAACTGCAGAATGAGCCACGCAATCCGCTCGTGCGCCAGAAACCGGCCGAGCGCCACCGATGTGCGGCCAGTCTCCCGCTGGACGGAAGCGCCGGTTGCGGCCCAGGTATCAAAGACCTGCGGATCCTGCTGCAGGAGCGATCGCACCTGAGCGCGCTCGAACTTGCAGTAGCGAACGTCGGTCAATGCCTGGATCGAAAAGCTCGAATTGCCAGTGAAGACACCGTTGAGCGAAATAAAATCGCCCGAAATCAGGAATGACAGAATGTGGCGCCGCCCGTCCCGCAGACGATGAAAGCGAAACGCCCAACCCTCGCAAAGGACGTAGATGTGTTCCGTGGGTTGATTCGCATGGTAGATGACGTCGCGCGCGCGAGCGGCCTCAGTATTTTTCGCGAGCGGCCATGATCGATCACTGTCGGTCAGCTTGCCGCAGAACGTCACTTCCCTGGCACTGCAAGCAACGCAACTATTCGGCGGTGCAACCCAGTCAATGCGTTGAGTCGAGTGCGCCTTGACCGTCAGTGGGTCGTGCATCGTCATGAGTGTGCGCCCCTTCCATCTTCAATTGTCGCCTGACGCAACTCAACAAAATGACCGCTACCTAAGATAGCAGTATTAAAAAATACAATTTTTAGGAAACCTGAGTAGAATCAACCTGAATTGCTAAAACAAGTATTCTTATTGGGCGGCGTGAAATGATACCTCTATTTCGATAACATACATCATTGTCTAGTATTATTATTATTGTTCAATATTGCGAATACCTATTGCTTATTACAGCATTTCCACAAAACGAATCACATCCGTTGCGGGCGAAACGGCAAGCAAAGTCGCCAACCTTCGCGGTTACTGAAATTGCGCAAAAAAAATACAATCATACCATCTAAAGACTTTGCATGAAAAATAGCGCGATCAACCTGCGCGACTTGGTGATTCTGGTCGCCGATCCAAGCCCCTATCTCGGCATGGTCACCCACAGCATGTTACGCGGCTTCGGCGCTACCAAAGTCCTCGATGTTCGCAGTTCGGTCGGCGTGATGATGGCGCTGACCGGACAGAAGGTCGACATCCTGCTCTGCGACGCCGGATTGCCCCCGCACGGCGGCCTCAACCTGACGCAAGCAATTCGCCGCAACACCAGCAACGAAAACCGAACTTTGCCGATCATGGTGATGTGCAGCGACACGCGTGATTCCACGGTCAAGCGCGCGCGCGACGCCGGTGCCAACATGGTGATCGCCAAGCCCATGTCGCCGTCAAGCCTTTATGACCGGCTGGCATGGATCGCATTCAATCCGCGCAAATTCGTCGATACCGAAAGCTATTTCGGACCGGACCGGCGCTTCAAGATCGAAGGCTATCCGGGTGGCGTCGGCCGCCGGATCGGCGACCAGGCAGTCGAGATCGCCGAGGAAACCGGCCCCGCAATGGCGCAAAGCGAGATCGACAACCTTCTCAACAACCTCGCACGCGGCGGATGAATATGGCAACGGACCGCAAAGCGCGCGTCTTCGACGTCGAATCGAATTTTCATCGGAAGGCCAAGCAGCCGGGCGGCATGACCCGCGCGAAAGCCATCGCGCACGCGCAGGCCAAGATCGACCAGAGCCAGCCCGAATTCACCAAATGGCTGGGCGGCGAGTTGAAAGTCCTGAACGAGGCAATACAGCGAGCCGAAGAGAATTCAGCCGACACTTCGACCATCGATCAGGCGCTCTACCACTGCCGCCAATTGCGCGACGTGGGATCGACGATGGGCTTCGAACTGGTGACCTTCGTCGCCGACAATCTCTGCGATATCCTGGAGGCGATCCGGGCGGGCGCGCACTACGACAAAGAGATGGTGGGTTGTCATCTCGCTGCCCTGACCCTGGCCACGCAGAAGCAGTATCAGCATCTGCGCCCAGACCAACTCCCCGAACTGAGCAGCGGTCTGCGCGGCGTGTTCAAGAAGCTGCAATCCGCGACGGCTCGGGACTGCAACTAGTGGAGTGGATTTGACATTCGCTACCCACCAAGCCGCGTGCTCATAAGAGCGAATGTCAAATCCAAACTCCCCTAGCAACATAAATTTGCTAGTGGTCCTTTAATTCCAACATGCGCGATGGTTCCTGCTGAAGCGGGATGCGAATGTTGGAATTGGACCACTAGCCTAGAAAACCGCCTCGTCCAGAATCACCATGGACGCATCCGAGTCGGCCTCGTCGCTGCGATAGTACCGCAGCAAACGCTCCTTCAGGTCGCCGATCGATATACCGGCGATCACGTCGCGGTCGAGGCGATCCGAAATTTCGCCGCTCGGCGTCAGACCGTCCATCGCAATCCCGAACCGCGCCAGAACCTCGCCGAGCGCAGCGAATTCCTGCTGCAAACGATCGAAATCCTGCAGCGTCATGATCAAGTCACGGTCGGAGCGACCCACGCCCATCGTTGCCAGATTGGTCAACCGGGACACCGTCTCCTCGAAACGTGAAACCGTTTCCCGCTGGAGGATCGCCACCGCGGCAAGAAATGCGCCCATATCGTCGCCTGGCGCAGCCACCCTCTCCGCGGCAACATCGTCGTCACTGACGGCCACCACATTCGTCGCGGACGACGTCATGAAAGCTTCCCCATCACCTGCTCGATCTTTTGCCGCAGCACCGCGGCGGTGAACGGCTTGACCAGGTAGTTGTTGACGCCGGCCTGCGCAGCCTTGACCACGAGCTCCTGGTCGCCGCGTCCCGTCAGCAGGATGAACGGCAGCTTGCGCACGACGGGATGTCCGCGCACCGCCCGCAGGAAATTCAGTCCATCCATCTCCGGCATATTGTAATCGGAGATGATCAGGTCGAGCGGCTGCACGGCGGCCATCTCGAAGCCTTGCTTGCCGTTCTCCGATTCGTGCACATGCCGAATCCCGATTTGCTCGAGCGTCATGCGGGTCATCTGCCGCACGCTGAATTGATCGTCCACGATAAGCACCTTGAGTGCTGCTGCAACAGGCATGTCCGTTACTCCGATTGGCGAACCGCGCACGTCGCGGGCCGCACTGTGCAAGTCCCCATCAAGCCGCATTCACCAGCGCCGGCGCCAGAACGCCCGCACCGACCGGCGGCCCGCTCTCAGCCGCCATTTCCGATAGCTTCTCGACATCGAGGATGAAGGCGACGCGGCCATTGCCGAGGATCGTCGCCGCGGAAATTCCCGGCACCGATCCATAGCTTTCCTCGATGCTCTTGATCACCACTTGCTGATGGCCGCACAGTTCGTCGACCACGAGCCCGAAACGCATGCCGTCGCCGCCCTCGGTAATGATGACGACGTTCTCGGTGAAGTCACGGGCCACCGAGTCCACGTCGAACAGGTCGCGCAAATGGACAAGCTGGACCCACTCCCCGCGTAGCTGCAGGACGCCGCGCGTGCCCAAGAGCTGATGGGTATCGTTGCCGCGCGGGACGCAGGCATTCGACGATCGACGACATCGGCATCACGTAGGTGTTGCCACCCACCTTGATGACCATGCCGTCCATCACCGCGAGCGTGAGCGGCAGCGCAAGCTGGATCGTCATGCCACGCCCGCGTATCGACTTGAGCGTGATGCGCCCGCCCAGGTCCTGGATGTTGCGCCGGACGACGTCCATGCCGACGCCGCGGCCGGAAATGTCGGAAATCGTTTCCGCGGTCGAGAAGCCTGGCAGAAAGATGAGATTGCTGATCTCGTCGTCGGTGAGCACCGCATCGGTTCGATCAGGCCTTTTTCACGCGCTTTCTTGAGAACGCGCTCGCAATTGATGCCGGCGCCGTCGTCGCTGCACTTCGATGACGATGCGTCCACCACGATGCTCGGCGGAAAGCCGGATCGTGCCCTCCTCGCTCTTGCCGGCCGCCAGGCGGTCGGCGGGCAGCTTCGATGCCGTGATCGACGGAATTGCGGATGATGTGCGTCAAGCGGATCGCTGAGCCGCTCGATGATGGTGCGGTCGACCTCGGTGTTCTCGCCGACCATTTCGAGTCGCACTTTCTTGCCGGTCTTGGCCGAAAGCTCGCGCACCAGACGCGGCATGCGCTGGAACACCGACCCCACCGGCTGGGCGCGCATCGACATCACGCTGTCCTTGAGCTCGCGGGTGTGGTGAATGACCTCGTCGAGCATCTGCGACAGGCGTCCCGCCGCTTCCTCGGAGAGGCCCTGCACGAGCTGGCTGAGCATGGCCTGCGCAATGACCAGTTCGCCCACCAGGTTGACCACGCGATCGATCTTGTCGACATCGACCCGCGTCGTGGTGGGCGCAGGCTTTGTCGCGCGCGCCCCGTTGACTCCGCAGCGCGGCGGCGCGGCGGCATGCTCGGGAGCCGGCCGGCGAAACCACCGGAGCCGGCGGCTCGGCGATGATCGGCCGGCGGACTTTCGCCAACCGCCTCGAAGCCAGGCTCCTGAGCGAGTCTCGGTGATCTCGAGTTCGCAATCCCCGACGACAAACTCGAAAACATCCCGAAACCGCGCTGAGCTCCGCCGTCGTCCGCAGAGTGCCCGTCCATCCGATATAGGGATGGCTGTGGTTCAAGTCCGACAGATGGGGCAGAGCTTCGGTATCGGCAACGAGCTCAAGTTCGCCGAGCTTGCGCAGCTCCCGCATGATGTAGAGCGGTTCGTTGGCATTCTTGAGCATCTCCGGCTTGGGCCGGAAGATGATGGCAAACGAGCGAAGACCGCCATTGTCGTCCGCTTCGAAATCGTCGATGCGAACCGGAATGAATTCGATCTCGGCGAAGTCGGCGGGCGCCGTGCCATCGTCGTGGCCGGCAGCCGCGTCGCCACTCGTTTCGCGGATCAACTGCTCCAGCGCCGCCTTGCAGTCGCTGCCATAGTTGGGCGGGACGGCATCGCCGTTGCGGACGAACCCGACGACGTCGGTGAGCACGTCGCTCGACGACAGCAGCACCGAGACCACAGCCGGCGTGGCGCTCAGGTCGTCGCGCCTTATGGCATCGAGCACCGTCTCGAAGACGTGCGCAAAGCCGACCAGCCCGTCGAACCCGAAGATCCCGGCGCCACCTTTGACCGAGTGAACGGCGCGAAAGACCGCGTGTACGGTCTCCTCGGAGCCACTCGCATCGCGCATATCGCTGAGCCCGGTTTCGATCTCCTGCAGCAGCTCGCTGCATTCATCGAAGAAGGTATTTCTCAGCTCGTCTAAGCTCGCCATGCCGCAGGCCCCCGGTGTCCTTCAAAGCCGCTATGGAGAAACCTTGCGGATGGTCGCGACCAGTTGATCGGGATCGAATGGTTTGACCATCCATCCGGTCGCTCCGGCTTGGCGCGCGAGACCTCGCTTTTCCGCATCGCTCTCGGTCGTGAGCACGAGAATCGGCGTCGTCTTGTGCACCGGATTGCGCCGCAACTGGCGGATGACCTCGTAGCCATCCATAATCGGCATGTTGATGTCGGTGATGACCACATCCACCCGGGCATCGCCCAGCGTGTTGAGGCCATCCTGTCCGTCGATCCCCTGGATGACGTCGTAGCCAGCGTCGGCCAGCGTCAGCATGAGCATATCGCGCATGGTCTTGGAGTCGTCGATCGTGAGAATTCGCTTTTTCATGTCGGCATCACTCGTTTGTTCGGGCACTCGATCCAATTGTTCCGCCGGCGGCTCAGGCGGCGGTTCTGCCGCAGGCTCCGGCAAGCGGTTCCGGTCGCAGGCTCCGGCACCAAGTCCGGTGCAGGCTCCGGCAACAGCTCCAACGCGGCTCCGGCGACGCCTCCGGGGCAGGCTCCGGACGGATCTCCGGCTCCTCCTCTGGGGCCTCGCGTATCGGTGCGGCCCCAATCCAGGCCGAGATCCTTGAACGCCGCCATGAACTCGGCGGACGGACTGGAGATCGAGATGAATTCGTGCGAGCGGACAGCGGCAAGAATGATCTGGATACAGGGCAGCGTAAGCGTCTCGACCGCGGACGCATCGAGGCGCAAGGCATGACCGTGTCCGGCCTTGCTCTGCAGATGGTCGAGAAATGCTTCGGCGGCGGAGAGGTCGAGCACGCCCGGCAGCTTCAGCCGCTCGCCTTTTCCATCGCTTAGTGCAGTTGCTTGCATGGCACGGCGTTCCACTTCACTCGCATCAAACCGCGCGGCTCAGGCGATTGGCATGCGCGTCCGCGTGCTTCCCTCCGCCCTCGCCGTTACAGGCTTCAATGATGCCGTCCGCCATGTCTCCCAGCGGGTATTGACGCGCCACCGCGCCGATTTCGAAGGCCGCGCGCGGCATGCCGTAGATCAGCGAGGAGTCCTCGTCCTGTCCGAGCGTGACCGCGCCGGCATGACGCAGCTCGAGCATGCCCTGCGCGCCGTCCTTGCCCATGCCGGTGAGAATGACGCCGACCGAGATCGACCCGATGATGCGCGCTGCCGACCGGAACAGGACGTCGACGGACGGCCGGTGACCGGACACCGGCGGCGCCTCGCTGAGCGCAGCACGCGAGATGGCTGCCTTGACGAGCCACTTCGAGGTGGTGCGCGCCGGGCGCGATATAGGCATGGCCGGGCTCGATCCGGTCGCCGTGGGCCGCCTCGGAGACCCTCATCGGGCACTCGCGATTGAGCCGCTCGGCGAACGCGGTGGTGAAGCGCGGCGGCATGTGCTGGGTGATGAGCGATCGGCGGACAATCGGAGGGCAGTCCCATCAGCACCGCCTTCAACGCTTCCACGCCGCCGGTCGAGGCGCCGATCACGATCACCTTGTTGGCCGGATGCTTGAGTTTCACGCGCTCGGCGCGATCTTGCCGGCGGTGCGCTCCGGCGCACATGCGTGCGCGAGCGGGCCGCGGCTTTGACCTTGCTCTGCAGTTCGCTCGCCAAGCCCGGCCATGGCCGTGGCGACGTCGGAGGTCGGCTTGGCGACGAAGTCGACGGCGCCGACCTCCAGCGCTTCGAGCGTGATCTCCGCGCCGGCCTGCGTCAGGGTCGAGATCATGACCACCGGCATCGGCCGCAGCGCCATGATCTTGCGCAGGAACGTCACGCCGTCCATGCGCGGCATCTCGACGTCGAGCGTGATGACGTCGGGATTGAGCGCCTTGATGCGGTCGCGCGCCGCCAGCGGATCGGGCGCCGTGCCGACGACCTCGATTTCGGGATCCGCCGACAACAGCGTCGTCAGCAGTTGCCGCATGACGGCGGAGTCGTCGACGATCAGAACGCGTACGGGACCGGTGTGCTGGCATCGTAATCACCCAAAGAGTTCGATGTCGCCCGCGGTCTTCTTCGATCGCAGGGCCTTGGCGTATTCGATTTCTTCGCGTGACACGTTGTAGGTTTCGGTACCGCCCAGCAGACGCCGGACACCCGCCCGGTCGCCGGGAAATAGTGAATGCGACGCGGATAGCTGCCCGCCGAGATCCTGGGCGGCGCATCGCAGGCCCTCGTCCTCGAGATAGCGCAGCACGAAGTCGGCGTTCTGCGATCCGACAGCGTTGCTGGTATCGGTGACATTGCCGCCGCCGAACACCTTGATCTCCATCGATGCGCGCGAGCAGCCCGCCTTGATCAGCTCGTTGATGAGCTTCTCCATGGCGAAGTTGCCGTAGCGCGTCGACTCGATCGGCGCCCCAGCCGCCGCGCTCGCCCTCCGCCAGCATGAAATGATTCATGCCGCCGATGCCCAGGCGCGGGTCGCGAATGCAGGCCGAGACGCACGAGCCAAGCACCGTGACCAGCATCTCGTCCGCCTTCGACGTGACGTAGTATTCGCCGGGGAACACCTTGACGATCCAGGCTGAGTTCGCCGCATCGTAGAAACGGCGGCCGCTGGCTGCGCGAATTGCGGCCGTCGGCCTCGCCATTGCCGGCGAACGATCGCGCGGGCAGCTGCACCGCTCACGGCTCCCTCCGATAGATCGTCCGGCCGACGAGCTTGCAGGCCCGGATGCGCGCCGATGCAGCGATTCCGAGTGGCCGATGTAGAGCCAGCCGCCGGGCTTGATCAGTTGCGATGAAGCGGTCGATCAGGTTGGCCTTCGTCGGGGTTGTCGAAATAGATCATCACGTTGCGGCAGAAGATCGCGTCGAACGGTCCCTTGAACGGCCACGGCTCCATCAGATTGAGGCGGCGAAAGGCGATCGAGCGAACGAACATCGCGCTCGACCGCGATCGACGGTTTGCTGGCGTCCTCGACCGTCTTGAAAGAACGGCTGATAGGCCTTCGGAATCTGATCGAACGACTCGCTGGGCGTATTCGCCGCGCGCGGCCTTGGTGAGCACGTCGGTATCGATGTCGGTCGCGAGAATGCGGACGTCGCGGCGCAGGATGTCGGGGATCTCGCTTTCGCAGCACGACCGCGATCGTGTAGGGCTCCTCGCCGGTCGAGCAGCCGGCCGACCAGATCCGCAGACGACCGAACTTCGCCGGCCGCTGTGCGAACGCAGCGGCAACGTTGGTGCGCAAATGATCGAAGTGATGCGACTTCACGGAAGAACTTGGTGAGGTTGGTCGAGATCGAGTTGATGAAGCTTTACGATCTCGCTCGCGTTCTCGCCGTCGGCAAGGTAGTCGCGGTATTGCGGAACGACGTCAAGCCGAGCGTTCGCAGTCGGCGCGACAGCCGGCCGTAGACCAGGTTGCGCTTGCTGTCGGAGAGCGCGATACCCGCATGCTGGTAGGCGAGCTGCGCCAGGCTGCGGAAATCGGCATCCGAGAACTCGAACTCACGGGAAACGTCGGCGGCAGCGAACTCGATGGGAGCTGCTGCCGCCGACACCTGACGGACTTGCGGCATTAGAATTCCTTCCAGTCCGCATCCTGGTTGATGGCGGTGGCGAGTTGGGTCTGCATGCGCGCCGACCGGGCCGCCGCGCCGGCCGGCGACCGCCCTGGTGGCGGCGGGGACCGGCTTGCGCGCCGCGGGCTTCGCCGCGCCATTGTGCTCCGACGAGGCAGCGAGCTTCGGCGCGGCGCGCTGCCGGCCTCTCCGCCGGCCGTGCGTCGGCCTGATCGGCGCCGTCGCGCAGCCGGAACATCGCCACCCGCTCGTCCATCGACGCGGGCCTGATCCTGCAGCGACTTGGCGGTCGCGGCGTTCTCCTCCACCAGCGCCGAGTTCTGCTGCGTCACCTCGTCCATCTGCGTCAGCGCCTTGTTGATCTGCTCGATCCCGGTCGACTGCTCGGTGCTGGCATTGGAGATGTCCGCCACGATGTCGGCCACCTTCTTGATCGCATCGACGATCTCGGTCAGCGAGGTGCCGGCGCGGTTGACCAGATCGACGCCGTCCTTGACCTGGCTCGAGCTGTTGGTGATCAGGTCCTTGATGTCCTTGGCGGCCTGCGAGGAGCGCTGCGCCAGGCTGCGCACTTCGGTCGCCACCACCGCGAAGCCGCGGCCGGCCTCGCCGGCGCGGGCGGCTTCCACCGCCGCGTTGAGCGCCAGCAGGTTGGTCTGCCGGGCGATCTCGTCGATCACGCCGATGATGTCGGAGATCTTGCGCGAGGAGTCCTCGATCCGCGCCATGGCATCGACCGCCTTGGCGACGACCTCGCCGCCGCGCTCGGCGACCTTGCGGGTCTCGGCCGAGAACTGGTTGGCCTGCATGGCGTTCTCGGCGTTCTTCTTGACGGTGGCGGTCAACTCTTCCATCGAGGCCGAGGTCTCTTCCAGGCTGGCGGCCTGCTCCTCGGTGCGCTGGGAGAGGTCGGTCGTGCTGGTCGAGATCTCGCTCGACGCGTTGGTGACGTCCTTCGCGGTGACCTTGATGTTGGCGAGGATCGAGCCGACCTGCTGCACCACCGCGTCGGCCGCGGCCGCGATCTGGCCGACTTCGTCCTTGCGGCCGACACCCGGCACTATCACGGCAAAGTTGCCTGCGGCCACCTCCTGCAGCGGGCCGACGAGCGCCACGATCGGTTTGGCAATTCCGCGGCCGATCAGCCAGGCAAGCAGCGCGCCGAGGATGAGGCCTCCGATCGCCATCACCATGATCATGAACTCGACGCTGTCGATGAGGCTTTCAGCTTCGTGTTGGTTCTGCGCCGCGGCCGAAGATATGCCTGCCTTGATTTGTGCAGTCTCCTCCGCGACCTGGCCGCCGATCTTTTTCATCTCGCCGTTAAGCAACACATCGATCTCATGCGCGTCCGCAACAGCTTTGACGTAGCCTGAGTTGTATTTTTCCGTCAGCACCTTGATTTCGTCATAGAGCTTACGGGCGTCGCCGGCCTTGATCGCGCCGTCGAGTGCGGTCGTGACCTGCTTGAGATCGGCGAAGGCCTTGGTCGCTGCTTCCGCAAGGGCATTGTCATGGCGCGCCAGCAGCTTGTTGACGTTCAGGCGCGCCAGCATCAAGAGGACGGTGCCCTCGCCGGCGAGCACGGCCGCGTTGCTGTTTCCGGCTTTGGCGGCCGCAGCCTGCAGGTCCTGAAAATCGGTGAGCAGTTTCAGGCCGGCTGGATCGAGAACTTCCTTGATCGCCTTGGCTTCCTCCTGCCGGAGGACGACCATTTTCTCGAAGGATTTCTTATAGCTGTCGACCTGTTTTCCGATCTCCGCCATCTTGAGCTTTCGCTCGGGACTGTTGATCGAGGCCTCGGCTTTCTGGATGGATTCCGCGAGCGTCGCCAATCCCTTCCTTGCGCCGTCAAGAAACGCTTGTTCGCCCGTGAGGCCGTATTCCCGTGCCTGCCAGCGCACATAGAGGAGATTTTGATCCACCCCGGCGGCCCGGCCGCTGTTCGCCGACTGTTGGCCGAAGAGCTTGAAGCTTTCGGAGACCCTGCCGAAAGCAAGGTACGCGCTCGCCGATATCACCGCCATGATGGCGAGCACGAGAGCGAAGCCGACGCCTATCTTTGTGCTTATCTTGCGGTCGTTGAAGAGCCGCGAAATGCCGCGCCCCGAAGCCATATCGTTTGCCATGGTGTGGGTTCTCTCTTCCTCAATTCGATTCGATCAGGAAACGGCGATTGCGGCTCTGTACCGGCCGCGCGTTGTTCGGAAACAGCTTGGCGAACTGGCCGATCTGTTCCGCCGACGCCTCGACCGGCTCCCTGAACACCGTCCAGGTCAGGCCCTCCGAGCAGGGCGGGGTCGTGAGCGACCCCATGTAGCGGAAATAGCCGCTGGACTTGGGAAACAGCGCGCCCGGATCGATCGATCCTTTGGCGCGCGTCTCGGGCCCTTCCTTCGTGGGCATTGCATCGAAGATCGCCTGGAGCGACGGATTCTTGCCGCCCGGCTTGAAGAACACGCCGACCACCGCAAGGTCGCCCGTTCCCGACTTGTGCACGAAGTGGCATTCGAGATCGAACGGCTTGCCTGCGAGCAAATGCTCGCTCGGATGGTGGAAGTGAAACTGCAGCAGATCGTACTTCACACCGCCGATGGTGCAGGAGGAACCGGGATCGGCGTTGACCTGGATGGTGTGACCGTTATTGACGATGCGCAGCGCGAGCATCTGGTATCCCAGCGCAACGCCCGCGGCCTCGCCCTTCATGCCGTCGCCGAGGTCAATCGGCGTTTGCTCGAGTCCGAGCTGGCAGACCTTGAAATTGGGCTGCAATTGGCCCCAGTGCTCGGGACCGGTATCACCGGCATAGGTCCAGTGCGGTGCGGCGGCGCCGGGCGCATGAGGCGCGCCGGGCGCGTGAGAAGTCTCGGCAGCGCCGGCATAGCGCGCGGCCAGGCAGCAGGCACAGCCGAGCGTCGCTGCACGCAGGAAATTGCGTCGGTCGAGAGTCATCGTGTCACATCTCCTCGTGACGTTGTTGTTCAAGTCGGGAACAAGGTGGAGGAAGGCTTGGTGGCGTTACGGCGTATCAGCCGAGCGCACCATCACCCTGCGCGGATAAGAGGTTCGGCAGATCGATCAGCGCGATCATGGCGCCCTCGATGGTGATCAGGCCGGCGAGAAAGTTCACGCGCGAGCCGTTGGCGATGCGCGGCACCGGCTGCACCTGCGAGGGCTCGAACGACACGATGTCGAGCACGCGGTCGGCCAGCAGGCCGATCGGCTTGGTCGCGATCTGCACGATGATGACGATGTGCAGCAGCGTCGCCTCGGTCAGGCCCTGGCCGAACCGGCAGCGCAGGTCGACGATCGGCACGATCACGCCGCGCAGGTTGAGCACGCCGCGCACGTATTCGGGCTGCTTGGGGAGATGCGTGATCTCCGCCCAGCCCTTGATCTCGCGCACCGCCATGATGTCGACGCCGTACTGATCTTCGCCGATGGCGAAACTGATGACCTGCTTGGGCAGGGCAGCCGCGGCGGCGGCCATGAAGGCGGCGTCATCGCCCGGGATCGGATGGCCGCTGACCGGCGGCGGCGCAACGGCCGGAGTTGTTTCCATCTGCATTGGTTTGCCTGCCTACTCAAAGAAGCAGAGGTCTCCCGCCTGCTTCCCACCAAGATTTTGCGCGCTGACCCCCCGGCAACCGGGTACCGGCGCGCAAATAAAATTGAACCAAACGCGTTAAGAAGGTTTTGACAGTGATAGAAATCGCGAGACTTAATGCATGACAAATGTCAATAACAAAAATTGCATCGAAGTATTCAGTTGCCTATTTTCTTTGCACCCAGGACAAATAACGGTCTTATACTGGTAAATTAACTTGATCCGCCCGAGCCATCGCGCGTTGGCTGTACGATCGGGCGCGGCAAGCGCAGCTTTTCCGACAGCGCGAAGTTGGCCGGTGCCTTTCGCTCAAGCGACGAATGCGGATCGGGAATGGTAGCGAGCGCCGAACTTGCCGTCACATCCCGAACGCCACAGCGCGCGCGTTGCCGCCACGCAGATTGCGGTAGCGCGCCAGCGCCCAAAGCGGGAAGAATTTCGAATAGCCGTGATAGCGCAGATAGAACACGCGCGGAAAACCGGTCGCGGTGTAGTGCGGCTCGTCCCAGAAGCCGTCCGCGCCCTGCATGCGCGCGAGGTAGTCTATGCCACGCGCGACCGCGGGATGATCGACCTCGCCCGCCGCCATCAGACCAAGCAGCGCCCAGGCGGTCTGCGACGCCGTGCTCGGCGCGCGCTCGTAGCCCTTGTAGTCGAGCTTGTAGCTCGTGCCGTCCTCGCCCCAGCCGCCGTCCGGATTCTGGATGCGCACGAGCCACGCCACAGCCTTGCGCATCTCGGGCGCCGCATGATCGACGCCGGCGGCGTTGAGCGCGCATAAGACCGACCAGGTGCCGTAGATGTAGTTCATGCCCCAACGGCCGTACCAGCTTCCCTCCGGCAATTGCGTGCGGCGCAAATAGTCGATCGCGCGCCTGACGGCCGGAGTCTTCTCGGCGGTGTCGCCAAGCTGCGCCAGCATCGAGAGGCAGCGCGCCGTCACGTCCTCGGTTGGCGGATCGAGCAGCGCGCCATGGTCGGCGAACGGGATGTTGTTGAGATAGTAGAACTCGTTGTCGGCATCGAACGCGCCCCAGCCGCCATTCTTGCTCTGAACGCCATAGATCCATTCCTTCGCGCGCGCGATCGGCGCACTAAAGTCGCCGCCCGGAGCCGGCGCCGCCCTGCACGCGATCCATTGCCATCGCCACCACCGCCGTGTCGTCGACATCTGGGTAATGCGGATTGGCGTATTGGAACGCCCAGCCGCCGGGACGCACGTCCGGCCGGCGCGCGCTCCAATCGCCCTTCACATCGAGCACCTGCTTGGGCACGAGCCAGTCGAGTGCCTTGCGCACCTGCGCTTGCGCGTGTGCGTCGCCGGTCTCAAGCAGTGCGTGGCAGACGAGCCCGGTATCCCAGATCGGCGAGACGCAGGGCTGGCAATAGGCCTCGTCCGCGTGGATTATTAAGAGCTTATCGAGTGACTTTCGCGCCGCTGCGCGCTGCGGATGATCCGCCGGATAGCCCAACACATCGTACATCATCACGCTGTTGGCCATCGCCGGATAGATCGCGCCCAGCCCGTCTTCGCCGTTGAGCCGCTCGCCGACCCAGGCGACGGCCTGGTCGATGGCGCGCTGACGCTGTGCCTTCGGCATGTAGGGTTCGGCGATACGCAAAACCCGGTCGACTACGGCGAAGAACGCGAACCAACCGCGCTTCTGGTGCGGCGCGCGCTTGGGCGGACCGATGGTCTCGGGCGGCTCTTCGAACAATTCGTCGATGCGCACGCCGAGCGGGTTCTTCGCCTTCGGCTTGAGCGTCATCAGCACGAGGAGCGGCACGATGACGGTGCGCCCCCAGTAGGAGATCTTGTCCAGATGAAACGGGAACCAACTCGGCAGCAGCATGATCTCGACCGGCATCACCGGCACGCTGCGCCAGGAGAGAAATCCATAGAGCGCGAGCAGCGAGCGCGTGAACACGTTGCAGCGCGCAGCGGCGCCTGGGTGCGCCAGGATGGCGTCGCGCGCGAGCCGCATGTGAGGCGCCTCGGGATCGTCGCCTATCATCTTGAGCGCGAAGTAGGCTTTGACGGTCGCGCTCATGTCGAACGCGCCGCCATGAAACAGCGGCCAACCGCGATGCTTGGGACTCTGGATGCGGCGCAGATAAGCGCCGATCTTTGCTTCCAGCTCCTTGTCGACCGGCTCGGCGAAATAATGCTTCAGCAGCACGTACTCGGCCGGGATGGTAGCGTCAGCCTCGAGTTCGAACACCCAGTGCCCGTCCGGTTGCTGCTGCTCCAGCAGCGCGGTTGTCGCGGACGCAATGCTGCGGTCGAGCGTAGCGTTATCCGGAGCCGGCGCGGTCTGTTCAGCAGGCACGCGATACCTCTTCAACCCATGAGATCGGCGGCGCGATTGCCCGAGCGGATCGCACCCTCGATGGTGGCGGGCAGCCCGGTCTGCGTCCAGTCGCCGGCCAGCACCAGATTTCTCCATTCGGTGGCAGCGCCTGGCCGCTTCGCATTCTCCTGCGGCGTCGCCGCGAACGTCGCGCGGCGCTCGCGCACGATCTGCCACGGCGGCAGCGCGCTGGGAAGGCCGGTCACGGCGGCGACTTCCTGCCACACCGTCTGCGCCAATTCCTCGCGCGGGGTGTCGAGCAGACGGTCGGCGGCGCTGATGGTGACCGACAGACGACCCGGGAACGCGAACAGCCATTCGATCGTGCCGTTCACCACGCCGATAATGGGCGCAAGGTTCGCCGGTGGATCAACGCGAAAATGCGCATTGACGATGGCACGGAATTCCGTGGGCACGACGAGCTTCGGGAGAAGCGCCGCGGCGACGACCGGCGGCACCGCCAGGATGACGCCATCGCCCTCCCCGACTGCGACATTGTCCTCGCCGAAATCGAGCGCGGTGACCCGGTCGGCAGAGCACTCAACCGCGCGCAAGCGATGACCGAACGTCACCGCTGCGCCGTGCACCCCAAGATACCGCAGCGCCGGTTCGATGAAGGCCGGCCCAAGCCCGTCGCGCGCGATCAGCGGCCGGCACGCAGCCCCGCCGACGAGCAGAGTCTCGCGAACAATCGCGCCGGCGAGCGCGGCGCTTGCTTCCTCGGGCGCCGTGTTGAGCGCGGCGACGAACAACGGCCGCGCCAGCCGTTCGTAGAGCGCGCCCGAACATTTTACCGTTTCGCAGATCGTCTTTTCGCTCGGCGCCCATAACAGCCTCGCAAATGTGATGTAGTCGCGCGGCGTCGTGCCCGGCACGCGGCGATCGGCGTCGAAGATCCACCATGGCAACCGGCCCGCATTGATGCGCAACGTCCAGCGCTCGCCGCTCTTGAGATCGACAAACGCAAAGTCGGCGGCGGCCGGTCCGACGAGGCTGTCGGGAGCGCCAATCGTCGCAAGAAATGCCAGCGCCGCGTGATTGGCCGACAGCAGAAGGTGGTTGCCGTTGTCGATCACCATGTCGAGGGCGGGATCGTGATAGGACCGGCACCGGCCGCCGGCCTGACCGGCGGCTTCGTGCACCACGACCTTCACGCCGCGAGGCTGCGAGACGCACGGCCGCGGCCAAGCCCGCCAGTCCGGCACCGATGACATGAACGGTGCGCGCCATCAGATGAGAGCGTGCCGCATGATGATCCAGATCAGCCGCGGGCGCGGGATGCGGACCTTATCGCGAGGTTGCGACCAGCCGCGCGCGACGAGGCGATCGAGGATCAGCTTGTAGGCTTCGCCCATGATGCGCGGCGCGCGCACGCTGCGGCGCGGGCTGCGCGCCATGATCTTGTCGGCCTCGACGAAGTGGCGGCGCGCGCGCTCGGCGAGCTTGCCACACACCTGCCCGAGCGCCGGGCTCGCCAGTACCGCCGTTGGCTCGGTCGAGTCGATGCCGGCAGCGCCCAATCCCTCGGACGGCAGATATAGCCGCCCGAATGCCGCATCCTCGTCGACGTCGCGCAGGATGTTGGTGAGTTGCAGTGCGCGCCCGAGATGGTGCGCGAGTGCGATGCCGTCGCGCTCCTCCATGCCGAATACCCGCACCGAGAGCCGGCCGACCGCACTGGCGACACGGTTGCAGTACGTGTCGAGTGTCGCATCGTCGGGCGCGCGGATGTCGGCGACGACATCCATCTCCATTCCGTCGATGACATCGTGGAAGTCCTGGCGCTTGAGGCCGAATTCGCGCACCGCGCGGCCGAGACCGGCAAGGCGCGGCGTCGGCGTCGCTGGAATAGAGCGAATCGATATCGGCGCGCCAGCGATCGAGCGCTTGGCGGCGCTCATCGCGTGGACCAGTCGAATCCGCGATGTCGTCGACCTGCCGGCAGAACGAATAGACCTCGAACATCGCCTCGCGCTGCGCGCGCGGCAGGATGCGCATCGCGGTGTAGAACGAACTGCCTGACGCCCGCTCGGCGGCAGCCGTGTCGTGCGTTTCCACCGCGGCCACCGCTCAGGTACCCTGCGGCTTGGGTGTCGCCGCGAACGCCCGGCCAATGCGGCCGGTCGCACCCCAGATGAGCCCCACGAGGCCGAGGCCCGCCACGGCCGCTTTGCTGAGATGAACGCGCTCGCTCAACGGATCGCGTACGCGCAACATGGCGGTAAGCCGCTCGGCGTAGGTCTGGATGATCGCGACTTCCAGCGCGAGGCGCGTGTCCACGATGCCGGCAGAGAACGGCTTGCTGCCGGCGAGTAGTGTGTCGCCGGTGCGCCGGGCAAGCTTCTGGATGCAGTTGAACAGCGCGGGCGTCGCTTGCTGCGCGCCGAGCGCGTCAACCGTGGCGCCCGCTTCGGCGAACGCGTCGAGCGGAATATAGACGCGGTCGAGATCGCGGTAGTCCTTGGCGCAATCCTGCAGGTGGTTGATGATCTGCAACGCCGCGCACAGCGCGTCGTTTGCGGGCCAGAGCGCGCGGCTTTCGCCGTGCACGTCGAGCACGTAGCGCCCGACCGGCATGGCCGAGAACGTGCAATAGCCGATCAGGTCGTCCCAGTCCCAGTAGCGCAGCTTGGTGACATCCATGCGGAACGCGGTCAGCAGGTCCTGCGCGTGGCGCGGCGAGAGCTGCCGCTCGGCCAGTTGACAGCGCAGTAGCGACGCCCGCCGGTTCCTCGTCATTGGCGCCCAGGAGCGTCGCTTCGAGCCGATCGAGAAACTTCAGCTTTTCGCCCGGCGGCAATTTCGGATGATCGGCAATGTCGTCGGCCGTGCGCACGAAGTCGTAGAACGCGAGGATGGCCGCACGATGCTTCGGGCTGATCATGCGCGACGCCACGGGAAAATTCTCGTCCCGGTGGCCCTTACCCGATCGCAATTCAGCAGCAGTCGTCATCCCGGACCCGACACGTTGGCTTGCGCCCGCCCCTTCCAGCTTCCACCCCGTCCTCGCACATATTGGTAAGCGGAATCGAGGGTAAAGAGCATGTATTGCATTGCAATAGCAGGCAGCGCGAGACCCCAGAGCGGCGAGAGCCGATAGAACCGCAACGTAGGCACGAATGCCACCGTCATGATCAGCCAGGTGACGAGGCCGATGACGCGAGCGGCACCGCTGCCGAACAGCGCGAACAGGGGCGGCGCGAGATAGGTGAGCAGCATGCCGAGCACGGTTCCGGCGAGAACGAGCGGCGAATAGCCAAGCTGCGCATAGGCCGAGCGGGCTACCATGCGGCGGATATCGGCAAAATCCGGATAGGGCCTTATGCTGTGGACGTGGTCCGTCAGCCCGAGCCAGATCGGCCCTTGTTTCTTGAGCGCCTTGGCGAGCGCGCAATCGTCGATCAGCGCGGCGCGAATCGTCTCGATGCCGCCCGCTTTCTGCAGGGCGTCCGCCCGCACCAGCATGCAGCCTCCGGCCGCCGCCGCCATCGCCTTGCCCGGCCGGTTCACCCAGGAGAACGGGTACAGCATCTGGAAGAAGAAGATGAACGCCGGGATGCTGACTTGTTCCGCGAAGCTCTCGCAGCGCAACTTGACCATCAGCGACGTCAGCGTAAGACCGTCGGCCTGCGCATGCGCGGCAAGGCGGCGCACGGAATCCGGGTCGTGAACGATGTCGGCGTCGGTGAGCAGGAGATAGTCGGGCGGCTGCGGAGACGTCATCGCGGCGTCGATGCCTTGTTTCACCGCCCAGAGTTTCCCCGTCCATCCCACCGGTAGCGGATGACCGGTCACGACTTGCAGCCGTTCGGCATGACGTTCAGCGGCGCCGCGCGCAATCTCCGCGGTACCGTCACTGCTGTCGTCGTCAACCAGGACGACGGTGAAATCGCCCGGGTAGTCCTGTTTGATCAACGAGCCGATGCTGGCAGCGATGGTGTCCGCCTCGTTGCGTGCCGGAACGACCGCCGCGATGCGGGGCCAAGACGACGGTGCGGCGACGGCTCCCTCGTCGCGCTCGGTATTGAGCCAGAAGGCCCCGCGCGCGCAGATGAGATAGAGCCAGATTGCAAGTGAAATCGACGCCACAAACGCAGCCATCACGCTGTCACGATCTCCGATTGTCGGTCACGGCTGGTTCGAACATCGGACCTTCGTAACCGTGCCCGCAAAAACACGTCAACATAGGCAAGGAACTGCGCTAGGAAAAGTTGGACGGACGTTGGCCCCTTGGTAGAATAGACAGGTTCCAGGCAGATCGGTATGGCCCGCAGCGAACCAGTGAAAAGAGACGTGGACGTGGAGGCGGTGTTCCAGGACCGCCTCGGCGAGGTCGCGCACGAGACCGAGGCGCTGCTTGACCGTTTGCTGGGGCCGGCCGCCCTTGACGGAGAACTCGCGCGCCCGGCGCGCCTCCTTGATGCCATGCGCTATGTAGCGCTGGGCGGCGGCAAGCGTTTCCGGCCGTTCCTGGTGGTCGAATGCGCGTCGCTGTTCGGGGTTGCGCGCGATCATGCACTGATGGCGGGAGCCGCGCTCGAATGCGTGCACTGCTATTCGCTCGCACATGACGATCTGCCCGCCATGGACGACGACGACCTGCGGCGCGGCCGCCCGACCGCGCACAAGGCATTTGACGAAGCCACCGCGATCCTGGCGGGTGACGGACTGCTGACTTTGGCGTTCGACATCCTCGCTCGGACGGAAACGCATCCCGACGCGGACGTACGGCTCAAGCTCGTATCGGCGCTCGCACGCGCCGCGGGACTAGGCGGCATGGTCGGCGGCCAGATGCTCGATCTGGCGGCCGAGGGCCGGTTCGACCCCTCCCCGCCGAGACTTGGCGAAGCGGACGTCAAGACGCTGCAAGCAATGAAGACCGGCGCGCTCTTGCGGTTCGGCTGCGTCGCGGGGGCGATCCTCGGCAAGGCCGGCACCGCCAAATGGAGCGCGCTCGACCGCTATGGCTCGACGCTCGGCGAGGCGTTCCAGATCGCCGACGACCTGCTCGACCTTGAGGGCGATCCCGCGACGGTCGGCAAGGCCACCGGCAAGGACGCTGCCGCCAACAAGGCGACGCTGGTCGGCGTGCTGGGGCCGGCACCGGCCAAGCGGCGGCTGGAAGCGCTGGTCATCGAGGCGGAAACGGCACTCGCCCCGTTCGGCGCCGCGGCCGACGTGCTCAAGGCGGCCGCCCGCTTCGTTGCCACGCGCAGCGCGTAAGAACCAATCGGTCCGGTTCGGGATATGAAGCGGCAAGGTTGCAGGTTTGGTACAGCTGGGTGGCTTCGAACCACCGACCTCCGGTTCCACAGACCGGCGCTCTAACCATCTGAGCTACAGCTGCACGCGATATTTGCTGACTGTCCCGAGGTGCCTTGGAGCACCGCAAGATCGGGCCGAAACCTATGAGCAACGGCCCATTTTAGCAAGCGCCCGGGCGTTCCGGACGGCTGCGTTATCGCTCGCGCGCAGCCGGTGCGCCGTGACCGCCATCACCAAAATGCGCAAAATGCAAAAGCCCGGACCAAGGGCCCGGGCTCTGACAACGCGACAAAGGACTGCTTCGGTCAGGCGACTTTCTTGAACGCCTTGCTGACGCTTTCCTTAACGGGCTCGACCGTCTCGGTCGTGACCTTCTGCGCCAGCGCGACCAGGTCCTTGCTCTGGGCGGTCAGCGCCTCGAACTGCTTGCGGGCATGCGAGGTCGAAAGCTCGACGGCCTCGGAGAGCGACTTGACGGCCATCATGCCGGTGCAGAAATCGAGCGCCGCGTTGGTATTGGCACGCGCCATCTCGATGCACTTGAGGCCATAGTCCGACGCGCCCTTGCTGGCGGTCGCGTAGGTGTCCTCGAGGAGGTCGGTCGCCTCTTCGGTGGCGGACTTCATCTTCTCGTAGGCTTCCTTCGCCTGGGAGACGCTCTTCTCGGCGATTTCGCGGAACGCCGCTGGGATTTCCATCGTGGGAATCTCGAACTTCGGCATGTCGAATTTCGGCATGTCGAATGCGGCGGCGGGCTTGGATTTCGATTTCGTGGTCGTGGGATACGCTTCAATGGCCTCAGACATCGCTGACCTCTTTTTCGGGCGGGGAATCCGGCAATGTCCCGAACCTGCCGCCCACAGCCAGTCGGAAACATTCGCGTGGCCGTTTTCGCCCGGCCACCGTTAACAAAGCATATAATGATGAACTTGGTGCGACGCAATAAAAATATTGCAGTGCACAATAAATTTAATGATCGCTCCGGCCGGTGCCGGTTTTCTCGCTAATACGCGGGGTCAAATACGCGGGGTCGTCGCGTCCTTGGCAGCCTTGGTGGTGGTCTCGCCCAGTTCCTTCGCCTGCTCCGAGAGCACCTGCATCTGCGTCTTAACGTACTCGGTCTGTAACTTGACGACCTCTTGGAAGTCCTTGGCGTGCATCAGCTGCTGCACGAACTCAAACGAAGTCGCGATATTCTTCTGGGCGAAACCGATCGCCTTTTCAGTGACATCCTTGGCACCCAGGCGGGCGGTCTCGGCCTGGCCTTCAAACGTGCTGACCGCTTTGCTGGCGGCGCTGACGAAGCCGTCGAAGGCATGTCTGGCCTGCTCGACGCTTTTCTCGGCGAAGGCTCTCATATCGGAGGGAATCTCGAAGCGATCGGCCATGGTCGTATCCTCCTGTGACCTCGCGATCCCCGCTGACAAGCTTCAGGCCACCTGATTCATTGTGACGATGCCGCCCGGTGATGCAATACCCTAAGTCAGCGCGCCTGCTCCGGGCTCCCCGACCAGTTTCCCACCAGGACACATGAGATGCGTATCGTCGACATCCGCGAATGCGCGATCCCGCTCAACTCCAACATCCGCAATTCCAGCATCGATTTTTCCGAGATGACGACCTCGGTGGTGGCGGTCATCACCGACGTGATGCGCGACGGCAAGCCGGTCGCGGGCTTCGCCTTCAACTCCACCGGCCGCTACGCCTGCGGGGCGCAGATGCGCGCGCGCTTCATCCCCCGCATCCTCGCTGCCGATCCGGCGTCGCTGCTTGACGACAGCGGCGAGAATCTCGATCCGGCGAAGATCCTCGCCGCCATGCTGCAGCGGGAAAAATCCGGCGGCCACAGCGAGCGCTCGATCGGCATCGGCACGATCGAGACCGCGGTCTGGGATGCGGTCGCGAAGATCGCCGGCAAGCCGCTGCATCGATTGCTGGCCGAGCGCTACAACAACGGCAAAATCGCCTCGAAAGTGTTCTGCTACGTCGGCGGCGGCTGGTATTTCCCCGGCCAGACCGTCAAGGATCTGCAAGACGAGATGCGCCGCCATCTCGATGCCGGCTACACCATGGTGAAAATGAAGGTCGGCGGCGCGCCGCTGGCCGAGGACGCGCGTCGGGTCGAGGCCGTCAAAAGCATCCTGCCGTCAGGCGCCGAGCTCGCGGTCGATGCCAACTCGAAATTTCAGCGCGACGAGGCGCTGGCCTACGCCAAGGCCCTCGCGCCGTTCAAACTGCGCTGGTTCGAGGAGCCCTGCGATCCGCTCGACTACGCACTGCTCGCTGAAATCGCCAAGGCCTATGCGCCGCCGCTCTCGACCGGCGAGAACCTGTTCTCGACGCAGGACGTCGAGAACCTCGTGCGCTTCGGCGGTCTCAAGCCCGAGCGCCGCGACGTGATCCAGGTCGACCCGCCGCAGGCCTATGGCATCGTACAGTACGCCCACACCGTCGCCATGCTGGAGCGCCACGGATGGCCGCGCTCGGCACTCTTTCCGCACGGCGGCAACCAGATGTCGCTCGCGATCGCCGGCGGCTTCGGGCTCGGCGGCGCGGAATCCTATCCCGGCGTGTTCGGCGCCTTCGGCGGCTTCGCGGACGACGCCAAGCTGGAGAACGGCTACCTGCCGCTCTCCGAGCGCCCGGGCATCGGCTTCGAGGGCCAGTCCGCGCTCTACGCCATCATGCAGAACCTTGCCGCATGAAAGCGACAGCAAAAGCGGCGTGGATGCTATTGTTAGATGCCGGAGAGATGGAAATTGATGCCGGCTCGCAGGATGTGCTCGCGGACGGCGAGGTCGTTCGTGATCGGCCCATAGACGTAAGTGAGCTTGCCGAAATCCGCGTAGAGATATTCAACCCGCGTGCTGATGCCGGGGGCGAGCGGCGACTCGAGCCCCGTTCCCACGACCCATCCGTTTCGCGTGCCGCCCTCGGTGACCCAACCTCCTGCAACATCGCCGTTGATGTAGCAGGGATTTCCGGGCTGCTCGCAGTGGCTCTTGGCGATCCGGGCGACGGCAGCGCCGCCCGTTGCGTAGATCAGGAACCGGCGAGCCATGACAAGCGTATCGAGACCGATGCGCAGCCGCGCCGTTGCCAGCCACGGCACTGCAGCGGAGATTTGCTCGTCGATCGGCAAGTGGCGTGATGCACTGCTCGCAAGTCCCTGCCTTGAAGCGCTGCCTTCCACGCCTACAACGAGCGACCCGAATGTCCAATTGTATCCGAATTGACTGGCAAGGCTGACGGAGAGATCGTTCCGATCGACGGATTGGCTCTCCACGCCCGGCTCATGGATCGTGAAATCGAATTGCCCCATCGCAATGCCGGCGCTGAGGCCCGCATATGGGCCGCTCCATTGGAAGCTCGACACTGAAGGTGTCGGAAGCACCTCATTCGCGGACGGCGCAAGCTTCCCGCCCAGCATGAGCCCGAAACGGTTCACGCTGATGTTGCGGTATCCGAGGTTGCCGTTCGACCCGTGTTCGGCAAAAGCCATCACTCGCCAGCGCTCATCAAGCTCGATTCCGATCGTCATGGCTTCGCGGAACAGAAAACGCGACGTGAGAAGCGGCCGGTCCGGATAATTTTCGAACAGCCTCTGATCGTGCACGAGGCCGCCGAACGACACTTCAAGAAAGAACGGCGCCGGAAGGGGCGGCGACCAGGCAAAGCCTGCGAAAGCCTCATTCGTTCTGCCCTGCATGCTGATCGTCGCGCCGACGAACGGCCGCGGCGTCATCAGCCAAGCCAGCACGGGGTCAAAGGTCGCCACCGGCGGAAGCGGTGCAAACAATGCCTCGAGGTGGGCATATGCGCTCCGTGAGCCGCCACCTACGGCTCCGCCCAGGCGAGTTTCATCGATCCAAGGTAGGGGCAATTCGGCCGCGAACAGAAGCCGCGGAGCCTGCAGGAGCAGCGCCACAACTACAAACGCACGTATAAATGCGGCACTCACCTGAAAACGCCCCTGCCCGAACGCCGTTATTCTTTACTCGACTATCCACGGTTGGCAGGTGCGCACATAAAATCGCGCAAAACGCGACTTATATGGCTTCTCGGCTCTTTTATTCAGAATGTTACCCGAAGGTTACATATTGGATCGCTGGCTTCGGCGCCTGCGCGCCGAGTGGAGCCGGCCAAAGACCGGAGCGCGGAATCCATAATTCTATTTCTGTTGCCTGCTCGGCAGTGGCGCGGATTCCGGACAGCCGCTTCTTGGCTTCGGCACCCCCTAGCCTTGCTTTCCGATGAACTTCACGGCCTCGTCGGTGCGCTTGCCGTCGATATCCCAGAACTTCTGGAAGTCCGGTCCGTCGAGATAATCGAGCTCCTGACCGGCATTGGCGAGCGCAGCCTTGAACTGATCCGTCTGCACCGACTTGCCGATCGCGGACCGTAACGTTGTCACGATCGCGGGCGCCACGCCTTTGGGCGCGAAGATTCCGACCCAAAGATAATATTCGACGTCGTAGCCGAGCTCCTTGAGCGTCGGCACATCGGGCAGTTGCGGAGAACGCTTCGCGCCAAACGTGGCGAGCGGACGCAACTTGCCGCCCTTGATGTGCGGAAGCGTGGCCGACACCGATTGCGTCGTGACCTGCGCATTGTTGCCCAGGATCGCGACGATGGCGGGGCCGCCGCCACTGGTCGGAAGGTGACGCAGCTTCAACGGACCCGTGGCCTGTTCCAGATACGCGAGCGGCAGATGAGACGCGCCGTAGAGTCCGCCCGAACTGAACACCAGCGTGTCCGGATGCGCTTTGACGTGATCGACGAACTCCTTCAGCGTCTTGAACGGCTGCTTGTCGTTGACCAGCACCAGGACCGGATCCGCGACCAGGCGTGCCAGCGGAATGAAGTCGGAGCGTGACGTCTTGACCGCACGGCCGAACAGCTTGTCGACCTCGGCGTAACCGGAAATCCCGGTGTTGTGCGACAGCAGCGTATAGCCGTCAGGCTTAGCGGACGCCGCCACTTGCGCCCCGATCTGTCCGGCCGCTCCGGCCTTGGTCTCGACCAGGATCGGCTGCTTGAGGATCGGTTCCATGGCAGCCGCCAGCGGCCGTGTCGCGATGTCGTTGATACCGCCCGGCGGAAACGCGTTGACAATGGTGATGGGGCGCGAGGGGTAGGCCTCCTGCGCGAAGGCCGGTCCGGCCGCGAGCGCGGTCGCGGCGGTCCCGATGATAAAACGACGGCGATTCATGTTTTGCTCCCTACACCGGACCATCCATTGACACGCCCTGGTCCTTGTCACGCGAAGCTGGCGCGCAAGCGGGCGGCTTGCAAGCCGGTTCATATCGATGGGCGATATGCCGCAAGCTTTTGCATAGAGGGAGCATCACTTGCCGCGGCGCTGCCAAAACCAGAGACCGGCGAGCACCAGCAGCGAGCCGACGAGGGCGGCTACGACATCGCGCAACGAGATCGACAACTTGTCGAGTTCGGGGAAAATCGGAATCAAGCGGAACAGGAATCCGCCGATCAGCGCACCCACGAGACCAACCGCCAGGTTGCGGACCAGACCGAAACCTTTGCGATCCCAGGTGATGATCAGCCCTGCAAGGGTTCCTCCGAGCAGGCCGACGACGATCCAGACGATGAATTGGCTGAATGACGGCATGGCAGCCTCCGCTTGGTTTGCGGCGTCGGTCCGTCGACGCGCGTTCCATTGTACATCGGCATGCAGCCGTGTGCAGGCGGCTTGAACCAGCCCGCCACCCCCCGTTGAGCGGGCGCTGTCGTGAGCATTTTCGCCCAAAGACCGGCACCCGTTCAGCAAATGCCGGCAACGGGTGCGGGCGCAGGCAACAAACCGCCGCCTCGCGATTAACGTTATCGTCGTTTTGGAACCTCAGGGCGGCGCCCGCGCAATGGACTGCGTGGTATGCCAGCCCTAAGAATCTGCAAGCAAATCCGGCCGTGGCGCCGGATGAGGTATGTATCGCGTGACGAGTGGCTCCGGCGTCGGCTTGGCGTATCTGCGTGACGAGCGGCTCGCCCCGCTCGCCGTCAGCGCGCTGCCGGCATGGCTCTGGCGTCTCGACGCCACCCGCATCCTGTGGGCCAATCCGACCGGCGCGGCGATCTTCGGGGCCGCCACACCGGCGGCCGTCGGCAAGCGCGTGTTCGACGGCGGGCAGCCGGTTGCCGCGCAGATTATCGAGCTCGCCGCGCGACTGCCGGACGACGGATCGCCACGGATCGAGCACCTGCGCGACTTCGGCGCCGGCGCCGGGCTCGCACTCGCCTGCGAGTGCTCGCGCGTATTGCTGGATGATCGGACAGCGGCAATCCTTATCGTCGCGACCGAAGGCGCCGGCCCTGATTTGCCGCTCGACGAGCGTGCGGCGCGGCTGCTCGCCGATTGTGATGAGCCGGTCGCTATCTTCTCGATCGAAGGCAAGCTCATTCACGCGACCCCCGCGGCCGATCCCTATCTTCTGGGCGCAGGCTGGCTTGCCGCGCTTGGAGCGGCAGCAGCCGCAACCGACGCATTAAGCACCGGGCATGCACAAGAGCGGTCGGTTCACGGGTCGATCACGATCGACCGGATCGGCCGCGAATCCACAACCGTCCTGCTCGCGACGTTTGGCCCGCCCGACGAATCGGACAAAATGGCAAGTCCCGCTGTCGCCGACGTACCCGCGATCGAACCTGTTTCGGCCGAACCAGCCATGCCCGAGCAAACCGATATCGAGCGCACCGATATTCTGCAGGCCGAGCCGCCGGCCGTTCCCGCGCCTGCTTCGCCCCCTGCCCCGCCGGAGCCGATGGCGCGCGAGCCGATCGCGCTCACCCCAACTCCAGTGGCGCCGCCTTTGCCGGCCGAGCGGCGGCATCCACTGCGCTTTGTCTGGCAGATCGACGACGACGGATGCTTTACGCTCGGCTCGGAGGAATTCATCGCGCTCGCCGGACCCAGCACCGTCACGGCGTTGGGGCGCACCTGGCCGGAGATCGCCGGCGAGCTCGGGCTTGATCCCGAGCGGCGGGTCGAGGGCGCGCTCGCCTCGCACGACACCTGGAGTGGGCTGACCGTGACATGGCCGGTCGACGGCAGCGACGAACGCCTCACAGTCGAGCTCTCCGGACTGCCGGCGTTCGACCGCGAACGCGTGTTTCGCGGCTACCGTGGCTTCGGCGTCTGCCGCGATGTCGCACGGCTCAACCGGCTGGCGCAGATGCGCAGCGGGATCGAGCCCGCCCCTGTCGCCGTCGCACCGGTCGAGAATGTGGTGCGCTTTCCTGCCGCCGAAGCCGGGACCACGGTCGAACCCGGCACCCCGGCGCTGAGCACGCGCGAGCACCATGCGTTCTACGAACTGTCGCGGCGATTGACCCACCAGCTCAATGCCGACGGGGACGAGACCGACCGCGACATCTTGCAGTCCGAGCAACTCGTGAGCCCGGCGGGCGACATGCGGCAACTGTTCGACCGGCTGCCGTCCGGCGTGCTGATCTATCGGCTCGATCAGCTGATCTATGCCAACCCCGCGTTCCTGCAGGCAACCGGGCACAGCCGCCTCGACGACCTGATCGAGGCCGGCGGCCTCGACAGCCTGCTCATTGCTCCCGACAACGGAACGGTCGACGCGGTACCCGGCAAGCCGTTCGCGCTGACGATCGACGGCAGCGACAAGGTGCGCATCGAGGGCGAGTTGATCCCGATCCACTGGGAGGGCGAAGCGGCGCATGCGCTGCTCACTCACTCCCCGGCTCGCGAAACTGTGGTCGCCGAAACCGCGGCTTCCGATCCCGCACCGGCACGCGCCGAGCCGCTCCCGGCCGCAGCGGAAGACACCGTCCGGAAAGCCGACCTCGAGTGTGCGCAAGCCGAAGTCGCCGAGCTTCACGCCATCCTCGACACCGCCACCGACGGCGTCGTCGTGCTCGATCGCGCCGGGCAGATACTGTCGGCGAACCGCAGCACGCAGGCGCTGTTCGGCTACGATGCGCACGAGCTCGTCGGCCGCTCGTTCTTCGACCTGTTCGCGCCCGAGAGTATCGACATCGCGCAGGCCTATCTCGATGGCCAGCGCGACGGCGGCGTCGCCGGCCTGCTCAACAGCGGACGCGAGGTGATCGGCCGCGTCCGCCAGGGCGGTTTGATCTCGCTGTTCATGACGGTGGGCCGCATCGGCGAAAGCGCCGACCGCCTGTGCGCCGTCTTCCGCGACATTACGCCGTGGAAGAAGGTGGAGAACGACCTGCGCACCGCCAAGCAGCAGGCCGAGAAGGCATCGGCGGCGAAATCCGATCTGCTCGCCAAGATCAGCCACGAGATCAGGACTCCGCTCAACGCCATCATCGGATTTTCCGAGGTCATGATGGAGGAGCGCTTCGGCCCGGTCGGCAGCGAGCGCTACCGCGACTACCTCAAGGACATTCACGCCTCCGGCGGCCACCTGATCTCGCTGATCAACGACCTGCTCGATCTCTCCAAGATCGAGGCCGGCAAGCTCGAACTCAGCTTCGCCAAGGTGTCGGTGAACGACCTGACGCAGCAATGCGTCGCCATCATGCAGCCGCAGGCCAATCGCGAGCGCATCATCATCCGCACCTCGCTGCCGCCCGCCTTGCCGCAGGTGCTGGCCGACGCGCGCTCGGTGCGGCAGATCATGCTGAATCTTCTGTCCAACTCGATCAAGTTCACCGGCGCCGGCGGGCAGGTCATCGTCTCGACCGCGCTCAACGACAACGGCGACGTGGTGCTGCGCGTGCGCGACAACGGCATCGGCATGAGCGAGAGCGACATCGTGACCGCGCTCGAACCGTTCCGCCAGCTTGCGACCACGACGCTCGGACGCGCGGCCGGCACCGGGCTCGGCCTGCCGCTGACCAAGGCGCTGGCGGAAGCCAACCGCGCGAGCTTCCGCATCAAGAGCGCGCCGAAGGAAGGCACGCTGGTCGAGGTCGCGTTTCCGGCCGCGCATGTGCTGGCCGGCTGACGGGGGTTTTCAGTTGCGACTGCCGATGTTCGATCCGCGATCTCCGGTTCAATTGCGCTGATGCAGCCCGGAAAATTGATGCTCCTTGGGCGATGTCTGCATTTCGGGCGAAGCGGACGTTCACGCCCTGGTGGGATTGATCCGGCGTGGTCGCTAATGACCCAGCTGAGACATTGCTCATCCCGATAACCTGCTGACCGAAGTTCTCCGCCTGTGCATCTAGGATAAACGTCTAAGCTGCATGGCCTGTGGCTTCTCAGGGCAGAAGTCACCGGTTCGTCCGGAAAATTTCGTGACAGTGTGAGATGGCTCACACAGTAGAATGCACGCGCGGCGCACAATAGAGACTGCCAGGGCGCACGGTCCCCATAGATCCGAAACTCAAGGCTCGGGCCATGCAGCACTGCAAGTTTTGCCGCGTCGGAAACGGCGGGTCGTACAGGACCAAGTCACGTGGCGCGCGAACCAGGAAACTCTGTTTGATAGCGGTTGTTCCGCAAACCGGGAGGCTCCGATGGCTGGAAATGAGCTGGCGGCTTCATTCACCTGGACCAACAATCAACTTGCGCATTTGGGTTTTTCAAGGAATGGCCAACCGATCTCATTTGCGCAACATGAGATCGATCTGACCTTCAAGGACCCGCGCGGGAACGGAGAAATCAAGAAGATCCTTTTGGATCCCCAATACCGTCCAGGCAATGCGTCCAATGCGGACTTCTGGGTCCAGACGACCATCACCTCACCGGTATCCAATAAGAAAGTAAGCGAAACCGCCCTCTGCTATTGGAACAATGACAAGAGCATGGCAGTGGGCAGCATTGAGGACGACGGCGGCCGGCTTGTCATTGTGGCGGAAAGCGTCACCGACGAACTCAAGACCTCCAAGTTTTCATTTCTTGTTGTACCTATGTCGGGGTATTCGGGCTTCCGGATTGCCCAGGACGTTCCCGTCGGGAGCGAGTCACCAGGAACTCATAGGCATAGACGTGAAGCTGAAGAGCCATACGCCGGTCTTTTCAGAGATCTCGTTCCCACCGACGCTGGCGCGCGGATCAAAAGGCAGTGTTGTATCTGCGCTGCAAAACGCTCTGAAGAGATTTAACGTTCCAAACAGTCCAACCGATCCTGGGCCCATCGATGGCGACTTTGGCCCCCGGACTGAATCGGCCGTGCGTGCCTATCAAACGCACCAAAACATTACGGTCGACGGGATCGTTGGACATCAGACGTGGTGGGTTCCGGCAGGAGCAGCCGGCGCCACGCTGGCGTCGTTGGCAGGCCTTTCTTAGTCCAACCCGCGCGGCGCGATCGTGACGGCGAGCCGATGGGAGGAGGCGCGCCGTCGCGATACGATCATCTGCCTTGCGGCTCATTCCGCTACTCCGCCACCGCTGAAAATTTGATGTCCTACGGTCCGGGACCTAATCGATCCCTTTTGGCGTGCGGCTGAATACTTCGACCGAATGCTCAAAGGGGAGAAGGCGAACCTGCCGGTGCAGACGCCGATGAGCTTGCGATCTCAAGACCGCGAAGGCGCTCGGTCTCGAAATCTCGGTCCCTCGCTGTGGCTCGCCGACGAGGTGATTGAATAGCAGGCTATTTGCTGCGGTGCATTAGTCCGGTTTTGGCACATCGCGACATTTCGCAGCGGTGCAGCAGTTCGGTCGTTATTGGATGCCAAGCGGACATTCACCGCCCGGCGGCATCGGTCGGATATGCCGAGAATGACCAATGCGGTCATTCCAATTCGGCGCCCTCAATCGAGAGTCACATTCTGCAGTTTCTTGGCGCACAATTCACCGAAGGCGCGAACCGTTGCCGACAGAATCCGGGAACGCGGATAGACAAATCGCACCGGTAGCGGGTCGATCTCGAAATCTTCGAGCACATATTCCAATCGTCCCGATCTTCTGAGCGGCGCCACCATATAGGAAAGAAACGAGCCGAGCCCGAGGCCCTTTGCGCAGCTCTCGATGGCCACGTCGGCCTCATTGCAGACAAGCACGTCCGCGATTGGAACGGCGACGTGGCGCGAGTTGACCCGGAAGGTCCATTCGGCCCGTGGCGCGAGGCCGGTAAAGCGCACACAGCGGTGAGCCCGAAGGTCTTGCGGGCGGCGCGGGACGCCGTAGCGGCGCAGGTAAGCAGGACTCGCACAGACGACGCGGCGCACCCGGGTGAGCGGGATCGACACGAGCGATGAATCCTCGAGGTGGGCGATGCGAATGGCGGCATCGAAACCTTCCTCGACGAGGTTCACGACCCGATTAACGAGCAAGAACTCGACGGTCACGCCGGGATGACGCTGCAGGAACTCGTTGACGATGGAAGCGACGTAGCTCTGACCGAAAGCGACTGAAGCAGTCAGCGCCAATCTCCCGTGCGGCACGGCGCGGCTGGAGCGCAGCGCTCCCTCCGCTTCCTGCACGTTGGCCAGAATGATGCGGCAGTATTCCAGGTACCGCCTCCCGTCGTCGGTGAGATGGATCCTGCGCGTGGTGCGGTTCAGGAGTGTGACACCGAGCTCGCGCTCGAGCGCGGCAAGCGTGCGTACCATCGAAGGCAGCGAGACGCCGAGGTCCGCCGCGGCGGCCGTGAGGCTGCCGTCCTCGACGATCCGCACGAAGCTCTTCATCGCCCTGAGCTTGTCCATATTACTCCATTTTATGAAGTAGTTTAGTGCTGAAAGGCATCTTTATTCAGGTCGTTGAACGAGTCAAACTGCGCCGGTCCGGTCGTCGTGCGCACGGTGCCGTCCGGACATGAAGAGCATGGGAGGGCGACGAGGATGAAGAAATTCTTGAGCGGACTCGTGTTGTCGTCTCTGACATTTGCAGCGGTCCTCAGTCAGGACGGGTTTGCCCAGAGCCCCAAGGTGTCGGAGGCCGAAGCAAAGATGTTCGCCGCGAGTGCGGGTTACGAGCGCTTCATGGGCCGCTGGAGCCGCCTGCTCGCGCCCCCCTACATTGCGTTCGCCGGCGTCAAGAACGGCGACCGCGTGCTCGATGTCGGAACCGGAACTGGATCACTTGCCGCAGCGGTGGAAGCGAGCATGCCCGCGAGCGAGATCGTCGGCGTCGATCCCTCGGAAGGATTCATCGCCTCCGCGCAAAAGAACGCCAAGTCCACACGCGTGCACTTTGAAGTCGGCGATGCCCAGGCGCTGAAGTTCAAGGATGCATCGTTCGACAACACCTTGGCGTTGCTCGTCATGAATTTCGTTCCCGATCACAACAAGGCGATCGCGGAAATGCGCCGCGTGACCCGGGCGCAAGGCGTCGTTAGTGCCTGTGTCTGGGATTATGACGCCGGCATGCAGATGCTCAGATTCTTCTGGGACGAAGCCGTAGCGCTCGATCCGGCGGTCGAACCCAGGGACGAGCGTCACATGAAGCTGTCCCGCCAGGGGCAGCTTGGCGATCTCTGGAAGAAGGCCGGACTTATCGGCATCAAAGAGGAGCCCCTGGTGATCGACCAGGCGTACGCATCATTCAACGACTATTGGGAACCGTTTACGAAAGGCGCAGGCCCCGGGGGCGCTTACGTCGTGTCGCTTTCGCAGGATCGCCGCCAGAAACTCGAAACGAGCATGCGCAGGCGCTTGCTTGGGGATCGCCAGGATGGCCCGTTCACGCTGAAAGCGCGAGCTTGGTGCGTACGCGGGGAAGTTCCCAAAACCTGATAGTACATAAGACCTGACAGTACATACTCGTCGAGCCGTGAGCAGATGCATCCTCGACATCGACGGTTAGTGAGATCGACGACAAAGAACCTCGGGCGATCTCGCCCGAGGTTCTCCTCCATATCCGCCGGCAGTCCTAAGCAGGCATCGCCATCATCCCCGTGGGCTTGGCGCGCGGATCGTCGCCGTACGTGTTCGGCCCGTCGGTGCCGCGGATGAAGCCGAGCACGACGAGATAGACGAGACCGACGGCGCAATCGATCCACAACGCGCCGGTCTGGACCTTGGCGGGCGCACCCATCACCGTCAGCAGGTTGTCGGCGAAGCCCGGGATGAAAGCCGGCACGCACCACCACGCGGACAGATTCAAGTCGTGCAGCCGTTTCACCGACATGGCGAGGGATGGGTAGAGCAGGATTGTCGCCGTGATCAACGCCGCGGTGCTGGCTGCCTTGTCGAGTTTCGCGTCGCCGATGGTGTCACTCAGCCATTGGCCGCCGGTGAACCAATGCAGCAGCGGGAGCATGATCGCCAGGAACCCGATGATCCACACGAGGCCGGCCAGCCAGAAGTATTTGCGGGAGATTCGTCCATCGAATCCCCACATCGAACGCCAGATATTCATGATCGACTCCATATGCTTCTCGCGGCGGGGTTCGCCGCGGAGGTGGACGCGACCTTGGAGAGGATGTTGGCGGCGCGCTGTGCCGGCCATCACGAAAGCGCCGATTTATCCGGCGTTTACGGGGCACCAAGAGGACTTTTTCCCCCATACGCAATGCCGCCGGAATCGTATAGGCTTTATTCAGATGACGAGCGGGCGATCCGGCGCCATGCGCCGCGACGATAGCCCGGGACGACAAATTGGGGTGACGCAGTCATGATCCGCCTCGCGCGTTTGACTTTCGCGCTCGCCGCGCTGGTGCTCTTGCAGACCGCGTTCGCACGGGCGGCCGAGCAGGTCGATCTGCTGCTGGTGCTCGCCTCCGATGTGTCCCGCAGCGTCGATCATCCGAAATTCCTCCTGCAGCGCGAAGGCTACGCGGCGGCGATCTCCGATCCGCAGGTGATGGAGGCGATCAAGTCGGGTCCGAACCAGAAGATCGCGGTAAGCTTCGTCGAGTGGTCGGGCTTCGGCGCGCAGAAGCTGGTGATCGGCTGGACGAAGGTCGACGGCCCCGCGGCGGCGCGCAAGTTCGGCGATCAGCTATTGGAACTGCCGCGCTCGTTTGCCGACCGCACCTCGATCTCGGGCGGCATCGAGTTCTCGCAGGCGCAGTTTGCGACCGCGCCGTTCGAGGCGCCGCGCCGCACGATCGATGTCTCCGGCGACGGCACCAACAATGCCGGCCGCGACGTAAAGCTCGCGCGCGACGAGGCGCTCGCGCAGGGGATCGTCATCAACGGCCTGGTCATTCTCAGCGACCGGCCGGTGCCGTGGAACGCCGAGCACACCAATCCGCCGGGCGGTCTTCAGAAGTACTATCAGGACAACGTCATCGGCGGCCCCGGTGCGTTCGTGCTGGTGGCGGAGAATTTCCAGTCGTTCGGCCGCGCGATCGTCAAGAAGATGATCGCCGAGATCGCCTCGCTCAAGCCGGCAAAGCACGCGCTGGCGCGCTGAGGCTCCAACTCGCCGACCGCTCCGGCCGCGGACGATCCTGAGACCGCGTGACGCATCTCGGGCCGCGCTGGCGCGGGACCGACGCCGCGACCGGCTTGCACGCGCGATCCCGCCGTATAATCAACGCATAAACAGCCTGTTTCGAACCATTCCAAGAGTTGCACAGCCTGGAATCCTTCTAACCTTCTGAATTGTCAGAGCTAATCCAATTGACGCCGGATGCAGCGCCCCTCTAGCTGACGGCAATCGGCTGGGGCGATTCAATCGGACAGCCGTCAACAACTTCGGGAAGTTGATTCCCTGCCTAGGAGGACTTTCATGCCAACCGCATATGGGCGCGCGCTCGCGCGCACGGTCGTCACTGCGAGCGCCCTGCTTGCAACCACCACCTTGACGCTCGCGCAATCGGGCGAGGTCAACGTCTACAGCTATCGCGAAGCCAAGCTTCTCCAGCCGCTGCTCGATGCCTTCACCAAGGACACCGGCATCAAGGTCAACGTGATCTCGGCGAGTTCCGGCCTCGAGCAGCGCATCAAGACCGAAGGCGCGAACAGCCCGGCCGACGTGCTGCTCACCGTCGACATCGCCCGCATCGAAGAGGCGGTGCGCGCCGGCATCAGCCAGCCGATCAAGTCCGACGTGCTCGACAAGGTCGTGGCGCCGCAATACCGCGATCCGGAGGGCCATTGGTACGGCATCTCGATGCGCGCGCGCGTGTTCTATGTCTCGAAGGAGCGCGTGAAGGAAACGGCCATGACCTACGAGGAACTGGCCGATCCGAAATGGAAGGGCAAGATCTGCATCCGCTCGGGCCAGTACATCTACAACAATGCGCTGTTCGCGGCCTACATCGCGCATCACGGCGAGGCCAAGACCGAAGAATGGCTCAAGGGCCTGAAGGCGAACCTGGCGCAGAAGCCCTCCGGCGGCGATCGCGAGACCGCGCGCGACGTCGCAGCCGGCAAGTGCGACATCGGCATCGGCAACACCTACTACTGGGCGCTCATGCTCAACAAGGAAGCCGACCGCAAGCCGTGGGCGGAGGCAACCCGCGTCGTTCTGCCGACCTTCCAGGGCGGCGGTACGCACGTGAACCTCTCGGCCGTCATCCTGGCGCGCAACGCGCCGAACAAGGCCAACGCGATCAAGCTGATCGAGTGGCTGGTCGGCGAGCACGCGCAGCACATCTATGCCGACCTCAACTATGAGTATCCGGTGCGCCCGGGCATCGCGATCAACCCGACCATCGCCGGCTATGGCCAGCTCAACGCCGACCCGATGCCGCTCTCGAAGATCGCCGACCACAAGAAGGCCGCGGCCAATCTCGTGGACAAGGTCGGGTTCGACAACTAAGGGTCCACCCGGGCGCCCGTCGGACAAGCGGCCGCGAATGGGCGCGCCGGGGATCGGGTGATGGTTGCCAAATCTGCGGGCGGGCCATTGATGCAACTCTGGCCGGCCCGCTTTTCTTCGCGTGCGGGCATCTTGCCGTCTGCGGCGGCAGCGATCGCCGTCGGGGCGGCGCTGCTTGCGCTGGCGCCGCTCGCGAGCCTGCTCGTCATCGCCCTCGGCGAGACCGACGATCTCTGGGGGCACCTCATCCGCTACGTGATCCCGACTGCGCTGGTGCAGACCGGCCTGCTGCTCGCCGGCGTCGCCGCCGTCACGGTGATCGCCGGAGTGGGCACCGCCTGGGCGGTCACGACTTTCGCATTTCCCGGCCGCGACGCGCTGACGTGGCTGCTGCCGCTGCCACTGGCGATCCCGACCTACATCGTGGCCTACGTCTACGTCGACATCCTCGACGCGCTCGGACCGGTGCAGAGCGCGCTGCGGGCGGTGTTCGGCTGGAAGTCCGCCGCCGACTACTGGTTTCCCAACGTGCGGTCGCTCGGCGGCGCGATCTTCGTGATGGGCTTCGTGCTCTACCCCTACGTCTATCTCGCGGCGCGCGCGATGTTTCAGACGCAAGCGGCGCCGTTTGCCGAAGCGGCGCGCATCCTCGGCGCCAGGCCGTGGCGATTGGCGCGGCACATCACGCTGCCGCTGGCACGCCCCGCCATTGCGGTCGGTCTTGCACTCGCGCTCTTGGAAACGCTCAACGACATCGGGGCGAGCGAGTATCTCGGCGTGCAAACGCTGACGCTTTCGATCTTCACCACCTGGCTCAACCGCAACAGCCTCCCGGGCGCCGCGCAGATTGCCTGCTTCATGCTGGCGATCGTGGCCGCCTTGATCGCGCTCGAACACTACGGCCGGCGCCGCCGCGACGTTGCCGGCTCGGCACAGGATTCGCGGTTGGGCGCGCCGATCGTGCTCTCCGGGCCGGCGCGCTGGCTCGCCACCGTCGCCTGCTTCGTTCCCGTGGTGCTCGGCTTCCTGCTGCCGGCCGGATACCTGGCGCACGAAGTGGTCGTGCGCGGCCTGCTCGTCGGGTTCGACCCGAGCCTCGCCGCCCACGCACTCACCACCCTCACGCTGGCATCGACCGCGACGGTGATCGTGCTGCTGCTCGGTTTTTCGGCGGTGGCAGCGCTGCGCTTTCTCAAGCGCCCATTCGTCGCTGCAAGCGTGAAGGTCGCGGGCATCGGCTACGCCATTCCGGGCGCGGTGCTGGCGCTCGGGCTCCTTTCCCCACTCGTCCTGGTCGACGAAGGCTTCAACGCCGTATCGCGTCTGGTCGGCGGCAAGGGGGTTGGCCTCGTGCTCACCGGTTCGCTCGCCGCGGTCGTCATCGCCTATGTCATCCGATTCCTGGCGATTGCCATTGGCCTGGCCCAGGCCGGATTCGCCCGCATTCCGACGGAGTTCGACGATGTCGCCCGCATGCTGGGCGCCGGGCCGTCGCGGCTTGCCCGCACCATCCTGCTGCCGCTCTCGCGCCCGGCCATCGCCGGCGCCGCGCTCCTCGTTTTCGTCGACTGCCTGAAAGAGCTTCCTGCGACGCTGCTGTTACGCCCGCTCAACGTCGAGACGCTCGCGACCTACATCTATCAGTTTGCGACGCGCGGCAATTTCGAAGAAGGCGCGCTGGCGGCGCTGATTATCGTCGCCGTCGGCATCCTGCCGGTGATCCGCATCACCCGCTATGCCGATGCCGCACCGCTTGGCGGGCGGACCGGCCGCCCCGCGTCGGCAAAGCCAGCCCAATAGAGACGTTGCGGCCTTTACTGCAGCGCGGTAGAAAATTCAGCCGGCCGACGGGTTGATGCTATGGTCCTGTGGACTACTGCCATCGACCTCTCAAGCACGAGGAATTCATGAAAAAGGTCTATCCCGACGCGCCGGCGGCTCTCGCCGGTCTGTTGAAGGACGGCATGTTGATCATGGCCGGGGGGTTTGGGCTCTGCGGCATTCCCGAAACCCTGATCCTGGCGATCCGCGACTCGGGCGTGAAAAATCTCACCATCGTGTCCAACAATGCGGGCACCGACGGCGTCGGCCTCGGCCTCCTGCTCGATACCCGGCAGGTCAAGAAAATGATCTCGTCCTACGTCGGCGAGAACAAGACCTTCGCGGCGCAGTTCCTCGCGAACGAACTGGAGATCGAATTCAATCCGCAGGGCACGCTCGCCGAGCGCATCCGCGCTGGCGGCGCCGGCGTCCCGGCGTTCTTCACCAAGACCGGCGCCGGCACCTTGATCGCGCAGGGCAAGGAGGAGCGCGAGTTCGACGGCGAGCGCTATGTCATGGAGCGCGGCATCGTCGCGGACCTCTCGATCGTGCATGCCTGGAAGGGCGATACCGAGGGCAACCTCGTCTATCGGAAGACCGCGCGCAACTTCAATCCGATGATGGCGACCGCCGGCAAGATGACTGTGGCCGAGGTCGAGAATCTGGTGCAGCCGGGCGAGATCAATCCCGACCACATCATCACGCCGGGCGTCTACGTGAAACGCATGATTCACGTGCCCAATGCGGTGAAGCACATCGAACAGCGCACCGTGCGCAAACGCGTCATGGCTTGAGAGGACCCCGACAATGGCCTGGACCCGCGAACAGATGGCGGAGCGCGCCGCCCAAGAACTGCGCGACGGATTCTACGTCAACCTCGGCATCGGCATCCCGACGCTGGTGTCGAACTACATCCCGACCGGCATGAGCGTGCAGTTGCAGAGCGAGAACGGCATGCTCGGCTTCGGCCCGTTCCCATACGAGGGCGATGAGGATCCGGACCTGATCAACGCCGGCAAGCAGACGATCACCGAAATCCCGACCTCGAGCTATTTCTCCTCCGCCGACTCGTTTGCCATGATCCGCGGCGGACACATCGACCTGTCGATCCTGGGCGCCATGCAGGTGGCCGAGAACGGCGACCTCGCGAACTGGATGATCCCGGGCAAGATGGTCAAGGGCATGGGCGGCGCCATGGACCTCGTCGCCGGGGTCAAGAAGGTCGTGGTGGCGATGGAGCACTCCGCCAAGAACGAAGCGAAGCTGCTCAAGAAATGCACACTGCCGCTCACCGGCGCCGGCGTGGTCGACATGGTGATTACCGATCTCGGCGTGTTCAATATCGACAAGAAGCACGGCGGCATGACGCTGGTCGAGATGGCGCCGGGCGTTTCGCTCGACGAGATCAAGAGCAAGACCGAGGCGAGCTTCACGGTCGCGAAACACTAAAATTGTCGGTTCACGCCGAGGCCGTACGACGCCGCAAAAAGCGCGGTAAATACGGCCGCGTACACCATATACCAGCCACGAAAGCGACACAGACAGGTTTCAGGTTGCGGGTCCATTCCCCCTCGGTATAGTCGTCCGGCGTCACCGCTGGATCGCATATGGAAGACGCTTCTTGACCGCGGCCATCGGCATCAAACGCGCAGCAATTGCCGTCGTGGCGCTGTTTGCCGTAGTGATCGGCGGCCTCCTCCTGTTGTCGCTGCTGATGCCGGCCGAGCGGGTGCGCGAGGCGGTGAAGTCGGAGATCCGCGCCGTCACCGGGCTCGATCCGGTGCTGCGCGGGGACGCTTCGGTGTCGTTGTTTCCGACCGGCAAGGTCAGCTTCGAAGATGTGAGCCTGAGCGACAACCGCACCGGCAAGCCGGCGCTCACCGCCGAGCACGTCGTGGCGCGGCTGCGCTTCTTCCCGCTGCTGGTCGGCCGCATCGAGATTTCCGACGTGCTGCTGCAACGTCCGACCATCACCATCGTGTTCAACTCCGACCGCAGTTCGAACTGGTCGGGCCATGTCGACACCCTGGCGCACAACCTGCAGGCCGGGCCGAAGCGCACAACGGCATTTTCGGAAATCCGCATCGAGAATGGCTCCATCATTCTGCGCGACGAGTCCTCCAAGGTCGTCGAGACGCTTTCGAACGTCGAGCTCTCGCTCGCGTGGCCGTCGATCTCGAAGAGCTTCGCGGCGACCGGCCGCTTCGAGTGGCACAAAGAGACCGTCAACGCGACCATCAGCTTCACCGACTTTCTGGCCGCGCTGCAGGGCGACCGTTCGGGCGTGAAGGTGCGGCTGGCCAGCGCCCCATTGAAGTTCGGCTTCGACGGCTATCTCAGCCACCGTCCGACCCTCAAGATGGAAGGCGCGCTCGCCGCCGACACGGCCTCGCTGCGCGAGACCCTGCGCTGGGCCGGCGCCGCGCCGCCGCCCGGCGGCGGCTTTGGCCGTTTCGCGCTCAAGGCGCAGACCAACGTGGTCGGCGGATCGATCGGGCTTTCGGGCGTCCACATCGAGCTCGACGGCAATTCCGGCGAAGGTGTCCTCACGCTCACGAACGACGGCCGCCAGACGCTGCAGGGCACGCTCGCGACCGAACTGCTCGACCTCACGCCTTACGTGTCCACCGTACGCCTCTTGGCCGGCGGCGACCGCGGCTGGGACCGCAAGCCGATTGCGATGGACGAGTTCAGCGGCATGGATATCGACCTGCGCCTGTCGGCCGCGCGGGTCAACGTCAGCACCGTCAAGCTCGGGCGTACCGCGGTCGCGGCCAACCTGCGCGGCAATCATCTCAGTGTCGCGGTCGGCGAGTCGGAGGCGTTCGGCGGCATGGTGCGCGGCACGTTCAGCCTTGCCCGGTCGCAGGCCGGCACGGATCTCAAAGCGCAGTTACAGTTCGCCAACGTCGATCTCGACCAGTCGCTAGGCGAGATGTTCGGTTTCCGCCGGCTCGAAGGAAAGGGCAACCTCGGCCTTGCGATCGACAGTTCCGGCGCCAGCGTCTACGACCTGACCCGCGGGCTCAACGGCACCGCCACCCTGGTCAGCAGCAAAGGCGCGATCACCGGCATCAACGTCGAGCAACTGCTCAAGCGCATCGAGCGCAGTCCGCTCTCGCGCGGCAACGAATTCCGCACCGGAAAGACGCCCTACGACACGCTCAATGTCGGGCTGAAGATCGTCCAGGGCAACGCCAGCTTCGAGGAGCTTCGCATCGAGGGCCCGACGGTACGCCTGACGATGAACGGCTCGGCGTCGATCCCCGACCGCGACCTCGATCTGCGCGGCACCGCGGGCTTGACCTCGACCGCGCAGGCGCCCGGGTTCGAGCTGCCCTTCATGGTGCAGGGCCCCTGGGACGACCCGGTCATGCTGCCGGATGCGCGTAGCCTGATCGAGCGCTCCGGCGCCGCGCAACCGTTGCTCGACGCGCTGCGCAAGAGCGGTGCGCCTGACGCTCTCCGTTCGGCAATCGAGCGGTTCGGCGCCGCCAGGCCGGCCGAACCCGCGGCGAAGCCGCCGACCGAGACGGCCGCGCGGCCGGCCACGTCGGAGTATTCGCCGGCAGCAACCGAAACGGTGCCCGCTCCCGAGCCGCGAACGCCCGAGCCGCCGCCCACGCGCTGATCCGATTGCATCTTCGCTTCGAGTTCACGGCGGGCGTGCGCCAAGCATGACGCGGCCTACGCCCGCGCGGCGCGCTGGCCGTCCACATGGTGGAACTTGCTGAGGATCGAGGCGGCGACAATGCCGACCGCCACGATGGCGATCATGATCGTACAGATCGCGTTGATCTCCGGTTTCACGCCCAGCCGGATCGCCGAATAGATGCGGATCGGCAACGTGGTGGCACCCGGTCCGGTGGTGAAGCTCGCGATCACCAGATCGTCGAGCGAGAGCGTAAACGCCAGCATCCAGCCCGACGCGATCGCCGGCGCGATGATCGGCAAAGTGACGACCAGGAAGGTCTTCCAAGGCGGGCAGCCGAGATTCATCGCGGCCTCTTCCAGGCTGGTATCGAAGCTGAGCAGCCGCGATTGCACCACTACGGTGACGAAGCAGGCGGTCAGCGTGGTGTGGGCGATGGCGATCGTCCAAAAGCCGCGATCGACCCCGACCGCGACGAACAGGAGCAGCAGCGAGAGCCCGGTGATCACTTCGGGCATCACCAACGGCGCATAGACCATACCGGACAACAACATTCGGCCGCGGAAGCGTCCGTGCCGCACCAGCGCGACGGCGGCGAGCGTTCCGACCAGGGTCGCGGCGGTCGCCGACAGCACGGCGATCCGCAACGTCACCCAGGCGGCGTCGAGCATGGCGCGGTCGTGCCAAAGTTCCACGTACCAGCGCGTTGACCAGCCGCCCCAGACCGTGACCAGCCGCGAGGCGTTGAACGAATAGATCACCAGGATGACGATCGGCAGATAGAGGAATGCGAGTCCGAGCGCGAGCGAGGCGACGTTGAACCAGGATGCGCGGCGCACGGTCAGCGCCCTCCCGTCAGGTCGCGGGTCTGCATCTGCTGATAGAGCATGGTCGGCACCACCAGCACGCCCAGCAACACCACCGCCACCGCCGAGGCGACCGGCCAGTCCTTGTTCAGGAAGAACTCGGTCCACAGCGTCTGCCCGATCATCATCGTGTCGGAGCCGCCGAGCAGATCGGGGATGACGAACTCCCCGACGATGGGAATGAAGCAGAGCATCGCGCCGGCGATCACGCCGGGCAAAGCGAGCGGCAGCGTCACCAGCCAGAACGCCTTCCAGCGCGGGCAGCCGAGGTCGCAGGCCGCCTCGATCAACGTTTCGTCCATCTTCTCGAGCGTGGCGTAGATCGGCAGCACCATGAACGGCAAGTAGGAATAGACGATGCCGATATAGACCGCGGTGTCGGTCGAGAGCCACGTCGGGGCCTTGTCGACGATGCCAAGCCACAGCAGGACCTGGTTGAGCAGGCCCTCGCGCTGCAGGATGTTGGTCCAGGCATAGATGCGGATCAGGAACGACGTCCAGAACGGCAGCACCACCAGCATGAACAGGAGCGGCTGCCACCGGCGCGGCGCGCGCGCCACGCCGAGCGCGATCGGGATGCCGATCAGCAGGAGCATCAGCGTCGAAAGGGCGGCGATTTCGAGGCTCTTGAGGTAGGACGTGAGATAGAGCCAATCCGAGCCGATGAACGCATAGTTGTCGAACGACAAGGCCTGCAGGAAGCGCTTGAGTCCGTCGAACCCTTCGGCGGGATCGAAGACCGGCACATAGGGCGGCTGAGCTATCGCGGTGTGCGACAGGCTGATCTTCAGGACAAACAGGAAGGGGATCAGAAAGAAGACGACGAGCCAGAGAAAGGGGACGAGCACAACGAGCTTTTGTCCCCAAGTCCGCCGGCCATCGTTCATTGCGCTCATCGTGTCAGCACCACGCCCGCGTCGGCGGCCCAGGTGAGCCAGACGCGATCCTGCGAACCGATCGGCCGTTCGACCATGCGCGTCACGTTGGCGAGCGCCACCTTCATGACGAAGCCATTCTCCAGCCTGACCTTGTAGATCGAAAGATCGCCGAGATAGCCGACGCCAGCGACTACGCCAGCGACGCAGTTCTCGCCGGGCACTGACGGAGTCTCCCGCGCGATGCGGAGCTTCTCTGGGCGCAGCGCAACCCACACGGTATCGCCCGGCTTCGCGGCGGAAGACGGCGCCGCGCGCACCATCATCGGGATGCCGCTTTCGACGATCGTCGCGACCGGGCCGGCCTCGCGCACGCGTCCCTCGATCAGGTTCACCTCTCCGATGAAGTCGGCAACCCAGCGCGAATTCGGCTGCTCGTAGATACCGGATGGCGAGGCGACCTGGACCAGCGAACCTCCATTCATCAGCCCGATGCGGCTGGCGACCGTCATCGCCTCCTGCTGATCGTGGGTGACGATGATGAACGTAAGGCCGAGCTTCTGCTGCAATTGCATCAGCTCGAACTGCGTCTCGCCACGCAGCTTCTTGTCGAGCGCCGCCATCGGTTCGTCGAGCAGCAGCACGCGGGGCCGCTTGGCGAGCGAGCGCGCGAGCGCGACGCGCTGGCGCTGGCCGCCGGAAAGTTGATGCGGCTTGCGCTCGCCAAGCCCCTCAAGCTTCACGAGCGCCAGCATCTCCCGCACGCGCTGGGCGACGTCCGGCTTGGGCATCCCCTCCTGCTTCAGGCCGAATGCGACATTGCCGGCGACGGTCAGATGCGGAAAGAGCGCGTAGCTCTGGAACATCATGTTGACCGGCCGCCGGTGCGGCGGAACGCGCGCGATGTCCTCGCCGTCGAGCCGGATGCGGCCCTCATCCGGCATTTCGAAGCCGGCCAGGAGGCGCAGCAGCGTGGTCTTCCCGCAACCGGACGGCCCGAGCAGCGCGAAGAACTCGCCCTCGAGGATATCGAGTGAGACGCGGTCGACGGCGGTCACGCCGGCGAAGCGCTTGCTCACGTTCTCGAACCGCAGCAGCGGTTGCGCGGCCCGCTCCGTCGACGGCGCCAAGCCGCCTCCCGCATTCTGGCCGAGCAAGACAGCCATCCCAGTCCGCAAATCCTCGCCGCATGCCGGCGCTCGTCGCCGACACTAAAGCATGATCGCGCAACGTCGCAGACTTTTCGGAAAGATCAACGACAGAGCGGTGGAGCGCGTCGGCGTCGTAGACGCAAGGATCCGACGCCGAGCCCCTTACAGCAGGACGGTGTCGGGCGGAGCGCGGGCCGGCGCCGGCTCTTCGCCCGGCTCGTCGAATTCGGTCCGCGGTTCCGGACCATAGTAATTGCCGATCTGCACGATCGGCCGCGGCCGTACCAGGATCGATGCCATGCGGTCGAACAGCGCCTTGGCGGAAACCGGCTTGACGAGATATTCGTTGACGCCGATGCGCATGGCTTCGATCACGCGCCAGCGCTCGCCGTGGCTACTCAGCATGATGATGGGAATGCCCGGCATCGGAAACACGCCAGGCGAACGCACGATCCGCACCAGTTCAGGACCATTGAGCAGCGGCAGTTCCCATTCGATGACGACCATGTCGGGCGCGTAGGCCCGGATGCCATCGAGCCCGGCAATGCCGTCACCGGCCTCGTAAACAGTCTTCACCCCCGCATTGAGCAGGAGGTTGCGCACGATCTTGCGCATGTAGATGTTGCTATCGACCACCAGCACGCCCAGCGAGTGGACCAGCGCTTCGATCTCACTCTTGTTGAACGTCTGCATGGGAACGCGACCCAAGGAGGACAGCACCGCGACCGTGACCTAACCACGCTGGTATTACGGCAAGGTAAAGCGCGAAGTGCCCGCCGGATGACGATTATCCTGATCGTGACGGTAGAATTAACTTGCGTTATCTGTTCCCTGCGCGCGCGGGCAGGCACGTGCTCAACGCTGCGCCAGGGTGCGGCGGACAGCGTCCTGCCAACCCGCCCATTTGCGCTCGCGGGTGGCAAAATCCATATTCGGCTCAAATCGCCGCTCGCATTTCCAACGTGCTGCGAAACCTGCCGGATCGGGACACAACCCGGCGGCATAACCGGCAAGGTAGGCAGCACCGAGCGCGGTCGTCTCCATCACGGCAGGACGGTCGACCGGCGCCGCGAGGATGTCGGCGAGAAATTGCATGGTGACGTCGCTCGCCGCCATGCCGCCGTCGACCCGCAGGACGGTGTTGGCAGAGCCCGGCCAGTCTGCGCGCATGGCATCGAGCAGATCGCGCGTCTGGTAGCCGACCGCTTCGAGCGCCGCGCGCGCAAGCTCGGGGACCCCGGATTTGCGGGTGAGCCCGAACATCGCGCCCCGCGCCTGCGCATCCCACCATGGCGCACCGAGCCCGACAAAGGCCGGGACGAGGTAGACCTGCTCGGCCGGATCGGCCATCGCGGCAAGCGCGTTCACGTCCGGCGCGTGCGCGATCACCTTCAGCGCATCGCGCAGCCATTGCACGGCGGCCCCGGCGATAAAGATCGAGCCTTCGAGCGCATAGGTGCGCTTGCCGGCCAACTGATAGGCGATGGTCGTGAGCAGGTTGCTGCGCGACACCACCGCCTCCGAGCCGGTATTGAGCAGGGCGAAGCAGCCGGTCCCGTAGGTCGACTTCATCATGCCGGGCGTGAAGCAGCACTGCCCGACCGTCGCCGCCTGCTGGTCGCCGGCGACACCGAGAATTCGGATCGGCCCGCCGAACAATTCGGTCGTGCCGAAATCGCCGGCGCAATCGCGCACCTGCGGCAGCAAGGCCATCGGAATGCCGAACTGCTCGCACAGGCCCTCGTCCCACGCCCCGCGCCGGATGTCGAACAGCAGCGTGCGCGCGGCGTTGGTGGCGTCGGTGGCGTGCACCTTGCCGCCGGTGAGCCGCCACAGCAGGAAGCTGTCGACCGTTCCGAAGGCGAGGCGCCCGGCTTTCGCCATCTCGCGCGCGCCCGCGACACGATCGAGGATCCAGGCGATTTTCGTAGCCGAGAAATACGGGTCGAGCAGGAGCCCGGTCTTTGCCGTGATCGCGGGCTCGCGCCCCAACTGGCGCAGCGCCTCGCAGGCCGCCGCGGTCCGGCGGTCCTGCCACACGAGGGCGTTGTAGATGGGCTTACCGGTCGCGCGGTCCCACAGGATCGTGGTCTCGCGCTGATTGGTGATGCCGATCGCCGCGACGTCTCTGGCGCCGGCATTGGCTTTCGCCAGCGCGCCGCGCACGGTCGTGAGCGTGCTCGACCAGATCTCCTCCGGGTCGTGCTCGACCTCGCCGGGTGCCGGATAGTGTTGCGTGATCTCCTGCTGCGCGCTCGCAACCGGCGTCAGCGCGGCGTCGAATACGATGGCGCGCGTCGATGTGGTGCCCTGGTCGATGGCGAGAAGATAGTCCGGCACGCTGATCCCTCGCGGCGCCACGGAGCGCGTAAAACACGATCGCAATACGGTATTGCGGGCGCCAGCAACCTACGCCCGACCGCCCGCGGAGGCGACGATCAATTGAGAAATATCACATGGGGCGGCGACCGGTCGATCGCGGTCTTCGTCGCAGCCTTGGTGGCCGTCTCACCACTCGCGGGTTCGGTACGATGGTCGTCGGCCTCGGGCTTGTAGCTCGAGGGTTTGCGCGGCTCGGGCCCGTAGTAGTCGCCGCGCCTGACCATGGGCCGCGGCTTGGTGAGCACCGACAGGATGCGCGATCGCAGGGCGCCGCCCGACACCGGCTTGAGCAGGAACTCGTGCACGCCGAGCCGCACCGCCTCCAGCACGCGCGAGCGCTCGCCGTGTCCGCTCAGCATGATGATCGGCACGCCGGGATGCGGAAACGTCCCGGGCGAGCGGACCTGCCGCACGAACTCGGCCCCGTCGATGCCCGGCATCTCCCAATCGAGCAGCACCAGGTCGGGCTCCACAGCGCGGATCGTCTCAAGTCCGACCGCGCCGTCGCTGGCTTCGTAGATTTTCGTGCAGCCGATCGCCAATAGCAGCGTGCGGATGACCTTGCGCGTGTAGTGCTCGTCGTCGACGATCAGAACCTTGATGCGTCTCATCAAGGCTTTGACATCTTCCTCCGGCGCACTCATGTCCCGTTCCGCTATCGACACGCGCTCGCCCTGCACGCATTCTCCGACCCTCGAACAAAATCACGTTCGCATTAGAGTGCCGTGAAAACGGTCGCTACAATTTGAGCCGAATTCGTGAATCGAAACTCGCCGAATCCCCTCCGCGCGAGGATTCGCCGATGCGAGCAAAGAATGGCTTGGTTAACGACGGCGATCAGGACGGCGCGCCAGCCATGAATGTTGCCACGCGCTCACGCTCAGCCGGCGTGACGCGCAGACCGAGCTTGGAGCGACGCCACAGCACGTCGTCGTCGCTCCTCGCCCACTCCCGGTCCATGAGATAGCGCACTTCGGCAGCCGTCAGGTCGGCGCCGAACGTCTCGCCCAGGTCGCCCATCTGTCGCGCCGTGCCGAGGATGCGGTTCACGCGTGTGCCATAAGCCAGCACCAGCCGCTGCGCATGTTCGGCAGATAGAAACGGCCACGATGCGCGCGTCTGGCCGACCAACGCAGCGACGCCGTCGTGTGGAAAATCGCCGCCCGGCAGATACGTGCCCTTGGTCCAGGCCGGGCCCGACTTGACGATATGCGCGAGCCGGTCGAGTGCCTGCTCAGCGAGCCGCCGGTAGGTCGTGAGCTTGCCGCCATAGATGTTCAGGAGCGGTGCCTTGCCGTAGCGCTCATCGAGACGCAGCACATAGTCGCGGGTCGTATCCTGCGGCTTCTTCGAGCCATCGTCGTAGAGCGAACGAACGCCGGCGAATGACCAGATCACGTCCGGGGGTGAAATCTGCGCACGGAAATAGCCATTCGCCACGGCGCATAGATAATCGATCTCACCGGCGCTGGGCGTCGCGCCGCCTGGATCGCCGGTGAACGCCTGGTCGGTCGTGCCGATCAGCGTGAAGTTCTGCGCGAATGGCAGTGCGAACACCACGCGTCTGTCGCGGTTCTGGAAGATGTAGCCGTGATCGTGCTCGAACAAGCGGCGCACCACGATGTGGCTGCCCTTGACGAGCCGCAAATGCTCGCCGAGCCGCTCGTGCAGCGCCGCCGCGCTGAACCGCCCGAGCCAGGGCCCGGTCGCATTCACCAGCACACGGGCGCTCGCGTTTGCTTGCTGGCCACGGTGATCGAGCGTCAGCCGCCAGGTCTCGCCGCGTTCCGCCGCGACGCAGCGAGTGTAAGTCCGGATATCGGCGCCGCGCTCGGCCGCATCAACGGCGTTGAGCACGACCAGCCGGGCATCGTCTGCCTGACAATCGGAATACTCGAACCCCCGCAGGTCGCGTTGCTTGAGCGGGGCACCGAGCGGATCGCGGGCCAGATCGATCGTGCGTGTCGCCGGCAGGATCTTGCGCCCGCCGAGATGGTCGTAGACGAACAGGCCTGCGCGCAGCAGCCATGCCGAGCGCAGTCCCGGCGCCGGCGGCAGCACGAAACGCATCGGCCGGATGAGATGCGGCGCCATGCGCAGCATGACCTCGCGCTCGATCAGCGCTTCATGCACCAGGCGGAACCAGCCGTGTTCCAGGTACCGCAGCCCGCCGTGGATCAGCTTGGTGGACGCCGATGACGTGCCGGAGGCAAGATCGTTCTGCTCGACAAGCAATACGCGAAGCCCGCGGCCGGCGGCGTCACGGGCGATCCCGGCGCCATTGATGCCGCCGCCAACGATGGCGAGATCGAAGTCGGCCATGCCTGCCTGCTGATTCGACGGGGCCGAGCATGGCGCGCCTCAAGGGCCGCGCACAAGCCGCCGAAAGCCTGAAGGGAGAAGTCCCGAACTTGCGGGGCGAAGGAAGCAAACGCGTCAGTCGGAGACCGGCACGATGTCGCGGGCGGGGGCGCGTACCAGCCGGCTCACTGCGCTCGCCGCGACGACCGCCCGATGCTGGGCATAAGCCTCGTGGTTCTGTTCGATATCTTCGAGATCGTAGAGGTAGTTCACCATCAAGCCGTAGGACTGCCGCAACGCCCGTTCCGAGATATCGGCTAGGAAATTGAGCCGTTCGAGCCGCGCGCCGTTGCCGAGATGGAAGCGCGCCACGGAATCGCGCGGCGTGCCCCGCGCAGTACGCGCCCGCAGGTAGTAATAGGCAGCCGCCCGCATCAGCGGATCGCGCAACGTCTCGGTGGCCGCCCGATCCAGCCACCAGTCGGGGCGGTCGAGCGCCTTGAGGACGACGCGGTCGTCCTCGTTGAGCACGCGCGATGCTTCGGTCTTGCGCTCGCGATTGAGCCACTCGGCGAAGTTCGGTGCCGGCGACAAGGTGACGAAGGTCGAAAGCTTCGGCATTTCACGGGATACTTCCTCAACGACCTGCTTGATGAGGAAGTTGCCGAACGACACGCCCGCCAGCCCGCGCTGGCAGTTGGAGATCGAATAGAACACCGCGGTGGTCACGCGCTCGAGTTCCAGCTCCTCGCGCTTCCCCGTCAGGATCGGCTCGATCGCCGCCGGAATGCCGCGGGTAAGTGCCACCTCGACGAAGATCAGCGGATCGTCGTCGAGCGCCGGATGGAAGAACGCGTAGCAGCGCCGGTCGGACGAATCGATGCGGGCGCGCAGGTCGTTCCAGTCGCGGATCGCATGTACCGCCTCGTAGCGGATGATCTTCTCCAGGATGCTCGCCGGCGTCGACCAGTCGATGCGCCGCAGCACGAGGAATCCACGGTTGAACCAGGACGAAAATAGGTGGACGAAATCGTTGTCGACGATCGCGAGATCGTCGCGGTGAACGATGGCGTCGAGGAGTTGCTCCCGCATGCGCACCAACCCGACAGTGCCGCGCGGCGCGAGGTTGAGGCGACGCAACAGCTCAAGCCTGCGCGGCTCCGACGCGCGATGGATTTCGGCTGCGGCATCGTCGGTCGAGGTGGCGCGCCATTTGTCGACCGCCGCTTCGAGCTGCTCGCGGTCCGGCCCATAGCGGCTTGCCAGCGCCTCGAAAAAAGCGATCCGGGAGCCGGTCTTGAGTTCGCCGTAGCGCGCCAGGATTTCGCCCGCGAGGGCGACGCCCGATGCCTCGCCGCGGCCGGACAGCAGTTCGTCGCAGAGCTGGATGAGGGTCGCGGACCGCTGTTGGTCGGCCTCGCGCCGGTCGCGGGTCCGGTCGATCAGCGCGCGGCCGCGTTCCGCGATGGTTTGCAGCATATCGCCGAAGAAGGATGTGCTCACAGCAGCCCGAATCTCTCGCCTCGCCGGCCCATTAGATAGTGATCCCGGGCCGATTCTCAAATCGTGGTAAATCGCCGGCCTGCCGGCACTGGACAAGATCGCGTCAGCAGGTCACAGAAGCGGCAATTTTTGGGCTGCGGGCCTCGTGTGACGGATCGGGACACTAGCCGCACTTCCCTGTGAAAGGAGACATGCAATGCCGGGGCCGCTCTCCGGAATACGCGTGCTGGAACTTGCCCGCATCCTGGCCGGCCCGTGGGCAGGCCAGATTCTGGCCGATCTTGGCGCCGATGTGATCAAGGTGGAGCGCACCGGGACGGGCGACGACACCCGTGCGTGGGGGCCTCCATTTGTTGCTGCGGCGGACGACGGCAAACACCTCGGAGCTGCCTATTTTCACGCCACGAACCGCGGCAAGCGCTCAATCGAACTTAATTTTGAAACCGACGAGGGCAAGCGGCTGGTGAAGAAACTCGCCGCGCGTTCGGACATACTGATCGAAAACTTCAAGGTCGGCGGGCTCGCCAAGTTCGGCCTCGACTACAAGTCGCTCGCTCCCGAGAACCCGCGCCTGATCTACTGCTCCGTCACGGGATTTGGCCAGGACGGCCCCTATGCGGCGCGCGCGGGCTACGATTTGATGGCGCAGGGCATCGGCGGCTTCATGAGCCTGACCGGCATAAGCGAGCCGACCCGCGCCGGCGTTCCGGTCTCCGACATTTTCACCGGCGTCTATTCGGTGATCGGCATCCTCGCCGCGCTGGCGCGGCGCGAACGAACCGGCCGCGGGGGCTTTGTCGACACCGCGCTGGTCGACTCGACCGTCGGTGTGCTGGCCAACCAGGCGCTCAACTTTCTGGTCTCGGAGCAAGTCCCGCAGCGCATCGGCAACGCGCATCCCAACATCGTGCCCTACCAGGTATTCCCGGTCGCCGACGGCCACGTCATCATCGCAACCGGCAACGACAGCCAGTACGCCAAGCTGTGCGGCGTGCTCGGCGCGCCGGGACTCGCCCAGGAACCGGCCTACAAGGACAACACCTGCCGTCTCGCCAACCGCGGCGTGCTGATCGAGCGGCTGTCGGCGCTGACGTCGACGTTTCCGCGCGACGATCTCTTGGCCAAGCTCGAGGCCGTGGGAGTTCCGGCCGGGCCGATCAATGAGCTCGACCAGGTGTTCACCGACCCGCACGTGGTGCATCGCGGCATGAAAATCGACCCTCCGAGCGCGGCCGCCAAAGGCGGCTCGATCCCGGGCGTACGTACGCCGATCATGCTCGACGGCGAGCCGATGGCGGCGGCACGCCCCTCCCCGCGGCTGGGCGAGCATACCGCCGAGATTTTGCGCGAGATCGGCGAGGCATGAAACGGCCGGCGATGCGCGGCCATTGCGCCCACCTGTCCGGCCAACGGCCGGTCGCGGGTGGCCGTTCGCGGCCGGCGGGTATAGGCTTGACCCAAACAATCAAGAAGATGCCCGCGTCTTAAGGGCCAGGGTGGGAACGTTGCCGGACAATCAGTCGCCAGACAGGGCGAAACCGCCTCTGCTTGAGGTTCAGGACCTGCATGTCCAGTTCGACACGTCGCGCGGCGTCGTGCGCGCGGTCGATGGCATTTCCTACACCGTCAACCGCGGCGAAGTGGTCGCCATCGTGGGCGAGTTCGGGCTGCGGCAAGTCGGTTTCCTCGCTCGCCATCATGCGGCTCCTGGCCAAGAACACCGGCAAGGTGACAGCCGGCCGCATCCTGTTCGAGGGTCGCAACCTGCTCGACCTTTCTGATGAGCAGATGCGCGAAATCCGCGGCCGTGACATCTCGATGATCTTCCAGGAGCCGATGACCTCGCTTAACCCGGTCCTGCCGATCGGCCTGCAGATCATGGAGCCGCTGCTCGTTCATCTCAAGATGAGCGAGGAGAAAGCGCGCGCCCGCGCACTCGAACTGCTGCGGCTCGTCGGCATCACCGACGGCGAGCGGCGGCTCGAACAATATCCGCATCACCTCTCCGGCGGCATGCGCCAGCGCGTGATGATCGCCATCGGGCTGTCCTGCAATCCGAAGCTGATCATCGCCGACGAGCCGACGACCGCGCTCGACGTGACGATCCAGGCGCAAATCCTCGAGCTGATGAAGGACCTCTCCCGCCGGCTCGACATCGCGCTGATCGTCATCACGCACAATCTCGGCGTGGTCGCCCGCTACGCCGACCGCGTCAACGTGATGTACGCGGCGCGCATCGTCGAACAGGGCAGCGCCGACGACGTGTTCCTGCGGCCGTGCCATCCATACACCATCGGCCTGATGCGTTCCGTGCCGCGCCTCGATCTGCCGCGCGGCCTCAGGCTGGAGACCATCGAGGGACTGCCGCCGGACCTGCGCGCGCCGCCCGCCGGGTGCCGTTTTGCACCGCGCTGTCCGTTCCGCGTCGACATCTGCGCGCAGGACCCCGCCTTGCGCGATCTCGACGGCGGGCACCGCTCGGCGTGCTGGCGCGCCGAGGAGATCGCCGCCAGGACGCTCGTGCCCGCCACCGCGCGCGGAACGCTCGCAGCGGCCGCAAGCACGGATTCCGACGCCGAGCTGCTGCTCGAAAAGCCGCTGCTCGAAGTCACGGGGTTGCTGAAATATTTTACCGTGAAGGCGGCGGGCGCGGGCTTCATGTCGTCGAAGACCGCCGCCGTGAAGGCGGTCGATGACGTTTCGTTTTCCATCGCGGCGGGCGAAACGCTCGGCCTGGTGGGCGAATCCGGCTGCGGGAAGACCACCGTCGGCCGCACCATCCTCAGACTCGAAGAGCCGACCGGCGGCCGGATTCAATTCGACGGCGCCGACATCACCCACAACTCGATGCAGAAGATGCGCGCGGTCCGGCGCGAGATTCAGGCGATCTTCCAGGACCCCTACTCGTCGCTCAACCCGCGCATGACCGTGGGTCAGATCATCGGCGAGCCGCTCAGCGTCTACCGCCTCGTTGCAAACCGGAAGGCGGAGCGCGAACGCGTCGAAACCTTGCTGAATCAGGTCGGCCTCTTCTCCTACATGGCGGATCGCTATCCCCACCAGCTCTCAGGCGGTCAGCGCCAGCGCGTCGGGATCGCGCGCGCGCTCGCGCTGGAGCCGAAGTTCATCGTGTGCGACGAGCCGGTCTCGGCGCTCGACGTGTCGATCCAGGGCCAGATCATCAATCTGCTCGAGGACTTGCAGTCGCGGCTCAACCTGAGCTTCCTCTTCATCGCACACGATCTCGCGGTCGTCCGCCACATTTCGGACCGCGTCGCCGTGATGTATCTCGGCCGGCTGGTGGAGATCGCGGATCGCGACGAACTCTACGCCAATCCGGCGCACCCTTATACCAAAGCACTACTCGACGCCGCACCGATCCCCGATCCATTGATCGAGCGCGAGCGGGCGCCGCGTGCGCTCAAAGGCGAGATCCCATCGCCCTTGAACCCGCCGAGCGGCTGCGTGTTCCATACCCGCTGTCCGATCGTCGTCGAAGAGTGCCGGCGGGTGATCCCAGGGGCGCGACAAATTGGGCCTCGACACGTCGTGGCCTGTCATAAAGCATGACAATTTAAGGTGCCGGCGACGGGCGCCAGGGACATCCAGGGAGGATGCTATCGTGAGACTATCGATTCTCAGTTTTGCCGGGGCGCTTGCATTCGCGCTCGCCGGCACGACCGCCGACGCCCAGCAGCCCAAGCGCGGCGGGAACCTGCAATTCGCCATCAGCGCCGAGACGCCGCACTACGACTGCCATGGCAGCGACACCTACGCGACGCTGCACTTCGCCGCGCCGTTCTACTCCACCTTGTTGCGATTCAACCTCGACAAGTTTCCCGAGGTCGAAGGCGACCTTGCCGATAGCTGGACGGTCGCGCCCGATCTCATGACCTATACGTTCAAGCTGCATCCGGGCGTGAAGTTTCACGACGGACAGCCGCTGACGTCGGCCGACGTCAAGGCGACCTACGACCGGCTGCGCAATCCGCCCGCCGGCGTCGTATCGACGCGGCAGGCCACCTTCGGCGACATCGGCACGATCGAGACGCCGGACGACACCACCGTGATCTTCAAGATGAAGTCGGTGAACGCCGCGATGCTCGAGCATTTCGCGTCGCCGTGGAACTGCATCTATGCCGCCAAGGACATCGCGGCCGACCCCAACGCACCGAAGACCAAGATCAACGGTACCGGTCCGTTCATTTTCGTCGAGCACGTGAAGGGCAGCCACGTCTCCGGCAAGAAGAACGACAACTACTTCAAGAAGGGCCTGCCCTACCTCGACGGCTTCAAGGGCGTGTTCATGCTGCAGGCTGCCGCCATGCTCAACGCATTGCAGGGCGGTCAGGTGCTGGCGGAGTTCCGTGGCATCTCGCCGGCCGAGCGCGACCGGCTGGTGCAAGCGATGGGCGACAAGATCCGTATCGAGGAATCGAGCTGGACGCTCAATCTGCTCGTGGCCTTCAACGTCAACAAGAAGCCGTTCGACGACGTGCGCGTTCGCCGGGCGCTCTTGCTCGCGATCGACCGCTGGGGCGGCAGCCAGGCGCTGTCGCGCATCTCGACGCTGCGCTCGGTCGGCGGCGTCATCCGGCCGGGCTCGCCCTACGCCACGCCGGAGGCCGAACTCGTGAAGCTGCCGGGCTTCGGCAAGGACATCAATGCGGCGCGCGCCGAAGCCAAGCGCCTGCTCGCCGAAGCGGGCGTGCCGAACCTCAAGTTCACGCTGCACAACCGCAACCTGGCGATGCCCTATACGCCGGCCGGCATCTTCCTGGTCGACCAGTGGCGGCAGATCGGCGTCACCGCCGAGCACAAGCAGTTCGATACCGCGCCGTATCTCGCGACCATGAACGCCGGCAACCACGACGTGGCCATCGACTTCTCCAACCTGTTCATGGACGAGCCCTCGCTCGGTCTCGCCAAGTATGTTTCGCTCAAGCGCGCACCGGAAAACCGCTCGCGCGCGAACGACGAAGAACTCGATAAGCTCTACGACGCCCAGGTGCGCGAGCTCGACGTCAACAAGCGCAAGGAGCTGATCAAGGCGTTCGAGAAACGGCTGTTCGAGCAGGCCTATCAGCAGCCGCTCTTGTGGTGGTATCGCATCGTCCCGACCCATAAGGCGGTCATGGGCTGGAAGATGTCGCCAAGCCACAACCTCGGGCAGGACCTCGCCGAGGTTTGGCTGAACCAGTGACAACGTGTGTCCCGGACGCGGTGCAGCGCGCAGCGTTGCACCGCCGATCCGGGACCGCAAAGAGCCGAATTCGTTAAGGTCCCGGTTCTGCGTCGCACCACTTCTTTGCGCCGCGCCCGGGACACAAGGCCGAAGGAAATGCTTCGCTACACCCTCAACCGCCTGCTGCTGATGATCCCGACGCTGCTCGGCGTGGCCGTGCTGGTGTTTTTCATGCTGCGCATCGTGCCGGGCGATGTCGTCGAAGTGAAGCTGCGCGGCGACGGCGGCAACGTCTCGCAGGAGATGGTCGACATGGAGCGCAAGCGGCTTGGCCTCGACAAGCCGCTGCTCAACCAGTTCGCCGACTGGATGATCGGGCTGGCGACCTTCAACCTCGGCAAGTCGATGTGGACCGACCGGCCGGTGACGGAGGAGATCGGCACGCGGCTGGAACTGTCGCTGCAGGTCGCAATCATGGCGACCATCATCGCGGTGCTGATCGCCATTCCGCTCGGCACGACGGCCGCACTCATGCGCGATACCTGGGTGGACTACCTCGTGCGCATCGTCACCATCGGCGGCCTGTCGATCCCCTCCTTCTGGTTCGGCATGCTGATCATGCTTGCGCTGCTATCGCTGTTCAAATGGCTGCCGCCGATCACGTTTACGCCGATCTATGTCGACCCGGTCGCCAACCTGACCCAGTTGATCTGGCCGGCTCTCGCCATCGGCTATCGCTATTGCGCCGTCACCGCCCGGATGATCCGCTCGTCTCTGCTCGAAGTGATGAGCGAAGACTATATCCGCACTGCACGGGCGAAGGGCGTGTTCGAGAAAGTGGTCATCTCGCGCCACGCGCTGCGCAATGCGCTGCTGCCGGCGATCACCGTGATCGGGCTCGAATTCGCTTTCCTGATCGGAGGTCTTGTCGTCACCGAGCAGGTGTTCAACCTCAACGGCATCGGCAAGCTGTTCGTGCAGAGTGTCTCTCGCAATGACTTCACGATGATCCAGGGCATGGTGATGATGATCGCGGTGTTCTACGTCTTCACCAACCTGGTGATCGACCTGCTCTATGCCGTGTTCGATCCGCGCATCAGGTATGGGTAAGCCACGATGACCATGGCCGTGCCAACCCTTGCTGCCGCGCCGGAAGTACGCCAGCGCAGCGCCGTGGTCGATTTCTGCCGCCAGCAGCCGCTCGGCGCCGTGAGCTTCGTCATCATCTTCGCGATGATGTTTGCCGGCATCTTCTCGCCGTGGGTCGCACCCTACGATCCGCTCGCGATCAGCCTCGATCCGGCCGACAGCCTGCAACCGCCGTCGATGGCGCACTGGTTCGGCACCGACGCCTACGGGCGCGATGTGCTCTCCCGCATCATCTACGGCGCGCGGACCGCGATGGTGATCGGCTTCACCTCGTCGTTCGCCGGCTCGACCCTCGGCGCGATCCTGGGCGTCGCGTCGGCTTATTTCGGCGGCCGGACCGACGATTGGATCCAGCGCGGCATGGACATCCTGCTGGCCTTTCCGATCATCGTGTTGGCGCTGGTCGTGGTCGCGGCGGTTCGCTCCGCCTCATTTGCCGGGATCGATTTCAACCTGATCATCGCCATCGCCATTCCGATCCTGCCGCGCGTCGAGCGCGTGGTGCGTGCCGCTGCCCTGTCGGTGCGGGTGATGCCTTATATCGATGCCGCGCGCGCCGCCGGGTATTCCAACAACCGCATTATTTTCCGTCATATGGCACCGAACGTCGCCGCCCCCTATCTGATCATGCTCACCGCCTTCATCGCGCAGGCGATCCTGGCGGAAGCCTCGCTCTCCTTCCTCGGCCTCGGCGTAACCGAACCCACAGCCGCCTGGGGATTGATGCTCTCCGGCAATGCGGCGGACTTCTTCGACAAGGCGCCCTGGCTGATCCTGTTTCCCGGCATCGCCATCAGCCTCGCGGTCTTCGCCTTCAACCTGTTCGGCGACAGCCTGCGCGACTACCTCGATCCGCGGTTCCAGTTGTAAGCCCGCGTGCTGCGCCCCCGAAGCGGGTTGGACATCCGATGACATTTCGACATACCGCAATAGCCATCGCATTGCTCATCGCCAGTGGCGCAGCACATGCGCAGACCAGCGATGCCACGTGGCCGGACCGTCCGTTGCGTCTGATCGTGCCGTTTCCGGCCGGCAGCAGTACCGACATCATCGCCCGCCTCATCGGCCAGCGGCTCAGCACACGTCTCGGGCAGCAGGTCGTCATTGACAACCGCGCGGGGGCGAGCGGCAACATCGGCGCCGACGCGATCGCCAAGGCGGCGCCCGACGGGTACACGCTCGGGATCGCGACTGCCAGCACGCATGCCCTCGCCATCAGTCTGAGCGCCAGCCTGCCCTACGATCCGATCAAGGACTTCGCGCCGGTCGCGATGATCGGCAGTCAGCCCTACGCGCTGGTGATCTATCCCGGCCTGCCCGCGCAGAACATTTCCGAACTGATCGCGCTCGCCAAAGCCAAACCCGGAACGCTCAACTACGGCTCGGCCGGCGTCGCGAGCCTTGCGCACCTTGCCGCGGCGCTGTTTGGCAACCTCGCGGGCATCAACATCACCCACGTGCCCTACAAGTCCTCCGCGCAGTCGGTGACCGACATGATCACCGGCCGGCTCGACATGCAGTTTGCCACGATCGCGCCGACGCTTCCCAACATCACCGCCGGCAAACTGCGTGCACTCGTAACCACCGGCGCGAGGCGTTCGGCCGTGCTACCGGACGTTCCCACCGTGGCGGAAGCGGCGCTGCCCGGCTACGAGGCGGTCTTATGGGCTGCGCTCGTCATGCCCCCCGCGACGCCGCCCGCCATCATCGCGCGGCTCAATCGCGAGGTGAACGATGTTCTCAATTCCGTCGACGCCAGGGACGCGCTCGTGGCGCAGGGGCTGGAACCGGAACCGGGACCGCCGGAGGCCGTCACGGCGCGCATCCGCACCGACATCGACAAGTGGCGCGGCGTGGTCGCCAAGGCCGGCATTCGCGCCGAATAGATTCGGAGTCGTCCCCGGGCAAGCCTCGCCTCAACTCACAGCGAGCGGCGCGAGTGCGTCGATCTCGGTCACCACGTCGATCACAACCGGCCGGTTGGCCTTGAGCCCCTGCTCGATCGCCGGCCCGAGTTCGCCCGGCTTCTCCACGCGAATACCGACGGCGCCCATGTCCTCGGCGATGCGCGCGAAATTGACCTTGCTGAAGTGCCACATCTCGTGCGCCTTCTCGGTCTGCTTGCCGCCGTAGACGCGATCGAAGCCGCGCTTGCTCTGATTGCCGCTCGCATTGTTGTTCACGACGGTGACCGCATTGATGCCCCAGCGCGCCGCCGTTTCGATCTCGGCGATATGGTACCAGAAGCCCGCGTCGCCCGTGAACGTCACGACCGGACGCTCCGGCGCACCGCACTTGGCGCCGAGCCCCGCCGGGAATGCCCAGCCGAGATGGCCGGCGCTGCGCATATAGCTTTGCGTGGCGTTGCGGAGATCGTACATGCCGCCCATCCACATGCCGGCATGGCCGGTATCGACCACCACGATGCCGTTGTCCGGCACGTGTTTGGTGAACTCGGCGCACATGCGCTCGGGCCGGATCGGCACCGCGTCCGAGGTCAGCATCGGGGTGTATTTGTCGTACCACTCCTTGCGGATCGCCTTGATCTCCTCGATCCAGGCCTTGCGCTTGCCGGCGCTTGCCCGATCCGCCAGCGCCAGCATGCGCGTGAGCGTCACCTTGGCGTCGCCGTTCACGCCCGCGAGCAGTGGATAGTTGCGCCCGATTGCTTCCGGATCGATATCGATCTGGATGGCGTTGACACCGATCTTCGGCACCGCCCAGAAATGCGTGGTCATGCCACCGGTCTCGCTGCCGACGAAGCAGACGAGGTCGGCACGGTTCACCACGCGGTTGGCGCTCTCGCGCGAATAGCTGCCGACGACGCCGACCGAGAGCGGATGCACGCCCGGGATCGTATCCTTGCCGTTGAGCGAGGTGGCGACCGGGATTTGCAGCGCCTCGGCGAGCGCCACGAGTTCGGCGTGCGCGCCCGACGCCCGGACGCCGCCGCCCGCGACGATCACCGGCCGCTCGGCCGCTTGCAGATGCTTGAGCGCCGCCATGACGCTCGCATCGTCGGGCGCAGGCCGGTAGGGCGGCACGCGCGCGAACTGCGGCTCGCACAACGGCTCCATCTCGGCCTCGTCGGCGTCGACCTGGCCCTCGTTGCCGCGGAACTGCAGGTGCACCGGCCCCGGCGTGCCCGAAGTCGCAACCCGGAACGCCTGCCGCACCATGTCGGGAAAACGCGCCACGTCGTCGATGGTGGCGTTGAGCTTGGTCACCGGCTCGAACGCCGGCACGTCGTCGATCTCCTGATAGACCTTGCGGAATTTCGTTTTGGGGTCGCGCCCGCCGGTCAGCGCGATCACCGGCGAATGCGCGAGCCAGGCGTCACGCAGGCCGGCCGCGAGATTGAGCGCGCCGATCACCTGCGCGGCGCAGATGCCGGGCTTGCCGGTCGCACGCGAATAGCCGTCCGCCATGTAGGCCGCGGCCTTCTCGCCATGCACGTGCAGCCGCTTGATGTCGGTGCGCGTCTCCATCACCGCGAAGGTCTTGCGCAACACCGCCGGCACATGGAACACGTGCGTGACGCCGTAGCCCTTGAGCATGTCGGCGAGGCATTCCGCCCCGCTCATTTTTCGGTTGTGTCCGAGCATCATAACGTTTGGTCCCGATTGCGGAGCGTTCATCATCCCATGCTGTCATCGCCCGCGAAAGCGGGCGATCCATCTTTGAAGCGTGTGCTGGATGCCCGCTTGCGCGGGCATGACAACCTGAGATGTGTCGAAATGCTTCTATTCGAACACCGCGACCGCGCGGATCGGCGAGCCGGTGCCTTCGCGCCATTTCAGTGGCAAACCGATGAACCGGAATTCCCCCTGCCCGATCAGCGCTTCGAGATTGCACAGGCTCTCGATATGCGTGATGTCGAGCTCGAGGCACGCCTTGTGCACCAGCGAGTTCACCTTTCCCTCGGGGCCGGGCCGCATGGAATCGATGCCGAAATGCACGATGCCCTGCTGGGCGAGCCATTCGGTCGCCGCGACATTGACGCCCGAATTGTCGGTCGCGTACTTGGCGGTCGGAAACGTACGTTCGTGGTGTCCGGTGCAGAGCAGCACCGTGCCCTTCTTGGGCACCGGCACGCCCGCCTTCTTGACGGCGGCTTCCAGGTCGGACGGCGTAATTTCCGCCTTGGGTGCAATATGCCGCAAGTCGAGGCAGATGCCCGGCACGATGCAGTTCTCCAGCGGATATTCGTTGATCGGCGTGCCGCGCATCCCGAAGTGGCGCGGCGCATCGATATGCGTGCCGCCGTGATCGGGCATGGAATAGAACATCACCATGTTGCCGTGGACGTTGCCTGAACTCGACGAACGACTCCTCGTGGGTCTTCCAGACGCCGTGAATGATGGGAGGCTGTCCCGGATAGCTCGGAGTGCGGTGGTAGAGTTCACGGCTGAGATCGACGATGCGCATGGTTTTTGTCCTTGAGCGTCTGGGCGAGGTCGTTTTGCCTCGCGTGTTGATGTCGGATTGTGTCCGAGCGCCATGCCCCGCGCCAGCCCCCGGCACCCCTGCCTCTAGTTTGGCATCACGGCGGCTCGTGCCGGGGCGGTGCCGGCATGCCGTAGCGGCGGATCAGCAACGTGACCGAGAGATAGGCTCCGACCCAGGAGCCCACCGCCGCGAACGCGACATAGATCGCATTCTCAGTATAGCTGATCACCGCGAAGGCGGAGAGCATGTACCAGGCGGCGCTCCAGTTTGCCGCCCGGATACGGTGGCGCGCCACCACCGCGGCATTGAAGAAGACGTAGGCGGCGTCGGTGATCGCGGTCGCGGCAAACACCGCGAGACCGATCAGCGGACTGATGGCGAGATTGAGCGTGAGGTTCATGGCTGCTCCGATTTGAGTGTCGGCATTCGTTAGCTCAGCTCCCTCCCACGCAGTGCCGGAGGTCGCGTCTCGAACGGGATCGTCTTGTCTGAGCGCGCTCCTCGGATTGCGCGGCGCAACCCAAGCTGACCGCTACTTGATGGCCAAGGGATTGGTCGGCGAGCCGACCGCGCCGGTGATCGGGATGGCGGGCGCGACGAACAGGAATTCGTAGACCTTGTCGGCGGCGCAATCGTCGGCGAGCTCCTTGAGGTTGAAGATCTCGCCCATGGTCATGCCCATGATCGGGATGGTGATCCAGTGCCAGGGCTGGTTGATGCCGGGTTCGGCATTGTTCGGCCGCACCTCGCACCCCCAGGTGTCGCTGGCAAGCGCCGCAAGCTCGGTCTTCGCCACCCATTCGAGCGTCTCGAAGGCGAAGCCCGGCGCGTCGCCACCCGGATAGCCGTCCCAGCTACCAGCCTTGATGCAGCGTTCCATCTGCCCGGTGCGCACGATCACATAGTCGCCGCGCTTCATTGTGACACCCTGTTTCTTCGCGGTCTCATCGAGATCCGCACAGGTGATGCCGTAGCCATCGTCGAGCGACTCCACGCCCTTGTGTCGCGCGACGTCGAGGAAGACGCCGCGGCCGACCATTTTGCCCTTGGTCTTTTCGATGCCGCACTTCTGCGCGCCGGCCGATGTCACTTCGCGGCAATCGTAGCCGTTCCACATGTTGTTCTCATAGAACACGTGGCCGAGCCCGTCCCATTGCGTGCCGCATTGCAGCGGCATGGTCACCATATCGTCGGCGGCGCGGATGCCGCGCTTGTCGAGTACGCCCGAATAGGCGTCGGTGCCGGTCCGGATCATGGTGTGGATCGGGTTGGTGCGACCCATCGCCGGGTAGTTGCTTTTCGCTCCTTGTGGTCCCGTATGGTCGAAGTTGAGCGCGAGCGAGATGACCTTGCCCTTCTTGACGAGGCGGGTCGCCGCGATGATGTCCTCCGCGGTCGTGTGGTTGAGCGTGCCGATCTCATCGTTCGGCCCCCACTTGCCCCAATTCTTGTATTTCTCGGCGGCGTCGCGCAGGTCCTGGCGTGTGACTTTCTTCGATGACATGGGCATTCCTCTTCACTGGCAGAGCGTTGGGGCAAGAGCGCGCAGGTGGTGGTTTTTGGGTTTACTGCGTCGCGCGCAAGGGTGATGATAGCATCAACAAAAAATCATGGGAGGATGCCACGATGCCGGTTCTCCGCATTCTGGCTGCCGTCGCCGCGCTTGGGCTCGCCGGGCTGGGCTTCGCCGATGCGGTTTCGGCGCAGAGCTATCCCACGCACAATGTGCGGCTGATCGTGCCTTTCGCGGCGGGCGGGCCGACCGACGTGATCGCGCGCGTCGTGGCGCAGAAGCTGTCGGAAGCGTGGGGCCAGCAGATCGTGGTCGAGAACGTGCCCGGCGCAGGCGGCAATACCGGCGTCGCCATGGTCGCGAAGGCGGCGCCCGACGGCTACACCATGCTGGTGGTGTCGACCGGCTTCATCGTCAATCCGAGCATGTACGCCAGGGTGCCGTACGACCCGATCAAGGACTTCGCACCGGTCACGCTGGTCGCCGCCTCCCCCAATGTGATCTCGGCCAATCTCGAGGTGCCGGCGAAGTCGCTCAAGGAACTGATCGACCTCATCAAGGCCAATCCGGGAAAATACAGCTTCGCGCAACCGGCGACCGGCTCGACCCCGCATCTCGCGGGCGAACTGTTCAAGCTCAAATACGGGCTTGATCTCGTGACCGTACCGTTCAACGGCGCCGCGCTCGCGATCAACTCGACACTCGGCGGCCATACGCCGATCGCATTCACCGCGCTGCCGCCCGCCATGGCCAATGTGCGCGAAGGTAAGCTGCGCGGCATCGCGCTGCTTGCGACCAGCCGTTCCCCGTCGCTGCCGGACGTGCCGACCAATGTCGAAGCGGGCGTGCCCGATCTCGAAAGCGATACGCTCACCGGCCTCGTGGCGCCCGCCGGGACGCCGAAAGAGATCGTCGACCGCTGGCGCAACGACATTGCCAAGATGATGGAGGCGCCGGATGTCAAGCAGCGCCTGCAGACGCTGGGCTTCGCGCCGGTCGCCAATACGCCTTCGGAATTCGGCGAGCGGCTCAAGAGCGAGATGGCGAAATGGGCGAAGGTCGTGCACGACGCCAGGATCAGGGCGGACTAGCACGCGATGATGAACAGTTTCAGGGAGAGCCAGCCGATGAGATGGACCGTTCGTATCGCCGCACTGGGGCTGTCGCTGCTGACCGCCGATCTGGCATGCGCGCAAGGCTATCCCGACCATCCCGTCAAGGTCATCGTGCCGTTCGCACCCGCCGGTCCGACCGACGTGGTCGCGCGCCTGATCACGCAGAAGCTGTCCGAGCGTCTCAAGCAGCAATTCTACATCGAGAACATCGCGGGTGCCGGCGGCAACCTCGGCATGGGCAACGCGGCGAAGTCCGCGCCCGACGGCTATACGATCCTGTTCGTGTCTTCGAGCTATACCGTCAACACCAGCCTCTATGCCAAGCCGCCCTACGACCCGGACAAGGATCTTGCGCCCGTCACCATGGCAGCGACCTCGCCGAACGGGCTGTTCGTCAATCCCGGCATCATCCCGTCGAAGTCGATCAAGGAACTGGTCGAGTTCCTGCGCGCCAATCCCGGCAAGTACACCTTCGCGTCACCCGGGATCGGCACCACGCCGCATCTGTCGAGCGAATTGTTCAAGCACACGTTCGGGCTTGATTTTGCGCTGGCACCGTTCGCGGGCGGCGGCCCCTCGATCCAGTCGGTGGTCGCAGGGCATACCCCGATCTGCATCCAGGCGATCCCGCCGGCCGCCCCGCTGGTCCAGGCCGGCAAACTGCGCGCGCTCGGCGTTACCGCCAAGCAGCGCTCGGCGGCGCTGCCCGACGTGCCGACCTTCGAGGAGGCCGGCATCAAGGACCAGGAAGCCGACACCATGCAGGGCGTGCTGGTGCCCGCCGGCACCTCGAAGGCGATTATCGAACTGTTGCAGGCGGAGATCGCGCGCATCGTCCAGTTGCCCGACGTAAACGCGAAGCTGCTCGCGATCGGCCTCGAACCGATGGGCATGCCGACATCCGAATTCGCCGCCTACATCAAGGCCGACATCGCCAAGTGGAAGAAGGTCATCAACGACGCGAAGATTCCGCTGATCGGCGGCTGAGCCGCGCGCGAGCGAGTCTGGCGGGCTGACGCCGCCGATGCCGTCCGGCCGGTGGCGTCAGCTGCGTTGCGGCTACGAGCGCGGAGACCGACTGTCGCGGAACGAGACGAGCTTCCGCCGTCCCTCGTCCCACAGCACGAGCGGCACGCAACGCAGGCTTTGCAGCAGCGTGAGGCGGCCGGTCGCAAACAGCTCGGGGTGTTCGCGCAGCACGTCCGGCAGCCGGTAGAACGGAATCTGGCTGCAGAGATGGTGAACGTGATGCACGCCGATATGCGCCGTGAACCAGCGCAGCACACCCGGCAGGTCGTAATGCGAGCTGCCGTGCAGCGCCGCCATCTGCCAACTCCAGGTCTTGTTCTCGGCCCAGAACGTATCGGCGAACTGGTGCTGGACATAGAACAGCCAGACGCCGATCGAGGCCGCGAGCACCATGGTCGGCAGATGCACCAGCAGGAACGGACCGACGCCGACGAACCAGATCACGACGGCGATGACCGCCGCGATCGCCGCGTTGGTCGCCATGGTGCTGAGCCAGGGTTGCCAGCCGCCGTCAAAGAAGCCGAACGGCAGCCGGTTCCGAAAGACGAAGAGATACGTCGGGCCGATACCAAACATCACCGCCGGGTGACGATAGAGCCGATATCGAAACCGCTGCCATCGCGACAGCGCCTGGTACTCGCGCACGGTCAACGTGTCGATATCGCCGATCCCGCGACGGTCGAGATTGCCGGTGCTGGCATGGTGAATGGCGTGCGCGCGGCGCCACAGGTCGTAAGGCGTCAGCGTCAACACGCCGATGACACGGCCGACCCAGTCATTCGTCAGGCGATGGCGGAAGAAGGCGCCGTGGCCGCAATCATGCTGGATCATGAAAAGCCGCACCAGAAAGCCGGCTGCCGGCACGGCCAGCAGCAGCGCGTACCAGTAGCCGAACTTGAGCGCCACGCACATCAGGACCCAGAGCACGACCAGCGGGCCGACCGAGATCGCAATCTCGGTAACGCTGCGCGCCCAGTGCGGCCGGCGGTAACGAGCAAGAATCTTCGTCCACGTCCGCCCGTCAGTCTGTGCGGCAGCGCAGGCAGCGTGTTCGTCATTTTCCAAAGTTGGCCCAATCCCGATGTTGTTCGAATTTCAACGTTCGCGAAGAGACTTAGCGACTCGTGAGCGGCGTAGCCAGACTGTCTGAGAAATAAGTACCGCGACCTGTCGTCCCTGTTCGGGAAACAGCGACCGTAACGGCCCCGAAAACGCAGCAATCGGAGCCAAGGCCCGGTGAAGCGGCCAAAGCAGACGGCTATCTCGCCGCCATGCTCTCCAGGGTTGGGCAGGGCCGGCGTTCCGCCGGGATTTCGTAGCCCGCCAGGTTGCTCTTGTCGACCACGGAGGTCTTCGCCATCACCTCTTTCGGCACCGGCTGCTTGCGCAACGCGCGAATGGCGATCTCGGCGCCGAGACAGCCCTCGATCAGCCCATTGTAGTCGCCGCTAGCGAGCATATCGCCCGCCTTGATCAGCTCGATCGCTTCCTTGCTGGCGTTGATGCCGACGATCAGCGGCATCTTCTTCTTTGCCTCCTTGAAAGCTTCGACCGCGCCCAGCGCCATGGCGTCGTTCGCGGCGAGCACGCCGTCGATCTGCGGAGTCGTGTTCACTTTCAACATCGCCTTGAGCAGGTCGCTCGCCGCAGGCCTCGCATACATTGCGTTCTTCGAAAGCACCACCTTCACATCCGGGAATTCCTTAAGTGCGTCCCGGAAACCGCGCAAGCGGTTCCCCGCCGTGGGGACTGTGCTCGGTCCTTCGAGCACGACCACGTTACCCTTGCCGCCCATGGCTTTGAGCAGCGTACGCGCGGTATCGAGGGCGATGCTGTAGTCGTCGGTCCCGACGAACGCGACACTCTCACCGCCCGCAAGGCGGTCGCCGACATTCACCAGCGGCAGGCCGGCCGCATTGATCTTCTGCACCGGCGCCACCATGGCCTTGACGTCGACCGGCGTGAACACGAACGCGTCGCGCTTCTGGTTGATCGCCTCCTCGACCAGGAAGGTCTGCTGCGGGACGTTGTCGGGCGAGGTCGGGATGTAGTGAAACACCGTGAAGCCGTTCGCCTTGGCGACCGCGTCGGCGCCAGCGCGCACGCCGCGCGCGATCGGGTTTCCCGAACTTTTCGTGAACACAGCGAGCGTCTCGGCGGAGGCCGGCATCGCTCCAGGCAACATCATGATTGCGGCCACGGCCGAGGCCCCAAGGCGTTTCATCGCGTCGCTCCCAAAAATTTTTGGTTCTTTGGAAGAATTATAGCCGAAGCCTGGGGGCTTCGTCGTGGCGAATTTGCCGCATCATCGGCGGGTTGCGACGCGGACTGCAACGCCTGCGGGATTCCTGCTCACATCCGATTGCCAGATGTTCCCTCCTCGTTTGGAAGGATTCAATTCGGCGACGCGCTTGCAGGGTTTGCCAGTCGAATTCGGCGAAGTTAGACTTGATCCATAATAAAAGAACTCGGGGAGACCCATGGACATCTTCGATTTCATCTCCGTCAATACGTTCTGGACGATATGGCTCCTGGTTCACCTGCTGCTGGCGGTGGGCTTGCTGGGAGCGCTCACGCACCAGGCCGTGGCCGTCATGATGCCGGTGCGTCAGGTGGCGGGAGCGCCGGGCTTCGTCACACGCTTTCGCGGAGTGCCCGCGGCCGGCTACGCCACGGCGGTCTGCATCATGTGGATCCTGACCTTCATCGCCGGCTCGTACATCTACACCAAGTACCGCATCTACGTTCGGATTCCGATCGAGCAGGCCGGCCATTGGAAGGCGCAAGGCTTCTTCGATTTCAAGGAGCACGTGGCTTCGATCGGCTTGGTGCTGCTTCCGGTCTACTGGTACTTCTGGAAGAACGCGCAGAACCCCGAATACGACACCGCACGCAAAGCCGTGACCGTGTATCTGGCGGTTGCATGCTGGTTCCTCTTCATCGTCGGCCACGTCCTCAACAATGTCCGGGGGTTCGGATCATGAGCACGTCCACAGCAAGCACCAGGACGAAATCGGCGACGTCGTCATGGGCGACTTCCGCCAGGTTCAAGACCTTTGCCATCACCTTCGCCATCACCGGCACCGCGATCTACCTGCTCTGTCTCCAGTTCAACTGGCCGCTGTTCACCTTCCACCCGGCCGTGAGCCGTTTCGAGTGGGGCTGGGGCCCGTCCAGAAGCGGCGAAGGGCCGGCGATGTACTGGTACGGCTGGACCGCGACGACGATCATCGCGGGAGCGGTCGTGAGCTTCCTGGTCAGCCTGCTTCCCGAAAGCATGACCAAGAAGATCCCGCTGATCCTGGTCTGGCTGCTCCCCATCCTGGCGATTCCGTATCTCATCTACGATCTGCGATCGTGGTGGTTCCACCCGTAGGATGCAGGTGTATCTGCGGGGCTGCCGGACGAGCGCACGAGGGCCATCGTTGAAACTCGATCTTGCAGTGATCGTTCTCTCGGTCGCCGGTGCGGTGCTCTGGATCGAACACGGGCACCGCATCGATCTCGCGACATCGACGGGCGAGGCCTTTGCCGCGCCCGTCGCCACCGTGTGCCCCGACAGTGAGAACGTGCCCTACAGCGCCGACTGCATCGTGTTCATGCAGCGCGGTGCCGCCTTCGACCTGAACCGGCCGGCGCGGACGGCGGTGAGTACGAGTGCCGCGGCGGGACCAGGCGAAACGCCTCAGCCCGCATGTCCTTCGAACAACGAGAACGTGCCCTACAGCGCGGCTTGCATCAGGTTCATGTCCGGCTGGTTCTGGCAGGCGAACGCGGCAGAGCGCACGCCGCCGGCGCACGCGCCGAAATAGCGGCTTCCGGCGCAGCCGCCGGAGTTGATCCGGAAAGCTGACCTCCACTTCGCGCTGGGAAACGCGCTCCCTTGCGAAGCTGCGGGCGTCGCTCTGCGCCGTAGCAATCTCCCCCGGTGATGCGGTAGATTTGCCTCCAGCCAGCGGCGCTCAGGGGGCGCGCCGCGAGCCATTGGGAGGTCCGGGATGAGGTTCCAAGGTCGGCGCCTGTCGCTCGCAAGCCTGATCGTCGGCACGGCATGTCTCCTGTCGACCGCGCTGTGGGCTGGCGGCGCCGGGTTCGGCGACGACGACGACCAGAGCGAGGACGAAGGGCCGGCCTATTTCGGCTTTGCCAAGGATACCAGCGGCCGCACGCTGCCGGACACCAAGGTGACGGTCGGCGTGAAGGATCGCGGCGGCGTGGTGACGCGTACCGATGCGCTCGGCGCCTACAAGGTCCCGGGCTTCGGCAAGGAGATCGATCCCAAGGATGTCGAGATCACCTGCGACAAGCAGGGCTACAAGCAGTTGCGAATCCTGCGCCGCACGCGTCCGCCCAACGCCGAAGTGAAAATTCCGGTCGAGACCGAGTGCACGATGCAGCGCATCTAGGCGGTCGAATGGACCTGACGGGCGCCTTGGCGGCAGACCCCGAGCGCTTGCCAAAAGCCGGCTCGGTGTGGCGGGCGTTCGCCGCCGCGCTGATACTGGCCGTCATTGGCACCGCGCCGGCGGCCGCGCAGACCGCCGTCGACCTTCAGCTCATCCTCGCGGTCGATGCCTCGGGCAGCGTCAACCACTACCGCTTCGAGCTGCAGAAGCAGGGCTACGTGGCGGCCTTCCGCCACAGCCGCGTGCTGCAGGCGGTTCGCTCCGGCGCCAACCAGGCGATCGCCGTGACCATGGTGCAGTGGACCGGACCCGCGATGCAGGTCCAGGTGGTCGACTGGTCGCGCATCGGCGACGCGCGCAGCGCCGAGGCCTTCGCGGCCGCGATCGAAGACGCGCCGCGCCATCTGTTCGGCGGCGGGACCTCGATCAGCGGCGCCATCGATCATGCGATGACGATGTTTCCCTCAAACCCGTTCCGCGGCGGCCGCCGCGTCATCGATATTTCCGGCGACGGCTCCAACAACCGCGGCCGCCCGGTCACGCTCGCGCGCGACGAGGCGATCGCCGCGGGCGTCGGCATCAACGGCCTGCCGATCCTGGCGCTCGAGCCCGACCTCGACCGCTATTACCAGGACTACGTCATCGGCGGCCCCGGCGCCTTCGTGATCGCGACCGAACGCTACGAGACATTCGGCGACGCCATCCTGAAAAAACTGATCACCGAAATCGCCGGCCTCAGCGTGCCGCGTGTCGCGGTCCTGAAGCGTTGAAGATTCGCAAGGCTGTCGTGCTGAAATACATAAATGTGCCCGCATACGCGGTGTGCTCCCTCTCCCGCTTGCGGGGGAGGGTTGGGGGAGGGGAATACTCGCGCGAATTTTCCTCCATGCCCCCTCCCTATCCCTCCCCCAGCGAAAGGGCGTTCACGCCCGTCTTCGACGGGCTATGCGGGAGAGGGACGCTGCGGCACCGCCGCGATCCCACAGGGCACGTTCATCTCGCTGCCCGATACCCGCATTGTGCGAAGCCGCAGGACTGCGATAGTGTCCGGGCTTCGGGCTGGCTTCGAGGAACCCTGACAATGATCAAGACGCTCGCGGCGCTCGCAGTCCTGTTCTCCAACGTCTCGGGTGTCATGGCAGAAAACGCTCCACGCGACGTCGTCACCGCGCTTGCGCCGACCGGCAAGCTGCGCGTGGCGATCAACTTCGGCAACACCGTCCTGGCGCAGAAGGACCCGGCGACCGGCGAGCCGCGCGGCATCTCGGGCGAACTCGCGCGCGAACTGGCCAAGCGGCTGGGCGTGCCGATCGAGTTCACCACCTTCGATGCCGCCGGCAAGGTGACCGACGCCGTCAAGAGCGGCGCGCTCGACATCGTGTTCCTCGCCATCGATCCGGTGCGCGGCGCCGACATCGACTTCAGCGGACCCTACGTGGTGATCGAGGGCGCCTACGCGGTCCCGACCGCGTCGCCGCTGCAAACGAACGAGGACGTCGACCGCGCCGGCGTGCGCATCGCGGTGGCGCGCGGCAGCGCCTACGACCTCTACCTCACGCGCGCGATCAAGAACGCCACGCTGGTGCGCGAAGCCTCCGGCCCGCAGGCGCTCGACATGTTCGTGCGCGACAAGCTCGAAGTCGCCGCCGGCGTGAAGCAGCCGATCACCGCCTTCGCCAAGTCGCGCTCCGACCTGCGCGTGATCCCCGGCCGCTTCATGGTGATCGAGCAGGCGATGGGCACGCCCAAGGGCCGCGGCGCCGGCGCGCAATATCTGCGCGCATTCGTCGAGGAGATGAAGGCCTCGGGCTTCGTCGCCGACGGCCTCAAGCGCAGCAACCAGCCCGACGCCGCGGTCGCGCCGCCGACGCCGGTGAAGTGAGCGGGTGAGGCTGAGAAGAAATGACGGTGCGCAGGGGCGGCGGGCGAACTGATCTATCTGCTTTTTCTATAAACGCTAGAAGCCCGTACTCACAGTGGTACTCACATTTTGTGTGGTTAGCCGCCTGGGACTGTGGGGCGGTATGTGGCGGTGTGCAAGAAGCGTCCTTATATGGCTCCCGACCCAACAAGGAGGGTGTCATGAGATTGCTGGTTCAATGGGTGGATATGCGGGGCGGCTACACTCAACCGGTCGCGTGGCGAACCGACGTAATCGACCGGGACACGGGCAAGGTAGTCGGGTTTGTTGATTCCGAACGATCTCCCGCTGAGAGGCACATTTCGCTGTTCGGCGGAAAATACGAGGGTCACTTTAGTTCCGGCAACTCGCGCCAGGAATGCAACGCCTTTGCGAAGGGCGTTGAAGCGGTGTTGAATCACATAGTGGCAGCGCCAGAAGAGCAAGTAGACTCCGAAGTAGCTGCGTGAGGAGCGATGAATATGGGAACGTTCCAAGTTCGGCTATTTCCGGTAGGGGAATACGAAAAAGTAGAGGCGGGAAGCGCAAAGACCGCTGCTGAGAAGAAGTACGGCGGTGAGTTGTCGGAGACTGGTGGCAAGCATGAGCTTCGCGTCCTAGTGCACCCTATGATTTGGCCGAGACGGCCCTCGCCCATCTTGTTCTACGGTCGGGAATGAAAATCACGGGCGGCAGAAATGCCGCCCGTTTCGGATTTATGGTTCGTAGCTTACGTTCGACTTCCCTGAAAGCTTCTTCGGCCGCCGCACGCGCTTTGAGCAAGCGATTTTTGGCGCGAGCATTGTTGAGATAGTTCGTAGCTCGTAGGGCGGATTAGCCAAAGGCGTAATCCGCCATTCTGGCCAACACAGCGCTTCGCCATTCCAGCCGACATGTCAGGAAGGTGAATGGTGCCCAGGGGCGGAATCGAACCACCGACACCGTGATTTTCAGTCACGTGCTCTACCAACTGAGCTACCTGGGCGCCGCGCCCGCCTGACGGCGGGCGACGGAAAGCGCGGGCGGTTATAAAGGCTCGATTCCGCACTGTCCAGACAACCGCCCACGCGGACAATCGCCCCTCGGACCGGCGCAACACAGCCGGGGAACCGCGGCCGTCAGGCCTCCCGCTCCGGCTTTGCCATGCCGTCCTCTTCCTCAACCTCGGTGCCCGGGACCGCATAGACGCCGCTGAGCCAGCGGTTGAGATCGACGTCGGCGCAGCGCTTGCTGCAGAACGGGCGAAACCCGGCGTCCGCAGGCTTGCGGCAGATCGGGCAGCGCTTGGCGGCGTTTTCGGCGTGCTCGCTCATCGCATGGATATGAGCATCATCGCGCAACGGACAAGTGCGCGGGCGTCACGCGGCGTTGATCCAGCCGAAGCGGATCGGATAGCCCTCGCCCGCCAGCAAGGTCGTGGTCTCGTAAAGCGGCAGGCCCACGATATTGGTATAGGAGCCGACGATCTTCACGATGAAGCTTCCCGCGATCCCCTGCGCCGCATAGCCGCCGGCCTTGCCGCGCCATTCGCCGGAGGCGAGATACGAGTCGATGTCCTCCTGGGACAGCCGCTTGAAGCGCACCCGCGTCTCAACGAGGCGCTGGCGATACGCCAGGTTCGGCGTCACCAGGCAGATCGCGGTATGCACCCGGTGATTGCGCCCGGAGAGGAGGCGCAGGCACTGCGCGGCTTCGTCGAGCAGATCGGCCTTCGGCAGGATGCGGCGGCCGACGGCGACGACGGTGTCGGCGGCGAGCACGTAGGCACCCTCCAGTTCGTCGTCGACCCGCACGAGTTCGAGCGCCGCCTCCGCCTTGGCGCGGGCGAGACGGTTGGCGCAGGCGCGCGGCAGCTCTCCACGCCTGGGCGTCTCATCGATATTGGCCGGACGCAACGCATCCGGTTCGATGCCCGCCTGATTGATGAGCGTGACCCGCCGGGGCGAACCGGAGGCAAGAACGAGTTTGGGCCGGCCAATCATGTCATGTGCCGCACAGCCTGCAACGGGCCACGGCCCGCAAGGTCAAAGGAGGAAGCTACTTGAAACGATAGGTGATGCGACCCCGGGCCAGATCGTATGGGGTCATCTCGACCAGCACCTTGTCGCCCGCGAGCACGCGAATACGGTTCTTGCGCATGCGGCCGGCGGTGTGGGCGATGATCTCGTGTTCATTTTCAAGCTTTACGCGAAAGGTGGCATTCGGGAGCAGTTCGGTCACCACTCCGGGGAATTCCAAGAGTTCTTCTTTGGCCATCGCAGTCCAGCGCTCGCAACCGGGCGACCCGAGCCGGTTCCCCCAATTGGGGGCGAAACCTAACGGAATCGCGGTCATTCGACAACTAGCTTTGCGCCGCGCACGAGGTGGGTCGTGATTTCATTCTCCGTCATGGCCGGGCGTCGTCCCGGCGTCGCTTCGCTCCGCCACGATCACGTCTTTACGCTTGCGACTGGATGCCCGGCACAAGGCCGGGCATGACAACAGACGCGCGATCACTCGTTCCCGCTGCGCATCCCGGCGAAGCGGCCGCGAATGCGCGCCATCAATTGATCGCGCACCGCGCGATACGCGTCGAGCCGCTGCGCGCGGCTGCCTTCCTGGACGGTCGGATCGGGGGTCGGCCAGTACTCCACCTCGACGGCGGCGGTGCGCGTGAGTTCAAGCGCTCGGTGGTGCGCTTCCGGCGACAGCGTCACGATCAGGTCGAAATTGAGTCCCTCCCAATCCTCCAGCTCCTCGAACGTCGTCGGCCGGTGCGCGGCGATATCGATACCGATCTCCTCCATGGCGGCGACCGCGAAGGCATCGAGTTCGCCCTTGCGCACGCCCGCGGAAGCGACATAGAGCGTGGAGCCGAACAGTTGCTTGAGGAGGCCTGCCGCCATCGGCGAGCGCACCGAATTGTGCCCGCAGGCGAACAGCACCGCCTGCGGCCGTCCCGGTCGCGCCCCCTCGCCCATGCACGCCTCACCCCTTCCAGTGCAGCACGCAGATCAGCGTGAACAGCCGGCGCGCGGTGTCGAAATCGAGCGTGACCTTGCGCTCGAGGCGTTCCATCAGGATCTTCGAGCCCTCGTCGTGCATCGCCCGCCGCCCCATGTCGAGCGCTTCGATGCGATCGGGCGTCGCGGTGCGGATCGCGTCGTAATAGCTATCGCAGACCATGTAGTAGTCCTTGACGATGCGCCGCAGCGGCGTGAGCGAAAGCAGGTGCGCCATGACGGCCGCGCCGTCGGCGCGGCGAATGTCGAACACGAGGCGGCTGCCATCGACGCTGAGATGCAGCGCGAACGGCCCTTCGGCATCGCCCTGCGGCGTAAAGCTGTTGTCCTCCAGGAGGTCGTAGATCGCGACCGCGCGCTCGTGCTCCACGTCCGGATTGGAGCGGCCGATCGAGCCCTCATCGAGCGTCACCGCGACCAGGCGGTTGGCGGGAGGCTCGGGCTTGCGCGGCGCGGTGCTCATCGCGGATTGAAGCGCATCGCCACCGAGCGGGCATGGGCGTCGAGGCCCTCGGCCTCGCCCAGCGCGATCGCGGCGGGACCGAGCGCGCGCAACTGCTCCGGCCCGCATTTGAGGATCGAGGTACGCTTCATGAAGTCGAGCACGCCCAGCCCGGACGAGAAGCGCGCCGAGCGCGCGGTCGGCAGCACGTGGTTCGAACCGCCGACATAGTCGCCGATCGCTTCGGGCGTGTGCGCACCGAGAAAGATCGCACCGGCGTTGCGGATGCGCGCGGCCAGTTGCTCGGCGTCCTCGCTTTCGATCTCAAGATGCTCGGGCGCCACTGCATCGACCAGCGGCACGGCATCGGCGAGGCTGCTGACGAGAATGATGGCGCCGAAATCGCGCCACGAGGCGGCGGCGATCTCGGCGCGCGGCAGCGTCTTGAGCTGCGCGGCGACCGCGTTTTCAACGGCATCGGCGAGCGCCGCGTCGTCGGTCATCAGGATCGACTGCGCGCTCGCGTCGTGCTCGGCCTGCGCCAGGAGATCGCCGGCGATCCAGTCCGGATGGCCGCTGCGGTCGGCGAGGATCAGCACCTCCGACGGGCCGGCGATCATGTCGATGCCGACCTTGCCGAACACGAGACGCTTCGCCGCCGCCACATAGGCGTTGCCCGGCCCGACGATCTTGGCGACTGGCTTGATGGTCTCGGTACCATGGGCGAGCGCCGCCACGGCCTGCGCGCCGCCGACGCGGTAGATCTCGTCGACCCCGGCGAGCTTGGCGGCTGCCAGCACCAGCGGCACGAGCCTGCCGTCCGGCGCCGGCACCACCATCACGACGCGCGGCACGCCCGCGACCTTGGCGGGCACGGCGTTCATCAGCACGGAGGATGGATAAGCGGCGGTGCCGCCCGGCACGTAGAGCCCGACCGCCTCGATCGCGGTCCAGCGATGGCCGAGTTCGACGCCGAGAGCGTCGGTGAAGCGGTCGTCCGAAGGCTTCTGCCGGCGGTGGTAGGCCTCGATCCGATCGCGCGCCAAGGCGAGCGCATCGAGCGCCCGGCGATCGCAGGCCGCGGCAGCCACCTCTATCTCCTCGGCCGTAACCTTGAGGCCGATCCGGTCGAGATCGACGCGGTCGAACTTCCGGGTCAGGTCCACGAGCGCGCGGTCGCCGCGCGCGACGACGTCCGCGATGATGGCCCGCACCGCAGCCTCGACATCGGCCGAGGCCTCACGCTTGGTCGCTAGGAATGCTCGGAAACGCTCGGCAAAATCGGCGGTGCGGGCGTCGAGACGGATCGGCATGGATTTGTCCCGCCGGGGCCGAAAGGCGCCCGGACTATGCGCTCAATGGCGCGCACGGGACTGGTTCGTCAACCCCGGACGTCGGTCCGTTGATCGGCGTGAATCGGGCGCATGTCGGTCGGCCAGGCCGGGCCGAGATCGGCCAGTTCGGCTTCCAGGCATTCGACCTCGAGACGCAGCATTCCCCCGCCCGAGAAGAACAACGTCACGACGCCTCCCGGCGCATCGTCTTCGGAAAACTCCACCGCCAGGAGGTTGAGCACGGCGTTCTTGCCGGCCGGGTCGACGTTGCGGCACTTGCAGCCGGTGACCCGGTCGAAGCGCAGCGCCGAACGGCAGCGCCGCAGCGCCGGCCGTGCGCCCTCGGCTGCCGGCCAGTCGAACCGGCTGAGACCGATGACGACGCGATTTTCCTTGGGACGCCACATTACATCGGCGACCTTGACGATGGCGTCCTGCAAGTGGGCGGAGACGACCTCAAGGTCGTCGCGGTCCAGCGCAACAAACTTTACCGGCTCCATGCGCACGCTCCCTGTCTTCTACGCTTTCGCTGTTACCGGCGAAGTTAGGGAGCGGACGGCAGGACCGCAAGTCGTCGGGAGCCGTCGGATGCGGGCGCGGTGAGCATTGGCCCATGGAACGTACGGGCCCGGGAGAAACCTTAACGCCGCGCCATCCTGACCAGGATGTCCTTCACCGGAAGCTGGGTCCAGGCGAGGGTGACGAAATCGCGGTGCCGAATGTCACCCATCGACAGAAATGCAACCGTCCCGGCCTTCATCGGGCCATCGAGCTCGTATTGCACCGGGATGCCCTTGGCGCGGAGCATCTGGGCGAGATCTTCGTCGCGGCGCTTGTTGTGCGTGGTGTAGGAGCTGACAAAGAACGCGTGGCGGTTCTTGGCGATCCACGACGCGAATTTGTCCAAGTGCCCGTAGAGCGCGTCGAGCAGCACCACGCCGGTCACCCGCTTGCCGAGCCCGCCGACCTGCAGGCTCCACGCGGCGGTCTCAAAGCCGCCGCTGTAGGCGACGATGACGACAGGCATGTTCGCGAAGGTTTCCACGCTACGCGGGTCTCCATAGGCGCGGGCAAGCTGGTCGGCGGCTTCCGCCATGAACCGCTTCAGCCCATCACGCTCCCAGAACTTGCCGGCGCTCGAATCCGCGGCGTCGTAGGCGAGCTGCGGGGCGACCAGCACGGCATTGATGCCGGATTCGGTAATCTGTTTGGGGAGCGCTTGACGATCGCGGACGTCGCGCTCGAGCGTCGCGCCGTGGCCGTGGAAGAACACCACGATAACGCCCGGCTTGCGCGCGTCGAACCCGGGCGGCACGTGGACCAGGACCCGGTTGTCGGTGTAGCGGCTGCCCGAGCCACGCGGGCTCTTGCCGGAATACGGGAAGGCCGAGTTGTCGAAGCCGACCAGACGGGTGTTCGACTGCTTGAGGACCGAAAGCCCCTCCGACGGCGCGGGCATCGGTGTCAGCGCGGCGACCCTGTACGAGGTCGACGGGAGCCGCACGGGACGATCGACAGCGGTCTCACGCACCGGTTGGGGGTTCTCGCGCGCAGGCTGGGCCGCAAAAGGCATCTCGCGCACGGACTTAGCGAATACAACCTCACGCGCGGGTTGCGAAGCGAACGCCATCACGTGGCTGGATTGGGGAGCAAACACGACCTCGGGCGCAGTCTGGGAAGCAAGACCCAGAGCCGAGTATCGATCCGAGAACGAATCCCGCGGATACCGGTCCGCGAATGAATCCCTGGCGTCAACGGCACGGGCTCCCCGCGGCACGACGGTCTCGCCTCCGGTCAGGGAGGCGCGCGACATGACCGGTTCCGCCTCGGCCATCCCCTTGGTTTCGGACGTGCCGCAACCTTGGAGAAGCAGGCATGACAGCAAGGCGAGCGCCACCGCTGCGGCTGGTCGGCGCCGGCACAAATCTGTGTCGCGCGTCCCCGCAAAATCGCATGCGCCGATGATACTCGGGACTTCAGATCCCGCTGAAACCATCCCCCACACAGTTCCAGGAGAAACGGGCTGTGTGCAGCCAAAGCTGCCCCCACCACGGCCACGTCGTACTGGAACTCCCCGATCTTCCCGAGGATATTGAAAACATTAGATTATGTCGTCATTGTGAGCCCGTTTGGGGCAGTCCAGGGGCAATTTTCCGATTTCCCACATCGGAGGGCGCCAGGGCTTAAGCTGCGCCAGGATCGATAATCCTTCGATCTTGGATGATCTTCGGGGGGCCTCGTGAATATTGCGACCCCTGACGCCAGAGCGACGTTCCGGCGCAGTAATGCCTTGTTTACTGTTTCTAAGTCATCGACTCGGGTGGGATGCGGTGGGTGAAGGCATATGGCCGCTACTGAGGTTGGAAGCCCGGCTGGATCGGCCGGACTTCCGCAAGGCCGCTTGACGGTCACGATGCTGACTGCCGCCGCCATCGTGGTGGCGGACATGGTCGGCGTGGGCGTGTTCACCAGCCTCGGATTCCAGGTGCAGGGGATTCCATCCGGCTTTTCGCTCCTGCTCCTCTGGGTGATCGGCGGCTGCGTCGCGCTGTGCGGGGTGTTCTCATACGGGGAACTGGCCGCCATGTTCCCCCGGTCGAGCGGCGAATACAATTTTCTGCGGCAGACCTATCACCCGGCCGTCGGCGTCCTGGCGGGCTGGGTGTCGGGCACAGTCGGCTTTGCGGCTCCGGTGTCGCTCGCCGCCATGGCGTTCGGCCAGTACGGCAAGGCGATCATTCCGGGCGCTCCGCCCCTCCTGCTCGGCCTCGGCGTCGTCTGGACCGTGACGATCGTGGGGCTGCTGGGTCTCCACCACACCAGCAGGTTCCAGATGATCTGGACCCTTCTGAAGGTGGGCCTGATCGCCTCGTTCCTGGTCGCGGGATTTGTGCTCGGGACGCCGCAACCGATTTCGTTCATGCCGTCCGCCGGCGACGCCTCGCACATTCTCAGTGCATCCTTCGCGATCAGCCTCGTCTTCGTGATGTATTCGTATTCGGGCTGGAATGCCGCGACTTACATCACCGGCGAAATGCACGACCCGCAACGGAGCGTACCGCGTTCTCTCCTGGTCGGAACATCCATCGTCATCGTCCTGTACGTCGCGCTGAACGCGCTCTTTCTTTACACCACGCCGATCAGTCAACTCGCGGGTCAACTCGACGTCGCCGTCATTGCGGGCAAACACATCTTCGGCGACCTCGGAGGCCGCATCGTTGGCGGGCTGATCTGCCTTGGCCTCGTGTCCTCGATCAACGCCATGATGTGGATCGGGCCCCGCGTCACGACGACGATGGGCGAGGACATCCCGATGCTGCGAATGTTCGCCCGCCGGTCGGCGAGCGGCGTGCCGACGACCGCGGTCCTGTTTCAGGCCACGATCGCGACGCTGATGCTCCTCACCCAAAGCTTCGAGGCCGTGCTCGAATTCATCCAGTTCGCCCTGCTGTCCTGCTCGTTTCTCGCCGTGCTCGGCGTGATCAAGCTGCGCATCACCCGGCCTGATCTGCCGCGGCCTTATCGCGCATGGGGGTATCCGGTGACGCCGCTCATCTTTCTATCGGTGACGGCGTTCATGATGTACTACCTCTTGCGCGAGCGTCCGATGCAGTCACTGATCGGCGTGCTGATGATGGCCTCCGGCCTTGGACTCTACTACCTGTCGCAAACCCGGATGTTCCGGGCCGCAACGCCCACGTGAGAATCGACCAAATGCTTCAACGTAGAACGACGATCGCCGCCATCGCCGGCTTTTTGCTCGTCGCGGCAGTGCCCGCGCTTGGCGCCGACGCCCCCTCGCCGAACGACACGGCGCGCTTTCTCGCCGGCCTTCCGCCGGCCGCGGACTCTCCGCTGGCACCGCTGACGAAGGACGCGGGCTGGCAGCAGCACGCCAACGCCTTCAACACCTCATTCGGGCGGGTCGACCAGGAGCAAATCGCGAAAATTCGCACCTGGTCCGCAGCCCATCTGACCGAGTCGCGGCCGACCATGTTCTACATGTTCAGCGGCCCGGATTTCCTCTACGCGAATGCCTTCTATCCCAAGGCCAAGACCTATGTGTTCGCCGGTCTCGAGCCGGCGGGCGAAGTGCCCGACCTCACCACCTTGCGCGGCTCGCTCGCGCCCGATCTGTCGCACCTGCGGAATTCGCTGCGATGGATCATGCAGCACAGCTACTTCATCACCAGCCAGATGGGGTCGGATCTGCACCGGGCACGGTTCAGGGGTACGCTGCCGGTCCTGCTCGTGTTCATGGCGCGATCGAACAAGACCATCCGCGAGATCACGCGCGTCAAGCTCGACGAGGACGGCAAGATACAGCCGGACACCGATACTGCTCGCAAGCTCCCGGCACGCGGCGTCAAGATCGTGTTCTCGGGTGACGACGGCCAGGAGCGGACGCTCTATTACTTCAGCACCGATCTTTCGAACGGCGGCGTCGCCAACAGCAAGTTTCTGGATTTCTTGGGGTCGCTCGCGCCCGGGGACAGCCTTGTGAAGAGTGCGTCCTACCTGCCGCACAATCCGGGCTTCTTGAAGGTTCGCGAGTTCCTCCTGAACCACAGCGGCGCCATCGTGCAGGACGATACCGGCCCGCCGCTTTCCGCCTACGACCCGCAGAAATGGGAGCTGCAGCCGTACGGCAAATACGTGGGCCCGATCGCCGTCTTCCGCGGCATGTATCAGGCGAAGTATACCGCGCTCTTTAAAACAGCGCCGGCCATCGACTTCAGCATGGGTTACCAGTGGCGGCCGAACAAGTCGAACGTGCTGCTCGCAATCAAGAAGCCGGGGGTCTCGACTCTCGAGCCAGCAGCCGGCCAGATCACCGAGCGATAGGAGTTCGTGGTCCGTCGCGGGCCCGGGTGCTCCGGGCTCCAACTCTGAGGTGAGCGTATCATGCTTCAGCGCAGAATGATCATCACCGCCCTGGCCGGCATGTTGGTCGCCGCCGCGACGCCGACGTTTGGCGCCGACGCTCCCTCCGCGAACGACACAGCGCGCTTCCTCGCGGGCATGCCGCCGGCCGCCAACTCTCCGCTGGCGGCGCTGGCCAAGGATGGAAACTGGCAACAGCACGCTCGCGCCTTCAACTCCGCCTTCCAGCGGGTCGAGAGCAGTCAGCTCTCGCGCATCCGCGCCTGGTCGAGCAAAAACTTGGCCGAGGCGCGGCCGACCGTGTTCTACTTCTTCAGCGGTCCGGACTTCCTCTACGCCAACGCGTTCTACCCAAAGGCCAAGACCTACGTTATGGCCGGCCTCGAACCCGTGGGAGCCGTGCCCGATCTCACCACGATGCGCGGATCGGTAGCGCACGAGCTTGCCGCACTGCGAGGCTCGCTGAGCACGATCCTCTCCGTGAGTTTCTTCATCACGAAGAACATGAAGTCGCAGCTTCGCGCCGGACGCGTCAATGGAACATTGCCGGTCCTGTATGTCTTCCTGGTGCGCTCGGGCTACACCATCAAGGAAGCCACTCCGGTCTTCGTCGACGCCGAGGGCAAGCTGCAGACGGGCACCGACACCAGTCGCGGCGGCGGCGCGGCGAGCGGCATCAAGATCGACTTCGCCGGCAGCGACGGCGAGGCGCGCACGCTCTATTACTTCAGCACCAATCTTGCCGACGACGGCGTCAAGAACAGCGGCTTCCTGAAGTTCGGCGAAACGCTCGCCCCCGGCGACAGCTTCATCAAGAGCGCCTCCTACCTGCTGCATTCGGGCGGGTTCAACAAGGTCCGCGACTTCCTGCTCGCCAACAGCTCGGCGGTGATCCAGGACAATTCGGGTATCCCCCTGCAATACTACGATCCGCAGAAGTGGGACCTGCAGCCGTTCGGCCGGTATCTCGGACCGATCGGTGTGTTCCCCGGCCGGTTTCAGCAGAAATACGCCGAGCTCTTCAAGAAGAGCAAACCGATCGATTTCGGCATTGGCTACCGGCACAGGCCGGCCGAGTCCAATCTGCTGCTGGCGGTCAAGAAGGCCTCCGTCACGGGCGAGCGAACCGAAGACAAGAACGATCCGGCGTCGTCGACGGCCACGGCCGAACCGGCAAAGCCCGAGCCCAAGAAAGCGCGAAGCACGTCTCGAAATCCTAATCGCGGTTGGCAGTGGTTTCCGGGTTTCTCTCGCGGAAGGTGACGCGCGCTCGGGTCAGAACGAGACGCAGGCGGGCCGCACGATCATACCGACCGACTGCTGCCCGAAGCTGCGCTTGTAGGCCTCGGCGATCTCGTTGAGACGAGCGAGATCCTCGGCATTTCCCGGCAGCACGATCAATACGATCTTGCTCGAACTCGCGGGTGATCTTTTTGCTGGCCTTGTCCCGCCACTGGCCGGCGGCATCGAACACGGTCAGTCCATCCGGAAATCGCGGCGTGATTTCATCGTCGACGAATAACGTCCATCGTTCTTCGCTCACCTCGATGCGCCCGCCGATGCTGCGCCCGAAAATCAGTTCGGCGACCTGCTGCGGTTTGTGACGGCCGCTGCACTCGATGAGTTGCGCGTGCGCACTGCCCGCTGTGTAAGCGAACAGGACAACGGACACGATTGCTGCCGCCAAGACGCGCATTCTGGGGTCCGATTCTGCCAAGCCGCAGTTGTCACTGCCGCGAGAGCGGGCATTCACTTAACAGCAATTTCGCTTTGAATTCAGCCTGCATCGCCGCTTTCGCGGACGATGACACCGGGAAGTGAACGCCAAGTGACGCTTATCCGCTGATGCGCTCGATGGCGGCGCCACAGGCCGAGAGCTTGTCCTCCAGCCGCTCGAAGCCGCGGTCGAGGTGATAGACCCGGTTCACCATGGTCTCGCCTTCCGCCGCCAGCGCGGCAATCACGAGCGACACCGAGGCACGCAGGTCGGTGGCCATCACCGGCGCGCCCTTGAGCTGGTTGACGCCTTCGATCGTGGCCCGCTCGCCGTCAAGGCGGATGTGAGCGCCGAACCGCGCCAGTTCCTGCACGTGCATGAAGCGGTTCTCGAAGATCGTCTCGGTGATGTGCGAAGTGCCCTCGGCGCGGGTCATCAGCGCCATGAGCTGCGCCTGCAGATCGGTCGGGAAGCCGGGGAACGGCTCGGTCGTCACGTCGACCGGCGCCAGCCGCTTGCCGTTGCGCGCAACGCGTAAGCCGCGGTTGGTTTCGTTGTAATCGAGGCCGGCCTTCGCGAGCACATCGAGGCCGTTCTGCAGGAGATCGGCGCGCGCGTTCTCCAGCATCACGTCGCCGCCCGTCATGGCCACCGCCATGGCGTAGGTGCCGGTTTCGATCCGGTCGGGCAGCACGCGATGGCGCGCGCCGTGCAGCCGAGCCACGCCGTCGACTACGATGCGCGATGTGCCGGCACCGGTGATCTTGGCGCCCATCTTGTTGAGGCAGTCCGCCACATCCTTGATCTCGGGCTCGCGCGCGGCATTGTCGATCACGGTCGTGCCGTTGGCGAGCGCCGCCGCCATCAGCGCCGTATGCGTTCCGCCGACCGTCACCTTGGGGAACGCGATTTCGCCGCCGCGCAGGCCATCCTTGGTGCGCGCGATGACGTAGCCGCGATCGATCTCGATCTCCGCGCCCAGACGTTCGAGCGCCATGATGAGCAGGTCGACCGGCCGTGTGCCGATGGCGCAGCCGCCCGGCAACGACACCTTGGCTTCGCCGAAGCGCGCGAGAAGCGGCGCGACCACCCAGAAGCTCGCCCGCATGCGCGAGACCAGTTCATAGGGGGCGGTGGTGTCGATGATGTTGGCGGCCGAAATGTGCAGCGTCTGGCCGTCGTACTGCGTCTCACCCGGGCGCTTGCCGCCGACCATGACGTCGACGCCGTGGTTGCCGAGGATGCGCTGCAGGAGGCCGACGTCGGCGAGCCGCGGTACGTTGTCGAGAATGAGGGTCTCATCGGTCAGCACGCTCGCGATCATGAGCGGCAGCGCAGCGTTCTTGGCGCCGGAGATCGCGATCGTGCCCTTGAGCTTCTGCCCGCCCTGGATGCGAATCCGATCCATGCCCCCTCCCCACTTTCCTGCAAACGGTCCATGAGGGTGAACTCAAGACCATGACGCGCGGACCAGGATGCCGGCCCGACGAAGCCCCATCCGCCACAATATTTCCCCGTGGCGTGGGCCGCCCAACTACTCTCCGTGCTTATCGTCGCCAATTCCGGCGGAATCGTGGGGTTTTGCGCCCTCCCCGGTGCTTCCGATGGCGGCACGGCCCTTGGCCCGCGCCTTGCGGCGCTTGAGGTTTTCCCGCAGTGCCTCGGCCAGCCGCGCCTGCTCCCGCGTCTTGTGATCGTTCGGCTTTTGCCGGTTTCGGGGCTCGTCGGTCATGCGAAATGGTTGCGCCACTTCGGCCCCTGTGGCAAGGATCGCGCCACTTCCGCAAGCTCGCGGTGGGCCAAGTCGCCCTACGCCGCGCGGCGCTGCCGTAGCTCAGTGGTAGAGCACTCCCTTGGTAAGGGAGAGGTCGTGAGTTCAATCCTCCCCGGCAGCACCAGTTCTCTAGATTCTCCCGATCGCTATGGGGCGCAAGTTGCGCGCCTACAGATTTGCCGCTGTGGCGCTGCTGCTGAACGTTTGGGGCAGCGGATTTTTCGTCGCCGATTGCATCTCGCCCTTGTTGACGATCGAACAGACGACGATACCGGCGACAACGATCACGGCGGCGATACCGGCGAGCATAGCGCCTTCGTTGATTTCCTCGGAAAAAGGCGGTGCATCCGACGGCTTGTCGTAATCGACGGGACAGACCGACATGACATCTCTCCTTGGCTAAGGTTCTGACGCGTATCAATTGCCCCTTTCCTCAATCGCCGCTGTGCTGGTCGTCACAATGTCGTTCGGCCACACAAGCGCATCGACCACACAAGCTCCCGGGCTCACGGGTCGCGAGAACCAGTGGGGCCTGTCTCCCCCGCCCCTTCCAATTGCCATTTTCACGCCGTAACTTTCCCAGCCTGGGCAACCCGGAAGAGCTTCGATGGTTCCTCAGCGGGTGGTTACGCTTCTACAGGTAATCGGCGCCGCACTCGGAATCCCTGCTGCCGCCGCCGGCACCTATACCGCGTACCAGACCTACTTCTCCGCCGATGCGACGTGCCAGCGGCTCAGGACCAACATCCTCGCCGTGATGGAGCGCCACATCGCGACCGATGCCAAGCAAGCACTCCTGCGCAAGGACATCTCGCAATTCGACAAAGACTGCGGCGACAGCGACCCGGATGCGCGCGCCATTTTCCAGGCGGTGATGCAGGACTTCCGGCCGCCGGCGAACGTCGACGGCCGCACGCCCAGACCGGCCGCAAACGCCGAGCCAGCGGCACCAGTCGTCCACAGGCAACCTCTCGCGGTCTTCGGTACATCAGGCCCCGGCGATGCGCATGGATGGGTCGCAATCAGTCGCAAGAACAAAAGCGCAGGGACCTGGGCGGTGAATTTTGCCGGCTATGCAATTTCCGAAGTGTCCCTGCCGCCGGCCGGCACGATTTTGACCGCGCAAAGACCGGTACCGGTCTGGTCCGAACTCCAAGGGGGGACCGCCAACGACCAAAGCAAGCTCCAGAGCCGTGTCCCGGTCGGAGCCTGCGTGCGCGTGCTCGCAACGCGCGCGGGGAGCGTCCGCTTGTGGGCCGAGGTTGCTCCCGCAAAATGCTCATGATTTCGCCTGACCGGCTTCATTTCACTTGATTTCACCCGGCCGTTTCGCATGATCTGCTGGTTTTGCGTTTGCCACCATAAGCTTTGGCCTATGGCCGGATCGACGAACATCTTGCGCTGCCCCTCTTCCAGAAACGGTATGACCTGCCGGAGAGCGACCACATCAAGCACGCCACAATCTTCATCTCCCCTCCAGCCGTGACGGCCGCCGACGAGGTGATCGAATGAGGACGTCAGAGTGGATTCTGGCGTTGGTGGTGTCGGTGGCGACAATCGCGCTGACGACTGTCGTGCTGCTCTTCATCGATGCAGAATTCGCGATACCGGGTCTTATCTACGGTTACCTTTTCTCGGTAACGGTAGCGGCGATTTATTTTGGCAGCACGGTCGCATTTGTTTCCGCCGTTGCCAGCGGTGCAACCGCGGCTTACTTCCTGCTCCCACCGAGATTCTCGTTCTATATCAGCAATCCAAGAAACGTCGCCGAGCTCGGCTTCTTCATGCTTCTCGCGTTGATCGGCGCAAAAATAACGGCACTGCTCGCGCATGACCGCGAGTCCAAAGCGCGCCGGATGGAGCCGTGACGCAATTGAACGTGCGCCGGAAACGAGCTGGCGCACTGCAAATATGATCGTCGACCAAACGGCAAACGAGACGGCAATCGGCGGCTAGCCGCGCGTTACGCGTATATCGGCGCGCGCCCTGGCTCGGCGGTACGCAAAACCTCACTCATCAGCCGGCATGCGCCGGGCGGCCGGATGCTCAGTTGCAGTAGGGGCCGGACGGCACACCGCGATTGTCGTACTGGAAGAAGTCAAATCCGCAAGTGCGGGGCTGACCGGTTCTGCGGCCATCAAGTTGACTGGGATCGCGCTGGCCGCGCCGTTCCCCGGCCGTAGTTTGCCGCGATTCGTAGTTGTAGGTATTTCCGTAACGGTAATTGTCGCCGTAATAATCGCGGTATCTCCTGTCTTGCGCATTCGCCGGCGCCATCAGCGCCGTCGTGGCAACAGCAGCAACAGCAAGAGCCGCGAGACCCGTTTTGAGCATGGCTTCCTCCTTGGCGCGCATTCTTACCATCTGCAGATAGGGTCACGGCTGACTGGCAACAAGCGGCGTGAAGACGAAATAGCCGCACCAGGGGCCGGTCGGCGTGCCGACGAAATTCGAAGCCGGCAACGCGATCAGCCGGGCGTGAGGCGTGCGTCGCGCTCGTTGCTTTGCAGCGTCGCCTGAATGGCCTCGCGCAGGACGGCCGTAGTCGCTCTTGTCCCAGCGCTCGACGTGGATGTCGGCTAGAAGCTTCGCCGACTTCCCGAATACGACGATGCGGTCGCCGACGCCGATCGCTTCCTCGAGCTGGTGAGTAATCAGGACAGCGGTGCTGCCGCATTCGCGTGCGAGCGCCAGGAACGTCTCGCGCAATTCGGCCGCGGTCACCTCGTCGAGATGGCCGAACGCTTCGTCGGCCAGCAGGATCGAGGGCTGCAACACGAAGGCGCGCGCGATCGCCACGCGCTGGCGCATGCCGCCGGACAGTTCGTGCGGATAGGCGTTGGTGAAATTGCCAAGCCCGAGGCGCTCAAGCCACGCGAGCGAACGCTTGTGGCGCTCGTCTTCGGCCACGCCGAGAAGCTCCAGCGGCAGTTGCACGTTGTCGAGTGCGGATCGCCACGGCAGCAGCCGGTCCTGCTGAAACACGGTAGCGATCTGCCCGCGGAAATGATCGAAGTCGCCATAGGGCGTCTTGCCGCCGACGACGATCGAGCCGGAAGTCGGCTGTTCGAGGCCGATCATCAGGTCGAAGAACGTGGATTTCCCGCAGCCGGTCTGCCCGACGATCGCGACGACTTCGCGCGGCGCGATGTCGAGGTCGAGCCGCTCGATCGCCACCACCGATTGGCCGGAGGTGGCCTGCCGGAAGACCTTGCGCAATTGCCGGACTTCGATCGGCGGTGGGTCGTTCATGCCCGCCATCGCAAGACGCGCCGCTCCACCCGCACGACGATCGCCTCCAGGACGAAAAGCAGCGCCACCAGGATCAGCGTCCAGGCAAAGACGTCGCGCAACCGAGAACAACTCCTGTGCCACCGCCAACTGGTGGCCGATGCCGGTCACGGCACCGACCAGTTCGGCGATCGTCACGACGCGTATCGCCAGGCTGAGGTTGATTTTCCAGCTCGTAATCAGGTTCGGCAGGATCGCCGGAAACATCAGCTTGCTGAAATATTGCAGCGTGGTGGGCCGGAACGACCGCATCATGCGGCGGAGATCGCGCGAAACTCCGCGCATGGCATCGAGCGAGTTCGATCAGAAAGACCGGCCCGCAGACCGCGATCAGCACGAACGCGATGCGGAACTCCACGCCGCGAAACCACAGCACTGCGAACAGGATCCAGGACACGACCGGAACCGCCATGAACAGGCGGATCAGCGGATGCAGATAGCGCTCCAGCGTTTCGGAGCGGTACATCGCCATCGCCAGCACAAGCCCGAGCACGAACGACAGCACGAGTGCGCCGATCACGCGTGCCACGGTCACGACGACGTCGACCGCCGTGATCGTCAGCAGGCTTTGGCCGATGCGCGTAAAGCTCGGGACCGCGAACGCCGGAATGCCCAGCGCCGGCGCGAAATACGACAGCACCTCCCAGGCGACGACGAAGATCAACGGCGAGACGATGGTCTCGCGGGAGATGCCCGTCGAGGCCCGCCTCGCGATATTCGTTAAGGTGCATAGATGATCTTGTCGTCCGGCATCTTCGGATAGAACCCGGCCTTCACCGCCCGCTCCATCATGTCGGTGATCGACTTGCGGGTGGCAGGCTCCCACGCCGGCTGCACGATCATGTTGAGCCGCTTGCCGTCGACCGCGGCCTTGAAGATGCCGGGCGGCAGCTTGAGCGTCTCGGACGTGATCTTGTCCGCTCGCGTCGGTCTCGTTGTGCATGACGTTCGCCACGTCCTGCAGGGCGGCGAGCAGCATCTTGGGGGCGTTCGGCACGCGCTGGATGGCGTCGGCGCGGATTGCCGGCACCAGCTCCCAGCCATCCTGGCCGGTGATTTCCCGCCAGCCCTGCGCACCGTTGAAGATGACCTTCCAGGTTGGATTCTGCCGCGAAATGATGCTGGCGAGCGGCTCGATGACGCAGCGCCGCCTCGACGCGATCCGCTTCGAGTTGCGCGCGCGCCACTGCGAAATTGGCATTCACCACGGTGATGTCCTTGCCGAGCTCGATGCCCTTGGCGTTGGCGTAGATCTTTATCACCTGAAATTGCGAGCCGCCCATGTCGGCGGCAAGCTGTTTGCCTTTGAGATCGGCGAAAGACTTGATCTTGTCGTCCCTGGCAAAAATCAACAGGTCGGACAGCGTGAACGCGGTGCCGAAAATCCGCAGCGGCACACCTTCCTGGTAGAACTTCTGCAGGATGGTGGGGCCGCCGATCAGCACGTCGGTCTCGCCGGTGGCAAACCCGGCGTAGAAGGCGGAGATCGAACGGATAGGGCTTGGCCTCCAGCTCGAAGCCGTGCTTGGCGTCGAAGCCGCGCGCCTTCATGATGTTCCAGACCAGCGGATTGAATACCGGCAGCGTCAGGCTCGACGCGGTGATCTTCGGCTTCTGCTGCGCAAGCGCCGTGGTCGCGCCGATCGACGCGAGTGCGCAGGCAGCCGCAAGCGTTGCAAAGGCGCGGCGCGAGAACATCTTCATGGAGTCGTTCCCCTCAATTGGTCCCCGCGTGACGCGGTGCGTGGGAGACCTATTTTAGACGCGCGGTCTGACCTTTGGCGCGGTCTGATTGCCGCAGTTGACGCCTTTTGGCGAAAAACTCTACCCGCATATGCCCCCTGTGCAAACGGATTAGATGCCCAGCCAGCACGAGCATCCGCACAGATCTTAAAGCAACTCTTGCGCGGCCAGTTCTTGCGCGGCCAGTTCGGCTATCTGACAATGCCGGGCGCACTCAACGCGCAATCGTGAACCGGAGGCCGGCATGAAGATCATCCTCAGTCCGCTGCTGCGCACGGCATCCAGCGTCGCTTGGTGCCTGATCGCATTTACCGCGGCGGCGGCGGACTATCCCGCGCCGAAGGAAAACACGTGGGTGGCGCGCGGACTTCCGCTTTCATACCGGCGAGGTCATGCACGAATTGCGCCTGCACTACCGGACCGTCGGCGAGCCGTCACCGGAGCAGCCGGTGCTGATCCTGCATGGTACGACGGGTCGGGTGCCGGCATGCTCACACCCGCATTTGCCGGCGAATTGTTCGGCCCGGGCCAACCGCTCGACGCGTGCGGCTATTTCATCATCCTGCCGGGACCCGATCGGCGCCGGGAAATCGTCCAAACCCTCCGACGGCCTGCGCGCCAAATTCCCACGCTACAATTACGACGACATGGTTGCTGCCCAATACCGGCTGGTGACCGAAGGCCTCGGCATCCGGCGCCTGCGTCTCGTCATCGGCAATTCGATGGGCGGCATGCACACCTGGATCTGGGGCGTGCACTACCCGGACTTCATGGATGCGCTGGTGCCGATGGCGTCGCAGCCGTCCGAAATGTCGAGCCGCAACTGGATGATGCGGCGCATGCTGATCAATTCGATCCGCAACGATCCGGATTGGAACAGCGGCAACTATACGAAGCAGCCGCGCGCCCTGCAAGATTCGCCAATGTCTTCTTCGGCATCGCGACCAGCGGCGGCACGCTCGCTTACCAGACAGACGGCCCCCACGCGCGAACATCGCCGACAAGTTGCTCGACGAACGTCTCGCGCGCACGTTCACGGCGATGCGAACGACTTCCTTTACCAGTGGGAATCATCGCGCGACTACAATCCGTCGCCGGGTCTCGAGCGCATCCAGGCCGCACTGCTGGCGATCAACTCCGCCGACGACGAACGCAATCCGCCGGAAACCGGCCTGATGGACGCGAACTCAAACGGGTCAAGAACGGCCGCCTCTACCTGATCCCGGCGAGCGCGGACACGCGCGGCACGGCACAACCGGTATGGCAAAGTTCTACAAGCGGCAGATCGAGGAACTGCTGGCCACTGCCCCGCCGCGCGGAGCGATGTAGTGGATCGACTTCTCAGGCTACTTGCTGCTCGGTCGGCCTGCGCTTCGCGATAGGTCGCAAGAAACGCATTGCGTTCGATGCGATAGATGTCGCTCGATCCATGGCCGGCGTCGCGATGTAGTCGCCCGGATTGACAATCATCTCTGCCCCACGGCGCCACGAAGGGACACGCCTGCCCATCGTACTCGAACGCGTGGCAGGAGCCGGTCGCCGTATATTGCCGAAACCCTTCGCGTCGGGCTCGGTCATCGGCGGGCCGTAGCGCTTTGCGAGCGTGCCGGAGGTGATGATGTAAGTGTTCGCCGTTCACGCCTCGGACCACGTAGTCGCCAGGCCTGGCGGTACTGACGGTTCGCTCACGCCCTCGAGCCAGGTTTCGATGATTTCGCCGGGCAATTGCGGCGGGGCGGATCGGCGCGATGGCGCTTTTCCGGAATTTCGGACGCTGTTGACGCTGACGGCCGCCTCGAAACGAACCCGGGCGACGCACCCCTGAAATTCCGGCCGGATGGTCATGGCGGCAGCTTTCCCGCGTGATTTGATGATCCACGCATACGCCGATCACCGCCAGAGCCGATGTGCCGGGCATCACGATTTGCGCGACTACCGGCCGCTCAAGGGCGCGGCGAAACGGCCGCCGGGCTTGGCCGGAATATCCGCTTCGATGCGTTCGATCACGTATGGAAAGAACGGGTTTGATGCCACCCGCAGAAGCGAATCCAGGCTGAAATGAGCGCGCCCCGTTCGCCGCGCGACGCCAGTGCGCCGAGATTGATGCCGAAATCCTCGGATTTGTCGGGCTGCATCCCATAAAGCGAATCGCTCATCGGAAACGGCAGGGCGACGTGGGACAGCGAGAAGACGTCGGGCGGATAGGGCCCAGATCGAGCGGCGTTGTCGCTCGGACGTCTCGCCCGCCTGCGTCACGCGGGCGACGACCTCCGCACTGTCGGGGACTGCATTCGTGACAATGGTCGTCCGGTAGTTGCGCGGCGCGGGCGGGAGAATGCGCGTCAGGACCGTCTCGGGTCGGCGGAGCGCAGGAGCGGGCTGAACTTGGCGGCCTGATTGATGTCGAACAGAACGAGCTCCGCTGCCGTTGCGCGGCAGATGAACGTAGAGCGCCGTTATGATCGCGCGCGTGCTGACGGTGAAATCGATGACGGACTGGAACGTGAAGAATGGCGGCAACTCACCGAGGCGGCCCTCGCGCGCGTAGCGGGCGACGCGCTCCTGGATCGCGCGGGTGAGCCGGTGCGACTGCCGCGCGCGCCGTTGATCGGGAAAGAGCTGTACTGAACGGATTGAACTCCGGCAGCGTGACGATCCATGCCGCTCGCGCGAACGCCGGCAGGATGGCCGGCAGGCCGGCGAGCCCCGCAAAGCGGGCAAAGCTCGTGATGCCGATCATCGGCGA
>CAVXOE010000007.1:0-107096 GCA_963763365.1 uncultured Alphaproteobacteria bacterium | reverse complement strand
CGTGCGCTGAAATCGCCCAGTGTCCGCTTTGATCCGTTTGCGACCAAACTTGAGCGTGTCAACGTATTCCACGTGAAGGCCAGGAACGGACTCTACGCAGCGCAGCAAACAACCATCCTCATTCGATCACACTGAAATGGCCAGAAGTCGACATTGCAAAGCTGTCTGCGTCCACCTGACGCAAGCAACATATCCAATGTTTATTGTTCGAAGTCTATTGTGCATTTCGACTAAGGCCCCCGATAGGAAGCTATCCTAGCAAGCATCCGCTTGTGCGAACGCTGCACAAAAGCGAAGACCCCCCGAAGTCTCCGTTAAGATCAATTCGCAGCACCGATGCCATCGGCAGGCATACACCCTTTCCATAAGGCAACTTCAAGCGGCCATCGCCGCATTACGTTCGCGCGCCGCTTGCGGTGCGCGTGCGCGCTCTGAATTTTTGAAATAATCCACAACAGGAGAACACAATGAATTGTCGCACCACACTCGCGCTCGGACTCTGACCGTTCTCATGTGCTTGGGCATCGCCCTTCCCGGGCGCCGCGCTCGCGCAGCAAAAGCCGCTCAAAGAACAACTCGTCGGAGCCTGGACCCTGGTCTCCATTGACAGCACAATGCCAGATGGAAAGAAGAACGCAACTCTTTGGCGCTAATGCGAGCACACCTCTTTGATGCGCAGTGGGAACTTCACTGAAATGCAGGTCCCGTCGAATTGTGCCAAATTCAAATGGCTAAACCGGTTGGAGGCCACAGCAGAAGAAAGCAAAGTGATCGCGCACAAGAAGTTAGCTCAGTTCGGCACATGGTCACTAGTGAGCCCGACAAGACCATTAACTTTCGCATCGTTGGGGTCTCCATTCCCAGCAACGGAGAAGGGATGGAGGGAAAGCGCATGAACGTCTCCGTCACAGCCAACGAACTGAAGTTCACCAACCCGGGATCGGCTATCGGTTCGAAAAACGATCTTTGGCGTATCGGCGAGCCACAACTGTCGCGAGCAGATAACTATCGCGATATCTCTAGATTGGCCTCGTTCGGCTTCGGCCGAACGAGACTATTTTCATACGCGGGGAGCCTCCTTGCTTCTGGCGAGGAAACGGCGCCGCGGATCTGCATCGATGCCTGTTCATGAATTTATTTTGGCCATTTTGCATGGCTTGCTCCTTGTATGTTTGAATCGAGCCGACGCGAGTGTCAGGAACGTCATAAGGATGAACGAGACGCTCTCTGACGTCTGCGGAAAGTCACCCGCCGTGCGAATGCGCGTCGAAGTGGCATCAGCCCACGCACGACGCTGGATATGCATCGTGTTCAGATTTCCGACATTAGACCACCATTGAGAACTATTCGTGCTTGGCCGTAGCTGTGCCATGATGATGACCTTGATTCGGCCAAGCTCAACGTGCATTCATCAACGGTCTGTTTGCGGAGATAGTCGCGCAGCGCGTCGTATTTACCCATTTGGTCTTTCTTCTTTAGACCATTCAGAGAGAGCGCCGACAGCGAACGCCCTAAAGATCGTCCAGATATCGATCAGTCACGTCGTGCCGTTCCTGGAGGCTCTCGAAAAACACGGCCACCGCGCCGCCCGGTACGGCGCAGCCGTCCCGTTCGACGAACACTGCGCGGTCCCACGAGTACTCGCGTTTGTTTAGTTCGCTGAGATTTCCAGCTGGTCGACGCAGATCGGCGCAAGAACTGGCAACGCCTGCTGACTCGGTTTGCTCCTTGGCAACCTTTTCAGGAGCGTCTTCCGAGTGTCGACTGCTCAGTCGGAGTGGAACCACTTATTGCCGCGATAGCGCCTATGGGCTGCATGGGACGCTTGAAGGAATTTCTTCGGACATTCCCCTTGGGGACACGGGCCACAAGCGGCGCTCGAAGGCTTCAGTGAGGTGCATAAGCTCGACGCCCAGACGGCGAAGAAAGTCCCGAAACAGCTGATAGGTCGTCCGCTCACGAGTGATGAGGCAAACACTTCGCTGGAGCGGTTGGGTCAGGATCAGCGTGGATAAGAAAGAACTTAAGTTGTTTTAACGCGCTTCTTTTGGGTTCTTTCGATGGGGCAAAGATGGGATGGGCGGAGGAGCGGACTCTCGTCCAAGTCGGGCTTCCGAAGTTGAGCCAAATTGGCAAGGAAAGATGTTTGATTTGTGAGATGGTCCTTCGATGCTTCACTAGCATCAGCCGAGGCGCTGCTCTCTTTTGGAAGGCAGCTTCAGCGCGTGAATTCACATCGGGCTTGCATGTGCAATTTTCTTCGTTGCAATGCTTAGTACTTAAGCGCTTGTTTCGTTATTCACACCTTCTCACTTTGCGCCATGTCCGGTCGAGACGATCAACGCTGTGCACAGCCGCCAGCGCGACAGTCGCAAGGCCGAAGGTCGCGATGGGACGCGCGACTACCAAACGCGCATGAACGTGACGGCGAATTTGGAGCTTCAGCGTGCTGGAGCCTATAGTGTACCCAGGAAGCAGCTGAGGTGGTAATGAACGTTGTTGATGAAACATCGGTTCCAGCTGTGGGCACGGACCCAACCGAGCCCTGAAGCTCTGATCTTCGCAGGACCTCTAATTGATTGATCCAATCTTTAAGCATTAATTTTCGAATTTGGTGTTTGATTGCTATTGTTGAGGGGACTTTGAAGTTCTTCGGATGAAGAGTGTGCATTGTGTCCTCTCGACCGTTCCCGTATCTTTTCAGTTTCTGCTTCCGCTTTCAGTCGCGATTAAACTTTAACCTGCAAGCGTCCATCCGCCCCGGGGCCGATCGCAATCGTGATGAGCGCGCCGGCAATTGCGCCTTGTAAGAGGCGCTTGAATGCATCTCCGGCCTCACCAAACCCATGGGGTCATCTGGACACCCTATTTGCTCTCCTAGACCAAGACCGCCGACCCGACGGTCGCAGACAATGGGCAATGATCAAAAATTAAGTTGATATGCTACATGCTAGAGAAGCAGTGGCCAAGAGTAAAATTGGAACCACCAGTGGGGAACTAAACCAATTCGTGGCTGCGGCGGCCGTTGCCGAGAATGCAGCGCTACCTTCATTGCAGTCAACGAGGTGATGTGAGGTCTCCTACTTCTTTGAAATCAATCATAGCCGTATCTAGGCATGAAGAGGCAAGTTAGCAAGGCAGCAGTGAATATCTGTGACTAAAAATAAGTGGTCAACTGCTCTTCCCAAATAAACTCGATGAGGATAGTCTCGTGATCTGCCACTTACAAGGTGATCAAGGGAGAGCTCGTTATGTGCCGCAGACCCAGAGTATTAGGACGTACGTCGCGGAGCAGGCCCTGATTTTGACAAGACCCAATGCATCATGATAAAAGTCAGCCCTTCATCCAGTTGCGGGACGTCAGTCGGCTGCGCGGCCGGATCTGCCGCTCATTTGCCTGCTTCAGCGCGCGCGGATCGGTTTGACTTTTCCAACGCGGCCGACATCATTCGGCAAACGCCACCTCTATGCCTTCTAGACCCCGATTTGAGCAGGCCTATTTTAGGCCGGGTCAAGATGCCGTTATTATGCCCAGTATTTCGCCGCTTCCGAAGTCGAATAATTGACGAAGATAACCCCATTCCGGAATATCGAGCGTCGTGGCATAGTTCCGAAATAGGCCGCACCCTTCGTGGCTCGCTAACAACTTAGCTCGACAAAAAACCAACTGGAGGACTTAAAAAATGAATACCTTCCCCCATTTTCCATTTTTCGCGCTGTACTCGTGTCTATCGGCTCGAGTGCAACTGCGCACGCTCAGCAGGCGCCGCAAGCGCCGAATATGACCTTTTTTTGTTACGGGCTCCGGGTCCAAAAAGGTGCGGACCTGGGTGGTCGAAGGTGCTGACCGTCATTGTCAGGCCTTGGCTCAGGCTGCGGGCGGGCGGGGCAGCAAAACCTGGCGCGCCTATCTGAGCACCCAGGCAGCTGCGGGCGGCTCGCAAGCCGTCAATGCCCGCGATCGCATCGGCCTGGGGCCCCTGGACACTTTTTCAAAGGGGAGGTTGTTGCCCAAAACGTCGATGATCTTCACGGCGACAACAACAAGCTGGGTATGGCGGCATCGCTGACCGAGCGTGGCAATATGGTGGCCGGTGTCGGCTACACACCGAACTATCACGATGCTCTTACCGGCTCCCAAAGGGCCGGCGCCTTTCCTCCAGGGGAGGGACAGGACGTGTCGGAACCGGAGCAGCAGTACTCAAGGGGCCGCCGACGTCGGCCACATCGACCGCAAAGGACTGCGTGATGATGCTGCGTCGAAGTCCTGGAATTCGGCGCACCCCTCTCGCGGGTCTGAGGGTGCCGCAGTCAAGCGGATCTCCGAAAAGCATGGGCGGTGCCGGCTTATTCTACTGCTTCGCAGCCAACTGAGCGTATCCAGCGAATACGCAACCGAGGTCCAGAAGCTGCTTCGTCGTAGACGAGAGCACCGAAGACATTCACGGGACCGGAGCGCTACAAGAACCACGTGAATGCGGACGCCAAGCACAAATTGATCCGGCGCTACGACGTCAGCGCGCGTGCCCAAGCCGCAACTCGACTACTACTTCGGCGCTCCGGCCGGGCTTGCCCGAGGGATCGATGAAAGAACCGGAGACTCTCGAATTCCGGTTTGGACACAGCATGCGTGTGTCGTCGCTACGGAGCCCCGTTTCATAAGCCTGATCGCGCGGCATAGAAAGTGAGAAATTCCTACATCCTGTCCATAGGCGTCGGCGAAAATGCGGTCACGTTCGCCATCGCCCTCGCCGCGGTCTGCTCGGCCTTGTGTTGGTGACCAACACACGGTGACATCCCGATCGGCCCGCGCGCGAATTTCCTGCGACGTGTCGCACTGCCTTGCGCGCGGGTGGCTCCCGCTGGCGCTCGGTCTGCATGCGCTGATAGACAGCCTGATCCACACCAGGTCGGCACGGCGGATGCGCACGTCAACCACGGCGATGCCGAAAGCCTGCGCCTCGGCTTCGAGCTGCTCGAATCTTGGACAGGCGCGGATCCGCCGCCACGCACGCGTAGCCTCACCGAGCACGCGCCGACGAGTTGAGCAGCGTCAACAGCCGCGCGTTCGCACCACCGTCTGGTAGAACTTGAGGTGATCTGCTCCGACCAGAAGCGGCTCATGGTCGACGCATTCGCGCGCTACAAGATCATCGAGCCCCTCAAGTTCTACCAGACGGTCGGATCGATCGAGGGCGCGAACGCGCGGCTGTTGACGCTGCTCAACTCGTCGTTACGGCGCGTGCTCGGTGAGGCTACGCTAACGCACGTCGTGCGCGACGATCGCGCCTCGCTCATGTCCAAGGTACGAGAGCAGCTCGAAGCCGAGGCGCAGGCTTTCGGCATCGCCGTGGTTGACGTGCGCATCCGCCGTGCCGACCTGCCTGTGCAGAATAGCCAGGCTGTCTATCAGCGCATGCAGACCGAGCGCCAGCAGGAAGCCGCCCAGATCCGCGCGCAAGGCAGTCAACGTTCGCAGGAAATTCGCGCGCGGGCCGATCGGGATGTCACCGTGTTGGTCGCCGACGCGACCAACAAGGCCGAGCAGACCCGCGGCGAGGGCGATGGCGAACGTAACCGCATTTTCGCCGACGCCTATGGACAGGATGCAGAATTCTTCGCTTTCTATCGCGCGATGCAGGCTTATGAAACGGGGCTCCGTAGCGACGACACACGCATGCTGCTCAAACCGGATTCGGAGTTCTTCCGGTTCTTCATCGATCCCTCGGGCAAGCCCCGGGCCGGAGCGCCGAAGTAGTAGTCGAGTTGCGACTTGGGCACGCGCGCTGACGTCGTAGCGCCGGATCAATTTGTGCTTGGCGTCCGCATTCACGTGGTTCTTGTAGCGCTCCGGTCCCGTGAATGTCTTCGGTGCTCTGGTCTACAACGAAGCAGCTTCTGGACCTCGGTTGCGTATTCGCTGGATACACTCAGTTGGCTGCGAAGCAGTAGAATAAGCCGGCACCGCCCGTGCTTCGGAGATCCGCTTGACTGCAGCCGCCCTCAGACCCGCGAGAGGGGTGCGCCGAATTCCAGGACTTCGACGCAGCATCATCACGCAGTCCTTTGCGGTCGATGTGGCCGAGCATCGCGGAGCCTTGAGTACTGCTGCTCCAGTTGCGACAGGTCCTGTCCTCCCCTGGAGGAAAGGCGCGGCCATCCATTTGGGAGCCGGTAAGAGCATCGTGATAGTTCGGTGTGTAGCCGACACCGGCCACCATATTGCCACGCTCGGTCAGCGATGCCGCCATACCCAGCTTGTTGTTGTCGCCGTGAAGATCATCGACATTTTGGGCAACAACCTCCCCTTTGAAATTCTGCCAGGGCCCCCGGCCGATGCGATCGCGGGCATTGACGGCTTGCGAGCCGCCGCTGCCGCCTGAGTGCTCAGATAGGCGCGCCAGGTTTTGCTGCCCGCGCCCGCAGCCTGAGCCAAGGTCTGACAATGACGGTCAGCGCCTTCAAGACCACCCAAGTCCGCACCTTTGCCGGAACCCGAGCCCGTGACGAAAAAGGTCATATTCGGCGCTTGCGGGGCCTGCTGAGCGTGCGCGGTTGCACTCAAGCCGATAGACACGAGTGCGGCGGCACCAAAAATGGAAAATCGGGGGAAGGTATTCATTTTTTGAGTCCTCCAGTTGGTTTTTTTGTCAGGGCTAAGTTGTTAGCGAGCCACGAAGGGTGCAGCTACTTCGGAACTATGCCACGACGCTCGATATTCCGGAATGGGGTTGTCTTCGTCAATTATTCGACTTCGGAACGGGCTCGAATGCTCGGGCATAAAACGGCATCTTAGGCAAGCCGGCCTAAAATAGGCCCGCTCAAATCCGGGTGCAAAGAAGGCATAGAGGTGGCGTTTGCCGAATGATCAGGGCCGCGTTGGAAAAGTCCAAACCGATCCGCGCGCGCTGAAGCAGGCGAATGAGCGGCAGATCCCGGCCGCGCAGCCGACTGACGTCCCGCAACTCGATGAAGGGCTAAGATTTTATCGTGATGCATTGGGTCTTGTCGAAGTCGCTCGACCTGTCGCGACGTACGTCCTAATACTCTGGTCTGCGGCAGCATGACGGTCTCCCTTGATCACCTTGTAAGTGGCAGGTCAGCGACTATCCTCATCGTTCGTTGGGAAGAGCAGTACAGAATTGACCACTTATTTTTAAGTCGCGGATTCACTGCTGCCTTGCTAACTTGCCTCTTCATGCCTAGATACGGCTATGATTGATTTCAAAGAAGTGCAGAAAAGTCTCGCATCACCCTTCGTTGGGCTGGAGAATGAAGGTAGCGCTGCATTCTCGGCAACGGCCGCCGCAGCCACGAATTGGTTAGTTCCCCCACTGGTGGTTCCAATTTTACTCTTCGCACTGCTTCTCTCACATGTCGCGTATCAACTTAATTTTTGATCATTGCCCATTGTCTGCGACCGTCGGGTCGTAGGCGTTGGTCTAGGAGAGCAAATAGGGTGTCCAGATGACCCCATGGTTTGGTGAGGCCGGAGATGCATTCAAGCGCCTCTTACAAGGCGCAATTGCCGGCGCGCTCATCACGATTGCGATCGGCTTTGTTTGGGGCGGATGGACGCTTGCAGGTTAAAGTTTAATCGCGACTGAAAGCGGAAGCGGAAAACTGAAAAGATACGGGAACGGTCGAGAGGACACAATGCACACTCTTCATTTTGGAAGAAAACTCAAAGTCCCCTCAACGATCGCGATCAAACACCACAATTCGAAAATTAATGCTTAAAGATTGGATCAATCAATTAGAGGTCCTGCGAAGATCAGAGCTTGCGGGCTCGGTTGGGTCCGTGCCCACAGCTGGAACCGATGTTTCATCAACAACGTTGGATTTACCACCTCAGCTGCTTCCTGCGGTTACACTATAGGCTCCAGCACGCTGAAGCTCAGATTTCGCCGTCACGTTCATGCGCGTTTGGTAGTCGCGCGTCCCATCGCGATAGCCCTTGGCCGTACAACTGTCGCGCTGGCGGCTGTGCACAGCGTTGATCGTCTCGACCGGACATGGCGCAAAGTGAGAAGGTGTGAATAACGAAACAAGCGCTTAAGTACTAAGCATTGCAACGAGGAATTTTGACATGCAGGCCGATGTGAATTCACGCGCTGAAGCTGCCTTCCAAAAGAGAGAGCAGCGCCTCGCTGATGCTAGTGAAGCATGGAAGGACCATCTCACAAATCAAACATCTTTCCTTGCCAATTTGGCTCGACTTCGGGAAGCCCGACTTGGACGAGAGTCCGCTCCTCCGCCCATAATCTTGCCCGTCGAAAGAACCCAAAAGAAGCGCGTTAAAACAACTTAAGTTCTTTCTTATCCACGCTGATCCTGACCCAACCGCTCCAGCGAAGTGTTTGCCTCATCACTCGTGAGCGGACGACCTATCAGCTGTTTCGGGACTTTCTTCGCCGTCTGGGCGTCGAGCTTATGCACCTCACTGAAGCCTTCGAGCGCCGCTTGTGGCCCGTGTCCCCAAGGTGAATGTCCTGCAGGAAGATTCCTTCAAGCGTCTCATGCAGGGTGCAGCCATAGGCGCTATCGCGGCGATGATCGTTGGCTTCAACTGGGGCGGATCGACGCTCGGAAGCACTATTGAAAAGGTTGCCAAGGAGCGAACCGAGTTAGCAGCCGTTGCCGTTCTTGCGCCGATCTGCGTCGACCAGCTGGAAATCTCAGCGAACTAAACAAACGCAGCTACTCGTGGGACCGCGCCATGTTCGTCGAACGGGACGGCTGGGCCATCATACCGGGCAGCGGCGGGTGGCCGTGTTTTTCGAGAGCCTCCGGGAACGGCACGACGTGACTAATCGATATCTGGACGATCTTAGGGCGTTCGCTGTCGCGCTTCCATTCTCTGAATAGCGTCTAAGAAGAAAGACCAAATGGGTAAATACGACGCGCTGCGCGACTATCTCCGCAAACAGACCGTTGATGAATGCACGTTGAGCTTGGCCGAAATAGAGGTCATCATCATGGCACAGCTACCGCCAAGCACGAATAGTTCTCAATGGTGGTCTAATGTCGGAAATCTGAACACGACGCATATTCAGCGTCGTGCGTGGGCTGATGCCGGCTTCGACGCGCATTTCAGCAGGGAGTCACGGCAGGTGACTTTCCGCAAGCGTGCAAGAGCGTCTCGTTCATCCTTATGACGTTCCTGACACTCGCGTCGCAAAACAATTCAAATACAAGGAGCAAGCCATGCAAAATGGCCAAAATAAATTCATGAACGGGCGTCAATCCAGATCCGCGGCGCCGTTTCCTCGCCAGAAGCAAGGAGGCTCCCCGCGTATGAAAATAGTCTCGTTCGGCCGAAGCCGAACGAGGCCAATCTAGAGATATCGCGATAGTTATCTGCTGGCGACAGTTGTGGCTCGCCGATACACCGAGTTCGTTTTTTCGAACCGATAGCCGATCCCGGGTTGGTGAACTTCAGTTCGTTGGCTGTGACGGAGACGTTAATACGCTTTCCCTCCGTCCCTTCTCCGTTGGGAATGAGAGCCCCAACGATGCGAAAGTTAATGGTCTTGTCGGGCTCGCTGACTGACCATGTGCCGAACTGAGCTAAGCTACTATGCGCGATCACTTTGCTTTCTTCTGCTGTGGCCTCCAACCGGTTGGCCGATTTGAATTTGGCACGATTCGACGGGACCTGCATTTGAGTGAAGTTCCCACTGGCATCGAAGATCAGGGTGCCTAGCGGATTAGCGCCAAAGAGTTGCATCTTCTTTCCATCTGGCATTGTGCTGTCAATGGAGACCAGGGTCCAGGCTCCGACGAGTTGTTCTTTGAGCGGCTTTTGCTGCGCGAGCGCGGCGCCGGGAAGGGCGATGCCCAAGCACATGAGAACGGTCGTTCCGAGCGCGAGTGTGGTGCGCACAATTGATCATTGTGTTCTCCTGTTGTGGATTATTTCAAAAATTCAGGACGCGCACGCGCACCGCAAGCGGCGCGCGAACGTAATGCGGCGATGGCCGCTTGGAATATTGCCTTATGGAAAGGGTCGTATGCCTGCCGATGGCATCGGTGCTGCAAATTGATCTTAACGGAGACTTCGGGGGGTCTTCGCCTTTTTGTGCAGCGTTCGCACAAGCGGATGCTTGCTAGGATAGCTTCTTATGGGGGCCTTAGTCGAAATGCACAATAGACTTCGAACAATAAACATTCAAATGTGCTTGCGTCAGGTGGACGCAGACAGCTTTGCAATGTCGACTTCTGGCCAATTCAGTGTGATCGAATGAGGATGGTTGTTTGCTGCGCTGCATGAGTTCGTTCCTGGCCCTTCACGTCGATTTGTTGACACGCTCAAGTTTGGTCGCAAACGGATCAAAGCGGACACTGGGCGATTTTCAGCGCACGCCGAATTCTGTCGCGATTGTTGAGGGTTTCGGACGCCGGCCGATCGCGACGATGCGGCGTGCACCGTGGCCGGCGTCCGAAAGCCTTCAATGAACGAAACCGCGGGAAGTGGTAGGCGAGTGGTGCCGCGGGCGCTATGGGGATTTGCGCTCGGCAGAGCTGGGTGACGACGACCAACGCCGATGAGTGCATTGGCTGACGACGTTGCCGCGCATGATTGGTCCGCCGCAGGTGCGGGAATCTGCCTTAAGCCACGAAGATCGATGGCCACGTTGAGATCGCAAACTTGCATTTGTGCGAGCGGCGCCGTGGCGGATCGACGACCAGCGAATACGATCGGCTCTTTCCATGTGTGACGTGAGGATCGCGATCATGACGTATCGATCCTGATCGCGGTTGGCGGCGGCGGCTCGGTATCGCGGCGTCGAGCCGCGCTCGAAAGTCTCGATGATGTTCATGCGACCGCCGCAACACGGGCATGGGTAGGTCGGCTTGTCTGTCGCCGCGGCGCTATCGGGAGGCTGCGGCTGGTCCGCGCGTTTGCGCAGGTGTCGCCGCAGCGATCAGCTCACGCGCCCGCACGATGGTCGCGGCCTTGGTGCCGCTGGCCAGCAGCCCGTAGTGCCTGATGCGGTGGAACCCGTTTGGCAAGACGTGGATGAGGAACCGGCGGATGAACTCGCCCGGCTTGAGCGTCATGGTCTTGTAGCGGCCGGGCCCCTTGATCCGGTAGTCCTTGTAGCTGAACGTGACGCCGGTGGCATCGGCGGCGATGAGCCGGCTGTTGGAGATCGCGACCCGGTGGGTGTAGCGGGACAGATAGGCCAGCACCTGCTCGGGGCCGGCGAACGGTCGCTTGCTGTAGACGAACCACTTGGTCCGATGCAGTGGCGCGAGATAGGCCTTGAACGCAGCCTTGTCGGCGAGGTGGGCGTGGTCGCCGAAGAACTGCAGGCGGCCGTGCGCGGCGAGCAGCATCTCCAGCATCAGGCGGCGGAACAGCCGGGACAGCACCTTCACCGGTAAGAGATAGTTGGGACGGCAGCCGATCCAGCGTGTGCCGTCGAGCGATATCCCACCACCCGGCACGATCATGTGCACGTGCGGGTGATGGGTCATCGCGGAGCCCCAGGTGTGGAGCACCGACGTGAAGCCGATCTTGACGCCCAGGCGTTTGGGATCGGCGGCGATCGTGCGCATCGTCTGCGACGAAGCCTTGAACAAGAGACCGTAGATGACGGCCTTGTTCTGGTAAGCGAGGGCGGCGATCGGCGCCGGCAACGTGAATACGACGTGGAAGTAAGGGACACCCAGCAACTCGGCTTTGCGTTCCTCCATCCATGCGAGCGCCTGCGAGCCCTGGCACTTGGGACAATGCCGGTTGCGGCAGCTGTTGTAAGCGATCTGCGTGTGCGAGCAGTCCTCGCAGCGCATAACATGGCCCCCGAGAGCCACCGTGCGGCAGCTCTCGATCGCCGACATCACCTTCAACTGGCCGAGGCTGACGTGGCCAGCATTGGCTTTACGCCAAGCGGCCCCGTGGTCGCGGAAGATGTCCGCAACCTCCAGAATTGGACGGGCCATCAGCGCCGCGCGTCAAGCGGGCGGCTCGTCCTTCTTGTCGATGAGATGATCGAGCGGGCTGGTGACGTTGCGGATCGTATTGGTCGCAACCTGCGTGTAGCGCGCCGTCGTGTCGAGCTTGGTATGTCCGAGCAGCACTTGGATCACCCGAACATCGACATTCTTCTCCAAAAGATGGGTGGCAAAGCTGTGCCGCAGCGTATGCGGAGACACGTGCTTCTCGATCCCGGCCGCCTGCGCGGCCGTGTGGCAGGCGCGGGTCAGCTGCCGTGTGGTGATTGGCTGCAGCGGATCGCGGCCTGGGAACAACCAGCCCCGCGAGCGGCAAGCCAGCCACCATTCGCGCAACAGGTCGAGCAACCGCGGCGACAGCATCGCGTAGCGATCCTTGCGGCGCTTGCCTTGCTCGATCCGGATCATCATTCGCGCGCTGTCGATATCACTCACCTTGAGCGCAACGACTTCGGATACCCGCAGGCCCGCTCCATAGGCGACGCTCAGCGCCGCCTTGTACTTGACGCCAGGGGCCGCCGCCAACATGCGGGCGACTTCCTCCGGGCTCGATGAACTCGACCAGGAACTGGAGCGCCGCGGACATCGCTTCGTTCGTTATGCGGATGACTGTAACATTTACGTTCGCAGCGAACGCGCGGGTCAACGGGTGATGGAGGGCATCACGCGCTTCATCACACAAACGCTCAAGCTCAAGGTCAATGAGGCAAGAGCGCGGTGGCGCGACCGCAGGAACGGAAGTTCCTCGGGTTCGGCTTCACGGCTGGTCCAGACATCAAGCGCACGATCGCGCCGAAATCTCTGGAACGGTTCAAGCAACGAATCCGAGACATCACGCGCAGGGCCAAGGGCGTCAGCATCACGACGACAATGGAAGAGCTGGCTTCGTATATGCGGGGCTGGCGCGGCTATTTCGGCTTTTGCGAAACGCCCCAGGCGCTCATAGCTCTCACGCGCTGGATCCGGCTACGACTGCGGGCTGCTCTTTGGCGCCAGTGGAAAACACCACGGCGCCGCCGGGCGGCACTTGTCGCAAACGGGGTCTCCGCATGGGCTGCAAGGAATACGGCCGGCAGCGGCCGCGGTCCTTGGTATCTCGCCCGAAGTAGAGCGCTCTCCACCGGACTCTCTAATGCCTACTTCAAATCGCTCGGTCTCCCCTCCCTGTTCCAAGCGTGTTAGCGCAACTTCTCGAACCGCCGTGTACGGACCCGTACGCACGGTGGTGTGGGAGGGGCGGAGCCGCGAGGCTCCCCCCTATCCCGATCAATGGCCCAGTACCGACATGAGCGGGTTGTGATTGTTGCGGTGCAATTCAGCCATCGAGCCCATTCCGGCATCACTGGTTTTCTGATTTGATTGCAAGCTTGTGAGCCAATAGAGCGTGGTCCTGAGCCTGGGAGGAGGCAATGCGACGACGCGAGTTCATCACGTTAGTGGGCGCGGCCGCAGCCGCGCGGCCGTTTCCGGCCGGCGCACAACAGGCCGACCGTGTGCGGCGGGTCGGCGTGCTGACGAGCTTCGCCGAGAACGATCCGGTAAACCAGGCGCGTGTCGCGGCGTTTCAACAGACCATCGAAATGCTCGGATGGTCGGAGGGCCGTAATATCCGCACCGAGTACCGCTTCGCGGCCGGACAGTATGACCAATTTCAACGTCTGGCGAAGGATATGGTCGCGCTGCAACCCGATGTGATCCTCGCACAGACGACGCCTATCGCCACCGCGCTGCAACGCGAAACTCGCACGATCCCAATCGTGTTCGTCTATGTTTCCGATCCAGTCGGCGCAGGCTTGATCACCAGCTTGGCACGGCCAGGCGGCAATTTCACGGGGATGTTGCTGTACGAGCAAAGCATCGCCGGCAAGTGGCTGGAGATGCTCAAGGAGATCGCGCCACGCCTGGCGCGTGCTGCTTTTCTGGCCAACCCCAAGTCGAGCCCCTATTCTTACTTCTTACGCTATGTACAAGCTGCGGCGCCGGGACTTGCGATCGAGCTTGTGCCGAGCCCTGTCGCAAGTGCAGCTGACATTGAACGAACCGTCGAGTTGTTCGCACGCGAGCCGAATGGCGGCCTGCTCCTCCCACCGGATCAAACGACCATCTCCCACCGCGATCTAATTGTCGCGCTGGCGGCGCAGCACAACCTGCCCGCGGTCTACTTCAATCGTACCTTCGTCGCGGCAGGGGGCCTGATCTCCTACGGGACCGATTTGATTGACCAGCATCGGCGCGCGGCCAGCTATGTCGATCGCATCCTCAAGGGCGAGAAGCCCTCTGACCTGCCAGTGCAGGCGCCGACGAAGTACGAGACTTGTCATCAACTTGAAGACAGCGAAGTCGCTCGGCCTCGACGTGCCGCCGATGCTGCTCGCCCGCGCCGACGAGGTCATCGAATAACGGCGCTGTCTTGCTGCGGTGCCGACGTGTAGAGAATGGCACATAACGTCAATTCAGGGCGACGCAACAATCCGGTCGCTTTCGGGCAGGAGCGGACATGCGAGCACGCGCTTATTGCTGAGTAGCTCATAGGGAGTTTGGCGTGGCCATTCTCGGCCCGCGGCTGCCCGATGAACGCGACACTCGCAAATCCAAGCGCGGTAATTGCCCGTTCCAATAATTGGAGCCGCGAAACAGCGGTGCGTAGGGTGCAATAAGCGTAGCGCATTGCACCGCGTCACCACGCGACGCGACTCCACGCGATACGATTCGGCGCAATGCGCTGCGCTTCGCTCCGCTTATTGCGCCCTACGGGCCGTCAATCCTTCAGCAGCCCCTTCAGCTCCGCGCGCACCGCCTCGGCGAGATCGTCGCGCGCCAGCGCGTAGGCGACGTTGGCCGTGAGGAAGCCGACCTTGGAGCCGCAGTCGAAGCTGCGGCCTTCGAACTCCAGCCCGTAGAACGGCTGGGTCTTGGCGAGTTCGATCATCGCGTCGGTCAACTGGATCTCGTTGCCGGCACCGCGCTTCTCGGCCGCCAGGATGTCGAAGATCTCCGGCTGCAAGATGTAGCGGCCGGTGATGATGAGGTTTGATGGCGCAGCTCTCGCGCTTGGGCTTCTCGACCATCTGGGTGAGCCCGAACAGCTTACCCTTGCGCTCGCCGACGCCGACCACGCCGTACATGTGGACGCGCTCGGCCGGCACCTCCTCGACCGCGATGATGTTGGCGCTCTCGCCGAGCGTGCGCGCGGCGTCGATCATCTGCGCGAGGCAGCCGGGATTGTGCTGCACCAGCACGTCGGGAAGAAGGAGCGCGAACGGCTCGTGCCCGACGAGTTCGCGCGCGCACCACACCGCGTGACCAAGCCGAGCGGCAATTGCTGGCGCGTGAAGCTCGCGGTGCCGGGGCCCGGCAGGTCGCGCGCGAGCGCGTCGAGATCGGCGCTGCGCTGGCGCTCGGTCAACGTATGCTCGAGTTCGAACTGGCGGTCGAAATGGTCCTCGATCACCGCCTTGTTGCGGCCGGTCACGAAGATGAAGTGCTCGATGCCGGCTTCGCGCGCCTCGTCGACCACGTGCTGGATCAGCGGCCGGTCGACCACCGGCAGCATCTCCTTCGGCATGGCCTTGGTGGCGGGGAGGAAGCGGGTGCCGAGGCCGGCGACCGGGAAGACGGCTTTGCGAATCGGTTTCATGCGTACGGCCATTCATCCGACAAGGCCGTTCCTCCGACAAGAGCGGTGTCCCGACAAGGCAACAGTGCTTTAAGCCGCAGCCCGACCGCAGGTTTCGAGTCTAGCTTAACGGTCCAGCAATCTTATTTCCTCCCCATAAGGACCCGGTAGAATGGGCATGCCGCTGTCGGCAGGCCGGTCCCGGGCAGGTTGTTCAAGGCTTCAGTATGGCCAGGTTTCCCGCCATTCAGGTGTTTTCCGCCGCGGCGCTGATTTCCACCGTGGCGGCGGCTGATGCGCAGGGCTTCGACCTGCGGTCGCTGTTCTCGTTCGGCGGGACCACCGGCACCGTGGACCCCGGCCCGGCGGCGACGCCCTCAACGCCGGGCACGCCCGAGTGGAGCGGAGAGCCGGGTGCCTCGGGTCACCCGGCGATGACGGCGGAGGCGATCCGCGCCGCGGCGGCGAACTTCCCGCAGTGCCTTGAGAGCCTGTGGCCGCTGGCGGCGCGCCGCAAGGTCTCGCGCGAGGTGTTCGAAGCCAATGTCCGTGGGCTTACGCCCGACCTGCGGATCATGGACCTGCTCGATGCCCAGCCCGAGTTCACCAAGCCGCTATGGGACTACCTCGACATGCTGGTCAGCGAACGGCGCATCGTCGACGGTCGCGCCATCCTGGCCAAGCATCGCGAAGCGTTCGATGCGGTCGAGAAGGCCTATGGCGTGGACCGCCACGTCGTGGCGGCGATCTGGGGCATCGAGTTCGAACTACAGCAGGGAAATCGGCGATCGCTCGGTGATCCGCTCGACCGCGACGCTCGCCTGCATCGGCCGCCGCCAGGATTTCTTCCGCGAGGAATTCCTCTCGGCGCTGGAAATCCTCGCGCGCGGCGATGTGATCCCGGAGCACCTCAAGGGCTCGTGGGCGGGCGCTTTCGGTCCGACCCAGTTCATGCCGACCTCGTACAAGCGGTTCGCAGTCGATTTCGACGGCGACGGCCGCCGCAACGTGGTCGATTCGGTGCCGGATCTGATCGCCTCGACGGCCAACAATCTGAAGAAGGACGGCTGGGTGGCCGGCCAGACCTGGGGCTACGAGGTGGTCATTCCCAGCGGGTTCAACTTCCGGCTGGCCGACCGCTCGCGCCTGATGACCATGCGGGAGTGGGAGAGGGCGGGTATCCGCCGCGTCGGCGACAAGGCGTTTCCCCGGCCGGGCGACCAGGCGTTTCTGCTTGTTCCCGCGGGTGCGCAGGGACCGGGCTTCCTGATGCTGCACAATTTTCGTGCGATCATGAAATACAACCCGGCCGAGGCCTACGCGATAGCCATCGGCCATTTGGCGGACCGGCTGAGGGGTGGTCCGCCGTTTGTGCAGCCTTGGCCCCGTCATGAACGGGTTTTGAGCCGCCCCGAACGCTACGAGCTCCAGCAATTGCTGGCGCAGCGCGGCTTCGATATCGGCGAGCCCGACGGCCGGCTGGGCGGGCGGACCCGGACGGCCTTGCGCGAGTACCAGAGCTCGATCGGCCATGTTCCGGACGGCTTTGCCTCGGCCACCATGCTCGAACGGTTGCGTGGCCGATAGGCCACACCCGGTTCGGTAAACCACCGGCCAACCTTCAAGTTGACATCTTTTTCCGGGCACTATTATCCAAAGTGGCGGATATTGGCCGATGGCGGCGGAACGGCTCGGCGCCCCGGCCGTTTCGTCACGAGCGAGAGGCGAATGGCAACCTCACCGAAATCCAATTCCCCCAAATCCTCGCGATCGTAGCCTGCTGATCGCCGGCCTGGGGACGGCTGCGACCGTTCTCGCGACGCTTTCGCTCCTGTTGCCCGCCAAGGCGCAATTCTGGGGCGACTGGGGCGGCGGCCGGCAGCGACAGCAGCAGCAGAACCAGTTCGGCGGCTGGGGCTGGGGCGACCGCGGCGGCTGGGAGAACCGGCAGTATCGCGACCGCGAATACCGGGAACGCGACAACTACCAGCGCAACGACATCCAGATCGACTCCACGCGCGCACCCGCCGCCACGCCGAAGAAGGACACGACCACCAACATCCTGGTGATGGGCGACGCCATGGCCGATTGGCTCGCCTACGGCCTGGAAGACGCCTATTCGGAAAAGCCCGACATCGGAATCGTCCGCAAGAATCGCTCCGATTCGGGTCTGGTCCGCTACGATCTGCGCCGTGAGGGCGTGGATTGGGCACAGACCGTGCGCGAGATCATCGCAGCCGAGAAGCCCAAGTTCGTCATCATGATGGTCGGCAACAACGACCGCCAGTCGATCCGCGAGAAGGCGCCTGCGGTCGTCCGCCCGGCGCCGGGCGCTGCCGCGCCGGGTGCCGCCGCTCCCAAGCCGGCGACGCCGGCTGCTCCGGCCGCCACTCACACGCCGATCACGCCCGAGACCAAGCCGCCGCTCGACGCCGAATTGCAGCGGCCCGAGGCGCCGGAGCCGCCGCCGGTTGCGAACACCGAGCAGGCGCGTCTCGCCGCCTACGGCCCGTGGGAGTTCCACACCGAGAAGTGGGAAGCCGCCTACATCAAGCGCATCGACGCCACCATGGCCGCGTTGAAGAGCGCCGGTGTGCCGGTGCTTTGGGTCGGCCTGCCGTCGCGCAGCACTGCGAAGGCCTCGACCGACTCGTCCTATCTCAACGAGATCTACCGCAGCCGGGCCGAACGTGCCGGCATCACCTATGTCGACATCTGGGATGGGTTCGTCGACGAGCAGGGCCGCTATTCCGCGCAAGGCCCCGACTATGAGGGACAGACGCGCCGCCTGCGCACCGGCGACGGCGTCTACTTCACCAAGTTCGGCGCCCGCAAGCTCGCGCACTATGTCGAGCGCGAAATCGAACGCCACCTCAGCAATCGCACCGTACCTGTCGCGCTGCCGGTGACGGTGCCGCCCGAGGCCAATCCGAAAGCGTCATCCTCCGGTCCCGCCACCGCCGCCAAGCCGAGTGGTCCGCCGCCGCGACCCGCGGCCGGCCCGGTCCTGCCGCTCAACGGCATACCGGCGAATTCGGAGGAGTTGTTGGGTGGTGGCCGTGCGCCCGCGCGCCCGGCTTCGGCCGATCCGGTCGCAACCCGCACGCTGACAAAGGGCGAGGCTGTCGCGCCGGCGACCGGCCGTGCCGACGATTTCAGCTGGCCGCGCCGTAATGTCGCGGACGAGCCGGCCGCCGTCACGCCGGCTGCCATCACGGCGTTGTCGAAGCCGCCGACCAAGATGCCCGGCACCGGCGAGCCCGAACCCGAGCCCGGCAGCGATGCGCAGAAGGCGGCCGACGCGCAGAAGGCCGCCGAGGCGCAGAAAAAGGCCCGCACGACGTCACGCGAATCCTCGCCGCAGCGTTTTTTCAACAACGCGCAGCAATGGTTCCGCGGCTTCGGCCGCTGGTAAGCCTTCCGCGGGCTTATCGAAATTCATCCCGTCGCGACGCTTTGCTAAGAGCGCGACGCGTCTTGGTCGGGCACGGTGCTTACGGGGTCCGGCGTCGGCTTCGGCCGCTGGAAAAATTTCGGCACGTTCTTTGCTCAAGTTGGACCGAACGTCCTAGCCGTTCGTTGGTGAGCATAGCCGTCCCGCCGCCCAAGCCCATTGCACCGCTTGAGTTCCCTCCCAATGTCACGCGTGTGAGTGCAAAATCCGATATGCCGGTCTCCGAACTCGCGAAGCCCTCTCGACGCCCTCTTGGAGAATTCCTCTTGGAGAACTCAATGACCCAAAATGATTTGGCGCCGAACCGACTGAAATCGGTCTCCGGTCCCGCCCCGATGAACATCACCCTTCATATCAACGGAGCCGAGCGCAAGTTGACCGTCGCGCCGTGGACCACGTTGCTCGATGCGCTACGCGATCGCCTCGACCTGACCGGAACGAAGAAGGGCTGCGATCATGGCCAGTGCGGCGCCTGCACGGTCTTGATCGAGGGACGGCGGGTCAATTCCTGCCTGACATTGGCCGTCATGAAGGATGGTGCCCACGTCACCACAGTTGAGGGCCTTGCTGCCGACGGAACGCTGCATCCGCTGCAACAGGCATTCATCGACCACGACGCCTTCCAGTGCGGCTACTGCACACCCGGTCAAATCTGCTCGGCCGCGGGGCTTATCGCCGAGGGCAAGGCAAAGACCGCCGACGAAATCCGCGAGTTGATGAGCGGAAACATCTGCCGGTGCGGCGCCTATCCCAACATTATCGCAGCGATCCAGCAGGCGATGGCGGCGATGGGGGGCCGGTCATGATCAACTTTCAGTATTCGCGCGCTGCGGACGTGGCCGACGCCGTGCGCCAGCTCGCGGCCGATCCCAAGGCGAAATTCATCGCGGGCGGCACCAACTTGATCGACCTGATGAAGTACGAGGTCGAGCACCCGGCACGGCTGATCGACATTTCGCGGCTTCCCCTCAACAAGGTTGAAGAGATTGCGAACGGCGGCCTGCGGATCGGCGCGCTCGTGCCGAACAGCGACCTCGCGTATCACCCGCTGATCGAGCAGCGCTATCCGCTCGTGTCGAGGGCGATCCTGGCCGGCGCCTCGCAGCAGTTGCGCAACATGGCGTCGACCGGCGGCAACCTGATGCAGCGCACGCGCTGCTTTTATTTCTACGACGTCGTCACGCCCTGCAACAAGCGCGAGCCCGGCAGCGGCTGCTCTGCCATCAAGGGCATCAACCGCATCAACGCGATTCTCGGCACCAGCGACTCGTGCATCGCGACGCACCCGTCCGACATGTGCGTCGCGCTCGCGGCGCTCGAAGCCACGGTCCATGTCGCCGGACCGGACGGCGAGCGGACGATCGCCATTGCCGACTTCCACCGGCTCCCCGGCGACACGCCGCAAACCGACACCAACCTGAAACCGCAGGAGATCATCACCGCCATCGAGCTACCGGCGGCAGGCTTTGCGGCGAACTACAGCTACCTGAAAATCCGCGACCGGCTGTCCTACGCTTTCGCGCTGGTGTCGGTGGCTGCTGCCTTGGAGCTCGACGGCGGCCGCATCAAGGAGGCCCGTCTCGCGCTTGGCGGCGTCGCGCACAAGCCATGGCGCGATTTGGCGGCGGAGGCGGCGTTGCGCGGCAAGCCGGCCGAGGAAGCAAGCTTCGCGGCCGCCGCCGACGTCCTTCTCCGCGACGCCAAGGGCTACGGGCACAACACCTTCAAGATCGATCTGGCACGTCGCGCGATCGTCCGCACTTTGACGCAGGCCGCGCAAGGCACGCCGCAGTCGCAGTCCAACAAGAAGATCGCGTGAGCACGGCCATGGCACCTCATATCGGAACTCCCACCTCCCGCGTCGACGGACGCGCCAAGGTCACCGGCGCAGCCAAGTATGCGGCCGAGTACACAGCGCCGGACCTTGCCTACGGCAGCGTCGTCGGCGCGACCATCGCCAAGGGCCGCATCACGCGCATCGACACCAGCGCGGCCACGCAAGTCGAAGGCGTCCTGGCCGTGCTGACGCACGAGAACCGTCCGCCCATGGCGGACAACGACCAGGCCTACAAGGACGACGTGGCGCCGGACGGGTCGCCGTTCCGGCCGCTTTACGACGACAAGATCATGTTCAACGGTCAGCCGATCGCGCTGGTGGTCGCCGAGACGTCGGAGATTGCGCAATTTGCGGCGTCGCTGGTCCGGGTGGACTACGACCGGGAGGCGCATGTGACGGACGTGTATCGCCAGCGCGACGCGGCCATTCCACTCGAGAGCCTTGTCCGCGCCGCCGAAGACGCGCGGCACGCCCGAGCAGGCGCTGGCTGCGGCGGCGGTGCGCCACGAGGCCGAATATTTCGTTCCGAACGAGCATCACAACCCGATGGAGCTTTATGCCTCGACGGCGATCTTCGAGGTAGGCGGCAAGCTCACGGTCTACGACAAGACCCAGGGCGTGCAGAACGTGCAGAGGTACCTCTGCGGCGTGTTCGGCATGAAGCCCGAAGATGTGCGCGTGATGTCGCCCTTCATGGGTGGCGGATTCGGCTCCGGCCTGCGCCCGCAGTTCCAGGCGGTGCTGGCTGTGCTTGCGGCGCGCGCACTGCAGCGCTCGGTGCGGGTCGTGCTGACGCGCGCAGCAGATGTACGCGCTGGGCTACCGGCCGGCGATGATCCAGCGCATCGCTCTCGGCGCAAACACCGGCGGAACACTCGATGTGATCACCCACGACGCAGTGACGGTGACCTCGCAATACGAGGATTTCCACCGGCAGGAGACGGGCTGGTCCGGTCTGCTCTACAAATCGCCCAACGCGAAATACATGCACAAACTCGCGCGGCTCGATCTTGCGACTTCCTGCGATATGCGTGCGCCCAGCGCCTCCACCGCGCTCTTTGCCCTCGAATCCGCGATGGACGAGCTCGCGGTCGCGCTCAAGCTCGATCCGCTTGAGCTTCGCCTGCGCTGCTACTCGGACCGCGACCAGCACGAGGACAAGCCGTACGCCAGCAAGGCGCTGCGCGAATGCTACCACCAGGGCGCGGAGGCGTTCGGCTGGAGCAAGCGCAATCCGCAGCCGCGCTCGATGCGCGACGGCAGCGATCTGGTCGGTTGGGGCATGGCGACCGGTGTCTGGGAAGCCTTGCAGGTGCCGATTACGGTGCGCATTGTGCTCACCGCCAATGGCCATGCCGAGGTGGCATGCGCGACCTCCGACATCGGCACCGGCACCTACACCATCATGACGCAGGTCGCAGCCGACATGCTGGGCCTGCCGCTCGACAACATCAGCATCAAGCTTGGCGATTCGAGCCTTCCGCAATCGCCGGTCGAGGGCGGATCGTGGATCGCCACCTCGGTGGCGAACGGGATTGCGACCACGGCCGACGCCATCCGCGACGAGCTGTTGCGCCTGGCCAAGCAGGTGCCGAATTCGCCGCTCGCGAACGCCGCACCTGGCGAGGTCGCGCTCGCGGACGGCAAGCTGGTGAGCAAGCGCGACGGCTCCCGCGCGGTGTCGATCGCCGACGCGATGCGGCAGGGCAAGGTCGACCGCATCGCGCAGGAGAAAACCACCGAGCCTGTGAATGACCACACTCGCGCGAACAACACGCACGTGGCGCATTTCGTCGAAGTGAAAGTGGACGAGCAGCTCGGCGTGATCCGCGTTGCGCGCGCCGTCAGCGCGGTGGCGGCGGGGCGGATCCTGAACACCAAGACCGCCAGCAGCCAGATCCTCGGCGGCGTAGTCTGGGGCATCGGCATGGCGCTGCACGAGGAGACGCTGATCGATCACACCTTCGGCCGCATCATGAATGCCAACATCGCCGAATATCATGTGCCGGTGCACGCCGACATCCACGACATCAAGGTGATCTTCGTCGACGAGCCGGACGACAGCAATCCGCTCGGCCTCAAGGGCGTCGGCGAGATCGGCATCGTCGGCGTCGCCGCGGCGGTCGCCAACGCCGTCTATCACGCGACCGGCAAGCGGGTGCGGGACCTCCCGATCACGCTGGACAAGCTGCAAGGATGATTTCCGGCGGCCGGTTTATCTGGGCCGTTCGTCGGCGATGCCACGTCCTCATCAAGTCGTAGGTTTCGACGAGCCGTCCGGTATGGCGGGTTCGGCGGCGTGGCCCCGGCGCATGTGCCCCTTATGTCATTGAGGAGGAACGAAAATTTATTTGACTGGAGTGTGAAACGGTTCACACAGCGAAACGCCCGATTCTGGCACCATGCTTTTGAGGTAGGGGCCGCCCCGCCTCGACGCAAACCGGAGGAACAAGCCATGTTCCACAATTTAGTCTTGCCGGCGGGTCACTTCTCGGTAGGTCAATTGGGTTTCGTTGAATACCTCGCGCGCTTCGACGACTATTGCACCCGGGCCGACGAATGTCAGCGGCTCGCCGATCGATATGCGACGCGATGCGATCAAGCAGCAGTACGAGAAGCTTGCGGAACAGTGGCGGGAACTCGCCAGGCAAGTTGCCCACTGACCGAAAAGGGCCCGGTTGCAATTAATCGGCTATGCCGGGTTGGCCGACTTGCGCTCCTGATCGAGCCTCTCGATGGTTCGGCGCAATCGAACCGAGAGAAATAAAGCCACCATACGATAGAACCGGCTCGCGAATTTTGGATCGCTCTCGAGCTTGGCCTGAAGTTCGCGACGCCCGATCGTCAGCACGTCGATCGGTTCTTCGGCCGTGACGGTTGCGGACGGAAGCGCGTCCTGCAACAGCGACATCTCCCCCACGATCTCGGCATTGGCCGCGCGCCCTATTTCGCCCATCCCGGCGACACTGATCGAAACCACGCCGTTGAGAATGAAGATCAGCGTGTTGATCGGCTCGCCCTCCCGGATGAGCACGGTTCCTTTCGGCAACCGGTCATATCGGCCGAGTTTGGAAAACCACGCGTCGTCTTCAGGGATCAGCGTATTGGAAATTTGGAGTATGCTGTTCATCAGGCATACGCTCAAATATGGGGGCTCCCAAGATAGAGAGGGAGCTTCCGCAAAATTCTAATTCAAACGGCGCCGAGGTGGCGAGAGGGCGTAGCGAAGCTCCGCGGCTCCGCGAAGCTTCGCTTGTTTTCTATGGCGTATCCGCCAATACCGCGTGACCGCTAGGCGCGCGGCGGCCGGCGCCGCTCGTGGAACCAGTTGCGGTATTCCGACATCTTCCCGCGCTGCGATTGCGGCGCGCGGCGCTTGCAGGTTGCGGCTTCCTCGCCCTTGTCCGCCGCGCCCCAACGTAGCTCGACGCAGTCGTTGACGTTGTAAGCCATCTCGAGCGAGGCCGAGCGGTCGACGACATCCTTGATCGAGAGCGTCCACGGAGAGCCGTCGCTGCGCAAATACGAGAACTTGCGCGTTGCAAGCTCGGTGGCGAGCACGCCTTCGAGTTCGGCCTTCACCTCCGCGACGGTCTTCCCCTGCGGCATCGCATAACGCTCGGGCCGCCGCGCGACGCGGTCCGGGAAATTGCGCACCACGTCGATGGCGATCAGCAGGCGCAGGTCGCGCGACGGTGTCGCGAAATCTTCCCACGCGCCGGTCGTCTCGAAGATCGCCGGGCCGTCCGGCATGGCGGCGTCGCCCTTGCCGCTGCCCTGGTACTTGCGGCCGTTTTCGACCGAGGTGACGCGGGTCTTCACCTGCTCCTCGAGCGAGGTGATCACCTCCTTGATCGCGCGCAGCGGATCGAGCGGAGCGGGCGACATCACGTCATCCATCTTGTCGTAGAAGCCTTCGAGCCCGACTTTCCCCTGTTCGAGGGAGAAATCGCCGTATTGCGGATGCTTCGCGATCTCGTCGTTGGTCAGCCGCCGCAAGCCGCCGTTCTTCTCGACGATCGGCCGGAAGTGCTTGAATCCGGGTCCGCCGAGCGCGGGATCCTCCGCGAACAGGAAGTTGCCGCGCCAGAAGCGCTTGCGCGCGACGGTTCCGTCCGGCTGCCCGTCGACCGCCAGGAACACGCCCGCCTCACCCTCGGTCTGCGCCACGCGCTTCACCAGAACCAGAAGATGCCCGTACGGATCGGCATAGACGGTGCCCGGCCGCAGCGTGTCCTGGCTCAGCGGCACGGGGTAGTAGTCGGTGTTGTCGTCGGCGAGTGCCGTTCGCCCGGAGCCCGAGTGGACGCCGTCGGCGACGGTGCGCAGATATTGACCGAAGCCCGCCGCGAGCCCGAGCTGCGGCCTCGGCGCAGGTGCAACGGGAGCCTGCGCGATCATGCCCGCCAGGTTGCCCGCCGCCGCGGTCCGTTGCTCGACCGGAGCTGCCGCGCGCGGCTCCTCGGGATGCTGAATGTTGAACCACTGGTGGCAGGTCGGGCCCGCGCCGCCGCCGCCGCGCGTGCACTTCGCGTAGCCGTAAGGCAAGCCCATCTTGAAGGCGAAATAGGCGCGCAGGAAGTACGGAAGGTCGGCGCAGTCCGGGCGCACGATCATCTTCATCGAGTCTTCGCCGAGACCCATGTGATTGAACAGGAAGTTGCGCGACTGATCGCGCAAGCCTTCGTGCAGCGCGGGCCACGACAGCGAAGCGTCGAGCGGCGCGTCGAACAGCTTCTCGACCCACGCCGAATAGAGATTTTCGTTCGCGCGGTTCCACTGGTTGCGCAGCGGCCAGATGCTGCCGGCGACGGTGCGCGGGGCCGCCGGCTTTTCGGCGCGCACGGCGATCTCGCGGGTGATGGTGCTGCACTCGGCCGGCGCGTTCTGGCGGGTGAGCTTCGCCTGCCAGTTTCCGGCGGCCGGGGTCGCGACTTCGGCGATCCAGGAATAGGGCGGGCCACCGAGGCGCTCGTGCGAGGTGGCCGCGACGCTGCCGTCAGGCGCGATCAGCGAAAGTTCGCCTTGGATCGGCTTCTCGGAGGCGACAAGGACCCGCAGCGGCGCGCCCTTCCAGGGCGCCAGCGGCGAGGGCAGTACGGCGATTTCGGCGGCGTCTTCGCAGCGGGCGGCTGCGGTTTGCGCCTGCGAGTTGGTTGTCGAGTAAAAGATGATAGAGAATGCACCGACCATCAGCGACAGTGCTGAGACAGCAGTATTCGGCTGGCGTGCTAGGAACATTAACCCCCCTCCGTCAAGAAAACCCCATATCCCCAAATGGAACGATATTACGAAAGCTTGGGCTGAATGATGGCAGAATCTATTGTCAGCTCGCTGATAAATGGCGCCTGCCCAGGACTTTTATGGGGTCCGACCCCTCCGAACTGCCCGCTTGACCTCCCTGTCGCGCCAATTTCTTATGTTGCGACAAGGGACTGCCGGGCAACGGCAGCCGCGGCTCGCGCCGGCGCGCGGTCCGCAGGGTCATCCGGCGCGAGGGGCCGGGCACTGGGAGGACAGCCGTGGCGAACGACGCCAGCGCGCGCGCCGATACGTTTCCCAAGCTTCTGATCCGCAATGCCCGGCTGTATGGCGGGCGGCCGGCCTACCGGCACAAGGACCTCGGCATCTGGCAGGTGTGGACCTGGGCGCAGGTGCTCGCCGAAGTCCGCGCCTATGCGGTCGGGCTGTCACGTCTCGGCGCAAAGCGCGGCGACACCATCGCGATCGTCGGCTCGAACCGGCCGCGGCTTTATTGGTCCGTGATGGCCGCGCAGACGCTGGGTGCTGTGCCGGTGCCGGTCTATGCCGATGCGGTCGCGGACGAACTCGCCTATGTGCTCGCGCACGCCGCGGTGCGCTTTGCGGCGGTGGAAGATCAGGAACAGGTCGACAAGATACTGGCGGTCTCGGACCGGCTGCCGAAGCTCGAGCAGGTGGTCTACGACGAGCCGCGCGGGCTGCGCGATTACGACCACACGCGGCTCCATTCCATCGACGACGTCATCAAGGACGGCCACTCGGCACTCGCGAAAGACTCCTCCCTCGGACAATGGCTCGACAGCGAGATCGCCGTCGGCAATGGCTCCGATCCTTCGATCATTCTCTATACGTCGGGGACGACCGGGCAATCGAAGGGCGTGGTTTTGTCAGGCATCGGCTGCATTCAGGCGGCGTCCGACACCGTTGCCTTCGACAAATTGACCGAGCAGGACGAGGCGCTGGCCTATCTGCCGCTCGCCTGGGTCGGCGATCACTATCTCAACTACGCGCAGGCTCTGGTCGCGGGGTTCTGTCTCGCCTGTCCGGAGAGCGGCGAGACCGTCACGGCCGACATGAAGGAGATCGGCCCGACCTTCTATTTCGCGCCGCCACGCGTGTTCGAGCAGATGCTGACGCGCGTGATGATCCGCATGGAGGATGCGGGCGCGCTCAAGCGGCGCATGTTTCACTATTTCCTCGGCGTCGCGCGCCGCCACGGCGAAAAAATCCTCAACGGCGAGAGCGTCCCGCTCTCCGGCCGTCTCGCCTACCGCGTCGGCGAATTTTTCGTCTACGGGCCGCTCAAGAACGTGCTCGGGCTCGCGCGCGTGCGCGTCGCCTATACGGCAGGCGAAGCGATCGGCCCCGATCTCTTCTCGTTCTTTCGCTCGATCGGCCTCAACCTGAAGCAGCTCTACGGCCAGACCGAAGCGTTCCTCTATCTGACCGCGCAGCCCGACGGGCAGATATTCTCCGACACCGTCGGGCCGGCGATGCCCAACGTGCAACTGCGTATCGCCGAGAGCGGCGAGGTGCTGTTCAAGTCGCCCGGCATGTTCATGGGGTATTTCAAGGACGATGCGAAGACCGCCGAGGTGACGGCCGAGGACGGCTTCATCAGGACCGGCGACGCCGGCTTCTTCGATCCTCGCACCGGCCACCTGCGCATCATCGACCGCGCCAAGGACGTGGGCCGCCTCAACGACGGCACGCTGATGGCGCCGAAGTACGTCGAGAACAAGCTCAAGTTCTATCCCAACATCCGCGAGGCGGTGGTCTATGGCGACCAGCGCGACTTCGTCTGCGCCATGCTCAACATCGACCTGACCGCGGTCGGCAACTGGGCGGAGCGCAACAACATCGTCTACGGCTCGTATCAGGAACTGGCCGCTCATCCGCGGGTCTACGATCTCCTCGCGCAGCACGTCGAGGCCGTGAACCGCTCGCTCGCCGACGAACAGGCGATGGCGGGGGCGCAAATCCGGCGCTTCCTGATCCTGCACAAGGAACTCGACGCCGACGACGGCGAAGTCACCCGCACGCAGAAAGTCCGCCGCAGCTTTGTCGCCGAGCGCTACGCGCCGCTGATCCGCGCGTTCTACGATGGCTCGAGCGAAGCCGACATCTCGACCGAGGTCACGTTCGAGGATGGCCGCAAGGGCGTGCTGTCGGCGCGCGTCAAGATTCGCGATGTGAAGACCACCCGGTGCCTGCCGCCATGGAGAAGGCGGCGTGACGCGGATGGGCCGCGCAGCGGCGTGGCTCCCCTCCACCCGCGGGCGCAGCGACGCGGTGGGGGGGGTCGGGGGTGGGGGGCGCTTTCGCTCCGCGAACCCCCCACCCGGCTCGCGTGCTCGCCACCCTCCCCACCGCTCGCAAGGGCTCGCGGGGGAGGGTAGCCCATGAGCGCCGGCAGGCTCCGAGATTGCGGCCGGCGATGCGCTGCTGTCGGTGGAGAACGTGTCGCTCTCGTTCGGCGGCGTCAAAGCGGTCACCGGCGTCTCGTTCGACATCCGCAAAGGCGAAATCCGCGCCATTATCGGACCGAACGGGGCCGGCAAGACCTCGATGCTCAACGTCATCAACGGCTTCTATCATCCGCAGGAAGGCCGCATCACGTTCAAAGGCAGGACGCGCGCGAAGATGCGCCCCTACGACGCGGCACGTGGCGGCATCGCGCGCACCTTTCAGAACGTCGCGCTGTTCAAGGGCATGACGGCGCTCGACAACATCATGACTGGCCGCACGCTCAAGATGCGCCGCGGCTTCTTCTGGCAGCTTGTGCGTGTCGGACCTGCGCTCAACGAGGAGGTGGCGCATCGCCATCGCGTCGAGGAGATCATCGACTTTCTGAAGATCCAGCATATCCGCAAGGTGCAGGTCGGCCGGCTGCCTTACGGCCTGCAGAAGCGCGTCGAGCTCGCCCGCGCGCTCGCCATGGAACCGGACCTGCTGCTGCTCGACGAGCCGATGGCCGGCATGAACGTCGAGGAGAAAGAGGACATGTGCCGCTTCATCCTCGACCTCAACGGCTATTACGGCACGACCATCGCGCTGATCGAGCATGACATGGGCGTGGTGATGGACCTGTCCGACCGCGTGGTCGTGCTCGACCATGGCATCAAGATCGCGGACGGCAAGCCTGCGGACGTTCAGGCGAACCAGGCAGTGATCGACGCGTATCTCGGCCTCAGTCATCGCGACGGATGACGCGAAACACATTCGCCAGGAGCGGAGAGAATGACGATGATGGCAATCAGAATGCGCGCGCTTGCGCTTGCAGTGTTCGTCGTGAGCCTGGCCGCCTCGCAAGCTCTCGCACAAAACTATCCCACCCGGCCGATACGCCTGATCGCGCCGTTCCCGGCCGGCGGCCTCGCGGACGTGCTGGCGCGTCTGGTCGGCGACGAAATGTCGAAGGCGCTGGGCCAGCCGGTGATTATCGAGAACCGCACGGGTGCCGGCGGCAACACCGGCGCCGACGCCGTCGCCAAGGCCGAGCCCGACGGCTACACGCTGCTGATGTCGTCGGCCGGCATCCTGACCGCCAACCAGTTCCTCTACGCCAAGATGCCGTTCGATCCGGCGACCGCGTTCGCGCCGATCTCGATCGTCGCCGATATGTCGATGCTGGTGGTGGTCAACCCGCAGGTCGAGGCGCAGACCCTGGCGGAGTTCGTGGCGCTCGCCAGATCGAAGCCCGACAAGATCAATTTCGGCTCGCCCGGTGTCGGCACCACCGGCCATCTCGGGCTCGCGCTGTTCATGCACGCGGCCGGCATCAGGCTCGCGCATGTGCCCTATCGAGGTGCCGCGCCTGCGATCAACGATCTGCTCGGCGGGCAGATCGACGGCGTGGTCGACAATCCCCCGACCGTGCTGGCGCACATCAATGCCGGCAAGCTGCGGCCTCTTGCTGTTGCGGCGAAGGAGCGGCTGGCGCTGTTGCCGGACGTGCCGACCGCGGCGGAGGCCGGCGTGAAGGACTTCGAAGCGTCGTCGTGGTTCGGCATCATGGCGCCCGCCGGCACGCCGCCCGACATCATCGCGAGGCTCCATCAGGAGATCGTCGCGGCGCTGCGCAAGCCCGCGATCGCGGAACGCATCGCCAGCTCCGGCGCACGGGCGGTGGGCAACAGCCCGGATGCGTTCGCCGCGCAAATTCGCGCCGAGCGCGCGATGTGGGGCGAGATCATCAAGGCGGCGAACATCACGCCGCAGTAGGTGCGCGGCCCCGCCGGGTCACTCGCCGAGCGTTTCCTCGACGATGCGCGGATTCCGCGCCAACATCGCCAACAGGACGCGGGCGGGTCCCTCCGGGAACCGTCGACCCTGTTCCCAATTGCGCAGAGTGCCAGCGGATACGCCAATCCGGCGCGAGAATGCCTCTTGCGAAAGTCCAGTCTTGCGGCGGACCGTTCCGACATCAACACTGCGTGGAACGGTCAGCTTCAATCCAGGTACCTTTTCGCCCCGCGCGTGAGCCGCAGCTTCACGTAGGCCCTGCATGATCCGGTCGGCTGCCTTCTTCATCTCTTTCTCCTTCGCCGTTGACGGGCGATTTCGACTGTCATCGTCCGGAACGCTGCAATCTCGGCAGCAGAAAAATTTGCGCGTTCGCCTTTGCTGAGGAGCGCCAGGAGATAGACCGGAGCGTCTGCGCCAAAGTAAGCGGTGACGACGCGATACCCTCCACTCTTTCCCTTGCCGCGACCGGCAACGCGGACTTTGCGTACGCCACCCGACCCGCGGATCTCGTCGCCCTGCAAAGGATCGGCCGAAATCGCGTCGACGATCGCACTGCGTTGATCCTCTGAAAGACCCGCCGCCCTGCAGTCACGGGCGAATTGCGGAAGCTCCGCCACGGTATGAAGGACGGACGGCATTCCGCCCATATGCGCCAATGGCGCATATAAGTCAATGGCGTAGGTGCGCAGCCTATCGTGAGGCTTCCCCCGGTGCGCTCGCGTGGATGGCGAGCGCATGCACGCCGCCTTGAAGTTCACCTGCGAGGGTTTCGTTCACCATGCGGTGACGCTCGAGCCGGCTCTTTCCCCGGAACGACTCCGACACGACATAGACCCTGAAGTGGGTCTCGCCGCCGGGCCGGTGGCCTGCGTGCCCTGCATGCTTGTGGGATTCGTCCACGACGTCGAGGCTTTGCGGGGCGAAAGCCTGCGTCAATTTCTCGGTGATCAGATCGCGGGTTGCCATTTGGCATCCCGTTAGCGGCTGCCGTAGGGCGGCGTCAATATCGTGCGTCGCGCGGGCCGGAAGATTGCCCGATCGCACTTGTCAAGACTTGAAGGTGTCACTCGCAAGCGCGCATATTGGAGGGTCATGAAAAACGACTCGCCCCTGTTCGATCGGATCAAGGTCAAGCCGGACAAGAATCGCCGGCTGCGCACCGATGCGCCGGCCTGCGAGTGGCCGGGCTGCGACGGCTCGGCCACGCACCGCGCCCCCAAGGGCCGGATGCGCGAGAACGAATATTGGCGGTTCTGTCTCGCGCATGTGCGCGAATACAACCATTCGTACAATTTCTTCGCCGGGATGAGCACCGACGATATCGCGAAATATCAACGGGATGCGATCACCGGCCATCGCCCGACCTGGAAGATGGGAATGAACGGCGGTGCGCGTCCGGACGGCGCCGGTGCCGACGATCCGTTGGGCCTGGCGCGGGAGTTCGGCGGGGCAACGGCGGGCGGCCGGGCTGAACGGTCGCAGGATGAACGCCGGGTGGTGGGCAATGCGGCCCGCAAGGCATTCGACACCTTGGGGCTGGAGGCCGACGCCACCACGATCGAGATCAAGGCGCGGTTCAAGGCGCTGGTGAAGCGTCATCATCCCGATGCCAATGGCGGCGACCGCTCGACCGAAGACCGCCTGCGGGAGATCATCCAGGCCTATAACTACCTGAAGTCTATCGGATTTCGCTGAACAGGCGCGCCGCCGGGAGTTGCGCATTTGGCGCACGGTGGCTATCTGAATGTGCTGGCTTTTTCGCCGTGTTGGCGGCTTTCGCTGGCCGACCGCGATCTGCTAGTTTGGCGCCGAATCCGCACTATTAGCCGACCGATACGGGTCTCGGTCGCGGCCGAGGCCACGGAGGATCAATGACTGCCGCAACGCAAGAGGTTGCCGGCCTGCCGGACATCAAGGTGTCGGTGCGCCAGCTGTTCGGGTTCGACAGCGACATGGAGGTCCCGGCCTATTCGGGCGGCGACGACTACGTGCCGGACCTCGATGAGGATTACCGGTTCGACAAGCCGACCACGCTCGCGATCCTGGCGGGCTTCGCGCACAACCGCCGCGTGATCGTCTCGGGCTATCACGGTACCGGCAAGTCGACGCATATCGAGCAGGTCGCGGCGCGGCTCAACTGGCCGTGCGTGCGCGTCAACCTCGACAGCCACATCAGCCGTATCGATCTGATCGGCAAGGACGCCATCGTCATCAAGGACGGCCACCAGGTCACCGAGTTCCGCGACGGCATCCTGCCTTGGGCGTACCAGCACAACGTCGCGCTGTGCTTCGACGAGTACGATGCCGGCCGCCCGGACGTGATGTTCGTGATCCAGCGCGTGCTGGAATCGTCCGGCCGCCTGACGCTGCTCGACCAGAGCCGCGTGATCCGGCCGCACCCCGCGTTCCGGCTGTTCGCCACCGCCAATACAGTTGGGCTGGGGGACACTTCGGGCCTCTATCACGGCACCCAGCAGATCAACCAGGCGCAGATGGACCGCTGGTCGATCATCACCACGCTGAACTATCTGCCGCACGACAACGAGGTCGAGATCGTGCTCGCCAAGGCGAAGCACTATCGCACCGACGCGGGCCGCGACATCGTCAACAAGATGGTGCGGGTCGCGGACCTCACGCGCAACGCCTTCATGAACGGCGACATCTCGACCGTGATGAGCCCGCGCACCGTCATCACCTGGGCGGAGAACGCCGACATCTTCAAGGACGTGGGCTTCTCGTTCCGCCTCACGTTCGTGAACAAATGCGATGAGCTCGAGCGGCCGATCGTCGCCGAATTCTACCAGCGCTGCTTCGGCCAGGAGCTGCCGGAATCCGCGGTGAACGTCGCGTTGAGCTAAGCCGCCGTGCCATGCCCAGGATTTCGGTCGAGCGCCAACATAGTCCGGCGCGGCGGGCCGTCATCAGGGGCCTGGAGGCGGCCAATGCGCCGGTGCTGGGGAAGGTCGAGTTTCGCCCGCTGACGATTACGCTGCGCGAGGGCAGCAAGATCGTGGGCGGCCTGGTCGGTGAGACGTTTCTGGGCTGGCTCTATATCAGCGCGCTGTGGGTGGCGGACGGCTACAGCCGCCGGGGCTACGGCAGCAAGATCATGCATGCGGCCGAGCAGGAAGCGCGCCGGCGCGGCGTGAAGGGCGTCTATCTCGACACCTTGAGTTTCCAGGCCCCGGACTTTTATGCGAAGCTTGGTTACCGCGAGTTCGGAAAGCTGAAGGATTTTCCCGCCGGTCACGACCGGCACTGGCTGGCGAAGGCGCTGTGATGGCATCCAATATCAAACCGAAACCCTCCGCCAAGGAATCTCCGACCGAGCCGTTCAAGCGCGCAGTCACCGGCTGCCTGCGCGCCATCGCCCGCAAGCCCGAGCTTGAGGTTGCCTTCGCGGCGGAGCGGCCCGGCATCATCAGCGGCAAGGCGCGCCTGCCGGAGCCGCCGCGCAAGCTCAGCGGACCCGATGCGGCGATCGTGCGCGGCCACGCCGACGCCATCGCGCTCAAGCTCGCGTGCCACGACCCGACCGTGCATCGCAAACTCGTGCCCGGCGGTCAGCAGGCGCGCGCCGTGTTCGAGGCGGTCGAGCAGGCGCGCGTCGAGGCGATCGGCGCGCGCCGCATGGCCGGCGTCGCCAAGAATCTCTCCGCCATGATCGACGACCGTTTTCATCGCGGAAAGTTCGACGAGGTCACCGATCGCGCCGACGCGCCGATCGAAGAGGCTGTCGCCATGATGGTGCGCGAGCGGCTCACCGGTCAGGCGCCGCCACCGGCCGCCAAGAAGCTGGTCGATCTCTGGCGCCCGCTGATCGAGGATCGCGCCGGGCGCGAGCTCGACCGGCTGGAGCGGCTCATCGACCAGCAGGCGCATTTCGGCGACGTCATACACGACCTGCTCGACAGCCTCGACATGGGCGACGACCGCTCGACCGAATCCGACGAGGAGGAAGGCGAGGAGGGCGAGCAGGAGCGCCGCAAGGAAGAGAGCGGCGAGGACGGGCAGGGCGCCGAGTCCGAGGACATGCAGACCCGCATGGACGAGGCCGACGCCTCGGGCGAGGACATGTCGGATTCGACGGCCGAAGCCTCCGAGGCGCTGTCCGCCGAAATGGCGGAAGATGCCGAGATGGGCGACTCCGAGGCGCCCGCCGAGCCGCGCCGTCCGCGCCGCAACGGCCAGAACGAGCCGCGCGGTCCGGACTATCACCCGTTCATCGTCAAGCACGACGAGACCGTCGCGGCCGAGGACCTGTGCGAGCCCGAAGAGCTCGACCGGCTGCGCGGCTATCTCGACAAGCAGCTCTCGCATCTCCAGGGAGTCGTGGCGCGCCTTGCCAACAGGCTGCAGCGCCGGCTCATGGCGCAGCAGAATCGCGCCTGGGAGTTCGACCTGGAGGAGGGGCTGCTCGACCCCGCGCGGCTGCCGCGCATCATCATCGATCCGCTGCACGCGCTGTCCTTCAAGCAGGAGAAGGATACGACGTTCCGCGACACCGTGGTGACGCTGCTGCTCGATAATTCCGGCTCGATGCGTGGTCGCCCGATCACGGTGGCGGCGACCTGTGCGGACATTCTCGCGCGCACGCTCGAGCGTTGCGGCGTAAAGGTCGAGATTCTCGGCTTCACCACGCGCGCCTGGAAGGGCGGTCAGGCGCGCGAGGCCTGGCTCGCCGCTGGCAAGCCGGCCAATCCGGGCCGTCTCAACGACCTGCGTCACATCATCTACAAGTCGGCCGATGCGCCCTGGCGCCGCGCGCGCAAGAACCTCGGCCTGATGATGCGCGAGGGGCTGTTGAAGGAGAACATCGACGGCGAGGCGCTCGACTGGGCGCACAAGCGCCTGTTGGCGCGCACCGAGCAGCGCCGCATCCTGATGATGATCTCGGACGGTGCGCCCGTCGACGATTCCACGCTGTCGGTCAACCCCGGCAACTATCTCGAACGGCATCTGCGCTGGATCATCGAGGAGATCGAGCAGCGCTCGCCGGTCGAACTGATCGCGATCGGCATCGGCCATGACGTGACGCGCTACTATCGCCGCGCCGTGACGATCGTCGACGCCGAGGAACTCGGCGGCGCGATGACCGACAAGCTCGCCGAATTGTTCGAGGAGCACGCGGAAGCCGAACCGCGGCGCGCCCCGCGCCGGAGGCTCAACGCGTGAGCGCAGGGCCTCATCCTGAGGAGGCGGCACCGCAGCCAAGTGTACGCAGGCTGCGCCTGCCATGGCCGCCGTCTCGAAGGATGGCGGCGGGCGATATACTGCGGCCATGCTTCGAGATGCGGCCTGCGGTCGCTCCTCAGCATGAGGGTGGTGCACAGCCGTCAGGCCGTAACGACCGCGCTGCTGGTTGGCGCGCTGGTCGGCGTGGCCATTCCAGGCGGCGCGCAGACGCCGCCCGACGCTCCCGTCGCAATCGACGTGCAGGCGCGGCCGCTCGCCGGATTCGAGATTCGCGATTCCTCGCGGCGTCAGTTCGGGCTGCTCGAATTCCGCGGCGGTCTCGTGCTCACGTCGCCGAACCGGCATTTCGGTGGCATCTCGGCGCTGCGCGTTCAGCCCGACGGCGAGCGCTTCATATCGCTCACCGACAAGGGCTGGTGGTTTCGCGGCCGCCTCGTCTACGACGGCACCCGCCCGGCCGGCATCACCGAGGCCGAGATGGCGCCGATCCTCGGCGCCGACGGCCGCCCGCTGGCGGCGCGCGGCTGGTACGACACCGAATCGATCGCTCAGGATGGCGGCACGCTTTACGTGGGGATCGAACGCGTCAACCAGATCGTGCGCTTCAACTACGGCAAGGACGGCCTGCGCGCCCGCGGCACCGCCATCGCCGTGCCGCCGGGGATGCGCTCGCTGCCCAACAACAAGGGACTTGAATCGCTGGTCTTCGTGCCGAAGGGGCTGCCGCTCGCCGGCGCGCTGATCGCGATTTCCGAGCGCGGTCTCGACAAGGCCGGCGACATCCGCGGCTTCCTGATCGGGGGGCCGATGCCCGGCGCATTCACGGTGAAGCGCCACGCGGACTTCGACATCAGTGACGCCGCGCTGCTGCCGGGCGGCGACCTTCTGCTGCTGGAACGCAAGTTCAGTTGGACGGCTGGTTTGTGGAGTTCGCATCCGGCGCGTCGCACTCGCCGACGTCAAGCCCGACGCTGTGGTGGACGGCCCGATCATCTTCGAGGCCGACCTCGGCTTTGAAATCGACAACATGGAAGGTCTGAGCGTTCATCGCAGCGCGGCCGGCGAGACCGTGTTGACGCTCATTTCCGACGACAATTTCTCGATCATCCAGCGCACGTTGTTGCTGCAGTTCACGCTCGCCGAACCGTGAAGGCGCCGGCAGCCGGGAGCAGGCGGTAACCGCGATGCTGTTCCAGTCGCACGTCTTTGTATTCGCCTTCCTGCCCGCCTTGCTTGCGCTCTACTACGCGGTTGCGCGGTTCACGGTGGCGCGACAGTGGATTCTGATCGCGGGCTCGCTCGTCTTCTACGGCTGGTGGGATGTCCGCTTCATTCCGCTGCTGGTCGGGCAGATCGGGGCGACCTGGCTGCTCGCGCTGCTGCATGCGCGCACCGGCGCACGCGCCGCGTTGATCGCGGGGGTGGTGCTCAACCTCGCGTCGCTCGGCACCTTCAAGTATCTCGACTTCGTCCTCGCCACGCTTGAGAATGCGACCGGCATCGTCCTGCCGCGCGCTCATATCGTGCTGCCGATCGGCATCAGCTTTTTTTCGTTTCAGCTCATTTCGTATCTGATCGACCGGATGCGCGGCGACGCGCCGATCTATCCGCTGCGGCCGTTCGCGTTGTTCGTGCTGCTGTTCCCGCATCTGATCGCCGGGCCGATTGTGCGGCACAACGAGCTTGTGCCGCAATTTGCCGAAGACCCGCTACGGGAGGGCTTGTGGCAGCGGTTCGGGACCGGGCTCATCCTGTTCACGCTGGGCTTGGCCAAGAAAGTGCTGCTCGCCGACAAGCTCGCGCCTATCGCGGATCCCCTATTCGCGCAGGCCACCACGCGCGCGCTCTCGTTCGGCGAAAGCTGGACTGCGGCGTTGGCGTTTTCCTTCCAGCTCTTTCTCGATTTCTCCGCCTATACCGAGATGGCGATCGGCATCGCGCTGATGTTCGGTCTCCTGCTGCCGGAGAATTTCCGCCGGCCCTATATCGCGACCGACCTGCGCGACTTCTGGCGGCGCTGGCACATTTCACTCTCCAAGTTCTTGCGCGACTACCTCTACATTCCGCTCGGCGGCAGCCGCGCGGGGCCGGCGCGCTATGTGCTCGCAACGATCATCACCATGGGGCTGTGCGGGCTCTGGCACGGCGCGGGCTGGACATTCGTGGTGTGGGGACTGTGGCACGGCGTCGGGCTGATCGGCTGCCGTGTCTGGCAGCAACTCGAACGGCCGCTGCCCGCGCTCGCCGGATGGGCGCTGACCATGGCGTTCGTGCTCATTGGCTGGGTGGTGTTCCGCGCCAGCGATTTCTCCACGGCGGCCTCGATCCTGGCCTCGCTTTCCGGTGGGCGGGGATTCAGCGGCGCGCTGGAAGGCGCAAGCCTGATGCTCGCGGCCGCATTGGTGAGCGCGCTGGTACCCTCGGCGCACGAGATCAAGGATCGGTACCTGCAGCCGTGGCCCGCGCTTGCCACGGCGGCCGGCGCACTCGCGATCTACTGCATGCTCGAAGTCGGGCAGGGGCCGCCGCTCAGTTTCATCTACTTCCAGTTCTGAGGGCAGGGCCGTGGCGCGCGCGTTGTTCTCCAAACATGCCGGCTCGACCTCGACCACGTGGCCGGGCTTTGCCGGATTGTTCCTCGCGGTCTTCATCGGCGGCAGCGCCCTCGTCTACGCGCTGACACTCGCGGTCGATCCGTATGACAGCGGGCGGCTCCCCTCGCTCGGGCTTCGCGGCATTGTCGACGAGAACCCGCGCACCGCGAACGTGAGCCGCGGCCGCGACCCGCAATTCAACTCAGCCATCATCGGCAATTCGCACGGCCAACTGCTGTCGCCCGCGCGGCTCGATCGCGCAACGGGCCTGCGCTTCGTGCAGCTCACCGTGCCGGGGACCGGGCCGCGCGAGCAACTGGCCGTGCTCGATTGGTTCGCCCGGCACCACGCGAAGATCGGCGCCATCGTGCTTGCCGCCGATATTGGCTGGTGCACGCAAGATGCGGCACTGCCGCTGTCGAATCCGTTTCCGTTCTGGCTCTATGCCGACGGATGGTTGGACTACCTCGCCAATCTCTTCAGCATCCGCTCGCTCGATCTCGGCTACCGGCGAATTCTGTTGGCGCTCGGTCTGCGCTCGCCGACCGATCCGGCCGGCTACTGGGACTATGAGGCCGGACATCCATGGACGTTCAATCCAGCGATCCCAACGGAGACCGCCCCGGTATCGGCGCCCGTCCGGCAGGACTTCAGCTTTCCGGCGATCGCGCAGCTCTCCGGCGCGCTCGGCCGCTTGCCGCCGGCGACACCCGTCGTCGTCGTGATGCCGCCGGTGTTCTTCACCGAGCTGCCGCGCGCGGGCACCTCGGATGCGGCCCGGCTCGATCAATGCAAACAGGCGCTCGGCCGGCTAGCGGCCGAGCGGCCCCACAGCGCTTTTTTGGATTTCTTGCAGGATACGCCGGTCACGCGCGACCCGGCGAATTTCATGGACGCCGGACATTATCGCGCCGGCGTCGCCATGCAGATCGAGGCTGAAATTGCAAACGCGCTGACGACAGCGCGGGCGCAGCCGTGACGACTATGCGGACTGCTTGGCGGCGGCCGGCTCGTCGCCGGCGCGCTTCTTGCGGATCTGGCGCTTGAGTTCGAGCGCCTTCTCGGACAGTTCGTCGTCCTTCGCCTTCAGCAGGAAGGCGTCGAGCCCGCCGCGGTGGTCGACCGTCTTGAACGCATGAGCCGAAACCCGCAGCTTGACCGAGCGGCCGAGCGCGTCCGACATCAGCGTGACGTTGAGCAGGTTGGGCAGGAACCGCCGCTTGGTCTTGCGGTTGGAGTGGCTCACCTTATGCCCGACCTGCGCTCCTTTATTGGTCAGTTCGCACCGCCGTGACATTGCAACACCTCGGAAGTTCGCGATTGCCTGCCGCACACATCATGTCTGCCGGCGTGGATACCGGACAACCTAACGATGTGGGTTAAGTCGGGCGGATCCGGAAAACGAATGGTCGATCAAGCCGGCGGACCTATAGTCAGCGTGGCCAGGGGCGTCAAGCCGGACATTCCGGGCCTGCGACTGGGCTGCCCGCCGTGGGCGAGGGGGCCCGCCGGACCGCCTTTTTCGGGCCAAGATGGCGCGGCAAGGCTTCAGTAACGATGATTTGGGGCGGGATCGCGCGGCCTGGCCGCGGCATCATGGCCAATCTGGGCGCAGCCGACGGATTCCGGCCGCTGATGGCAGTTTGAGGCACTTTTCGTGAATTTCAAACGCCGCCTCCAATATGCGACCTGGTTTGCCTTCATTGCGCTCGCGGCCGCCTTGGCCGACGGTCGAAGCGGAACCGTGCACGCTCAGGGCAAGCTCGACGCTCGCTACAATATTACGCTCGCCGGAATTCCGGTCGGCCGCGGCACCTGGGTGATCGACATCGCGGAGGATCATTTCACCGCGTCCGCCAGCGGTCAGACCGCCGGCCTGATGCGCGTGCTCGCCAGCGGCCATGGCCAGAGCGTGGCGCGGGGCTCGATCGTAGGCGGCCAGATCGCGCCGTCGACCTATACGTCCAGCATCCACACCGACAAGAAATACGACGAAGTCCGCATGACGATCAGCGGCGGGACGGTGCGGGATTTTGCCGCCGAACCGGCATGGACGGCGCCCAACCGGGTCCCGCTGACCGAGGCGCACCGGCGCGGGATCGCCGATCCGATGACGGCTTCGCTGTTTCGCGTTCCTGGCAACGGCACGCTGTTCTCCGCCGAAGCCTGCCCGCGCAAGCTTTCGATCTTCGACGGCCGCATGCGCTACGACCTGCACCTCACGTTTAAGCGCGTCGAGCCGGTCAAGGCGGAAAAGGGCTACCAGGGCAATGCGGTGGTCTGCTCGGTGATCTTCTCGCCGATTGCCGGCCACGTGCCCGATCGTGCGCCCATTCAATATCTGGCCAATCTGCGCGAAATCGAGGTGTGGCTGGCGCCGATCGCCGGCACCCGCGTCCTGGCGCCATATCGTGTTGCGGTGCCCACGCCGCTCGGGCTCGGCGTCATGCAGGCGACGCAGTTCGTGTCGAACCCGCAGACCGGGAAAGCCAGTGCGTCCGCCAAGGCGCAGTGATCTGCCGCGGGCTTGACATTATCTCCATTCTGATTCGACTCGCGCCTTAACGATTTCGCGGCCGAACGCACGGGAATTTATTCTGCTTTCCACACGATATTGGGGCATGCCGAGGTCGTGGTGCCAGATATCGCCGTGAACGAAATCATACAGGGGCCGAGTCAGCGATTCGGGCGCGATTCGTTCGAGACTCGTTCCACAGCTTAAGCACAGGCGCTCCACATAGCCTTCCCGGCCTTTTCCCCGTCGCATTCTGGCACAGAGCGAGTGCTGTCATTAGATGCTGAGGCGCATCGCGGACCTCGGCGGGCGCACACAACGGGTTTTATTGCATTGCAGCATGGCGGGGTGAGCTGCAGGCGGGTTGGCGCACCGGACCGGCCGAAAGACGAAAGTGGCGCCAAAGAGAGCGAGCATGAGGCCGGATTGAAATTGAAGGAAAGCGGCAGGACGTTTATCATTCATCCCGAACGGGAACGCTCAAACGCGGAACGCGATGAGCCAGCGACCGTAGGGAAGGTCGCGGCGGTAGCAGCGAATATCGCCAGATAAAGGCAACTCCTTGATTTCAACGATCGTCATTGCCGGGCCTGACCGGGGCGCCAACTCGGACGCTTCGGTTTTGCGGCTGCGCCCTGCGGATGCGCGGGCCAGGCCCGTGGTCGAATGGCGCGTGACGAACTGCTGACACCGGACCCTCGATGGCCATTTCTTTCTCCTCTCCGACCAACCGCAGCAACGGCGCCCGAGGCGCCGGCGTCACCGCCGTGCTCGGGCCGACCAACACCGGCAAGACGCATCTCGCCATCGAGCGCATGCTCGCCCATTCCTCCGGCATCATCGGGCTGCCGCTGCGGCTGCTGGCGCGCGAGGTCTACAACAAGGTCGCCGACCGGATCGGCGCCTCGGAAGTCGCGTTGATCACCGGCGAAGAGAAGATCAAGCCGCCGAATCCGCGCTTCTGGGTTTCGACCGTCGAGGCGATGCCGCGCGAGCTCGATGTCGCTTTCCTCGCCATCGACGAGGTGCAGCTCGGCGCCGACCTCGACCGCGGCCACGTCTTCACCGACCGCATGCTCAACCGGCGCGGACGCGAAGAGACGCTGGTGCTGGGCGCCGCCACCGTGCGGCCGATGGTCGAGAGGCTTTTGCCCGGCGCGCATGTGCTCACCAGGCCGCGGCTCTCGCAGCTCACCTTCGCGGGCGAGAAGAAGCTCACGCGGCTGCCGCGCCGGAGCGCGATCGTGGCGTTCTCGGCCGAAGAGGTCTATTCGATCGCCGAATTGATCCGCCGCCAGCGCGGTGGCGCCGCCGTCGTGCTGGGCTCGCTCTCGCCGCGCACGCGCAACGCGCAGGTCGCGCTCTATCAGTCGGGCGACGTCGATTATCTGGTGGCGACCGACGCCATCGGCATGGGGCTCAATCTCGATGTCGATCACGTCGCCTTCGCGTCCGACCGCAAGTTCGACGGCTATCAGTTTCGCAAGCTGAACCCTGCCGAACTGGCGCAGATCGCCGGCCGCGCCGGCCGTGCCAACCGCGACGGCAGCTTCGGAACGACCGGCCGCTGCCCGCCGTTCGAGACCGAACTGGCGCAGGCGCTGGAGAGCCACACCTTCGAGCCGATCCGCATGCTGCAGTGGCGCAACACCGCGCTCGACTTCGCATCGCTCGGCGCGCTGCAGGCGTCGCTGGCCGAAACGCCGAAGGAGCAAGGTCTCACCCGCGCGCCGGTCGCCGAGGACATCCTGGTGCTCGAGCACGCGACGCGTGACGATGAGATTCGCGCGCTGGCGACGACGCGTCAGGCGGTCGAGCGGTTATGGGACGTCTGCCAGATTCCCGATTACCGCAAGATATCACCGGCGACCCACGCCGAGCTTGCCACCACGGTCTATGGTTTCCTGATGCGGGAGGGGGCGATCCCGACCGACTGGTTTGCGCAGCAGGTCAATGAGGCGGACAAGAACGACGGCGACATCGACACGCTGTCGAATCGCATCGCGCATATCCGCACCTGGACGTTCGCGGCCAACCGCCCGGACTGGCTTGCCGATCCCGAGCACTGGCAGGGTGTGACGCGCGCCGTCGAGGACAAGCTGTCGGACGCGCTGCATGAGCGCCTGACCGAGCGCTTCGTCGATCGCCGCACCAGCGTGCTGATGCGGCGGCTGCGCGAGAACACCAGCCTCGAAACCGACATCAGCAAGACCGGCGAGGTCGTGGTCGAGGGCCACGCCATCGGCCGGCTGGACGGGTTCGTGTTCACGCCCGCGACCTCGACCGCCGGTTCCGAAGCAAAGACGCTTGCGGGCGCGGCCCAGAAGGCGCTCGCGGGCGAGATCGACGCGCGCGCCACGCGGCTTGGGCGGGCATCCGACGAGCAACTGGTGCTGGCGGCCGACGGCACGATCCGATGGCTCGGCCAGGCGGTGGGCAAGCTTGTTGCCGCCGAGGAAATCCTGAAGCCGCGGGTGCGGATCATCGCCGATGAGCAGCTCACCGGTGCGCCGCGCGATGCCGTACAGGCGCGGCTCGATCTCTGGCTCAAGACGCACATCGAGAAGGTGCTGGCGCCACTGTTCCTACTCGGTGCGGCCGAGGACGTGAGCGGCATGGCGCGCGGCATCGCGTTCCAGCTCATCGAAGCGCTCGGCGTGCTCGAACGTCAGCGAGTAGCGGAGGACGTCAAGGGTCTCGACCAGCCGGCGCGTGCCGGACTGCGGAAATATGGTGTGCGCTTCGGCGCGTATCATCTCTACGTCCCGGCGCTGCTCAAACCTGTGCCGCGCACGCTGGCGACCCAGCTTTACGCACTCAAGCAGGCGGGCGCCGAAACCAAGGGGCTCGACGCCATCGAGCAGCTTGCCAAGAGCGGGCGCACATCGATTGCCGCCGACAAGGAGATCGACCGGACGCTCTATCGCGTCGCCGGCTACCGCGTCTGCGGCGAGCGGGCGGTGCGCGTGGATATTCTTGAGCGGCTCGCCGACATCATCCGCCCGGCGCTGGCGTGGCGGCCGGGCGCGCCCGGAGTGAAACCGCCCGGCGCACTCGACGGCTCCGGCTTCACGATTGTCACCGCGATGACATCGCTCGCAGGCTGCGCGGGTGAGGACTTCGCGTCGATCCTGCGCGCGCTCGGCTATCGCATGGAGCAGCGGCCGAAGCCGGTCGAGCCTTCACCGGAAGTGGCGGCGACGGAAGTCGCGGACAATAAGGTCGGCGAGATCGTCTCCACGACCGAAACCGCAGCGGAGCCGGGGATCGAGGGCGAAGTGGCAGCGGCGCCCATGCCGGCGGCTGACGCTCCACCCATCACGGAGGCGGCGCCCGGGCTCGTTCCCGCGAGCGAACCAGAGGCGATTGTAGCGGAGGTGGCGGCTATCGACGTGCCGATGGCCGGAACTGTCGCCTACACCGGTCGAACCATCGGTACCTGTCGCTGCGGACGCGCCGGCTGACCCGGACGCGAGCGCGCCGCCCGGCGAAGCGCCCGCAGTCGAAGCGACCGCGGAGGTTGCCCCGGCAGCTGAAGTGCCGCCCGGGGAACCCGAATTGATCGAGGTCTGGCGCCCGGGCCGGCCGGACGGTCAGCGCCGCCAGCGTCGCCCACAACGGCCGCGCGAGCATGGCCGCCGCCGTGAGCACCCGGCCGCGCCGGCTCCCGCCGATGCTGCGCTCGCCACCGCCGCGACGGGCGAGGGCGTTACGTTGGAGGCGGCTTCGACTGGCGCGATGCCGCAAGGCGCGCCCGCCGATGGGACACCGCCTGGCGAAGGGCAACGGCAACATCATCACCGCGGCCAACGACACGAGCGCCGCGAGCCCGGCGACCAGCCGGATCGCGCTGCACGGCCGCATCGCCCCGACCAGGGCGGCCGACCCGACGTGTCGCAGCGTCCCGATCGCGGGGACCGTTCCGATCGCCGTCCGTCGCGCGGCGGACGTTCCGACCGTGGTGACCGTCCGGATCGTGATCCCGACCTGCGCGCCAAATACATCAAGGGGCGGGGCGACGGCGGGGATCGCCGCGACCGCGACAAGGCGCCGGACCCGAATTCGCCATTCGCGAAGCTGGCCGCGCTCAAGGCGCAGCTCGAGGGCAACGGCAAGGAGCCGAACTGAAGGTCTCGCCGATTGGATCGCCAGCGCGTCGACAAATGGCTGTGGCATGCGCGGGTGGTGCGTACGCGCCAGGCGGCCGCCGCGCTTGTGACCTCCGGTCATGTCCGAATCAACGCCCAGCGGATCGATGCCGCGAGCCGGCCGGTGCGGCCGGGCGACGTTGTGACGGTGGCGCTGGACCGGGCCGTGCGGGTGCTCAAGGTCTTGGGATTTGCCGAGCGGCGGGGTTCGGCAGAGGATGCGCGCTCGGTCTGCGAGGACATGACCCCGCCCGCCGCTGCCCCTGGCCGGGAACCGCCGCCGCCGGCTGTCCGGGAGGCGGGAACCGGGCGCCCGACCAAGCAGGATCGGCGGGCCATCGACCGCCTTATCGGCGAGGGTCACTAATTGCCCGGTGTGGGCGGCACTCTCTTGCCCAGTGCGGCCCCTTGCGCTACTGACCGGCTGTCGTGCGGAGTTTCTAATGACCTACATCGTCAACGAAAATTGCATTAAATGCAAATACATGGACTGCGTCGAGGTGTGCCCCGTGGATTGTTTCTACGAGGGTGAAAACATGCTGGTCATTCATCCTGACGAGTGCATCGATTGCGGCGTGTGCGAGCCGGAATGCCCGGTCGAGGCGATCAAGCCGGACACCGAACCGGGGCTCGAGGACTGGCTCTCGCTCAACGCCGAATATGCGAAGGTCTGGCCGAATATTACGGCCAAGAAGGAACCTCCCGCGGACGCCAAGGATTGGGATGGTGTCGAGGGCAAGAAGAAATTTTTCTCGCCCGAGGGCGGTTCCGGCGATTGAACGCCTTGAAGTTTTGCCGCTTTCCGCGGCGTTGCGCCGATCTGTGCAATCCAAAGACGTAGACGCGCTGCGTATTAACCAGCGCTGACGAAAATGTAACCTTGCAATGCGCGAAAATGGACTTTTCGAGCCATGTAAAGCTTTGATTTTCGTGGAAAATGTGCTATATAGTTTGAAAATGAGCAAATCACCGCACCCGAGCCGCTCCCCCGTTGGGAGCGTATTTTTTCAGGTGCTCCCGAGGAACCGTCAACTAGGGACGTGAGACCCACGTAAGTTCCGTGGCTGGAAAAACGCGCCATAAGAAGACCTCTGCAGTGAGCAAGAAGACCTCCGCCGTAACCCGGCGGCCCAAAAAGACCTCCACCGGCGCTCGCCGGAGGGCATCGCCGGCTCCCCGCGCAGCGACGCGTCATGGAGCCCCCGCAGCCAAAACGTCCGTCCCTCGCCGGCCGGACGAAGGAGCAAACCCTAGTATGACCGTCAAGAAGGCAACCCATCAGCGCCAGGGCTTCAAGACCAGCGAGTTCATCGTCTATCCGGCGCATGGCGTCGGCCAGATCATCGCGATCGAGGAGCAGGAGGTTGCTGGCGCAAAGCTTGAGCTTTTCGTCATCAACTTCATCAAGGACAAGATGACGCTGCGGGTCCCGACCGCCAAGATCGTCTCCGTCGGCATGCGCAAGCTCGCCGAAGGACCGGTGGTCAAGCGCGCCCTCGAGACCCTCAAGGGCCGTGCTCGCATCAAGCGCACCATGTGGTCGCGCCGTGCGCAGGAGTACGAGGCCAAGATCAACTCCGGCGATATCGTCGCGATTGCCGAGGTGGTTCGTGACCTGTTCCGTTCGGACACCCAGCCCGAGCAGTCCTACTCGGAGCGGCAGCTCTACGAGGCAGCCCTCGACCGGCTTTCGCGCGAGATCTCGGCGGTGCATCGCGTCACCGAGACCGAAGCGGTGAAGGAGATCGAGGCGGCGCTCGCCAAGGGCCCGCGCCGTGGTCCGAAGCCGGCCGAAGGCGAGGCCGATGCGGACGAAGAGACGGCAGTCGAGGAAGAGGCGGCATAATTCGCCGCGCTGCTGCGCAAGAAGTTCGGGAAGCCCGGCGGAAACGCCGGGCTTCTTGCTTTTGGCGGCCCTTAATCGGGTACCGGTTCGGCGCCGTTAACCCTCTCCACCCGCAAGCGAAATGGCAGGAAGTAGGCAGCGCAGGCCATAAATTAGCTCGCTTTGCAAAGACAATACCGCGCATTGACGGGGAAAAGGCGCGAGGGGGAATGCGGGGGCAATCTAGGCAGTTTGGCGTTCGCGTATGGGCTTGTTGCGCCATGGTGGGCGCCGCCGGAGTGGCTGGGCTTCTCGGTGGCTTGAGCATGCGGGCCAGTCAGGGTTCGCAGCATGTGCGCACCGAGTTGAGCCTATCGGCGACCGAGGCTGTTTCCTTCCGATTTCCGAACAGTTGGCACGACACCGAAGCGGTGGACGAAGAGGCGCAGACCACGGCCGCGGCGCAGCCGGAGCCTGCACCCGCACGGTATGCGGTTGCCTCCGCGGGATCGATCCCGGTGTCGCTCAATCGCAAGCCGACGGCCGAAGCCGTGACCCTCAAGCCAGCCCAGGAGATAGCTAGAGAGCCGACTAGAGAGGCGGCCAAAGAGGTGGTCAAGCCGGCCGAAGAGGCAGCCACCATGGCGCCGCCGTGGGTTCTCGCCGCCAAGGCACCCTTGCCGAGGCCGCGGCCGAAAATGGCCGCACTCGATTCATCCGCGACGCCTGCAACGACAGCCGCGTCGGCGACGGCCGTCCCGGCGGCGCCCGCCAAGCAGGCCGCAGTCGCGCACAAACCTAAGTCGAATGCCGTACTGAATCCCGCGCAGCTCGCCAGCATCAAACGGCGGCTTAACCTGTCGCCCGACCAGGAGCGCTACTGGCCCGCGGTCGAGGCTGAACTGCGCAAGATGGAATACAAGAAGGGCCCGAACGGCGACACCCGCACCGCGGCGATCGACACCACCAAGATGGACGTGCAGGGCCTTCGCACCGCCGGCTTTCCGCTGGTCATGAGTTTCAGCGACGATCAGCGTCGCGAGCTGAAGTCGCTCGCCCACCTTTTGGGGCTTGAGGGCGCCATGTCCGGACTTTGATGTCCGGGCTTTGACGAGTTACTGCACGGGGAACTGAGAAGCCCGGCGGCAACGCCGGGCCTTTTTTTGTCCGCGGGCGCTCGCGTCTACGCGTCCAGTTCGGCCGGCAGCACCGGCTTGCCGCGGATGATGTCGGACGCCTTTTCGGCGATCATCAGCACGCAGGCGTTGATGTGCGCCGAGACGAGGTCGGGCATCACCGACGCGTCGACCACGCGCAGCCGCTCGACGCCGCGCACGCGCAATTCCGGGTCGGTCACGGTGTCTGGCGTGGTGCCCATCGCGCATGTGCCGCACGGATGATGCGCGGTGATTGCGGTCTTGCGGATGAAGGTGTCGATCTCTGCGTCGGTCTTGACGCTGGGGCCGGGCGACGTCTCGGCGCCGCGAAAAGGCTCCATCGCCTTCTGGTAGCCAACGTCGCGCGCGATCTTGAAGCCTTCGCGCAGGCGCGGCAGATCGTTGGGCGCCGAGAAGAAATTGTAGACGATGCGCGGCGGCGCCTTCGGATCGGCGGAGCGCAGCAGAATTTCGCCGCGGCTGTCGGGATGCAGCAAGGTCGGACGGATGCCGTAGCCGTCCGGATACGCTGGCCGGATCAGCGGCAGCCAGAGATGCGTGGCCGCCGGCGCGCCGCGGAACATGAACTCGATGTCCGGCACCGCAAGCTCGGGCCGCGACTTGATGAAGGCGTGCAAGCCGCCCGGCACTTTCGTCCCGGGTCCGGTGCCGAAGAAGTAGGCGCGCAGCATGCTGATCGCCATGCGGTCGAAGCGCATGTCGTGACGGAACGTGCTCTCGTCGTGCCGCGCGAAGAAGATGATGACGGCGAGATGGTCCTGCAGGTTCTTGCCGACCGGCAGATCGGCCACGGGCTTGATGCCCATGTCGCGCAGATGATCCGCCGGCCCGATGCCGGAGAGCATCAGCAGCGGCGGGGTGTTGAACGCGCCGCCCGAGAGGATCACCTCGCGCGCCGCCTCGGCGCGCACCACGGCGCCGGACGCACTGAGATATTCGACGCCGATGGCGCGCGTTCCCTGCATCAGCACGCGCGTCGCCTGGGCGCCGGTCTCGACCGTGAGATTGTCGCGCCGGCGCGCCGGCTTGAGATAGGCGGTGGCGGCGGACGAACGGTAGCCGTTGCGGATGGTGTACTGGCCGCGGCCGAAGCCTTCCTGCTGCTTGCCGTTGTAGTCGTCGGTCACCGGCAGGCCGGCCTGCCGCGCGGCGTCGAGCCAGGCGTCGTAGAGCGGGTCTTCGGTCTTGGCGAATTCGGTGCCGACCGGTCCTGACGCCGCCGCGCCAGGGATTGGTGCCGTTCTCCCAGGTCTCGGCGCGCTTGAAGTAGGGCAGCACGTCCGCATAGGACCAGCCGAGTGCGCCCTTCTGCGCCCAGCGGTCGTAGTCGCCGCGATGCCCGCGCGTGTAGGCCATCACGTTGATCGACGAGGAGCCGCCCAAGACCTTGCCGCGCATCGCCTCGATCGTGCGGCCGTTCATGTTCGGCTCGGGCTCGGTGTGATAGCCCCAGTCGAACATCTGGTATTCGTGCATCTTGCCCATGCCGAGCGGGATGTGGATGAGCGGATTGCGATCGCGCGGGCCTGCTTCCAGCAGCAGCACGGTCGCGCTGCCGTCTTCGCTCAGCCGGTTCGCCAGCACGCAGCCGGCCGAACCAGCCCCGACGATGATGTAGTCGTAGCCTTTGTTGTTGTTCATCAGTTTCTACCTTCTCGTCATGGCCGGGCACAGCCGTCCGAAGGACGGCGTCGCTTCGCTCCGCCCATGTCCCGGCCATCCACGTCTTTGCTCTCCGCAAACAAGAAAGACGTGGATGCCCGGCACAAGGCCGGGCATGACGAAGTGGACGGTCGGAAATCATTTCAAACATCCAGTGTGCTCGGCGCGAAGATTTCCGCAAGCTCGACGCGACGCGGTGAGAGGCCCTGCTCGTACACGTATTGCGTGATGGTCTCGAGCACGGGTCGCGCGGCCTTGAAGCCGTAGGCGAGCGGATCGTTGTCAGCGATCGCGCGGCGCGCGGCATCGCCGAGGAGGCCGGTCTCGAAGTACCAGTGCAGATAGGATGCGCCGTAGCGCGCGATCTCCTCCTTGGCGGCGGCGAACGCCGAATAGAGATTGAGCGCGATCCACGGATGCTGTTCCAGGAGCGACCGTCGAATCACGACGGTGTGGTTGATCGGAAAGAGGCCGGTCTTGGCGTAGTAGCGGCGGCCTTCCGCCGCCGGATCGGGAAACAGGTCGTGCGTCACCGACGAGACATCGACCCGGCTGCGGTCGACCAGGTTCTTCTCCGGCAGATAGTGGATCGAACCGTCGAGCTCGCCGGAGAGCAGCATCTCGCCCATGTTGGTGCTGGGCGGAATTTGGTTCACCCGCACGCCCTCGGGCGCCTTGAAGCCGGTAGCGCCGCCGTGGCTCTTGTCGGGATTGCGCTCCATGAACCATTCGATCTCGCGCGCATGCACGCCGAACTCATGCTGCAACGCGCCGCGCGACCAGATCGCCCAGGTCTGCTGATATTCCGGCACGCCGATGCGCTTGCCGCGCAATTGCGCCGGCGTGGTGATGCCGGAATCGTTTCGCACGATGATGCTGGTGTGGAAGAACCGGCGCATGGTGAAGACCGGGATCGCCACCCAGCGCGTGTCGCCGCGCGCGGTCGAGATGATGAGCGACGACATCGACATCTCGGAGATGTCGAATTCGGCGAAGCGCAACTGCCGCCAGAACATCTCGGACGGGTGGATCATCGTCGGGACGAGGCGGATGCCCTGCGGCGACACGCGTCCTTCGATGATCGGCCGCGTGCGCTCGTTGTCGGACAGCGCAATGCTGAGGTCGAGATGGGGTGAGGTCATTGATTTCCTTGATGGCTGCTGATCCGCCTCATCCTGAGGAGGCGCGAAGCGCCGTCTCGAAGGAGAAGGCGGCCACGGTCGGGCGGCCTCGTGCTTCGAGACGCCCGCGCGACGCAGCCAAGTGTACGCAGGCTGCGCCTGCTGTGGTGCGGGCTCCTCAGCATGAGGCCGGGAGAGATCGACTACACCGCGCCGGGCAGTTTCACAAAGACACGATTGTCCTCGACCCGCACGTCGACCGGCCGCAGGCGGTATTTCGGATCGCCGCAGTGGCGGCCGGACTCGATATCGAACTCCCAGCCGTGCCAGGGACAGACGATGTTGCGCTTGTCCGAGAAGCGCAGGCCGCGGCTGGTCTGATCGGGCGCGAGCTCTTCTTCCACGCGCGGGATCACCTTGCCCTGGCAGACCGGTCCGCCGTCGTGCGGGCAGTAGTTCTCGTAAGCGACCAGACGATCGCCCTGCCGGAAGATGCCGAACTCGAAGCTGTCGATCTTCAGCACCCGGTAGTTGCCTTCGGCGAACTCGCTGAATTCGCCCACCATGATCTCACTCATCGTCTCACCCCGTTCGCTTCAGCTCTGCTTGCGGCGCGGTCATTCGTTCGGCGCGCGCCGGTACCACATTTGCAGGTCGAAGAAGTTGATGTCGGCTGCGCGCATCACGGCGCAGATCGCGGTCACCGCTTCAGTGGCATTCACCGGCCGGTCGCCAAAGGGCGGCAGCTCCCGCGCGCGGTCTTCCGACTTGGCCGCGTAGAGCCGCACCGCGGCGGAGAAAACGCGCTGGAGGTTTTCGTCCGGGATCGCGTCGGGATTGCCATTCGCCAGGGCATCGTCGGCCGAGGCGCAAAACGCCGCGCTCGCAGCGGCGATGGCCTCTTTGGCTGATGACGCACTCATACCGGGTTCGCGCCTGCCATCGCCTACTCGGCCGGCTCGGGCACCGGGACGCGCGGCTTGGCGCCGGTCTTGTGCGCCGGCACTTCGAGATTGAACAGCTTGGCGGCGGTGAGGCCGAGGATGTTGCGCTTGGACTGCTCGTTGAGGAACGGCAGCTTGGTGATCGAGCTCGGCGCGTCGAAATCCCAATGCGGCCAATCCGACGCATAGAGCAATTGCGTGTCCGCGTGGATCGCCTCGAAGGTCGCCTGCGTGAGCTTCATGTTGCTGCGCTCGAGCGGCTGGCTCGTATAGTACATCTCCTGCATGTACTCGCTCGGCCGGCGCTTGAGCAGCGGGCACTCCGAGGTGCGCATCATGAATTCGCGAGTCGAGCCGCTGCATGATGAACGGAATCCAGGCGAGCCCCGACTCGATCCAGATCACCTTGAGCTTGGGGAAGCGCTCCGGAATGCCGTTGAGCACCCAATTGGTCATGTGGACCATGTTGAAGTGCGCGAACGAGAGCGCGTGCATGCCGATGAAGCGGTTGATCTGCGCGAACGACGGATCGGCCCAGGTGAAGCCGGCATGGAAGCCAAGCGGCATGCCGGTATCCTGCAGCGCCGCGTAGAGCCGCATGTAGGAGTTGTGCCAGACCGGCTTGTGCCGCGTCGAGGTGACGGTGAAACCCACGACGCCCGGCTTGCCGGCGAATTCCTCGACGCATTCGACGCAGGCATCGGGATCGTTGAAGGGCAGGTAGAGCAGCGCCACCTGGCGCGGATCCTGCGGAAGAATCTTCTCGACCAGCCAGCGGTTATAGGCCTGCCCCAGCGCCACCTCGACATCGACCTGCGGATGCATGCCGAGCGAGAGCATGGGCGTCGGGAAGATCACCATGTGGTCGATGCCCATCGCGTCCATGGCGCGCTGGGTGAGTTGCACCTGACGGTGCAGGCCGGGAGGGGTGGGTTCGGCCTGCCGCTGCTGGTGTGGAATGCGCCCGCCGACGTCCTGGTAAAGCGGACCGTTGGCGTTCAACAGGCCGGGGGGCGAGCCGCCGCGATCGCGGAAGGACTCCGCGATATAGCGCAACACATCGTTCTCGATGCGGTCGGTGATCTCGGACCAGAACGCGGTTTCGTTGACGTGGGCGTCGACGTCGACGATGAACCAGTCCTTGAGCTTTTCACTCTGTTGCGCGGCCTTGGCGAGATAGTCGCGGGTATCGGTGCGGGTCGAGATTTTTTCGAGTTCGCTGATCCGAGGCGGCGGCGTTTCGTGGATGTTCATGCTTCCACCCTCATTCCGACAATCCGGGCAATGTTCGGGATGTCCGGCATTTTAGTTGTTTTGCCCACTTTATGGGGGCGACCGCCCCCGCGCAACGGCTCGCAGCGCATTGGCGGTATCGCCCGCTGTGGCATTCTCCGCACGCTCCCGGAATCTTTCTTGTTCGCGCTAGCGCGGCACAAAAAATCCGCAATCCGTCGCCCGCCAACCGGTGTGACCTTATTGAAACATTTGGGATAATTGCCGCCGGGCCGCGAGCGCCAACGGTTGGCTGGGCACAGTCGCACGGTTAGGGTCCGCGCGGATGAGTGCGTTCAGAGCGAGGTGTGGGAGTCCGCGATGTTCGCCGGCGTGTGCCGACTTCTGGTGGCTTTGGCGATGGTCGGCATCTCCGCTGCCGCCGTCGCACAAGTGATTCCACCGAGCGAACTGCCGGGCCGCGAGCGCGAGCGCTTCACCACCTACCCGACGCTGCCGACCGACTCGATCGGCGCGCCGACCATCGGCCTGCCGAGCGCCGAGCCTCCGCCAAGCGCGTCCGCCGTCCAGATCGTCATCCGCGACGTTCGCATCAGCGGCGTAACGGTCTACCGCCCGGACGAACTCGCACAGCTTTATTCGGAGTTCGTCGGCCACAAGGTTTCGCTCACCGCCGTCTACGAGATCGCGCGGCGCATCACCAACAAGTACGGCGCCGACGGCTACGTGCTGTCGCGCGCGCTGATCCTGTCGCAGACGATCGATCCGGCCGGCGCCGTCATCCAATTGCGCGTGGTCGAAGGCTACGTCGACCGGGTCGAATGGCCGAAGGACCTCGTGCTCAGGTACCGCGACCTGTTCTCGGAATATGCCGAGAAGATCATGGCCGAGCGGCCGGTCAATCTCTACACCATCGAGCGCTATCTCCTGCTCGCGGGCGATCTTCCCGGCTTGCGGCTGAAGAACCGGCTGGTGCCGTCGAAGACGCATCCGGGCGTGGCCGCGACTCTCATCGTCGAGGCGACCGAGAAGCCGATCGATGCCATGGTCCGCGCCGACAATCTCGGCAACACGCCGCGCGGTCCCGAACAGTTTCTCGGCACCGTGAGCTTCAAGAACCCGTTCCACATCCACGACGCGTGGACATTCACCTACGCGGCGACCTACCAGACCAAGGAACTGCAATACGTCTCCGGCAACTACCGCCAGGTGCTCAACAGCGAAGGGCTGTCCTTCTACACGTTCGGTGCCTACGGCTGGGGCCGGCCGGGCGTCTTCGAGCTCGAGGCGCTCAACTACCGCACCAAGAGCCTGAGCTTCGAGACCGGGCTGACGCAGCCGTTCGTGCGCACGCGCGAGCGCAACGTGACCCTCACGGCGCTCTACTTCCAGTCCGACGACCAGAGCGAGCTTCTGTTCACGCCGATCAGTCCGCTGCCGACCTCCGACCGGCTGCGCGGTTTCCGCCTGCGGCTCGAGGCGGACTGGGTCGATCCGTTCGAGCGGCGTGAACCAATTCTACGGCGTGTTCAGCCAGGGCATCCATGGGCTGGGCAGCACCAACAACGACGATATCTTCGCCTCACGATTTTATGGCCGGGTGGACTTCCGCAAGTTCGAGGCGACCTACGCGCGCGTGCAGGCGCTAGGCGGCGGGTTCTCGTTCTTAGTAGCGGCGCTTGGGCAATATGCTGGAACGCCGCTGCTGTACCCGGAGGTATGCGGCTATGGCGGGCGGGTATTCGGGCGTGCCTACGACCCCTCGCAGTTGATCGGCGACCACTGCGCCGAGGTGCTCGGCGAACTGCGCTTCGATCTGCCCCCGCCGGGTCCGATCGTGGTCGCAGGTGCAATTTTATCTCTATGCGGATCAGGCCTGGCTCCGTAGTATGGCGCCGTTCACAGGTGGTGTGGTACCTGGGACATTCGTGGGACCCTTTGGGACGGTCTCGACTACGTTTACCAACGTCAACGCAGCGTCGGCCGGGGGTGGACTTCGGCTTGGTTGGCTCAATGCTGTTTCCGCGGACCTTTACGCCGTCAAGGCGATCGAAGGGCCGCGGGACGATTGGCGGTTCCGATTCATCGTGACCAGCCGATATTGAGGGACGCTGACATGATCCGACACGCGCACAGTTTCGTTCGGACGTTTGCTTCGTTCCTGGCAGCGGCGCTGCTTGCGATTGCCGCGATGCCGGTGCCTGCGATGCGCGCAATCCTACGAGAACTATCGGCGGCCGCAATCACGCCGGGCGCGCGTCCCGATCTGTCGCCGCAGACCGGCGTGCTGCAGAACCTCACCGACCCGACGATCATCAACATCCTGCCGGGCCAGGTGGTGAATCGCGATGCGATCAACAAACCGCCGTCGCAGCCGAACCTCACGATCCTCGGTCAGGGCAACGGTCAGAACGGCCAGAACGGTCAAAACGGTCAGACCAACCAGCAGACGGTCACGCGCATCAACGGCATGCCGCCGCCCGGTGAAACCCGCTTCCTCCCGGATCGCGTCCTGGTGTTCAGCCGCGGTCCGCTGTCGCAGTCGCTGATCGACCTGATCATTGGACTTGGCTTTACGCTGGTCGAGCAGCAGAGCCTGACCGTCGTCGGCTTCTACAGCTACGAGTTCCGCATCAACAACGTCAGCACGATGTCGGTGCGCGATGCGATCACCGCAATCGTGAACGCGACACCCGCGAGTTCCGTCCCGCTGGTGCAACCGGACTACCTCTTCCTGACGGTGCAGCAGGCGCAACGTCCGGCGCCGGCGGCCGCCAACCAGACCGCGCAGGAGGGCGATCCCGCCCAGTACGTCGTCGAGAAATGGAAGCTCGCCGACGTACACCGCCTGGTCAAAGGCAACAACGTGATCATTGCGGTGATCGATTCGGAGATCGACGCCGGCCATCCCGACCTCGCCGGCGTGGTGGCGCAGCGCTTCAGCGCCGTCGGCGCTCCGGAGCAGCCGCATCCGCACGGCACCGGCATGGCGGGCGCGATCGCGTCGCATCAGAAGCTGATCGGGATCGCGCCCGGCGCCCGCCTTCTCGCCGTGCACGCCTTCTCCAGCAAGGCGGCGACGGCCGAAAGCACCACTTTCCAGATCCTCAAGGGGATCGACTGGTCGGTGCTGCAGGGCGCCCGCATCATCAACATGAGCTTCGCCGGACCGCGCGATCCGGCGATGGCGAGCGCGCTGAAGGCCGCCTACGACCGCAACGTTGTGCTGATCGCGGCGGCCGGCAACGCCGGTCCGAAGTCGCCGCCGCTCTTTCCCGGCGCCGATCCCAACGTGATCGCCGTGACGGCGACCGACGTCGACGACAAGCTGTTCCCAGGCGCCAACCGCGGAAAATACGTTGCGATCGCGGCGCCCGGCGTCGACATCCTGGTGCCGGCACCGCAGGACGCCTACCAGCTCACCACCGGGACGTCGGTGGCGTCCGCCGAGGTGAGCGGCGTGGTCGCGCTCATGCTTCAGCGCAATCCGAACCTGCGGCCGGCCGACGTGCGCCGCATTCTGACCTCGACCGCGCGCCGGCTCGGCACTGCCGCGCGCGACGACAATTTCGGCTCCGGCCTGGTCGATCCGCAGAAGGCGATCGCCGCCGCCGATCCGCGCGTGAGCAGCGTCGCCCCGCGGCGCTGAGCTCGACCGCCGGGCGGGATGAGACGGACGCTCCGCTCCGCAAGCGGAGCGAGATTGCTTCGTGCCCCTCGTCCCTGTGTCGCATTCCCCAGCGGGCCCGCGCCGGCTAGTTTGTGCGCGACAGCGAATCGGAGGAACTCGTGGCCCTTGTGCGACGGATCGGTTCTGGCTTCATCCTGGCCGCGCTGTTGGCGTCCCTGCTCGCAGTCGCACCCGCCTCGGCGCAGTCATGGCCGACGCGGCCGGTCAGGTTCATCCTGACACTCGGGCCGGGCAGCGGTGCCGACATCGGCGCGCGCTTGCTGGCGGATCGATTGACCAAAAAATGGAACCAGCCCGTCGTGATCGAGAATCGTCCTGGCGGCGACGGCATTGTTGCGATCACCACTTTCGTCAGTGCTCAGGACGACCATGTCCTGCTGTTTGCTCCCAGCTCGTCCTTCCTAGGCCACCCTTATCTGCACGACAATCCGCCCTATAAGCAGAGCGATCTCGCACCGATCGCGCGGGTGTCCAATACGGTGGTTGCCATTTCGGTGCCGGCCGACTTGCCGGTCAAGACGCTCAAGGACGTGGTTGAGTTGGCGCGCACCAAGCCCGGCGAACTTAATTGGGCAGGTTTGACGGGCGCTCTCGACATCATGTTCGAAGGCTGGCTCAAGAACATCGGCGTCGACATCAAGAAGGTGCCCTACCGCAATCCGGTCGAGGCGGCCAACGATCTCGCGTCCGGCCGCGTGCAGCTTTACGAGTTGGCCTACGCCATCGCACGCCCGCAGATTCAGGCTGGCAAGATCAAGGCACTCGCGGTGACCAACACCGCGCGTGCTTCGGCGATTCCCGACATCCCGACCGTCGCGGAGGCCGGCTATCCGGCGTTGACCGTCGATGGACTGGTCGGGCTGTTTGGCCCACCCACAATGCCGAACGATCTTCGTGAGCGGATTGCCGCCGACATCAAGGCGGTGATGGATGGCGACCCGGTCATCCAAGATCGCCTGATCATGACCGCCCAGTTGCCCAATCCGGGCGGTCCGGCCGAATTTGCCAAGTCGGTTGACGAACAGCGTGCGGTCATCGCCAGAGCGGCGAAGGAGATCAGCCTCGCGCCGAAATAGCGGACGGCCGCTTGGACTTGCTCCTGATTCCAGGAGCAACCAGCATTGACTCGTCATGCGCGGGCTTGACCCGCGCATCCATCTTAAAAAATATTCGTTTCAACGCGATGGATTTCCGGGTCAAGCCCGGCAATGACACGGGGACGGCGTCGTTCTACCGCAACTTCTGCCGGTCGAGCCACTGCGCGATGACGGCAGCGATTGCGGCGTTGTTCTTCTCGATCATCATCATGTGGCCGTTGCCGCGCACGCCCATGTCCGCGAGCCGGATGAGCGTGGGGTTCGCGCCGGCCTGCTTGAGGTAGGCCGACGTGCAGTGGTCGTAGGGCGCGTGATAGGACGCCTCCGACACCACGATCACGATCGGAATGCGCGCGAGGCTCGGCAGCTTGCGCGCCGGCTCCTTCTGTAGCCAGCAGCGCACGAGATCGGGCTTGTCCGCCTTGTCCTGGCGCACGAATTCGAGCTTGGCGTCGCCGCTAAGTGGCGGGTCGTAGGCCAGCGGCACGTCCGCGAGGCCCGAGACCTTGGTGCGCTCGGCGTCCTTGAACCAGTCGGGCGCGCCGGTGTTCTCAATGTCATGCACCGGCGGACCCGACGGTTCGACCGCGACCAGCGCCTTCAGCAGTTGCGGCCGCAGGTCGGCCACCGGCCAGTTGAAGGCGCCCGACTGCGAGTGGGTGAGCAGGATCGACGGCCCGAGCTTGTCGAGCAGCGCGACCAGCGCATCGCGGTTGATCTCCTGCTGCTTGGTGAAGCTGACGATCGAGGGAAACTGCGAGGCATAGAACTGGTCGAAGTTGACATCGCCCGGCTTGCCGGTGCCGGGGAATTGCGTGTGCAGATGCGCGGCCGGCCATTGCTTGAACTCCTCCGGCCGGACGAAGCGCATCTCGACCCAGTTCAAGCGCGAGGGCTGCACGGCGCCTTGCACCTGCGACCAGTTGGCCGAGCGCCCGCGCGCCACCTGATCGACGACATAGACCGCGTATCCGCGACGGACGAAATATTGCGCCCAGCCTTCGCGCCCGTCGGGCGTGCCGGTGAAGTTGGTGCCGGTCTGGCTGCCGCCGTGCACCATGATGATCGGGAAGGGATGAACCCGCTTCGCCGGGATCATGTACTCGACATACATCTGGCCGACGATCGGGCTGCCTTCGACCGACGGGTCGATCTTGCCGCCGACGAAGAAGTAGCTCGATTGCGCCAGCGCGATCGGGCCGCGATCCTGAGCGTGGGCTGGCGGCGAGGCGAGGGCGGCGCACAAAGCGGCCGCGAGAGATGCCGCGCATGTACTGACGCGAGGTCGCGATGTGTTCATGATCTACTCCACCGGCTCGAAGCGGAATTCCGTGCCCTTGCGCGTGAGTACACCGAAACCGGGAAAATCCATGTGCGCGCCGCCGACCATCAGCTTGTCGGCGGCGATGCGGTCGAACATGCGCTTGCGGGTCTCGCCCGCCTGCTGCGGATCGACGTCGAAGACGAGCCCGGTGTCGGGCCGCGGAACCTGGATGCTGGCGAGATGAACGAGATCGCCCCAGATCAGCAAGCTGTCGTTGCCCGACTGCAGCAGCCAGCCGGTGTGGCCCGGCGTGTGGCCGGCCTGCAGGATCGCCGATACGCCCGGCAGCGCCTCGCCGTCGCCCACCATGCGCATGCGCGCCCGGTAGGGGTCGGTGGTGACGCGCGCCTTGGCGATGTTGCGGCGGATGCGTTCGTTCGGTGCCGTCAACTCGTCGCGGTCGAGCCAGAAGTGCGCCTCCTGCTCGTGCAGGATCACCTCCGCGTTGGGAAAGATCGCTCGGCCGTCGTCGTCCACAAGTCCGTTGGAATGATCGGGGTGCAGATGCGTCAGGAAGATCGTGTCGATCAACTCTAGCGCCACGCCGGCGGCTCGCAGACTCGCGGGCAGCTTGCCGAGCGTCGGACCCATGGTGTTGCCGGACCCGGTATCGACGAGAGCGTACTTGCCGTTGATCTTGAGCAGGAAGGCATTGACCGAGATCGGCACCGCCTCGCCGACCTTCTTGCCGGACAGGCCTTCCTTCTCCTCGCGCGGGAGCTTGAGCACCACGTCGAGCGAGGTGTTCAGAATCCCGTCGCTGAGCGCGGTGACCTCGATGTCGCCGATTTTTTTCGGTCGCGCGGTCATTGGACCTGCGCCAGCTCCGGTTGACGTGCCGCGCGCGGCTCCTCGCCCCGCAGGTACGGCATCACGTCGCTCGCGAACAGCCGCAGGCTTTTCTCGGTCAAGTCCGCGGGTAGCGTGGCCACTTGCAGCATGGCGATGAGGTTGCCGACACCGAGCTCGCGCGAATAGGCAAGGAGCTTCTCGCGCACGGTGGCGGCGCTGCCCGCGACCACCATGCCGAGCTCGATCAGGTTCTCGGCCGTCATCTCCATCATGCGGAAGGCGAACTTGCTTTGCATCAGCGATTTGGTCGAGGCGATCGACGAGTAGCCGGGCGGCATGCGCATTTCGAGCGGGTAGTGCAGGAACTTGTTGAAGAAGGCCTCGATGTGCGGCTTGAGCTCGCGGCGCGCGATCTCGTCGGTTTCCGCCACGTAGGTCGGGACCGCCCAGCCGAGCTGCGAGGGCTGCGAACTCGTAGCCTTCGCGCTCGGCCACCTGGCGGTAGAGATCGAATGCCTTCTGGGCGGATTTGATCGGGCTGAATGTCTGCAGGTAGGTGTATTTGCGCTTCGCCGCCGCGCACCACTCGACCGTTTCCGAGCTGCCCTGCGAGGGGATCCAGACCGGCGGATGCGGCTGCTGCAATGGCCGCGGCCAGAGGTTCACGTAGTCGAACTGATAGTGCTTGCCGTGGTAGCGGAACGGTCCGGTCTCGGTCCACGCCCGCAGGATCAGCTCGTGCGCCTCGTAGTAGCGCTCGTGCGAGAACGTCGGATTGACGCCGCTGGCGAAATACTCGGTGCCGATGCCGCGCACGAAACCGGTGATGATGCGCCCGCCGCTCAGATGATCGAGCATGGCGAATTCCTCCGCCAGCGCCACCGGATTGCTCACCAGCGGCAGCGCGCGGCCGAGGATCGCGATCTTCGCCTGCTTGGTCGATCGCGCGAGCGCGGCGGCGATCAGGTTCGGCGCCGGCATCAGCCCGTAGGCGGTCTGATGGTGCTCGTTGACGCAGATGCCGTCGAAGCCAAGCTGATCGGCCAATTCGAGTTCGCCGATATAACGTTGGTACAGCTTCTCGCCGAGCTTCGGATCGAAATACGAATTGGGCAGCGTCACCCAGGCCGAATCGTGCCGATCCGTATAGGAGAGATCGAGATCCGCGTAGGGCATCAGGTGGAAGAAGAACGTTTTCATCGCTTGTTCATCCCTTGGCTCCTTGCAGGAAGGTCTTGAGCCGCGCGGCGGTGTCGCTCGCCCGTTCGATCGGAAGTGCGTGACCGGTTTGCGGCAGGGAGATGAGCTTGGCTTGCTTGATCTCGCTCGCGAGCGGCTTGTGACAGGCAAACGGGATCACGCGATCGTTCTCGCCCCAGATCAGCAGGGTCGGAACGTCGATGCGGTGCAGCCAGTGCGGCAGTTGCGGATTGTGCAGGCGCGGGTTCCAGGCAAGCCGCGCCAGACCCGTGCGATTCTGCAGGATAATGTCGATGTCGAGCCCGGCCTGCGCCTGCTGCCACGCTTCGGCGAGCTTTTGGTCATGAAACTGGCGGCGGGCGAATTCCTCCGCGCCCCACGCGAAGATATCGTCGAACGGCGCCTCCGGGCTCGCTACCCCGGCCGGTGCGAGCAGCGTCAGCGACGCGAGCCGATCGGTGCTGCGGATCGCCATTTCGGCGGCGATCCAGCCGCCGAGGCAGTGCCCGACAAGATGCACATCGCGCAGCCCCAGCGTCGTGAGCAGATCGAGATAGAAGAACGCCAGATCGCCGGTACTCATCATCCAGCCGGGAATCTTCGCACGTCCAAATCCAGGATGTTCCGGCGCGATGACGCGGTGGTCCGCGCTGAGCGCGTCGAGCAAGCGGCGACCAGGTCTCTCCATCGGCGCCGTGCAGGAAGAGAACCGCCGGCCCGTCGCCGGCCTCCAGAGTGCGCAGTTTCGTGCCGGCGATCTCAACGGTCTTTTCGATGGGACGTGTTGTCATGCGGCGGACCTTAGCCAAGTCGGGCAGGGTGCGCCACGGCGCCACGCCGATGCGTGCGTTGTTGCCCGCTCATGCCAGGGGGCGTTATCGTGACGTGGCGAAGAGATGCGGCGCGAAAATATTGCGGCGCAACCGGGCCGTCCCGACAACAGACGAAGGACGCGATGCAGCGGCGAACGCCTTGGGAGAGAGCGGCAGTTTGTCACCATGCACCGCGCGCGCCCGGGTTGCTGCTGCGTGCGGTTTTGCTTGCACTTGCCGTTCTCGCCGGCCCGCAGCGCGCTGCCGCGCAGGCGACGGACTATCCGAACCGGCCGGTCACCTTCATCGTGCCGTTCGCGGCGGGTGGCGTCACCAGCCTGTTCGCGCGGCTGCTCGGCCAGAAGCTCGAACAGCGGCTCGGCAAGCCGTTCATCGTGGAGAACCGGCCGGGCGGTGGCGGGGTGACCGCGGCCGCGGCCGTCGCGCATGCGCCGCCCGACGGCTACACCATCATGATGGCGTCGAGCACGGTGCTGGCGATCAACGTCACCATGCGCAAGTCGCTGCCCTACGATCCGAAGAACGCACTCGCGCCGATCGCATTGCTCGCCCGCGTGCCGTTCGTGCTGCTGGTCAATCCGGAATTGCCGGTTCATTCGGTTGCCGACCTGGTGCGGCTCGCGAAGGAGAAGCCCGGCACGGTGTCGTTCGGTACGCCTGGGCCCGGCACCTTCCATCATCTCAACGGCGAGATGTTCAAGAGCATCTTCGGACTGCAGATCGTGCACGTCCCCTACAAAGGGTCCGCGCCGGCGCTCAACGATCTTGCCGGCGGCCATATCCAGATGATGTTCTGCGACCTGCCGCCCGCGCTGCCGCTGATCCAGAGCGGTAAGCTGCGCGCGCTCGGCGTGACGACCGCGCAACGCGTGCCGGCGGCGCCCGACCTGCCGCCGCTCGCCGATGTCGGAATCCCCGGCTACGATACGTCGTCGTGGCACACCGTCACGACGACCGCGAACGTGCCCAAGCCGATCGTCGACAAGCTCGCCGGCAACATTCGCGAGATCATGAGCGACCCGTCGGTGGTGGAGGTGCTGGAGCGTGACGGCACGATCCCGCAGGTAAGCCCGTCTCCGGAGGAGATGAAGGAGTTCGTCGCGGGCGAAACCGCCCGCTGGGGCAAGATCATCAAAGGGGCCGGGCTCGCCGGAACGGAGTGAGCTCAGCGCGAGGAAAAGGAAGCAACACGTCATGTGGCCGTCGAACCGTAGTGTGCTCATGGGCCTTTCGCTCGCCGCGCTTGCCCCTTTGATCGTGCCGGCGAAGGCGCAGGACTATCCAAGCCGGCCCGTCACTATCGTGCTGCCGCTCGCGGCCGGCGGAGCGATGGACATTATTGCGCGGTCGGTTGGAGCAAAGCTTGCCGATCGGCTGGGCAAACCGGTGGTCATCGAGAACCGTACCGGCGGCGGCACGGTGATCGGGGCGAACGCAGTCGCGAAGGCGCCGCCCGACGGCTACATGCTGCTCTTCGCGCCGTCCGGCACTTTGACCACCAACGCGACGCTCTTCAAGCATCTGCCTTACGATCCGGGGAAGGACTTCGTGCCCGTGGCGCTGACCTCCAAGCTGGGCTTCGTCATGGTGGTCAACCCGTCGCTCGGCGTTGGCTCGCTCAAAGAGTTCGTCAAGTACGCCAAGGACAACGCCGGCAAGGTGTCCTTCGCATCGACCGGCACCGGCGCCACGCCGCACTTGGCCGGCGAAATGCTCAAGGTGCAGGCCGGCATCCAGATGACGCACGTGCCATACCGCGGCTCGCCGCCCGCGCTCGCTGATGTCGTCGCCAATCACGTACAGATGACGTTCACCGATCCAGCCATCTCGCCGCCGCTGATCAAGGACGGCAAGGTGCGGGCGCTGGCGGTATCGTCGTTGACCCGCGTCGGCGCGCTGCCTGACATTCCGACCATGGACGAGGCCGGGCTGCCGGGGTTCGAGGCGGTCTCCTGGCATATGTTCGCCGTGCCGGCCAACACACCCAGCGATGTGGTGAACCGGCTGCACAGTGAGTTGAAGGCGATCTTCGCGTTGCCCGAAACGCGCGAGCAACTCGTCAAGATGGGCTTGATCGCTGATCGACACCCCGCCGGTCGATGAACTTCAGCGCTACCTGGCCGACGAGATTGTGCGCTGGGGCAAGCTCGTGCGGGACGTGGGGATTGCCGGGACCGAGTGAGCGGAGGGAGCCCGCTCGCACTCCGGAAAGATCAGCGGCGGTCGTCCGGTCCCGGCGACTTCGTCGACAGCACCGTATAGAGGTGTCGAAGCTCCGCCAGCGCCTCGCGCAGGTGCGCGCGACGGCGGTCGAGGCGCTCCATCAGCTCCATGCAGGTGCCGCGGCCGGCCTTGATGCTCTCGATCGTGGCGTCGGCGTCAGCCGCCTTGAGCAGTGGCGCCATCTCGCCCAGCGTCAATCCGACCCGGCGGCCCTTGATGATGAACGCGATGCGGTCGCAGTCGGCCCAGCCGTAAACGCGCGTACTGCCGACCCGATGGCGCCGCTTGATCAGCCCCCTCCATTCGTAGAAGCGCAAAGCGCTACGAGAAATGCCGAACATCTTCGCCACATTGGCGATCGACAGAAGGGTATCGTTGGGCGCGGGGAACTCGCCGCGGTCGTCGATCCACACCGCCTCGTCGTTGTCATTGGAGGTGCGGGCTTCGCAATCCGACATGCAGGGCCTCAGAGATAGAGCAATCCCGGTTGGGAGATTGGGGCCTTCTCCTGAGGTCCGCGCAGGGCGGGAAGCAATTTACTGTTAAGTGGCTGTATTTTCGTAAATTATGTCGTTAGGACAATTAGTTAGGATCTAACGTGGATGGCAGCAATTTACCACCTGCGCCTGGCTAGGAGCGCCCGCCGAGCCCCGCGATGGCGAGGTCCTGGCCGAGCCGATCGACGATTCCTGGGTCCGGGATGAACCGGCGCAACTCTTGTCGCGGATCGTCCCGCCAGGCGGGGGCGAGCGCGATGAGCCGGTCGATCGCTTCCCGTGTGCGGGCCGCATCCCCGGTGGCGGCCGCCGCGAGCGCCTTCGCCAGATAGCCGAACGCATAGTCTTCGGCGGTGATCTGGCTGGCCTGGTAGCTTGCCTCATGCAGGTCGCCGGCGAGATAGCAACCGAGGAACATGTAGAAATGCTGCCAGGAGGGACGGATGGTCCCGAATTCGCCCGCCCGGCGCAGCATCGCCATGCCGCGGGCGAGGTCATCAGTCAGGACCAGGCGGCCGCCATATTCGGCAAGCGTCAGCGTGTCGTAGGGATTGAGCGCCAGTGCCTTGTCGCCGGCCGCGAATGCTTCCGCCGTATCACCGCGCGCGAACAGCGCCACCATCAGGACCACATAGGCGCGCGAGCTCGCGGGATTGAGCTCGACGGCACGCCGCGCCGCGCGCAGCGCCCGGTCGAGCGGCGGTGAATCGCCCGGCCGCGCCGTATATCCGAGCTGATGCTCGCGCGTGTAGAGCACGGCTAGAAACGAGAAGCCGACCGCGAAACTCGGATCGAGCGCGGTGAGGCGTTCGAGACAACTGCGGGCGGCTTCGTATTCGGTGAGCTGCTGCGAGCGTAGCGCATCGGCCGCCAGCAGCACGCAACGATAGCGCGGGTCGCCTTCGTTCGATGCAAGCTGCTTGGCACGATCGCGCGATCTGATCACGCCGTAGGATTGCAACAGTGCCGTTGCCAACGAGGTGACGATCCGGTCGGTGATCGCATTTTCAGCCTTGAACGAGTCGCTTTCCAACGTCTGCGACCAGACGATGTTGCCGTCGCCGGCATCGAGCAGGCGGAAGCGGAAGCTCGCCGCTTGACCGTCGCGATAGTCAACCGAACCGAGTAGGCGATAGTCGATGCGATTGCCGGGACTATGCTTGGGCTCCAGTACGATATTGATCGTGTCGAAGCGCGAGAATGCGTCGCGGATTTTCTCCGACAGCAGCGAGGGTGACAGGGCCGGAAGAGTCGTAGAGGGCGTTCCAGTGGTCTCCAGAGTCTCGACCAGCATGACCGGCATGCCGTTGCCCGGCGGTAGCGCCGCCGCGGCGGGACCTTCGGCAACGGTTGGCGCAGGATTGCGCATGAATACCGCGGCGGCACTGGCGCCCAACACGACGACCGCGATGCCGCCGGCGATTAGCGCGCGCCGCCAGCCACCGAGCAGTCCCGCCCACGGTCCGAGCGCCGTGCTTCCTTCGACCTGGCGTCGCCGGAAGGTCGGCACGTACGAGCCGCGCGGCAGGTCGATCACGATCGAGTCGCCGGCGCCCGGTCCGGCGTAGTAGCGCTCGATCGTCCGCCGCAGCCGTGTCGCCTCGACACGAACGATCGGATCGGCCTGCGGATCGAAGCTCGGATCGCGGCGCAGTACCTCGACGCCGATGGTATAGCCTTTGATGCGGTCGCTCTTGCCGTGCAGCACCGCCTCGACGACGAAACGCAGGAACGCGGCGAGCTGCGGCGAGCGCGCGAACTCGTCACTCAGCATCATGCGGTCGATGGTAGCCCGCACCTCTTGCGGGCTCGGTGCATCGTCCACGGGGGTGCGGCCGGCCTTCATAGCGTCCAGCTATGTGGCAGCGGTTGCAAGCGCAACCGCCACATTCGTCGCACTTCCCTGCTCGAATCGAATGAGGTGGCCGCCGCACGCTCTATTGGCGGCTACCCAGGCCCTTGCCCTTCAGCGCGCCGCCGATCTCTTCCAAAACCGCCGGATCGTCGATGGTCGCCGGCATCGACCACGGCTGATCGTCGGCGATCTTCTTCATGGTGCCGCGCAGGATCTTGCCGGAGCGCGTCTTGGGCAGCCGCGGCACCGTGACGGCAAGTTTGAAGGCGGCGACCGGCCCGATCTTTTCGCGGACGAGCGCGACACACTCCTGCTCGATCTCCGCCGGGGAGCGGTTGACGCCGGCCTTGAGAACGATGAAGCCGCACGGCACCTCGCCCTTCAGCGCGTCCGCGATGCCGATGACGGCACACTCGGCGACGTCTTTATGGGCAGCCAGCACCTCTTCCATGCCGCCGGTCGAGAGCCGATGGCCGGCGACGTTGATGATGTCGTCGGTCCGACTCATAATGTAGAGGTAGCCGTCCTCGTCCTTGAAACCCGCGTCCGAGGTTTTGTAGTAGCCGGGAAATTCGTCGAGGTAGGCTTCACGCATACGCTCGTCCTGCTGCCACAGCGTCGGCAGGCAAGAGGGCGGTAGCGGCAGCCTCACGACGATCGAGCCCATCTGGTTGGCGGCAACTTCCTTGCATTGGTCGTCGACGATCTGCACGTCGTAGCCCGGCATCGCCACCGTCGGGGAGCCGTGCTTCACCGGCAATTGGCCCAAGCCCACCGGATTGCCGGCAATCGCCCAACCGGTCTCGGTCTGCCACCAGTGATCGATCACCGGCACCTTCAGCACCTCTTCGGCCCATTCCACCGTCGGCGGGTCGGCGCGTTCGCCGGCGAGAAACAGCGTGCGGAATTTCGACAGGTCGTATTGCGACAGAAACTTCGCCTGTGGGTCTTCTTTGCGGATCGCACGAAACGCCGTCGGCGCGGTGAACATAGCGGCGCAGCCGTGTTCGGAGATGACACGCCAGAACGCGCCAGCGTCCGGCGTGCCGACCGGCTTGCCCTCGTAGAGAATGGTCGTGCAGCCGTGAAACAGCGGTGCATAGACGATGTAGCTGTGGCCGACCACCCAGCCAATGTCGGATGCCGCCCAGTACACCTCGCCCGGCTCGACGCCGTAGAGGTTATGCATCGACCATTTGAGCGCGACCATGTGGCCGCCGTTGTCGCGCACGACCCCTTTCGGCCGTCCGGTCGTGCCTGATGTGTAGAGAATGTAGAGCGGATCGGTGGCGGCGACCGGCACGCAGTCCCACAGCGACTTTGCCCAGACCAGCGCATGGTCGCGCGCCGCCGCCCAGTCGTGATCGCGGCCGGCGACCAGCGCGGCCTCGGCCTGTGGCCGTTGCAGGATCAGGCACGCGTCCGGCTTGTGCGACGAGAGCGCGATCGCCTCGTCGAGCAGCGGCTTGTACTTGACGATGCGGCCGGGCTCGAGGCCACAGCTCGCCGACAGGATCAGCTTCGGCCTGCAGTCCTCGATGCGGGTCGCGAGTTCGTTGGCGGCGAAGCCACCGAACACCACCGAGTGGATCGCGCCGAGCCGCGCGCAGGCGAGCATCGCGATGACGGCCTCCGGCACCATCGGCATGTAGAGGATGACGCGGTCGCCCTTGGTCACGCCGAGATCGCGCAGCATGCCGGCGAGCACCTGCGTCTCGGTCTGCAGCCGCGAATACGTAATCTTCTGCTTTATGCCGGCGAGCGGTGAATCGTAGATGATTGCCGTCTGCTCGCCGCGCCCCGCCAGCACATGACGGTCGACCGCGTTCCAGCAGGTGTTGCAGACGCCGCCGACGAACCAGCGTCCGTAGACGCCCATCGCGGGGTCGAAGACCTGCTTGGGCGGCTCGATCCAGTCGATCGCCTGCGCGGCCTCGCCCCAGAAGCCCTGCGGGTCGCGCTGGCTACGGGCATAGACGTCGTAGTAGCGGCTGGTGCGGGCATCCATGACGCTTCATCCCTGTGCGGCCGTTTCGCGGCCATTGTGGGCGTGTGGAACCTGTTTGCAAGTCGCACCAACCGGACAATCCGGTCATGCGGCAAATGGCTGGCACCGGGCGCGCAACTGCGCTTTGATCGGAATCAACGACGCGGGCATCTCGCCCGCGTCTCGTCCTGCCGGGCCCTCGTGATCACCGATCCGTTGTTCTATTTGGTCGCCGCCATCGCGGTGATCCTGCTCGGCCTGTCCAAGGGCGGGTTCTTCGGCCTCGGGGTGATGGGGCTGCCGCTGATGTCGCTCTATGTGCCGCCGCTGCAGGCGGCCGCGATCCTCATTCCGGTGGTCATCGCACAGGACGTTTTGACCATCTGGACCTACCGGCACACGTGGAGCGCCTGGAACCTGAAAGTGATGCTCCCCGGCATGGCGGCCGGAATCATCGTCGGCGCGCTGTTCGCCGCCTCGCTCAGCGCAGCGCATATCCGGCTGGCGATCGGCTTGATCGCCACGGCGTTCGTGCTGCGGCACTGGCTCGCCACGCGCTTCGAGCGCATGGATTTCCGGCCGAACACTTTTACTGGCTTGCTGTTCGGTGGGGTCGGTGGCTTCACCACGCTCTTGGCAAATGCCGGCGGACCGGCCTGGCAGATTCATCTCCTCCCGCAAGGCCTCGACAAGTTCACCTATGCGGGCACGCTGACCATGCTGTTCGCACTCAGCAACGTGATGAAACTGCCGGCCTATGCCGTGCTCGGCCAGATGACGCGGGACAATTTTTTGACCGGCGCGTTGCTGCTGCCGCTCGCGGTCGCGGCGAATTACGTCGGGCTCTGGCTGGTGCGTCGCGTGTCGACCGAGATGTTCTTTCGCATCGCCTACGTGCTGATGTTCTTGATCGCCGTCGAGCTCATGCGCAGTTCGCTCCTTGAACTGTGGTGGCACTGAACGCGCTCGTCCGCCATGCAGAAAACCGGGTGGTGCGCGGCGGGGTTGACACCCTATATCCCGCCTGCCGGCCTCTCCTGTCCACCTTCCTGAATGACCATCATCACCGATCCGACGTTTTACATGCTTGCCATCCCCGCGCTGTTTGCGCTTGGCATCGGCAAAGGCGGCTTCGCGGGCGCCGGCATGATCTCGACGCCGCTCCTGGCACTCGTGGTGCCGCCGTTACAGGCCGCCGCCATCCTGCTGCCGATCCTGCTCTGCCAGGATGCGATCTCGGCGTGGGTCTACCGCGACAGGTGGAGCGCCTGGAACCTCAAGGTGATGCTGCCGGGCGCGGTGTTCGGCGTGCTGGCGGCCTGGGTGTTCGCCGCCTACGTGCCAAACGCCTACGTGGAGATTGCGGTCGGTCTCACCGGCATCTGCTTCGTGATCTGGTCGTGGCTCGCGCGAGTACCGGCCGAGCCGCAACGCCCGAGCGCGCAGATGGGCGTGTTCTGGGGCTCGCTCGCGGGCTTCACCTCGACCATCATCCAGGTCGGCGCGCCGCCCTTCCAGGTGCACGTGCTGCCGCAGCGTCTCGACAAGTTCACGCTGATCGGCACCACGGTGATCTTCTTCGGCCTGGTCAACGTGATGAAGGTTGTGCCGTACTTCGCGCTTGGCCAGTTTTCAACCGCGACGCTCGGCACCTCGCTCCTGCTGCTGCCGTTGGCGATCGCGACGAATTTTTTCGGTCTCTGGCTCGCACGCCGCATGCCGGCCGCGCAGTTCTACAAGATCGCCTACATCCTGGTGTTCGTCATCTCCATCGCACTGATCTGGCAGGGGGCTTACGAGCTGACGAAGATCTGATTCGCTGGATTGCGGGGCGGCCCTTCGCTAGGCTTGCTGAGCCGCACGCGAGGCACCGCCATGGCGCAAAGCCCCTACGACACCGATCTCGACCGCAACCCGGCGAATTTCCAGCCGCTGACGCCGCTGTCGTTCCTGGAGCGCTCGGCGTCCGTGTTCCCCGATCAGACCGCCGTCATCCATGGGCCGTTGCGGCGCTCTTACCGTGAGTTCTACGCGCGCACGCGGCGGCTCGCGTCGGCACTGCAGAAGCGCGGCATCGGGCGCGGCGATACGGTGTCGGCCGTGCTCGCCAATACGCCCGCGATGCTCGAATGCCACTACGGCGTGCCGATGTGCGCCGCCGTGCTCAACACCATCAACACCCGGCTCGACGCGGCCGTCATCGCGTTCCAGTTCGATCACGCCGAGACCAAGGTGCTGATCACCGACCGCGAATTCTCCAAGGTCGTGAAGGAAGCGCTGCGGCTCGCCAAGGTGAAGCCGCTGGTGATCGACTACGACGATCCGGAATATCGCGGCGACGGCGAGCGGCTCGGCACGATCGAGTATGAAGAGTTCATCGCCGGCGGCGATCCGGATTTCGTCTGGCACATGCCGGGCGATGAATGGGACGCCATCACGCTCAACTACACGTCGGGCACCACCGGCGATCCCAAGGGTGTGGTCTACCACCACCGCGGTGCCTACCTGCTGGCGATCGGCAACGTGCTCACCGGCAGCATGGGCAAGCATCCGGTCTATCTGTGGACACTGCCGATGTTCCACTGCAACGGCTGGTGCTTCCCCTGGACCATCTCGGTGGTCGCCGGCACGCATGTCTGCCTGCGCGCTGTGCGGGCGCGCGCGATGTACGAGGCGATCGCCGACCACCGCGTTACGCATCTTTGCGGCGCACCGATCGTGATGGCGACGCTGCTCAACGCACCGCCGGCCGAAAAGCGCCCGCTGCCGCATATCGTCGAGTTCTTCACGGCCGCGGCGCCGCCGCCCGAGGCCGTGCTCGCCGCCATGAAGGAGGCGGGCTTCAACGTCACGCATGTCTATGGGCTCACTGAGACCTACGGCCCCGCCACCGTCAATGAATGGCAGGAGGCCTGGGACAAGCTGCCGCCCGACGAGCAGGCCGCGAAGAAGGCGCGGCAGGGCGTGCGCTACGTGCCGCTGGAAGCGCTCGATGTGCGCGATCCGGAAACCATGAAACCGGTGCCGCGCGACGGCGAGACCATCGGTGAGGTGATGTTCCGCGGCAACGTCGTGATGAAGGGCTATCTCAAGAACAAGGCGACGACGCTGAAGGAATTCGCCGGCGGCTGGTTTCACTCCGGCGATCTCGGCGTGATGTACCCGGACGGCTATGTCCAGCTCAAGGATCGCTCCAAGGACATCATCATCTCAGGTGGTGAGAATATCTCATCCATCGAGGTCGAGGACGCGCTCTACAAGCATCCCGCCGTGCAGGCCGCCGCCGTGGTGGCGAAGCCCGATGACAAATGGGGCGAGACGCCGTGCGCGTTCGTCGAGCTCAAGCCGGACCACGCGGCAACGACCGACGAGCTCGTCGTCTGGTGCCGCTCGCACCTCGCGAGCTACAAGTGTCCGCGGTACGTGGTGTTCGTCGAATTGCCGAAAACCTCGACCGGCAAGGTGCAGAAATTCAAGCTGCGCGAGATGGCGAAGGGAGTGTGACTCTCTCCGAGCGCCGAGAGCAGGCGCCTCGCCCGAGGGGCGGCCGCGCAACGAATGGGTGAGGGGCTGCGGACTACTGCGCGCCGGACCCCTCACCCAATTCGAGGCGTTGACGATTCGGAGCTGCCCTCTCCCGCAAAGGGCGAGGGCACAGTCACATTGGCCGTGCCTGCGACGAGGTTCGATTGCGATGCCCTGCTCCTTCTTGCTCTTGCGCTCGCACGCGCCTTCGGCCTCGGCTCGTACACCATGCCTTCGAGCTTCATGCCGTCCGGGTCGGCGAAATAGACCGCGTAGTAGCACTCGTCATAATATTCGCCGGGCGGATCGAGCACCGTCATCCCGTTCTTTTCCAGAAAGGCGCCGAGCGCGTCCACGTCCCCGCGGCTCGACAGTTCGAACGCATAATGATGAAAGCCGATGTCGCCTTTGCGATATTTCCGCTTTCTGCCCTTCTTGTCGGTAGCGTTAATCCAAAACAGGGTCTTGCCGTTGCTCCAGCCGGCCATGTTCGGATATTCGTACTTCAGCTTGAATCCGAAAAGCCCAACACCCTGCGGTAGAACTCCTTCGAGCGGGCGAAATCGCCGACTGTGAGGACCAGGTGATCAATACCGACGACGCGAGCCACGCCTTGATCTCCTCCATGCGACTTTAGTCGACCGGATCGGTTCGCACTCTGTTCGTCTTGGCAAAAAACGTCATCCGGGCACTCGATTCGGAGGGATTGATACCCATATAATGGGCACGGTTTGAATGCTGACCGTTCACATTTTGGTTCGAGCGTCATTTGGAGCAACGCCATGTCGAAATTCGATTACAGCGCGCCCGCCGAGCTGTTCCCGTCCCGGAACCGCAAGATTAAGCAGGTGGTGAAATACCGCCGGTTCGATCGCGCCTCCGAGGCCATTCGGTTCGCGATGGAGGAGCTGCCGGAGCCGTTGCTGCTCGGCGCCTTTATCGAGATCGGCGAGGCACGACTGAGCCACCAGGACATCCGTGCGCTTTACGATAGCGCCGACTATCCGCTGAAGAAGAAGGAAGCCGTGGCGGCCTGACCTTTCGATCAGGCTGGCTCGAACTTTCATCCAATTTTGATTGACCCGCCGCGGGGGCTTTGTTCCCCCGCGGCGGCGTTTTCGCGCCTATCGGCCACGCGGCTTCCAGCCGCCGCGCATGCCGGCGCGGCCGGTGGTGGAGCGCGGGCCGGGGCGATAGGGCTTCGATTCCCGGCCGGGACCCATCTCGTCGAGCGTTGGCTTGCGCGGGCCGTCGCGCTTTTCACCGGGACGATGCGGGAGACTTTCGTGGTAGAGCGCGATCCCCATCTCGTCGAGGTCGGGTTTGTGGACTTTGCTGCCGGCGTCCTCACCCCTCACCCCGCCCGCCTTCGGCGGGCGACCCTCGACCCGAACTCGGGTTTACCCGAGTTCGGCACTATCAACCGGCCGAAGTCGGATTTGTCCGACTTCGGTTGGGGAGAGGGTGATCGAGTGCGCGGCGGCGGTGTGCCGGGCCGTTTCGCCGTCGGGTCGTCCACCACCGCCAGCTCGGTCGCGCGCAGCCGCTTGAGCTCGTCGCGCAGCCGCGCGGCCTCTTCGAAATCGAGATCGGCGGCCGCTTCGCGCATGCGGGTTTCGAGATCCGCGATCACCGCCTCGAAATTGTGCCCGATGCTGGCGGTGTCTTCCTCGCCGATGCCGGTCAGGCCTCCGCTGGTCGAGACCAGGACGTGGTCGCGTTCGTAGACGCTCGACAGAATATCGCCGATCGATTTCTTGATGCTTTCCGGCGTAATGCCGTTCGCCGTGTTGAATGCCTCCTGCTTCTCGCGGCGGCGGCTCGTCTCCGCCATCGCGCGCTCCATCGAGCCGGTGATGTGGTCCGCATACAAGATGACGCGGCCGTCGATGTTGCGCGCGGCGCGGCCGATGGTCTGGACGAGCGAGGTCTCCGAGCGCAGGAAACCTTCCTTGTCGGCGTCGAGGATTGCGACCAGCGCACATTCCGGAATGTCGAGGCCCTCGCGCAGGAGGTTGATGCCGACCAGCGCGTCGAAGGCGCCGAGCCGGAGGTCGCGGATGATCTCGATGCGCTCCAGCGTATCGATGTCCGAGTGCATGTACCTGACACGAATTCCCTGCTCGTGCAGATATTCGGTCAAGTCCTCGGCCATGCGCTTGGTCAGCACGGTGACAAGCGAACGATAACCCTTCGCCGCCACCTGCCGCACTTCGCCCACGAGGTCGTCGACCTGCGTGCGCGCCGGCCGGACATCGACGGGCGGATCGATCAACCCGGTCGGTCGGATGACCTGCTCGGCGAACACGCCGCCGGCCTGGTCGATCTCCCAATGCCCGGGCGTCGCCGACACCGCCATGCTCTGCGGCCGCATGGCGTCCCATTCCTCGAACCGCAGCGGGCGGTTGTCCATGCAGGAGGGCAGGCGGAAGCCGTATTCGGCGAGCGTCGCCTTCCTGCGGAAGTCGCCGCGGAACATGCCGCCGAGCTGCGGGATGGTGACGTGGCTCTCGTCCACGAACACCAGCGCATTGTCGGGCACGTATTCGAACAGCGTCGGCGGCGGCTCGCCGGGCTTGCGCCCGGTGAGATAGCGCGAATAGTTCTCGATGCCGGCGCAACTGCCGGTCGCCTCCATCATTTCGAGGTCGTAGACCGTGCGCTGCTCGAGCCGCTGCGCTTCCAAGAGGCGCCCGGCAGCATTGAGCTGCTCGAGCCGCTGGCGCAGCTCGATCTTGATGCCCTGGATCGCCTGGATCAGCGTCGGCCGCGGCGTGACATAGTGCGAGTTGGCGTAGATCTTGACGAATTCCAGTTCGTCGGTCTTGTGCCCGGTGAGCGGATCGAACTCGTGGATCGATTCCAATTCGTCGCCGAACAGCGACACCCGCCAGGCGCGGTCCTCGTAGTGCGCGGGGAAAATCTCGATCACGTCGCCACGCACTCGGAACGAGCCGCGGAAGAAGTCGCCGCCGGAGCGCTTGTATTGCAGCGCCACCAGGTCGGCGATGATCTGGCGCTGGTTGATGCGCTCGCCCTGCTTGAGCGAGAACGTCATCGCCGAATAGGTCTCGACCGAACCGATACCGTAGATGCACGAGACCGAGGCCACGATGATGACGTCGTCGCGTTCCAGGAGGGAACGAGTCGCACTGTGCCGCATGCGGTCGATCTGCTCGTTGATCGAGGATTCCTTCTCGATGTAAGTGTCGGTGCGCGGGACGTAGGCTTCCGGCTGGTAGTAGTCGTAGTAGGAGACGAAATACTCGACCGCGTTGTCGGGAAAGAACGACCTGAACTCGCCGTAGAGCTGCGCCGCCAGCGTCTTGTTCGGTGCGAGCACGAGCGCCGGGCGCTGCGTCTCCTCGATCACCTTCGCCATCGTGAAGGTCTTGCCCGAGCCGGTGACGCCGAGCAGCACCTGGGTGCGGTCGTGGCGCTTCACGCCCTCGACGAGATCGCGGATCGCCTGCGGCTGGTCGCCCTTCGGCTCGAACTCCGACTTGATGACGAGGCGATAGCCGCCTTCGGACTTCTCCGGCCGCGGCGGGCGATGCGGCGTCCATGGCTGGGCATCGAATTCCGGCCGGCCCTCACGCAGCAATGATTCCAACGCCTGTGCAGTCGCGGTGACGCCGGACGAACGCTGCCCCGAAATTTCGTCTTCCTTGTAACCGAGCGTTTCGGCCAGCCCCTTGTGGATGTCGGGCGGCGCGACGCCCTTCGCCACATAGCCCGACTGCGGCGCCTCCTCGAATCCCTCTGTCGTCGATTTGCGCGCGCGGTGCGCGTCGGAGAAATCCCGGCGGCGGTCGAATGAATTATCCGGCGGCGGCTGCAAACCGGTCTGCGAGCCCGGCCCCGCCGTTCCCTGGCCGATGCCGGGATTGAGCAGTTGCGCGAGCGCAGGCTCGATCGGCGGCAGGTCCGGCCGCGACGCCTTGGCGCGCGTCGGCTTTGCCGGATCCTTCTTCGAATGCTTGGCCGGATCGCGCTTTTGCGGCGGCTTCGGGGATTTCGCCATGGGGCGAATATGGGCCCGCGAGCATGGCGGGGAAAGGGCGGCTCAAAAGCCTTTCACAACGCTGCGCACGTGTTCCACCTCCGGCGGCGATGCGAAGCAGTGGCCGACGAGCTTGCGCCATTCCTGAAAGTCGGCCGAACCACGGAAATCCACCGTGTGATTCTCGACCGTCTCCCACTGTACGAACAGCCGGTAGCGTGATGGCTTCTCGACCGAATGCTGCAGTTCCATGCCGTGGCAGCCCTTCGCGCGCTTGAACAGCGGCGCAGCCTTGGCGACACCGGCCTCGAATTCCTTCTCGGTTCCGGGCTTCACGTCGATCTGCGCGATTTCGAGGATCATGTGCGCTCCTGTCCTGCTTGACACCCGTCATTTACGTCAGGTTGATGGTGGCCCACAACGCTCATCGGCAGCCCTCCGGCGTCGCTGCCTGGGCGGCACCAATCGCAAATCGAATGTGTGCGCTGCGAGCCAGAATCGCGGTCTTGCCACACGAACAGTTTTCACGCGCAACATGGCCATGTCCGGCGAGAAATTCGGTATCGCGCTCGGTTGCGCCGGTGTCCTGCTGTTTGCCGGCACCCTGCCGGCGACGCGCCTGGCGGTCGGTTCGCTCGATCCGCTGTTCTTGACGGCGGCGCGCACGACCATTGCGGGCTGCGCCGGTCTCACGCTCCTTGTCCTTTTGCGCCGGCCTTGGCCGCCGCGCGCGCTGTGGGGCCGTCTAATCGCGGCCGCGCTATGCTCGGTGATCGGTTTCCCGGTGCTGATGGCGCTGGCGATGACGACCGTGCCGGCGGCGCATGGCGGCGTGGTGCTCGGCATCCTCCCGCTCGCCACCACTGCGGCGGCATGCGTGGTCGCTCACGAGCGCCCTAGCGCGGGCTTCTGGCTGGTCAGTCTCGCGGGTGCTGCGATCGTGATCGTCTTCGTGCTGCAGCAGGGCGATACATGGTCGATTGCGCCCGGCGACCTCTTCCTGCTCGGGACCGTGGCGGCGGGCGCCTTCGCCTACGCCATATCGGGCCGCTTGAGTGCGACCCTGCCTGGATGGGAAGTGATCTCCTGGCAGGTCGCGATGCTGTTGCCGGCTTCGGTCGTCGGGATGCTGGCGCTCTGGCCGCAGAATCTCGCGAACGTGCCGTTGCCGGCCTGGGCCGGGCTTGCCTATGTCAGCTTCGTCAGCCAGTTCTTTGCGTTCTTCGTCTTCAACGCCGCGATGGCGATAGCAGGCGTCGCGCGGGTCGGACAGTTGATGCTGTTGCAGCCGTTCCTGATCGTGGCACTGGCCGTGCCGGTCAACGGCGAGCCGATCCGGCTGACGACGCTGGCCTACGCGGCCGCGGTCGTTGTGACCGTCATCGTCGGACAAAGGATGCGGATCAGGCGAGGTTAGACCGAGCTGTTGCTCGAAGTCGTTGCGGCGGCGGCGGTATCAGGCGAAGCGCAGCGGCGGTCATCCTCCCGGCACCAGCCGGCGCTCGATGACCGTACCGGTGAGATTGTTCGAGGCGTCGGAGATCAGATAGAGCACGCTAGGAACGACGGACTCGGGCTTGGAGACGCCAAGCGAGCGCTCGTACATGGCGATCTCCTCGCCGTCGGCGACGTTCAGCCAGATCGGGCGTTGCGACCAGGCCGGGGGAGAGCACGTTGATGCGCACTCCGTGCTCCTTCAGCTCGACGGCCGCGCACTTCGCCAGCCCGAGCAGCGCGCCCTTGGAGGCCGCATAGGCCGCCGCTCCCGGCCATCCCATCCCGACGAGGCCCGACGTAAAGCACACGATGGCGCCGGAACGCTGGCGCTTCATGACGGGGCTCAATTCACGGATGAAGTGGAAGACACCGTCGAGATTGACCGCCATGTGGCGGCGCCACTCGGCGTCCGCGATGTCCTCGATCGGCGTGCGTATCTGCACCGCCGCGGCGAGCACCGCGGCGTCGATGCGGCCGTGCCTGGCAACGACATCGCCGACCAGAGCCTTGACGGCGGCCGGATCGGCCACGTCCAGCGTGTGCGGCTCGATCCTGTCATGCTCTTGCGCGAGACGCGCGAGACCCGCGCTGTCGACGTCGATGCCGATCACCCGGCCGCCGGCCGCCGCGACGGCCCGCGCGGTGGCGGCGGCGATGCCCGAAGCGCACCCGGTGACGAGAACGACGGAGCCGGTGAAGTCGTAGCTGATGGTCGCCGGCATCGCCGTTCACTCCGGTACGGGCTTGCCGACGATCGCACCGTAGAGATCGGCGGCATCGGCGCCCTTCATCGGCAGAATAGCAGCGATGTGTTCGTCGGGCCTGACCAGCACCAGCGTGTCGTCGGCGACACCCAGCCTGCGTTTCAGCCGATCGCCCGGGTCGAGCAAGGCGCGATCCCTGACGCCGCTGTCGAATGGCGCATCCCAGCGCGAAACCGCGAAATGCGCGAGCGCCGGTGAGCGCGCCGCAGGGATCGCGGGCCGCCTTCGCACGTCGGTGAAGTAGAGTGCAAGAAACCGGTCGCCGGCGAGATCGTGCAGGCGCACTTCGCGTCCTTCGGGCGTGTGGACGAGCACGTCGGGAATCCGGTCGCCCGGCTCAACCGGCGGCTCCGTCGACGTCTTGACCATCGACCATGCGCCGCGGCCCTGCACGTCGAGACGAATGCCGAGCATGCCGCGCGTGTAGGCGTTGCTCCAATTGTTCGATGTCATCGCCGTCGCGGCACCCTGCGTCTTGGCCATCGAGGCGCGCGCGGCCTCGGCCATCTCGCCGGAGCCGTGGAGCGCCAGCGGCCGCTGCTCGCGTTCGTAGCCGTCGAGAACAGCGTCATTCGCCCAGCCACGCATCACCCAGGCCAGCCGCCACGGCAGGTTGGAGGCATCCATCACGCCGGTATTCAACCCCAGCGCCCACATCGGCGTAATGAGATGCGCCGCGTCGCCCATCAGGAAGACGCGGCCGGTCCGCCAGCGGCCGGCGACGCGATGATGCGTGCGATAGATGACCTTCTGCAGGATGCGGACGTTATCGACCTTGCCGATGAACGACAGCGCCTTGTCGCGAAGATCCTCGGCTGACGGCTCGGAATCCGGGGACAGGGGGTAGAGAAAGCGCCAGCAGTGCGGATGACGGACCAGGATCATCCACTCCTTGGCATCCGAGAAGTAGGCGAGATAGGGATAGTCCCGCCGGTTGCCGACATCGAGATCGCAAGCGAGATCGACGAGGGCGTAGCGCTCGTCCGTCGACGTGCCCTCCACGGTCTGGCCGAGGGCGTCCCGCACGGCGCTGCGGCCGCCGTCGCAGGCGAGCAGGTAGGATGCCTCGAGTGTCTCGCTGCCGTTCGGTGTGTCGAGGTGGACCCGCACCCGGTCGTCGAGTTGCTCGAGGCCGGTGAAGCGGTGGCGGAAGCGGATGCTGGAGAGCCCGGAATTCTCCAGCGCGCGTGCCAGCACCGGCTCCATGTCCTGCTGCGGCAGGTTGATCACGAACGGGTAGCGTGTCTCTCCGCTCAGCGCATCGAGCCGGACCGACGTGCGCGGCTGACCCGTCGCGCGGTCGATTTCGCCGATCTCGTCGATGCGCAGCGAGACCGCCAGAATTTCGTCGGCCACGCCATAACGGCGGAACACCTCCAGCGTGCGCGACAGCGTCGTGCCGGCCTTGGTGTCGATCGACAGCCGGTCGTCGTCCTCGATGATGATGGATGGGACGCCGTGATAGGCGAGGCCGAGCGCGGTGGTAAGACCCGACCGGCCCGGCGCCGACGATGATCGACCGGCAGCCGCTCGATGAGCGCTGGCTTCGGCGGACCGCTCATACTTGCAGCAGCTCGCGGGCCGGACCTGCGGTCCGCCAAAACCGGATCACGGTTTGATCGGTTCCGTGGGCAGATAGCCTTCGACCATGACGTTCGCCAGCGTGCGCTTGTCGCCTTTCACCTCGACGTTGTTATTGATGAAGTCGATGGTGCGCTGCATCTTCTCCCTGGTCATCGCGCCGAACCCGTTCTTCTCCGTGTCCGGCGTCACCGCAAGACGTTTCAGGATGCGCACCTCCTCGGCCACGATGACCGGGTCGAGCGCCTTGAGGAACTGCAACTGCAGCTTGGCAGCCTCCTCCGGGTTGGCCAATGCATCCTTCCACCCGCGCATCGCCGCACGCACGAAGCCGCGCACGACCTCCGGGTTCTTCTCGATGAAATCGGCGCGCACGCCGATCGAGTTGGAATAGATGTCGAGGCCGTGATCGCCGAGCAGGAAGCAGTAAGGCTCGGCATCCTTCACCGCGCGCTTGATCGCGGGCTCGCTCATGACGAAGAGGTCGATCGCCTGCACCTTGCGGGCGGCCAGCATGGGAACGCGCGCGGCGCCGTCGATATTGACGACCTTGAGCGTGGACGGATCGACGCCGTTCATCTTCATGAAGGCCTGGTGGATGCGCGGGACGAACGAGGCCGTGCTTGAGCCAAGCTCCATGCCGGCCATGTCCTTGGCGGAACGGATATTGGCGCCGGGATTGAGCGAGAACACGCAGTAGGGCGGCTTCTGGTAGTTCACGGCGACGATGCGCACGTTGTTGGCCGAGCTGCCGCCGGCGATCAGGCTCGGAATGTCGACGAAGGCGAATTCCGACGTGTTGGCCTCGAGCGCCGCGATGGCGTCGGCCGTGCCTTTCGAAGGCACGATGGTGACGTTGAGCTTCTCGTCTTTGAAGTAGCCCTTGGCGATCGCCACATACCAAGGCGCGTGGCGTCCCAGCGCGATGAAGTCGAGCGTGAACTTGATGTCGCGCTCCTGGGCGTCAGCCGCCGGCGGCAGCGCCGCAAGCGCGACGATCGACGCCAAGAAGAATTTCGCTAGTCTCAGCATGTGACCTTACTCCTGTGCTTCGGCATCTTGCGTCAACATCGCAGGGCAGCGGTTCTGCGCTAGTGTCCCGGTTCCGACGCTTGTATCCCCTTGCGGCACACACACTTACAAGCGTCGGAACCAAAGGGACACTGGTAGGAACGTCAAATCCGCCGCACTAGAGTTCCGGCACCAATTCCTCGAATTGCCGACTGCCCTGGACGATGCGATCGCGCAGTCCCTCAAGATGATGTGCCATGGCTTTGCGGGCGGTCTCCGGCCGGCTCGCGGCAATCGCCGACATGATGGCCTCGTGCTCGCGCTGCGTGTCCTTCAGGCCGTCCGGCCCCCAGACGCGAACGAGCCACACGCGCATCGAGCGTTCGTGCAGCGGGCGTTGCGCCTCGGCCAGGATGGCATTGCCGGCGGCGTCCGCAATTGCGCCGTGAAATGCACGGTCGAGTGCCATGAAGTTCCGGCGGCTGCTCTTCTGATCGAGATGATCGCGCGACTGCGCCAGCATCGCCCGCAGCGCCTTGATCCCCGGCGCATCGATGCGCTCCGCCGCAAGTGCGGCGATACCAGGCTCGACGATCAGGCGCGCCTCGAACAGCTCGAGCAGCTCCTTGAACGACGTCATGCGAATGATGATGCCCTTGCGGGCGATCACATCGAGCAGGCCGTCCGACTTGAGCCGCTGCACGGCCTGATGGACCGGCATGCGGCTGATGCCGATCATGTCGCTCAGGGTCTGCTCGGTGACGAAAAGGCCGGGGCGCAACGCCAGCGAGAGAATGCGGTGCTTGATGGCCTCGTAGGCCGCATCGGACAGCGAGAGCAGCGATTTTTCAGACGCGGGCTGCGGGCGCATGCGCGCATCGGTCCGCTGCACAGCGTTGGATTTGTGAGCTCCGGCCGATTTCCGCATGTGCGGGCTTCCGTCGCTTGTGATATATCACGTAATGTATTAGCGTAACACAATCCTCCGCGGCCGCAATAGCCTCGTGAGCAAGTCAGTGTAAGGCGAGAGGAATGCCGTTCGTCGAGGTCAAGAACGTCCGCAAGGTGTTCTCGCCGCCCGGCGCGCGCGATCCGCTGGTCGCCATCGACCAGGCGTCTTTTCAGTTCGAGGCAGGCGAGCTTGTCTCGCTGCTCGGCCCCTCGGGGTGCGGCAAGACCACGGTGCTCCGGATCATCGCCGGGCTCGTTCCCAAGACCTCGGGCTCGGTGCGCATCGCGGGCGAGGAAGTCACCGGGCCGCGCGCCAGCGTCGGCTTCGTGTTCCAGTCGCCGAACCTGATGCCGTGGCGCACCGTGCTCAACAACGTGCTGTTTCCGGCCGAGATCCTGCGACGCCGCAATGCCAAGACGATTGCCCGCGCGCGCGACCTGCTCAACATGGTCGGACTTGCGGATTTCGAGAAGGCGCGCCCGCACCAGTTGTCCGGCGGAATGCAGCAGCGGGTCGCGCTGTGCCGTGCGCTCGTGCACGAGCCGACGCTGCTGCTGATGGACGAGCCGTTCGGCGCGCTCGACGAACTGACCCGCATGGAGATGAACGATCTCCTGCTCGACATCCGCCGGCAGACCAACGCCACGGTCGCGTTCGTCACGCATTCGATCGCGGAGGCCGTCTATCTGGCCGACCAGGTGATCGTGTTCAGCCGACGGCCGGCGCGGGTCGCGGAAACGGTTGCGGTCGATCTGCGTTATCCGCGCTCTGCAAGAACACGCTATTCGCCCGAGTTCACGGCGATCGAGCATCGCGCCAGCCGGGCGCTGGGGGTCATCCGCGAGGATGCCGACGAACATGCTTGACGCGCGCCGCTTCGAGCAGATGAAGCCGATCCTGCTTCCGCCGCTCGGCATCGCGCTGACGATTCTGGCGTGGCACTTGGCATGCGTGCATTTCAAGCTGCCGACGGCGGTGCTGCCGAAGCCCGGACTTGTGCTTGCCGCGACCATCGACCGTGCCGACCTGCTTTGGTCGGAGAGCATCGTGACGTTGAAAGAGACCATCTACGGTTTCCTGCTGGCGCTCGCGCTCGGCGTGCCGATCGCGGTCGCCATCACAAGCTCGAACACGCTCAATCTGATGGTCTATCCGATCCTGATTGCGCTGCAGTCGGTGCCGAAGGTCGCGCTCGCGCCGATTGTGCTCGTTTGGCTCGGTCTCGGCATCGAGTCGAAGCTTGCGATCGCCTGGCTGGTCGCGTTCTTTCCAATCGTGGTCGATACCGCCGCGGGGCTGCAATCCACGCCGCCGCCACTCATCGAGCTCGCCCGCAGCCTGAAGGCATCCTGGTGGCAAATCTTCATCAAGGTGAAGCTGCCGCATGCTCTCCCTCACATCATCACCGGCTCCAAGGTGGCCGTGACGTTGGCGGTGATCGGCGCGGTGATCGGCGAGTTCATCGGCTCGTCCGAGGGTCTGGGCTACCTGCTGATGACCGCCACGTCGCAACTCGACACGCCATTGGCCTTCGCCGCCCTGTTCGCCCTCGCCGCGCTCGGCATGCTCGTCTATATGGCGGTGGTCGTTGCCGAGTGGCTGCTTGCGCCGCTGCTGCCGCACAAACCGGAACACGAGTGAGTTCGAGATGAAGGATCGCACGCCATGACCGACGCTACCCAGCACGGCGAACTGAAGCTCGGGCCGATCGGCGACAAGGTCGTTTTCGAGAACGATACGGTGCGGGTATGGATCGTGGACCTGGAGCCCGGCGCGAAGCAGGCCATGCACCAGCATCTGCTGCCTTACCTCGTGATCCCGTTGACCGACGGCGAGAACGTCATGCGCTTCCTGTCGGGCCGCATCGTGGAAACGCACGAGAAGCCCGGCATGGCGTTGTGGCGCGAGGCGGGGGAGCCGCACGAGCTGTCCAATACCTCAGGCTGGCGCTACCGCAACATCCTGGTCGAGCTGAAGCACGCGGTCGGTTCGGCGCAGCCTCATCCCTAGCGTCAACAAACAAGAACGGAGATGCCCATGTCCGATGCCAAGACAACGATGCCGTCGATGCCTGCCGGCGCGCCGGACCTCGGCGAGGTCCTGATGCAGAGCAACGACATGCCCTGGCGCGAAAAGTCGCTGCCCGGCATCTCGGAAAAGATGCTGTGGCGAAATGAAGAGACCGGCGCCTCGATCGCGCTCATTCGCTTCGCCAAGGGCAGCGGCATCCCGCAGCCGCATTATCACGCGTCCAACCAGTTCATGATCTGCCTGCAAGGCAAGTACGAGTATACGCCGACCGGCGTGACGCTGACGGCCGGCTCGTTCTACTGGAACAAGAAGGGCAACGTGCACGGGCCCGCGATCGCGCACGAGGACACCATCGTGGTCGAGATCTACGATGGGCCGCACTATCCGTTCAAACCCGACTTCTACGAGGACGAGAAGGACGCGCGATGACGGCCGCGCCGGGCTCGCGCCGCATCCCGGCCACGGCCGCGATCGAGTTCGCGGCGGCGCTGCTGTCGAAGCATGGCGTACCCGAACCCGCCGCGCGCGAGGTTGGCGCCGACCTGGTCGCATCGGAGCTTGAAGGCATTGCCTCGCACGGCTTGATGCTGTTGCCGATGTATCTCGATCGTCTCGCCGCAGGCTCGGTGTCGCCGACGGCGGCAGGACGCATCGTTTCCGAAAAGGCCGGCGCGGTGGTGTACGACGCGGAGAATGGCCTCGGGCAGGTCACCGCGCGCCGTTGCGTCGAACTGGCCGTCGCGCGCGCGAAAACGCATGCGCTCGGCGCGGTCGCCGTCCGCAATGGCTTTCATTTCGGCACCGCCGGACGCTGGGCGGCGGCGATGACGAAGGATGGCTGTGTCGGCCTCGTATTGTGCAACACGCGCCCCCTGATGCCGCCGACCGGCGGAGCCGAACGCCTCGTCGGCAACAACCCGATCGCCATCGCCGCGCCGTCGGCGGGAGGAGAGCCGCTGGTCGTCGATCTCGCACTGAGCGCCGCAGCCATGGGCAAGATCCGGATGGCCGAGGCGTCCGGCAACGCAATCCCGCTCGGCTGGGCGGCGGACGCCGAGGGCGTGCCGACCACGGACCCTACGGCCGCGATCAAGGGCATGCTGCTGCCGGCCGCGGGTCCGAAGGGCTTCGGTCTCGCGATGATGATCGATCTGCTGGCCGGCGGCTTGTCGTCTGGGGCCGTCGGCGGCGATGTGCGTCCGCTCTACGGCGATCCGAAGGTGCCGTACGCCTGCGCGCACTATTTCCTGGCGATCGATGTCGCTGCGTTTCGTCCGGTCGTCGATTTCGCCGCCGTCGTCGAGGCACTGACCGCGCGCGTTCGCGCCTCCAAGCCCGCCCCCGGCGTGGAACGCGTGCTGGCGCCCGGCGATCCCGCGCTCGCGGCACGCAAGCAGTCCGCCGGCTTCGTGACGCTCGACAGCGCTACCGTCGCCGCGCTCGATGCCGCCGGCGCGAAACACGCTATTCGCCTTCCCACATCATAGTCTGTTCAGAGAGGTACACCATGCCGAAGACGCAACTGACATCGAAGCGCCTGCGCCAGCCCAACGGGCATTTCAGTCAAGCGACCATGATCGAGGCCAAAGGCCGTCTCGTGTTCATCTCCGGCATGACGTCGAGACGCGCCGACGGAACGATCGCCGGCATCGGCAACATCGAGGAACAGACGAAGCAGGTCTGCGAGAACCTCAAGGCGGCGGTCGAGGAGGCCGGCGGCACGCTCGACGATGTCTGCCGGGTCGACGTCTACGTCCGCAACATGGAACACTTCGATCAAATCCATAAGGTGCGGCGTGAATATTTCAAGGCGCCCGCGCCGGCCTCCACCATGGTGGAGGTGTGCAAGATGACCTCGCCGGAGTACCTGATCGAGATCAACGCCATTGCGGTCCTGGCATGAGCGACGGCCGGGTCGCTCTGCCTGCGCTGTCGACACTCAATTCGAATTCGTCCTGCGCGTCACAAAGGATCGATGATGTTTCAGAAGCCCAGTATCGCCGATCTGCGTGACATGGCGCAAAAGCTCGGCATGAACCCGAGCGACGAATACCTGGCCGCCGTCGAACAGATCGTCACGCCGCTTGCCGATGCCTACGCGACGCTCGACGCGACGCCGGACGAGCTTCCCGCGGTGAAATATCCGCGCGGTCAATTCCATCGGCCGTCGGCGGAGGAGAACCCGCACGGCGCCTGGTACGTGAAAACCTCGATCAAGGGCCAGCCAACCGGCAAGCTTGCGGGCCGGCGCATCGCGCTCAAGGACAACATCTGCCTCGCCGGTGTGCCGATGATGATCGGCGCCCAGGTGCTGGAGGGTTACGTGCCCGACGTCGACGCCACCATCGTCGAGCGCATCCTGGACGCCGGCGGCGAGATCGCCGGCAAGGCGGTGTGCGAGTATTATTGCGTCTCCGGCGGTAGCCACACCAGTTCGACCGGTCCGGTGCATAATCCGCACAAGCGCGGCTACACCACCGGCGGGTCGTCGTCGGGGAGTGCGGCGCTCGTCGCCGCCGGCGACGTCGACATGGCGATCGGCGGCGATCAGGCCGGCTCGATTCGCATTCCCGCGAGCCATTGCGGCATCGTCGGACTGAAACCGACCTTCGGTCTCGTCCCCTACACCGGCATCGGGCTCCTCGAGATCACGATCGATACCGCCGGACCGATGACCGCGAACGTGCGCGACAACGCGCTGCTGTTGGAGGTCATCGCCGGGCCGGACGGTCTTGATACGCGCCAGCGCGGCGTTCCGGCCGGCCGCTACACCGACGCGCTCGGTGGCGGCGTCAAGGGAATGCGTATCGCCGTCATCAAGGAAGGCTTCGGCCATCCCAACTCGGAGCCAGATGTCGATGCGCACGTGCGCGATGCCGCGCAGCGCTTTGCGAAGCTTGGCGCGATCGTCGAGGAAGTGTCGGTGCCGACGCACACGCTGGGCTTTGCGGTCTGGGCGGCCATTCGCGGCGATGCGGCGTGCGTCATGCTGCTGGAGATGAACGGGGCCGGCATCGGTCATGAGGGGCTTTACGTCACCAGCCTGCTCGATCACGCCATGGGATGGCGCAAACGCGCCGACGAATTCGCCGACACGCTGAAGATCGCGTCGATCTTCAGCAAGTACACGATGGACCGATATGGCGGGCACTTCTACGCCAAGGCGCAGAACCTGCGCCGGCGCGTACGCGCAGGCTACGACGCCGTGCTCGCCGACCACGATCTGCTGCTCCTGCCGACGGTTCCGATGAAGGCCACGCCCATTCCCGGCAAGGACGCGACCCCGCAGGAAATCACGCGACGGAGCTGGGAGCCGACCCGCAACACGTGCCCTTTCAACGTCACCGGGCATCCGGCAATCAGCTTGCCGTGCGGGATGGAGGACGGCCGCCCGATCGGGATGATGCTGGTCGGCCGGCACTACGCCGAAGATACGGTCTATCGCGCGGCCGAGGCCTTCGAACGGTCGGGAGATTGGACGACGTTTTGAGTGATGCGTTGGAGCAACGCGGTCGCGGCGCGATCTGTGGCCTTTTCCCGAAATCGGTGATTAAATTCGCCTCGCCGGTTCTCATCGCCGACCACGAACGAGGACGTTCATGTTCACCCGCCGCCGTACCCTGCAAACTGGCCTGTCGACGCTGCTCGCCGCAGCCGCTCCGCTGCGCGCGTTCGCTCAATCCAAGCCGCGCACAAAGGTTCGCTACAGCGAGGTCGTGCACTCGCTGCTGTACACGCCGGCCTATGTGGCGCTCGGCAAAGGCTTCTTCGATGAGGCCGGCCTCGATGTCGCGATGACGACGGCGCAGGGCGGCGACAAGTCGCTGGCGATCATGGTGACCAATCAGGCCGATGTCGGCCTCATCGGCCCGGAAACGGCGATTTATGTTCAGAACAGCGATTCACCGGTCAAGATTCCGATCTTCTGCGGACTAACGGCGACCGATGGCTTCATGCTCGTTGGTCGCGAGAAGGTCGACAAGTTCGACTGGAGTACGCTCAAGGGCAAGGAGATCCTCGGTTTCCGGCCGGGCAGTACGCCGCTGCTTTTCTTCGAGGCGGCGCTGCGCAAGAACGGGATCGATCCGCAGAAAGACGTGAAGCTGATGAACAACGTCGGCATCCCGGCGCGGGTGGGATCGTGGCTCGCCGGGCAGAACCAGTACGCCATCTTCATCGAGCCGGATGCGGCGCAGCTCGAGCTCGACGGCAAGGCGCACTTCCTGGCCTCGATCGGCGAGACCGTAGGCTTCGCCGACTACACGACGTTCATGGCGACCGACAAATTCATCAAGGAGCATCCCGAGACGCTGCAGAGCTGGACCAACGCAATCGCCAAGGCGATGAAGTGGACCGCGGAGGCGCCGATCCCGGAGCTCGTCAAGACGCTTGAGCCATTCTTTCCGGGCGTGAACCCGCAAGCACTGACCGGCGCCGCCGAGCGCTACCGCAAGCTCAAAATCTGGAAGACGTCGCCGGTGATCGAGCCGGCGGCCATGGAAAAATTCCAGGACATCCTGATCCAGGGCGGCGTGCTCGAACCAGGAAAGCGCGTGAAGTTCCAGGACCTCGTGGTCACCGAGTTTTTCAACAAGGTGAAGTGATCCGTGGCGGTATCGGGAAGCGCCGCTTCGCCGAAGGTCGAACTCCGCGATGTCAACCTGCGTTATTTCGGCCTCGAAGGCGAGACCGAGGCGCTCAAAGACATCTCGATCTCGATTGCGCCGGGCGAATTCGTCGCGATCATCGGGCAGAGTGGGTGCGGCAAGAGCACGCTGCTGTCGCTGATCTCCGGCATCCTCAAACCGACCGACGGCGCCGTGCTGGTCGACGGCAAGTCTGTGGCCGGCCCGAGCCGCAAGGTCGGCTACATGCTCCAGCAGGACTATCTGTTCGAGTGGCGCACGATCCTCGAAAACACCGTGCTGGGCGCTGAAATCCAGGGCGCCGACATGACCAAGGCGCGCGAGCGCGCGACGACGCTGCTCACGCGCTACGGGCTCGGCCAATTCCTGCACTATCTGCCGCGGCAGCTTTCGGGCGGCATGCGCCAGCGCGTCGCGCTCGCCCGCACGCTCTGCACCGAGCCCGAGATCGTGCTGCTCGACGAGCCGTTTGCGGCACTCGACTCGCAGACCCGGCTCGCGCTGGCCGATGAGATCACCATGATCCTGCGGCGCGAGGGTAAGACCGCGATTCTGGTCACGCACGACATCGGCGAAGCGATCAGCATGGCGGAGCGCGTGATCGTGCTGTCGCGGCGGCCCGGACAAGTAAAGTCGGAACATCCGATCCGCTTCGCGACGTCCGACGGGTCGCGCCCGACCCCGTTCGCGGCGCGCAACGCGCCGGAATTCAACGGCTACTTCAATACTCTCTGGCAGGAGCTCGAAGTCCATGTCGAAGGTTGAATCCGCCGCAATCGCGGGTCCGAGCCCGCAATACCGCGCGTGGCTGCGGCGCGAACGGCGCGGCCATCTTGCCGTCCGGCTCACCCAGCTTGCGATCCTTCTGGTGTTCCTGGTGCTCTGGGAGGTGCTGCCGAAAGCGCTGATCGTGAACCCGGTGCTGACCAGCTATCCGTCGGCGCTGTGGCCGACCTTCCTGGAGCTCTTGAAGTCGACGCCGCAGCAGCCGAGCATCCTGACGCACACCTGGGCAACGGTGCTGGCGACCGTGATCGGCTTCACCGGCGCGATGGTGATCGGCACCGTGGTCGCGGCGGCGCTGTGGTGGTGGACCGCGCTCTACAAGGTGCTCGACCCCTATCTCGTGGTCGCCAACGCGATGCCGAAGACGGCGTTCGTGCCGATTTTCTACATCTGGCTCGGTGCCACGATGTCGATCTACGGCATGTCGCTGGCGATTTCGGTGTTCATCACCATCCTGATGATCTACTCGGGCTTCCAGGGCATCGATCCCAACAAGGTCAAGCTCGCCCAGACCTTCGGCGCCACCAAGGGACAGATTCTCAGCAAGGTTGTCCTGCCGGGCAGCGTTCCGACGCTGGTCGCGGCGCTCAAGGTGAATGCCGGCCTTTCGCTGGTCGGCGTGGTGGTCGGCGAATTCCAGTCGGCGAGTGTAGGGCTGGGATATCTCATTCAGTACGGCAGCCAGATTTTCAAGATGAACATCGTGATGACCGGGATCACGATCCTGGCGATCGTTTCGTCGCTGATGTATCTCGCGATCTCCTGGCTGGAGGCGGCGGTGATGCGCCGCCGCTAGTCTCGTTTGTGCCGCGGCTCGCCTTTCGCGAAATCAGCGCGCGCTAGCCGACGGTCTGCAACCCCACGCTGGTCCGGCCCGTCATGGCATGCCGCCACGTGCGACGCACGATCGGATTGTGACTGCGGTGCAGCTCTTGCATGACCTGTGAGCCCTTTACCGTACATTGGGCGCGTGCATTGATTGGCGTTGCGGGCGGATTGCCGGAGCAAGGCACAGACGATGACAAAGCGATCTTTCAAGGTGGCAGCCGTCCAAATGCTGTCATTTGAAGGAGAGCAGGAACGCAACCTGAAACGTATGCTCGACCGCATCGCAGAAGCTGCGGCCGCCGGTGCGGAACTCATCGTCTTTCCGGAGGCCAGCAACAATGGCTACTTCTTCGAGGACCGTGCGGATGCGCACCACAAGGCGACGTCGATCCCCGGTCCCTTCACGGAGGCGCTCGGACGAGAGGCCGCCAAGCACGGCGTCTGGGTCGTCAGTGGCCTTTTCGAAAAGGGCCACAACGAGGATGTCTTCAACTGCGCGGTGTTGATCGGGCCGGACGGCCAACTCAAAGGCAAGTATCAGAAGAATTTCTTCATCAAGGCCGACAAGCGTTGGTTCGTGCCGGGACAGACGGGCTTCAAGACGTTTGAGACACCGCTCGGCCAACTCGGCTTCTTTGTTTGCGCCGACGGGCGAATCCCGGAGTCGGCACGCTGTCTCGCGCTCGGCGGCGCCCAGATTTTTGTCAATCCGACCAATTGGGGCGCACCCGATCAGTATCTCTATCATGTGCCGACGCGCGCGGTGGAGAACCGGTGCTGGGTGATCGGCGCCACCAAGCCGCGCCGTCCGCTGGATCAGCCGCAGGAGATGCTCGCGTACAACCGCTTCACCGGCTGCTCCTTTGTCATGAGCCCGACCGGAGAGGTGTTGGTGCAGGCCGGGCCCGACGAGGAAACGATCATTTACGCGGATATCGAGCCGTCGGTGGCGAGCGACAAGTCTTTTGGAACGGCGAACGATCTGTTCGCGGACCGCAGGCCCGAACTCTATTCGTTGCTGACCAGTCCCTACGAGGAGACGCCGCTGTCCAAGGTCATGCGCGAACCGATCGTGCCCGACGACATGGTGCGTCAGATCGCGGCCGTTCAAGTTTCCGCTCCCGGCGAGCCGGAGGAGGTGCTGAACGCGGCGATTGCGCAATGCATCGAGGCGCAGCGCAATCACGGCGTCGATCTTGCCGTCCTGCCCGAGCACTTCCTGTTTGATCCTCAGGCGGTCGCGCGCGATCCGGAATGGGCGGCCGACATTTCCGCCAAGGCGCTCGAACAGTTCGTTGCGCTCTGCCGCTCGATCAAGCTCTGGCTGTTTGCGCACCTGGTCGAACATGAGCGCGGTCATTTCTACAGCACCGTCTACGCTATCGGTCCTGACGGCCTCGCCGGCAAGTATCGTGCGACGCATCTGTGGGATGCGGAGCGCGAGTGGGCAACGCCGGGCGACGACATCCCGATCTTCCGAACGCCGTTCGGCAATGTCGGCGTGATGGTCGGCTATGAGGGCATGGTACCGGAGGTCGCGCGCGTTCTTGCGCTGCGCGGCGCCGACCTGATTGCCTGGCCGACAACATGGCGTTTACCGGCGGAGTTCCGCTATATCGCGCATGAGCGAGCGATGGAGAACCGCATCGTATTGATCGCCGCCAACCGCCAGGATTCCGCGGTTGCGGGGCCAAGTTTGCTCATCCAGCCGGCCGGCTACCCGCAGAACACGCTGGCCTCGGAACTTCCACATGGGCGCAGGGGCTTCGTGACGCGCTTTGCGCAGCTTTCGGCTTCGCGTTCGAAGCGCGAAACGAACAATACCGATTTGCTGATCCATCGCCGGCCCGAGTTGTACGGCGCCATCACGGCGCGGCGGCCGACGAACTACGGTTGAGTTTTGCTGGGAAGTTCATGCTCCCGAAGCCATGCGAGGAATAAAATGTTGGATGTTTCTGTGACTCGATCTCTCCGCAATCTGTTCGCGGCATCGATCGTCGCGCTTTCAGCGGCGGGCACGATCTGCTCGACGCAGGCGCTGGCCGCGGATTGGCCGCAACGGCCCGTCCGCTTCATCCTGCCTTTCGGCGCGGGCAGCGCGGCCGATACCGTGGCGCGCGTGCTGGGCGACAATCTTTCCGCACGCTGGGGCCAGCCTGTCGTGGTCGAGAACAAGCCGGGCGCGGACGGGCTCATTGCCATCCGCGCGGTGATCGCGGCGAACGACGATCACATGCTGCTCATCACGTCGACCGGATCGTTCCTGGCGCATCCCTATATGCAAGCCAAGCTCGATTACGACCTCGACCGCGATCTCGCGCCAGTCGCGCGGATCGCCGACACGCTGCTGGTCGTGGGCGTGCCGAGCACTCTGGAAGCTGCGAACCTGGCGCAATTCGTTCAGCTTGCGCGCGCGCGGCCGGAACTCAATCTATCGGCCTCCGCGGGGCTGACCGAGTTTGCCGTCGACGCTTTCATCAAGCAGGAGGGGCTAAAGACGGCGCGCGTTCCTTACAAGGAACTGGCGGCGGCCGCCCGCGACCTGGGAGAGGGGCGCATTCATCTGCTGCTGACCTCCTATGCGGTCGTTCGCCCCTTTGTGGAGGCCGGCAAGGTCAAAATCATCGCAGCCGGAACACGTGAGCGGTCGGCACTGACGAAGGACATTCCGTCGATATCGGAATCGGGCTACCCGATCCTCGCCGCCGAGACGAGTACGGTTGCTCTGTCCGGCGGACAGATGCCGGAAGCGCTGCGCAAGAAGATCGCCGGCGACATCATTGCGGCGCTCAATGAGCCGAAGGTTCGCGAGCGGGTCGCTTTGACCGGTCAAGACGTCGCTCCGTCCGGACCGGACGATCTCGCCGCGCTGGTGAAGCAGCAGTCCGCGAAGGTCGATGGCATCGCGCAAGTTGTCGGGCTGCGCAAGGGTGGGAACTGACGGCGCGACCGCGGAACGCCTGGCCGATTAGAGGCTGGTGATGACGATGGGGCGCCTGGGCTAGCGAGGTTGAGAAGCTATCCCAAGCGCCCCCGCGACCATGTCACGCCCAGGGGTTCAAACAGGGGCAGCAAAGGCCGCCTGGGGAAACAATCAAAAACTTCAAGCCGAAGTGTGGCGCGGGGAGGGGAACCGTTCCGCGATGGCGTACTAATTTGGCACAACATCAGAGAGTTCGTCAGGAGGTAAGTCCGCGATCCAAGGCGCGAACAAGGTGACGGGCTTGACGAACGCGCTTTACAGAACATCGACGATTGCAGCACGGAGATGACTGCAGCGCATCGATGATACGCTCGGCGTAAGTTCCCGATTGCCCGCTCGCCGGAACCTTGCAGATTTCTTCGTGCCGGCAGTCAGCCCACACCGGCGGTCGGGAACAACGTTGGTCCGTGCTCTCGACGATGAGTCAGATGTGCATCGACGAGATAGGTGAGGCTGCGGTGCCGCCGTACGTCGAACCGCCGCTCGCGCCCCGTTCGGTGTCACGAAGTAAATCAATGAGAGCATTGGGCAGGACAATCTTGTTGGCACCTTCGCACAGGAATATGATACGTAAAGACGTACCAAATGCGGGAGTGCCTGATCGCCTCAGGGCTGCTTCCGAACAAATTGGAGCCCAGGCATGTCTGTTTGGTTCCGCCGTGCGCTCGGATTGGTTGCAGTCTTAACCGGAACTTGGTCATCCTTCCCGACGGCGACGGCTGGGCCGATCGAGGATTGCAGCCGACTGCGCGCCGCGGCCGTTCTCGCACCGTGCTCTCTCGTCATCGACGACAAAGCACAGACGCCCGAGGCCCATGTGACGGCTCTGGTGATGCGGGCGCGTGCGGAACTCGATTTGTCGGAATTGGACAAGGCAGAAGCGGACCTCAAGGCGGCATTTGCGTTGCGACCGACGCCCTTTGGCTACCGCGTTCGCGGCCGCCTTCACGGTATGCGGGGCCAGAACGCCGAAGCTCGCGACGATTATCTGCAAGCAATTTCGCTGTCCGAGAATAAGAGTGGCAGGTACGTCTCCTACGTCGATCGCGGTCTCTTCCTTGTTCGAATTAAGGACTTTCCGGCCGCGCTTGCCGATTTTGAATTGGCGATCCGTCTCGATCCGACCAAAGCGTCAGCCTTTGTCGGCCGCGCATTGACGCACAGGGCTTCGGGCAAGATCGCCGAGGCGCTTGCCGACCTGAACCATGCGAAAGCAGTCGAGCCGAGCTACTCGCTCACCTATGTCGAGCTAGGCGATATTTTTGTCGCCGAGAAGCGATTTGCCGACGCTATCGCCGCATACGACGTTGCACTCAAGCTCCAGCCAACTGATGCGCGCGCGATCAGGGGACGCGCGGCCGCGACGACCGCGCTCGCCAGCAACAATCCGGCACCCGTCGCGCCACCTGCGAATCCGCCCGCCGCGATACCTGCGAGCCCGCCCGCCGCACCCGTTCCCCCACCGGCGACGCCAAACCGAACGGCACAACCCGCGCCGCCACCGCCGGCGCCGGCCGTTGCGGCGCCAACTCCTGTTCCCTCGGCTGATCCCGCCGATCCTGCAGCTAAACAAGCCGAGGAGCGGCGCGCCAAGCTCAAGGAAGCGATTGAGTTGCGCCAGAAGGGCAAGAATGTGGAAGCGATTGCCCTCTACGACGCGCTCTTGAAGCAGACGCCCGCGGATGCCGAAGTTGCCGTCTTGAAAGGAAGGACGCTCATTGCGCTGACCAGGTGGAAAGAAGCCCTGGATGTGCTGAAGACCGTTGTGGACAACAAAACGGCGCCTCCGGCCTTGAGGGCGCTCGCGTTCGAGAGCCAAGGAGAGGTGCTTGTCCGCAACAACCTGTTCGCGCTGGCGATCTCGACGACCACAGCCGCGCTGCAAATAAATCCGAAGCTTGAGGGCGCACTGCTCTGGCGGGGTCTGGCTTTGTATTCGGTCGGATCTTTCGACAAGGCTCTCGCGGATTTCCGGCAGGGGGCTTCGCTCCAGCCTAAGTCCGCACTCTTTGTTGGCTGGGAGGCTAATGCGCTCGTGAGCATCGGCGAGTTGCAGAAAGCCAAGGAAGCCGTTGACCGCGCGCTCGCGCTCCAGGCGGACAATGCCTTCGCGTTGACGGCACGCGCGCGGGTGCGTCTTGCGATGGGCGAAATCGATGCCGCGGAGGCGGATCTCAGCCGCTTGACGCGACAAGGAGCCCTGAATTCCATTGCGCTCCAGACGCAGCAACTGATCATGGTCCACAGGGTCATGAAGCCTAGCGACCAGCCGTTGACCAGATCGCGCGATTGAACGGGGCTTCGTCCCTTTGGATTTGCGCGTCAATTCAAGGCATATCTCCATGACCAAAGCGGCTCGTACATTTTGGGGCTCCTTCGCAACATGCCTCGCGGCACTTGTCGTCGTCTTGCTTCCGGATCCTCTGCGGGCAGAGGTCACGGTATTCAAGATGGACATCGGCCTGCCCAACACAGTGACACTGATGGTCCGCGGGGAGTACAACGGCAATGAGATCCTTCGCTTGAAGTCGGCTATCGCCGAGATCGAGCCTGGCAAACGTATTATCGCGGTTCTGGATTCGCCCGGTGGTGACGTCGTGCAAGGCGAAGCGCTTGGCCGCTTCTTCTACGACGCCAAGATACCCACGATGGTGCTTGCCGGATCGCTTTGTGCAAGTGCGTGCACATACGCGTTCCTGGGCGGGCGCGATCCGCTCACCGGCAACCCGCTTCGTATTCTGGCGTCCGGTGCCAAGCTCGGGTTTCACAACTTCGCTGCGACCGGCCTTCCCGAGCGGGCCTACACCAAGGCCGAGCTTGAGAACATCTCCCGCGAGACCCAGCAGCTTGTATATCGCAATCTGATGCACCTCACGCACGTGAAGGCGCCGCTCACGGTCTTGCAGCTGAACACCGGAACCAAGCACGAAGACGTCAACTTCATTACGGAGAGTGACGCGCTCGACTACGGCATAGCGGTGCTGAATCGCGAAACTGGAAAGCTCGTGCTTCCGGACAATCTCGAAAAGCGCATTCGAAAGACGCAGCCATGACGCCCGTTCGTCCAATGATCATCGCCGCGCTGACGTGGATTGGGATCGCGGCGTGTGCTGCCCCCGCTTTGAGCATGGAATACTCCAAGCACCCCAACGAGGCGGCGAACGAAAACGCCATTCTTGCCAGTGGCAACATCGAAACCGACGAAGGCTTCCGCCTGCAGATGTACTTGAGCAAACTGTCGCGAAAGCCGCTGACGGTATTGTACTTGGACTCGACCGGGGGGAGCATACAGGGCGCCATGGCGGCCGGACGCATCGTATACGAAGCGAAGCTCCGCACGTTCGTGACCGACGCCTCTGCCAAATGCCTGAGCGCCTGCACCAACGTCTTCCTTGCGGGCCGCGATTACGAGAATGGAAAGCCCTACCGGGTGAAGGGATCTGACAATCGTCTCGGTTTCCATAACTTCGTACCCGTGCTTCAGGACAAGCAATATACCGCGAAGGATGCGGCCGGCGTCATCGCACGCGCGCAGAACACGATCTACGAACTGGCCAACTATTTTCAGGAAATCGACGCGGATTTGGAGCTTCTCGGACTCGGGCTCAAGCAAAAGGACGTTTACTCCTTGCGGAACGAGGATGCCCTTCGCTTTGGCATTCACGTTCTAGATTCAAAGACGAAAGAACTCGTGCGCTACGAGAGCTACCAGAGGTTCATCAAGCCGTGACCGAGGTCGCGCGATTCTGAAAAGCTGATCGATCGTCGATCATTGTCGTGGGTGGCATCGCTCCGCCCTTGACGCGGACCCGTCAAGCGCATCCATGCTCCCATCCTGCGCTCAAATACGTGCGGTTGCCGGCCCGTAGGTTCTTGCCTCGTCTGGCAACCAAAAGACCAGCGCGATACAGTATAACTAATTGATATAGCACAGTAAAGTTACGCAGAGTTTCGCGGGAATGGTCGGCGCCATTTTGCGCTTCATCTAGCCGAATCGCGCATATTGTGACGGCGGTCACCGCCGCTTGCCCCGATGTTCCCTAGCCTGTCTCCAACAGATGGAGATGGCTGTGGCGAACCGATCGAAAGCGACCCTCTTCTTCGCAGTGCTGGCGACCGGCTTCTTGCTTGTGTCCGGCGCGGCAACCTGCCAGGCGAACGACAACGGTCGCGCCGTTGTCGTTGAGGCGGTCCAGGCGGCCGCTTCGCATGGCGACATCGGAACGGATCGGGCCACCGGCAACCGCAATCAGGTCATCAATGAAGCCGGCGACGTCGGCACCGCGCGCGAAGCCGAGACGGCCGATCGCTCAAACAACGGTGGCGATATGGGTGCGGCTCGGGACACCCGTGACAGCGACAAGGGTGACGTTGGAATTGGCCGGTAAGCAAGACTCCGGCGACGCGATCGCCGTTCATCGAACTTGAGCAGTGTCAGGGGCGCCCTGATGCCTTCCCAGAGCGAAGTCTTGGAGTAGGGGCAATCAAGTCAGGCGAATTCCTGACGTCGGCACGTCGATCGTGCTCAGGGGGCGCGCTCACCTTGTTGAGCCGATAATACTCGGCGATGTACGACGACTTGGCCTTGCGGTTGCTCAGCAGCGCGACGCAGTAGCCGGCCAACGTCATGGCGATGATCGACACCAGCGCGGCTCCCCAAAATTGTCCGGCATCCAGCCCCGCGACGAACAGAAAGACTGTCAGACTGATCAGCGCGACGAAGGCCGTCATGAGCGCAACGAGGATCGGCTGCCGCCGCCGGAACGGCGAAAGCCGCTCAGCCGATTCCGACGCCCGCTGCCATCGCTCGCTTACGTCCAAGCGCTCCTCCCCAATTCGTCCCGCATCTTGACCACGGCACGCCCTCGGACGGTCCGTAGCGGTAGTAGCCACCGCAATCAAGTGTCGAGTGGAGGAGCGGCCGGCTAGGCTCGGGTGGCCCGATGAGGCGAAGAAGCAAGCGGAATTGAACAGCAGTAGCACCGCAGGCGAGTGACACTCAGGCCCAGAACTGTCGGATTTTGTCCGCTTCACTCTTGGAACGTTCGTATCCGGCCTTTAATGCGGGTTCGATCTGGTTGGGATCAAGGAGGTTGATGCCTTTGGGGGTGCCAGCAATGATGAGCATTCCCTTGGTCCCGGTTGCCTCGAGGTCCTTCATCTCTTTGTGGATGTTGTGGGGAATGCCACTCAGCAAACTGCCCTCGTAACCATTGGTCAGAGTTATGACCAGGGCCCGCTTCGAGCCTGCGACTACGTCGGTGTGTGCCCAAATCTTGGAAATGCCACCATCCATGCAGTAGCGCTGACCGAGCAGTGTCGGTCCAATCACACCGGGCAGCGACGAACTGGCAGCAGCAGCGTGCGCCAAGGGAATGCTGTTTCTCCTTGCGACTTCCTGCCCAATGACAAGACGTTCACCGGTGTAGCAATCGTTCGCCGTCGTATACATCTTTGCGACCGGCCAATCGGTCTTGCTGTCTCCGGTCAATAGTCTCACCAAGCGATCGGCAGCATTGCCATTGACCTTGTTGTCTGCGGCCAATGCGGCATGACCAATCGCACGAATGGATTCTGGACTGCCGTCCTTCACGCTGAAATTGATCTCTTGGGCACGCTTCTGGCTAATGTTGGGGGTGGCAACTGGAGCGAGCTTGGCAAATAGCCCGGGGAAATGTCCGAAGAACTCGAACGCCGTTCTGAGACGCTGAAATTCTCCGGACGTTAGCGATGATCCCGCATACGCACCGGCCGAGGTGCCAACCACCATTTCGGCGATATTGAGATCGACACCATTCTCCAGGAGACCGTGGAAGAATCCACAATACCAAGCGACGTAATATTCGCCGCCCCCGCCGAGGACCAAGGTTCGGTCAAGCCCTCTCGCCAAATTTGAGACCGTTGGGGCATCCGGTATCCGACGCGCCAAGCCATCGTCCGAGAACAGCTTGTCGGAAATGGACGCCGCCATTGTGGCGGGGTCAGATTCTACCCCCGCGGTTGGGGCCGGCGTTTGAGCCAACGTGCTGGCTGCGGTCAGACTGGCTGCGCCGACAGTCGCTGACCTGAGAAGAACGCGGCGTGAGATCTGTGTCATGAGCGTGAACCCTGGCGCCTGAAAAATACGGCTACGTCGTTACCATAAGTTCGTTGCTATTTGATGCCGGCTTTACCGACAACATCGAACGCAGCCTATTTATTTGGACACAAGTTTACTCCCAAGTGAACCGCGCCTTGGCCTCCTGGTGATGATGGACGTGTTTACCGCTGCGGCGTGATCGCGATTGAATGCTGGATTTGTCGCGCCTATCATCCGAACGTGACAATGCCCAAATCGCAGCCGGATGGGAGGCAGAGTCAATTCGACCAGACAAAGCAGCGTAAGGAAAGAAGATGGCCAGCGACGCCAAGAAAATCAAAACTGACCCCGCTCCCAAAAATGAAGCCCCTGCGGGGGACAAGAGTACTCCAGGTACTGACACGTCCAAGGTTGATGGCGGCAAGGTTGCTGACGCCTCACCCTCCAATTATAGCAGGGGTGAGGGCCAGAAGCCGGTTTCCAAAGCTTACAAGGATAACTGGAACGCGATTTTTGCGAAGAAAAAGAAGCGATAATTCGCCAGGACAGCGCCTTGGGCTACACCCGGTTTGGGTGACACCCGCTTAAGCTAATCTCGTCTTTCGCTCGAACTCCATAGCACTCGGATCATCCGATCGTCGATTGCTTCTGTCTCGGATTGTAGAAGCGCTCGATGTAGTCGAACACACCGGCTCTTGCCTCATCTCACGTTCGGTACGTTTTGCGCGCTGTTCGCTCGGTCTTCAACGAGGAGAGGAAGCTTTCCATCGGGGCGTTGCTCCCAGACGAACTTAGGTCAGCAAAGCGCTATCGCCTGTCAGGCCGACGAAGTGTGATCGCTGGGTCAGCGCACAGCGGTCGTCTACGGGCGGTGCACAATGGTTCGTGCAACGCCTCTATCATCCAGTCGCCGGCGACGTCCGCTTTGTCGCCAGGTAGACCGTCTGCGTGAATGGCCTGTCCTGAAGCGGATTGTGAAACGTCACGTCTTCGGCGCGCGCATCGGAAAAGACGCTGCCAAGACGAGCGGTGAACGCGTCGTTGCGGCGGTCATTGGACCAGAGGCCGAAAACGCCGCCCGGGCGCAGATGCCCGGATAGCCGCGTAAGCCCTTCTTCCCCGTAGAAAGCCGCGTTGCGCGGATCGAGCAGGAAGTCAGGCGAATGATCGATGTCTACGAGCACCGCGTGAAACCGGCGGCTTGGCGCGTTCTGATCAAAGCCCGCGTCGGAAGCCGCGAGCGCGAAGAAGTCGCCGTGAACGAAGCGGCAGCGCGGGTCGCCGATTAGTTGCGGGCCCAACGGCACCAGCCCTTCCTCATGCCAATCAATGACCGCCTTGAGGGCTTCGACCACGAGGAGCGAATTGACTTGCCTGTGCTCCAATACCGCCTTGGCCGTGTAGCCGAGTCCCAAGCCTCCCACCACAACATCCAAGTTGCCACCGGAAAGCCCAGCCAGACCCAGCCGTGCCAAGGCGATCTCGGATGCTGTGAAGAGACTCGACATCAGATATTCGTCGCCGAGTTTGATCTCAAAGACCTCTACGCCGAGCTTCGGATCCCGACGCCGGCGCAGGCTCAGCGCACCGATCGGGGTCGGGCGATAGTCCAACTCTTTAAAATACAAGCTCATCCAGCCACCCTATTGAGCTGGTGCATATTGTGGCAAGTGCATCGGCCCACGCCGCGCCGTTCCAACGGAGCAGCTTCCCCTACGAAACAGCCTGCCCCGCACACCAGCCGCTAGACCAAGCCCACTGAAAATTGTAACCGCCCAGCCAACCCGTGACGTCAAGCGCTTCGCCGATGACGTAAAGACCAGGCACGTCCCGCGCCTCCATTGTCTTCGAAGATAGGCATCGAGTATCGATCCCCCCGAGCGTCACCTCGGCCTTGGACCAGCCTTCCGAGCCTGTTGGTCGGACCTCCCAGCGCTTGAGGCGAGCCGCACAGGCCCGGAGGGTGCGGTCGGGGACATCTGCCATCGGTCCAGGCGGCAAGCATGCCTTGGCCAGGGCGTGCGCGAGGCGAGCCGGCAAGATTTCCGCAAGCACCGTCTTCGCTTCAGCCTTAGGACGTGAGTGCTTGCGCTCCAGCAGAAAGTCTCCTGTTTCGTACGCCGGCGCCAGGTCAAGGGAAATCGTATCGCCCTGTCGCCAGTACGACGAGATTTGCAGAATAGCCGGACCAGAGAGGCCGCGATGAGTGAATAGAATGTTCTCACGAAAATTCTGTCCCGCACAGGACGCTACTGCTTCCAGCGAAACGCCGGGAAGAAGCTGGTCGAAGCCAAGCCTTTCGGGCGTCGCCGTTAATGGTACCAGCCCAGGCAGCTGTTCAGTTACGCCTAAGCCGAAGCGACGCGCAACATCATAGGCGAACCCAGTCGCCCCCATTTTCGGAATTGACAGGCCACCCGTTGCCAACACAAGCGCCGAAGCCGTGAATCGCCCCTGGCTGGTCTCCAGACGAAAGCAGTCGTCGCGGGAAACTTCAGTCACAGTGTGTCCGACCCTTACGTCAACGCCGCCTTGCGCGCATTCGGCCAGCAGCATGGCGACGACCGCGCGCGCCGAGCCATTGCAGAACAATTGGCCGAGTGTCTTCTCGTGATAGGGGATGCGATGGCGCTCAATCAGGGAGATGAAATCAGCCTGCGTGTAGCGGCCCAACGCAGACTTGCAAAAATCAGTGTTGCTGGACAGAAACCGATCCGGCGCACTATGGAGATTGGTAAAATTGCATCGTCCGCCGCCGGAGATCAGAATTTTGGCGCCGACCCTATCGGCATGGTCCAGCAACAAGACCTTCCTGCCCCGCTGGCCGGCGGTCAGCGCGCACATGAGCCCCGCTGCACCGGCCCCGATAATGATAACGTCGAACGTCTCCGCTGCTCGCGTCATTCGCCTTTGGCTCCCTCACAGCCTCCGGTATAGCAAGGCTACCTCTCGGACAACGCCGATGACTTGCGAACTGGGGGCAATTGCCCGGGGAGCCCGCCGGGAGTGCCTTGACCACGTCGTCGTGTTCGGGGAGCGGAATCTGCGTCATGTCCCCGTCGTGCGGCGGAATACTACAATACGGCGCGCGCACATCTATCCCTGGACATGGACACACCGATTCACCACGCCTGCAAGCAGTAGGACGTATCCAAACACGACCCGTCCTCGGCGGCCTGCACCACCAATACGCGCACATTTGATTTGCGACGGGGACAACCGTCGATACTCACCTTTGATGTCGCAATCACTTAGGGATATTGCGTTCACGCACGAGCGGCTTGGTTGCCAGAACAATGTTGTAGCCGTTGCCGAAAACGAAAACCTTTGAGGTGCGCCAGATGATCTGCTCGAGTTCGACCATGGTGCGCATCCGCAGTCGGTATTTCCAGAGCCAAAGATGCTGAAGGAAATTCCAGGTCAGGCCCCACGCCCAAAACGGAAGGTGCCGATAGCGGATAGGTTCGAATCCGAGCGGCCGCAGCTTGAAGACCAGCACATTCGCGCCGAAGAAATTGTAGCGCCAGTTGTCGAAGAACGCTGTAACGCTGCGAAAATCGATTTCGCGGCGGCAGAAATCCAGCGAGCCAGGGGATCGTATTAGTAAACGCCCGCCGGGCTTAAGCATTCGCCAGCAGCGGGCGAGCAAAGCGTCGATATCCTTGGAATAACCGATCGATTCGAACGCGTAGACCGCGTCGAAGCTCGCGTCGGGAAGATGGAGATCGTCGAAGTCGGTCACCAGGACGGCAACCCGTCCGTGGAACTTCTCGAATTTGCGTCGGCAGATGTCGCCTTGCACCGAGGAGTTCGTGACGCAGGTAAGTGCGACATTGCGTTTGCTAGCGATGTAGTCCGCGGCCGCACCCGATCCGCAACCGAGCTCGAGGATACTCATTCCGTCGCGCGGATCTAACAGAATGAAATCGGCTGCATACCGCGCGGTAAAGACCGCCCGCGGGAAAACGCACGTGCTGTAGTTGTCGAACTCGCCCCGATAGGACCCGAAGACGTCATCATAGGTACGGCTCTCGTCGTCATGCTTCAGAAAATCAGCGGCCTTGGGTCTCCACTCGGTGAGCTGACGCTTTTCGAACTCGTTCAAGTCATGACCGATCCCCGACGCATCCTTCGGGTGGGTGGCGAGTAAGAACAGGATGTAGTGAAGGAGGTTGTAGACTGCAAAAAATCCAACGAGGATCGCCGCAACTATGAGAGCAACCAAAGTTAACTCCAACGTGGCACCTCCTGGGCACCGATAGGGCCGTGCATTGCCTGCGTCAGGTCCGGCGACTCCGCTACCGCGCGATCATTGCCGATGACGTTAAGCGATTCGGTCATCTGATCAATATGGTGAGGCATTCCGAACCGTTTAGCAAAGTCTCAGTCAGTTCCATTGTTCAGCTGCTTATGCGATCGTTCAAGGGTTGGACACGCTGCGCGTGCGAGCGTTGAGCGATTGCACAAGATGTGCTCTAGGTGTCGGCGCTTGTATTGGAGGGTTGCTTCATGCGCCGGTCCGCCGCTGGATGGATCGCTGACCTCTCGCTTCAAAATTACCGGCACGTCCTCAGCGCCCTGCTGTCAATCTTGCTCGTTCTCAGCACTTCGCTTTGCGTCAACGCCCTTGGAAGTTGTCCCGAGGAACAGCGTAGTCCGCAAATCCTGACCGATCCGAAACTGTGTGATGAACTCGGGTCGATCATTCGTAGGCCGAGCGCGTTACCTCTCAACGAATACCAAGAGAAGCTTGGAACTTATCTGCAGAATTTCTGCCATCGTGACCTGTTAAGGGGTTGGAAGGTCGACAAGCGTATCCGCGACACTGGACCGTTCGTGGCGGCGTATCTGCGCGGGAGTTGGAGCGCGAATTACTACGGTACGCATGCGCCCGTGCTCGTTTGGTATTCACCTGAAATGTTCACCTGGCTGAAGGCAAACCGCCACGAGGTTGGAGCGAAGGCCGCGCCGACGCCCCTGCCGGACGGCGCGATAATCGTCAAGGAGATGTACACGCCACCCGCTGCGGCCTGCGGCAACATACCGTGGGATCGACTGCGTCCGGCCACGCAGGGCGCGGCAGTGATGATACGCGATGCGAAAGCCTCGCAGGATGGATGGTTCTGGGGCTGGGTCGGCTGGACAGGCGATTGGCAGCCGGACTGGCCCGATCGCGCGGCAACCAACGCCTACCCATTTTCGGGCTTCGGGCAGTACTGTACCAACTGCCACGCATCGGCGGCGAGCCACCTTACGTTCTCATCGCTCAAGAACATCGCCGGAGAGCCCGGTGAGCCACTTGTCTATCTAACTCAGAGGTTTTTCCTCGATTCAAGCTGGCAAGGTCAGCACAGCCGCATCGCCCAGTCGGCGCTGGAATCCATGCCGCTGCGCGACGGCAGGGTCAGTGCCATCTTCGCACGCACCTATCCGAACAAGCTCGGACGCATGGACCAGCGCTCGATCGTACGCATGCCGTCCGAGACCTATGACAATGTCTGGCCGAAGGCTGGCCCCCTCACGGTTGCAAGCCAATTCCTGACCTCGGATCAGTGCCTCGGGTGCCACAGCGCCGGCGGCACCGGACTTCAGTTCGACATGACCGAGCCGGCGGCAAACGACAAGCTCATCAACAACTCCCCCTATGGGACTTGGAAAGGCTCGCCAATGGGGCTTGCGGGTCGCGACCCATTCTTCTTTGCGCAGCTCGCGAGCGAAACCGGTACCTTTCATCCGACTGCCACTCGGCAGATCGAGAATATCTGCCTCGGCTGCCACGGCATTCAAGGACAGCGCCAGGCGGCGATCGATCGTAAAATGCAGAGCGGCAATTGCGGAACGTTCTCCCGCGCCACGGTCGATGCCACGCCGTATCCGCCTGACGATCCGGTCAGCCGGCTGGCCAACTACGGGGCACTTGCGCGTGACGGTGTGTCGTGTACCGCATGCCATCGCATGGTGCTGGGCCAGGAGGCCACCGCCAAGCACGCGCAGGACCTGCAAAATGCCTGCGTGCTCGAACGCCAGGAGCAACTCAATCCAGGCCTCAGCGGCTTTGCCAAATCGTTCACCGGTAGCTTCCTGGTCGGCCCACCGGACCAGTTCTTTGGCCCGTTCCAGGACCCAAAGAAAACTCCCATGCGGCGAGCAACCGGCAGCGATCCTGTCCACTCGAGACACATAGTGACCTCGGAGATCTGCGGCTCCTGCCACACCGTACACCTGCCGGTCCTGCATCGGGGCAAGACCATCGGCCACACATACGAGCAGACAACTTATTCAGAATGGGCATTTAGCGACTATCGCACCGGAACGACGCCTGACGGTCCGCTACCACTCGGACGTGGCGAACGCTCGCAGTCCTGTCAGGACTGCCATATGCCGACCAAGAGCACGGACGGGACGCCCTATCGCAGCAAAATTGCGTCGATCCAGGAATACAGCGGCTTTCCGCAGACCGAGTGGACGCTGCCGCCCTCCGAGATCGACCTGCCGGTGCGAAGCGGTGTCAGCAAGCACACGCTCGTCGGGCTCAACGTATTTCTGGTGAAGATGGCTCGGCAATTCGCCGACATTTTGGGACTGCGGCCGGGCGATCCCATGTTGGGCGACATCGGGGTCGATCCGACCGCCACCGCCGAATCCGCGATCCTCGAACAGGCGCAGCAGAACACCGCGACCATCGCGGTCGACCAGGTTAGGATCGAGGACGCGGTGCTGAACGCGCGGGTTAAGGTGACCAGCAAGGTCGGGCACAAGTTTCCGTCGGGAGTAGCGTTCCGCCGCGCCTTCATCGAATTCCAAGTGCTTGACGCCGATAGCAACGTGCTGTGGTCATCCGGCCGGACTAACAGCGAGGGCGTCCTCGTCGACCGTAACGGCACACCTATCGTTGGCGAGGCCTGGTGGACCCCGGACTGCTCAGAGCGAATCCAGCCGCAGGCGCGCCTGCATCAGCCGCATTATCAGCTGATCACACGTGAGGATCAGGCCCAGATCTATGAGGAACTAATCTCCGCTCCGGCGGATGTCCCAACCCCGGTCTGCGGGCCCGGTGCAAAGCCAAGCGGGCCTTTAACCACGAGCTTCCTCTCGGGCTGCACCAAGGTGAAAGACAACCGCGTGCTGCCGCACGGATTTCTCAAGCTCAGCGAGCGAATTCAAATCGCCCGCGGCCTAGGAGCCGACGTGCGACTGGCGGAAGAGAGTGGCTCGACCGAGATCGGCGACGATCCGGACTATGAGACGGGCGGCGGCGACAGCCTCGTCTACCAAATTCCGATGTCGCAGCTCACGAAGCGGCCTGCCGTGGTCAAAGCGGCGCTCTACTATCAGGCCGCTCCGCCCTACTATCTGCAGGATCGCTTCTGCACCTCGAACAGTGCCGATACGCAGCGTCTCTTTTACATGACGGGCCAGCTCAGCCTCGACAACACGCCGGCGCAAGACTGGAAACTGCGGCTCGTCGATAGTGGTCCGGTAGCGGTGCCATAGACGACCTGTCGTTCGCACGCATTTTGAGGCAAATTTCATACAGCCTACGGATGGAAGAGCGCTAGACTGCTTCGTGATTTGCTTGCGTAATCTCTCACAACAATGTCGACGCGTGCTTCTACCGGTCAGGCGATCGACATTATTTGAGAGAGCCAGAGATCGCGTCGCCAGTCCGCATTGGCCGGATCAGCCTTGCCAGGCGTTCGGCAACGGTAAGTCCTGCGCGATATGATGTCAGCACCCCCGGGCGACCTCTGAAGAGCGAGCGAAACACGGCTATCTTTTCTGTGTTAGACAGGACCGGACTCGCAACCGCGTCCGCCATCGGAGACGTCGCGGTTTGCGCTTCGGACGCCGCGACTTGTCTTTGCAATTGTTCAAGCGCAGCGCGAACGTCTGCACGCTCTCGGTCAAGTTCGACGAGACGCTTTTGAAGATCTGCGATCTGCTTGCTGGGAGAGTCGTCCACAGACATCGGCCTTCACGCCTCTCTCGGCGGTGCTCGCACCTGCAGCGGCCCGCTACGATGTTGGTGGGGATAGTCACACCTACGTCCCGGTGACGCCTACTCTCTCGTTCGCACGTGCGGCCCGCTCACCAAAAATACGCCCTCTCCGAAGAGA
>CAVXOE010000006.1:0-244363 GCA_963763365.1 uncultured Alphaproteobacteria bacterium | reverse complement strand
CCGAGCGCGTCTGCGAGTTTCAGGCTGCCGATAAGCCGTCCGACAAAGTCGGCGGCGCCGCCCGGTGGAACAGTGACAACGAGTTGGATCGGACGGTTCGGGTAATTCCCCTGGGCCCGCACCATGCCCGGCTGAGCGATGACAACAGCCGTGACAACAAGCAGAATTGTTTGCAAACTCTTCATCAGCCTGGTCATAACTCCGATCCAATCCTACCTGTGAACCGCTCTTCCCTGCACGTCCGGAGTATCGCTCTTCATGCGCGTCAAGCTCTCCGAGAACTTTCGCGCGGTGTTCTACGCGCCATTCTATGCCACCCATGCACTTGGATTCTATACCAGCGAGGGTGTCGAGGTTGAGTTGCTCAACTCACCGGCGCCGGCCGCTGCCGCGGCGGGCCTGCTCGACGGGTCGATTGACCTCTCGTGGGGCGGGCCGATGCGGGTCATGAAGGCGCGCGATGTCGATCCCGCGTCGCCGCTGCTGTGCTTTTGCGAGGTTGCCGCGCGCGATCCGTTCTTTCTGGTCGGGAAGCGCGACCGTTCGGCATTCCGGTTGGCCGATCTGCCCGGATTGAAGGTTGCGATCGTGTCGGAAGTGCCGACGCCGTGGCTCTGTCTCCAGCACGACTTGCGTGAGCACGGCGTCGATCCGGCGCGGATCAATCGTGTCACGGATCGGACAATGGCAGACAATCTGAAGGCGTTGCGCAAGGGCGAGTTGGACGTGGTGCAGATGTTCGAGCCGTATACGTCGATGGCCTTGCAGGCGGGCGGAGGCGATGTCCTCTATGCCGCCAGCGACCGGGGGCCCACCGCCTACACGACGTTTCTCGCCTCCCGCGACAGCATTCGCCGCAACCGCACGGCGTTCGAAGCGATGGTGCGGGCGACGCGCCGCACGCTGACCTGGGTGGCGGAGCATAGCGGCAAGGAACTGGCTGACGCAGTCGCACCGTTCTACCCGGACGTTCCACAGGACATCCTGGCATGCTCGCTGCGACGCTATGGGGAAGCTGGGCTATGGCCACGTACTCCGGAGGTGTCGCGGCAGGGATTTCTCCGGTTGGCGGATAGTCTCAAGTCCGGCGGGTTCATTTCCCGCATGCACAGCTATGAAGATTGCGTCGAAGAGAGCCTCTGCTAGGCACAGTGTGCGCGATCTCCGGCAACAGGAGGCGTGATGCTCGATCTCATCATTCGGGGTGGAGACGTGGTGACGCCTCAGGGTACGGTCCGCGGCGATGTCGCGGTCGCGGGCGAAACGATCGCCGCTATCGCAGCTGCCGGCGTGCTCCCGGCGGAATCGGCCAAGCGCGTGATCGACGCGACGGGACACATCATCATGCCCGGCGGCATCGATCCGCACGTGCATCTGCATCATGTGTGGATCAAGCCCGACGGCACTCCCCTCGTTACGGCGGGGCCCGAACAGGTCGGGCGCGCGGCCCTCTACGGCGGCACCACCACATTCATCGATTTTGCCTACTGGCGCGACGGTCTTTCTGCGCAGCACGCGGTTGAGACGCGCGACAAGGATTTCGTCGGCAAGAGCCCGTGCGACTGGGCTTACCACATCATGCTGCACTCCGAGCCGCCGCCCGAATTCTCGGGCCAGCTCGCGGAGGCGATCCAAGCCGGGTACCCGACGCTCAAGATATTCACGACCAACATCCTGCCGTCGCGCAGCGGCCGCATGATTGATTTCGGCGACATCTGGGAGGCGTTCCAGGTGCTGGCGCGGGAGGGCGGGCTCGGTGTCATCCATGCGGAAGACAACGACATCGTCATGCATATGTACGCCAAGCTCATTCGCGAAGGCCTGGTGGGTTTCGAGCATCTCGCCGAAGTCCACAACCAGCTGTCGGAAGACCTGAGTTTCCGCCGCATCCTGCGGCTTGCGGAAAGCGTGCCCGGGACTGCGCTCTATATGATGCACGTTTCCGCCGGTACGGGTGTCGCGGCCATTGCTGAGGCACGGAGCAAAAATCTCCCGGTCTACGGCGAGACGCTGCACCAGTATCTGCTCTATTCGGCGAACGACTACAAACGTCCGAACGGCCAGATCTATCACACATATCCATCGCTGAAGTCGGAGGACGATCAGAAGGCGCTATGGCGCGGCACCGTCAGCGACACGATCCACTGCATTGCCACCGACGAGCTGTGCTGCACGCTCAAGGACAAGACGATCGGCAACCGTATCGATGACACCACGGGCGGAAATTCGGGCGTCGAACCGCGGCTCGGTGTCATGTACACCGAGATGGTGATGCGGCGCGGCTACTCGTTGTTGCAATATGTCGATCTGGTATCGGCCAACGCCGCCAAGATCATGGGGCTCTATCCAAGGAAAGGCGCGATAGCAGCCGGCAGCGACGCGGACATCACGATCCTCAATCCGGCGCGCCGCGGCAAGGTGCGCGCCGCCGACCTGCACGAGAGCGACTACACCCCGTGGGAAGGCCACGACATTTTCGCCTGGCCGGTGGTGACGATCTTACGCGGCAAAGTGATGGTGGAGAATGGCCAGTACTTCGGTCGCCCCGGAGATGGCCGTTACCTCAAGCGGAAGATCTCGCAGAAGACCCAGGACGGTGCGGCGCTGTGAGCGGTGTGCCCGCCGAGCTTGCGTGTGAACTGCTGACGCAGAGCCTGGTGGCTTGGCGCGTCGCCGGCCGCGTCAGCCGCGAAGGCGACGGCGCGATCGTGATTTCCGAGGGCCGCAGCGACGTGCGGATCGAGCAAGTAGATCCAGGCTCGATGTTCCGTTGGACGATCACGGTCGGCGCGCGCAAGCGCCCCGCGCTCTCGCTGGTCGCAGTTCTGCGCCAGGTCAGGGAAGCACTCGATCCTGGCTATACCGCAAGCCGCGTGCGCATCGCGGTCGCGCCGCCGGTGCCGTCGTGAGCACGATCCCGGTTTCGGTGCTAACGGGCTTTCTGGGCAGCGGCAAGACCACGATGCTCGGTCACCTGCTGCGCCAACCGGAATTTTCGCGCACTGCGGTCATTATCAACGAGTTCGGCGAGATCGGGCTCGACCACGAACTGATCGAGGCAAGCGAGGACAGCCTGATCGAACTGACGACCGGGTGCTTGTGCTGCAAAGTGCGGTCCGATCTGGCGGAGACGCTGCGGGACTTGCTGCGTCGGCGCGACGCGGGGCGTTGCGTACGGTTCGACCGTATCGTGATCGAGACCAGCGGGCTCGCCGACCCAGCGCCGATCCTGCACACACTGATGACCGACGCCGCCGTTGCAGGCCGGCTGACGCTGGACGGCGTGGTCACGGTCGTCGATGTTGTGACCGGTACCGCCATACTCGAACGGGAGGAGGTCTCCAGGAAGCAGGTCGCACTCGCCGACCGCATCGTGCTCACAAAGCTTGATCTCGCGGAAGACGCCGGGGAAGCGCTGATCGAACGTGTCGCTGCGCTGAATGTCGGCGCGCCCATGCTGCGCTCCGATCGCGGGAGGATCGACCCTAGCCCTTTGTTCGGCACCGGCCTATATCACACGACGGCGAGGTCGGTTGAGGTTGGCGCATGGCTTTCGAAACATGCGGGCGATCATGCCCATGACCACGACGCCGAGATCAAGACATTCGCGCTGGTGCGCGAACGGCCGATTCGAGCCGTCACCCTGACGCTATTTCTCGAAACGCTGGCCGAGCACTCCGGGGCGGATTTGTTGCGTCTCAAAGGCATCGTGAACATCGCAGAGAGTCCGCAGCGGCCGGCGGTGATCCACGGGGTGCAGCACATTTTTTTTGCGCCGGTGTTGCTCGAGCGCTGGCCGTCGGACGACCGTCGCAGCAGGATCGTCTTCATTGCGCGAGGCGTGCCGCAGCGCTGGGCCGAAGCGCTGCTCGATGCGATCGATGCGGAAGTGGCGGACGCCGCCGCGCGATCGCCGGCTTAGTACGGGTGCTTGCCGGGGTCGGCCATTCCGGTCGCAGGGTCGAAATCGATCGTGTGCCGGCCGAACGGCGCGGTCGCCGGGGAGATGTCGTACTTCAGGAACCGGCCCTTGCCGGCCACGCCGACGAACTCGTCCCCGGCGCGGCTACAACGGGGACGTACAAATCCCCGTTCTTTCTATGCTTTCAACTTTTTGACTCTACGGATTTCACAGACACGAAGTGCGCGTCTTTGTCCGATAGAATTGATTTTGACGTCGTCAAATTTCTCAATTTGATGCAATAAAGACTATGACCGCGCCCATTTCACGGGAAGTTTAGTGACGGCGCGCAACGTATTGTGCAAAAGCCGTTCCGGCTTCCCGGTTAACTCGATCGAGGCAACGCGCTCACGCAAAGCGACAAGCAGCATTTCGATCTCCATACGGGCGATCATCTGGCCAACACATCCGTGGATCCCGGCGCCGAAGCCGACATGCCCCGCGGTCTTGCGCTCGATGTCGAAGCGGGTGGGCTCTGCCCAGCGGCGCGGGTCGCGATTGGCTGCGGCGACCGAGACATATATCTTCTCCTCACCCTCAATCGGCACGCCTGCAATCTCCGTAGCCTTCGTCGTGGTGCGAAAATAGCATTGGAACGGCGACTCGAAGCGTATCGCCTCTTGACGCCCAATGCGTTGGCGGCGGGCGATTTTCCTTGACGGCGAGCTCGGCGCCCCAGCGAACCTGCTTGCCGATCGGCGCGTAAGTTCCCGACAATGGCGTTACGACGCCGACCTTGATGGGGTCGGCCGCTTGCGCGTGAGGCGCCAAAACAACCGCCAAAGCAGCGCATGCGCTCAAGCGATGCAACACTGATGTTCCGAGCATGTTTTCCTCCTCAGATTTTCGTTTTCGTCATTGTATTCGATAGTAACGCCTGGCCCTGTGAATCGCCAGCCAATCTCGAATCAGGCGCTGAGCCGCCGAACTAACGCCGGGGGCGCGTGAATTCCGCTTCGATCAGCCGGCACTCGCGGCACGCTGATGAAGATCGACTGAGACTTGTGACCTTGAGAACGATCTGTTGGCTAGCGAGATTCCTGCGCGTGAGCCGTTACCGGCAAGGCTTGAGGTGCACTAGGCGGCAAAAAACGAAGCTCTTGCTGCACGCGGCATAAACTGCCCGCCGTGCTATAGTCGCCCCCTCACCGCTGAGGACGCCAATGGACCAGAAAATCATCAACCTCTATGATCGCTTTACCCATGGCGCGATGGCGCGCCGTGAGTTTCTCGACCGTCTAGCGCAGCTTGCTGGCTCGACCGCAGCCGCAACCGCGCTGCTGCCGCTCTTGCAGAACGATTACGCGCGAGCCGCGGTCGTGGCCGACACCGACCCGCGGCTAAAGGCCGAGCGCGTGAGCTACAATTCGCCAAAGGGCAAGATCAGTGGCTACGTGGTGCGAGGCACCGCCGGCGGCAAACGTCCTGCCGTAATCGTGATCCACGAGAACCGCGGGCTCAATCCACACATCGAGGATGTCGCGCGCCGGCTCGCGGTCGAAGGCTACGTGGCGTTGGCGCCGGACCTCCTCTCGGTCGCCGGCGGGACACCGCCGAGCGAGGACGCGGCCCGCGAGCTGCACACCAAGACCAATAAGGATGACATGCTAGCGGCGGCGATCGCCGCCGGCCCGTTCATGCAGAAGCACGCGGAGTCGACCGGCAAGGTCGGCGCGGTCGGCTTCTGCTATGGTGGCGGCGTGGTCAATCGGCTGGCCGCCGGCGATCCGGAGCTCGCGGCAGCCGTGCCGTACTACGGCGTCCAGCCGGCCGCCGATCTCGTCCCGGCAATCCGCGCAGCGCTGCTATTGCAATACGCGGAGAACGACGAGAACATAAACAAGGGCATTGCGGCTTACGAGGCGGCACTGAAGGCCAACAAAAAGGCCTATACGCTGCACGTCTATGCAGGTACGCAGCACGCTTTCAACAACGATACCGGCGCCGCGCGTTACAACAAGGCGGCAGCGGACTTGGCCTGGAGCCGTACACTCGCGTTCTTTGCGCAGCATCTCGGCGCGCCACCGAAGGCGGCGTGAGGCGTATCAAGCCTCGCGAAAACCGCGCGTCAGAACGCCTCGCACGCTCGAGTTGCTGAGCCGCGTGACGATGAATGCGTACCGCGCGCTTTCGCGCCGCTTCAGCCTGCGAACTACTTGGTTGGTCGGTGAAGCTAGAGAGATATCAGTCAGGGAGTGACTACCGTGAATAGGGCAATCATCGGAAAGCGTCGCCTTGGTCAGTCCGGTATCGAAGTATCAGCACTCGGGCTTGGCTGCATGTCACTATCAGGCACCTACGGACCGACCAGCGACCAAGCCGGCATAGCGCTGATCTACGACGCTCTTGAGCAAGGCATCACGATGCTCGATACGTCGGACGCGTACGGTTCGGGCCACAACGAGTCGCTGGTCGGCCAGGCCATCAAGGGTCGTCGCGCCGGCATCGTGCTCGCCACCAAGTTCGGCAACCTCGGCGGCCGCGACGGCAAGTTTGCGGAGGGACGTCCGGACTACGTCTTGGAAGCCTGTCATGCGAGCTTGCGCCGCCTCGGCGTCGAGTCAATCGATCTCTATTACCAGCATCGCGTCGACCCGGCGGTACCGATCGAAGACACGGTTGGCGCGATGGCGCGGCTAGTCGAGCAAGGCAAGGTGCGTGCGCTTGGGTTGAGCGAAGCGCGACCGGAAACCATCCGCCGCGCCCATCACGTCCATCCGATCGCTGCGGTGCAGAATGAATTCTCTTTGCTCTACCGCGCCGAGGCGGAAGAGAGCCGACGCACGACGCTTGAACTCGGCATCGCGTTCGTCGCCTATTCACCGCTCGGCCGCGGATTGTTGACCGGTAGGGTGGGAGATCCGGCTTTGGCCGCCGAAACGGACACACGCCGCCGCCATCCGCGATTCGCGCCGGAAAACCTCCAGCAGAATCTCGACTTGGTCAGGCGCGTCGAAGCAATGGCTCGCGAGAAGCAATGTACCAGCGGGCAGCTCGCGCTGGCGTGGCTTCTGGCGCAAGGCAACGATGTAGTGCCGATTCCCGGAACAAAGCATTCAGAACGGTTGAGGGAGAATATCGGGGCGCTATCAGTGCATTTAAGCAACGACGACCTTGTTCGGCTCGCGGAGGCGGTCCCTGTCGGCGCGGCAGCAGGCCTGCGCTATCCCGAGCCGCAGATGAAGAGTCTTTATCTCTAAAGGGCACTGGACGGGTAACATGCTGGTTGGATGGGCTCTAACAAGCAATTCGATAGACTGTAGCCGTTACCGCAGTGCGCCGCCGTCGCTCTGATGGCGCAAATACAGGTTCTCGATCTCAAGCCGGCGCCGCGACTTGAAGCGGTCGAAGATTAGAGAAAAAGGCAGGTGAAGCAGGGCGGTAGAGCCATGCGCCGACTCCCTCCCACATTGCCAAGCCTACCCGGGACGAGATTTTCGGGAAGGACAAGCCATGGCGGCAATGCGCGGCAGATGGTTGCGCAGGAAGGTGCCCTGTCCTTTCTGAATCGCGAAGGGTGCCCCTGGCGCTGATTGGCGTCTAAACCGCGCGCCCATCCATACTCAACCACTCGGTTCCTCCCCACGGACGTGCAAGTCGCAAAGCCCCCGCGAAAAGACGCGAGACTCCAGACGGATATTGGTGTAAGAAATCCGAGCTTGTTTCATTATTTGAAACAGAGTTTTGTATGCTGGAACGAACCCTGACGGGAACAAAGCCGGCCGCCGGCGTCCGCGGACAGACCGTACGACGCAACGTGCCGCGGACGAAGGCGCGTTCGGCTGCGGCGCCGAAAGACACCGGCACCCTCGACCTGGCATTGCGTATCCTCGATCATCTAGCCGAGCAGACGGCGCCGATCGCGCTCACGGCGATCGCCCAGACCTTCACGGCATCCAAATCGACGGTCTACCGCCATCTCAGCGCACTCGCCCGCCACGGTTTCGTGCGGCGCGACGTGAGCACCGGGCGCTACGCGATCGGCATCAAGCTGATGGTCTTGGGCGAAACCTCACGTAGCAACTTCGAGATCGTGACCGTCGCCCGGGACGCGCTGCTCAGGCTTCGGGATACAACCGGGCACGCGGTTTCGCTGTGTGCGCTACTTGATGACGATCTGGTTGTGCTCGATCTCATGCATGGCCGGTCGGTGGTGGAGTTCACGACCCGTCCCGGCACCCGGCTTGCGCTGCACGCCAGCGCCCACGGCAAGACCTGGCTGGCGTTCGGCCCGGAAGGCTTGCTGAAGAAGGTTCTGAGAGGGCCGCGGTTGGCGTGGACGACGCACACGGTGACCGATGCCAAGGCCATCCTCGCTGAGGTGCAATCGGTGCGCAAACGCGGCTGGTCGACCGCGCCAAATCAAGCCGTCATGGGCGTCAACACGCTCGCCGCTCCGGTGTTTGATCATCGAGGCGTGCTCGCCGGATCGATCGCGCTTGTTGGCTCGACCCAGGTTATCGCGGCAAAGCCAAGGCCGGCGCAGCTCGGCGCGGTGCTCGACGCCGCCCGCAGCGTATCGCGCGATCTTGGCTGGAAGGGATGACATTGACGTATTCGCTCGCGGTCGATATCGGCGGCACCTTCACGGACGTCGTGCTGCGTCACTCGTCAGGTGAACTGACGGTCGACAAGGTGCTGACCACCCACGACGATTTGCTTGCAGGATTCTTCGCTGGCGTGTCGAACGTGATGAACGCCGCCAGGGTCGGCCCGCGCGATGTCGACGGCGTCGTGGTCCATGCCACCACCATCGTGACGAACGCGCTGATCGAGCGCAAAGGCCGGCCGACGGCGCTACTGGTCACGGAAGGCTTCCGTGACATCCTGCGCATCCGCAACGAGCACCGCTATGAGATGTACGACCCGCAGATCGAGTTTCCCGATCCTCTGGTGCCGTCGGAACTGACCTTCGGTGTCGCGGAACGCGTGCGGGCCGACGGTACGGTCTTGCGCAGGCCGGACGCGGACGAGGTCGAGGCGCTGGCCCGCACGCTCAAGGCCAAGGGCGTTGCCTCGCTCGCCATCTGCTTTCTGAATAGCTACGCCAATCCGGAGAACGAGCGCGCGGTTGGCGAGCGGCTCGCCGCGCTGCTTCCGGACGTGTTCCTGACGTTGTCATCGGACGTTGCGCCGCAGATCCGCGAATATCCGCGCGCCTCGACCGCGACAGTCAACGCTTACACGATGCCGATTTCGCTGCCCTATTTGCGCGGCCTGAGCGGACGACTCAAGCGCGAAGGTTTCCCGAATTCGCCTTTGATCATGCTGTCGTCCGGTGGCGTCGTCGGCGCCGAGACCGCGGGCCGCAATCCTGCGCGCATGATCGAAAGCGGCCCCGCCGCCGGTGCGCTGGCCGGCTGTCATTATGCCGAGGTGCTCGGCATCAAGCGGCTGATGTCGTTCGACATGGGCGGGACGACCGCCAAGGCCTGTCTGATCGAAGACGGCCAGCCGCTGATCACCGGCCTGTTCGAGGTCGATCGCCGCTGGCGCTTCAAGGAAGGCAGCGGACTGCCCGTGACCATCCCGTCGATCGACATGATCGAGATCGGGGCGGGCGGAGGCAGCATCGCCCGCGTCGACAGCCTCGGCCTGCTCAAGGTAGGTCCCGACAGCGCAGGCTCCGCGCCCGGTCCGGCCTGCTACGGCCGCGGCGGCACATCGCCGACAGTCACGGATGCGGATCTCGTGCTCGGCCTGCTCGACGCCGACAATTTCCTCGGCGGCGACATGAAGCTCGACCGCGCGGCCGCGGAATCGGCGGTCGGCAAGGTCGGCGACAATCTCAATCTCTCCTGCACGCAAGCGGCGCGCGGCATTTTTCGCGTCGTCACTGAGTCGATGGCCGCCGCGGTGCGCACGCACGCCACGGATCGCGGCGTCGACTGGCGCGGAATGCCGCTGTTTGCTTTCGGCGGCGCCGGCCCTGTCCATGGCTGCGAGGTGGCAGCGCTGCTGCAAAGCTCGGAGGTCATAGTGCCGCCGCAGCCGAGCGTGCTGTCGGCGTTCGGCACGCTGGTCACGTCGGTGCGGCTCGATCTGGTGCGTAGCGATCTGGTGTCCGTCAATGAGCTGGACTGGACGCGAATAGACCGCATCCTCGGCGAGCTTGCGAGCGAAGCAACGGCGGCCCTGAAGGAGGCCGGCTGCGCCGAAGACTCCGTCACTTTGATCTTCGCCGCCGATCTGCGTTATGTTGGCCAGCAGAGCGAACTGACCGTCACGCTCGACACAGATCCGCGCATGCACCATGACGCAACCCGCATCGTGGAGGTGTTCGCACCGGCCTACCGGAAGCTCTACGGCGTCAATCCGTCTCACGTTCCCATCGAACTGGTGACTTGGCGGGTTACCGCGCGCGGCCCCATCATCCCGTTCAATCGGGCGATGAACTTACCCGCGACACCGGGTCTGCCGAAGGGCACGCGGCCAGTGCATGCCTGGAGCGACGGGCTTTCCGTGCCCGTCTACGAGCGTAACGCGCTTGCGGCGGGCCAACAGGTCAAGGGACCGGCGATTATCGAGGAGCGCGAGACGACGACGGTGATTCCGCCAGGCTGGACGGCGACGGTCGACAAGATCGGCTGTATCTTTGCGCGGAAGGGATGAGGCGATGGACGGCGTCGAACTCGAAATCCTGTGGTCCAATCTGATCGGAATCGTTTCCGAACGCGCCAAGGCATTGCAGCGCATCGCCTTCAGCCCGGTGGTGCGTGAGGCCGGTGATCTTGCCTGCGCGCTGTTCGACCGGCGCGGCCGCATGGTGGCGCAGGCCAACACCGGCACGCCAGGGCACATTAACTCGCTGGCGATCGCCGGCGCCCATCTCGTTCGCATGTTCGCCAACAATCTGCGGCCGGGAGACGTCGTCACCACCAACGATCCCTGGTTGTCGGCCGGGCACTTCTTCGACATCACGGTGCTGACGCCGATTTTCGACGGCGACCGCATCCTTGCCTATATCGGATCGACCATTCATCACACCGATATCGGCGGCTACGGCATCGGCGCTGGCGCCCGCGACGTGCACGAGGAAGGGCTCTGGATTCCGCCGCTGAAGCTCTACAACGCCGGCGAGCCGTGTCCGGTGCTACACGCCATGATCAAGTCGAACGTGCGGACGCCGGACGCGGTGTTCGGCGACCTGGCTGCGCAGGTCTCAAGCGGACAGGCGGCGAGCGAGCGTCTGATCGCGATGTGCGAACGCTACGGTCTCGTCGACATCGAGGAACTGTCCGACGAGATCATCTCGCGCTCGGAGGCCGCGACCCGCGCCGCCATCTCCAAGCTCAAGGCCGGCACCTTCCTCGGCGAGAGTTCGTTCGACGTGCCGGGCGGGCAGGTCATCACGCTGAAGTCGGCGGTGACCATCGACCCGGACGCGGGGGAAATCCTGGTCGATTTCACCGGCTCGACGCCGCAGACCACGAGCGGCATCAACGTCGTGCTCAACTACACCCACGCCTATTCGACCTTCGCGATCCGCTCCTGCCTGAATCCCGATCTTCCCAACAACACCGGCAGCCTGGCGCCCATCAAGGTCCACGCGCCGGAGGGATCGATTCTCAACTGCCAGTATCCCGCGCCGGTCAACGCCCGCCATGTAGTCGGCATGTATGTCCCGATGCCGATTCTCAAGGCCCTGTACCACGTCATACCCGATCGCGTTCTCGCGGAGGGCTCGGGCGCGGTGTGGACGATGCAAATCCAGGGCAAGCGCGATGACGGGCGGGCCTTCACCTCATCGATGTTCAACTACTCCGGCGGTATGGGGGCGCGCGCGACCAAGACCGGCCCGAGCGCGACCTGCTATCCGACCGGCGTCGCCGCTGTCCCGGTGGAGATCGTCGAGGCCGTGACGCCGGTGCTGTTCGACCGCAAGGAGCTGCGTCCCGGTTCCGGCGGCGAGGGCGCAATGCGCGGCGGCGATGGGCAGATCATCCAGTTCCGGTTGCTGACCAAGGACGAATGGCTGCTCAATGCAGTGGCGAGCCGCGTCGAGGAGGGCCCCGAGGGCCTGGGTGGCGGCGAGTCGGGCGCCGCCGGCAAATTCCATATCAATGGCAAGCCGGTGCGCGACCTGAAGAAGCTCACCTTGCAGCCGGACGACGTCGTATTGTTCGAGACGCCAGGAGGTGGCGGCTACGGGCATCGCTAAACTCAAGCCAACATAAACGTAACGGGAGGGAAGTCATGACGAATAAAAAACTCGCGGCGTTTGCCGCTCTCGCGGTCTTGCTGTCGACCACACCGGTCGGCGCGCAGGAGGTTTACAAGATCGGCATTTCGGCCGGCCTGACCGGATATGCCGCAACAGTGGATCGCGGCTGGCGAGACGGCGTCGAGGTCGCGGCCGCAGCCCTCAATGCCAAGGGCGGCATCATGGGCCGCAAGATCGAAGTCGTCACCGAGGACAACAAGTCCGAGCCGCAGGAGGCCGTGACGGTCTATCGCAAGATGATCTCGTCCGACAAAGTCGACATCTTCCTCTCGGGCTGCGTCTCGGCCGGAAACTTCGCCGGCGCTCCGCTGACCGTGCGGGCGCAGATCCCGATGGTGCTGTGCTCGATCCTGCCGCAAAACCCCGAGCACGTGAAATGGGCGTTCAGCACCCTGCCGCCGGCCGGGTTCGAGGTCGCGACGCGGCTCGACTATCTCAAGAACAAGACCCCGATCAAGAAATTCGGCGTGTTGCACGATCCGTCGCCGTATGCCGTCCTGCAGAAGAACATCGCCGAAAAGACCGCGAGCAACTACGGCCTCGAACTCGTCGGCATCGAGCAATACAAGCAGGATGACGCCGATTTGAGCGTGCAGATCAGCAAGATGAACGCGTCCGGCGCCGGCGCCATCCTCAAGATCGGCCTCGGCGGCACCACACTGACCGCGGCCAAGAACATCAAGCAGCTCGGCCTCAACATGCTGATGCTGACCAGCGTCGAGGATCTGGCGGTGTTCCGTCCGGTCGCCGAGGTGCTGGGCGACAAGTTCTTCTTCGTCGCATCGCCCTCGCAGGTCTATGACGCGCTGCCCGATAGTCCGATGAAGGCGGAGATCACCAAGTTCCTCGGGCCCTGGAGCGCAAAATACAAGGATCGCGATCCGAACTGGGCCGCGCGGGGCTGGGACGCCGTGCAGCTCACCGCGGCGGCTGTCGACAAGGAGAAGAGCGCCGAAGGCGCCAAGGTGCGCGACGCGCTCGAGACCATCACCGGCTTCCAGGGCACCACCGGCGTCTACAACATGTCGCCGACGGTCCATCAGGGTATCACCGTCAACCCGTTCCTGCTCGCGAGCATCATCGGCGGGCGCGTCATCGTCGAGAAGTGACCTCGGTCCTCGAGGTCCGACGGCTCTCGGCGCGCTATGGGCGCGTCGAGGCGCTGCACGACATCAGCCTGTCGGTGGCGGACGGCGAGTTCGTCGCGGTGTTGGGCCCCAACGGTGCGGGCAAGAGTACCTTGATGCGCGCCATCATGGGCCTCATCGCCAATTCCGGCGACGTGACGTTCCGGGGCGCGGCATTGCCACGCCATTCACCGGATGGTTGCGTGGCGCGCGGCGTGGTCCTGGTGCCGGAAGGCCGCGGCATTTTCGCCCCCATGACGGTCGCGGAAAACCTCGAGCTCGGCGCCTATCTGCTGAGCGACGCCGCCGAGTTCGAACGCCGTCGCGAACGGGTGTTCACTTTGTTTCCGCGGCTGCGCGAGCGGCTCGGTCAGGTCGCTGGCTCGCTGTCCGGTGGCGAGCAGCAGATGCTGGCGGTCGGCCGCGCGCTGATGGCCGCGCCGAAGATTCTGCTGCTCGACGAGCCGTCGCTCGGCCTCGCGCCGAAAGTCATCGACGAAATCCTGGCAACGCTTGCTCTCCTCAACAAGGAAGGACTGCCCATCGTTCTGGTTGAGCAAAAGGCACCGTTGGCGCTGCGTCTGACCAGCCGCGCCTATCTGTTGTCAGTCGGCCGGCTGATCGCTGAAATCGATCCGCGCACCATCACGTCCCATGACGAAATCGCCCGCTACTATCTCTCGTGACTTGATGGCGCGCGCCTTCGCCGCGCTGCCCTGGGCCGTTGCGTGCGGCATGCTGGCCTATGCGTTCATCGCCGGCGGGTTTTTCGTGACGATCATGTCGTTCGCGATGATCTATGCGGTCTTTGTCATCGGCCTGAATGTGTTCATGGGCTTCGCCGGGCAAGTATCGTTCGGGCACAACGCCTTTGCGGCGCTGTCCGGCTACGCCTCGGCGGTGCTGACCGCAACATACTATTGGGATCCCATTCCGGCTTTTGCCGTCGGCCTTGGCCTCGCCCTGCTGGTGGCGCTTGTCATCGGGTGGCCGACGCTGAGGCTCAAGGGGCACTACTTGGCGATGGCAACGCTGGCGATCGGCCTGATCGTGTACGAGATCGCGGTCCAGTGGCAGTCGGTCACGCAAGGTTACATGGGGATTTCCGGCATTCCGCCGCTCGGCGTCTTCGGCTACGAGGTCGTGTCCGAGCGCGGCAAGCTTCTGGTGCTCGTTGTTATCGTCGCGTTGGCGACCATCGCGGCCGCGCGCCTGCGTGGATCGCGGTTCGGGCGGGCGCTTGCCGCCATCGCCGGGAGCGAGGACGCGGCGCGCTCGCTCGGCATCGAGGTTGGCCGTTACAAGCTCGCCGCGTTTCTGGTTTCCGCCGCCTATGCGGCGTTGGCGGGTTCGCTGTTCGTGCATGTGGTGGAATTCGTGAGCCCCGAAGTGTTCGGCCTCCACATGGTCGTGCTCGCCTTCACCATGCTGTACGTCGGCGGCATCGGCACCTTGGGCGGCCCCATCCTCGGCGCGGTGATCGTCAGTCTGCTGCCGGAGATATTTCGCGGCCTCAAGGACTATCAGGATCTGTTCTACGGCGCCGGCCTCATCCTGCTGCTGATCTACGCCCCCAAGGGACTCGCGGCGCTCGGCAGCCTCATCCCGCGCGGGGGCAAGGCATGACGCTGCTGTCGCTGCAGAACGTGACGCGGCGGTTTGGCGGGCTGGTCGCCGTCGATGCCGTCGATCTGGATGTCGTCGATGGCGGCGTCACCGCGGTGATCGGCCCCAACGGGGCGGGCAAGACGACGCTGTTCAACTTGATTTCCGGCTTCCAGGCCCCCGATGCCGGGCGCATCGTTTTCGCCGGAACGGACATTACCGCGCGGCCGCCCGAAGCGATCGCGGCCGCGGGCCTGGTGCGCACCTTTCAGCTAGTTCAGCTGTTCCAGAATCTTTCCGTCCTGGAGAACATCCAGGTCGGCTGCCATCTCCACACCACCGGCGGGGTGCTGTCGGCGCTGTTGCGCACCCGCCGCACCCGGCAGGCCGAGCGGGAGATCGAGACGCGCGCCCGCGAACTGCTCGACTTCGTCGGGCTCGATGACAGCGCCGCCGGGATGGAGGCGAGCGCGCTCGCTTACGGCCAGCAGCGGCTCCTGGAAATCGCCCGATCGCTCGCCGCGCAACCCCGGTTGCTGCTGCTCGACGAGCCCGCAGCCGGATTGTCGGCGGATGAGACCAAACGCCTGTCGGCGGCGATCCGCGGCATCGCCGAGCGCGGCACCACGGTGCTGCTGATCGAGCACGACATGAAGCTTGTGATGAACACCGCGGACCACATCGCGGTCCTCGATTTCGGCCGCAAGATCGCCGAAGGCCCGCCCGCGATGGTTCGCGAAAGTCCCGCCGTCACCGCCGCCTATCTGGGGGTTGGCCATGCCTGACCTCTCCTACCTGCCGCAGATCGCGTTGTCGGGCATTGCCGTCGGTTGCATCTACGGCCTGATCGGTATCGGCTTCTGCGTCATCTACAACGCCAGCGGCATCGTGAACTTCGCCCAGGGCGCATTCGTCATGATGGGCGGCATGATCGCCTACAGCGCCTTGAAGACGCTTGGCCTGCCGCTGCCGGTCGCCGCGGCCGTCGCCATCGTCGCGGTCGCGGCCGCCGGCGTCATCATCGAGCGCACGGTGGTGCGGCCGCTCTGGGACCGCAAGGCGACGATGTTCGTGATAATCCTCGCGACGCTGGCGGCGCAGATCGTGATCGAACGCCTGGCGCTGATCGTCGCGGGCGACCAGCCGAAGACTTTGCCGCAGTTCTCCGATCTGCCGCCGATCCGGCTCGGTGGCGTCTTCGTCAGCTACCAGTTCCTCTGGATTGTCGGCGTTTCGCTGCTCTTGATCCTCATGCTCGACCAGTTCTTCAAGCGCACCAAGGTCGGCAAAGCGATGCGCGCATGCGCCTTCAACCGCGAGGCGGCGTCGCTCCAGGGGATCAATGTCTCGCGAATGTTGTCGCTGTCGTTCGCGCTGTCGGCGGCGCTCGGGGCGATCGCCGGCGTGCTGATCACGCCGACGCAGTACACCGCCTTCAACGTCGGCGTGCCGTTTGCGATCTCCGGTTTCATCGCCGCCATTGTCGGGGGCTTCGGCCATCCGCTCGGTGCCTTCATGGGGGGCATCATGCTCGGGTTGGCGCAATCGATCGCCATCGTCGCCTTCGGCGCGGGGCTGAAGAACGTCGCCGCACTGTCGGTGCTGCTCGTCTTCCTTTTCATCCGCCCGGGGGGCATCCTCGGGGAAAGCAAATAATGGAGGGCTTCATGGACTTGCACAAGATCGACTGGGAGAACATCCCGTGGGAGCCGGTGCGCGAAGGGATCGTACGCAAGGCGTTCTCCGGTAACGGCGCGACGCTGGCGCTGCACAGGCTCATGCCCAAGCATGAGCCTAAGCCGCACAAACACACATACGAGCAAATTGTCTACATCCTCGCCGGCCACATCCGCTTTCACGTCGGCGACGAGAGCGTCGTGCTTGGCCCCGGCGGGTTGCTGCAAATTCCGCCGGACGTCATGCATTGGGGCGAGGTCGTCGGCGACGAGCCGGTGCTTAATCTGGATATTTTCACCCCGGTGCGGGAGGAGTATGCGGCGGCGCCAAAATAGCGGTTGAATCTATCCGGCCGCTGCGATCTTGGCATGCGGCGTCATGCTGTTCCCGGAGACGCGCCATTGCTTCGGACGACTGAGCGTCACGGCACCATCACCTCACGACCTTCCTGGTGGTTTTCATCACGGATATTGTCGCGTGCGTACCGGGTGACATTTCCAGCACCCACCCCGGTGGGCGATGAGAGCAACGAGCACCTTGCCAACCCGCTGTGGGTAGAATTTTCGGGAACGCATAGCGATGGTGTAGTCCGGTTTGGATTGACGGGAATAATCTCTACCGATCGCTCAGCCCGCTAAAGGATTGCATAGTCGAGTTGCAAACAACGCTGGTTGCGAGCCCCCGCAACCATTTTTACCGAACGTGCGAACGCATCAGGAACGGCCTCAGAGATGGGGCCGTTTTCGTTCGAATTCTGCCTTAGATGCACCATCCTGGCGATATCGCCGACGAGTTCGATCTCAAGTCCGGCATCGTCCGCGGGCCGGAAGGTCACCCGATCGACCAACGAGCGGATAATCTCGGCCCAAATGGATGCGGTGGTGGGAGGCAACGGGGTCTCTGAGATGATCTACTTGGTTGGACCTGCGATTTGGTCGATGAGGTGGCGATAATTCTTATGACCCGACGCTCGCTAGCGGATCGCGCAATTGCAGAAGCCAAGGCTCTCTATTCTCATGAAACCTCAACCCTTGTCGCCCTGGATGCAACGGGAGGAAATACATCCTTCATCGAATGGATTGTCATCTGCGAGCCGGCGGCCGCCCAGTGGGTCGTTCGCGGGGGCTGGTCATTTCGCGAGGCCCTGCGATCTCAACCAGTCTATGCGGCGGCTTCCCGAAAGCCACTCGTCAACTTCATCTTTGCTCTTGAGCCCTTTGATGTATCGAGGCTCGGCGCCGGGGCATTCGGCGATAATCTGCCAATCGTCCGCCGCGATCCGCTGCATCTTGAACGTGATACGAGGTTTCTTGCTCATGCCCGCAATATGCCCGCGTCGCCGTCCTGATTCCAGAGGCATGTCAACAATCGGATCGCCAGCGGCTTGTTGCCGTTCCTGCACAGCGGGTGCCGTTCGGAGAATTGGAACAAGTAGGCCGGCGTTAGCCGGGGCACCTACCGGCTCTGCAGCACGATCAGGGGAGCGCCCACCGCCAGCACTATGAAGAAGATCAGCATTTGCTTCCTCCGTCACTGTGCGAAGGCCATTTGTACTTCGCCCATCGGCTAAGCGCGCCGCCCGCGTAGCAAAGGAAAATGAACACTCCGAGGCCGACCAGTCCAAGGAACGATTCCATGAGATTTCTCCGACACGTTTTCGCCGCGCACGACGCCGGCCAGGCTCGACAAGATTTCACAAAACGCCGTGTTTGGATGTGACGATCAACACAACACCTAACCGCTGGCCGGCGTCCGCCCAGCGGAACGCGGAAAGGCGCCAGGAACAGTATTCGACGATGCGACGTTGCCCCACAGCATCACGGTTGGAAGTCGTTTCATGTCGGCAGACAAGTATCGGCGGCGCTCAGCTGAATTTTTTCATCTCGCCGAGGCCACCACTGATCAAGGCCATAAAACATGGCTGCTCGAACTGGCACAGTCTTGGCTGGACCTTGCGGAACAGTCCGAAAAGAACGCTGCCGCCGATCTCTGTTACGAGACGCCTCCGCCCAAGGGTGACTAGGCGGTTCCGCTCCCGCGTTGTGGCGCTCGACATTCTGCGAATATTGGCGCAAGTCAAGCATATCATCGGCAGAGGCACATGCCCAGGCGTCGATGGCTGAGAGACCGATCGCGCTCCCGCCTGTAACAGGAGGCACGGTCGCTCACTTTGGCGCGTTCGATCCGGACGTCGCGGCCATTCTCGTCGCGGCCTACAATAAGGCGCTGGCGGATTTGGCCGATGCGGACTTGGCCGATGCGGACTTGGCCGATGCGGACTTGGCCGATATGGGCCAGCCCGATCTCGTCCAAGAGACAATCGCCAACCGCATCATCGCGCTGGCGACGGAAGGTGAGCGGGACAGGAACAAGCTTTGTGCCGCCGCGCTCCAAAGTCTCGGCGTGGGAACCAGATAGTTCCTCGGCCGAAAACGGACCGTGAACCGTTCGGTACCGGACTGTGTCGGGTATCTCACCCCCCTCTTTGTTCTCCGGGAGGTTCCGCACGGATCGCAACCCAGCGCCCGCGCAGCGGAACGCACGGCTTTTGCGGGCTGCCGGACGCCGAGATGGCGGATGCCGGTCAATTCTTAACAGAAGGACGAGAAACGATGGACCCCCATAAATTTAAGGTCGGCGCGATTGTCACGGTCAGGTCTGGGCCGAACTCAAATATGTCGAAGGGCACCTACAAGGTCACCCAACAGCTCCCAGGCAACGGCGAATGTGAATATCGCATCAAGAGCGCAAGCGAGCCGCATGAGCGTGTCGTTCGGGAAACCGAGATGACGAGGGCCTAAAGCGGAAGCCGAACGGAGGCTAAATGGACCAGGATGACAACACGGGCATCAGGATTTTCCCTCTGGTGGGCTGGGATTTGGCGGGCCTGCCGGGCGGGGGCGTGCTGATGAAGGTGGATTATTTGCCGGGTGAGCCGACGCGGCCAGTAACCCCCGAGCATGCGCGCGCGCTCGCGGAATTGCTTTGTGTCGGCATGACCGCGGCTGAATGTAAGGACCTTGCTGCGGCGCTGACAAAGGCAGCGGAAGAGGCGGAGAAGCACCGTAGCGTGTGAAGATGTGATGCTGTGTCGCCGGCGGTGCCGCTCGCCATTAAGCTTGACTGCCATCGATCCTGTTCGTCTGGCCCGGTTGCCTTGCGCTGCGTCGCAGGTATGATCCTTCTCCCCTAGGTTAGCGACGGGAACAGTCGATGGGCTACCTCATCAGCGGCACAAATCTGATCGGCACTATTACGCTACGTCGGGATTCATCGGTCGCGGCGATCAAGAAAGCTGGGGAGCTGGTTGCGGACGGGTACCGCGAGGTGCAAATCACTGCGCCGGACGGTCACCTCATTGAGCACGGAGACACCGTCTACGCGTCAAGGATGCAATCTAGTTGAGGGCGCGCTTGGCCAACTGAGCTTGGCTGCCTGGGCTTCGAGCCCATTGGTCTCATGTTGCGGACAGCGTCCGTACTCCCTTCCCTAGTCCTGCATCCGCACGACGATATTGCGATGGAAGCGAGCCCCGCCGCACCCAATGCCCCTGACAATTTGCACGACCCGCATGACGGGCCAACCTCACTCTGGCGGTCTATTTTGAGTAGGACAGCCTGCTGTTGAGGAAAGCATTAAGAGATGACGCTGCGTGATTCTCACTCGCCCGATTCGTTCTTTCGGAACAGACAGCGACCAAGCGAGCAACGAAGGGCTTGCCACCATGGATTGCCCCATTGGAGAAAGGCGATGCTCCGTGGCGCCTCTCCGCCGCCGGTCCCTAAATCGAGCCGCTACCAACAAGAAACATCGACTCGGGTGCAGACAACCCGTGCCGAATCAGTAAGCCTCACGTTTGTGGTGCGCTCCGGCATCTCCAGGCGGGGACACCTGCAAAAGGAAGAGGCTCATCATGGCGAAGAAAGCAAAGAAGGCGAAGAAGACAAAAAAGACGAGGAAGAAGAAGTAAGGCTCTGGCTCGGGCGGCGGCTATTCCGCCCGGGCAATTCTTCAAGCACCCTTTAGGAAAGAAAACGGCCCCCATGACAAAGGTGATGTCGAAGTCCGAGCTGATTCAGAAGGTTGCCGATGAACATTCGCTGTCGAAGAAAGACGTTAAGAGTGTCATCGAGTCCCTAGCGTCCGTGGGCTACAAGGAATTGAAGAAGAACGGCGCATTCCTGTTGCCCGGCTTTGCCAAGTTCGTCGTCATCAAGAAGCCTGCCACCAAGGCGCGCAAGGGCATTAATCCGTTCACGAAAGAACCTACCGTATTCAAGGCCAAGCCGGCCCGAAAGATCGTGAGGGCTCGTCCGGTAAAAGCGGCAAAAGACGCAGTATGAACTGCGCCGCGAAGCCGACCGAAATGCCTGTCGAGTGGCCGTCTTCGTGACAATTCTTCAATGGTCATAGATCGACAGCCGAATGCGACTCTGCCTTAGAGGTCGCCATGGCTGATGCCGCTTGAGTAGGGGCATTGCGAGCAGCATCGGCGGTACGGTCGGTCTAGCGACCCTGCAGTCTTCAGGTTGATCACGAACTTGAACATGGTGGCTTGACCAGCCAAAAGGTCGCTAGGCTTTTCGCCTTTGAGTATCCGTGCGACATTGAGGCCAGCGCCCCGATAACGTCTGGCCCCAAGTCGCCGCGATTGACCGCAAGTTCGCAACCGATAAATCCGTTGGACGCAACGCCGCTCATTTCGCGTCGGCTGTTGTTCGGCGACCCGGCCCGCGTGCAGGCGCGGTTGAGCCCCGACGGGCGCTTCCTGTCATGGCTTGCGCCGCGCGACGGCGTGCTCAATGTCTGGCTATCGCCGCTCGATGATCTCGCAGCCGCGCGTCCGCTCACAACTGACCGAGGCCGCGGCATCCGCCTGCATCTGTGGGCCTACGATGGTCGGCACATTCTCTACGCCCAGGACCGCGATGGCGACGAGAACTGGAACATCTACGCCATCGACATCGCCGGTGGCGAACCGCGCAATTTGACGCCGCTCCCGGGCATCCATGCGGCCATCGAGCGGCTGTCGCCTACGCGCCCGCACGCCGTGGCAGTCCTCCTCAACGACCGCGACCCCCGCTGGCACGACGTTTACGAGGTCGACATCGTGAGCGGCGAGCGCCGCCTGCTGTTTCGCAATGACCAGGAATTGTTCGGTTTCCTGCTCGACCGGGAGTTCGCGCTCCGGCTTGCGTCGCGCACGCTCCCGGGCGGTGATGTGCTGGTACTGCGCAAAGACGGTGCAAGCTTCACCGAGTTGCAGCGCGTCTCCCACGACGACAGCATGGGAACGAGTTTTCTCACCATAAATGCCGCGGGTGATTCGCTCTTCGCATTCAGCTCGATCGGGCGCGACAAGGCCGCTCTCCTCAAGGTCGACTGGAACACCGGGCGGCAAACCGTATTGGCGGAGCACGCCAAGGCCGATATCGCGACCGTGCTCATCGACCCGACGACCGATGAGGTGGAAGCAGCCGGCGCGATCCATGAGAAGCTCGAGTGGATTGCGCTGCCGGGAGCAGACGCCGCAAGCACGGACCTCGAATTCCTACGCAGTCAGCTCGGCGAACAGGTCACCATAGTCGCCCAGTCGGCCGACAACCGGCGTTGGATCGTGGTCCCCACCCACTCCGATCAGCCCAGCGCCTATTGTCTCTTCGACCGCCCGCAACGGAGCCTGCGCGAACTGTTTTCCTCGCGCCCGGAGCTTGCCAGTGCGCCTCTGCGGCCGATGCATCCGCTGACGCTGCGCTCGCGCGATGGGCTCGAGCTTGTATCCTACCTCACGTTTCCCGCCACCGTCGAAGGCTCGCGGCCTGCAAAGCCGCTGCCAATGGTGCTGCTCGTGCACGGCGGCCCGTGGTGGCGGCACAGCTACGGCTTCAATTCCGACCACCAATGGCTTGCCAACCGTGGCTATGCGGTACTCGACGTCAACTTCCGCGGATCGACCGGCTTCGGCAAAGCGTTCGTCAATGCCGGCGACCTCGAATGGGGCGGCAAGATGCACGACGACCTCATCGATGCTGTTCAATGGGCGATCGCCGAAGAAATCGCCGATCCGGCGCGCGTCGCCATCTACGGCCGATCCTATGGCGGTTACGCCACGCTTGTCGGCCTCACGTTCACGCCCGACGTGTTCTGCTGCGGCGCCGAGCAGGTCGGGCCGTCGAATCTCGAAACCATGCTGGCGACGCCACCACCTTATTGGGCCTCGTTCTACGAGGCCGAGTGCCGTCGCGTCGGAGACCCGCGCACCGAAGTCGGCCGCAAGCTCTTGCGCGAGCGCTCGCCGTTGCACAGGGTACAGGCGATCACGAAGCCGCTGTTGATCGGTCAGGGAGCGAACGACGTGCGCGTCAAGCAGGCGGAATCGGACCAAATCGTCGCCGCGATGCGCAAGAACGGCTTGCCGGTGACCTACGTCCTCTACCCCACCGAAGGCCACGGCCTCGATCTGCCTGAAAGCCGCCTGTCCTGGTACGCCGTCACCGAAGCCTTCCTCGCACAGCATGTCGGTGGCCGCGCCGAACCCATCGGCGACGACTTCACTGGCGCCAACTTCGAAGTGCGCGCCGGTTCCGACCAAATCGCCGGCCTCGCGGAGGCATTGCGAACGAAATCGTAGGCCCTACGGCGGGTTCGGCGGCACCCCAGGTCCAGCAGATACATGTGGCCGTACGGATCGACCCGGTCACGACATCCACGTTGTGTTCCCACCGTCGGCGTTCAGAACGCACAAGCCGTCGGCCGGTCAGCAATCGCGGCGGGCCCCGGGAGGACGCGAGCCAAGCCTCGCGGCACGGTGTCGGTCAACCGCGGTGGCATGATCGCGATTGAGCGATCGACGCGTCGCGCCAAATGTTCATCAACGGGACAATGCCAGGCTCGCCTATTGCCCGGGCGAACCGAGCAGCCAGGTTCAACGTCATCGCTGTTTGGCGCGCTGCGAGCGGCAGCTTTGGCGCCCTTAAAGAAGTCTATATTTATCCACTGTTTTGACCCTTCAGGGGCTTCCCACCAACAAAATGGGGGACGCCACTGGTCCCCTGGATAATTGGGTGGGAGGGGACTATGCGTCAATTCACTGTTGGCGAAGTTGTGACCTGCATTCCGCATATGATTCCTCGATCTGCGGCGCCCGGTGATTACAAGGTCGTTGCGGCGATGCCGGATCGTGACGGCGACCACATATACAGGATCAAAAGCCCCCTTGAAGAACACGAGCGGGTCGTAGCAGAAAACTTGCTCGTGAGATCGGAGGGCTATTTGCCTGAAGAAGTTCTTCAGCAAAGCCCGCGTCGGCGATCGATAACGCTGCCAACGCTGAGGCGATCGCAAGAGGAGCTAGAGCTGAGCAGGATTTTCGGTGAGGAGGTTGATCAGGCGGCGTGGTAAGCCGGCAAGTGGCCTCGATCAGCTTTGAATTCGAATGCTGATATGCCGTCGGGCCTGACAATTCTCCCGCTGTTCCCGGGCGTGACCGTCTCGCCCGGTCCCGCCGGCCACGTCGCGAGTCTCCAAGTAGTGTGTGCTCTGTTCACGTTTGTCGCGCATAGTCGGCAGATGCCGACACGATGTGAGCCGGATTGCCCCGGAAATCGTGTCCATTCTCCCGGGAGGCACTCTATCTCCACCAAGAATAACGTGTGCCGGCTGAGAGTAGGCGCCCGCGACGAGTTCCTGCTTGCCGTCCGGCGTTGTGCGGCACGGGGGATTTCAACTATCTTATCAAGGAGCGAGCCATGCAGAGTGGCCGAAAGTGATGAATACAAACCACCGCAAACCTGCTCCGTCGTTTGGTGCCCACCCAAGACGATGGACGTCGAATGCCCGACGCCCCGAGGCAAAGGGTTCTCAACACGACCAAAGGAACTATGAGCGATACCTCGCGCTGGCCCAGGCGGAAGCTCAGTCCGGCAATATGGTTGGCGCCGAGAACTACTACCAGCACGCCGAACACTATTTCAGATCAATGTCCTCTGACCGAGGAACAACATAAGCGCTTCGCCGGGATGCCTGTCGCAGCCGTTCGCTGTCGCCGGCTAAATGAGTTGCGTCAAGCTAGAGCCTTCGGCGGAAGTCCAGGATTCAATCCCGCAGCGAAACCGGCTTCGGTAAGTTCATACGAGTAGCGATCGCGCAGCTTAATCTTGATCCAACGGTTCTCGACCGCCCTGGTCAGGCCTCGTTGGAAATCGGCATCTCTCACTTCGATGAAATTGTTGCGTCGAAGTACGCCGCTCGCAGCAACCTTATTCCTCATAAAAATATCGAGGATTTGGCGTCCTACGTCTTCATCGGATGCCATGTCTACGTCCTCTAGGGGTGCTGAACCGACGTTCACACGAGTTGAGCCCTTCCACAAGCGGTTGAATGGATCTATACCCTTGTCTCTTCCGGAAAATCACATCCGAGTCTAGCGATGATGCCTCACGCCCGGTAGATCTTGATCGATGGCGCTAAGTTTTCCAAATCAAAGCCGGTCCTATGACGCAACGCGGCGCGCGGTGCGATTTTGGGGACACGACAGCGCGATGGAGGCGTCATTTTTCGTGACCGAAGATGCGCTAAAACGGGTCCAGCCCGACACGCGCTTTGACGAACCCGGACTGCTCGACGCCTTCGATGCCAATCGGGACTTGATCTACCAAGCCGCAGCTCGAGTTTATGCGCGCGGCCACAGAGGTTCGTATAATTTGGTCAGCACTGATTTCTGATTAGCGGCGGAGATCATTAGTGTCTCGTTAGACAGTTCGAGGCACTGCCCATGCTTTTGAGAATCAGATGTGCGAGTACTCCGCTTGTCCCGTCAATTATCGAGGAAGCTCCTGAGAACCCTTGACCGGCTCGGATGCTTGAGCTTGCGCAACGCCTTCGCCTCGATCTGGCGGATGCGTTCGCGTGTCACCGAGAACTGCAGGCCGACCTGTTCCAGCGTATGGTCGGTGTTCATGCCGATGCCGAAGCGCATGCGCAGCACGCGTTCTTCGCGTGCCGTCAGCGAGGCGAGCACGCGCGTGGTGGTCTCGCGCAGGTTCGACTGGATCGCCGCATCGATCGGCAGCATCGCGTTCTTGTCCTCGATGAAGTCGCCGAGGTGGGAGTCCTCCTCGTCGCCGACAGGGGTCTCCAAGGACAATGGCTCCTTGGCGATCTTCAAGCTCTTGCGGACCTTCTCCAAGGGCATGCCGAGCTTTTCGGCAAGCTCCTCGGGGGTGGGCTCGCGGCCGATCTCGTTGAGCAACTGCCGTGACGTGCGCACGATCTTGTGGATTACCTCGATCATGTGCACCGGGACCCGGATGGTTCTCGCCTGATCCGAAATTCCACGGGTGATCGCCTGGCGGATCCACCAGGTCGCATAGGTCGAGAACTTGAAGCCGCGGCGGTACTCGAACTTGTCGACCGCCTTCATCAGGCCGATGTTGCCTTCCTGGATCAGGTCGAGGAACTGCAGGCCGCGGTTGGTGTACTTCTTGGCGATCGAGATGACGAGGCGCAGGTTCGCCTCCACCATCTCCTTCTTGGCCTGGCGGGCTTCGCGCTCGCCCTTCTGCACCATGTGGACGATCTTGCGGAACTCGCCGATCTCGAGACCGGTCTCGCCCGCCAGCACGTGGATCTGGTGGCGGTGCTCCTTGACCTTGTCCTTGTCCTTGGCGACGAGGTTCTTCCAGCCCTTGGCGGAGAGCTTCGACACCCGGTTGAGCCAGCGCGGGTCGAGCTCGGAGCCCTGGTAGTTGCGCAGGAAGTCGTCGCGCGCGACGCCGTGGCTTTCGGCCAGCCGCATCAGGCGGCCCTCGTAGCCGACGAGGCGCTTGTTGATGTCGTAGAGCTGCTCGACCAGCGAGTCGATGCGCGCCTGGTTGAGGCGCAGCGACTTCACCTCGGCGATGAGGTCGTCCTTGAGCTTCTTGTAGCGGCGCTCCTGCGCGGGCGAGAGCGTGGTGTTCTTGAGCTTGAACTCGATGTCCTGGTCCTGCAGGCGGCGCAGCCGCTTGTAGGCGTCGGCGACGTTGTCGAAGGTCTCGACCACCTTGGGCTTGAGCTCGGCCTCGATGGCGGCGAGCGAGAGCGAATTCTCCATGTCGTCGTCGTCGAAGTCGGCTTCCGCCGCGCCCTCGGGCTTGGCTTCGCCGTCGAGGCCGTCGCCTTCCGCCGCCTTGAACGGGGTGGCGGCCGCGGGAGCGGCCGGCGGGGCAGGGGTCTGCGCCAGGCCCTGCGGGCCGGCGTTCGGCATGCCGGCGACCGGGGCGCCGGGCACGCCCGGGATCGGCTGGCCGTCGGGCCCGATCACCTGGGCGGGCATCCCCTTGGCGTCGGGACCCGCATAGGTCGCCTCGAGGTCGATGATGTCGCGCAGGAAGACCTTTCCTTCGTTCAGCTCATCGCGCCAGATGATGATGGCCTGGAAGGTGAGGGGGCTTTCGCACAGGCCCGCGATCATCGCCTCGCGGCCGGCCTCGATGCGCTTGGCGATGGCGATTTCGCCCTCGCGCGAGAGCAGTTCCACCGAGCCCATCTCCCGGAGGTACATCCTCACCGGGTCGTCGGTGCGTTCGGTCGGCTCCTTGGTCTCGGCCTTGGCGGGAACCTTCTGCTGGACTTCGACCAGCTCGCCGCCCTCGCTTTCGGGCTCCTCGTCGGCTTCCTCGCGCTCCTTCTCCTCGTCGTCGCTGGCTTCCTCGGTCTCGACCACGTTGACGCCCATCTCGCTGAACATCGCGAGCACGTCCTCGATCTGCTCGGAATTGACCTCCTCGGAGGGCAGGACCGAATTGATCTGGTCATGGGTGACGTAGCCGCGCTTCTTGGCGGCCCGAATCAGCTTCTTGACCGCCGCATCCGACAGGTCGAGCAGCGGGCTATCGGACGGCGTCTCGGCGCCCTCTTTCTCCGGCAATTCGTCCTTTTGCGGTGTCGCATCGGTCTTGGTTGCCATGAGTCCTCTCTGCAGCCGGCGCAGGGCTGTGATCCCGCCGCGTAGTCGATAACCTAAAAGGGGCGTGCAAGACAGGATCACGCGCAATCTAAACGCCTGATCGCGTATGCCTCTCTGATCACTCGACTAAATCTGCCTTGTTCGCTGAAAATAAGTCCGTGTTCTGTGCAATAAGTTCCCCTGTTCTGTTGCGTAGGGAATTTCGCTGGAAGTTATTGAATTCACTCGCTGACCGGGTACGAAAATCACTGCGGCGGGCCCGACGGCTCCCAAATAGCCCCGAATTGGCGGGTTTCGTCGTCCCTGCTGAGTCCAATCCTGTCCACGAGGGGATTTCGGGCGAATTGTCACTGGCCCTCGGAATCCCGTTTCCAGGAGACGGAGACCGGCCCCAGCATCTGGTGCTGACGCGACCATTCGGCAGACAGATCGCTGGGCCGGGCCACGCCGATTCCGTGCGGGAGGCGGCCATCGATGGCGGCCTTGACGAGGTCCGGCGCCAGGAAGGCAAGCGAGTTGCCGAATCCGATTTTCGGTACACAGCACTTTGGGCCATCGGTACACACAGCACTCTAGTCCTGGCTCGCGCCCGGCGACGATCGGTGGGCGGTATTTTGCTGCTCGAATGCCCGCAGGCTCTCGGTGCGGATCAATTGCGCGCAGTGGCGCTTGAGCCGGATGAATTCCGAACTGTAGACGACCTCGGCGTGGCGCGGTCGCCCGATCGCAACCGGCACGTCGTCGATCATGCGTCCCGGGCCCGCGCTCATGATGACGACGCGATCGGCGAGGAAGAGCGCCTCCTCGATGTCATGCGTGATGAAAAGCACCGTGGTGTGCAGTTCCTCCCAGATGCCAAGCAGGACCTCCTGCATGAGCGCGCGGGTCTGCGCGTCGAGCGAGCCGAACGGCTCATCCATCAGCAGAACCTTCGGCGAAATCGCCAGCGCCCGCGCGATCCCGACGCGCTGCTGCATGCCGCCGGACAGCTCCTGCGGATAGTATTCGGCGAAAGCCGTGAGGCCGACCTTGGCCATGAAGTGCCGCGCGATCTCGTTGGCTTCCGCCCGGCCGCGGCCGCCGACCCGCGGGCCATAGGCGATGTTCTGCAGCACATTCTTCCACGGAAACAAGGTCGGCTGCTGAAACACCACGCCGCGGTCTGCGCCAGGCTTGTCAATCGGAACGCCATCGATGCTCGCGGCTCCGGCGAATGGCGCAATGAAGCCCGCGAGCACGTTCAACACCGTTGACTTGCCACAGCCGGACGGACCTAGCACGCAGACGAATTCGCCCGGGCCGACATCGAGGCACACTTGATCGACGGCGAACCGCCTCGCGCGGCCATCGCCAAATGCAACGACGAGATTGTCGACCGTGATGCGGCCATGAGCAGCCTTCGGGGGGGCGTGAGAGTCCGCGACAACTCGGATCGGGCGCACCACGGACACGGGACTCAACTCCACCACACAAGCCGTCGCGACAGCATTGCGAAGCCCCGATCGGCGCAGGCCGACACGATCCCGAGCATGACAAGGCCGCCGAGCATCTGGCCGGTCTGCATGTTCTGATGCGCAAGGTCGATGCGGTAAGCGAGGCCTGCGACCGCGCCGGCGAGTTCCGCCGCGACCAAGGTGTAGAACGAGATACTGACCGCCGTGCGCAGCCCAACAAAGATCGTCGGCAGTGCCGAGGGCAGGATCACGTCACGGATCAGCATGCGATCGGGCGCGCCGAGGGAGCGGGCTGCGCGTATCAGTGCGGGATCGGCGCGCTGCACGCCGAGATGGGTCGCCACCCAGACGGTGAAGAAGACGCCCCAGAACACCAGGAACCACTTGCCCCACTCGGACAAGCCGAACCAAAGAATGACGATCGGTACGAACGCGATCGGCGGGATCGGACGCAGCAGTTGAAAGATCGGCGTCAGCAGGTTGGATGCGATCTGATACCGCCCGGTCAGCAGTCCGACAGCAATTCCAGCCGCCGCCCCGCTGGCGAAGCCGATCACCACCCGCATCACGCTCATGGACAGGTCGAGAAGCAGCGTTCCTTTGATAAGTTCGTCCCAGAGCGCCTGGGCAACCTTGGTGGGCGGCGGAAACAACAGCTCGTTGACATATCCGGACGTCGAAGCCGCCTGCCACAAGAGCACGAACAGAGGGATTGAGGCCCACAGGGTAACGATCTCAAATCCTCGCACAGACAGGGATCGAGGGCTCATGGCTGCGCGCACCTGCAAGGATTATTCTGAGATCGTGACCCGTTCCGGCGCGACGGACTTCAGCGGCCCGGGGAAGATGACGTTGCGCCAGTCCGGCATGGTCGCTCCGGGCGGGTGGTTGCCGGTGGCCAGCCGCCAGCCGGCGTGGGCATTGAGCACGTCGAGGACCTGCTGATCGAGCGCGAGGCCGTAGACATAGTCCTTCCAGATCGGCTTGAGGTCGTCGGCCGGCATCTTGACGAAGTCGGCGACCACCTTCACGGCCTCGTCCGGATTGGCCTTGATCCATGCTTCGGCTTCGATGAGCGATTTGAGGAAACGCTGCACGACTTCGGGTCGCTTTTGCAGGTAGTCCTGCATCAGCACGATGTTGAAGGTCTCGGCGTAGATGCCTTTGGTGTCGAGTTGGGTTGCCTTGGCGCCGAGTGCCCTGAGGCCGTTGTGAATGTGCGGCTCCCAGGTGCCATAGGCGTCGATGCCGCCGCTCGCGAGCGCCGCCACCATGTCCTGCGGCCGGAGATTCACGAGCGTGACGTCATCCTTGGACAACCCGGCCTTCTTCAGGAGTTCCATGGTGTAGACCTCGCCGCCGGTGCCGGCGGTGAAGGCCACGCGCTTGCCCTTGAGGTCGGCAAGCTTGCCGATCTTGGCCGACGTCGCGGTCAGGGTCTTGATGTAGGAATATTCGGTGCGGGCCAGGAATGCGATCTTCTGGCCCGACATGGCGGCGGCGGTCGTCGGAGCCTCGGCCGTGGTGGCGATGTCGGCGGCACCGCCCATCACGGTGTCGAGGCATTGCTTGCCGGTGGTGAAGTTGATCACCTCGACTTCCAACCCGTTCTTGGCAAAGAAGCCGTTGCGGTCCGCCACGATAGAGATGCCGGAGATCGGGGCCTGATTCTGCGCCAGCTTGACCTTGTCGGCCGCGCTGGCGGAAGGCACGGAAGCGAACAATCCCAGCGCCGCTAGGCCAATCAGGGAGCCCCGCCATGTCTTCAGCGGCGGGAATTTCCCAACTTTCGTCGATCGCATCTTTATGCTCCTTTCGTGGGCCGGCTTTACTACGCGAAGGCGTGCGTGCTCTCGCGTCTGATATGCTCGAAGCATTGCCGTTTGATCTGATTGAACTCCGGTAGGAACATCACGTCGTCGGCGCGCGGCCGTGGAATGGGAACCGCGATATCGTCGATGATGCGGCCCGGAGATGCGCTCATGACCACGATGCGATCGGCAAGAGTGACGGCCTCGTCGATGTCATGAGTGACGAACAAGACCGTCACACCGACCTCGGCCCATACGTCCAGCAGCACCCGCTGCATCATGGATCGCGTCTGCGCGTCGAGCGCGCCGAACGGCTCGTCCATCAGGATCACGCGCGGATTGTTGGCGAGTGCTCGCGCGATGCCGACGCGCTGCTGCATGCCGCCGGACAGATGCTTGGGGAAACTGTCGGCACGGGCCGAGAGGCCGACGCGCGCGAGCAGCGCACGGCCGATCCGTTCGGCCTCGGCCGCGCCTCGTCCTGCCAGCAGCGGGCCGAGGCTGACATTGTCAAGCACGGTCTTCCAGGGAAACAGCGTCGGATCCTGGAACACCACGCCGCGGTCGGCGCCGGGCGCGGTGACGATGTCGCCATCGACGGTCACGCGGCCGCTCTCGGGCGCCACGAAGCCGGCGAGGGTATTGAGCAGGGTCGATTTTCCGCAGCCCGATGGGCCGAGCACGCAGACAAACTCGCCCTTCGGGATCGTGAGGGAGGCGCGATCGAGGACGAGCCTGGGTGAAGCCGAATTGCCAAGCCGCACCACGACGTTCTCAAACGCCACATTGCCGGCGCGCGCCGGCAGCGAACCGGACGGCGGCCGGGACAGATCGTGTGCGACTGCGGACGGCATGGCGGCCACTCCGGTGCCGGATCTCTACTTGACCACGGCTTCGACGAACTTTGGCTCGACGAACTGCTCGTAGGTCTGACGCGCTTCGACCTTCGGCAGCCGCTTCTGGTCGGCCAGGAAGGTAGCGGTCGCCACCAGGGTATCGACGAACTTGCCCTTAGCCTTGGACGTGCCGAGGTATGGCTCTGCCAGTTGCTTGTCGCACGGCACCATGCCGGTGCCCTTCATCATGCGGCGCGCATCATCGACCGGGAGGCTGAGTTCCTTGGCGATGATCGCGGCGGTCTCCTCCGGCTTGCTCAGCCAGTAGTCGACGGCGGCGCATTCCGACTTGACGAATTTGCCGACGAAGTCCGGATACTTCGCGGCGAAATCGTCCATCGCGACGGCGATGTCCCAGGTCGGATATCCGCGCGCGGCCAGCGTCCCGCTGTCCATCAGGATCTTGCCGCCGCTCTGGACCATCTTGTTGAGCGAGGGCTCCCACACATAGGCGGCGTCGATGTCGCCGCGGAACCAAGCGGCGGCCGCATCGCTCGGCGACATGTCGAGCAGCTTCACCGACGTCGGATCGACGCCGGCGGCGCGCAGATAAGCGATCGTCAGGTAATGCGTAGTCGAGCCGAATGGCGCCGCCATGGTCTTTCCGACCAGGTCCTGCGGCTTCTCGATGTTCTTGCTGGTCCGCACCACGAGCGACTCGACCGGCCCCAGCATGTTGAGCACAAAGACGCCCTTGTATCCCAGCCCACGGCCGATCCCGATCGTTGCCGGCGGGTTGCCGACGCCGCCGAAGCTCAGTTGATTGGCCGCGACCGCACGATTGACGTCGCCACCCGAACCGAACTTCACCCATTCGATCGGGACGCCCATCTCCTTTTCGTGCAGCCCGAGCGCCTTGGTGACGAGCTGCGCGTTCACCAGGTTGAGATACCCGACCACGACCTTGGCGGGCTTTTGCTGGGCTAAGGCGCCGGTCGCCGCCGCGCAAGAGGCGGCGAGTGCGAGAGCCACGCGCATGAATGTCATTTGTCGATGCTCCTCTGTCCCGGCGATCACACAAATCGCCACGGCGTGATTAGACGTTCGAGTTGCCGGATGAACCAATCGAGTGCGAGCCCGGTCAGCCCGAGAACGAACAGCCCCATGATGACGACGTCGCCGAGCAGGAACTTGCTGGCGTCCCAGATCATCCATCCGATGCCGGCGGTGGCGGCCACGATCTCGGAGGCGACCAGCACCGTGTAGGTGAAGCCAAGGCTGATGCGCATGCCGGTGCAGATGCCGGGCAGACAGGACGGCAGGAACACATGTCGAAACATCTGGGTGCGGGTCGCGCCGAGCATGCGCGCGGCGCGCACGTGGGCGACATCGATCGAACGTGCCGCGTGCATGGCGCTGATCGAGAGCGGTGGCAGCGCGGCCAGAAACAGCAACGCGATCTTGGACGTGTCGCCGATGCCGAGCCACATCACCAGGAGGGTGTAAAGCGCGAGCGGTGGCAGCGGCCGGTAGAACTCGACGATCGGATCGAACACCGCCTTCACTCGCGTGCTCAATCCCATCAGCAGGCCAAGCGGGATGCCGATCGCGCAGGCCGCGAGATAGCCGGCGAGAATCCGGCCAAGGCTCGCCGCCATGTGCTCGTGCAGGAGCTTGCCCTGGTAGCCGACCGTCAGCGTCTCGACGAATGACTTCCAGACAACCTCGGGCGCCGGGAGGAACAGCGGATTGACCAGCTTGTAGCGTGTGAGCAGCGTCCAGAGGACGAAAATGCCGACGACCGTGCCCGTGGTCAGGAGATGCTCGATCCGCGGCCGGAATGACAGCCGCGCCGGCACGACCGGCGTTTCGGACGAAGCCTGCTCGACCGTCGTCATCGAGCGGCTCCGAGAATGTCCATCAGCGCGAGCGCCAGGATTTTGGTCGCCGCCACAGCCTTGCCGATGCGGATGTACTCGTTGATCGGAGGCCAGCCGTCTTCGCCCGGCCCGAATGTCACGGACGGGATGCCGCGCTCCTGAAACCGGATGGTGTCGTTGAACGCGTTCTTACGGTAGGCGCGCGGTTCGGTGCCGAGAACTTGCCGGTACGCGCGTGCGATCGCGGCGGCGGGTTCGGCTTCCGGCGAAAGCTCCCGGGTGCCGGTCACGAAGAGGGCATTGGGGAACGGCCGCAGCGTCGCCTTGGTGCCGCTGCGTACGCGCATGAAGGATTGCAGCACCGCGTCGATGTCGGCAAGGACGCTGTCCTGCGTCATCCCGGGCACCAATCCGACCACCGCGAACACGGCGCTGCACCGGTCAGGCGTGAACTGCATTTCGCCGGCAACGCCGCCGCCGATCCGCACCGGCGTCAGCATGGGCGGCGTGCCGCCCGGAAGTTTTGGCGGGTCGAACCGGAACGGGGTCTTTTCGAGCGCGGTGATCAGGGCCGCCATCTCGTTGACGGCGTTGATTCCGGTGTCGGGCCGCCAGATGTGTGTCTTGATTCCGAAGGTCTCGACCTCGACGAGGAAATGGCCGGAGTTCGCAACGCCGATATCCATGCCCCATGAGCCGTCCGGCCGCGTCCATCCGGTCGGCTCGCAGGTGATTTCGTAATCGGCGCGCAGGCCTTGTTCGTCGAGCAGGAAGATCGATCCGTCCGGCCCGTTCTTCTCCTCGTCGACCGTGTAGACGCACTTCAGCGTTCCTGAGAGCTGAACTCCGCATCGGCGGATGGCTTCGACGGCGAGGATCGTGCAGGCGAGATTGCCGCGCGTATCGGAGGTGCCGCGGGCATAGAGAAAATCGCCGTCGCGCGTCGGCCGGAACGGGTCGCCGCCGGTCTTGGTCCAGCGCGCCGGATCGCCGGCGGGATAGGTGTCGAGATGGTCGTTGAGGATCAGTGTCGGTCCATTCGGATCGGAGCCGGCGAGGGTTCCGATGACGTTGGGCCGGCCGGCTCGCTTCGAGATCATCTCGACCGCCAACCCGAGCTCGGCGAGCTTCCCGGCGACGACTTCCGAGATGCCTTCTTCGCGGCCCGGCGGCATGTCGGGATCAAGCGGGTTCTCGGCAGCAGGCTGGCCGGCCACGATCAGCGTCCGGGCGAGCGCGAGCCAGCGCTGCTCGGTAATTTCGGCCGTGACCAGCTCCGGGCCAGCCGATTTCGTTCCTGCGAGGCCGAGGGGTGCGAAGTTCATGGCAGTCCTTGCGGAATCTCTCTCGCAAAGGACGTGCCACTAGCGCGCGTTCAGTCTCAACCAGGGCACAATCGCGCAATTTCCCCGGATTCCGAGGTCTCCGCTCGAAGGCAACAAATTGCCGTCGGGCATACGGATGCTGAAGGAACGCTCAAGTTGCGCGGTTTTGCCCCGGCGGCTGAAGGTCCCGACTGACCGGAGGCAATTCCTAACCTGGATGAAGCTGGCCCGCCGACAGGATCGGCGTTGACCTTGTCACAGCCGTTCTCAACGCATTTGCCGGCAATCCAGCGCGTGTCGGGCCGGCCCGAGCGGGCTGGCGTCGATCTTGCTAGATCGATCTTTCGAGACGGCTGCTGATGCAAGAACGCCGGAGGATCGCTTGAACGATCTTGATCTATCCCTGAGCGCGCTTTGTCGTCGCTACCAGTTCGCGGAGCTGCGGCCATGCGAGGTGGTGACGACGCTGCACGGGCGGATAGGGCAGGGCGCTCCCAACTGGATTTCTGTTGCGCCACTCGAAGATCTGCTCGAAGCGTGCAGCAATCTTGAACGTCGCCGCGCCCGCGGCGAAATGCTCCCGCTCTATGGCGTTCCGTTCGGCGTCAAGGACAACATCGATGTGGCCGGCATGCCGACGACCGCGGCCTGTCCGGCGTTCAGCTACGTGGCGGAGCGGTCGGCGCGCTGCGTCGAACTTCTGGAGCAGGCCGGAGCGATCTGCCTGGGCAAGACAAACCTCGATCAACTGGCCACCGGATTGTCCGGGACCCGCTCGCCCTACGGTGCGTGTAGCTCGATCGGCAATCCGCTCTACATCTCCGGCGGGTCAAGCTCGGGCTCGGCGGTTGCGGTGGCCGCCGGTGAGGTATCCTTCGCCCTCGGTACCGACACCGGCGGGTCGGGCCGCATTCCGGCGGGGTTCAACGGCGTCGTAGGCGTCAAGCCCACGCGCGGACGGGTGTCGACTCGCGGGCTCGTTCCCAACTGTCCGACGCTTGACTGCGTTTCGATCTTTTCGCGCACGATCGACGAGGGCATGACGATTCTCAGGGTTGTCGATGGCTTCGACGAACAGGATCCGTTCTCGCGTCGTCCCGATCATTCGAATCCGGAAATGATTTCGCGGCCCTTCAGCTTCGGCATTCTGCCGGCGCGGGATCGTGAATGGTTTGGAATGCCGGAGTGCGCCGTTCTTTATGAAAGTGCCTGCGATCGGCTGGCGGAACTGGGCGGACGGCCGGTCGAGGTCGATTTCACGGCCTTCAGGGAAGCGGGCCGCTTGCTTTTTGATGGTCCATGGATCGCGGAGCGCCGCGCCGCGCTCGCCTCTTTTGTCGACAACAATCGCGACGCCCTACACCCCACGACGCGCGTCGTCCTGTCGATGGCAGACAGCTACGATGCCACCTCGGCATTTGCGGCCGCGCATCGCTTGGCCCAGCTCCGCCGCACGGTCGACCAGCAATTTGCTACCATCGCGATGCTCGTGGTGCCGACGGCGGCAAGACCGTTCACGATCGAGGAGATGAATGCCGATCCTATCCGGCTGAACAATCAGCTCGGGCACTATTCGTATTTCGCGAACCTGCTCGACTTGTGCGCGATAGCGGTTCCCAACGGCACGCTCCGATGCGGAGTGCCGATGGGAGTGACGTTGCTGGCCCCCGCCTGGGCCGAGCACCGGCTGGCGCGCATCGGGAGCTGGTTCGAGGAGCAGCAGCATTCGCTCGCTATGGCCGACGCATAACTCTGGGCCGTCGCTGATCGGTAGGAACTACGGTCGCTTCCTCACCCCGAGGGCATCGAGGTCGCATACCACGAGCAGCCCCCGGTTGTAGCGGACGATGCCGCGCCTCTGCAGCCGAGCGAGCTGCACCGTCACCCATTGGCGGGTCGAGCCGATGAGGCTCGCGAGGTCCGCGTGCGTCAAGGACGCGGCGATCACGGTGCCTTCGCGTTCCTTCAACCCGTAGACCGCCGCCAGGAACACCAGCAGATGCTCGAGCCGCTCCGTAGCGGATCGTGTGCCCAGCATCTGCGCCATGGCCGAATAACACCGTGCCTTGAACGAGAGGGCATCGAGCAGGGCGACCGCGATCACGGCTGAGCTGAGGGCAAGCTGCCTCAGTTCGCGGCCGGGAATGAAAATGATAGTGCTTGGCTGCACGGCCGATGAGCCCCACATATTCGTTCCGCCGCCGAATATGTCGGGCGCTCCGACGAAATTTCCCGGGAACCAGTACGCAAGCGTCACCTCGCGGCCGGACGGAGCAATGTAGAAGCTCCGAATGCGTCCGCTCTCGATCAGATAGATACCGTCGCCGGTATCGCCTTGTCTGAAGAGAGGCTCCTCAGCCAGAAAGGACCGCTTCGTGCCGATGCCGAGGATGCGCCCGCGGTCGCTCTCGCTCAGGCTGTCGAGCAGGCCGGGAATGCGCCGCACCAACCCTTCACGCTCGGCGAGCATGATTCCGGCAGTATCTTCGATGTCATCCGACATCGATTGCCTCATCGCCTCTGGTCGACGCCGGCCCGCTTCGCTTTGATCTGAAGCGGGAGCCGCGATAGGTGAACGGGCGCGCGCAATTCTAGCCAATGGGAGCCGCGATTGAAACATGCTGGCCCCGCGGACGACAAGATGTTGCGAAATTTCAAAAGCCGTCCAAATGTGCTTCGGTCACGCGCCCGGGAATTCCAACGAAGAAGTAATCTTGGCGTTCGTACGATAATCTAGGTTCCGTGCTGATGCAGCAGTACAGAGGACGAGCATGAAGAGAGCACGTAAGGCGGCCGAGTATCCCCGCGACATGGTCGGATTTGGCAAACATCTGCCAGATCCAAAATGGCCCGGGAAGGCGCGGATCGCTCTTCAGATATCGCTCAACTACGAGGCCGGGGGAGAACTCAACCTGCTGCATGGTGATGGCGTCTCGGAGGCGATGTTGACCGACATTGGGTTCCCTGCGGTAAAGGGGGCCCGCAGTCCATTGGTCGAATCTTCGTTCGAATACGGTAGCCGGCGCGGCGTATGGCGGCTCCTGCGCCTGTTCGAGGAGCGAAAGATCGTCGTCGGCATCCTGGCGGTCGCGACTGCGCTCGCCCGCAACCGCGAGGTTGCGGCCGCCATGGTCGAGGCCGGACATGAAATCGTGAGCCATCACTACCGTTGGATCGACTATCAACACGTGCCCATCGCGGTCGAACGGAAGCATGTGCGGCTAGCGGTCGAAGCACTCACCGAGGTTGCCGGCGTCCGGCCGGTAGGATGGATGACCGGACGGCCAAGTCCCAACACACGGCGCCTGATCGTCGAGCAGGGCGGCTTTCTCTACGACCGCGATGCGCTTAACGATGAACTGCCATACTGGGTCGAGGTCGGAGGCCGCCAGCATCTTGTCATCCCCTATTCCTACGAGACCAACGATAACCGGTTTGACGGCAATTTGGGCTTCGCGACCTCCGAGGACTTCTTCGCCTACATGAAGGATACCTTCGACATGCTTTACCGCGAGGGCGAGAACGAGCCGCGGATGATGTCGCTCGCGCTGCACGACAGACTTATCGGCCGCCCCGGCCGTGCCGAAGGCTTGGCAAGGTTTCTCGACTATGTGCTCAAGCACGACCGCGTCTGGATTTGCCGCGGTGTCGACATCGCTCGCCACTGGATTGCACACCATCCTGCGCCAACGAAAAGAAAATAGAACAGCCAGAAGCCTTCGGCTCCGAAGAACTCTCGGCGCGAGCGTCCCATCATCCCCCAAGTATGAAGCGGCGAGAACCTTGTTCGAGGTCGAGTGATGGATCGAAAAACGCGAATCGCTGTCGTTGGTGCCGGCCTTGGCGGCCTGACGGCGGGCGGGTTCCTCCAGCGGGCAGGTTTCCCGACGATGGTTTACGAGCAGGCTCCGACTTTCTCACGAATCGGCGCAGGCATAATTCTCAGCGCAAATGCCACGAAGGTTCTTCGCCGCTTGGGCATCGAACAAGATCTCATCGCAACCGGGATCAAACCGGAATGCTACATCAGCCGCGCTTGGGACACCGGTGCGACGCAATATGAGATCATGTTCGATGCAGCAAGCGAACAGAAATTCGGCGGCACGTATCTCAACGTCCATCGTGGCGACCTGCACGCGGTGCTGGAGAAAGCCGTCGCGCCCGGATCAATAGCCTTCGATCATCGCCTTGTCGCGCTTGAGCCCACGAGCGATGCGATCCGCCTCATCTTTGAAAACGGCGCAACGGTTGAGGCCGATCTCGTCATCGGGGCGGACGGAATCCGGTCCAGGGTTCGCGAGATCTTGCTCGGTCCCGAGCCACCTCGTTTCGCTGGTACGGTTGCCTTGAGGGCGATCTTTTCCTCGGAGCGGCTTCGCGGATTCAAAATTCCCGACTGCACCAAGTGGTGGGGCCGCGACCGGCATATCCTCGCCTACTTCATGACAAGCAGACGTGACGAAGTTTATGTCATCGGCGTCATACCCGCGGCGTCGTGGGAGAGCGATGCGGCCTCGTTGCCTTCCACGCGCGAGCTTCTCATCGAAGCATTTGCGGATTTCCACGGCGATCTGCTTCGCGTGCTCGAGGCGGCGGAGGAGGTGAGCGTCTGGCCGATCTACGATCGCGAACGGGACGATCGCTGGAGCGGCGATCGGGTCGTGCTTTTGGGCGATGCCTGCCATCCGGTGCGGCCCTATATGGCGGCCGGCGGCGCCATGGCGGTCGAAGACGGCGCTATCCTCAGCCGCTGCCTGGCGACGTTCGACGACCCCGCCGACGCGTTCCGTTGCTACGAGACGACCCGCATTCCACGGGTCAGCGACGTGCAGCGCATCTCGATCGAGAATAGCTGGATGCGCGGCCCGACCGAGACGGATTGGTTCTACTGCTACGATCCCTGCGAGGCGCCGTTAGGCCGGCCTGCCCAGTAGAAGCCGGATGGCGCTTACTGCGGATCGATGCCGGCCTCCCGCGCCATCTCCTGCCATTTCGGGAGATCGGCTCGGATGAAGGCTGCAGTCTCCTCGCTGGGTGCATAGTACGGCTCGATGCCCATGGTCGCGATCCGCGCAACGATGTCGGAACGCGCCAGCAGCGTGCGGAGGTTGTCGGACAGCGTGGTGACGATATCGCTCGGGGTATTGGCGGGAGCGAACAGCCCGAGCCAGGGCAGGACCTCAAACCCCGGCATCACGGTCTCGTGCAGCGTCGGTACGTCCGGCAGGAGCGAACTGCGCTCGCGGAAGATCGTCGCCAGCGGAATAAGTTTGCCCGCCTGGATTTGCGGGATTCCGGAGAGCAGATCGGAGACCACCATCTGGGTTCGGCCGCCGATCAGGTCGGTGATGGCGGCCGGCGTCGCCGTGTAGGGCACGCGCGCCATCTCGATGCCGGTACGTCGCTTGATCGTCTCGCCGACGATGTGGCCGGTGCTGTTGCCGTGACCGTAGCTCAACTTGACAGGATTGGCCTTCGCATGGGCCACGAACTCTTGCATGGTGCGGAATGGCTGTCCCGGGGTCGTGACCAGTACCGAAGAGAATCGCCCGACGCGGGCGATCGGGGCGAAGTCCTTGATCGGATCGTAGGGCACATTCTTGAACAGCGCCGGTGCGGCGGACAGCGACGTGTTGCCGGCCATGAGCAGCGTGTAGCCATCTGATGGCGCCTTCGCGACCGCGTTGGCACCGAGCGTTCCGCCAGCCCCGCCGCGGTTTTCGACAATGAACGGCTGGCCATGGATGTCTCTCAGCAGATCGGCGAGCAGGCGGGCGCATGCATCGGTATTGGAGCCGGCCGCGAAGGGGACCACGATGGTCACGCGCCGTGATGGCCACTTGTCCTTGGGCCGCTTGTCTTGGACCAGCTTGTCTTGGGCCTGCGCTTCGGGGACGATCGACATCGCGCACACAAGCGACATTGCCGCGCATAAGACCGACTCGAACCAGTGCGCGCCGTTTCATCCGAATGTCCTTGCTATCCGCCAGTCCATAGATGACGAAACTCAAGCGCGACGGCCTGCTCATAGGTCACAGAGCCCTTCAAGAGGCCGGCGGCTTTCGCAAAGCGATTGAGACCGTTGACGGCCGCCTCGGAGATCGTCGGATCGTAGTAGGGGAGGTCGCGCTCGACCACTGCGCCGATCAGTTCGGCCTCGACGGGCGGAAACATCGCCTGTCCGACCTTGGTGGCGAGGCCGACATCGGCCTTCAGCGCGCGCTGTGCGTTGACCACGGCGCGCACGCCGGCCGCGACCATGTCCGGGTCACGCCTGATGGCATCGTCGCTCGTCGCCAATACCGGCGTCGTGTAGTGGAACGCCGCCGCCGGACCAAGTCCGCGCCGTACATCGAGGACGACCTTGCCCACACCTCGCCGAACAGCGTTCTCAGCACCGAGCGCGTTGGCCCAGAAGCCGTCGAGCTTGCCCTCTTCCAGTGCGCGCGCAGCGACCACACCGGTCGAGGCACCGGGTGCGTTCTCGCCTGGAACGGGAACGATGCGCACGCCTTCGCGCTCGAGATCGAGACCGGCATCGATCAGCAGCTGTTTGAAGTCCTTGGTCGACCAGCGGTGCTGCGCCGATGGTGCGGCCCTTCACGGCGTTGATATCACCGGGTGTCGCATCGATGTCCGAGCGCATGACCAGGAGCCAGTACATGCCTTGCGCCAGCGCCGCCAGGAATTTTGCCCCCGCCAATTCCGGAAACGCGAGGAACGCAGCATGCGCAGGGCCCGCGACAAAATCGATCCTGCCGTCGCGCAGGGCCTCATAGGCCCGGTAGTTTGGGAAGATGAGCTCGTGAACGACATCGAGCCCTTCTTTGGCGAAGAAGCCAAGCTCGATGGCGGCGATCGCCGGAAAGTACGAGTTCGAAACGAAATCCGGTACCGCTATCCTGGCAACGCCCACGACGCCTCCGCTTGGGATGATGTGCAAAAGCGAATTGGACGCTACTTCGATACGAACCCGGGCGCGTAGACGTCGCTCACCGCCACCGGCGTCTTGAGCTTGAAGATGCCGCTGACGACCTCGATGGTCTCTTCGACGCGACCCGGATCGATCGCGCCAAGCTCTCGCCCCTTGACCTGCGCCAGTTCGGCCACGGCCTCCGTCTCGCCTTTGGCGATCGCGGGGTCGACCGTGGGATGGTACTTGCTCATGATCTTGCCCGCCTCTTCGGGATTGGCGAAGGCGTCCTTCATGCCGCGGATCGTGGCGGCGACGAACCGTTTGACGATCTCGGGCTTGGTCGCAATGGTATTGTCGGTCGCGATGATGCCGTTGCCGTAGAAGCTCACGCCGGCATCGGCGAAAGCGAACCGGACGAGCTTGGCGGGCGCGACTTGCGTGCGCAACAGCGGTTCGCCGACGGTGAACTGGCCGACGCACGGCACTCTGTTGCCTGCGAGCAGGCCCGGAAGGGCATCGCTCCCGGCGACGATCCATTTGACCTTCTTGGCGTCGAAGCCAGCAGCCTTGGCGAAGACTGGGAACATGTCGACGGTGGCGCCGCCGGCGGGATTGGCGATGGAGGCGCCCTCAAGGTCCTTCGGTTGCTTGAAACCGGAATCCTCGCGACAGAAGATCGCTTGCGCCGGCCTGGCGTAAACGATCGAGACGAGTTTGACCGGAATCTGATCGTTGCCGCGCGCCAGTACGAGCGAGCCGGCGTCCGCGAATCCTACGATCGCATTGTTGGCACCGACTTGCCGGATGGCGTCGACCGATCCCTGACCGCGGACGACTTTGACGTCGAGATCGGCGGCCTTGTAGTAGCCCTTCTCGATGGCCACGAAGAAGTAGGCGTGGCGGCCGTTGAAACCGAAATCGGTGATGAGCGTGACGTTGTCGAGCGCGGATGCTCGATCATGGAACGTACCGACCGCGAGTATCGCAAGGGCCAGCCGTCCAAAGGTGGTTATGCAAAGGTTGCCGAGTGTGCCCATGGGTACTCCTGATCGACATATTGGGTCGGCCCGCCATAGTTGCGGAGCATCGACTTACCCGGCCGTTTGACGAGTACACAAGCGAAGGCGCGAATTCCACCGAAATCCGGGTCCTAACTGGCTTTCGCGCTGATCTGACGCGAGGCCAAGATTTTTCCCCGCCAATGGGCGCCCGCCGTGGTCGGGGCGTAACGCGGTGGATTTTCCGCGCTTATGCAACTGTCGAAGCAGCGGACCTCGACATCATGATTGGGCAGAAAGAAGTAGGCGATAGACATCCGATCCACATCGCGCCGAATCTCCTCCGGCGGATTGACGACGCGGTGAATGGTGGAAACCCATTTTTCATTGGTCCAGCGCATCAACAGATCGCCGATGTTGATGATGAACCCATCCTCGATCATCGGGACGTCTGCCCAATCACCGCCGCGGCGTAGCACCTGAAGACCGCCGGGTGCATTCTCGCCCTTGAGAATGGTGAAAGCGCCGTAGTCCGAGTGCGCGCCAGCGCGCAACTGCCCCGGTACTGGTGGCTGGTCCTGTGCCGGATAGTAGTTGATGCGCATGTTTGTCACATGGCGGTCGCTACGTTTGACAAAGAAATCTTCCTCGGTGTCGAGCGCCAGTGCGAATATCCGCATGAGACGCGCCGATAGCGTTTCCATGGCGCGCCAATAGTCGCTGACAGCCTCGCGAAACTGCGGCATGTCTGCGGGCCAGAGATTGGGATGCGCGTGAACAGGCCCGAACCCTTCAGTCCAGTAGGGGTCGCTGTTGGCCTCAAGCGGCCCGAAGCCGAGGCTCTCCATCAGGTCCGGCGGTGCCTTTTGGCCGATCGTTAGCCCGAGGCTCTGACCGGCCAAGCTGTTGTAGCCTCGGCTGATGCCCGGTCCCGGCCGCTTGATGCGCATTTTTTCATCAAGCGGGCGGCGAAAAAACGCCCGCCCCTCCGTGAAGGCGCCGCGGATTCGCTCGTTCGGTATCTCATGGCCCGTAATGACAAAAAAACCGACTTGCTCACAGGCGCGCCTCACCGCCGCGACAATCGCATGGCGCGCGATAGCGTCGCCATGCACGAATGGCGCGATATCGATTACGGGCACCGTGGTCCCCGCATCGGCAACGCGATCACGCAAAAAATCTTCGGTCAACTCGGGTGACCTCACCGTATCCTGCAAGGCTTCAGCGTCGGGTGGTCAACCTTGCTCGCGCGTGCGAAGCGCTGCAGCTTGGCAAGGTATTGAATTTTGTATACAAAAAATTGGTGAGTTCAATAGTGATCGCCGTATGATCGAAGCCGGCAAATTGTCAGCACACGACGTGAACGGCACATAAGTTGCTTAAAAATTGCAAAGTCAATTGCAAGGCAGCGGCCTTGCGGTTGGCTGAACGACGTCGTGTTCCAACGCGGGGGGCAAGAATGGCAAGCAGCGGTAGCAAGGTTCGCGGTTCGCTCATCCTTGCAGCGGTCAGTGTATGCGTTCTCTGTCAGCAGAGTGCCGATGCAGCCGACAAGGTGACCTTCGTTACTGACTTCGGATACAACGGGCGACACGCTTATTATTTTGTCGCGCTTGAGAAAGGCTACTACGCCAAGCAAAATCTCGATGTCCAGATCGTCCGCGGTCAAGGTTCCGCGGACGCGGTGAAGCAGGTCGCGGCCGGCACCGCGCAGATCGGCTTCGCCGACACAGCCGCCGTCATTCTTGGCCGCGGCAACGACCAGATTCCGACCAAGCTAGTCGCGATTGTCTATGCCAAGCCGCCGCACGCCATCTACGTGCTGAAGGATTCCGGGATCACAAAGCCCAAGGACCTCGAAGGCAAGAAAATCGCGGATACGGCCTTCAGCGCCGTCCCCAAGCTTTTCGACGCTTACGCGAAAGCCGCGAAAATCGATGCGAGCAAGGTCACGTGGATCGTCGCGGCGTCCGACACGCTGCCAGCGTTGTTGACGACGGGTCGCGCCGACGGAATCGGTCAGTTCATCGTGGGGGAGCCGTTGCTGGCCAAGTCGGCGGCTCCCAAGCAGGTTCTCGCGCTCTCCTATGCCGATGCGGGACTCGATCTTTACGGCAACGGCATCATTGCGAACGATAATCTGATCAAGTCGAATCCGGACCTGATCCGGCGCTTTGTCTGCGGCGACGATGATGGGCTTGAAGGATGCGATCGCAAATCCGCAGGAAGCGGGCGCGATCATGAACAAGCATCATCGTGAGGTCGATCCTGACGTGGCGGCGGGCGAGACCAAGATTGTCGGCACTCTTACCGGGCAACCCCTTGGCGTGCTTGACGCCGGTCATGTGAAGCGAGCCATCGACATCGTCAGCGGCGCGTTCACCCTCAAGTATCCGGTGGCGCCGGAAGACATTTACGCCTCTGGGTTTGTGGCGAACTAGACTGGCGGGACGATCGGCCGGGTCGTCACCGTCGCCACCCTCGAATCTTTCAGCATGAGGAGAGAGGAATGATGCGATCGCATGATGTCATGGCGACCGCCCGGCTCACAATTTTCCTGGCCTTCGGCTCATTCTTATCTACGCCAGGCGTTGGCAACGCTGCGGACAAGATCACTTTCGTGACGGACTATGGTCTGTACGGCCGTCACGCCTATTATTTTGTCGCGATCGAGAAGGGCTACTACGCGCGCGAAAACATTGAGATCGAGATCGTGCGCTCGCCGGGTTCGGCCAACACCATCAAGCAGGTGGCGAACGGAACCGCGCAGTTCGGGTTCGCCGACGCGTTTGCCGTCGTGCTCGGGCGTGCCAACGACGAAATTCCGGTCAAGCTTATCGCCATGATCTACCCCAAGCCGCCGCATGCGGTTTACGTGCTCAAGGATTCGGGCATTGCCGCGCCCAAGGATTTCGAGGGCAAGACGCTTGCCGATACGGCGTTCAGCTCGGTGCCCAAGCTCTTCGCGACCTACGCCAAGGCCGCTGGGATCGATGCCACCAAGGTGAAGTGGATCGCAGCCGCCAACGAAGCGCTGCCCGCCATGTTGACCGCTGGCCGTGTCGACGGCATCGGCCAATTCACGGTGGGCGAGCCGCTTTTGGCGGCCGCGGCGGCGCCAAAGGCAGTTGTGGGGTTTTCGTACGGCGCTGTCGGTCTTGATTATTACAGCAACGGTCTCGTGGCTTCCGATACAATGCTCCAATCCAATCCCGGCCTTGTTCGCCGGTTCGTGAAAGCGACGCTCGACGGATTACGGAGTGCAATTGCCGATCCGAAAGAGGCAGGCGAAATTCTGCACAAGCATCAGCGTGGAATAGACGTCAGCATTGCCATCGGCGAGACGAACAAGGTCAAGGAACTGGCCATGCAACCGAATGCCCCATTGGGGTCGATGGACGCCGCGCGCGTGCAAAAGACGATCGACGTCGTGGCGGCAACGTTCGAGCTTAAGAAAAAGGTCTCTCCCGCCGATGTCTATTCGCCTGGTTGGTTGCCGGACTGAAATCGGAAGACGGTCAGGAACAAGGACGCGGGCGATGCCGTCTCTCAGGGCCACTGAAGGCAAACATGGCGCGGCCTTTCCTTGACGACGCCCGAGGCGCGTAGCGATGGAATGAGCAAGATCCATATCGAGGGTCTCTACAAGACCTATGCCTCGAGCAATGGTCGCGTGACGGCGCTCGAAGATGTCAATCTCACCATCAGGCAGAACGAGTTTGTCACGCTGGTCGGGCCGTCGGGTTGCGGCAAGTCGACCTTGCTCAAGCTGATCGGAGCACTCATCCGGCCCACGCGCGGTAAGCTGCTCTTCGACCAGGCGCCGCTGCTGCGGCCTACACGCGACGTAGGTATCGTGTTCCAAGAGGCCGTTCTGTTGCAATGGCGCACGGTGCTCGACAATGTTTTGCTACCCACCGAGATTCTCGGCTTGGACAAAGCGGCGTCGCGCAAACGGGCGATGGACCTCATCAACCTTGTTGGCCTCGGCGGCTTTGAAAAGCGCTTTCCGCGCGAATTGTCGGGCGGCATGCAGCAGCGCGTGTCGCTGTGCCGTGCGTCTGATACACAATCCGTCGGTGCTGTTGATGGACGAGCCGTTCGCGGCGCTCGATGCCATGACGCGGGAAGAACTGGGCTTCGAGTTGATGCGCATTTGGGACAAAGACAAGAAGACCGTGGTGTTCGTCACTCACAACATCTCCGAAGCTATTTTGCTCGCTGACCGGGTCGTGGCCATGACCCCGCGGCCGGGCCGGATTGCGCGGGTCATCGACGTCGACCTTCCGCGGCCGCGGACCATCGATATGGAATTCACGGAAAAATTCAAATCGTATTCGGGCCAGATCCGCGAAGTCATCTATCACGGCTCAGGAGCAAACAGGCCATGAGCGTCGACGCGAGCATCGCCAACAGCACTGAGGATGAATCGCTCGAGCCAGCGGAGTCCACCCTCAAGGCGATCCTGGGCGCGACGGTGACGCTGATTGCATTGGTCGTTGTCTGGGAATTTCTGGTCCGGCAGTTTCAGGTCCCAGGATGGCTTCTGCCATCGCCGAGCGCAATCGGGCAGGCGATGGTGGAATGGCGATCCGAATTGGTCGGGCATTCGATGGTTACGCTTTACGAAACGCTCGTCGGGTTCGCATTTGCCATCGCGATCAGCATTCCGCTGGCGGTCGCCGTCGTCTACTCTCCGCTTCTTCAGAATACGATCTATCCCATCCTGCTGGCGCTGCAATCGATGCCGAAGGTGGCGATTGCGCCGCTGCTTGCGCTCTGGATCGGCTTCGGGACGCTGCCGAAGATTGTCGTGGTATTCCTGGTGTGCTTCTTCCCGATCATTGTCGCCACCGCGAGCGGCCTCACCGCGGTGCCGGCGTCGCTCATGGACTTGATCCGGTCCTTGTCGGCAAGCCCTCTGCAGACCTTTGTGAAGATCAGATTTCCGACTGCGATGCCGCACATCTTCGTTGGACTGAAGATCGCCATCACGTTCGCGGTGATCGGCGCGGTCATCGGCGAGTTCGTTGGTTCGGAAAGCGGGTTGGGCTACCTCATTCTGGTATCGACGTCGCAGTCGCGTACGCCGCTGGCCTTCGGCGCCCTGGTCTTGCTGACGCTCATGAGCATTGTACTCTATTACGGCGTCGCACTCATCGAACGGGTCGTTGTCCCTTGGGCTCCGCGCAATTGACGCACGCCTGGATCGTCGTCCGGTCGGCGACGGCTGCATCGATCAAGCGGTGGGTGTGAGCGTCGCCGAATTGGACGACGTTCACACTTACACACCTCTTGCGATTTAGAATAGCGGGACAGCACGATAACTGGTGCGCGATATGCCCTGTTGCGCCGCTTTACAGCTCGTTGCGGTTGGGCGCTTTTCACACCACTCTTGTCTGTCTTGCTCCATGCCGAACAGGACCATCAGCGAAAGCACGATGATAATCCCGACAATCGCCATGTGTGATTGAGTCATTTCTCCTCCGTTCACGCGACGGGCGGTGTTCCCGTCTCTTGGCGGGCGGAACATGCCAGTTAACGTACAACGGCTATGTGATGCGGATCACAGTACGGGTGATCCAGAACCTGCCGCCAAAGGTGCAAAGATACTGACGGGTTTGAGCGCGTCGCCGTGTGTCGGCCTTATCGTCGTGACGGCAAATGCAAGTGGAACGAGGCTCGCGAACCCGTGTGCCCATGGGGGCGTGGGTGCCAATCAAGAAATAGAAGATCGCTGATCGCGAAATATCCGAACAGCCCGAGGCCTGTTACGACTTCCGTGATCGCCCCGTCAGAGCTGTTTCACTGGCGTCGGATCGAGATTGAAGATGCGCGCCGCGTTGAGGCCTAGGATGTTGCGCTTCGACTGTTCGGACAGGAACGGCAGGTCGGTGATCTCGCTCGGTAGGTCGAAATCGAAGTGCGGCCAGTCCGACGCGTAGAGAAGCTGCGTGTCGGCATTGATCATGTCGAGCGTGCACTCAAGCGCCTTGAGGTTGTTCGATTCCATCGGCTGCGTCGTGTACCAGCAGTGGTCGCGCATGTATTCGGATGGCAGCCGCTTCAGGTGCGGAGCCTCCGACGGACGCATCAGGAACTGGTCGTCGAGCCGCTGCATCACGAACGGCACCCAGGCGAGGCCCGACTCGATCCAGATCACCTTGAGCTTCGGGAAGCGCACCGGCATGCCGTTCAGCACCCAGTTCGTGCAATGCACGATGTTCGGCCAGGCGAAGCCCAGTGCGTGCATGCCGAGGAAGCGGTTGACGGTCTTGAGCGACGGATCGTCCCAGTGATAGCCGGCATGGAAGGAGACGGGTAAGCCGGTTTCCTCGATCATGCGGTAGAGTCGCATGTACTTGTTGTGATGGACCGGAGCATGCCGCGTCGAGGGCACGGCGTAGCCGATGATGCCCTTCTGGCCGGCGGTCTCCTTGACGGTGCGCTCGCACTCCTCCGGCGTGTTGAAAGGTAGCACCGCGAGGAACTTGATGCGGCTTTCAGCCGACAGGAGCTTTTCCTGCATCCACTTGTTGTAGGCGCGCGACAGCCAGACCTCCATCTCGGGCTGCGGATGCAGTCCGAGGAACAGCAAAGGGGTTGGGAACACCACCATGTTGTCGACACCGAGCGAATCCATCGCGCGACGGGTCAGCGTCACGTCGCGGTGCACGCTTGTGTCTTCCACCTTCTCGCGCAGGCCGTCCTGGTGCGGGATGCGTCCGCCGACGCTCTGGTAGCGCAGGCCGAGATCGCCGTTCATGCCGTAGGGCGGCGCGCCGACGCGATCGCGGTGGAAATAGATCGCCTGATCGCGGACGACCGGATCCTCGATGTATTGGACGATCTCGCTCCACGACACCGTCTCGACGTGGTGCGCGTCGACGTCGACGACGAACCAGTCCTGCAGCTTGCGCCGGCGCGCGGCGATGCGGGCGTGCCGCAAGATCTCGCGGCTGTCGGTCGTGGTGTCGATGACCTGAGCCGGCAGCATCTGCGGCACGCCGACGACTGGCTGATTCATGGCTTGCTCCTCGCAAGGTTCTCCGCGCGATTGCTGTCGTAGGTATCGGGCATGTTCTCTCCGGGCCGGCGGCGGAACCAGAGCCCGAGCTCCATCGGTCCGAGCTGCACGTCCCGCAATATTTCGGAAACCGCGACCAATACTTCGGTCGGCGTCAGCGTCTTGTCGCCTTCCTGCACGATGGCCGGCACCGGACGATCCTCAAGCTCGGACTTGGCATAGTAGAGCCGCACGGCGGCCGTGATGATCTGCGCCACCGCTTCGTCTGATACGCGCGCGGCTTCGCCTTTTTCAACCAATTCCTTCGCCGAGCGGTGGAGGTCGGCGGCGTAGCGGTCGATCCAGCCGTATTCGTCGTTGGCGGTGGGAGCCGCGTGCCTGTCATCAGACGACGACATAGATCTGGCCGTCCTTCTCTTCGACCTGCGCCTTGCGCAGTCTGAGCTTGCCGTGGCCCTGGTTGATGCCGGTCTTGAGATCGAACTCGTAGCCGTGCCACGAGCATACGAGGTTGGTGATGTTCTCGTCGTAGGCCAGTGCCCTGACTGTGCCGTCGCTGTCGATCGGCTCGATCACGCGCTTGTAGATGCGGCCCTGGCAGACCGGGCCCTGCCGGTGAGGACACTCGTTGTGCCAGGCGACAAGAGCGCCGTCGATCCTGAACACACCAACCTCGACGCCGTCGCACGACATGACCCGGCGGTCGCCCTCGGTCAGTTCGTCAGTGCGGCCCACGAGGTAGGATTTCGGCAAGTCTCCCTCCTTTGTTCATTCGTTTCGCCCAGGGGAGGCCAAAGCCCGCTCTCGACCCGCGGGAGCAGGTTGGGCGCAACATAAGCGAAATCAGGCCGCCTTACCAATTCATTGTTCGAATTTGATGTTTGCTTCCTTGACGACCGCAGACCACCGCCGCACCTCGTCGCGCATGCGCGCTGTCAGTTCGTCCGCGGTGCTGCCGATCGGCGTGGCGGCGAGGTTCTTCATCCGAGCCTTGAAATCGTCGGTTACTACCATCTCGCGACAGGCCGTTTCGAGCTTCTTGATGATCGGCGCCGGTGTGCTGGCCGGCGCCATCATGGCCAGGTAAGTCCCCCCGACCACATCCGGGACGCCGGCCTCCGCCAGCGTCGGGACGTTAGGCACTTCCGGGTTGCGCGAGGTGGACGTCACGGCCAACGCCCGCAAATTGCCGGAGCCGAGCTGTGGAACGGACACCGGCGTCTCGACAAACCCAAACGCCGTCTGACCGCCGAGCAGGCTGGTGATCGATTCATTGCTGCTGCGGTAGGAGATCGCGGTGGCGGGTGCCCCGGTCTTGATCTTGAAATGCTCGATCGGCAGCGTGAACACCGGCGAGGGCGTCGGATAATTGGCCTTGTCGGGATTGGCCTTGAGCCAGGCCACCAGTTCCTGGATGTTCTGCGCGGGATGAGTCTTGTTGACCAGGACGATCAATGGATAGTCCGCGATGAGCGAGATCGCCGCGAAGTCCCGGAAGATGTCGTACGGAATTTTTGGCCAGATTGCGGTGCCGACCGTCATGGCGCCGGGTGCGGCGCCGAGCAGCGTGTAGCCGTCGGGCGCGGACCTTGCGACCGTGTCGGGCGCGAGACGGCCGCTGGCTCCCGGCCGGTTTTCGACCAGAAACGTGCCGCCAAGCTTTTCCTGCAGTTTCTGCGCAACGATGCGGGCCACGGTATCGGTGCCGCCGCCAGCCCCGAAGCCGATCACGATCCGGACAGTGTGGGTTGGATAGTCGTTTTGCTGCGCGTAGCCAGCAACGGGCCAGGCGGATGCGCCGGCAACGAAAGCGAGGAAATCACGCCGTTTCATGCAAGCTCCTTTTCGCCCGGCAGTCAGATCGTAGCGGACTGCCGGACATGTTGAAAAGACGGATGAGCCGCGGCAGATTTGCAGGCGAGGACAGCGTCCATGGCGTAATCCTCACCCCCGCATGACGGCGGTTAGAGGCGTCAACTCCGGTGGCGAGACCTTACTCCGCCGCGATGGCAAGAGGAGCTGTATCGCTTTGAGCGGGCGCCTTGTTTCCTTTGAGCCAGTTCTGCAGACGATCGAGATACAGATAGACCACCGGCGTGGTGTAGAGCGTCAAAAGCTGGCTCAAGGCGAGGCCGCCGACCATCGCGTATCCGAGCGGTTGGCGCAGCTCCGAGCCAGTGCCGGTGCCGAGCATCAACGGAAGGCCGGCCAGCATCGCGGCAGCTGTCGTCATCAGGATGGGGCGGAAGCGAAGGAGGCATGCTTCGCGGATGGCGGCGACCGGCGTCTTGCCATCGCGTTCGGCCGCGATGGCGAAGTCGACCAGCATGATGCCGTTCTTCTTGACGATGCCGATGAGCAGAATGAGTCCGATGATGCCGATCACCGACAGGTCCATGTGACCCACACTCAGCGCCAGCAGCGCCCCGATACCGGCCGACGGAAGTGTCGACAAGATCGTCAGCGGATGAATGAAGCTCTCATAGAGCACGCCGAGAATGATGTAGACGACCAGCAGCGCCGCGGCGACCAGTGCCGGTTCGCTCGATAACGATGCCTGGAAAGCCTGCGCGTTGCCCTGGAACGTGCCCATCACGGAGGCAGGTTTGCCCATCTCGCGTTCCGCCTGGGTGATGGCACTGACGGCCTGGCCGAGCGAAACTCCCGGCGGGAGATTGAACGACAACGTCGCAGCTGGGAACTGGCTCTGGTGCGATACCGAAAGCGGGCCGACCTTCGACGAATCGATCGTCACCAGGGAGGACAGCGGCACGGCCGCCCCGTTGAGCGGCGACTTGATGTAGATGCGGTCGAGCGCGGCCAGGTTGCCCTTTAGTTCGGGCGTGATCTCCAGGATCAGCCAGTAGGTGTTGATCTGGGTGAAGTACTGCGCGATCTGCCGCTGCCCGAAGGCATCGTTGAGGGTGTCATCGATCAGTTGCGGTGAGATTCCGAAGCGCGACGCCTGATCGCGGTTGATCGTGATCTTGGCCTGGGGAGCATTCGACAGCAGGTCGGAAGAGACGTCGATCAGCTCCGGCAGTGTCCGCATCCTCGCCAGCATCTTGCCGTTCCATTCGGTCAGCTCCGCGATGTTGGCGTCCTGCAGCGTGTACTGAAACTGTCCGCGCGAGATGCGCCCGCCAACCGTGATGTCCTGGGCCGGCTGCATGAACAGCCTCACGCCCTTGAGTTCTGCGAGCTGCGGCCGCAGCCGGTTGATGATCTGCGTCGCATCCGCGCTACGCTCGTCGCGCGGTTTCAGGACGATGAAGAATCGCCCGGTATTCGACGTGTTGGCGCCGCCGCCGTTGCCCATGTTGGAGCCGACGGCTGCAACATCCGGGTCGCGCAGGACGACCTCGCCGACGACCTGCTGCAGGCGCATCATCTCTTCCGGCGACACGTCTTGCGCGGCTTCCGACACGCCGGAGATCAGGCCGATGTCCTGGATGGGGAAAAAGCCCTTGGGAATGACGATGAGCTGAAAGATCGTGATCGCGACCGTCAGGAAGAAGGCACCCAGCGTGATCGCCTGATGCCGAAGCACGATATCGAGCGTGTGGCGGTAGCCGGCGAGGAGGAGGTTGAACCCCGCCTCGATAAAGCGATAGACGCGGCCGTGATGTTCGGGCTCGCGCTGCATGAACCGCGCACAGAGCATCGGCGCCAGCGTCAGCGACACGACCGCCGAGACGATGATCGAGGCGGTGACCGTCAGCGCGAACTCGCGAAACAGCCGGCCAATGATGCCGCCCATCAACAGGAGCGGGATGAACACCGCAATCAGCGAGAGGCTGATCGACAGCACGGTGAAGCCGATCTCGCGCGAGCCTTTCAATGCGGCCTCGAGTGGCGACAGACCATCTTCGATATGGCGGTAAATGTTCTCGACGACGACGATGGCGTCATCGACGACGAAGCCGACCGCGATGGTCAGCGCCATGAGCGAGAGGTTATCGAGGCTGAAACCAAGCAGGTACATGGCGGCGCTCGAGCCGGCGAGCGCCAGCGGGACCGTGATGCTCGGGATGAGCGTCGCCCAGAAATTGCGCAGGAAGAGCAGGATGACGAGAACGACCAGACAGATCGTCAGGCCGAGCGTGAACTCGACATCGAGTACCGATGCTCGAATGGTGACGGTGCGGTCGAGGACGGTGTCGACCTTGACGGACGGGGGAATGGTGGATGTCAGCCGCGGCAGTTGCGCCTTGATCTGGTCGACCGTGTCGATGACGTTGGCGCCCGGCTGCTTGAAGACGAGCAGTAGCACCGACCGCACGTTATTGCTGTAGGCCGCCACGGTGTTGTCGGTGGCTCCGATCACGGCGTGGCCGACATCGCGTACACGCAGTGGGGCCCCATTGCGGTAGGCGATGATGACGTTGTTGTAGTCTTCCGGCGCCAGGAGCTGATCGTTGGCGGCGATCGTGAAGGTGGTCTTGGCGCCGTTGAGCGTGCCTTTGGCGGCGTTCGTCGTCGATTGCACCAGCGCTACCCGCACGTCCTCGAGTGTCAACCCGGTTGCCGACAGCTTGCCCGGATCGACCTGGACCCGGATCGCGGGCTTCTGTTCCCCGGCGATGCTGACGAGCGCGACGCCGGGGATCTGCGAAATCTGCTGGGCGAGAATGTTGTCGGCATAATCGTCGGCCGTCGTCAGCGGAAGGCTGTCCGATCGCACCGCGAGGATCATGATCGGCGAATCCGCCGGATTGACCTTACGATAGGAAGGCGGCGCGGAGAGGTTCTGCGGCAGTTGCTTTCCGGCAGCCGTGATCGCCGCCTGCACGTCCTGTGCGGCGGAATCGATGTTCCGGTTGAGATCGAATTGGATCACGATCGTGGTGGCGCCCAGCACGCTCGTCGATGTCATCTGGGTGACGCCGGCGATCTGGCCGAACTGACGTTCAAGCGGAGCGGCGACCGACGACGCCATGGTCTCGGCGCTCGCCCCGGACAGCCCCACGGAGACCTGAACGGTCGGGAAGTCGACCTGTGGAAGCGGAGCGACGGGAAGAAACGGATAGGAGACGATCCCGACGAATGCCAATGCCGCCATCAGCAGCGTCGTGGCGACAGGCCGGTGAATGAAGGGTTCGGAGATATTCATGTCCCGCTCCGCGCCTGCGCCGGCTGCGGCGTCGTATCGACGACCGGAATGTTCTGCTGCAGTTTGTATTGCCCCTCGGTGACGACGCGGTCCCCGGCGTCTAGGCCAGTCTCAACGATGACGTCGTTGCCGGAGGTCGGCCCGAGCTTGAGCGGACGCATCTGAACGGTTCCCTGCTCGGTCACCAGCCAGGTGAACACGCCGTTAGGCCCACGTTGCACGGCGGTGGGTGGGATCGTCAGCACGTCATTGCGCGTTTCGAGAAGCAGGTGCGCGTTGACAAACTCGCCCGGCCACAGGACCTCGTCGTCGTTGGGGAACATCGCTTTCAGCCGGATCGACGCCGTCGTCTGGTCGATCACGTTGTCGATGAGCAGAAGTTGGCCGGTCGCAAGCTGCTTGCGGTTATCCTGATCGAAGGCGGTTACCACGACGGGTCCGCGCTTCAGCGCCGCGCGTACGTCATCGAGCCGGGACGCGGGCAGCGTGAACAGCACCGCCGTCGGGCGGGTCTGGGTTACGGTCGCGAGTGCACCCTGGTCATTGGCGTGCACGATGTTGCCGGGATCGACCAGCCTCACACCGATGCGGCCGTCGATCGGGGCGGTAATCGTCGTATAGTCGAGTTGCGTCTGCGCGCTTTCGATCGCGGCCGTGTCAGCTTCGATCGCCGCCTTGAGCTGATCGACCTTCGCCTGCTGCTGGTCGATGTTCTGCTGCGTCTCGAACCCTTTCAGCGCGAGCCCCTTGAAGCGCGCCAAGTCCTTCTCGGCAGACACGAGCAGGGCTTGGTCCTGTGCCTTCTTGGCTTTCGCCTGGTCGAATGCGGCCTGGTAGAGCCGTGGGTCGATCTTGGCCAGGATGTCGCCCTTGTGCACCATCTGGCCTTCGGTGAAGAGCACCTCCTGAAGCTTGCCATCGACCTGGGCGTGAAGCGCGACCGTGTTCGAAGCCTGTACCGTGCCGAGGCCGGTCAGATAGATTGGGACATTGCGGCGGGCGGCATCGGCGACCGACACCTGGACGGCGGGCGGCGGCGCGGCGACGGCATGTGCCGGCTGCGAGAAACTGCGCCGCCACAACACGACGACGGCAAGACTGACGATTGCGGCAACGCCGACAAACCAAACCAGACGTCGCAACCGACGCGGACTCTTATCCATTCGCCCGGACATGTTTGGCCCCCTGCCAATCCCCGATATAAGGGCAACCCATGCAAATGGTGCGTCGGAAGGCCTGACCGCGACATTAACGGCGACTTAAAGTTATTTAATGTTGCGCCCCGTAAATTCGGCGGCAACAAACACGATCTCGCATACGGGGAATTTTGGAAGAGCGACGCTCGTCGGCCGCATCATATTTATGGAAAAAACATTCGCTCAAGTTCGGTCTAATCGACAATTTGGTCCCGCGATTCTCCGCACATCAGACATTTTCGATCGGCGAACCGCGGTCGCCCAGCCGATAGTTCCACGCGACTTGAGAATCTATTGCGGTATTCGCAGAACCGGCTTGATCTGGTGCCGTCGGTCGAATCCCGCGCGGCTCGGTTGATCGTAGTCGTTGACGCGACCGTCAGCGGGCCAGACTTCGAAGATGAAGGCAATCATCGGGAGCCTCCCGTCAAGTAGGTCGCGGTCCTAGGCCGTGTGGACGGATTCGCCTATCGAGATTTATGGAATATCGGCGTGGCGTCGCTGGGATCACTCCGCCTTAATGTTGGCAGACTTGATGATCGGCCACCACTTTTCGATTTCGGCCTTTTGCAAAGCGGCCAGGGCTTCAGGTGTCTGTTGTTCGCGGGGTGGAATCTCCACACCAAGGTCCGCCAGTCGTGTGCGCACGGCGGGGTCTGCTATTGCATCCATTGCGGCGACACTCAGCTTAGCAACAACGTCCTTGGGTGTGTTCTTCGGCGCAAAAATTCCCCGCCAATACGCTGTGTAGAAACCAGGCGCGCCTGCCTCGTTTGCCGTGGGAATATCAGGCGCTGCCGGGAGCCGGCTCTTGGCTGCGACAGCATACCCCTTGATAGTGCCGGCACGTATCTGCGGAAGGGAGTCAGCTACGCCGCTGATGACCGCATCGATTTGTCCGGCAACCAAATCCTGCATTGCGGGACCAAGCCCCCGATACGGTATGAATTGAAAACGCGTACCTGTGATAACTTGAAAAAACAGACCGAAAATGTGCGGCGCACCGCCCACCCCGTTTGTTCCAAAAGTGGCCTTATCCGGGTTACCCTTCAACCATGCTATGAACTCTTTAAGGTCGTTCGCCGGGATGGATTTCTTTGCCACGATCATCGAAGGATTGGACGCAAGCAGAGCGACCGGCTCGAAATCCTTCACCACATCATAAGGAAGCACGTAGGTGGCTGCGTTCACGACATGCGAGCCCCACTCGCCAGCAATGAGCATGTAGCCGTCACCGGCCGCCCGGGCGACCCGGCCGGTACCGATGCTCCCTGCCGCGCCAGCAATATTCTCGATGATGATGGGTTGACCTAGCGAACTCCGCATCCGTTCAGTCACGATACGCATGACCGTGTCTGATGGGCCGCCCGCGGGGAACGGCACGACCATCGTAACTGGCCGCGACGGATAGGCTTGCGCCCTTGCACTCCGCGAGACCATCGGCAGCGCGGCTGCGCCCGCGGCCAGATGCAGAAATTTGCGGCGGGGAAGTTTCACAGCGTCCCTCCCATGTTCGGGGCAACTTTGAAAAAAAATACGCCGCATTCTGCCTCGCAGGAAGAGGCCTAAATCACGTGACGGACAGGATTTTCCGAAATTCCTCTACAAAGGCCGCGCCCGTATCGAGCAAGCAGTCGGCAAGCTAAAGCGATTCAATCGCATCGCGTTACGTTGCGAGAAGACAGCGTTGAATTATGGATCGTTTGTCGCTCTCGCACTCGGCCTCATCTTGATCAAATCCGTCCACACAGCCTAGTACACGACCACGCTTCTGATGCTTTTGCCTTCATGCATCAGATCGAACCCCTTGTTGATGTCCGCAAGCGGCATCGTGTGGGTGATCATCGGATCGATCTGTATCTTGCCTTCCATGTACCAGTCGACGATTTTCGGGACGTCGCTGCGTCCGCGGGCGCCGCCGAAGGCGGTGCCCTTCCAGACGCGGCCGGTGACGAGCTGAAATGGACGAGTCGCGATTTCCGCGCCCGCCGGAGCGACGCCGATGATGATGGACTGCCCCCAGCCGCGATGGGAGCATTCCAATGCCTGGCGCATCACCGTCACATTGCCGGTGCAGTCGAACGTGTAGTCGGCGCCGCCGATCTGGTCCGCACCACGCTTTGTCATGTTGACGATATGCGCGACCAGATCGCCCCCCAGCTCTTTCGGATTGACGAAATGCGTCATCCCGAAGCGCTCGCCCCATTCCTTCTTGCCGTTGTTGACGTCGACGCCGATGATCATGTCCGCGCCGGCGAGCCGCAGCCCCTGAATGACATTGAGCCCGATTCCGCCGAGCCCGAAGACCACGGCCTTCGCGCCGGGCTCGACCTTGGCGGTGTTCAGGACAGCGCCGATCCCGGTCGTCACGCCGCAGCCGATGTAGCAAACCTTATCGAACGGAGCGTCCTCGCGGATTTTGGCGACCGCGATCTCGGGCAGCACGGTGAAATTCGCGAACGTGGAGGTCCCCATATAGTGATGCAGCTTCTTGCCATCGAGCGAGAAGCGCGAGGAACCGTCCGGCATGACGCCCTGGCCTTGCGTCGCACGGATGGCGGTACAGAGGTTCGTCTTGCGCGAAAGGCAGGACGGGCATTGCCGGCACTCCGGAGTGTAGAGCGGAATGACGTGATCGCCTTTCTTCACGCTCGTCACGCCCGGTCCGACATCGACGACGATGCCGGCGCCCTCGTGCCCCAGGACAGCCGGGAACAGTCCTTCGGGGTCCGCGCCCGAGAGTGTGAACTCGTCGGTGTGACAAATGCCGGTCGCCTTTATTTCAACGAGGACCTCGCCGGCCTTGGGGCCTTCGAGGTCGACGTCCGTCACCACGAGCGGCTTGGCCTTTTCCAATGCGACGGCGGCGCGGGTTTTCATGGATGGTGATCTCCTGGTCGGTTGTTATTGGCCCGCGGGGAACGCATGGCCGAAATGGCTACCATCGGTCTCCGCAGTGATGCAATGGCGCGAGGGCCTGATATCCGCCTGGCGGGAAAGCGCGCCCAGGTCGTGTCAACATGCGATATCCCCGGGCGCGCAGGGTTCGCACCAAGAACTTCCGAACCGCGGCACCTATCTCGTTCGGTTGAGTGATCCTCCGACTGCCTGCGAAATCGCGCGTGCCTCGCGGATCAGCAAACGTGCGAAAGTCGAAATTCGGGCATCGGAGAGACGAACGCTGGGTCCGAACACGCTCACGGAGCCGATGACCTCTCCCGAGCCGTTGAAAAGCGGCGCCGATACCGCGACGGCCCCCTGAATCAGCTCGCTCTTGCTGACGGCGAAACCGCGATCCTTGATCTGCGCCAGCTCGCGCGAACTTCTCTTCGCTTCGACTTGTAATGCGTTGGCCTCGGCCTCCGGCAGATACGCGAGGATCACCTTTCCACTCGCGCCTCGTGTGAGGCTTTCGCGATATCCAACGCCTCGCCTGAAACTCAATGCCTGTGCGCTCGGCAGCTCGGCCACGCACACCCGAGACGTATGCTCACGAACAAACAGCGCGACCGTCTCGGATGTGCTGTCCCACAATCTGCGCATCATCGGCTCGGCTGCGGCAGCAAGGTCGAGAACCGATGTCCAGACATGGGCAAGTTGAGCCACGGACGATCCCAGTCGAAAACGCTTTGGATTTTCTGTGGCGGTCAGAAAGCCCTTTGCCTGCAGCGTCCGGAGAAGGCGGTAAAGCGTTGGACGGCTGAGGTCGACGCGGCCCAAGAGGTCACTGACCGTCAGCCCAGCATCGTGCGGCCTGAAGGCGAGCAGAATGTCGAGCGCGCGCTCAACCGCGCGAACGCTTCCCTCGGCCGCTTCCGCCATCTGTCGGCTCCCCTGCATAACCGGTTGGTGTCACGGGGCCGTTGACCGCCTCACCGCTCAGTCCGTATAATGAACTTAATTATCATCTGACGGACACGCTCGCAAGGAGCCCGTTTTCACATGAACAAGGAAATGGCGGAAACGCTCGTTCGCGCCGGGCCTGGCACCCGGATGGGCCATCTCATGAGGCGCTACTGGGTGCCCGCCCTGCTGTCGCAAGAGATCGACCGGCCGGATGGTCCGCAGGTGCGCGTTCAGATTCTTGGCGAGAAGCTCCTGGCGTTCCGCGACACCGAGGGCAAGGTTGGGCTGATCGACGAGTTCTGCTCGCATCGCGGGGCTTCGCTGTTCTTCGGTCGCAACGAGGAGAACGGCATTCGTTGCGCTTATCACGGGCTCAAGTTCGCGCGCGACGGCCAATGCGTCGATGTGCCGTCGGCGCCGCAGGCGTGCAAGACGATGGGCATCAAGGCTTATCCCTGCATCGAGCGCGCCGGCATCGTGTGGGCCTATATGGGCCCGCAAGAGAAACAACCGGCACCGCCGGAAGTCGAATGGTGCACATTGCCGGAGAGCAATGTCTTCATCTCGAAGCGGCTGCAGGAGTGTAACTACCTTCAGGCGATGGAAGGCGGCATTGACACGAGCCATGTGTCGTACGTGCATCGCTACGAGGTCGACGATGACCCGATGCATCAGGGCACGAAGGCCAATGACTATATCAAGGCCGACGGCAACGTGATCTTCGAGATCGAGAACAATCCTTTCGGGCTGACGCTGTACGGGCGGCGTAACGGTGAACCCAACTCGTATTACTGGCGGGTGACGCAATGGCTGTTTCCCTGGTTCACGCTGATCCCACCGTTCGGCGATCACGCCTTGGGCGGTCATGTCTGGGTACCCATCGACGATTACAATTGCTGGGCCTGGAGTATCAATTTCCATCCGAACAAACCGTTGTCGGCGGAAGAGCGGCATCACATGGCGGAGGGAAAGGGCATTCATTGTGCCTACGAACCCGGCACGTTCCGTCCTCTGGCGAACAAGGACAACGACTATCTGATCGACCGCCGCGCCCAGCAGGAGAAGCGCGCCTACAGCGGTATCTTTGGGTTCGCCATCCAGGACGCCTCGCTGCAGGAAAGCATGGGGCCGATCCAGAACCACGAGAGCGAAAAGCTGCTGCCGACCGACCGCGCGATCGTGATGGCTCGCCGCTTCCTTTATGACGCGGCAGTGGCTCTGGAGAAAGGCACCGAGCCGCCGGCGCTGGACGCAAATCAGCAGCGCGTTCGTGCTGCCGGCGTGCTGCTCGACAAGGATGCCCGGCCGCAGGATTGGGCCAAAGTGCACCTCACGGATGGCTTGAACCAGCCGGTCTACACGCTCTGATCCGCGGGTCGAACATGCGCCGGGTCGAGGGCAAGGTCGTGCTGATTACCGGAGGCGGCTCGGGAATCGGAGCCGCCACCGGTGAGCTCGTCTGTGCCGAAGGCGGAAAGGCGATGCTCGTCGACGCCAATGCGGAAGCGCTCGCAACCACCAAGAAAGCGATTGTCGATCAAATACCGGATGCACAGATCGCAACATTCGTCGCCGACGTAGCGCAGGCCGATGGGGCCGACCACGCGGTCAAGCAGGCTATCGAGGCGTTCGGTCGGCTTGACGTTCTGGTGAACAACGCTTCCATGCGCAATTATTCGGCGGTCGCCGAGGCCAGTCCGGCCGAGTGGCATGCGGTGGTCGGTGTCAACCTGGTCGGTGTCGCCAACTACTGCAGGGCGGCGCTCCCGGCGCTGCGCAAGGGTCCGCGCGCGAGCATCGTCAATGTCTCGTCGTGCTACGCTGTGGTCGGACGCAAAGGCATGGGTCTTTATGATGCGACCAAGGCCGGCATCCTCTCCATGACGCGTACGCTGGCATTTGAAGAGGCGTCACACGGCGTGCGCGTGAACGCGGTGTGTCCCGGCTCGACGCTGACCGGTTTTCACGTCGCGAGAGCCAGCGCTGCCGGCAAGAGTGTCGATGTTCTCAAGACCGAGCGTCAAACGACATCGCTCCTGGCCCGCTGGGCTACTCCAAAAGAGATAGCCTGGCCTATCATTTGGCTTGCAAGCGACGAAGCTTCGTTTGTCACCGGCGCCACGCTCATGGTCGATGGCGGACTTTCTATCATGTGACAACGTTCTCCGGCCGCGATGGTCGCGCTATTGTGCGTCCTTGTGCGACTGTTGGTCTGCCGTCTACGTCACTCAGCCGGCTTGAAAATTCCAGCACACACCACGTCGTGAGGGCGCCATGTTCAAAACAAGAATCGTCGCCGGGGTTGCCGCTGCAATTCTCGGGGGATTTGTTGGAACCTCAATTCAGGCGCACGCGCAAGCGTGGCCGCAGCGTCCGGTCCGGCTGATCATCCCGTTCGGACCCGGCGCCGGTGCGGATATCGGCGCGCGGCTGATCCAGGAGCGCCTCCAAGGCTTTCCGGAACTGGAGATGGACGGAAACATTGGACTATTCGCGACCAAAGTTGTGCCCGCAACCTTGATAGATCGCATTGCCGCCGACGTCGTTGCGGCGTCCCGCAACGATAAAACCTGTTGCTACGCCACGCCTGGCTTGAAGATGGCAAGGGCGGGTTGCCCCGCCCCTAGACCGCGCTCACCGAGTAAGGCTATCGGCTCGTCGCTGGCGCAAGGCAGCTCAGCCATTTTCTGATGCGCGCATGGTCCTTCGCCGCGTTCGCGACGTAGTTGTCTTTGCACGTCTTGCGGCAGAAGCGCATGCCCCAATGGTGGTGATTCACCAGGCCGAATTTGCCCCCGCACTTGGCGCAGTGATTTTCCGATCTTGTCATGAGTCGATGCCTCCGACTTGGAGGTCGCCACGCCGCGCGCCTGCGTCTCAGCTACGAATTGCGCTCGCGAGCAACCCGCTCCGTCGGAGATCACATAGGGATGGTGCATTACCGCTGACTGTCGAGCGAATTAAGATTTCGCAATATACAGGTCGCCCGGCCGCGCGTGCGTGGCACGAACACCGGCGCTGAGCCGCGTTTCGGGAGCGATAGCCTGGCCGCTGCGCGTTAACCAAGTGCACGGGTCGTGCTGGCAACGGCGGGTCGACGAACGCTAGGCTTTGGGCTCGGTCGCGCATTGAGCGGGCCCCGAGCGCGTGCACCATTAAGAATGTGAGGTTTGACCCGCACGAGGCCAAAATCCCAACGTCCGAAGGGTTATTCCAGACGTAGGACCGAGCGGTGAAACGCGATAAAGCCCTATTATTTCAGTGCCTTATATCGGTCGTGCTCGTCGCGCTCGCGGGATTGGCCGGCCTTGGCCTGTTCGCCAGTGCGCGGTTGTCGCAGCAGTCCAAGATGGGGCCGCTCGAAGTTTCGCGCAATCTGGCCTCCCCCGATCACGCCGAATGGAACCAATTCTATGACGCCGTGAACGGATGGCGCTTTGTCGAACCTGGGCGCAAGCAAGAAGCTGCGAAGCCCGCGGATGCCGCGCAGGATCGTGCCGCGAACGACATTGTAAATGTCCCAACCGCATCGGCGAACCAGGCGCCCGCGAGTCCCAACAACGCTTCCACCGCGACCACGACATCGCCAGTTACGCCGCATTCCGCCTCAAATGAATTGGCCGGAAAAACGGACGCTCCGCCCGTGCAGACCACGGTGCTGCCGGAGCACCCCTCCGAGAAGAGCGATAGCGCGGTGGTCCCGAACGAACCGAGTCGGGCTCTGGAGTCGCGGAGAACCACACCCTCGGTCGCAGCCTCTGAAAGTGCCCCGCCGGCTGTTGCCAATCCGCCCGCGACGGCGCCGATCCCAACGCCCGACGCGAATGCGGCCAAATCTCGGCAACGGATAATGCCTCCGGCCGCGTCCTCCAAATCGACGCCGCGTGCCAAGGTCGCTGCGCCGATGCCGTCCGTGCGCAGTGCCGCGCGGGTCAAGGAAGCCGCTCCGGAACCCGAAAGGGAGCCGGCGCGCAGCCGCCCGTCGATGCCTTCCCGCGCACGCGTTGCGCTCCCCAGGCAGTTGTACGCGCCAGAGTCCGACGGACCGCGGTGGAACGGCACGCAGTGGGTGGATCCGCAGCACATCGGCCCGCCGCAGCATCGATCCGGCGCACTATCTTACGCCCCTTCGCAATACAACGCGCAGCCACCCGACGGCCCGCAATTTGGACCGTACTTCCCTTACGGGTCGAGTCCGCCAAGTACGCAACGATCCCGCACGCAACAGTCCCGGTCGCCGCAGCGGTTGGATGCACCGTCCTACGACTCGCGGCAATTTGCGCCGCCGCCGCAAATGGCGCCAACCCAACCCGCTCAGTCGTTCAACAATCCATACGCCTGGCGCTGAGGCACTATGAAATGTGCAGACGCGGCATACCCCCCGCGGTCCAAAGTCACGTCGCGGATTGCCCTGTAGAGTTTCTGCGCGAGTCGCCGGGTGCTGACCAGCCGCTAGGTCCAGCGGGGTAGCGCGCAATTTTCCCAAAAGCCGAACGGCTTTCTTTGCTTTCTAGCAATAGCTAGAGCCTAAACGAACCGCCTCGAAACTTTGGTAGGGGAAGCCAATGTTCGATCCACTCTCAATAGCGCTAATCCTATTGGTGACCGCCTTTGTCTTCGGCGGGTTTTGGTTGGCTTGCATCGGGTAGGGCAACGCCGTCCGATCTATTGGTTCCAGTTCTCCGACCGCGCTCGCTGAGTAGCAATCGTGACCGCCAGGAGATCTGCGCCGTAAGTGTGCGTGCGTAAGTGCGTGACGTCGTGCCGGTCCAAGGCTACCGGCCTCGCATCCTGCGGTAATAGGACCATTCCTCGACGACGCGTCCGTTCGGCAACCGGCAGACGCCGTATTGCCCGCGGGGACCGGTGCGGATTTCGCTTTTTCCGCCACTCTTGACGCAGAAAACCGACGCCGGATTGGCCAGTGCTGATGCCGGCCGCGGAGACATCGCCAACAGGGCGAGCAAAATGAAGCCGGTCCGACCTTGGCATTCCAATCTCCAGTCGTTCGTTCAAACCATCCTTCGACGATGTAACGTTCAATCGACCTCACCGCCAGACGCGGCTTGAGGTTGGTTCCCAGCCTGATGCGCTCGTTCCATCACGCGACGGCGGAACTCATCGGCATCGACGGCAACGTTTGCCAAAAGCTCGTTGTAGAACCTGCGCAGCCGTTCGGTGACGGCAAGCCGTCTCAGCTTTTTGCGATTTCCATCTTGCATCCGGTCCATGGGATTCGAACGCTTGTGCGCAATGGACGTTCCCGCGGCAGGCGCCACCAAAAAGTTCTACCGGTTGAAGAAATCGCTCGCGTTGGTTCCGGCCGCTTTGAACCTGCGGAACCTGCTGACGCAGACTTCCTGCTCGCCGGCGCCGATGTGCAAGGGGCCCAAGGGGCCAAAGGGCCGATGAGACGGGCCGTTGCGATTGGCGGGGTTGCGCGCGCTGCGATCTACCGCGGCAAATAATCCCGGTTGGCGCGCTGCAAAGTCAGGCGGAGCTTCTCCGCCATCTGCGCGACGTCCAGCACATCGCGGCCTAGCACTGTGGCTGCCCCTTCGAGGGTAATACCGCGCTCAGCGCAGTTTCTCAGGTCGGCGATGTCCAATTCCGACCAGTCTTTGCCGTCGTTGACGTATTGGTTAGACATCACAGCATTCGGAAGCGCCGAGCGTCGCGCCGGCGCTTTCCCGGCCTCTAGGGTCTCACATTGAAATGATGAGAAATCCCGCGAGGCACGCGGACGCGAACAGGCCCAACCAAGCCACGACTTCGAGACGCTGGGCGATCGACGGCTGAAAGTGAGAATTGGCGTAAAGTTCACGCATGGAAGACCCCCGTTTCGGCGAGAACGACAGCGCAATCCCCATTGCGTAGTTGCTGTCGTCTCAAGCTACGTGGCCGAGTGTCAGCAAAAACATGGCAAAAAATAGCCCGACCTATGAGCTTCGGACATGGTTGACAGTCAAACGACGGCCACCAACCGGCAGGCCCTCCCACCAACTGCCCGCGATTTTTTCCAACTGCATGAAGCGCTTACGTCGTTCGGGAGCAATCTCTGCCGTCGGGAAATACCAGCGATTTCGGAAGCGCGCTCGCCGCCGTATTCAATCCAGGATTGCAAATCAGATTAAAATTGCTTCGGCACCGTTAATGCTTGGTAACGCGCCGACCGGCGCAAACGTACCGAGCAACGCCGCGATGCGGTCACGTCTTGAGTTCGAATTCGCCGTTGATCTCGACTGGAATCCCATGCGGCAACTCCGCCATCCCGACAGCAGTGCGGGCATGCTGGCCGGCCTTTGGCCCAAACAGCTCGTAGAAGAAATCGGATGCGCCGTCGATCACTTCGGGCATGCGGTCGAAACCGGGCGCCACATTGACCATGCCGAATAGACGAACCACGCGCTTGACGCGATCGAGGTCACCCAATTCTTGCTTCAGACTTGCCAGCATCGACAACGCAACGGCGCGCGCCGTCGCATAGCCTTCGTCGACCGTCAGGTCCTTGCCGAGCTTTCCTTTACCCTTTACGCCCAACTCGTCCATGTTCCGGCCGTGGCCCGACGCGAACACGATCGAGCCGACCACGACGCAACCGGTACGATTTGGTTTGGGAAATCGAAACGGCTCCGGCAGCGAATGACCCATCGCCTTGACCTTGTCCTCGACCGCGCCCATCGGAACGCTCCTCCTTGTTTTGTCGTTTTGCGTCGTCAGCCTGGCAGGTACTTGTTGGTGAAGACCGCGTCGAAGGCAACGGGCGATTTGAGATGGCCGGTCATCAGCAACACCTTCTGGTAGGCCTCTGACGCGGCGGCGGTCATCTTGCCGTCAGGGATCACGGCCTCCCGCACATTGCCGACCGCGCTGGTGAAGACCTTCTCGTCGAGCGAAGCGAAGAACGGCCGGATCGATTGTGCGACCTCGTCCACCGGCTGCGATCGGATCCATGCCGAGCTTTTCACGAGAGCGGCGATCATGCGTTTGCAGAGGTCGGTGTTCTCGTTGAGATAGTCCGGCCGCACATAGACGACCGCGTGCAGGAATTCCTTCAGATCCGGATCTTGGCCGCGCGTGTTGTTGATCAGCCAGGTGGCGAATCCGCGCGCCACGGCTTCGTCGGCGGTCGGCGAAGGGAACATCGAGGCGTTGGCGATCTTGTTGCTCATCGCCGCGAGCGCTGCCGTTCCGGTGCCGGTGCCGACCACCTTTGCGTCCTCCTGCGGCTTCAGGCCGGCCCGCAGGATGTAATAGAGGCCCATGTTGTAGGTGAGTGAGCCCGGCGTCGAAACGCCGAAGGTCAGGCCCTTGAGCGCCTTGAGCTTGGCCTCGAACGGCGAGTCTTCGGTGATGTTGCGCTCGGCGGCCGCGTCCTTGTTGATCACCATGTTGGTGCCGCAGCGGCCGAGAATGCCGGCAATGCCGAGAAGCTTCCGGTTCTGGAGATACAATGTGTAGAGATGGTGCGGCGGAGTGGCGACGAACTCGACCTCCTTCGCCATCAGCGCCTGGACGTCCGGACCGTCGCCGCGCGTGAGCACGAGTTCGAGATCGATGCCGGCTTCCTTGAAGAAGCCCTTGGCGCGGCCGACGTAGATCGGCATGTAGCTCAGGCTTTCCGCGGGCTGCGTGATCTTGACCTTGACGAGCCCCTGCGCGCGCACGATCGCGGGCATGCCGATCGCGGCCGCCGCAGTGCCGAGCGCGAAGGCGCGGCGGGACATGCTTCGGTCAGAGCGCTGCTCGGTCATCGCGGTCTCTCCTCATCGATCTCTATTGAACGTCCGATCCCGCCGTGCCGGACGATGTCCGGACGCCAACGCAGGACATGGGCTTCCAGGCGGTTGAGCGCCGTGTTGAACATGATCACGACCACCATCAGAACCAGAACACCGGTCACGGCGCCGGTGGTGTCGAACTGCGCGGTGTAGAGCTGGATCTTCCAGCCGAGCCCCGCGGTCGCCGCCATGAACTCGCCAACGATCGCTCCGACCAATGCAAACGGCACGCCAATCTTCATCGCGGTGATGATCCACGGGGAGGCCGCCGGCAGCACGACCTTGAAGAACGTCTGCCGCTCCGTCGCGCCCATCACGCGGGCGATCGAGATGTATGCGGGATCGACGCTGCGCAGCCCGGACAGCGTGGCGTAGAAGCATAAAAAGAACGACAGCAGCCCGGCGAGCACGATTTTCGAAGGCTCCCCGATACCGAACCAGATGATGAAGAGTGGCGCCAGCGCGATGCGGGGAATGCCGTTGACGGCGAGGATGAACGGGTCAAGGACTTTTCCAACGAAGGCGAAGCGCGCCAGTAAGACGCCCGTCGCGATGCCCGCCAGCGTCCCACAGCTATACCCGATGAAGGTCTCGCGCAGCGTGATGACGAGATGCTTGAGCAGGTCGTCCTGCGCCCAGTTCCAGAGGTGACGCAGCACTCGCAGCGGGCTTGAGAACCAGAGCGCGTCGAACCAGCGGTCGGTGCCGTATTCCCAGATCGACAGCAGCACGATCGCGAGGATGACGCGCACGGTCATCAGCTTCCATTTCTCGCGGCGTTCATGCGCTTCCCACGCGCGAACGTCGTCCTCGACGTTCGCGGCGCCGGGCGGCAGCGCGACGTTTTCAGCGGCATTCAGCTCGGTGCTTGCCACTGCGCGGCCCCCTTCTTGACTTCATCCTCAAGGCTCAGCCACAGCGTTTGATAGGTCGCGATAAACCGCTCGTCCTTGTGGATTTCGAAAAGGTCGCGCGGCCGCGGGATCGGCACGGAGGCAATGGTCTTGATCCGTCCCGGACGCGCCGACATCACCACCACGCGGTCGGCGAGACCCACCGCCTCGCCGAGATCGTGGGTAATGAAGATGATGGTCTTCTTCTCCTCCTGCCAAAGATCGAGCAACTGGTTCTGCAGGATCAGCCGGGTCTGGGCATCGAGCGGGCCGAACGGCTCGTCCATCAGGATCACTTCGGGCCCGTAGGCGAGGGTGCGCACGATATTGGCACGCTGGCGCATGCCACCCGACAACTCGTGCGGATAGGAATCCTCGAAGCCCGACAGGCCCACGCGGCGGATGAGATGTTGCGAGCGCTCGCGCCGCTCGCGCGCCGGGCATGCCGCGCAGTTCCAGCGGAAACTCGATATTCTTGCGCAGCGTCCGCCACGGATAGAGGTTGTCGGCCTGCGTCACGTACCCGATCGAGCGGTTGACTCCGCTGTGGCGCTTGCCGCGGTAGAGAATTTCCCCGGTCGAGGCCGGAAAAAGACCGACGATCAAATTCATGAGCGTGGATTTGCCGCAACCGGACGGGCCGACGATGGTGAGAAACTCGCCCTCGTCGATCGTCAGATCGGTTTCGAGCAGCGCCTGCACGCGCCGGCCTTTGGTGCGGAAGATGTGTCCGAGCCGCTCGATTGAGATCACCGGACCACGCGAGGCCGGGCTCGCGGTGGCCGCACCTTCGGTCGTGTGTGCGGCGGCAACTGCAGCCCTCATTCGCCAATCCACGCTTTTCGGCCCATTCGCAATGTCCAGAATCCCCGATCATCCTGTCAAGCACGGCAATGCGCCATGATATGGCGCATTTGCGCGCAGGACATTCCCGCGGGCCCTTGCGGGAGCAAGGTTCGGCCAGCACCATGGCAGTTGAAACAAGGTCGACCTCGACCGTGCAAAAGGAGGATGATGTCATGAAACGTGGGTCGCGGTCTGAAGGGGCACCCGCACAAGCAGACCGCTCGCTGGTGCCGGATCGCGTCGCCGTCGAGCCGTTGCTGCCGGTCGCGATACCGCACACCAGCGCTCGGCTCGCGCGCGGCATCCGCGCCGGCCGTTGGGTGTTCGCCTCGGGCCAAGCCGGCACCGACTACATCAACGGGCTCGCGCCCGACGTGGTGCAGGCCGAGCGGCCGCTGAACGGGGAATCGCGTTACAAGCGCGAGGCACGCCGCACCTATGACAACGTGAAGGAGGTGCTCGCGGAGGTTGGGGCGGACATCCCCGACGTGGTGCGGGTTGACCAGTACTACACCACCGAGCGTGCGATGCATCCCTATCACGAGGTGCGCCACGAGGTGTTCGGCAAGCAGATCCCGCCATCGACATCGAACCTGCATCGGCGGTTTTCGCGCACCGGCCAGACCATCGAGATCCAGGTCATGGCGGTGGTTCCAGGCTCCGGCATCAAGGTCAAGCACGAGACCTTCAAGCCGAGCTACGACATCTCTCCGGTCTCAGGTTACAGCCCCGCGCTCAGCGCCGGCGATTTCCGCTTCGTCCCGGGACAGACCGGCGAAGCGCGTAAGGACGGCGAGGGGCCGCTCGATCCCGAAGTCCGTCATCCGCGCGCGCTGTGGCGGCAATGGCCGATCAAGCTCGAAACCGAATACATCATCAAGCGCAAGCTCGTACGCCTGTCTCGAAGGCGCCGGCGCGAGTCTCGACAGCGTGGTGAAAGCGCAGGTCTACCTGAGCGACCGCGAAGATGTCCCGGGCTTCAACGAAGTCTGGCTCTCGCACTTCAAGAACAGCCCGCCGGCGACCACCATCATCGCAACGACCAATCCCGGCTTCGCCATCCACGACCTGCACATCGAGATCAACACCATCTCGCTCGCGACCAAGGGCAAGACCAAGCGGGAGATCATTCGCCGGGCCGCAGCCACCGGCCTTCGACGGTTACGTCTCGGCCATCAAAAGCGGCGACCTGCTGTTCCTGTCGGGGCTGATGGCGGTGGAAGACGGACGCCTGATCGACGAGGCCAAGATCGACGAGCGGCAACCCTTCTACGGTATTCCTGTCAAGGCGGAGATGCGCTCCATCATCGCTCAGGCCGAGGCGATCTGCCGGTCGGCCGGCACATCGCTGCGCAACGCCGTTCGCATCCAGCAATTTCATACCGATCTGGCCGATCTGCCGGCGGCGATCGAAGTGTGGGACGAAGCGATGGCGCACGCCCCGCTGCCGCTGTCGCCGATCGAGGTGGCCTGGCTGCCGATTCCCGGCGCGCGCGTCCAGGTCGATCTATGGGTCTATGTTCCAGCTTGACGGTCACGCGGGCGCACCCGCGCAGCCCTAGCTCGTGTCGTCACACCGCCGCAGCGGTACCGATATAGGCTGCGATGACACGCGGGTCCCGCAGGACGTCTACAGGCGCCCCTTGCGCCAATGTGCGGCCGTAGTCGAGCACATGAATACGGTCGGCGAGATCCGCGACCATCTGCATGTCGTGCTCGATCCAGATCATGGTGATGCCGAGGTCGTGCTTGATACGCAGGATGAAGCGCGCCAGGTCCTCGCGTTCATCGCGGTTAAGGCCCGCGGACGGCTCGTCGAGCATCATCAATGTCGGCTCGAGCGCAAGTGCGCGTGCAAACCCGACCAGCTTCTGCGTTCCGAACGACAGGCTGGAGACTTGCGCGTGCCGATAGCGCTCCAGTTCCACGAACTCGATGATGCGCTCGACCGCCTCGCGATGGCGCACCTCCTCGCGCCGGACGCTCGGCAGAAAGAGCATTTCGGCGAGCGGGTTGGTATCGATGCGGGCGTGGCGGCCGGTCAGCAGATTGTCGAGCACCGACATCTGCGCAAACAATTCGCTGTGCTGGAAGGTGCGGGCGAGCCCCAGCCGGGCGATCGCATGCGGCTGGAGACCGGAAATCTCGCGCCCGCGAAAATTGATCCGGCCTTCGCCGCGGTAGATGCCGCTCACGCAGTTCAGCACGCTGGTCTTTCCGGCGCCGTTCGGGCCGATCAGCGCGAAGAGCTCTCCCGCGTTCACGGCCAGCGACACGCCGTCGAGGACGGTCAGGCCGCCGAAGCGCAGCGTCAGGCGGTCGATGTCGAGTTCAGCCATACCACCTCCGGCTGCGCCGGTACTGCTTGACATCGCGATAGCTTCGGCGCGCGCCATTCCTGCTGCCGAGGTAGAACTCCTGGATATCCGGATGACCGCGCAGCCGCTCCGCGCTGCCGTCGAGCACGATCCGGCCGTTCTCCAGCACGTAACCGTAGTCGGCAATCTCGAGCGCCACCGTCGCGCTCTGTTCGACGATCAGAATCGTTATGCCGAGCTCACGCCGGATTTCGACCAGGCGGCGAAGCAAATCCTGCACGACGACCGGCGCAAGGCCCAACGACAGCTCGTCAACCAGCAGCAATTCAGGCCGGCACACGAGGGCACTGCCGAGTGCCAGCATCTGCCGTTCGCCGCCGGACAACAGCCCGCCGATGCGACCGCGCAGGTCGCCCAGGCGGGGGAAGAACTGATAGACCAGCGCCTCGCGCCGGCGCCGCTCCGTGAAATTGACGCCGCGTGGCACCGGCGCGACGAGATTCTCCGCGACCGTGAGATTGGGGAACACCTTGTCCCGCTCGGGAACCAGCGTTATGCCGCGCCGGGTGTTTTCATGCGGAGGCCGATTTTCGATCCGCTCTCCCTTGAACAGAATGGCGCCCTCGGTGACGCGGGCGTCGTCGAGGCCGAGGAAACCGGAGATGGCGCGCAGCGTCGTCGTCTTGCCGGCGCCGTTGGTGCCAAGGAGCGCGACGATCTGCCCGGTCTCGACCGCAAACGTTATCCCCTGCACGGCCGTGATCGCGCGTTGATAAACGACTTCGAGCTTGTCGACGGCGAGCAGCGAGCCGGTCATCGGCCCGAACCCGGCGCGTGGCGCTGGCGGAACGGCCACAGCAGGAAGTAGCTCTGGATGCGGTGCCAGATGCTGACCAATCCCATCGGTTCGAAGACCAGAAAGAGGATCATCACCATTCCGAAGGACGCATAATTGATCGCGAACAGCACGCCAGCGTAACGCTGGGCGCCCGGCAGAGCCAGCAGCGCCGTCTCGATGGCGTAGGGGAAGAGCGTGATGAAGGTCGCGCCGAGCAATGCGCCGAGTAGCGAGCCAATGCCGCCGACGATCACCATCGCGACATACTGAATGGTCAGAAAAAGGGAAAATGCCTCAACCGATACAAAGCCACGATAGTAAGCGAACAATGCGCCCGCCACCGCCGTGATGCTCGAGCTGATCACGAACACAAGCAGCTTGTAGCCCGCGATGTTGATGCCGAGCGCTTCGGCGACCGTCTCATGCGATCTGATCGCGCGCCAGGCGCGGCCGGTGCGGGTACGCAGCAGGTTCGCGCAGAGCAGGAGCGTCCCGGCCGCCCCGGCCAGCAGGATGAAATACCATGCGCGCGCATCCGAGATGACGATATCTGCAATCTTCGGCGGGTCGATAACGATGCCGGTCGAAAAGCCGCGCCGGGCTTCGTACTCGCCGCCGAGATAAATCACGACGAAATGCAGCGCGAGCGTACTCACCGCGAGATAGAGGCCGCGCAGACGCAGCGAGGGCAGCCCGAAGATGATTCCGAGGAGGGCACCCACCAGTGCTGCCGCCGGCAGGGTGATCCAGAATGGCGCGTTGGTCTCGCGAAACAGAATTCCGACCGTGAACGCGCCCGCCGCCATCAGGCCGGCGTGTCCCAGCGAGATCAGGCCGGCATAGCCGGTCAGCAGCATCAGCGAGAGCGAGCCGATCGCGGCCAGGAAGGTTTGGCTGGCGAGATCGAGTTGAAAAGGCGATGCGATGAGCGGAAAGGCAAGGAGAGCGATGACGAAAATGACAAGTCCTATCCGCTCGCGGCGTGTGCCAAAGAGCGAAAAGTCTTGCGTATAGGCGGTGCGGAAATATCCGCTGGCACGGGGCTGTCTAGACACGATCGAGTTCCTCCCGCGTGCCGAACAGTCCCCACGGCCGCACGATCAGCGTCGCAATCATGACGAGGAACGGCACCACGTCGGACAAGAGCGGATCGATGTATTGGATGGCGAGCACCTCGGCGCCCGCCACGATGATAGAGCCGACGAGGGCGCCGATCAGGCTGTCGAGGCCGCCGACCAGCGCCGGCGAGAATGCCTTGAGTCCGATGATCACCATGCTCTGATCGAGTCCGGAATCGAGCGAGATCAGCATGCCGGCGATCGACCCCGTCAAGGTCGATAGCCCCCAGGTCAGCGCGTAGACGGCATGAAGGTTGATCCCGCGCTGCGCTGCCAGCAGGGGATTTTGCCCGGCGGCGCGCATGCGGACGCCCCAGCGTCCAAAGCGCAGGAACACGAACAGGCCGCCGTACACCACGACGGTCATGAGCACGAGGATCGCGGCGCATGTCGAAATGCGCGCGCCGCCGATCAGCTCGATCGACGGGTTGGTGAAGTGCAAGGCTTGCAACGGATGCTGCTGCGCGGCCGACCAGAAGAGGACAATGAGGCCTCGCAGCAAGATGCCGATCGCGATCGTGGTGAGGATTGCGGCAAGCACCATCTCGCCGGTCATCTTGCGCATCAGCAGAACATACACGAGCACGCCGACAGTCGCGCTCATCACCACCGCGATTGCGATGGCCTCAACCGGATGGCGGACGAACAGGGATGCGGTGGTGAACAGCAGATAGGCCCCCAGCATGGAGAGTTCTCCATGCGCCATGTTCATCACCCGGCTGACGCGATAGATCAGCACGTAGCCGCAGGCGAGCAGCGCGTAGATCGCCGCCAGCACCACGATATTGACGATGAGTTGCACGTTGCCGGGGGAGGTGAGCGATCGGCGTCAGAGGAGCATTCGGACACCGACGGCCGATCGCCGACTGCGATTGTTCAAGTTATTTGACGTCGTGGCCCATCCAGTCTTTTGCTTGAACAACCGCCGATTTCCCGGCGTCCCAGCGATAGACGCGATAGTATTGCCGGGCGCGGAAGTGATTGTCCTTGCTCCACTCGATCGGTCCGCCGCGCAGGCCTTTGGTGTCGACCTTCACGGTTTCCATCGCGTTGCGGATCTTGGCGGCATCGGCCGGCCAGCCGGCGCTCTTGAGCGCTGCCTCGAGCACCAGACCGCCGATCCAGCCTTCCGTCAGTTGCTCGGCCGGATAGCGCGCGTTGCTTTTCTTGGCCTCGTCGATGATTTCCTTGTGGACCGGCAGGCCGTCCTGGAACAGTGCGTTTGCGCCGATCACAAAAAGCCGCGGGTCCTTGATGCGCGCAAGCTCGGCTTCGGCTTCGATGTGGGCCCACGTGACGTAGTCATCCTGCCAGCCGAGGCGGCGCAACGCCTCGAACGTCTTCACCTCGGTCACCCACGGCGCCCAGGAAAATACCCAATTGGCGTTGGCGTCCTTGATCTTGGTGGCGAACGGCGTGTAGTCGGCGGTCGGCGGCGGAATGATCTCCTTATCCACCGGGGTCATGCCCATCGTTTTGGCGTGCGTTTCGGCGTAGTCGATTTCGCCGCGCGACAGCGGGATCGCCATGGCGACAAGCCCGAGCCGCACCGGACCTTTCGCGTTGTCCTTGATGAAATCGAGCGCCGCGCGGCTGTCATAACCACCCGCATAGGCGGTGGTGCAGAACAGCAGCGGGTCAGCCGGCGGATAGACTTCCTTGGGACACACCGCGCCCATCAGCATCAGCGGCACATTGGCGCGCTTCGTCTCGGCAATCACCGGCGCGTAGGTCGAAGACAGGCTCGACAGAACGAGCAGCCGCACGTTGTCCTGGGTCAACAGCCGCTTGGCGTTGACGGCGGCCTTCGACGGCTCGCCCGAATCGTCGAGCACGACGAGCTGGATCTTCTTGCCGTTGACGCCGCCGGTGCTGTTGAGCCGGTCGACATAGAGGCGCAGGCCCTCGATCGGCGGCGCATTGGTGCCGGCGGACGGCCCGGTGAGGGCTCCGCTCACGCCAACGACGTAGGCATCCTGTGCTTGCACCGGGACCGCGAGCGCCAGGCAGGCGAACGCGCTCATCAAAGCTCGTTTCAGCATTGTCGTCCTCCCTTGTTCTTCTAAGTTATCACGCCGGTTGTGCGGTTCCCGCCCCGGCGGCAATCAGCCGCTCCTCCCGATCGTCGTACATCTGATCGATCAGCGATTTGAATCGTTCGTGCATGAGGTGACGTTTCACCTTGCGGGTCGGCGTGACCGGCTCGTCGTCCTCTTCCGGATCGAGCGCCTTCGGCAGAATGCGGAAGTCCTTGATCTGTTCGACTCGCGAGAGCTCGCCGTTGACCCGGTCCATCTCCGCCTTGATCAGCTTCACGACCGCGGGATTGTTCGCCAGGCTGGTGAAACCCGTATAGGGGACATCGTTGCTGCGTGCCCAGTCGGAAACCGTATCGGCGTCGATTTCAACAAGGGCCGTCAGATATTTCCGGCCGTGGCCGAACACGATCGCTTCCGCCACGTAGGGGCTGGTGCGAACGATGTTCTCGATGAACGAGGGCGAGATGGTCTTGCCGCCGGAGGTCACGATGAAATCTCGGGCGCGATCGATCAGGCGCAACGCGCCATCCTGCCATTCACCGATATCGCCGGTGCGGAGCCATCCGTCCGTTGCCATGACGGCCTGCGTCGCCTCGGCATTGTTCCAATAGCAATCGAACAGATCGGAACTGCGCACCAGCACCTCGCCGCTCTCCGCCAGCGTCACTTCCCAGCCGTCGGGAACGGTGCCGACATTGCCGGGACGCGGGAATGGGCCGCGCTGCCCACTGATGATGCCGCCGGCGGTCTCGGTCTGGCCGTACATCTCGACAATGTTCACACCCAGCATCTGCCAGAGCGTCATGGTCTCCGGCGGTAGCGGCGCGCCCGCGCAGACCAGAAGCTCGAGCCGATTGAGTCCGAGTTTGTTGAGGACCGGACCGAATACGCCGGCCCGGCAGGCGCCGTAGAGCAGAGCTTGCCCCGTGCCGGTGCCGCCGTCCCAGCGCCGCCGCGCGTAGCCGCGGGCGAAATGCATCGCGAGCCTGGCGGCGGCACGCTTGAGGCGGGACGAATTGTGAATCCCGATCAACATGTGCGAGGCGAATTTCTGCAGGTAGCGCGGCACAGTGAACAGAACGGTCGGCGCGACCTCGAATAGTGTCGTTTGCAGATCCTCGGTATCCTCGCCGAAGTGCGGAACGAGCCGCGAAATCAGCGGCAAGGTCACGGCCACATCGCGGCCGAGCACGTGACAGACCGGCAGGTACGCGACCGTACGGTGCTCCTTCGCGGCGAGCGTGGGATAGTGGCTGACGATGTTCGCGGTTGCGGCGAGATGGCGGCCGTGCGCGACCAGGGCTCCTTTCGGATGGCCGGTCGTGCCGGATGTGTAGACGATGAAGGCAGGTGCGTCGGGCGCAACCTGCGCCGCGCGATTGCAAAACTCGTCGAAATCGGGCGCCGGTTGAGCCGCAAGGAGATCTCGATAATGCCTGATCCGCCGATCGTCGTAGCCGAACATCGCAGTGGCATCGAGCACCACGATCCAGCGCAAGGCCGGCAGCCGCGACGCAATCGGCAGAAGCCGGTCGACGTATTCCTGGTTTTCCGCAATGAACAGGACGGCGCCGCCGTCATTCATCTGATATTCGAGCTCGGAGGCCGACGCGGTCGGGTAGATGCCGTAGACGATGGCGCCCAGCGACTGCGCCGCCAGATCGCATATCACCCAGTCTTCGCAGGCATCGCCCATGATCGCGACGCGGTCGCCGCGCGCAAGGCCAAGCGCCGCCAAGGCGTTCGCCGTGCGCGCAACCATGGCGGCGTAGTCGCGCCAGGTGCGTTCGCGATAAAGGCCGAGTTCCTTGGAGCGAAAGGCGACCGTGTCCGGCTCGGCGCGGGCGCGCTCGCACAGCAGGAGCGGCGCGGTCTTGCCGCGCAGCGCGTCGCGATCGACCGGTTGGATTGCGGTCATATGCCGCCTGTCGCGCGTTGTCCCGGAAAAATTCTATAGCTCAATAAAATTCGGGGCGCCATGGGCTGCGACGTTATCTCTTGCCGCGCCGTTGCGCGGGCGTTCTCATCGTCCCACTGAGCAGCAGTCGGGAGAATTCGGCGGCGATACGATCAAGCGAAGCCTCTTCCTTCGAGTACCAATTCGCCGCAGAATTCGCCATGCCGAGAATGGCGAGCACCGCCAAGCGGGTATCGAGATCGGAGCGAAATTCGCCGCGCCGCACGCCCTCCTTGAGCACGTCCTCGTAGACGCGCTCGAGATTTCGCGACCATTTTCCAATTCGCCGGCGGCTTTCGGCCGGCAGGTGCTGGCGATCATTGAGGAACACGCGGACGAAATCGCTGCGGTCCGACAGCGGTGAAAGGTGCGATTTGACAAGGCGAACGAGTTTGTCGGCGGCGGTGCCGGGACCCGCCGCAATCGATTTTGCGACCTCGACGAAGCCGGCAACGCCCTGCAGGCAAACGAGTTCGAGCGCGCCTTCCTTCGACGGGAAATAATAGTAGAGGCTTGCCTGCCGGATGCCGAGAACGTCGGCGATGTCCTGCGTGGTCGCGCCGTGAAAACCACGTTCCGCAAATACCCGCGCGGCCGCCTCGATGATTTGCGGTGCGCGCCGTCGCGGACTCGACCGCAGCAGCCGCACAGACGATAGACTTACCACGGCCATGCGGTCGGTTCCGAATGGAAGACTGCTGCCCTGAGCAACTCGGCCATTGTACAGGGCTAGGCTCTGGCCTAGAGTTTACCTATAGAGCTATAGATGACAAGAGCTATTTGAAACCTGCCGGAGCTTGCAGCGTGAGCATTCGTCCAGACGGCCGACCCCCGTTCCGCGCCGATCATGTGGGGAGCCTGCTGCGCCCCGCGGGGCTGCGCCAGGCTTTCCGTCAGCGCGCCAGCAATGAAATCGGCGAGGACGAATTCTCCCATGTCCTTGACGGTTGCGTCCGCGAGGCGGTCCGCAAGCAGGAGGATGTCGGTCTTTCGGTCGTGACCGACGGTGAGTTTCGCCGTGGGTCCTATTGGGGCCGCTTCGTCGAGCGCACGCAGGGGCTGGAGGTGCGCAGCGCGCTGCTGAAATTTCACGATGATCAGGGACACGAACTGGATTTCACGGCACCTTACGCAACTGGACCGATCCGGCGGACGCATCCGATTGCGCTCGATGAATTCATGTTCCTGCGCGGCGCCACGCGTGCGACTCCCAAGATCACGCTTCCGGCGCCGTCAACCATGCACTTTCTGCGCTTGAAGAATTTTGCCGCGGATAGCGCGTATTCCGACGTCGATCGCTTCTTTGCCGATCTGGTGACGGTGTTCCAGCAGGAGATCGCTGACCTTGTCGCGGCGGGCTGCCGCTACATACAGATCGATGAAATCGCGATCGCGCTCCTATGCGATCCTGCGATCCGCTCGAAGGTGGCGAGCGCGGGCGGCGACCCGCAAGCGCTCGTCGACCGCTACATCGATGCCCTCAACGCCTGCGTCTCGGCGTGTCCGCCCGAGACGTATATTGGAATCCACATGTGCCGTGGCAATTTCAAGAGCCACTACCTGGCGGAAGGCGGGTACGAGGTTGTCGCCGAGCGGTTTTTCGCGCGCACGAACGCGAACCATTTTCTGCTCGAATACGATACGCCGCGTGCCGGCGACTTCTCTCCGCTGCGTTTCGTGCCGAAAAACAAGGGCGTCGTGCTGGGGGTCGTCAGCAGCAAAACTGCGGAGCTTGAGAGTGCCGATGCGTTGCGGCGCCGCGTGGAGGATGCGGCGCGGCACATCGATCTCGACCGATTGGCGATCAGTCCGCAATGCGGTTTTGCGAGCACTGTCGCCGGGAATGCGCTCGGCGAAACGGAGCAGTGGGCCAAGCTTCGAACGCTCGTCGAGGTCGCGCATACTATTTGGAAATAGTCGCAGGATCTCTCGCCTAGATTAACCGCGCCCGATGAACGAGCGCATGTGGTTGGGCAGGATCGTCGCCTCGTAGAGGTTCACTTCCGGCGGCAGGCCGCACATCAGCACGACGATCTTCGCCACGTCCTCGGGCGCCATCACGTAGTCGTCGGGCGTGGCGCCCGGTCCGGGTTTCGTCCGGCCGCGCCGGGTCGAGAAGCTGCTGAGCGTCGCGCCCGGATGGATGATCGACGACACGACGCCGTACTTCCGGCCGTCCATGGTCAGTTGATGCGTCATGCCCTGCAGCGCGAACTTGGTCGCCGTGTACGGCAATGAGTCCTGCCGCGGCGTCTTGGCCGAGACGCTGCCGATGTTGATGATGCGGCCGCCCTGCGGCGTCTGCGCTTTCATGATCCGGACCGCCTCGCGGCTGCACAGGAAGGCGGCCGTGAGATTGATGTCGAGAACCTCCTGCCAATACTTGAGCGTGGTGTCCTCGATCGGCACATGGGTCGGGATGCCGGCGTTGTTCACCAGCACATCCACCCGGCCGTAGGTCTCGCGCGCCGTCTTGAACAGCCGGATGACCTGATCCTCACGCGTGACATCGGTCGTCACCGGCAGTGCGGTGCCGCCCGCCTTGCGGATGCCGGACGCCACCTCGTCGAGCAACTCGGTCCGGCGCGCCGCCAGCACTGTCTTTGCGCCGGCCGCGGCGAGGCATTCGGCGATGCCGCGCCCCAGTCCGCCGCTTGCGCCGGTGACGATAGCGACTTGACCCGCAAGGTTCTCGGCCATGGCTATCTCATTCGGTGACGATCAGCGCATCGAGGGCGGTGACGCCTTGGCCGGCGCCGTGCACCATCAGCGGATTGATGTCGATCTCGACGATGCCGGGCACGGTCATCATCAACCGCCCAAGCGCCAGGACGGCTTTTGCGACCGCGTCGACATCGACCGGCGGCGCGCCACGGAAGCCGGTCAGCAGCTTGGCCGTGCGCAGCTTGTGGAGCGCGTCGACGATCTGCGTTTCGTCGGCGTCGACCGGCAGCAGCCGCACGTCGCCCAAGGCCTCGACCCAGATGCCGCCGAGGCCAAGGAGCAACACCGCGCCCCAGGCCGGGTCGCGCTTCGCCCCGATCATCAGTTCGAGGCCCTTGGGCGACATCTTCTCGATCAGGCAGCCGTCGAGCGTCACGCCCGGCGCCGCCTTCGCGATGTTCTGCTGCATCGCCGGCCAGGCGGAACGCACCGCCGCCTCGTCGGCGAGATTGAGCATGACGCCGCCGGCCTCGGTCTTGTGCGTGAGCGCCGCCGCTTGCGCCTTCAGCGCGACCGGATAACCGGCACGCTCGGCGATCGCGGCCGCGTCGTCGGCCGTGCGGGCAAGTTCACCGGCCGGCACGCGGATGCCCGCCGCCGCCAGCACCTTCTTGCCGAGCCACTCCGGCTGCGCGCCCTTGCCGAGCTTCGGCATGTTCGCGAATGGCGCGGGATTGGCCGCAACCCGCGTGCGTGCGAGCGAGCGGCCGTATCGCGTGTAGAGGTTGATCGCGCGCAGCATGCGGTCCGACGAGCGCGAGAATACCGCCGGGCTTTCGCTTCACCGCCTGCAAGACATCGGGACCGAGCTGCCAGGAGTCGCCAAGCGCGACCAAAACTTTGGGCTTGGTCGAGCCCTGCATTCCCTTGTTGAAGTTCTCCACCGGCCGGGCGGCGCTGATCGGAAATGAAATGAACACCATGCCGGTGTTCGCATCGTCGAGCAGCGCCTTGGTGGCGACGGCGAGCGCCTCCGGTGCAAATCCGGCCGTCACGTCGAGCGGGTTGCCGTAATTGCCGAAGCTGGGGAGGACCTCCTTGATCTTTTCCAGCGTGGCAGGCTCGAGCTCGGGCAGATCGAGCCCGATATCCTCAGAGAAATCGTTGGTCAGTCCTACATAGGCGCCCGAAGCCGTCAGAATGCCCGGCCCCTTCACGGGCGGGACCGGATAGCGCACCAGGATTTGGACGAGGTCCATCATCTCGTCCATGGTCGACACGACGGCGGCGCCGGCATCCTCGGCCTGCGTCTGCATCGTCGCCCAATCGCCGATCAGCGCGCCGGTGTGCGACTGCGCGGCTTTGCGCGCCTTGGCGCCGCGTCCCGCCAGCATCAGCACGACCGGCTTGCCGGCCGCGCGAGCGCGCCGGCAGGCGGCGAGGAATTGCTGCGGCCGGCGGATTTCCTCGCAGTACATCGCGATCACGCGGGTGGATTTGTCGTCGGCCAGAAACTCGAGAAAATCCGTGCTTTCCAGACCGGCTTCGTTGCCGGTCGAGATCACGTAGCTGAGCGGCGAGCCCGAGCCCGTCGGCGGCACGCTGGAAGTGGCCCAGCAGTCCGCCGCTCTGTCCCACGAAGGCGATGCCGTTCTCGACGCCGCGCTTCGCCTCGCGCGCGTACAGCATGTGCAGCCACATGCGGTCCACGTTGTTCGTGACGCCGAGGCAATTCGGCCCGACGATGGCGAGCCCGGCCGCCCGCGCGGTGGCGCCGACGGCATCCTGCATCGCCTGATCGCCGACCTCGGCGAAGCCCGCGGCGAAGATCATCGCCGAGCCGACCTTGCGGCGCGCGCAGCCCTCGATCGCCTCGCGCACGGCCGCGGCCGGCAGCGTGAACACGGCGAGGTCGACGCTCTCGGGCAGTTCGTCCGCGCTCTTGAGCACGCGGCCGGCCGTCGATCGGCTCGTTGGAGCGGCCGACGAGATGGATGTCGCCCTCGAAGCCGTTGAGCTTGAGCGATTGCAGGATCACCTGGCCGGGGCTGCCGGCGCGCGACGACATGCCGACGATGGCCAGCGAGCGCGGGCGCAGAAACCGGGCTACGGCTTTGGGCCCGCGCGCATTCTCCGGTCCGCTCATGTGTCGGGCTGGAACATGAGGAGATGCGTGCCGTCCGCGAGCGGATGCCAGTACGGCTTCACCTTCATGCCGACCTTCAACTGCTCGGCGGTGCAGTTGACGATGTTGCTGAGGAAGTTGACGCCGACATCGAGCGTCACGCTGACGACCGCGTAGGGCTCCATGCCGCGGAAGGCCGGCGCGCCGCGTTCGGTGATGGTGTAGGAATACACGGTGCCCTTGCCGGACGCCTCGCGCCATTCGATGTCGCGCCGCCTGCCGGTGAAGATGCTCACCGGCCGCGGGAAGTGCTGATACTTGCCGGCGACCTTGCAGTACTGAACCATAAGCTTCTTCTGCTTCGTCCCCTCCCAGTAGGGTTCGGAGAAATCGAAGTGTTTGATCGTTCGCTTGACGCTCGAGTGTGTCGTTGAGTGCTTTTGCCATGGCCGCCTCGCAGGTTTTTTGGTGGTCGCATTTTCTGACGGAAAACCGGTGTCCACTTTTCCGGAAAATGCTCCTATTCCGGAACCAGCACGAGGGCCGCGCTCGAGCCCCAGTTGCGTGCGTAGTTGATCCAACCGATACCCGTCACCAGCGCATTGGTGGTGTCCTTGATTTGGCGTTCACCGGCCTCGCGGCGCAACTGCCGCACGGCCTCGATCAGGTTTTCCGACGAACCGGCCGCCTGCCCAGCCGATATCTGTCCCCCGCCGGTGTTGAGCGGAAGATCGCCGTTGTAGGCAAAGTTCGTCTCGCGGACGTAGGGGATGCCCTGACCGGCTTTGCAAAAGCCGAACGCCTCCATCTGCAGCATGATCGCAATGATGAAGTCGTCATAGGGATGGAAGGACTTCATGTCCTTGATGCCGAGACCGGCCTGCTTGAGCGCCTTTTCGCCGCAGATCGCGTGGCCGCTCTTGGTCACGTCGACGAGGTTCTCGCCGCCGAGATAGTTCGTGAGCTCGGCGTAGCCGATCGGAATGATGTTCTTCGTGAGGCCCTTTTCCTTGGCTTTCTTGCGGCTCATCATGATGAGCCCAGCCCCGCCATCGGTCCGCATCACACAGTCCAGCAGCCGGATCGGATCGGCGATCATGCGCGAATTCATGTAGTCGTCGATGGTGATCGGCACGCGCAGCTTTTCGCAGGCGTGCTCGTTCATGATCGCATGGTCGCGCTGCGTCACCGCGAGCTTGCCCAGCATGCGATAGTCGAGGCCGTATTTCGCCTCGTAGGCGCGGCTGAGCAGACCGAAAGCGCCGGGCGGGCCCATCAGGCCATAGGGGTCCGTCCATTCGCGGCGATAGGTATGGGTATGGTCGGTCTTGTCCTCCAGCACATGGGTGTCGGAGAACGACAGGAACGCGACTTCGCACAACCCGTACTCGATCGCCGCAGCCGCACGCACCACGCAGCCCGCGGCCGAACAGCCGCCGATGTTCACCTGCTCGCAGAAGCCGACCTGGAGACCCAGCACGTCGGCGATGGTCTGCGGCCAGAAGATGTTGCCGGCGCCGGTGCCGGTCATTCCCGCCACCACGAGCCCGTCGATCTCGTTCTTGTCGAGCCCGGTGCTGTCGAGCAGTGACTCGAGCATTTCGCCGATCAGGACGAACACATCCCGGTCACTCTTCTCCATCACCTTGGTTTCGGCATACGCCACGATTGCGTGGTCACGCAAAGCCATTGGTCGCTCCCTGTTGCGCGCGCGGCGCCCTGTTTGCTCTTGCGGCCGCTCAGTCCGGCCGAACGCGCGGCGCGGTTTTGTCCAGGAACTGGTTGAGTCGCGCGATCGACTCCGGGCTCCGGGTATATTCCGCCACCATGCGCTCGAAGAACAGGCCGTCGTCATAGGACAGGTCCTGAATGCGCGGCAAGCTGTTGGTGATGGCGAAGTTCGACAGCGGGGCGTTCTTGCAGATCTTCAGCGCGAGCTCCTTCGCCTTGGCCAGCGACTGTCCCTGCGGCACGACATACTGCACGATCCCATAGCGCTCGGCTTCTTCCACCTTGAGCACGCGGCCCGTCAGCATCATGTCCTGCATGCGGGGAAACCCGATCAGCCGCGCCACGCGCACCGAGCCGCCGCCGCCGATGAAGATGCCGCGCGTGCCTTCGGGCAGTGCAAAGAACGTGGTCTCGTCCGCGACGCGGATGTGCGCGGCCGCGGCCGTCTCCAGGCCGCCGCCCAGGGTCGCGCCGTGCAGCGCCGCGATGAACGGGATGTTGCCGCGCGCCATCGCCTCGAAATAGGTGTTGCGATTGAAGGGGAACGGCAGCCGCTCCGAGCGTCCGGCCTTCCAGTTCTCCGCCGCCCAGCGCAGGTCGAGCCCGGCGCAGAAGTTGTCGCCGTGCCCGAAGATGATGCCGCACTTCGCCTCTTCGCCGGCGCGTTCGATCGCCTCGCGCAACTGCTTCATCACGGTCGGATTGAAGCAATTGCGTTTGTCCGGCCGGTTGAGGCCGACAAGCGCGATCTCTCCCTCCAGCTCATAGGTGACGGTTTGTTCTTCGCTCATGAATGGCTCCTGATTCAGCGGGTATCCCGGTTCCGCCGTGCGATGACGGGAACCTACGATGCCGGCGGCGTGCGCACCAATACGATCACGGATCGCCGGACCGATTTTTGGCGCCTAGCTCTTGCGCACCGGGTTTCGGGTATTCGGTGAGATTGCGGGACGGAGATCTCGGAACGGACGAATTTTCCAAACTAACACCAGGGCGGGTGGTCGCGTACCCCTGAGAACTTCATTCGACCTTGATATTGGCGGCCTTCACGACGGCGGTCCATTTCGCGAGCTCTTCGGCCAGCATCTTTTCGAACTCGGCCGGCGTGCCCACCTTGACCTCGCCGCCAAGCTTGTCGATCAGGGCGCGGGTCTCCGCCGGCGCGAGGCTCTCGCGGAACGCGGCGTTGAGCTTGTCGATGATCGCCTGCGGTGTTCCGGCCGGCGCCACGACGCCCAGCCAGAAGGCCGATTCCAGTTTCGGAAAGCCGGCCTCGATCACGGTCGGAACGTCAGGCAGCCTCGGGCTGCGTTTCGCAACGGTGACCGCGAGTGCGCGCACCTTTCCCGATTGAATGTGCGGCAGGATGGTGGTCATCGGATCGGCGACGACCTGCACTTCGCCCGCCACGATGGCGGCGAGCATCGGAGCCGTTCCGCGGTAGGGCACGTGAACGATATTGACGCCGGCCTCGATCTTGAACAGTTCGGCCAGGAGGTGCGGCGCCGTGCCGAAGCCTTGCGATCCCCAGGAGATTTTGCCGGGATTGGCCTTCGCATAGCTGACCAGTTCGGCCATCGATTTCACCGGTAGGGATTCGTGAACGGAGACGACCTGCGGGGTTTCCATGACCTCGCAGACCGACACGAATGCCTTGACCGGATCGTAGCCGATGTTGCTGTGCACGGCCGGGCCGGTGGTCAAAGCCCCGCCCGGGGTGATCAGGAGCGTGTAGCCGTCGGGATCGGCGGTGGCGACCGCCTTGGCGCCGATGCTGCCGCCGGCGCCGCCGCCACGGTTCTCCACCACGATGGTCTGGCCGAGGACCGTACCGAGCCGGTCCGAGACGATCCGCGCCATGTTGTCGGTCGGCCCGCCCGCGGGGAACGGCACGATCATCCTGATCGGCCGGTTGGGATAGCCTTGCGCCGGGGATTGGGCCTGGGATTGCGATTGGGCCTGGCCGATGCCCAGTGCAAAGCACACCGCTGCCGTAAGCAGGGCTCTTGTCATCGGCGCCTCCTGCGTTGATCCAACGGTGCGAGCCGTTATTGCAAGCGCCGGCTCGTCATCCGGAAGACCGAGTTTCCGCGCTTAGGCTAGTCCCTGCCTCTACGCTTGCCAACAGCGAACTAGGTGCGGATGCGTGAGGGAAATTGTCACGCGGCGTGAATGTCCGCGAAGGATCGCGGGATTCCGTCCCAACCTTGGGCTACGACCGCGGTCAGAACTGCTGGATGCCCGCAGAGCGAATCGCCACGCCCATTTTCGCAGTCTCGGTATCGACAAGGTTCTTCAGATATTCGGGCGAGCGCGCGTTGGGCGGGGCGACGGTCGCGACGATGTCCTTGAGCCGCTCATGCACCCATGGCGAATCGAGAGTTGCCGCAAGCGCGGTATTGAGCTTGCGGACAATCGGCTGCGGCGTGTCCTTGGGGAAGAACAGGCCAAACCAAGTGTTGACTTCGAAATCGGGAAGACCTTGCTCGGCCGTGCTCGGCAGGTTTGGAATCTCCGGCGACCGCTCTCGTTGCAGGATGGCGATTCCCTTCACCGAATTGCCGTCGATCAAGGGCTTGCCGGTTGCGCTCAATGTGCAGATGTAGTCGTAGCGTCCGGCGATCAGGTCCTGCATCGCCGGGCCGCCGCCGCGGTAGGCCACGTGGGTAATGTTCTTGATGCCGAGCGCCTCATTGAGCAGGTTGCAGAACAGGTGGCCGGTCGAACCCACTCCCGCCGAGCCGAATTGCACCGACGCCGGGTTCGCCTTCACATAGGCGGCGAACTCCTGAAGATTGTTGGCGGGGAAATCCTTGCGCACGAGCAGAACCGTCGGCTGACTGCCCATCAAGCCGGCCGGCAGCAGGTCGGTCGCGAAATTGTAAAGCGGGGATCTTATAAAGCGACTGGTTGATGGCGTCGGCGGTGGTGCCGACCACCATCGAATAGCCGTCGGGCGGCGCCTTGACGACGCGCGCCGAGCCCAGCATGCCGCCCGCGCCAGGTACGTTCTCGATGACGATCTGTTGTCCCAGCACTTCGCCAAGCCGCTTGGCGATAATCCGTCCGATCAGATCGGTGCCGCCCGCAGGAGCAAACGGAACCACCATGGTGATCGGCCGCTCCGGCCAAGTCTGTGCAGCGGCCGGGCTTGCGTCGTGGCTGACGAAAGCGAAGCCGAAGAGTGCAAGAAGGATGGTCTGTCTCATGCTTGTCTCTGTCGACCCGGCATTGCGACGATTCCTGCAGCATAGGCGGTTGGCTCGACCGATTTCAATCATCCCGGTTGTCGCAACTGCAGAATTCCGCGAAATTGCGATATCGCTTGTCCAAGCATCGCAATGGGTTACTTTGCCGGGCGCTCATTCGGCCAGCGGCGAGGCCGGAGAAACCAACGTCGTCGGACCGAAGTCGATCGAGGACTAGATGGCAAGTCAGACGCGCGTCGAACAGTTTCGCCAAGATATCGGCCAGGTCCGTTCGACGGTCGACGAACCCGAGCGACGCCAGAAATCCCGCGACTTCCACTGGTACAGCCCGGTGTTGACACCGCAGCTTCAGGATTGTCTCGCCGACGTGGTCGTTCAGCCGCGGACCGAGGCGGACATCGCCGCCGTCGTTGCGGCGGCGGTCAAGCACCACATGCCGCTGACGGTTCGCGGCGGCGGCACCGGCAACTACGGGCAAGCGGTGCCGCTGAAAGGCGGCGTGCTGGTCGACATGACCGGCTTCAACAAGGTCCTCGCCGTCGAGCCGGGCAGCATCCGCGTACAATCCGGGACGGTGATCGGCGCCGCGCTCGAAGCGGCGCTGGCGTCGGGCCAGCAACTGATGATGTATCCGTCGACCATGCGATCGGCCACCATCGGCGGCTATCTCGGCGGCGGCTTCGCGGGCATCGGCTCGGTTCGTCACGGCATCATCCGTGATTCCGGAATGATCCAGTCGCTCAAAATCATGAGCATCGAAGAGACACCGAAGGTCCTGACTCTCTCCGGTACCGACGTGGACTTCGTGTTCCATTCCTGGGGGACAACCGGGATCATCCTCGAGGCGCAGCTCAAGGTCGTACCGGCGGAGAAATGGATCGACTGCATCGCGACCTTCCCGAGCTACCGCGACGTGATCGGCTTCGGAAACGCGGCATTCGACAGCGATCTCGACATCTTTCTATTGAGCGCGGTCGAGCGGCGGTTCGCTCCGTACTACAAGCGGATGAAGACATATTTCGACGGCAGCCGGGACGCCATGTTCTCGATGGTCAAGGAGCGCGACGTCGACCGTTTCTTCGCGCTGGCGGCCAAATTCAACGGCGAGCGTTCGATGGCGGTCGACGAAACCCAGAGCGCGGCCGCCCATCTGCGTCGTATCCACGAAACGGCGTTCAACCACACGACGCTGATGGCGCTGCAGGTCGACCGCGGCTGGACCTATCTCCAGGTCGTCATGCCGAATCCGTTCGAACCGAAGCTCGTCGATGAGCAGATGCGGCGCTTCGGCGACGAGGTGCTGATGCATCACGAATACACCAAGGAGAAAGGCCGCTGCCGGATCGGCGGCCTGCCGCTCATTCGCTACACGACCGAGAAGCGGCTGAACGACATCATGCGCTCGTTCGAGGATGACGGCTGCGTCATCAACAACCCGCACATTTTCAAGCTCGAGGATGGCGGCCGTTTCGATCCCGAGGGACGGAAGATGGCGTTTCGCGCTTCGGTCGATCCGATGGGGCTATTGAATCCCGGCAAGCTGCGTTCTGTGTCGGCGTGACCGCCATAAGCCGGGAAACGCAATATCAGGCCGCGGGTCCGGCTGCGAGCACCTCGACTTCGACCAGGAATTCGGGGCGCGAGAAGCCGCCGACGATCATCAGGGTCGACGCGGGCGGCGGGTCCTGGATGAACTGATCGCGCGCCGCCATGTAGCCCTTCAGATGTTCGCGGCCGGACACGAAAGCGTTGATCCGCACCACATCCGCGAAGCCAAGGCCGGCCTCCTTCAGCACCGCCTCGATATTGCCAAAGCAAAGCCGCGTCTGATCCTCGACGGTCGCCGGCACATGATCGGCCGGATCGACCCCGAGCTGGCCCGAGCAGACCAGGATGCGATACCCGGCCGGTATTTCGACGCCGTAGCTGTAGCGCGCGAACGGTGGACGGATGGCTTTGGGGGTGATGTGACGCATCGTGGCGATGCTATATTGCAGAGTGCTGTTTGGAAAGCGAGACCATGTCGAGAAAGCGCTTCTGGGGCGAGCTGAAGTCGAGCGAGTTCTCCGAGCTTGATCCGGACGCGACCGTTGCGGTGCTTCCGGTCGCGGCGATCGAACAGCATGGTCCGCATCTGCCGGTCATGACCGACACCGCGATCATGCAGGGCATGATCGACACCGTACTCGCCCGTTTGCCTGATGATCTGTCGGTGCTGTTCCTGCCGATCCAAACGATCGGCAAATCGAACGAACACCTGCGTTCGAAGGGCACCATTACGTTCTCAGCCGAAAACCTGTTGCGCACCTGGTTCGAGATCGGCGAGGCGGTTCACCGTGCTGGTTTGCGCAAGCTGGTGATCGTCAACTCGCACGGCGGCAATGCCGAGTTGATCGCCATCCTGGCGCGGGAGCTTCGCGTTCGGCTCGCTATGCTGGCGGCCACAACTCAATGGCGACGGTTCGGGCTGCCGCCGAACGTCTACACGGCCTACGATGCGACCTACGGCATACACGCCGGCGACATCGAGGTTTCGCTGATGCTGCACTTTCGTCCCGAACTGGTCGACATGTCGAAGGCGAAGCTGTTTCCCTCGCGGGCGGCGGAGATCGAGAAGCAATTCACGCATTTGCGGCCGATCGGCCCGCATGCCTTCGCCTGGATCGCGCCCGATCTCAATCCCGACGGCGCGGTCGGCGACGCCGCGGCCGGCACCGCCGAAAAAGGCCGGTTGACCGCCGAGTTCCAGGCCGACGGTTTCATCGCCCTGTTGCGCGACGTTGTGCGCTTCTCGATCGACGAGTGGCTCAGCCTGGCGGACTGAGAGTCAAAAGGCCGCGCTCCCCGCCACGCCGGGCGGGGACGCGCCGCGGCTATGGTCCGCCGCCCCGGCTACGCCGCCGAAACCAGAGCGCTTGGCTTCGTGCCGAGCGCGACGGCGAATGCCGGCCGCGCATCGATCGACTTCTGCCAGCGCGACAGTTCGGGAAACGCCGGCTTTTCGATCGGAAATTCCAGGCAACGCTTCACGATCGGTGCCAGGCAGATGTCTGCGACCGTCAGACGATCGAGCGCGAACCAGGATTTTCCGGTGATGTGTCCCTCGAGAATTTTCATCTGGGCAATCAAATCCGCGCTCTGCGCGGGAAAGTCCGCGCTCCGCTCGGGGGCTGGCTTCCTGGCGTCCTTGAAGACCGCGACATACGGCGTGTTCAATGCGCCAAGCTGCCAGTCCATCCAGCGTTCGACATAGGTCTTGTCCGCGGGGGTTGCGCCCGTCAGCGCGGGCTTATGCTTGGCCGCGAGATACCGCAGGATCGAGTTGGATTCCCAGATCACGACCTCGCCGTCGATCAGGGTCGGCACCTTTATGGTGGGATTGAGCTTGCGGTATTCTTCGGTGCTCGTGTTGTTGAACTGCCGGCCGTAGTCCTCACGGACATAGGCCAGGCCCAGCTCTTCGAGCATGAAAAGGACCTTCTGGACGTTTCCCGACGTGTGGCGGCCAAGCAATCGGATCATTCGATTTCTCCTTTTTATCTGGTGATTAGCGCTTGAGCGGATTTGCACCGGACAGGAACTTGTCGGTGAAAGCGAGGTCGACGTTGATCGACTGCTTCATCGCGCCCTGGTCGACCAGAATCTTGTTGGTCTTTTCCCAGTAGCCTTTTTCCATCCAGCCGATGCCGTTCGCCTTGGTGTCGGCGCTGAAGAACGTGTGGTGGATGTCGGCTTCGATCTGCTGCACCAGCACATCCTTCTTCGGCCCATATTCCGGATTGGCCTTGATGATGATGTCGGCGGCCTCCTGCGGATTTTTGATGACGTCGGCGAAGGCCTGCATGTAGGCGTTGACGAAACGCTGAACGACGTTGCCGCGCTCGGCGATCATCTTGTCGGAGGTGAACAGTCCGGAACCGTACACCGTGTAGCCGAAATCCGATCCCTGCAATATCGAGAGCGATCCCGGTCCGCCGGCCTTCGCTTCCAGTTCCGGAACTTCGGCGTCGATGTAGCCCGGGACGGTATCGACGCGGCCCAGGAGCAGATAGTTCTCATACGGCGGCGTGACGGTGCTCTGGCTGATGTCGTTGAGGCTCATGCCGTTGGCGGCCAGGAACGCCTTCAGGAAGACGTAAGTCGAGCCCGACGGCTGCACGCCGACATTCAATCCCTTGAGGTCCTGCGGCTTCGTCAGCTTCACCTTCTTGGCCAGAGACAACATGGCGAGTGGGCTGTGCTGGTTCACCGCCGCGAGCGTCACGACCGGGATGTCCTGCGAGCGGGCGACGGCAAGCGTCGGAAGATCGCCAAAACCGAAGTCGGCGTTCCCGTTGCCGACGAGGCGCATCGCGTTCGGTGAGCCGGTACCGCGCCGGATGTCGGTGAGGTCGATACCCTGCTTGTCCATGTAGCCTTTCTCTTTGGCGACGAAGAACATCGCGTGGTTGCCGCGCACGACATAGTCGAGCTGTACGCTGACCTTGTCCGCCGCGAACGCGGCGGAGCTCAGACAGGTGGCGATGACCGCGGCGAGAGAGATGACCTTCATACGTGCACTCCTTTGCTCGAATTTTCCGATTGGACTAGCTACGGTGCTGAACCGCGTCGAACTTCGGCGCCCACGACACCAGCAGCCGCTCCGCGACTTCGACGACGTAATAGAAAACCAGCCCGAGCACCGATACGACGACCAGCGCCGCAAAGATCAACGGCGTATCGAGCTGCGTCGATGCGAACTGGATGACATAGCCGAGGCCCTTATTCGCTCCGGCGAATTCGCCGACGATCGCGCCGATCACGCTGAACGTGATCGCGACTTTGAGCCCGGCCATCAGGTACGGAAGCGAATGCGGGATACGCACGCGCAGGAGAATCTTGCTGTTGCTGGCGCCGACGGAACGCATGAGCGAAACGAACGAAGGCTCGACCGATTGCAGGCCGGCCAGCATGTCGATCGCGACCGGAAAGAACGCGATCACGACGATCAGCAGGACCTTGGGCGCGAGGTCGTAGCCGAACCAGAGAATGAAGATCGGGGCGAGCGCGACCTTCGGGACGTTCTGGAACAGGACGATCAGCGGATAGAGCGCCCGGCCGAATCGCTCGAACCGCACGATGACCAGCGCCACCGCGGCGCCGACGATTGCCGCCAGCACGAAGCCGAACAAGACCTCGACGGCCGTGGCTTGGGCCGCGACCGCGAGCTGGGCTTGATTCTCCACAAGGGAGGCGACAATCGCGGTCGGAGCCGGAAGCACGAACGTGGAGACTTTGAAAAGCCGGATCGCGGCTTCCCACATGATCAGCACGGCCGCGGTCAGCGCAACGGGCGGAAGGACTGTCTGGAAGTGCCGCCGGATTCCGGAGAGGGCTCCGCGGTTCGTCAGCGTCAAGGTGTCCGACGTGTGACTCATGCTCGCCCCCGTCTGTGGCTCTCGATCAGAAGGCTGCGCAGCCGTGCTTCCGCCGCCGCGAAGGCCGGTTCGGCATGACTGTCTTCGGTGCGCGGGTGCGGGAGAACGATCGGGAGCGTTTCGATAATTCGCGCCGGGCCGGTTCCCATCACGTGCACCTCGCGTGACAGGAACACCGCCTCGTCGATCGAATGGGTCACCAGAACGACCGTCTTCCCGGTGCGCTCCCAGATATCGAGCAGGCACTCGCTCATTTCCTCGCGCGTGATGGCGTCCAGCGCGCCGAAGGGTTCGTCCATCAGCAGGACTTCCGGATCGAGCGCGAGCGCGCGCGCAATGGCGACCCGCTGACGCATGCCGCCGGAAAGCTGCGAGGGGCGCTTTTTCTCGTCCGTTGCCTTGAGCCCTACCAGCCGCAACATCGCGGAGGCGCGATCGAAAGCGTCCGAGCGCTTGATCGATTCGTCGGCGGTCATCAGCAGGAACGCCGCGTTTTCGAGGGAGTTCTTCCACGGCAGCAGCGTCGCGTCCTGGAAGACGAGGCCGATCATGCGGGCCTTGGCGGCCTCCTGCGGCGGGATGCCGGCCACCGACACCTCGCCCTCGGTCGGCGTGATGAGACCGGCCAGCACCTTCAGCAACGTGCTCTTCCCGCATCCGGACGGGCCGATCAGCGAAACAAAGCTGCCCTTGGGAACGGCGAGGTCGACGTCCTGCAGCACGCGCTGCCGGTAGCCATCGAGCGAGAAATCAACCGAAACATGCTTCGCCGAAATATGCGCCGATGCAGCGCCCGCGGACGCCTCGGTGTCGACCGGGCAAACCGCAAGAGCCTTGGCAGCGACAGACACCATACGACTCACCCCCGCCTTGGCTTGTAGGCAATGGCTTCCATTTCGATCTTGGTGTTGATCACTGCGCGCGCCTCGACGGTGGTGCGGGCGAGAACGGCGTCCTTGAAATGCTCGCCAAAGACTCTGTTATAGCGTCCGAAGTCCCGCGCATCGTCGAGATACGTGGTCACGCGAACGACGTCGGCAAGCGTTGCGCCTTCCTCGGCGAGGATGCGCTTGATCGACTCGATCGTGCCCGCCGTCTCCTCCTCGATCGTCCCGGAGATCATGTTTCCGCTGGCATCCTTCGCGACCTGCCCGGACACGAAAATGAAGTCGCCCGCACGGACCGCCGGATGAAATGGCAGATTGGGATTCTTCTTCCCGATTGCGTAAACATCCTTGCGTTTGTCCTCACTCATCTCCGCAGCCTTTATCCGATTGCCGATGTTTCGATGATGTCGACGCCATTCACGCGGTCGACGAGATAGACAAGCCCGCGCGCGTCGATCGTCACGTCATTGGACGACGGCCGGTCCGCGCCGGGAGCCGCGTCGGGCACGAAATGCCCGACTTCCTTCGGCGCAAACGGATCCGCGAAATCGACAAGCCGCAGTCCCTGGGCAAACCAGGCGAACGGAATGATCGGTGCCGCTGAAACGTTCCGAAGGCTGATGACAGCCGGTCATCGCCGGCTGCGGGCTGCCATCGGGGTCGAGGCCCGGCACCTGGAAGGTCGAGATCGGGATCGGCAGATGTTCCTGCGTGATATCGTACGTCCAGGTAAACGACGGCGGCGCCGGCCAGAGCTTGGCGACATCCTCATCGGCCACCACCATGATGTTGCGGCCCTTGAGCGGCTTCGGCATCACCAGGCACGTGTGGGTCGGGTGCGGGAAGGCCGGGCTGGTGTTGTAGTGCGACACCAGCTTGGGCTTCGACATGTCCGAGATGTCGAGAATGACAAAGCCGTGGTGCCAGTAGCTGACGTACAGGCGGTCGCCGTGCCGGAGCGGATGGTGGCAGCGCGGCGACACCCAGTTTGCCCACGGATACTCCTCGCCGCCCGCTTCCCACTGGCCCGGAATCCACCAGCGGCTGACTTCGACCGGCTTCGCCGGATCCGCCAGATCCAGGATCATGACGATATTGCCGATATAGCCCTCCGCCGTCGGAGAGATGTAGGCGTAACGCCCATCGAAATCGAACCGGTGGACACCGCCGCCGATGGTCCGCCACTCCGAAATCAATTTCGGCGCATCAGGCTTGGAGACATCGTAGATATCGATGCCGCCGCCGACATCGCTGCGGCCGGATTTTCCGAACTTCTCCTGGTTGACGATCATGAGGCCGCCGGCAACGCGAACCTTGTGAGAATGCCAGCCCTCGCGCACGTCGATTTTCGCGATCACCCGCGGCGAGCGGGGATCGGCGATATCGAAGATGGTTGTGCCACTCGTCGGCCGCATGTGGCCGACATAGAGCGTGGTGCCGTCGATCCACACCTGCCCGCCACCGGGGCAGTCGATGTGCGACACTTGCTTGGTATTCGATTGACTCGGCACGGACGGAACTCGAGGAAACGCTGTGTGATTGGCGCCGCCGCGCCCGGACGCGGTGATCTGTTAGCGGCGATCTGCTAGTCGAGAATTTGCCCGACTTCGCCCGACCCCGAACGGCCCCACTTCTTGTAGAGGCCGAGCTTTTTGAGCGTCGGCTCGTCGCTGGCGACGAACAGAAAGAGCGGTTCCTTGTCCGAGTCGTTCTTGTGCTCGAACCACGAGCCGCCCGGAATGGCGAGGGTATCGTACTCTTTCCAATCGTAACGCTTGCCGTCGACGATCGAGTGACCCTTGCCCTCGAACGGCGAAACCAGAAGGCTCGCGGTCGTGCGGACCGGCAGCGTCTTCTGGCCCGGATGCAGCATCTGCGCAAAGAAGGTGATGGTCTTGAAGACCGGCTCGCCCGAGCTCGGATCGATATATTCGACCGTCAGTCCGTCATGCGGATCGCCTTCGTAATCCTTGTTGCGATCGAGCAGTTCGCGCACCATTTCCCACCGGTAAACGAACATCGGCGACGAGAGGCCGGCGCCACGATTCTGCTTGCTGGCGAAGCGCGGCATCAAGCCGCCGTAGCCATAGGTGCGTTGTGAGTAGTCGGTCGAGAACCGCGGCGTCTGCTGCTTCTTCGAGACGAGCTTGCCGTTCTCTTCTTCCTTGTAGTCGTGCTCGAAGTGGACCGCGTTGAGCGTTTCCACCAGCGGCAGATCGAGCACCGAAAGGTTGAGCGCCTGCTCGTTTCCGACGGTCCCATGGTTGTGCCACGTATCGTTCGGTGTGAGGACCATATCGCCCGGGCCGAATGTGATGTTCTCGCCATCGACGCCGGTGAAATTGCCCTTGCCCTTCAAGCCGAAGCGGACGGCGCTCGGCGAATGGCGATGGGGCGGCATGATCTCGTTGGCGTCATTGAGGCGATAGGCGGTGTACATCGTGCTCACGGTCGCGCGCTTGGGCGCGAGACCGGGATTCACCAGGACGAGCGAGCGGCGCTCGGAGTCGTCCATCGTCACCAATTCGACCGCGCGGTTCAGAATTGGTTCAATATCCTCCGCGCAGCGCCAGAGGAATGGAACGGCGCGCGACGTCCCCAGGAGCTGCTTGATCTCGTCGTGCTCGACGTCCGTGGAGGTCGCCCAGAACGGGAACATGTTTTTCGAAAACACGTCGTCGTACAGTGCTTTAAGGGCAGCATCCCGGTTCGGCAGGCGCCTGACTGTGCTGGCGGAAGACGTGGACATTCCTCATCTCCAAAACAAATTGTCGCGCGATCGTTCCTATAAACGCTAACACAATTGGTTCGGTAGTCAATTTCGTCTCTGGAACCAATCTCTTTATTGGTTCGCCTGCGTGTGCTAGTGTACGAAGCAAGTCAGACGCGCGACCGCGACCATGCGACAAGCGACCGCGCTAAACGTCCCGGTGCACACGACAACGAGTCAGACAAGACAAAGAGTCAGACAAAAAGAGTCAGGTGACGAACTTGAGCATCGATTTTCAGACACCGATCGCGAGCGATAGCTCCAAAGTATCCACCAAGCGCGCCGAGGCAAATGCCTCCGCCGTCGGCCAGATTCGTGCGTTCATCGACGCCGGCGACGCCGCGAATGGACGCCTTCCCCCGGAGCGCGTGCTTGCGGAGGACCTCGGCATCAGCCGGCGGGCGATACGCTATGCGCTCGACCTGTTGGAGGCGGAGGGGCGGATTCGCCGCCAGCAGGGACGCGGCACCTTCGTCTGCGATGCGCGTGCCGGCGCGCCAGACCTCAGTTGCGAACTTGCCAAGCTGACGAATCCCGTCGACACGCTCGAGGCGAGAATGGCGATCGAGCCCGCGCTCGCGCGCCTCGCCGCGCTGCGTGCAACGCGCGCCGATTTCGACAAGCTGTTCGAGGCGGCGGAGGCAAGCCGCATCGCCTCCGATCCGGAGGGCTACGAGAAGGCGGACGCGGCATTTCACCGGCGCATCGTGGTCGCAGCGCGCAATCCGGTGCTGATGACGATCTTCGAGGCCGTCATGCACGTCGCCTCCGACCGGAGTTGGCGGCATGGGCGCGAAACCGCCCATTGCATCAACAATCAGGCGCGCTACGCCGCCGCCCACCGGCGCATTGCGGTTGCAATTTGCGAGCGCAATCCGGCGTTGGCGGAAGAAGCGATGCGGGCGCATCTCGGCGCGGTCCAGCAACAGCTCATCGAGCACGCATTTCCGCGCCCGCCGTCGGAGTAATCCGGAAACGGGCGGCGCGAAGCGCGCCGCTCCGCGCCCCGCGCTACCGCACGTCGCAGCGCTTGCCGTCGTCGAGCGCGGCCGCGCTCAGGCTGATCCAGCTTGCCGCCGCGAAATAGCAGACCGCGACCGATTTCTCCTTCTGCAGCGTCACCACGAAGGCTTCGCGATTCTCGGTCGCATCGCCTTTCGCGAAGGTGACGCCTTTGATCTCGTAGCCCTTGCCCACGATGCTCCTGAACGACTGCTGCTGCTGTTCCTGCGCCATTCCATCCGGCGCACCGGCGAGCCAAAGCAACGCAACAGGCAATACCATCAGCTTCTTCACGAGTTCCTCCTCATCTCCAGGGTCGCCGCGGGGATCATAATGGAGGAGGTCGGGGGCCGTCACCCGTGGTGGCTCCGCTCGACGCATCGGTGGTGCCTCCCTCCCCCTGAAAGGGGGAGGGTCGGGGTGGGGGGCCGCTTGAACAGTGTTGGAATTGCCTGAGGTGACCCCCACCCGGCGAGCTTCGCTCGCCGACCTCCCCCTTTCAGGGGGAGGTGAACCCGCGGCACGGGCATCGCACGATGCGATTCCGGAATTGTTGAACTCGCTACCGCCGGGCGCGGAAGAAGTCCTTCAGCAGCGCCGAGGCCTCGACCTCGCCGATGCCGCCGTAGACCTCCGGGCGGTGGTGGCAGGTGGCCTGCTCGAAGAACCGTACGCCGCTCTCGACTGCGCCGCCCTTGGGGTCGGGCGCGCCATAATAGAGCCGCCGGATGCGCGCGAACGAGATCGCCGCCGCGCACATCGCGCAGGGTTCGAGCGTCACGTAAAGATCGCAGTCGGTGAGGCGCTCGGTGCCGAGTGCGGCGGCGGTCTGGCGGATCGCGACAATCTCCGCATGCGCGGTCGGATCGCGGTCGGCCAATGTCCTGTTGCCGGCCTGCGCGATGAGATCGCCGTCGTGTATGATGACGCAGCCGATCGGCACCTCGCCGGTCGCGGCCGCCGCATGGGCCTCATCCAGCGCCAGGTCCATGAACGTATGCGTCGGCATGGCTCGTCGAGGCTCCCTGACTTTGCTATCACGCCGCGACCGCAACCGCGAGCCTAACGAACGGGCAGATGAGCGCACAAACCACCCATCCGCCGGCCGGCGAGCGCATAGCCAAGGCGATGGCGCGTGCGGGCCTCGCCTCGCGGCGCGAGGCGGAGGCGTGGATCGCGGCCGGGCGCGTGGCGGTCAACGGGGAGGTGATCGCCTCGCCCGCGCTCAACGTCACCGCCAAGGATCGCATCACGGTCGATGGGGAGCCGCTGCCCGCGCGCGAGCGCACGCGGCTTTTCCTCTATCACAAGCTTGCCGGCCTCGTGACCACGCACGCCGATCCGGGCGGTCGGCCGACGATCTTCGGGGCCTTGCCGGCCGGACTGCCGCGGCTGGTCAGCGTGGGGCGGCTCGACCTCAACACCGAGGGGCTGCTTCTGCTCACCAACGATGGCGGGCTGGCGCGCGTCCTTGAACTTCCGGCGACAGGCTGGCTGCGGCGCTATCGCGTGCGGGCGCTCGGCCGCGTGCTGCAGCCCGCGCTCGACCGGCTGCGCCACGGCATCACCATCGACGGCGTGCGCTACGGCGCGATCGAGGCCACGTTGGACCGCGAGCAGGGCAGCAACGTCTGGCTCACGTTTGCCATGCGCGAGGGCAAGAACCGCGAGGTCAAGAACGTGCTCGGTCACCTCGGACTCAAGGTGAACCGCCTGATCCGGGTGTCGTTCGGCCCGTTCCAACTCACCGGCCTGGAGGAAGGCGCGATCGAGGAGGTCAAGACGCGGGTGCTGCGCGATCAGCTTGGCGAGCGGGTCTTGGCGCAGTCCGGCGCGGACTTTTCCGGACCGGTGCGGGAACAATCAGTTCCGCAAGCGCCGCGCCTTTCCCGTCAACCAGAGGCGCGCGCGAAGCTTGCCGCCAAGGGCGATCGCCCGAAGAGCGACGGCCCGAAGGCCGGTGGCCGATCATCCTTCGAGGGGCGCCTGCGGCGCGCACCTCAGGATGACGGTGGAAAAGCTGGTGCGCGACCGGTGAAAGGGAAAGCAGGCCGCAATCGGCGCCGCGATACCGAACGCTTCGGCGAGCCCGAACTGGCGCGCCGCGAGAAGCGGCGCGGGCGCAAGCCGTTCCGCGGCAAGTCCGCACCCGTCAAGTCCACACCCGGCAAGAAGCGCTGATGCGCATCGTCGGCGGCCGCCTGCGCTCGCGCCCTCTCGCCGCGCCGAAGACGCAAGCGATCCGCCCGACCTCCGACCGCCTGCGCGAATCCCTGTTCAACGTGCTCGCCCATGCCTACGGCGATCCGGTCGCCGGTGCCCGCGTGCTCGATCTCTTCGCCGGGACCGGCGCGCTCGGCATCGAGGCGCTGTCGCGCGGCGCGAGCTTTGTGCTGTTCGTCGACGATGGTGCCGAGGCGCGCGCGCTGCTGCGCGAGAACGTCGCCGCGCTGGGCCTGGGCGGCACGACGCGCATTTTCCGGCGTGACGCCGTGAAGCTCGGGCCGGCGCACCCGATCGAACCGTTCTCGCTCGTGTTCCTCGATCCACCATACGGGCAGGGGCTGGCCGAGCGCGCGCTCGCTTCGGCACTTGCGGGCGGCTGGCTTGCCCCCGGTGCGCTGATTGTGGTCGAGGAAGCGTCGAGTTCCGCCTTCGTGCCGCCCGCGGGCTTTACCGAACTCGAACGCCGGCCTTACGACACGACCGACTCATCTTCCTCAACGTGCCGGCTCCGTGACCATCAATCCGCGCTGATGCCGGCCTGCTGCACGACCTTGCTCCAGCGCTCGATCTCCTCCGGCACGAACTTGGCGAGATACTCGGGCGTGCGGCGCTCGGGCGACACGATCTCGAGCCCCAGCTCCTCCAGCCGCTTGTGGATCGCCGGATTGTCGACGGTGTCGCTCATCGCCTTGTTGAGCTTGCGGACGATGGCGTCCGGCGTGCCCTTCGGGAAGAAGAACGCGTTCCACACGCTCGCCTCCACGCCGGGCAGGCCCTGCTCACCGGTGGTCCGCAGATCGGGCGCGATCGGTGCGCGCTTGTCCGCCATGATGGCGATGCCTTTCACCGTCCCGTCGCTGGCCTGCGCTGCCCCGCTCTGGATGGTCGCGCACATGAAATCGGTGCGCCCGGCGATCACGTCCTGCATCGCGGGACCCTCGCCGCGATAGGGAACATGCGTGACGTTCGACTTGATCGCCGAGGTGAAGAGGACGCACGGCAGATGCGTGCCCGAACCGACGCCGGCCGAGCCGAACTGCGTCTTGCCTTCGTTCGCCTTGAGGTAGGCGATCAGGTCCTGCAGCCCATTTCCGGGGATGCCTTTGCGCGCGACCAGGATGCGCGGCGATTCGGTCGTCAGCCCGACCGGCTGGAAGTCGGTCGCCGCGTTATAGAGCGGCTTCTTGTAGAGCGCCTGGTTGTAGGCCTGCGTGCCGGTATTGCCGATCAGGAGCGTGTAGCCGTCGGGCGCCGCCTTGGCGACGCGCTGGCCGCCCGCCATCCCGGCCGCCGCGCCGACATTTTCGACGATGATCGACTGGCCAAGCAGTTCGCTCATGTGCTGCGCCTGAATGCGCGCCGACACGTCGACCCCGCCGCCGGCCGCGAACGGCACGACGAGCGTGATCGGCCGTGTCGGCCAGTCCTGCGCGGCGGCGCCCGAGAGCATCGTGGTTGCGATCAGCGTAGCAGCCATGGTTGTCCTGAGCATTCGACTTTCCCTTTCGCACTACTCCATCGACGTCATGCCCGGCCTTGTCCCGGGCATCCACGCCTTTTGCTACTCCAAGCAAGACGTGGATGGCCGGGACAAGCCCGGCCATGACGGTGACCTCACTCCACCACCGCGCCGCTCGCCTTGATCGGACCGGCCCATTTCGCGATCTCGCGCGGGATGAGGCGGGCGAGGAACTCCGGCGTGCGCTCCGCAGGCGGCGGAATCTTGAGACCAAGCCCTTCGATGCGTTCGAGCACGGCAGGCGTGTCCTGCGCGTCGCTCGCGGCGCGGCTCAGCCGTTGGACGGCGGCCGCCGGTGTTCCCTTCGGGAAGAACAGCGCGTTCCAGCCATTGCCGTCGAACTCGGCGAAGCCCTGCTCGCCGGCGGTTGGAACGTTCGGCAGCACGGCGGCGCGGCTCTCGCCCAGCGTGGCGATTGCTTTGACCGTTCCGGCCTCGATCTGCGGCACCGCGGTCGAGATCACGTCGCAGAGAAAATCGATGCGGCCAGCCATCAAATCCTGCATCGCGGGGCCGGACCCGCGATAGGGCACGTGCGTGATGCTGGTGCCCAGCGCCATGTTGAGCAGCACGCAGGTGATGTGCGTGCCCGAGCCGACGCCGGCCGAGCCGTACTGCATCTTGCGCTGGTTCGCGCGCGCATAGGCGGCGAATTCTCCGAGCGTCGTCACCGGCAGGTCCTTGCGCACCACCAGCACCCAGGCGCCGCCCGCGACCAGCCCGACCGGTGCGAAGTCGTGCGCGGCGTCGTAGAGCGGCTTCTTGTAGAGCGTCTGGCTGTAGGCATGCGTGGCGATATTGCCGAGCAGAGCCTGATATCCGTCGGGCGCGGCCTTGGCGATGCGGTTGGCGCCGGTGGTGCCGCCGGCGCCGGCGACATTCTCGACGACGATCTGCTGCGACAGAAGTTCGCTCATGCGCTGCGCCAGCACGCGGCCGAGCACATCGGTCGGCCCGCCCGCCGCGAACGGAATCACCAGCGTCACGGGTCTTGCCGGCCAATCCTGCGCGCGCGCCGCAATCGCGCCGGCGAGCAGCACGGCAAGTCCGGCAGCGATGGCGCCCCGCGCGATGGCTCTTCCACAATCCACGTGCATCAGTCCGCCGTCACTCCGCTCGCCTTGATCGGCACCGCCCAGCGCGCGATCTCGGCCGGCACGAATTTCGCCAGGTATTCCGGCGTGCGCCGCTCCGGGGCCGGGATCGTTACGCCGATCTGCTTGAAGCGGTCGCGCACCATGGGGGACTCCACCGCCTCGTTCGAGGCCTTGGCAAGCCGCTGCACGATCGCCTCCGGCGTCCCCTTCGGAAATGAGAACGCGCCCCATGATCCGCAATCGAGCCCTTTCAATCCCAGCTCTTCGGAGGTCGGAAGATTTTCAAGCCCGGGCGCGCGGTCAAGCCCGAGCGTAGCGATCGCCTTCACTGCCTTACCCTGGATCTGCGGCAGTGCAGTCGAAATCTGCTCGGCGATGAAGTCGATGCGGCCGGCGATCAGGTCCTGCATGGCGGGACCGGCGCCGCGATACGGCACGTGCGTGATCTTGGTGCCCATGGCGCCGTCGAGCAGGATCGAGCAGACATGTATGCCGGAGCCGGCGCCGGCCGAGCCATACTGCATCTTGTCCTGGTTTGCCTTCGCGTAGGCGACGAATTCGGCGAGCGTGTTGCCGGGGAAATTTGGCCGCACGATCAGCACGCGTGCCGAGTTGGAGAACAGCGCGGCCTGCTCGAAATCGGTCAACGCGTTGTAGAGCGGCTTCTTGTAAAGCGTCTGGTTGATCGCCAGCACGGCGCTGCCTGACAGCAGCAGCGTATAGCCATCGGGCGCCGCCTTGGCGACCCGCGCCGAGCCGGTCATGCCGCCGGCACCGCCGACATTCTCGATGATGACCTGCTGGCCCAGAATCTCGGAGAGCCGCGCCGCCATGATCCGCCCGATGGTGTCGACCGGGCCGCCGGCCGCATAGGGCACGACCATGTTGATCGGCCTTGCGGGCCAGTCCTCGGCGGCCGCGTTGCCGGCAAACCCAAACGCGCCACATAGTGCGAGCGCCGCTACACTCCTCAGCATGGTGCATCTCCCGTTCTTGTTTCAATCCGCCATGACGCCGCTGGCCTTGACCGGCGCGGTCCATTTTTCGATCTCGCTCGGAACAAGCCTGGTCAGGTAGTCGGGGGTCCGGCGTTCCGGCGCCGGGACATTGAGGCCGAGACCCTCCAGCCGTTCGCGGACCCACGGCATATCCAGCACATCGCTCACCGTCTTTGCGAGGCGGCGAACGATCGCATCCGGCGTGCCTCTGGGGAGGAAGAACGCGTTCCAGGCGTCGGCGTCAAATCCCGCGAGGCCCTGTTCCTGCGCGGTGGGCAGATCGGGCAGCACGGAGCTGCGTTGCGGCGACAGCAGCGCGATCGCTTTGACCGAGCGGCTGCGTACGAGCGGCAGCGAGGTCGAGATCACGTCGCAGATGTAGTCGATGCGTCCGCCCATCAGGTCCTGCATGGCCGGCCCGGTGCCGCGATAAGGCACGTGCGTGATGTCGATGCCGATGGCGGCGTTGAGCAGCACGCAGGTCATGTGCGTGGCCGATCCCGCGCCGGCCGATCCGTACTGCATCTTTGGCGCATTCGCCCTGGCATATGCGATGAACGCGGGAAGCGTATCGGCGGGAAAGTCGTTGCGCGCGACCAGGACCTTCGAGTTCTCGACGAACACCGCGACCGGCGTGAAATCGGCGACCGCGCTGTAGAGCGGCTTCCTGTACAGCAACTGGCTGTAGGTGTGGGTCCCGCTGTTGCCGAGCAGGAACTGATAGCCGTCGGGCGCGGCCTTGGCGACACGGGCCGAGCCGGTCATGCCGCCGGCGCCGCTCACGTTCTCGATGATGATCTGCTGGCCGAGAAGCTCGCCCATGGGCGGCGCCAGAATGCGCGCCACCACGTCGATCGGTCCGCCGGCCGGGAAGGGCACCACCAGCGTGATGCGGGCGGCTGGGCCAATCCTGCGCGACGGCCTGTGCGCCGAGCGACAAGGTCAGAAGGACGGTGCCAGCAAGCGTCCGGAACATCGGCGGTCTCCCGGCAAGGGGAGAATCCTACCACGCCGCGACGGCCTCCTTCGCGGGGTGGTGCGCGACACGGCGAAGCAGCGGGGTCAGTCCGGATGTGACCTCAGCGCAGTCCAAGCCCGCGCAGTTGCGCCCGCAGCTTGCTGAAGACATGCCAGAGGACTGGAGTCTGCTTGATGAAGCGCTTGGTGCGCCGGTAGGCCCGCGTCATCGCAACGACGAGCCAGCCTTTCGCCGTCTCCGCCGCCAGATAGTCGTGAAGCTGCAACTCGGTGTCCGACCAGTCGCGCTTGTAGCTTTCGTCGCCGACCGTGAAATCGAACCGCGCGAACCCGCGGTCGATGGCGTGCCGCAGCAATTCGTGCAGGTGGGCCCGGCCCGGCCCGAAGCGCGACAGTTCCCCGTCGTGATAGCTCGACAGCACGAGGTAATACGAATCCCGGAAGGTCAGTCCGAGATTGGCCGCCGCGGAGGTCTTGCCGACGTCGAGCCGGCTCACATGGGTCAGCGCCCCCACATTGTGGTCGGTCGCGATGTCGAGAAAGAATTCGCGGTACCCCGGGCGTGCAAAGATATCCTCCACGCCCATGCGGGCGAAAGCGCGCGACTTCTGCGCGATCAACTGGTCGAGCGTGCGCGCGATATCGTCCCGGTCCTGCACGTCGATGAAGCGCACTTCGCCGTGCTCGGCGAGATGCTTGAGCTGGCGGCGCTCGCGTTTGCGGGTCGAGGCCGAGCGTTTCGCCGTGTAGAACTGCTCCCAGTCGCCGGTCAGCGTCGCGATGTGGGCGCCGCTCGGATGCGGCTGGGTCGCAAGATGCAGGAACGGGTTTCGCTGCGCGCCGATCGTTTCCGGCATCTTCTGCAGGTCGATCAGGTCGAACTGGAACCGCGGCTGCAGGCGCAACAGGTGGATGATCTTGCGCCACAGCGCGACGAATGGAACGGCTTCGAGCCGCTGCGAGAAATCCTCGGCGAGGAGCGGTGCGTTGTAGTCGCACAGCTCCGATCCCAGCCAGGTGAGGCGGCGGACCGAGCCGCCTCCTTCGATCGCAAACTGAAAAATGAACAGCAGGTGTCCGTCGGCATCGCGGCCGAGCACGATCGCCGGGACGGTCCCATTGCGCGCGCCGATGTGCTGCTGCCATTTATCCAACCAGTCGAAGGTCTGGAACACGGTGCAGTCGGCGCTGTGCTCGAAGGCCTGCCAGTCCTGCTCGATCCGGTTGAGATCGTCGAACACCTGCAGCTCGATGTCCGACCAGATGATCGATGCGTCGCCGTGTGAGCGCGCCGCGGCCGCGGGTCTCGTCATGTCGGACGGCCTCGTTTGACCGGCGCCTGCCGCCGCCTTGGTGCGCGGCGTCGACTGCGACGCGCCGGGTGCGCCGGTGTCGATGGGATGTTCGCTCGGGTGCGGGGTAGGGCTGGCCTGGGGCATAGGAGTTTGCTCGCAATGGCGGCCGGGAACGGGGAACCTTGTCGCATGGAAGGTCGCAACGATTCCTAAACATTCGGTGCGTTGCAGGCCGCTGGCACCGACCATCGCAGGGCCGATTTCAGGCTTCATTAAGCTTCTTGGCCGCAAAGATGGATGCGCGACAGGAGACCGCCATGCGGCACACGGACATTGCGATCGTCGGCGGCGGGCTTGCCGGCTCGACCGCGGCCGCGATGCTGGCGCGAGCGGGCATCGACGCGGTGCTGATCGATCCGCACACGGTCTATCCTGCCGGACTTCCGCTGCGAGAAGCTCGACGGGTCGCAGGTCCGACTGTTTCGCAAGACCGGTGTTGCCGACGCGGTGCTGCGCACCGCGACGCCGGACGAGGAGGTGTGGATCGCGCGCTTCGGCCATCTCGTCGAAAAGCGTCCGAACGACCAGTACGACATTCTCTACGAGGACCTGGTCAACGGCGTGCGCGCCGAGATCCCGCCGACCACGCCCTTCATCCACGCCAAGGCCGCGGCGATTGCGACGAGCCGCGAGCGGCAACACATCACCTTGTCGACCGGCGAAGAGATTTCCGCCCGCCTGGTCGTGCTGGCGAACGGGCTCAACATCGGCCTGCGCCACACGCTCGGGATCACGCGCGACGTGATGAGCCCGTGCCATTCGATCAGCATCGGATTCGACGTCAAGCCGCTCGGCCGGCCGAGCTTCGACTTTCCGCGCCTTGACCAGCTATCCCGAGAGCCGTGACCGACCGCATGGCCTATGTGACGCTCTTTCCGATCGGCACCAACCATGCGCGCCAATCTCTTCGTCTATCGCGACATGGACGATCCGTGGCTGCGGCGGATGCGGACCACGCCGGTCGAGGCGCTGCTGGAACTGCAGCCGAGCCTGCGCAAATTCCTGGGCGATTTCGAAATACCGCAGCCGGTCAGGATCAGGCCGGTCGATCTCTACGTCACGTCCGGGCACCGCCAGGCCGGCGTCGTGCTGGTCGGCGACGCCTTCGCGACATCCTGCCCGGCGGCCGGCACCGGCTGCAACAAGGTGTTCACCGACGTGGAACGGCTGTGCGGCGTCCACATCCCGGCGCTGGCTCGCGAGCCCCGGCATGGGCGAGGAGAAGATTGCCGACTTCTACGACGACGAGGTCAAGGTCGACTGCGATGCCGCCTCCACCGCCAAGGCCTACTACCTGCGCTCGCTGTCGACCGAGACCGGGCTGGCCTGGCAGGCGCGGCGCTGGGGCCGCTTCCTCGTCCGCTTGAGCGTGGGGTCGGTGCGGCAGGCGCGCGGGCGGTTGCCGTCGGCGCTCGACCGCAAGGCGGCGACGTTCTGAGCGACGGCAAACGCTCGCGATTGCGGTGCCAAAAGCGCGCCCGCGGATTATCCAATTGATAACCCTGAACCGCGCAAATCATTGATATTTTTAAGAGAATTCCGCAGACTGGCACTGCGCATTCCCCGGTAGCTCAGCGGTAGAGCAGACGGTTGTTTCCCGTCCGGTCGATGGTTCGAACCCATTCCCGGGGAGCCAATTTCCTTCAAGCGATCCGAAATCGGCGCACTGACGGTCCTGCGAGCGGCAATCCGCAGATTGCTTCCAGCCGTACTCTCGATGGACGATTATCGGTCGGATTTCAGCCGAAATCGCACTGGATCGCCGCCAAATCGTGGAAATCCGCCCGAAATGGCCCGCCGCCCGATTCCGGCCGCAAAGGACGAAATATTCGTCGGAATCTTGCCCCAAATGACGAAACCAAATTCCTTGCGACGAAATACGCCGGAAACATGGGTGGGGTACATATATCCACGACGGCGGTTGCACCCCCCACCTCCCCCGGTGGAAGTCCCCCCAAGCAGCCGCTGGTTTTGAGAACCCCGCTCCCCCCAGCGGGGTTTTCGCTTTTTGGGTCTCACGACAGGCCGCGCCAGCCGATCCCTCGACCGAGCGCCAGATCGCGCCTCAGCGCGCGGGCGCCAGCGCCTCCAGCGTCAGCATCCAGAGCCGGCTCGGCCACGGCTGCTGCTGCGTGATCGACGCCTCGAAATCGGCCGACGATTGGCGAAAGCGCGCCAGTTCCTGCTGCTTCTCCGGCTCGGCGAGAAACGAGTGGGTCAGCGCATTGCGGGCGAGCGACTTGAGCGTGCGGTAGCTCAGCCGGTGCTCATGCGCGGCACGGAAATATTCGTTGGTCATGTCGACGCGCGCAACGCCGGGGTCGTCGGTCGACAGCACCACCGGCACGCCGGCCGCCAGATAGGTCGCCAGCGGATGATCGTTGCCGCGGACATTCAGGATGAGATCGCTGCTGGTCAGGCTGATCTCGATCGTAACCAGCCGCCGGCGCATCTCCTCAAGCAGACCCTCTACGTCGCGTTCGAATGCGAGCGACGTGCCGTGACCGATTCGTTTTGCCCCGCCGATCTCCACGGCCTGCCGGATGTGGAAGGTGAGATCGGTCGGCGGCACCAGACCGAGCCAGACCTCGCCGGCGTGCAGCGCGACGGGCACGTCGCTCGCCAGAAACTTCACGATCTCCATGTGCTTGGTGTAGTCGCGCCGCGCGATCTGGTTGTCCTCGGTCTGCACGAAGTTGAGCGCGACGATGCGCGGCTCGGCGCGGATGAGCGCGGCCGCGAACGCGGTCTGCGTGAATACGTCCTCGATCGGCGTGTTGCGGCTGACCTGGACGATGTAGCGCCAGTTCACCTTGCAGGCGAACTTTGTGGGGTCGGCCTTGCAATCGCGCAGCGCCTCGACCTTGCGCTCGATGTCGGCGACCTCCGCGCGCGCCTTGGCGACCAGCTTGTCGAGGCCGTTCTGCTTCAGCGTCGCCAGCATCGCGGCGTGGTCGGTCATTCCGCGGATCGAGGCGGTGAGCGCGGCGCGCTCCTCGCGGGTCGAGAACGACAGCATGAACTCGGCGTACTGCACCGACTGCGCGCCGTAGCGGTTGAGCATGTCGACGGTCAACTCCGGCGTAACCCGCCAGGTGATCTCGCTGACCTTCGCGAAAGTCGAGAAGAACTGGTCGTGGCCGGACGGTATCGCGGGTGTCGGCAGGAAGAAACGCATCGACATGGCGTCGATCATGGCGTCGAACTTGCGCTGATCGCGCATGGCCTCGGCGACCGGCGGCTGGTCCACCGTGCAGGGCGGCACCACGATGAACCAGTCGGTGAGCCGGACGCAAAGCTCCTCGCGCGCCGCCCAGCCGATCAGCGGTTCGGCATAGACCGCGCCCGACAGGTGGACGTGCAGGTCGGCGCCCTTCGGCATGCGATAGAGGAACGCGCGCAGCGCCGGATGGTCGTCGTGCAGGGTGGCGAAATGCTGCGCGGTGATCGCGGTATCGAACTCGCGCGCGACCCACGCGATGCGCATCGCGGCCACGATGACCGCGAGCAGAATGACCGCGAGGATGATCCGGCGTCGCAAGGCTTCGCTCCTCCCATCGTGCGTGGTTGCGCACTTGCGAAACCCTAACCGCGCAGCGGACGGAACTCAAACGCGGGACAGGGGGAGCTCCGAGGAGGCGGTGCGAATTGCTTTCCAGCCTCCCCGGTCCGATGCAGATCCTCAGCCCAAGCTGGTGACGAACTTCATCTTGCCCTGGACGGTAATGATGAAACTAACCCGGTGCAGAATGGCGTCGCTGTCACGCACCGCCACGTCGACTAGCACGCCGCTGAGCAGGCCCTGCAATGTCTGCCCGGTCCCCGCTTCGGTCCCAGAGCGGGTCTGTATCTGCCACCGGTCGACTGCGAAACCCATGTCGACGGCTTGATGCCGGTCGAAGATGGAGCTCAGGGTGGCGAACGGGATCGAACTCTCCACGTGCATCCACGGCGTTGCGCCGGGCACCGGCGGGATTGAGTATCGGGCGAGGGCAGGCGTTAGGGCGCCGCCGAGGTTCGGCGAGATCAGCAGTTGGTCGCGATACCAAGCCGTATTTGTCTTGCCCTGAATGTCGACAAGCGCGACCCCATTCATCTGGAAGATCCAGCGTTGGTCGGCGATGGTCGCCGGTCGCGGCTCGGTGACCGCCAGTGCCGCCGGCGTTATGAAGAACGATTGGCTTTCGTACGATGAGACGAACAACATGGTTCACGCTCCGTTGGGGGTTGAAGCGGGCCGTTGATGAAATAACCGCCGGACAACGGGTTCGACCAGGTGGGCCGGCACCGTTGGTCAGTCGATAGAGAAGCGCCTTGCAGGGTTATCTCAGACGGTCCCTTTCCGTTGCCGAACAGCCACCGTCTAGGCGGCCTCCATATCCTCAATGACAGAGATGGGCCCAGCGTAATGTGATGCTCGTCACAGACCTGCACGGCGCGCGAAGGCAACGTCGAAATTCTGCGCGAGCTGCGGCAAACTTGGAGCAATAAAAGAATGGGTGAGGGGTGACCTTCTGAAAGTCACCCCTCACCATTTTCGAGCTTGTCGAGCCTAAGCACGGCCCTCTCCCGCAAGGGGGAGGGCGCAGCCGCATCAATACCGATAATGATCCGCCTTGAACGGGCCTTCCTGCTTTACGCCGATATAGGCGGCCTGGTCGGGGCGCAGCTCGGTGAGCTTCACGCCGATCTTGGCGAGGTGCAGGCGCGCGACCTTCTCGTCGAGCGACTTCGGCAGCACGTAGACTTCCTTCTTGTACTTGCCGTCCTTGTTGTTGGCGAACAGCTCGATCTGCGCCAGCGTCTGGTTGGTGAACGACGCCGACATCACGAAGCTCGGATGCCCCATGGCGTTGCCGAGATTCACCAGGCGGCCTTCCGACAGCATGATGATGCGGTGGCCGTCCGGGAAGGTGATCTCGTCGACCTGCGGCTTGACGTTGTTCCACTTCATGTTCTTCAGCGACGCGATCTGGATCTCGTTGTCGAAGTGGCCGATGTTGCAGACGATGGCGCGGTCCTTCATCTTCCGCATGTGCTCGATGGTGATGATGTCCTTGTTGCCGGTGGCGGTGACGAAGATGTCGGCCTGCGGCGCGGCGTCTTCCATCGTCACGACCTGATAGCCTTCCATCGCCGCCTGCAGCGCGCAGATCGGATCGATCTCCGACACCATCACGCGGCAGCCGGCCTGGCGCAGCGACGCCGCCGAGCCCTTGCCGACGTCGCCGAAGCCCGCGACCATCGCGACCTTGCCCGACATCATCACGTCGGTGCCGCGGCGGATGCCGTCGACCAGCGATTCACGGCAGCCATAGAGGTTGTCGAACTTCGACTTGGTGACCGAGTCGTTGACGTTGATGGCGGGCCACAGCAAGGTGCCGGCCTTCTGCATGTCGTAGAGGCGATGCACGCCGGTGGTGGTCTCTTCCGAAACGCCTTTGATGTTCTTGGCGATCTCGGCGAAATAGCCCTTCGGCTTCTCCTTCAGGATGCGCTTCAGAAGCGCAAAGAAAACTTCCTCTTCCTCGGAGCCCGGCTTGTCGAGGAAGGCGGTGTCGCCGTTCTCGGCGCGCACGCCGAGATGCACGAACATGGTGGCGTCGCCGCCGTCGTCGAGGATCATGTTGGGCGTGCCGCCGCCATGCCATTCGAACAGCTTGGCGGTGTAGTCCCAGTAATCCTTCAGGCTCTCACCCTTGACGGCGAACACCGGAATGCCGGCCGCCGCGATCGCGGCGGCGGCGTGATCCTGGGTCGAATAGATGTTGCACGAGACCCAGCGCACGTCGGCGCCGAGCGCCGCCAGCGTCTCGATCAGCACCGCGGTCTGGATCGTCATGTGCAGCGAGCCCGCGATGCGCGCGCCCTTCAGCGGCTTCTTGGGGCCGTATTCCTCGCGGGTCGCCATCAGGCCCGGCATCTCGGTTTCGGCGAGCGAGATTTCCTTGCGGCCGAATTCGGCGAGGGAGATGTCCTTGACGACGTAATCGGTGGCGGGCTTCTCGTTGGTCTTGGCGGCGGTCTTCGATGCGACGTTCATGGCAATCCTTGGAGTAGGGAAGGGGCAAGCGGCCGGGCCCGGACGGCGCAACCGATTCTGGCGTGCCTATAGCAGGGCCGAACGGCAGCCGCAATGAAGATATAAAGATTTCTTTATATGAGTTAGATTAAGCAAAATCCGCACGCGTTGCAGCGGGCCGGAGACTTGCCGTGCCCGGAGCGCCAAGTTCTGAAGGTAACGCTAGCTCTCTTCCGAAAAACGCGAGCCGACGAGCTCGGCCAATGCCTCGACCACCGCGGCCGCGTCCGTGCCGGTGGCCTCGACCGAAATCGTCGTGCCGGGCCCGGCCGCCAGCATCATCAGGCCCATGATGGAATTCCCGCCGACGGTCTCGCCGTTGCGCGTCACCCGCACGTTGGCGTCGAACTTCTCCACGGTCTGGACGAACTTGGCGGAAGCCCGCGCGTGCAGGCCCTTCTTGTTGCAAATCTCGAGGACACGCACGACCGGCGATGAGGAATTGTTCGAAGAACTGGGACTCTCGGTAGGTTCGCTCATTTGCCGTTCAGGACGCGGCTCGCAATGGTGATGTACTTGCGGCCGGAATCCTGGGCGGCGGTGACCGCCTCGGTCAAGGGGCATTCCTCCCTGACCTTGGCGAGCTTGACGAGCATCGGCAGGTTGATGCCGGCCACGACCTCGACCTTCGGCCGGCCCATGACGGAAATCGCCAGGTTCGAGGGGGTGCCGCCGAACATGTCGGTGAGGATGGCGACACCTTCGCCGGTATCCACCCGCTTCACCGCCTCGATGATGTCCTTGCGGCGCTGCTCGACATCGTCGTCCGGCCCGATGGTCACAGCTTCAATCTGCTGCTGCGGGCCGACGACGTGCTCAAGTGCGGCGCGGAACTCGACGGCGAGCCGCCCGTGCGTGACGAGAACGAGACCGATCATCGAACTCCCCGCGGGCGCTCCCCGGTTGCACCGCACGAAAGGCCGCCCATCATGACGATCCGAAGTCCGTGCGCAAGGGCCTTTCCGGCGATTTTCCGGCGTTGTTGCAATGCGACAAAAGCTCCCACCGACACGTCAATCGCCATGGTTAATCACGCTGGCTTTGGCCGGTCGTGCGGTCATTTCGATTCTTCTGCCCGATATGGCGTGGTTCCCAGGAAGGCCAAGACCGGCGGCAGAAGATCGGCGCTGGCGGCGAACGCAAGCCGCGGCAACTGCACGCCGGAGACCGTCACGGTCCCGGCGCTTGCGGGCAGCCGTTCGGTGTCGGTCGCCGCGAGATCGACCACCAGCCCGACCACTGCCAGCGGTTCGTACGCGACACGCCTGATTCCAAGGCCGCGCACCTCGATCAGGCCCGCAAGGGCGGCGGGCGCACGCGCCAGCAAGCGCCCGTGATGGACTTCGAGATGCAGCCGGTCGTCGCCGACCAGACGGGCAAACGGCAGCAGCCCGGATTTGGCGGCGGTCAGCAGCGCGAGTGCGAGACGCGATTTGCCGGCGGCGGAGGGGCCGCGGATCAGCGCGGCGCGCGCGCCGATCAGCACCGCCGACGCGTGGATGGTCGGGCCCGGTTCGCTTGCGGTCATGATGTACGACAGCGGGTCAAGAGAAACGCCTTTGAGCCGGCGCGCTCACGGTCACATCGCCGGCAGCCGTACGGTGAAGCGCGCGCCGAGCACCGCGGGAGGTTCGCCGGGCGAGGGTGGTTCGCCGAGCCGGTTCTCCACCCAGATGCGGCCGTCATGTGCCTCGGCGATCTGCTTGGAGATCGACAGGCCAAGACCGGAGTGCTGGCCGAAGCCGTGATTGGGGCGGTCGGTGTAGAAGCGCTCGAACACCTTCTCGATCGCGTCGGGCTCGATGCCCGGTCCGTCGTCGTCGACGATGATGTCGATGTCGTCCTTCACGCGCCGGCAGGTGACCCGCACGGTACTGCCCGGCGGCGAGAACGAGCGCGCATTGTCGATCAGGTTGTCGATCACCTGGCCGAGCCGTGAGTCGTTTCCCATCACCGTGAACGCCGACGGCCCGCCGCCGTCGAAGATCAGCTTCACGGTCACGTTGTCGTCGTGCCGCTCGTTGGCGACGCCGACCACGGTGCTGAGCAAGGTCGTAAGGCTGACGCGCTCCGCGTCCTGGCGCTGCATCTCGGCGTCGAGGCGGCTTGCGGCCGAGATGTCGGTGATCAGCCGGTCGAGCCGCTTCACGTCGTGCTGGATGACTTCCAGCAGACGCGTGCGGCTCTCTTCGCTCTTGGCGAGCGGCAGCGTCTCGACCGCCGAGCGCAGCGAGGTCAGCGGATTCTTGAGCTCGTGCGCGACATCGGCGGCGAACCGCTCGATCGCCTCGATGCGGCTGTAGAGCGCGCTGGTCATGTCGCGGATCGAGCCCGAGAGGTGGCCGATCTCGTCGCGCCGGCCGCTGAAGTCCGGGAATCTCGACGCGCGAGCGAATGCGCCGGCGCACGAGCTGGGCGCCTTCGGCGAGGCGGCGCACCGGGCCGGCGATGGTGCCGGCGAGCAGGAACGACAGCACGATCATGACGCCGGCCGCCACCAGGAACACCTTGAAGATGGCGAGCCGCTCGGCGGCGAGCACATCGTCGATGTCGGCGCCTTGCGTCTGCAGCATCAGCGCGCCGCGCACGGCGCGGAAGCGCTGCACCGGCACCGCGACCGAGACGATCACCTCGCCGCGCTCGTTGATGCGCACCATGCTCGACTTGTAGCCCACGGCGGCCCTTGCCACCTCCTCGTAGCCCTTGCCGCTCTGCGGCCCGAACTCGTGATAGAGCGGCAGCGTGCCGCGGCTCGCCCAGGTGCGGACCGTGATGTAGAAGCGCTCGAGCATGCCGGGCTTGGCGCTCGGCGGCGGCAGGTCGAAGCGCACCACGTCGTAGAGATTGCGGCTGTCGAGCACCAGCAAGCCGTCGCGATCGTAGATGCGCGCGCGGGTGTTGGTCGGCGACACCAGCCGTCGCAGCACCGGCGCGACGCGTTCGGGATTGATCGAGAACTCGATGCCCGACATCATCTCGTCGGACGGGCCGTAGCTCTCGCCTACCTGCAATTCCAGCAGCCGGTTGAGATCGAACGTGATGGCGTCCTGCTCGGCGGTGGCCGACGAGGCGATCGCGCCCGCCATGATCTCGCCCTGCACCAGCAGGCTCTGGATGCGCGCCTCGATCAGGCCGGCGCGAAATTGCGAGAGATAGAGAATCCCGATCACCAGCGCGATCAGGCCGGCGAGGTTGAGGAAGATGATGCGCCGGGTGAGGCTCGAGAAGCTCTGGCGGACGAAGAACTGCCAGCCGCGACGCGACCAATCGGCAAGCCCTCGCAGCGTGCCGCCCTCGGCGCGCCGGCGCTGCGCCGGCTCAGCGGCGATGGCGGCCTGGACGATTTTCGGAGTTCGATCGAGCACGTCGTACTGCCGGTTGCGGCCCCCTGCTGCACGCCCCACCGGAGCCCATCGGGCAGTCCGGCCCCGTCAGATGGCAGAGTTTACAGTTCCCCGTTCACGCGGCGCAACGTGCGCCATAACACCTTGAAAACGAAACAGGCGCGGCTTCACATCTCCTTGAAGCGGTAGCCCACGCCATAGAGCGTTTCGATCATGTCGAAGTCGTCGTCGGTCATCTTGAACTTCTTGCGCAGCCGCTTGATGTGGCTGTCGATGGTGCGGTCGTCGACATAGACCTGATCGTCGTAGGCCGCATCCATCAGCGCGTTGCGGCTTTTGACCACACCGGGCCGCGTCGCCAGCGCCTGCAGGATGAGGAACTCGGTGACCGTGAGCGTCACCGGCTCGTTCTTCCAGGTGCAGGTGTGACGCTCGGGGTCCATGCGCAACTGTCCGCGCTCGAGCGCCTTGGCGTCGACCTCCTTCGGGGCGGCCGGGTCCTTCGGGCTCACGCGGCGCAGCACCGCCTTCACGCGCTCGACCAGGAGCCGCTGCGAGAACGGTTTGCGGATGAAATCGTCGGCGCCCATCTTGAGGCCGAACAGTTCGTCGATCTCCTCGTCCTTGGAGGTGAGGAAGATCACCGGCATGTCGGACTTTTGCCGCAGGCGGCGGAGTGTCTCCATGCCGTCCATGCGCGGCATCTTGATATCGAGGATGGCGAGATCGGGCGGCGACGTCTTGAAGCCGTCGAGCGCGGAGGCGCCGTCGGTGTACGTCATGATCCGATAGCCCTCGGCCTCGAGCGCGATCGAAACCGAAGTCAGAATATTACGGTCGTCGTCAACCAGAGCGATGGTCGGCATGAAGCCCTTGTCCGTGGCGGGGTTACCGCCTCCTGAATTTGAAGCCCGGAAAGCTAGGCCGAAATGTGACAAATCTCTTAAAACCGCATGATTTGCCAAGTCTTTTGCCACATATAAGGCTTTAGAACCGCGACCGCTACCCGCAAGTTCCCGCCCGTCCCTGCCCGCCGCGGCCGGAATTCCGCTAATCTACCTCGATTGGAGCGGAGACCTCAGATGAAGCCGACACCCGATTTCGACCCCAAGCTCAGCGCCAAGAAGCTCCTGCGGGAAGGCCGCTCCGGCGCGCTCGCGACCCTGATGCCGGGCTCCGGCGATCCCTACTGCTCGCTGGTCAATATCGCGACCGCCGCCGACGGCGCGCCGCTGCTGCTCATTTCCAAGCTTGCGGTCCACACCAAGAACATCCTGGCCGATCCGCGCGTCTCCCTGATGATCGACGAGCGCAAGGAAGGCGATCCTCTGCAAGGCGCCCGTGTCATGCTGATGGGCGCGGCGGCCGTCACCGACGATCCGCAGGTCCGCACGCGCTATCTGACGCGCCAGCCGGAGGCCGAGATGTTCGCGGGCTTCGCGGATTTCTCGTTCTACCGCATCAACCTCAAGGGCGCGCATCTGGTCGCCGGCTTCGGCCGCATCGTCGATCTCAAGCCGCAGGATGTGCTGACGCAGGTCGATGACGCCGCCGAGCTGGTCGCCGCCGAGCCCGACATTCTGGCGCACATGAATGCCGATCACGCCGATACCTGCCGGCTCTATGCGACCAAGCTGCTCGGCGCTCCGGACGGCGAATGGCGCTGCGTCGGCTGCGATCCCGAGGGATTGGAATTGCAGAACGAGCGGATGGCGCTGCGCCTGCCGTTCCGCGAGCGCGTGCGCGCGCCCGGCGTCTTGCGGCAGGTGCTCAAGCAGTTCGCCGAAGAGGCGCGGGCCGGTTGACCGCGAGGCTCTCTGCCGAAGGTGGTAACACCCGCGAAGCGCAAGTTGCTTCGTCTGTCGCCGCTCCATCGCAGTCCCAGCATCGCGGCGAGCGCACCGCGCAAGTCTTCGTGGCGAAACGCAAACCCGGAGGCCACGGCCTTGTCGGGCAGCACGCGCTGACCGCCGAGCAGCAGCTCGTCGGCGAGATCGCCGCCGAGCCGGTGCAGGATAGCGGCCGGCAGCGGCAGAATGGCCGGGCGGCGCAGCGCGCGGCCGAGTTCGGCGGTGAAGACGGAATTGCGTACCGGCTCGGGCGCGGTGGCGTTGACGGCGCCGGTCAGCCCCGGCGTTGCAATGACATGCGCGATCAGCCGCACCAGGTCGTCGCGCGCGATCCACGACATCCACTGCCGGCCGCTGCCGATGCGGCCGCCGATGCCGAACTCGAAGGGCGTGAGCATGCGGGCCAGCAGCCCGCCCTCGGTGCCGAGCACGAGGCCGATGCGCAGGCGAACTGCGCGCACGCCGAGCCGCTCGGCGCGTTTCGCCGCCCGCTCGACCATGTCGCAAGTGCGATGCGAGAACGAACGCTTGCCGCCGTCGAACTCCGTCAGCTCTTCGTCGTCCCACAGCCCATACCAGCCGACCGCGGACGCACTGATGAGCACGGACGGACGGCGCTCGAGCCGCCCGATCAGCCGTAAGATCGCGCGTGCCATCCGTAGCCGGGAGGCGACGATGCGGAAACGCTTGGCGCCCGTCCACAGTCCGTTGGCGAGCGGCTCGCCGGCGAGATTGACGATGGCGTCGATGCGCGTGTCATTGGCGATCTGATCGAGATCGGTCACGAGGTGAAACGGCGGGCGCAGAGCGGTGGCCTTGGTGGGATTGCGCGCCAGTACAATGACATGATGTCTGGCGGCGGTAAGCGCCTCGACCAGCCGTTGGCCGATGAAACCGGTCGCGCCGGTGACCAGCACGTGCTGCCGGCCGGGGAGCGCCGCCATGAGCGCGGCAGCGTCGGCCGGGACGAGCCGCGGCGCGCGTCGCGATGCCGCAAAATCGCGCAGACCGAACAGCAGCACGCCGAGGGCGGCCAGCGCCGCAAGACCGCTCCAGTATCCGTAGGTGATCGGGACGATCGCGGCCGGTTGTCCACTCCAGTGGAGCAAGACAGGAAGCAGAAGCGCCAGGATGGCACCGTAGTTCAGCGCCAGCAGCGTGTGGTTGATGCGCTCGCTTGCCGGCAGTTTGCGGCTCAGGTCCTCCTCGACGAAATCCATCAGCGTGATGACGACTTCAATCGCCAGGACGGCGATGACCAGCAGCGCCCAGATGCCGTGCACCTCGAAGAACCCGAGCACGAGGAACAGCGCGGCGTAGAGCAGGTTGCGCACCGCGTGGAGCGCGAGCTCATGCCGTTGCGAGGTCCGCCACGGCAGCCGCTCGGTCAGTTCGTGATGATAGAGCGTATCGAACGCGCCCAGCGCGACCTGGATCGCGATCAGGGTCCACAACACAGTCGACGTCATTTCTCGACCTCATGGAAAATGGCCATCTGGCGAAGCAGCAGACCGAACCGCGGATGCGCGATCTGAAGCGTGAAGCTGAAGCGGCCGTCGCCGAGTTCGGCGTGAATGACCGAGAGCGCACCCGGCGTGAGCCAGCGCGGCAGTGCGATGCGGCGGCCGACCACGTTCAGGAAGTAACCCGCGCTGCGGAAGATCAGCGCCTCGTCCTTGACGTGGACGGTCAGCGCCATGCTGATGCCGTATCCGACATATTCCTCGAGCCCGGTCACGCCCGCGAAGCGTTTCGCCGAATGAATCACCTGCGGGAAGCCGTTGCGCACGTAGAGGCGGGTCCAGATCTGCCCACCGGAGGCGATGTCCTCCGTCACGGTCACGACGCTCGGGCTGTGCTTGCGGCGATCGGTCGGCAGCGGTGCGCCGATGAGGCGGGCAAGCTGGACGAGGCACCAGCCGTGACGGCTCATCCATGTCTCCAGCACTTCGCCGACGTAAATCGCGGTGTTGCCGCCGCTGAGGCGCTTGCTGAAGCGGCGGCGGATCGGCGCCGGCAGGGCGGCCCAGTCCTCCTCGGACATCAATGCGCGGAAGCGAAGATCGCCAAGGACAGGCGGTGACGTCAGGTCGTTCGGCCGTTCGCGGGCGATGGAAAGGTGCTGCATTCTCGCCTCCATGGCGCGGGCTTCATTTGCGCTTCCCGAGCGGGAGATAGTTCACGATGCGTGTGCCGAGGCGGATCAGCGCGGCGATCTGCGGGCGCGGCACCTTCAGCATCTGCGCGTACCAGTGATCCAGCGTCTCGACGAAGGAGAGCATCTCCTTGAGGCGGCGCGCGGCGACCGGATGCATCGACGGATCGGCGTCGGCATCGGTCACGCAGGCCCGCAGCGCCGCGATGGCCGGGTCGATTTCCCGCTCCTTCCGCATGGCCGAGATACGCAACAGCATCTCCCAGAGGTCGGTCACCGCCTCGAAGTGCTCGCGCCGGTCGCCTTTGATCGGCACGCGGCGCACGAGGTTCCATGCGGTCAATTCCTTGAGCGAGGTTGAGACGTTGGAACGCGCGAGCCCGAGCGCGGACGCCACATCCTCCGCGGTCAACGGCCGCTCGGCGAGATAGAGCAGGGCGTGGATCTGGCTGACCGAGCGGTTGACGCCCCATTGTCCGCCGAGGTCGCCCCAATGCAGGACGAACCGCTGCACCGCGTCCGGGAGGTGTTCGGTTCTATCGGTTATTTCTGTCATGACAGAAATATCGGAAGTCACAGGCGCTTTGTCAACTGGATTTCGGACGTCGCGGCACGCGTCTCAACCGCGCTGCGGGCAGCGTCCCACCGGGACGTTTTGCCTGCGACAATTCACCGGCGTTGCTGATGACATTCGTCGCGCGGTTGAGTCACAATCGCCGCGAAGAACAAAAGCCATCGACACTGCAGGGAGAACGCCATGCGTCGCTGCCTCATCGGGATTGCCTTGGCGCTCGCGGCGCTGCCGACGATTGCCAGCGCAGAAGACGACATCGTGCTGCGCGGCATGGGCTCGTTTCATGTCGGCGGGCGCGTCGTCGAATTGAGCGGCCGGCCGGTGCGGCAGATCGTGCGGGTACCGGGCGGCCCGTTGACCAAGCTCGATCCGAACGGCGCCTATCAGGTCGAGCAGATGTACGTGCAGTACTTCCTGCCGAAGAACCGCAAGGGCAAGCTGCCGCTCTTGATGTGGCATGGCGGCGGGCTCACCGGCGCGACGTATGAATCGACGCCCGACGGCCGCGAAGGCTGGCTCAACCTGTTCGTCCGCAAGGGCTGGGACGTCTACAACTCGGACGCGGTCGAGCGCGGCCGCGCCGGCTTCGCCAGCGCCGATGTCTGGTCGGGCGAGCCGATCTTCATCACCTATGCGGACCCGTTCGAGCGCTTCCGCATCGGCGACGGCGAAGGCTCCTGGAGCGCCGATCCGGCCAAGCGCAAGGTGCTGCCCGGCAACCAGTTCCCGGTCGAGGCCTATGCCAACTACATGAAGCAGATCGTGCCGCGCTGGCTCTCGACCGACGAGGCCGTGCTCAACGCCTATATCGCGCTGATCGACCGGGTCTGCCCCTGCGTGCTGCTGGTGCACAGCCAGGGCGGCATCTTCGGCTTCAAGGCGGCCGAGGCGCGGCCCGACAAGGTCAAGGCGATCGTGGCGGTGGAATCGGCGAGCGCCGGCAACGTCGCGAAGGCCGCAGCGCTCAAGAACACGCCGGTGATGATGATGTTCGGCGACTATGTCGATCAGCATCCGCGCTGGGCGGCCTACAAGAAGATCGACCTGGAATATGCCGCGGCGATCAAGGCCGGCGGCGGCACGGTCGACGTGATCAATCTTCCGGACATCGGCATCAAGGGCAATTCGCACATGCTGATGCAGGACAAGAACAACGCCGAGATCGCCGACGTCATCCAGAAATGGCTCGCCGACAAAGGCTTCGTCGAGTGACTCTCCGTCATGGCCGGGCTTGTCCCGGCCATCCACGTCTTACCTCCCCTCGAACGAAAGACGTGGATGCCCGGCACAAGGCCGGGCATGACGAGAGGATGGATACTGCTCCAATCAACGATACAGGGAGAGCGCCATGCGCAAAGTCATCATCGCATTCGCACTGAGTCTCGCGGCCACGCAGGCTTTCGGCCAGGCCAAGGAGCCGGTCCACTTGCGCGACATGGGTTCGTTCCATATCGGCGGCCGCCACATCGAGATCACCGGCCAGCCGATCAAGGAGGTGGTGTTCACCCCCGGCGGCGTGCCCGCCAAGGTCGATCCGAACGGCACCTACCAGGTCGAGCAGATGTACGTGCAGTACTTCCTGGCGCAGAACCCCAAGGGCAAGCTGCCGCTCCTCCTCTGGCACGGCGGCGGGCTGACCGGCGTGACCTACGAGACCAAGCCGGACGGCGGCGAAGGCTGGCTCACGTATTTCATGCGCAAGGGCTGGGACACCTACATCTCCGACGCCATGGAGCGCGGCCGCGCCGGCTGGACGCCGACCTTCGGCGAGCCGGTCACGCTGCCGCTCGGCGATCCCTGGGAGCGCTTCCGCGTCGGCCCGATCGGCTCGTGGAACGCCGACAAGGCGAAGCGGGTCACCTATCCGGGCACGCAGTTTCCGACCGAGGCCTACGAGCAGTTCATGAAGCAGGGCGTGCCGCGCTGGCTCACCACCGATGCGGGAATTGTCGCCGCTTATATCGAATTGATCGACAAGGTGTGCCCGTGCGTCGTCCTGGTGCACAGCCAGTCGGGCTCGTTCGGCTTCAAGGCGCTCGAGGCGCGGCCCGACAAGGTGAAGGCGCTGGTCGCGGTCGAGCCGACGCTGGGCGGCGACAAGAGCAAGGTCGCCTCGATCAAGAATACGCCGGTGGTCATGATCTACGGCGACAACGCCAAGGACCATCCGCGCTGGTCGAAGATCCGCCAGGGCGGCGTCGACTACGCGGCCGTGCTCAAGGCCGCCGGCGGCAGCGTCGACGTGATCGACCTGCCGGACGCCGGCATCAAGGGCAATTCGCACATGGTGATGATGGACAAGAACAGCAGCCAGGTGGCCGATCTCATCCAGAAATGGCTGGTCGGCAAGGGGCTGGCGGAGTGACGCCGGCCACGCTGGCTACTTCAGCCCGGTCGAGACCGACCCCAGCGTGGTGTTCAGCTTCGAGCCGAGGCCCTTCGTCACCGTGATGATGGCGACCGCGATCCCGGCGGCGATCAGGCCGTACTCGATCGCGGTGGCGGCCGTTTCATCCCGTAGAAAACGAACGAGTTGGTCTCTGAGCATCGGCCCTCTCTCCATGTGCAGAGAGAAATTGCCACGCTCCAATTAATGACGGATAAATGCCGCCTGCGACAAAAAATCCACGAATCTCAATAGGGTAAAGGAACTTTAAGCAACGCCGCCCGGGTGCGCGCGGTGAAGCGTCGCTGCGGCGCAGCATTCCAGCCGCGTCCCGAAACGCAATCGGTGATCTCGAATTCGTCCGATTTGACGTAAATCAAGAACCGCCGCGGCCGCATCAACGATACGGGGGGATACGTCTTGGCAGGCGGAATGTTCCCCACTATAGGTCGCGAGCCCGGGCAGCCGGGCATTGACGGGGCCGGTGCCGTGTCTATTGCGACATGGCGTCAGGGAGGGGTTCCGGCATTCGCCGGACGGTGGTTGGAGGAATTTTCGTGCAGGAAACGGGTCTGAGGAACGGCGCTTGCGGCGCTGATAAATTCGGCTTCAAGGATCTCGCCGCGGTCCATTGGAATCATACCGCGCCGACGCTCTACGAGCACGCCATCGACAACAAGGAAGGCGCGATCGTGGCGGGCGGCGCGCTCTGCGCCGAGACCGGCGTGCATACCGGCCGCTAGCCCGAAGGACAAGCACACCGTCGTCGATGCGCTCACCGAAAACACCGTCTGGTGGGACGGCAATCGCAAGCTCACGCAGGCGAACTTCGACCTGCTGCTCGCCGACTTCATCGCGCACGCACGCGGCAAGACACTCTATGCCCAGGACCTCTACGGCGGCGCCGATCCGAAATACCGGATCAAAACGCGCGTCTTCACCGAATATGCCTGGCACTCGCTGTTCATCCGCCAACTGCTGATCCGCCCCGAGCGCTCCGAGCTTGCCGCCTTCCTCCCCGAGTTCACCATCGTCGACCTGCCGAGCTTCAAGGCCGACCCCAAGCGCCACGGCTGCCGCACCGACACCATCATCGCCATCGACTTCACCAAGAAGATCATCCTGATCGGCAACTCGTCCTACGCGGGCGAGATGAAGAAGTCGGTGTTCACCACGCTCAACTTCTACCTGCCGGCGCAGGGCGTCATGCCGATGCACTGCTCGGCCAACGTCGGCAAGGACGGCGACGTCGCGCTGTTCTTCGGCCTCTCCGGCACCGGCAAGACCACGCTGTCGGCCGATCCCAACCGCATCCTGATCGGCGACGACGAGCACGGCTGGTCGGAAGACGGCGTGTTCAACTTCGAAGGCGGCTGCTACGCCAAGTGCATCAAGCTCTCGCCCGAGGCCGAGCCCGAAATCTACGCGGCCACCAACCGTTTCGGCGCGGTGCTCGAGAACGTCGTGTTCGATCCCGAGACGCGCGTCCCGGATTTCGACGATGACTCCAAGACCGAGAACACCCGCTCGGCCTATCCGCTCGACTTCATGCCGCGCGCCTCGCGCACCGGCCGTGCCGGGCATCCGAAGAACGTCATCTTCCTCACCGCCGACGCCTTCGGCGTGATGCCGCCGATCGCCAAGCTGACGCCCGCGCAGGCGATGTACCACTTCCTGTCCGGCTACACCGCCAAGGTCGCCGGCACCGAGAAGGGGCTGGTCGGCGTTCAGCCCGATTTCTCGACCTGCTTCGGCGCGCCGTTCCTGCCGCGGCCGCCGGCCGAATACGGTAACCTCTTGCGCGACTACATCGCCAAGCACGATGTCGACTGCTGGCTGGTGAATTCCGGCTGGACCGGCGGCATCTACGGCGTCGGCCGGCGCATGCCGATCAAGGTGACGCGCGCGCTGGTCACCGGCGCGCTCGACGGCTCGCTCAAGCACGCGAGCTACCGCACCGACCCGTATTTCGGCTTCTCGGTGCCGACGTCGGTGCCGGGGATCGAGCCGCATCTGCTCTACCCGATGAAGACCTGGAAGGACAAAGCCGCGTTCGACGAGACCGCGCGCAAGCTGGTGCGCATGTTCCAGGAGAACTTCGTCAAGTTCGAGCGCGACGTGGATGCCGACGTGCGCTCCGCCGCGCCCGAGGTGCGCATCGCCGCGGAGTAGGCGGTTCGATCGCAGCTAAATTCAAGACCGGATTGACGGCCGCTCGCGAGAGCGGCCGTCTTCGTTCGCAGGCACCGACGATCCACACACGCCCCGATCCGCAGCTCGCATCGTCCCGGTTAACCCCGATGAACGCGCCATGAACGCGCCAGCCATGCGCCGTTCGGATTAGCTGCGCTATCAACGGCGCCATCAGCGGGACGGTGCATGCGCAAGGCAGGCCCTGGTCCGTCGCTGTGATCGATACCCGTCCGGCCGCTCGCCCGAGAGGCGTTGCGCGGCGGACAACAGAGGAACGTCCATGACTGTCTATCGCGTTGTCTTCAGTGCGTTGGCCTTTGCGCTCGTTGCCGCTCCGGCGCTCGCACAGGACAACAAGGCCCCGGCGGCCAATCCGGCGCCGGCCGTGAGCGCGCCGTCGACCACCGGCAAGGCCACGGCCCCGGTCGCCGTCAAGATCAACCTGAACACGGCCTCGGCGGCCGATCTCGACAAGCTCCCCAAGGGCAGCCCGGCGAACTCGAAGGCGATCGTCGACGCGCGCGCCAAGGGCAAGTTCAAGAACTGGGATGACTTCGTGGCGCGCAAGGTCGTGTCGGCCGATGCGGCGGCCGCGATCAAGAATGCGGTGGCGTTCTGACGCGGCGGCGCTGCCGGCGTCCTTCACATCTGTAGAGGCGTAAGCGTGCGAGGAGATGAGCGGCGGTCGCGCCGCTCATCTTTGTCCGCTAGGCGAAGGCTGGTTCGATTGCGCTCTGCGCTGCGCCGAACCATCCTGCGTGCTTCCTCGTCTGATCCGGTGCTTAGCGGACGCTGATGCTCCGCCCGCTCTCTTTTGAAATTGTTTTGAAGCTATTCAGCAGCGCCTCTGCCGTGGCAGTTGAGGCGCCGTTCTGTATATTGGCTGCACGGAATCGGTCCGAGCAGGAGGCATTCGTGTTTTCGTTGACGATCCCCATCAGCTCCGAAGGCGGCGACAACAGTTTCCAGAACAACGTGCCCGATCCCGTGACCTCCGGAAACGAGCTCCCGACCTTCAAGTTCGAGTTGGAGAAATCGGAGGGGCGCGTGGTGGGCGGCAGCTACGGCAAGGAGGCGACCGTCGCCCAGTTGCCGATCTCCAAGGGCCTCGCCGGCGTCTCGATGCGCATGGAGCCCGGCGTGATGCGCGAGCTGCACTGGCACGCCACGGCGGCCGAGTGGGCCTTCGTGACGGAAGGCGCGGTGCGCACGACCGTCATCGACCCGCAGGGCTGCTCCGAGACCAACGACTTCGGTCCGGGCGACATCTGGTATTTCCCGCGCGGCCACGGCCACGTCATCGAGACCCTGGGCGACAAGCCGTGTCATTTCATCCTGGTGTTCGACAACGGCTACTTCTCCGAGTTCGGCACCTTCAGCATCACCGATTGGCTCGGCCACGCGCCGAAGGAGCTGCTGGCGAAGAATTTCGGGCTGCCGGCCGCGGCGTTCGACAGCTTCCCGAAAGAAGAAGTCTACTTCGCCAAGGGCAAAATCCCGCCGGCGACGCCGTCGCCGCCGCTGCAGGGCTGGAAGCAGCCGCCGCTCTCGCACAAATACAGTCTGCTCTCGCAGAAGCCCTACGAGACATTCAAGGGCGGCATCGAATGGCGCGTGGACGGTTCGCAGTTCCCCATCTCCACCACCATGACGGGCGTCGTGCTGGAGATGGAGCCGGGCGCGCTGCGCGAGCTGCATTGGCATCCCAACGCGTCGGAGTGGCAATACATCCTGAGCGGACAATTCAACGTCACGCTGTTCGGCTCGAAGGGACGCTGGCGCGAGGAGAAACTCGGCCAGGGCGACGTCGGCTACATCCCGCAGGGGTTCGGCCACTCGATCGAAAACATCGGCGGCGGGAAGGCGCGCATCCTGATCGTGTTCAACAGCGGCCACTACCAGACGATCGACGTGTCCCAGTGGCTGGCCGGAAATCCAATCGACATTCTGGCCACCAACTTTTCCCAGGATGCCGCGGTCTTCGAGAAGTTCCCGCGCAAGAACGTATTTCTGACGAAGTAACCGGTCACTGCGCTGAAGACCGCTTCGCGCGGACCTGATGGCTCGGCCGGGATGACAACCGAGGCTATAGCCCATGCGGCCAATATCGCCACATGCACTCGATGCACGGCTGGCGGACTTGGTGCAAACTCCTGATCGGAGCGCACGAATATCCGCCGGCAGTCCAACCACATCGCGGCACGGCCTGTCGCCACTTGGCCACCTGGCGGTCGTGAGCGTACTTCCACGTGAGATAGTTGGGCTCCGATCGGGCGGTCGGAGCCGGGATTGAAATTGACATGACTGCCAGGGAGGCGAGCGCAATTGCTTTCATGGCCGCATGGTCGCTCAGACGTGGCGAACTGGCAAGCGGAGGTGAAAGGGCGGTTGCCCTTCGTTGCTTGCGCGAATGTGGAAGTGCGCCAGTCAGAAGCACAGGTTGGTCACGACGTTCCCGCGCTTGTCCTTGAGCGTGATGGGGCATTCCGCGCGCTTGAGCGCGGCCTTGGCATCTTCGTTGCCGAGCGCCGCGGCCTTCTCGTAATACGCTTTGGCGGCGCTGGTATCTTTCGATCCGCCGCGGCCGCTCTCGGCGAACGCGCCCATCCGTTCCAGCGCGCCGGCATGACCTTGCGCGGCCGCCTTTTCGAACAATGCGCGCGCCTCGACATCGTTCTTCGCGCCGCCGACGCCTTCGGCGGTCATCAGGCCGAGCTGGTATTGCGCTTCGGCCGAATTCGTATCCACCGCCTTCGCCAGCAGGCCGCGCAGCCTTGCGGGATCGGAACGTGCGCCGTCATTGTGGGCGAGCACGGCGAGATTGGTGACGCCGCGCGGGTTGCCGGCCTCCGCCGCGCGCTCGAAGAGCTGCGTGGCCTGGGCTTCGTCCTTGGCAACGCCCGAACCGGTCGCAAGCGCGACGCCGAGCTCGACCATGGCCGCGGTGCTTCCCTTGTCGGCCGCCTTGCGAAAGGCGTCGATGGCGTCCGGCCATTGCTGATTGGCCGCATAGGCGCGGCCGAGCTGATAGAGCGCCCGGCGCGATTTCGCCGACGCGGCCTTGCAGAATTTGATCGCGGTCGCGACGTCGGATGCGGCGATCTCGTTCGTGCCGTTCACGGTCTTCGGCTTGTCCGGATCGGTCGGGTCGGCCGCGACCCGGTCGCACAGCGCGAGATCGGCGGCCGATTGAGCGCTGGCCGGGGAGGGCGCGACGGCCAGTAGCCAGGAGCCCGAGACCGGCAACGGCGGCGATCAAATCGGCCCTGGATCGTTTGGTCATGATACGCAACCAGCATGGCGACAGGGGTGATTTCGCCACCCTATCGCCGCGGGCCGAGCCCAGCAATCGGCGAGGGCGCGGGTAGCGGCGCGGTACCGGCAGCCGGTCATTGCAGGCGCTGCCGGCGGATCGCAGCGGGGCGCTAAGGGGGCGACGAAGCAATCCGAGTTTGTGGGCGATTCCGGATTGCTTCGCTGCGCTCGCAATGACGGAGAAATCGGATCGGAATCCGTTCTAGTCAGGTCCGAAACCGTGCTAACAACAGAATCAGCATGCTGAAACGGCAAATCGCAACGTGGGGGGCGCTGGCGATCTGCGGCGCGTTGATGCTCGGCATCCGCGGGGTGCCGCCCACGGTGGCCCAAAATTCAAAAGAGCAACCCAAAGAGCAGGCGGCGCCGGCCGGCGAGTGGAAGAAGCAATATTGGGCGACCAGCCTGGCGCGCACCGTGGACGAAGATGTCCTGAGACGGCCTCTACGAGGCGGTGGCGCGCGGCGAGGTCGGCTGGCTCGACGTCGATCCGAAATTTCCCATCCCGCGGCTCACCCGCGGCATCAACCTGATCCTCTATCACGTCGGCGGCAACTGCTACATCCGCGACGACGACTGCGCGCGCTTCCCGGCCTCGCGGTCGACCGGCGACCGCTGGGGCGGCAGCGAGCGCTCGATCGATCTCACCGATCCGGCCGTGCGCAAGGTGCTGATCGAGGATCTGGTCACGATCGTGCGGCGCGGCGACGATATCGCGCCGGAAGGTTCGATCGTCGGCATCCACCTCGACAACGTGCACAAGCTCGACGCGCAGGGGCTGGCCGATATGTTCAACGAGTTCCTGGCGGCGGTCGAGGTGGCGCGCCAGCAGGGCCGCATCTCCAAGACCCGCAAGGTCGGCTACATCGCGAAGAATATTCCCAACCGCTTCAGCCAGGCGATCGACGAGGGCCTGCTCAGCGCGCCGCCGCTCTATCAGATCAACGAGAATGCCCGCCTGAACGAGAAGGGGGCCCTCGACCGGCGCTCGCAGATCGCCGCCGAGCTTGGGCAGCGCTGCAGCATCCCGGTGTTCCTCAAGACCTTCGGATCGGATGTCGCGTACGAGCGCGACGGCGACGAAGTGAGTGTCTCGAAAGAGATGGCGCGGCAGATGGCGCAGCTTCCGAACATCTCGGGCGTCGCCTGGTCGCCCGACGAAAAGAGCTACCGCCCGACCCTGTTCGCCCCGGGCGCGCCGGTGCGCGAAGTGCCGTTCGGCTCGGCCAACCGCTGCGACGGGTGACGGACGCGATTCCGTCCGGTCAGCGTTTCGGCTGGCGAACCGGCGAGGTTGCGACGAACCGGCGGGCGACCGGCAAGATCATGAGCGCGACCGCCGTGAAGACCGCGCCGGCCAGGAACGTGCCGGCCGGGCCGACGACGTCCCATAGCGCGCCCGCGATGATGCTGGCCACGAGCGTCGCGATCCCGGTGACCAGGTTGAACATGCCGAAGGCCGTGCCGCGCAGTTCGGCGGGTGCGGTGTCGGCGACGAGGCTGGCCAAGAGGCCCTGCGTCAGCCCCATATGCAGTCCCCACAGCGCGACGCCGATCCCGATCGCCGTGATGCTCGAACCAAGCGCCAGCGCGAGATCGGCGACGACCAGGAGCGCGAAGCCGCCGGCCAGCAGGCCGTAGCGGCCGATCCTGTCCGACAGCGCGCCTACCGGCCAGGCGGTGAGCGCGTAGACGACATTCATCACCACCATGACGACCGGCACCAGCGCCAGCGTCAGCCCGACCGACTGCGCGCGTAAGAGCAGGAAGGCTTCGCTGAACCGCGCCAAGGTGAACACCGCGGCGATCGCGACCACGAGCCAATAGGGCGTGCCGAGCCGTTTCAGCTCGGCGGCCGAGAGCGGCGAACGGACCGGCGCCGGCGCGCTCCGGCGGTCGGGGTCGCGCACCGCGAACACGATGACGGCAAACGACAGGAACGCCGGCACCACCGCGATCCAGAACACCGCGGTGAAATTGTTGGCGAGCAGCAGCATGAACGCCATCGCGGCGAGCGGCCCGAACACCGCGCCGACGGTGTCGAGCGATTGCCGTAGGCCGAAGCTCGCGCCGCGCAGGCCGGGCGGCGTAAGGTCGGCGATCAGGGCATCGCGCGGTGCGCCGCGAATGCCCTTGCCGACGCGATCGATGAAGCGCGCGGCGATCAGCCAGCCGATCGAAGCGGCCAGCGGAAAGATCGGCTTGGTGAAGGCGGCAAGCCCGTAGCCGAACGCCGCCAGCACCTTGCGCTTGCCGAGGCGGTCGCTCAGCGCACCGGAAAAAATCTTGACGATCGAGGCGGTGGCCTCCGCGATGCCCTCGATGATGCCGACCGTCAGCACCGAGGTCCCGAGCACGGTGACGAGGTAGAGCGGGAAGAGCGCATGGATCATCTCGGAGGAGAGGTCCATGAACAGCGACACCAGCCCGAGCGCCCAGACCCCGGCGGGAATTTCGCGCCAGCGCAGCAGCGATGGCGGGCCGGGGGCTGCGGGCTTCGTGGCGGTGTCCGGGCTCGACATATCCGTCTCCGGCGCGGGCGACCGTGGGCTACTAACGCACATCCTCTCCCCGTTCGTTCCCGCGAAGGCGGGAACCCAGGGCCGCGCGTTCAGTGCTTGTAACCCTGGGTCCCCGCCTTCGCGGGGACGAACGGAAGTGGTCGCTCAGCGCATCATCAGCGTGCCGGCGCCGTGGTCGGTGAGCAGTTCGAGCAGCACCGCGTGCGGCACCTTGCCGTCGAGGATGACGACGCCCTCGACGCCCGGCTTCGAGCGCGTACATGCAGGTCTCGACCTTGGGGATCATGCCGCCCGAGATGGTGCCGTCGGCGATCAGGCGCCGCGCGTCGTCGGCGGAAAGCTGCTTGATCAGCTTGCCCGACTTGTCGAGCACGCCCGGCACGTCGGTGAGGAGCAGGAGGCGCTTGGCCTTGAGCGCGCCCGCGATCGCGCCCGCGAACGTGTCGGCATTGACGTTGTAGGTCACGCCTTCCTTCGACGTGGCGAGCGGCGCCAGCACCGGAATGAGGTCGCGGCCGAGGATCTGCGTCAGCACCATGGTGTCGACCTTCTCGGGCTCGCCCACGAAGCCGAGATCGATCACCTTCTCGATGTTGGAATCCGGATCGGCAACGTGCCGGTTGACCTTGCGGGCCAGCACCATGTTGCCGTCCTTGCCGCACAGCCCGACCGCCTTGCCGCCGGCCTCGTTGATGAAGCCGACGATCTGCTTGTTGATCGAGCCCGCCAGCACCATCTCGACGATCTCGATCGTCTCCTTGTCGGTGATGCGCAGGCCGCCGGCGAACTCCGACTTGATGCCGAGCCGCTTGAGCATCTCGCCGATCTGCGGCCCGCCGCCGTGCACCACGACCGGATTGATGGCGGTCTGCTCCATCAGCACGATGTCGCGCGCGAAGCTCTTCGCCAGCGCCTCCTCGCCCATGGCGTGGCCGCCGTATTTCACCACGACGATTTCCTCGTCGTAGCGCTGCATGTGGGGCAGCGCCTCCGACAGGACGTGGGCGATATCGTGCGGTGAAACGGTCATCTGATCACCAGCCTACGAGAGCACTGACGGTTCGAGACGGTGCCTTTTAGCGGGCGCGGCGGAGATGGGGAAGGGCGCTTCAGCGGCGTTCCTTGACCAGACGCGCGATCGCGGCGCGCAGGTCGGGAATACCGGCGCCGTCGCGGGCGGAGGTCGCGATGATCTCCGGAAAGGCGGCGGGGTGCTTCGCCAGGGCCGCCTGGGTCGCGGAGATCAATTCGGCGAGCGCCGTCTCCTTCACCTCGTCCGCCTTGGTCAGCACGACCTGGTAGTTCACCGCCGCCTTGTCGAGTGAGGCGAGCACGTCGTCGTCGGTGTCCTTCAGGCCGTGGCGGGCATCGACCAGCAGGTAGACCCGCGCCAGATTGGCGCGGCCTTGCAGGAACGCATGGATGAGCGCGGTCCAGGCCTTCACCTTCGCCTTCGACGTGGCCGCATAGCCGTAGCCCGGCATGTCGACCAGGATCAGGTTCGTAGGGCCGGTGAAGAAGATCAGCTCCTGCGTGCGGCCCGGCGTATGCGAGGTGCGGGCGAGCGCGTGGCGGCCGGCGAGCGCGTTGATCAGGCTCGACTTGCCGACATTGGAGCGGCCGGCGAACGCGATCTCGACCCCGCGCATCTTCGGCAGCGACGCAATCGAGCTTGCGGCGGAGAGAAATTGCCAGTCGGCCGCGAACAGCTTTCGCCCGGCGTTGATCTCGGAAGACGTGAACGGGGAGGGTGCCATGCTTCCCCTTACCATCCCGCGTGGTGTCGTGGGGATTGGAATTAAGCGTCCCCCTGGGCCTCCTTCTCGATGCGCGCCTCGACAATGGCATCCATCCGCCGGATCAGTTCGCGGCGGAACGCCTCGATGTCTTGCGGCGGCTCCTCCGCGCCCTCGCGGTCCGCCGGTTTGCTCGCAGGCGCGACGGCGGCAGGCGGCCGCCGCTCGCTCAATAGGCCGTTCAATTCGCGCAAGGTCCGCGTCAGCGCGCCGAGCGCGCGGCCGGCGTGTTCGATCTCGCGTGGATGCGTCGCCCCCGCGGCGAGCTTGGCGACGGTCGCCTCGATCGCCGGCAACACGCGGGCGACCGCGCTTTCAAGCCGGGGCACGATCGCCGAGTCGTCGGTTTCGGTCCCTGTACCCGCAATTTCGGCCGCCGTGAGCGGCGGCGCACTCGTTACTTCCTTACCCTCCCCTGGAGGGGGAGGGTCGCCGACGAGCGAAAGCGAGGCGGCCGGGTGGGGTGAGTCTTCGGGCAAAGTCGGCGACGTCCTTGAGCCGTCGAACAGCGGCACCGCCACGCCAGGAGATGGCTGCGTGACCTCGATCCGCGGCGCAGGCAAAGGCGGCGGGCCTTCGCGCGGAATCGGCGGGCGCCGCCGCGTCCAGCCCCAGCGCCGCATGCGGTCGCGCAACGTGCCGGTCGAGATGCCGTGCTCGGCGCAAATCTCGTGGATCGGCCGCTCGGTGTGCTCGTAGTCGTAACGGATTTGCACCCAGGCTTTGCCGGTCAGTGCTGGTGGCATGGCGGTGCTCTTGGGTTCGGCCGCGTGCGAACGCGCTGACGCGCCCAGGCGGCGGCTCGCTTCGCGGCAGATTCAGATTGTGGGAGAGTCCGACTTTGCTAGCGGAGCAGCGCCGCGATGTCAAGGAATTTATTCCGCAAGACCCTTGCGCTATCCAAACGTCGTGAACCCGTAGCCTGGATGGAGCGCAGCGAAATCCGGGGCCCGCAGGCTATTCGAACAGCGTGCTCACCTTGCCGAGCACCTCGTCGATGATGTGGTCGGGAACCGTCTCGAGCTTCCTGCCGCCCCTCGCGCGCAGATCGAGCGAGCGTGGCTGATCGCAGCGGACGACGCCGGTCGTCTGTGTGCCGGCGCCCATGAGCGAGACGGCGAAGCCGGCCGTTCTCGCAAAACCGCCCCCCGTCGTGATCGGCAGCACGACCGGCACGCCGGTCAACCGGTTGAACCGGCCCGGCGAGATCACCAGGACCGGGCGTTTGCCCTGTTGCTCGTGGCCTGCGGTCGGATCAAGCGAGACGAGATAGATATCGCCACGCTCCATCAGCGCACGTCCCGGAAAAAGCCTGCCCCGGACTTGATCCGCGGTGGAGACCGGTTTTCCGAAAAGGACATGCGCAAACGAAACACTAAATCAGCTCGCGGCCGGCCGGCCGGCCGCTGGTCCACGCGCGATCCTCACGCGAGCGTTTCGCCGGCGGCTTGCACTGTGCCAAGAGTTCGTCGAGCGAATACCGCCGCCGCGACTTCGGCTCGACCACGAGCCGGCCCGCCTTGATCGAAAGCCCGACGGCCGCATCGGGCGCGAGGTCGAGCGCATCGAGCATGGGCTTGGGGATCGCCAGCATGACCGACCCTCCGACCTTGCGAAGCCGCGCAGCATGAGACATTGGGCACCTTCCGAAGTTATACTGAAATATAACATCCGCGCACGCCACCGGCAAGGGATGGTTGCGCCCGGTGCAACTTCAGAGATTGACCCGTCATTGCGAGCGCAGCGAAGCAATCCAGCTTGTAGCCCGGGTGAAGCGAAGCGGAACCCGGGAGCGGCATCGCGACACGGAATCCCGCATTGCGCTTCGCTCCATGCGGGCTACGCTTGCTGTCGCAGACCGTAGCCCGGACGGAGCACAGCGAAATCCGGACGATATCCTTGCTGCACGCACTTGCTTGAAGCCGCGCGGGCGAATGCCCTTGGCACAGAAAGCTAAGGGCGTTGCAGCAGCATGATTCAGCACGGCTAGCCTCGCAAAAGCGACTCGATGGATTTAGCGTGGTCGCCTTCGCCGATATCCACTGAAGCGTTCCCGAATCTCGCCCCATGCTTGTCCGCGCGGCATTGACGGGCCCGCTAGCAGATTGCGTAGTCCCTCAACCATCCTGCCACAGCAAACGGGCGCCCTGTGCGGTATCGTGATCGCTTCGATTAAGTCCCGGAGCGAAAAAGAGCGTCTATCATCGCTCCAGAATAACTGTCGGCCAAGTCCTGTGCCAACCAGTACGTCAACTTGCTCGCGCAAGATCGAGTGCGCGCCGATATAGCATCGAAATAAGTTTATAGTGCGTCGCTTCGCATTCGATTCGGATGTCTCCATTGGTTATGTCGATTTTGAAGACCCACCGGCGAGATAATCAGCATTTCGCGTCGTCGAGGTGCTTGGGTGGCCAGCTTAAATCGGCATCTCCCGCAGGCCATAGTTGCCGCGTTTCACTTTCTGATTCATCGCCTGGGGATCAATTTCTGCGTTCAGAAGTGTCCGCTGACCGCCTGAGCGAACAGGTGGCCCAGGCCGAAGCACGTCGTTTGAAGAAATCCGCCCGGCTTCCCATCCGGACCGGTGACGGAGAGCATTTGACGAAAGAACACGGCATCTCGCCACTTTCGACCCGTGTAATGGCCGATCGCTATGCTAAAACTCGGAGGTGGTTCTGATTTAGTCATAAGCCAGGTACGTTGATCTTGAGGAATGGCGAGCGCCTGTGGGTATCGATATTCGGCCGCCATCACAGTTTTCGCGATCCACGTGCAAATCGTTTTCCGGCCTTCTTTTGAGATAACGTGTTTCTCCCCCTTTATGAGCGGACTAAGGAGGGGCTGGGTCGATCGCTCAAGAAGGCTCATCCATTCATTATTACAGTCGCGACAAACGACACGAACCGTTATAGAAACAGGACCTCCCCCATGCTTCTTCTTAAAAATTTTCTGATACGCGCTTCGCTCCGAATTCCATTGAAAAGCGTGCGCATGATGGCTGTCGTTGATGCCGCGCGGGAAATGGGCCTTAAGCCATGTTGGGAAGACGTTGCTCCTTGCTCATCTTCTTGTAAATCGAACAAAAAATGCATGTACCTTTTTTACTCACTATTTCCTCCCGAACGCAAACGACCCTCAGTCCGCATTCGATAGGGACATTTTATCTTGACCTGCGGGAGGTTTTCTAGGGCGCGCGCGTGCTTAGCATAACCTGAGGAATATAGATGAGCGCCGCATTCGCTTTCCGAGGCTAATCGGCGGCAAATGCGAATGCCGCCCGCAGGTCATCCTCCGTCAACTGCGGGTGGGCTTCGACCACATCAGCAAATGATCGCCCCGCGCTCAGCTTGCGCAGGATCAATTCCACCGTAATGCGCGTGCCTTTGATGCACGGCTTTCCCATCATCACGGCGGGGTCGGTGGTGACGCGAGCATTGGCCATGGGCGTTCGCTTCCAACCGGCGCGCAATTTCAGCGAATAAGATAGCCCAGAATTCCACTGCAAGAAACTGACATCCGCGATGGGCCAACAGAGAAGAACGGCGGGTTACGCCTTCGGCTAACCCGCCCTACAGACTTGGCGTACCCAATCCAAAAACGTGAATGGCCGGGACAAGCCCGGCCATGACGCGGAGAGAGATTGTCGTTACGCAGATCGATGCTACGTCTGCGGCGCCTTCTTCTTCCCGAACAGCCCCATCAGCTTCCGCCCCGTGCTCTTGATGATTGTCGAACAGCTCGATCTTGGCGCCGTGCTTGCGCATGATCACGCTCTGCTGCGCGACCGAGAGCGAGTTGTTCCAGGCCCAGTAGATCACCAGCCCGGCCGGGAAGCTCGCCAGCATGAAGGTGAAGATCACCGGCATCCATTCGAAGATCATCTGCTGCGTCGGGTCGGGCGGCGGCGGGTTGAGCTTCATCTGCAGCCACATGGTCACGCCCATGATCAGCGGCCAGAGGCCGAGATGCAGGAACGAGCCGATCAGCGGCACGGTGGTCGGGTCCCACGGGATCAGCCCGAACAGGTTGAAGACCGTGGTCGGGTCGGGCGCCGCGAGGTCCTTGATCCAGCCGAAGAACGGCGCGTGGCGCATCTCGATGGTGACGAACAGCACCTTGTAGAGCGCGAAGAACACCGGGATCTGGATCACGATCGGCAGGCAGCCGGCGATCGGATTGATCTTCTCCTTCTTGTAGAGCTCCATCATCGCCTGTTGCTGCTTGACCTTGTCGTCGGCGTAGCGCTCGCGGATCGCCATCATCTCCGGCTGCACCGCCTTCATCTTCGCCATCGAGGCGTAGGACTTGTTGGCGAGCGGGAAGAACATGATCTTGACCAGCACGGTCACGATCAGGATCGCGAGGCCGAAATTGCCGACCTGGTGGTAGATCCAGTCCATCACGATGAACAACGGCTTGGTGATGAACAGGAACCAGCCCCAGTCGATCAGGCGGTCGAACAGGTTGAGCCGCAGCGCGTTGTTGTAGCCGTCGACGATCGAGACTTCCTTGGCGCCGGCGAACAGATGCAGGTCGGTGCCGGCGCGCGCGCCGGGCGCGATCGTCAGCGCGGGCCCGATGAAATCGGCCTGGTAGGTTTTCAGTTCCCCGAGCTTGCCGGAGGAGAATTTCGCATCGATCTTGGTCGTGGTGTTGGGGATGAGCGTCGCCGCCCAGTACTTGTCGGTGATGCCGAGCCAGGAATTCACGGCGTTGAACGAGATCGACTTCTTCTCCTCGATCTTCGCGTAGGTCTCCTCGTGCAGGCCCTTGTCGCCGAACACGCCGATCATGCCTTCGTGCAGGATGTAGTAGCCGAGCGTCTGCGGCGTGCCGTGGCGCGAGACGAGGCCGAACGGATAGAGCGTCACCGGCGTGGCGCCCTTGTTCACGACCTCGTCGTTGATGGTGAACATGTACTTGTCGTCGACCGCGATGCTGCGGCGGAATTCGAGGCCCTCGCCGTTGTCCCAGACCAGCGTGACCGGGCGGCCGACGTCGAGCGCGCCCGACCCCTGCTGCTGCCAGACGGTGTCGGCGGTCGGCAGCTTGATCGCGGTGCCGCCCGGCGGCGACCAGCCGAACTCGGCGTAGAACGGGTGCGGGCTGCCGGACGGCGCGAACAGCACGACCGGCGGCGATTTCGGGTCGACGGTCTCGCGGTACTTGATCAGCGCGAGGTCGTCGATGCGCGCGCCCTTGAGCGAGATCGAGCCGGTCAGCGTCGGGGTCTCGATCTTGACGCGCGGGGAGGCGGCGAGCGCGGCCTCGCGGGTCAGCGCCGTGACGGTGCCGGGCGCGCCGGGGACCTGCGGCGTCGGCGCCGGGTGCGGTGGGCTGCGCCGGGGTTCCGGTCTGCGGCTGCGGGGTGCCGGACGGCTGCTGCGTGGTTTGCGGCTGCTGCTGCTGCGCCTGCTTCTGCTTCTCCATCTGCGGCAGGCCGACGAAAATCTGCCATCCGATCAGCACGAGCGCCGACAGCACGATGGCGAGGAGCGTGTTCTTCTGGTCGGTCATCCTAATGGCTCGTATCGCTCGAGGCGTCCGTTGGGCGTCGCGCAGCCGGCTTTCGCCGCGCCGGTTCGTTGGTCCGTTCTCTGGCGCCCGGCTTATCTAGTCGCCGCAACGCCGCAGCAAAGTCCTCGATCATTCGATCGAACGGCAGATCCAACGCCGGGCGCCGCCCGATTAGCACATAATCATGTCCGGGATGCATCCGTCCGGCGGCCGAACCTGTCACGACTGCCTTCAACCGGCGTCGTACGCGATTGCGTTCGACGGCGGTCCCGACTTTCTTGGTGACGGTGAATCCGACGCGGATCGGGCCACTGTCGCCTCGTTTGCGCGTCTGCAGCACGAACGCCGTGGTCGGTGCCCTGGCTCCGGTCGCGGCGGCCAGGAAATCGGCCCGTTGCCTCAGCCGCTCCATCGCACCACCGCGCGCGGCTTGGCTGCCGGCCGGTGTCAGGCGCTGAGCCGCTTGCGACCGTGCGCGCGGCGCTTGGCGATGACCTTGCGGCCGCCTGTTGTCGCCATGCGGGCGCGGTAACCGTGACGGCGCTTGCGCACCAGCTTGCTCGGTTGATAGGTCCGCTTCACGGGTCGTCTCCGCTGGCCGCGCGTGTCGACGCCGGTCGACGATCAATTGTCGTGCAGCGGGGCGCGCTGGCCGTAACGCCCGGAACCCCGGTTTATCGGGGTCTGCCGCATCCAAAAGGCTCGCGGCTTATAAGGGAGGGGGGGCTTGCTCGTCAATGCGAGCGCCGCCCCGGGTTCGTGCGTCCATCAGTGCCTGGAGACGGGGATTTCGGTCCCCAAGCGGGGATTTCGGCCGCTCCAGCAGAGCGACCCGGACATGACGCTAGACCCCGACCGGAGAACGGAGCCCAACCGGGGGCATTCGCTGTCACCGCGCGTAGACACTCGTACACTATCATAATACCTCATTCGACCTATCCGCGATTGGAAAATGCCCAGCGGACACCTATTTGATGCCCAGTTTGAGGAGTAATTGGTTGCGTCGCACCATCGTGTGGTTGCGCCGATTCGGGTGAAGGCAGTTCGACTGGGCAACGGGGCGGGCAGAAAGCTGTGACATGACGGATCGACCCGCGGCGGAGACATCGGCCCGCGGGCGCTCGCCGCGCCTCGGGCTATCGGGCAAACTTCTCGTCCTCACGATCCTGTTCGTGATGATCGCGGAAGTGCTGATCTACGTCCCGTCGATCGCCAATTTCCGCTTCAACTGGCTGCACGACCGCCTCTCGGCCGCCTATACGGCCGCGCTCGTCCTCGATGCGGCGCCGAGCGGCATGGTGCCGGAGAGCTTGGCACGGCAAATTCTCGATTCGGTGAGCGCGCGGGCAGTCGCCATGAAGATGGGGCAGCAGCGGCGGCTTCTGGCCGTCTCCGAAATGCCGCCCGCGATCCACCACGACATCGATATGCGCGACATGTCCTGGTATCGCGCGATCATCGACGCTTTCGACACGCTGTTGTGCAGCGACGACGACGTGATGCGCGTGGTCGGTCCGGCGCCGATGGGCGGCGAGTTCGTCGAGATCGTGCTGGACGAGAAGCCGCTGCGCGCCGCGATGCTGCGCTTCTCAGGCAACATCCTGCTGATCTCGCTACTGATCTCGGGCATCACCGCGACGCTGGTCTATCTCGCGCTGCACTACATGTTCGTGCGGCCGCTGCGCCGGATTACCGCCAACATCACGGCATTCCGCGCCGAGCCGGAAAACCCCGCGCGCATCATCGTGGCGTCCAAGCGCCACGACGAGGTCGGCACCGCCGAACGCGAGCTCGCCGGCATGCAGATCGACCTCGCGTCGCTATTGCAGCAGAAGAGCCATCTCGCGTCGCTCGGCCTCGCGGTGTCGAAGATCAATCACGATCTGCGCAACCTGCTCACCTCCGCCCAGCTCTTTTCCGAGCGTTTGGCGAAGATCGCCGATCCGCACGTTCAGCGCTTCACTCCCGCGCTGATGCGCGCGCTGGAACGCGCCATCGCGTTCTGCGAATCGACGCTGTCATATGGCGGCGTGCAGGAGCCGCCGCCCGACCGCCAGAACATCCCGCTTGAACCGCTGGTAGACCAGGTACGCGAGACGCTCGGGCTCGATCAGGGATCGCCGGTGCGCTGGATCAGCGCGATCGAGCGCGGCCTGATGGTCGACGCCGACCCCGATCAGTTGTTCCGCGTCCTGCTCAACCTCGCGCGCAACGCCGTGCAGGCGCTCGAGGGCCTCGCCGCCAGGGAGCCCGGCAACGCGCAGATCCGCATCATCGGCCGGCGCGAAGGCGCCGTGGTGGTGATTCAGGTTTCCGACACCGGGCCGGGATTGCCCGAGAAGGCCCGCGCTCATCTGTTCGAGGCTTTTCAGGGCTCGACGCGCAGCGGCAGCACCGGCCTCGGCCTTGCGATCGCCGCCGACCTCGTACGCGCCCACGGCGGCGACATCCGGCTGGTCGACGGCACTATCGGGGCGACCTTCCGCGTCACCATCCCGGACCGCGCGGTCCAACTCGACGCCCGCCGCAGCGCGCGCGCCAGCGGGTAGTCGTTAGCGGTCCTGGGCGCCGTGAAAGATAGCGAGCACGACGACCTCGTCCCGCTGTTCGTCGATTCGATAAACAACGATATAAGGCGGCTCGACGAGTTCACGCGTCCGCTCGACGAGGCCAGGACGTCCCATGTGCTCCAGTCCGGGAGTTGCGAGCCGTCCGATGCGCGCTCGAATTCGACGTATAACAGCGGCGGCGGCGCGGGGACTGTCTTGTGCGATCCACGAAAAGATGCGGTCGAGGTCGTCTGCCGCGCTTTCGCGAATGATGATTTTCACAGACCAAGCCGGCGGAGCCGCTCATCCCATTCGTCGAGTGTGAGCGTCTTCGGCCGGTCTTCGGCGAGGCGTCGGCACACCTCGGCGGCTTGATCCTCGGAAAGCCGATACGGGCTATTGTCGTGCTTCTCGATGAGCTTGAGCATCTCGGCCGCATCCTCCTGGCGCTGCTGCGGCCACGTCAGGACATGATCAAGAATCTCCTTCACCTGGTCTTTTGTCATGCATTCAATTTAGCACGATGCCTGAATTGCCGCACCCGAGAATTGGACTGCGCTCCGTCTAGGGGCCATCTTCACGTGCATGAAAGGGATGGATTACCGGACCCATTCCCGGCATTGAGATCGAACGGGGTCCCCCTGGGGAGAAATTAGAGTGCGTCCTTCTCAATTTCGGCTGGCTGGTGGGCCCGATGCCTGCATCGAACGTGACGGTTGAGAACGTGACGGTTGAGCGTGAGGTCGTGGTATTGCAAAGGCTCAACCACGCGATCTTGCTCTCGCAGGGCTGGCGGCGTGCGCTGATCGCGTTCGTCGCCGGCGCAGTGTCGGTGCTCGCGCTTGCGCCGATCAACGCCTGGCCGGTGCTCTTCCTGACTTTCCCGGTACTGGTCTGGCTGATTGACGGCGTGGCCGGGCGCTGGGCCGGGGTGTGGAGCGCGTTTGCCACCGGCTGGTGGTTCGGCTTCGGCTATCTGCTGTTCGGGCTCTATTGGGTCGGTCACGCTTTCCTGGTGGACGCGCAGACCTTCGGATGGCTGCTGCCGTTCGCGGTGACAGCCTTGCCGGCGGCGTTCGCGATCTACACTGCGGTCGGCGTGGCGCTCGCGCGCCTGTTCTGGACGCGCGGCGCACCGCGCATCCTGGCGCTCGCCGCGGCGCTCACCGTCACGGAGTGGCTGCGCGGGCATCTGTTCACCGGCTTCCCGTGGAATGCGTTCGGCTATGCGCTCACGACGCCGCTCGCGCTGGCGCAGGGCGCCGCGCTGGTCGGCGCCTGGGGAATGACCTTCCTGGCGGTCGCGATTTTCGCCGCGCCGGCGGCGCTGACCGATGATCGCCGCGACACCTGGCGCCCATGGCTGCCGGCGGCGCTTGCCGTCTGCGTGCTCGCGGCACTTGCCGTCTACGGCACGATGCGGCTCACGCGCACGCCGACGATGTTCGTCGAAGGCGTTCACCTGCGCATCATGCAGCCGAACCTGCAGCAGGACGAGAAGTTCGACTACTCCGCCAAAGACCAGGTGATGAAGCTCTATCTCGAGTTGTCGCGGCGCACGACCGGCGATACGCCGCGTGGCCTCGGCGATGTGACGCATCTGATCTGGCCGGAATCGGCGTTCCCGTTTTTCCTCGCGCGCGAGCCGGGCGCGCTGGCGCAGCTCGCCGAACTGCTGCCATCCGGCACCGTGCTGATCACCGGCGCGGATCGCGTCGCCGATCCGGGCGCGGATGGCAAGAGTCCCGGCCTCTACAACTCGATCTATGTGATCGATCACACCGGCGCCGTGCTCGCCGTCTACGACAAGGTGCACCTCGTCCCGTTTGGCGAGTATCCTGCCGTTTCAGCGCATCCTCGAGCGCATCGGATTGTCGCAGCTTACCAAGGTCGAGGGCGGCTATCTCTCGGGCGACAGTCACCGGCCGATCGCTGTGCCGCGCGCGCCGTCCATGCTGCCCTTGCTCTGCTACGAGATCATCTTTCCAGGCGAGGCAGTGCCGCGTGACGAGCGGCCCGGATGGCTCGTCAATCTCACCAATGACGGCTGGTTCGGTATCAGCACCGGTCCCTATCAGCATCTTCAGCAAGCGCGCGTGCGAGCCATCGAGGAGGGGCTGCCGCTCGTGCGCGCGGCCAACACCGGCATCTCCGCGGTCATCGATCCGGTCGGTCGCACGGTCGCGTCGCTGCGGCTCGGGACCGAGGGCGTCCTCGATTCGCCGTTGCCGCAGCCAGTCGCGCCGACGCTTTATACCCGGATCGGAGATTTCGGTGCCGGCGCGATGGTGGCATTGGCATTCGCAATCGTGCTGGTGTGCCGAATGCGCAAGCCGCAAGAGTCGCCGCGTTAATGCCGCGGTCGGTTGACGCTGCTGCGCATTTCTCGCACCCTGTTCCGTATGATAGCGCGCCGGCACGTCTATCACCTTGCGGGCTACGACCCGATCGACGCAGAGGCGCAGCACCGGCGCTTCACGCGTCAGCTCGACATTTTCCGGCGCACCTGGAACGTCAACGCGTCGCTCTCCGCCCTCGAGAGGCCGCAGGACGAGCCAGCGGCCCGCTGGACGGTGAACACGCAGGGGCCCGGCTGGAACGTCGAGGCGGTGCACGAGGTCTGGCTGTGGGACGACATCGTGCGCGGCGACTTCAAGAAGCCACTGCCGCTGAGGCTCTATCATGCGGTAGTTGCCTATTTCGACTTCATCGCCACCGGCACGATGTTCCGCTACGTGAAGGCAAACCAGCGTTACGCGATCTTCTTTCTTTTCCCGCTGTTAGCGCTGGTGCTGTTCGCCGCTGCCGGCTGGTTTGCGGCGCGGCTGCTGACCGGCTGGCTTGGACTGACCGGGCTCATTGCCGCTCTGGTCGGCGTCGTGTGCGGGCTCGCGGTCTTTTTCGTCCTGCTGCGCTGGCCGGGCGGGCGCTGGCGCGTGCAGCAACTGCTCGACGACTGGATATTCGCCCGCGACTATCTCTTCGGCCGCCGTCCCGACGCCGAGGCGCGGCTCGATCGATTCGCGCAGGCGCTTGTGGCGCGCGTTCGTGCCGGTGCAGTGGATGAGGTCGTGATCGTCGGCCATAGCCTCGGCGCGATGTTTGCACTCGACGTGATCGTCCGCGCGCTTGCGATCGATCCCGACTTCGGCCGTCGCGGCGTGTCGATGTGCGTGCTCACCATCGGCGCCACCATCCCGAAATTCGCGCTGCATCCGAGCGCGAAGCGGCTGCGCGAGGTCTGCGCGCGCGTGGTGGCGGAGCCCTCGATCTTCTGGGTCGAATATCAGTCGCGCGCCGACACCATCAGCTTCTACCGCTTCGATCCCGTCGCGCTGAAACGCATCGCCGGCGACCGTTTCGACGGCAAGCCGGTGATCAGGCGCGTGCAGATCCACGATATGCTGTCGCCGGAATCCTTCGCGCGCTATCGCCGCAACGTGCTGCGGCTGCACTATCAGTCGGTGATGGCGAACGAGCGCCGCGCGCCTTACGACTATTACCTGATGGTCTGCGGGCCCGTCGCATTCTCCGACTGGACCATGGCGCCGCTCGGCTTTCTGGACTTCGTCTCGCTGGACGGAACGCTCGGCGACCGCGCGGTCGCCCGGACGGCCACGGTCGAGCGCGTTACATGACGCCGCTTGTCGCCAAGGTGATCTGGCTGATCGGGGTGATCGGCTGGTTCGTCATTCGCTATCCGCACCAGCGGCGCTCGCGGCGTACGCCCAAGCGGTTGCGCAGCGATCGTACCCGCGAGCTGGCCCTGATGGCGATCTCGAGTTCGGGGCTCGGAATCATCCCGGCACTTTACGTAGCTACCGGCTTTCCGGCGTCCGCCGACTACACGTTCCGGCCATGGCAGGCCTGGCTTGGCGCGGTGGTCTTCGCCGGCTCGCTGTGGCTGTTCCGCCGCACGCACAAGGACCTCGGACGCAATTGGTCGGTGACGCTCGAGGTGCGCGAGCAGCACGCGCTGATCACCCACGGCGTCTATAGCCGCGTGCGGCATCCGATGTATTCGGCATTCTGGCTGTGGGCGATCGCGCAGGCGCTGCTGCTGCCGAACTGGATCGCGGGGCCGGCCGGCCTCGTCGGCTTTGGCACGCTGTTCTTCCTGCGTATCGGTCGCGAGGAGCGGATGATGCTGGAGACTTTCGGCGAGGACTACCGCCGCTACGTGGAGCGCACGTCGCGCGTCCTGCCGGGAGTTTTTTGAGCAGGGGCCGCGGTGGCGAGCGCAAAAGCGAAGCGGCTTCCAACCAAAGGATTGGAAGCCGCTTGATAGACAGCGAAGGTCCTTGAGCTTAGTTTTCCGGCCGCTGGTACTCGTTGAGCTGCGGCCTGACGGAAGCTTCCTGCCGCGCCGGCTCCGGCTGGGCCGCAGGTTGACGCTTGGATGAGGCCGCCGCAGTCTGCTGTCGCTTCGGTGCCGAAGCGCTCGCGGTCCGGGTCTGCTTCGGAGCGGAATTCGGACCGCTCAGATCGGCGCGTGCGCCGTTCATTTCCTTGAGCGTGTTGATGAAGTCCTTCGGCATCAGCAGCGAATTGGCTGGAGCCTGCAGGCCCATGGTCTCGGCGACATCGCCGACGAAGCGGTTGCAGTTGTAGAGCACCGCGTGCCAGACCGGATGGTTCGCCTGCATCTGGCGCATGGTCGCAAGGGTCTTCTTGTATTCAGCCTCGGTCAGCCCGATGCGCCAACGCGCGATGACGTACTCGTCCTCGAAATCGCCGTCGCTGGCGCCGGTCTCCGACACGACCGGGACGAGATGCCCGATCATCCAGGGAACGGGGCTCTCGGTCGCCGGATGCAAGCCGATCACGTCTTTGGATGTGATCTTCTGACCCGCACGCCCGTGAACGAGGAAGGTGTGGCCGTAGCTGTGGGCGCTGCGCGCCCGGAATTCGATGAAGTACGGCTTCGTGGATTTGCCTGGACGATCCGGCGAGATCTTGATCGGAGCCGGCGCTTCCGGGGCGGCTAGCGCCCCTGGCATCGGAGGCGGAAAGCGGTCCTCGTCTTCCGCGCGCGCGGTCGAGAAATTCAGTCCCATCGTAATTGCGAGGGCGCAAAGACCCATCAGCAAACTACGGTCGTTCCCCACGTATGACATTTTTTGACTCCCAGGCCTGAAAGAGCGCCCCCCGGCATGGCGTTCGAAGTCGTAGCGTCGAGTCGTCTTGAGATTTTCGTCTTGAGAAGTGTTGGATGGGTCGAGCCGAAAAAGCCGAAAGGAGGCCGGAGTGACCCGGCCCCTTTCGCTTTCGTCAGCTTAGCCCTTCGTCACGATCGGGGGCGGGGCCTTGCCCTTACCCTTGCCGACCGCGGCGCAGCCAGCCACGCTCACCGCAACGAGCGTAGCAACCATTGCAACCAGAAGCTTCTTCATAGGTACCCCCTCTGAGTTTGGCCGAATGCCGAAACGATGATTCCCTCGCGCTGATTCCCCTGCGCTGAACCGTCACGATTAGAAACACAAACGTCCGGGGGGGCCTAGTGCTCAAAAGCCACAGCGGGTTTCAAAGTAAAATCACGCGTTCGCACGCGGTCGGCAGCCGAACACCGCTGCCACGCCGCCGGTGAGCGTGGCTCGATGACGAGGCGCGACGCGTCGCGCTTTCGCGGTGCAGCACGGTTGCACTGTTCATGCCCGTGGAATTGGACGACTCGCCGTCAGCGCAGCCGCATCGAGGGCAATTTGCACACCCGCGATTGAGCTAAGTAGGTGGTTCGACTCGTTAACTTGGCGTAACGGAGTTTGCGCGCGCCCTCAGCGCGGCCGCTGCAGGGCTCCGACAAATCGCACGATGAGGCTTTTCGGTAACAGCTCGCAGACCCCCACGGAGAACCGGTTGATCAACCGCGGGATGACCAGAGGCTTGCCGGCCTTGAAGCCCCGCCATCCCGCCTCAGCTGTGCTGGCAGCGCTCGATCGGGGCATCAGCTTCATCAGGCGGCTTTGTCCGACCGCACAGCGCTCGAAAAACGCCGTACGAACCACGCCGGGGGCCAGGCAGGTGACCGTGACCCCGCTGCCTGCGGTCTCTTCCGCCAGCGCGGCGGAAAACGAGTTCACGTAGGCCTTGGAGGCGTAATAGGTCGCCATATTGGGCCCGGCCGCGTACCCGGTGATCGAGCCCAGATTGAGCACGCCGCCACGCCCGCGCGCGACCATTTCGGGGAGGAACCGCAAGGTCAGCTCGGTCAAGGCGCGGATATTGACGTCGAGCAGATCGAGCTGCTGGCCGCGCGACGTCTCGCCGGCCGGACCGAAGACGCCAAAGCCAGCGCTGTTGACCAGGACATCGCAGTAAAGACCGCGCTCCGACAGCGCGCGCTCGATGCGGGCGAGGGCATCCGGCGCGAGCAGATCGAGCGCCAATGCGGCCGATTGCGCGCCGTCGCGCGCGAGTTCGGCGGCGAGATCGTCGAGTGCCGGTTGCGATCTCCCGAGCAGCAGCAGGAAAGAACCCTCCCGCGCGGCCACCCGCGCGATCGCCTGGCCTATTCCCGAGGAGGCGCCGGTCACGACGATCGCGGGCTTCGCCGCCTCGCTTCTCGGTGTCACCATGAAATTAGGTCTCAGCGTCAAAGGTCTGGGGTGTGGGGGCGGGCGGGCAGACCCTGTCGCGAACTGGACGGCCTGTAAAGCGCGCCAGAACTCAGCGGCCGCCGGCGTCGACCGCCCTCGCCAGCGCGCGCCCGATGCAGTCGTAGCCATCGGCCGAGTTGTGCAACCCATCCCAGGATACCAGCGCGCCTGGCGGCAACCCGGCATCGATCGAGCGGCGCATCAGCGCGAACCGCGAGAACAAGCCGACGTGCTCCTGCCGCGCGACCTCGGCGATCATCGCCTGGATGAGGGGATGGTCCGAGGAATTGAGCACCATGGGGGCGTATTGCAGATCCATCAGGATGACGTCGGCGCCGCTGCCCTTCAGGATGCGCACGCCTTTGACGATCTGGTCCTTCAGGCCGCCGGCGCTGCCCCCCCAGGCCACGTCGTTGGTTCCAAGCTGCCAGACCACGAGATCAGGCTCGTAGGCGAGTACGTCACGCTGGAAGCGCCCCATGGTGCCGCTGATCGTGTCGCCGACGCGGCCGCTGTTGATCATCTCGACCCGGGTGCTCGATCGCAAGGCAGTAAGTTCCCGCGCCATGACCTCCGGGTAGGTCGCGCTCGGGCGCAGCATCCAGAGCCCGGTGGTGGAGGACGAGCCGACGGCCACAATGCGCAGCCGCTCCCCGGCCCGCAGATGGGCGGCCGTGCGCGGAAGGGGGGCCCCGAGCGCCAAGCGCTGGTTCGCGGCGAGGCAGACCTCGGCGGCGGACTGGTTGGCGGGCTGCGCGGGCGCGCGGTCGCAGGTGCAGCCAAAAACTGCGGCCGCGAGCGCCACGGCCCGCGCCCAGCGGGCGAATCTACCCTTCGGAGCTATATGGAAGACCATCGGCCAGCCCCTTCCCGTCGCGGTTTCGAGCGCTTTTGCGGCGACGTGTCAACCGACGCCGCGCACCTTGCCCCCGCACTGATATGTGCGCCGACCACAGCGCAACTCCCTCGAATCCGCTCCACGTGGCGGCGCACCGGAACCGGACGGCTTGCAAGGCGCCCACGAGGTCCGATATGTGGCGCGGGGCGCCCAACCCTGGTATCCAGCCTCCCGCCGGATCGCGGCAAGCGTTGGGCGCGCTCATGGAGCGCCTTGGCGGGTTGCAAGCGCCGTCAGGAATTGTAAGAGAAGCAGGCAGACGACGACCAAGCCTTGCCGGCTTGTGCCAGGCCAAGCCCTTGATCTGGCAAATGATGCGCCCGTAGCTCAGCTGGATAGAGCACCAGACTACGAATCTGGGGGTCGGAGGTTCGAATCCTTCCGGGCGCGCCAGTACTTAACCCGTTCGCCGGGTCTCATTTTGCAGCCCGTTTTGCAGAATCGGTTGCTATCACGTTCTCGAGCTTTGCAATGGCGCTCTGCCAGCTTGCCGGCTCGGGCTGGATACTTGTCGAGAATATCTTGCGCCCAACGCAACGTGTGTCCGGTGATCGAAACGATCTCCGGCAGGGTGCAACCTGCGTCGGCCGGCATTGTTACGGTGGTGACGCGAATGTCGTGGAAGTGAAGATCAATGATGTCCGCTGCTTTGCAGGTTGCCTCCCACCACACCCTCATTTGGATTTGGGACGTATTGCGGCGGGCAGGAAACTGCCGTCATTCTTGCCGACTTCCTTGGCCATGAGTTCGTTCAGCAAGGCGTTCATGCGCAGCATGAGGTCTTTGTTCTTTTCCGGATCGAGGGCGAGGTTGTGCGTTTCCAGCGGGTCACTCTTCAAGTCGAAGAGCTGGACGTCGTTGTTGCGCAGAATTTGGTCCAGCGTTTCCGGGGTATTGAAATTGGCAGGGGCGTAATAACGCGCGAACTTGTACTGTCCGTCGAAAACAAAACTCAGGAATCCGCGCTTGTCGAGCTTGGATTGAAGGTCGGACACGGGAGAGACCGCTTTTCCCTCGAGCTGTTCCGTCAACGTCGATAACAGATAGCCTGAATCAAGGGTCATTGGACCGACATAGTTGAACAGGACGCCGGGGCGTACTGCCTGCGGGGAGGCAGTCTCCGCGTTCGCGAGGACGCCAGAGAAATCGTGACCGGGCAGACCCGTCACGGCCGCGCGCCGCTGGGCCTCCGATATCCCCGCCAGTCCGGGCAGGGTTGGCAACAGATCGAGGTGGCTCGTCAGGACGGACGAGGTTTGGCCGCGGGGGTAATTGGGATGAACAACGATCAGCGGCACATGAGCGTTTCCTTCGTAGGCGAAGGGGCCTTTGCCCCGGAGGCCACCGTGGTCGCCCGCCATCTCGCCATGGTCCGCGGTGAAGATCACGACCGTGTTCTCCCACAGACCGAGCTCGTCCAAACCATCCTCAAGTAGTCGCAGGCTGTTATCCGTGTCGCGGATCAAGTTCAGGTAGTAGTCATTGAACACCTGCCACATGTCCGGACGGTCCACCGGAATGAAGCCGAGGGTCCCTGACCACCCGAGCTGATATTGCGTCAGCGCCGCCGGCATTCCCGGGGCCGACAGCGATTCGTGCATCGTCGGCGAAAGAGCAGTGTTCCAGCGCTGACTGTACAGCGAGTTCTTCGGCGGCGCAGTGAGCACGCCGTTCGCCGCAGGCTTCTGCGCTTGGGCCGTCCCGGGTACGTTGGCGTCCGCATACATGATGTCGTGGGGGTTGAGGAAGCTCACGACCATGAAGAACGGTTGCCCGGACTTGCGCAGCTCGGGCACATTTCCCCGCAGCCAGCGGACGCCTTCAGCCGCGGTGTAAATGTCGGTCTTGTAGCCCTGGTCGGGCGCGCCGGTTTTGTCGCCGTCAGGCTGGTAAATGTCGAACCCGTAGGGCTGAAGCGCCTCGCTGTAATTGACCGTCGGCCTCGGTGGAAGAATGGCGGACTCCATTTCCCATTTGCCGAAAAACGCCGTCTGGTAACCGAGCTTCTTCATCATCGAACCCATGTTGGGTCGGTCTTTTGGCATGCTCGGCACATAGGGCATCTCTCGCTGGTCAAACACCCCGTTGACCTGTGGCGGTTGCCCGGTAAAGAGCGCAGCACGAGAGGGCGTACACATCGCAGAAGCGATGTAGTGATTGCGAAAGACCACTCCTTGCTGCGCCAAACGATCAAGGGCCGGCATGTTGTAACCCGCTGCGGTCGGCAAATCGGAGCGCGTTTGATCGCGCAGTACCAGAATGACGTTCAGCGGACGGCTGGGAGAGCCCGGCGCTCCCGTAGTCTGCTGTGCGCCAGCAGGAACGGTGGATAGACCCGTCAAAACGACGGACGTGAGTGCGGCGAGTCCTGCCGCGTGAAGAGGCTTGCATTTCGTCAACATCGGAAATCTCCCGTCGGTCGATTTTGGCGGACTTTTAGCTCGCGGCGTTCATGATCTTGGCCCAGACACCAGCACGCCGCCAGCGGTCAGGCGAGCCGTTGCGACGCGGGACGATGAATCGGATTGCTTCAGCAGCTCCAGAAAGACGCTGTCGCGCGCGCGATACTCTCTTGCAAAAGTTCGTTTAGTAGCGGCTCTACGCAGCTTCATTAAAATCGAAAATGGAACGGCTATCCGAAATGTATTTGACGTACCGTCGGCAAGTCACCCGATATGGTGGGAAACTTGGGAAATCATTCTAAGAAGCGCACCGTAATATTTGCCATTAAAAAAATAAGAGTCCACGCCGTACGTAACAATTCCGCAAACAGCCGCAGCAACCAGAAAATTCTTCATATCCGAACCCGAAGACCAGCGCATATTGGTAAAATTGTACTATCTTCTGGGTTGGAGCGCGAGAGAAGAAAGTCACCGAGCCAGGTTCTTGTTGTGGCCTGCACCCGGTTCCGAAGACACCGAGTTAGGTGCTTTCATGGGACCGGAGGTGCGTCATGGAGAGGCGGAAGTTTACGCGAGAGTTCAAGCTTGAAGCGGTGCGCCTGATCAAGGATCGAGGCGTGTCGTATGTGCAGGCATCGCAAGACCTGGGCGTGCATACGTCGCAGCTTCGCGACTGGGTGAAGAAGCTGGCGGACGGTCGGACGTCGTAATGTCCGGTGGCAGCGGACGTGCCCACCGAAACCCACCGTCACCCAAGCTGCAACCGGAGCAGACCATGGCATTCGAGAACCTTCTTCGTCCCGGCAAGATCAACGGCATGGAGATGCGAAACCGGTTCATCGCCGGGCCCATGGAAAAGGCGATGGCAAACCAGGATGGCACCCTGAACGAGCGGTACATCCATTACAGCCGTGAGCGGGCGAAAGGCGGTGTAGCGCTGATTCAGCTCGAGTCGATCTATGTGAGACCCGAAGGGCGCGGGAATCCGTTCCAAGTCGGTTGCCACAACGACGCCGTCATTCCGGGGCTCCGCGAGATCGCCGACGCCATCCATGAGCACGGAGCCAAGCTCACGATGGAGCTCAATCACGGCGGGCGCCAAGCGTCGAGCACGGCCAGCCAACGCCAGCCGATCGCGCCCTCCGCCGTGCCGTGCACCTTCATCGATCCGGGCTCGGTGCCGCGCGCGATGACTCATGAGGACATCGAGATCGTCATCGACGCTTTTGTGCAGGCGGCGCGCCGCTGTCTCGAGGCCGGGGTCGACATGATCCACATCCACGGCGCGCACGGCTACCTCATCGGCCAGTTCCTGTCCCCGCACTCCAACCGAAGGACGGACGAGTACGGCGGCGCGCTGGACGAATCGCGCGCGGTTCGCGCTCCGGATCTTGCAGGCTCTTCGCAAAGTGGTCGGCAAGGATTTCCCGATCGGGTACCGCATTTCGGCAGTCGAGTTCGTGCCGGGCGGATTGGAGATCGAGGAGAGCGCGGCGTTCTGCGGCATGCTGGCCGATGCCGGCATCGACCTGATCGACGTCACCGCCTCGACCTACGAGTTGGCGGTCAAGATGTTTCAGGGGCCTGAGTCTCCCAAGGGAGGGTTCGTGCCGTATGCGGCGGCAATCCGAAAGGTCGTCGGCGACCGCGTCCCGGTGAGCGTCGCGCAACGGCTCAACGATCCGGAATTTGCCAGTGCGGTCATGGAGAAAGAAGGCTTCGAGTACATTTCGCTGACCCGCGCTTTCCATGCCGATCCGCACTACGTGCGCAAGCTGATCGACGCGCGACCGCAGGAAATTCTGCCCTGCATCGGCTGCAATACGTGCCTCGAGATGACCGTGGCGCGTACGCCGGCCGGATGCGCGGCCAACCCGCAGACCTCGTTCGAGAGTTCCCGGCCGATCACGACCGTCGCCTCACCCCTTCGCGTTCTGGTGGTCGGAGGCGGGATTGCGGGCATGCATGCGGCCCGCATGCTGAAACAACAAGGTCAGACTGTTACGGTCCACGAGGCTTCGGAGACTCTCGGCGGCCAGATCCGCTACAGCCGTATGGTCCAGCCCGATCATGGCGCCCTGATCGATTGGCTGAGCCGTCAGTTGCATGAATTGAATGTGCCGGTCCTCACGGGTTCCCCGATCGGCGTCGAAGACGTCAAAGCCATGGATCCGGACGTGGTGATCGTCGCCACGGGCGCGCGTGGTGGCATTCTCCGGGCCGACAAAGACAATTGCAGCGTGCCGGTGTTCGATATTTTTTCCGCCATGGACCGGCCTGCCGGCGAATGGACCGGAGAAGTCGCCGTGCTGGGTGGCGACTTCGCGAGCTGCCACGCCGCTCGGCATCTGGCCCGTTCTGGGGCCAAGGTTCACATCATTACCCCGTTTGCGGCCGTGGCCGATGACAAGGCGCCGATCACGGCGCTCTTCCTCACCATCCTGATCGGGGAGAATGACCGGATCGTGGTTCACCCGGAGACCACGGCCGAGTTGCTGACCGGCAAGCGCGTGAAGCTACAGAGCAAGGGAAACGTGAGCGAATTGTCCGTCGATGCGGTCGTGGTCGGCGGCCGCGTCGCACAGTCTGGGCTCGCGGACGACCTTCAACGCGCGGGCGTGAGGGCGACGGTCTACAAGATCGGCGACGCGATGGCGCCGCGCAACGTGTTCGCGGCCAGCCACGAGGCTGCGGACGTGTCGGAGAAAATTCGGCTCGCCTCGGGGTCGCCCAGCATCAACTAGGCGACTGTTCTCCGGGGAGAAATTGGGAAGGACGGACTCCCATTCGTTTCCGCCATCTTCGCGGAGCCCGCGATGACTGCGTCCGCTCACGGCAACCGCATCAGCGGCTGACCCATCCGGATCGTGCTCCCCTCTCGCACATCGTCGCAGAGCACGAAGTCCTGCGGGGCCAGGAGCACGATCGTCGAGCCATGCTGAAACCAGCCCATCTCCTCGCCCTTGCCGAACGGCGCATCGCACGGGATGACGTTCGGGCTGGAGTGTCCGTGCCGGAGCAGCAGATCGAGGAAGTGCAGGCGGATGCTGGCGACGAGGATGGCGGCGACTGGCACCATCGTCACCGTGTGACCGGTTGCGGCAAGTTTCGTGCGCAGCAGCGCGCGCTCATTCCGGCAGAACAGTTTTTCGATCCGCTTGAGCGCGATCGGATTGACGTTCCAGGTGTCGCCCGAGATGGAGGTGACCTGTTCGACGCGGCAGTCATGCGGCGCATGGAAGCGGTGATACATGCTCGATGTGAGCCGCAGTGTCACATAGCGTCCGTCACGGTGCGCGTTCACCAGAGCCGGGTCCGCGAGCAGTTCTTCCAGCGTGTAGGATAGCCCCTTGATCTGGAAAAGCTGCGTGCCCGCGATCGCCCCCGCAGCACCGACGATCGCATCGCACGGGCTGACGAGCACCTTGGGGTCCATGTCGATGGGGCGGGCTCCGTCCTTGAGCTCCCGGACGAAGCAGTCGTGCATGCTCTTGAATTCCGTCCTCTTGGCCTCGCTCAAATCGAGATCGGAGAAGAAGCGCCAGAGACCGATGGACAGGTCCCGCACCAGCGGCTGTTCGATCTGGCTGAACCAGCCGATGAATTGGGTGGCCAGCCGCCGCGGAATGCGGTTGGTGAGCAGGAAATTGAGGTCTTCCTGCTGGAGGATTCTCAGAAGCTGCGAATGGACCGTCATGCTGCGGTAAAATCTCCCGGCTAAACCGCGAATCGATGGAATTCGGAGCCGCGACCCTCGGACTTTACGCGGCCGGCGCCACCGCGCTGGCGACCTCGCTTGTGAAGCTGAAGTCGCGGCTGCAATTGTCCAAGGCCAAGCACCCCTCGCTCACCGGTCATGCGCGGATGGCGCGGCGGCTTGCGTCTTTCATCCCGTCCTATTCGTACGATGAGACGACGTTCTTCCGCTGCGATGGTGCTCCCGATGAGGTCGCTACGCAGCGCCGGGCTGGCTTTATGCGCTTGTCCGACCTTTATAGGGAGCGGTTTGCGAAGACCGTCGAGTGCAGCGCCGAGGCCGCCGAACACATCCCCGATCTTCAGTTCACCGACGCTTATCGTGTGCCGTTCCAGTTCAGCGATGTCGTGCGCCGGCATCTCAGGACCGGCGCCTTCGTCCAATCGTCGGCCGGCGTGACCGTCACGGACCTCGACGGCAATCGCTTCTACGACCTCACCGGCTCCTACGGAGTCAACGTCTTCGGCTACGACTTCTACAAGGACTGCCTGGAGCGCGCCCAACGCCGTGTGCGCGAACTTGGCCCCGTGCTGGGCAGCTATCATCCGGTGGTCGCCGATAACGTGACGCGGCTGCGAGAGATTTCCGGACTGGACGACGTGTCGTTTCACATGTCCGGGACCGAGGCGGTGATGCAGGCGGTGCGGCTCGCGCGTTACCACACGCGCCGCACTCACCTCGTGCGCTTCTGCGGCGCCTATCACGGCTGGTGGGGCGACGTGCAGCCCGGCATCGGCAATCCGGTGCCGGCGCACGAAACCTACACGCTGCGGGACATGTCGGAGGATTCGCTGCGGGTGCTGCGCAGCCGCCGGGACATTGCGTGTGTGCTGGTCAATCCGCTGCAGGCGCTGCACCCGAATGCCAACGCGCCGGCGGATTCGTCGCTGATCGACAGCGCGCGGTCGGCGGGCTTCGACAGAGCAGCCTATGCGGATTGGCTCAAGCGATTGCGCGAGGTTTGCACCGAGGCCGGTATCGTATTGATCTTCGACGAGGTCTTCGTCGGTTTCCGCATCGCGCTCGGCGGCGCCCAGGAGTATTTCGGCGTCAGGGCCGATCTGGTGACGTATGGCAAGACGCTGGGCGGCGGGCTTCCGATCGGCGTCGTCTGCGGACGCGAGCATCTCATGAAGCGCTTCCGCGACGATCGTCCGGCCGATATCTGCTTTGCCCGCGGCACGTTCAATTCGCATCCCTACGTCATGGCGGCGATGCACGAGTTCCTCGCGCATCTCGAGCGGGAGGACACGCGCGCGCTCTATTGCGATCTCGACCGCGTCTGGGACCGCCGCGCCGGCGAGCTCAATCGGCGCTTGCGGGATGAAGGCCTCCCGGTGCAGGTGGCCTACATGTCGTCGATCTGGACGGTCTGCTACACGCAGCCGTCGCGCTACAACTGGATGCTGCAATATTACCTGCGCGCAGAAGGCTTGGCGCTGAGCTGGATCGGAACCGGCCGCCTGATCTTCAGCCTCAATTACAGCGATGCCGATTTCGATGCGGTCGCCGAACGCTTTGTCCTCGCCGTCAAGGCGATGCAGCAGGACGGCTGGTGGTGGGCGCCGCCCGGCGCAACGAACAAATTGATCAAGCGTAGCGTCCTGCGCGAAATGATCGCCCACCGCTTCTCACCCGTGCACGAAGAGCGGGCACCGCGCTGAGGCGCGATGCCCCGCGGTCGCCATCAGGAATAGCTCTCCGAGGGCTCCTCCAGGGAAGCATCGTCGTGCTCGTCGAACCATTCGCCGCGCAGGAGCTGGAGCGGCGCCTTGTAGTAGAGCTTGATGTCGTGAAACGGGTCGGTGAGGATCTTCGTCGCCCACACCAGTCCGGTCTGCACGTCCTGGACGAAGAACAGTTGCACGGTCCGGAACAGCAGGCCGCCGAGGCCGACGGCGAGCCAGATGATTGCGACGTGGCGGATGTATTCGGCGGCGCCGTTATGCGGTTCGAAAATCCCGAACAGGGTCGGATCGAGATAGAGTGGCAACGGCGATAGCGCCCAGATCGAGAGCAGGACGACCTTGCGCTGGAGGTTATAGCCGACCTTGATCTCTTCCTTGTACTCGTGCGTCGCGTTGTTCACGACGTCGAAGTCCCTCGGCTCGAAGAAAAAGTGCCCGATCTGCCGGCTGGTCATCGCCACCAGCCAGCCGGTTAGCGCGGCGGCGACCGGATCCCAGAACATCAGCACGTAGGCCGTCAGAAAGCTTACCGCACTCACCAGATGCAGCGCCTGATTGACCCGGCTGTGATGATAGTAGCGATGATCGTCCCAGCGCTGCACCCGAAGGGTCTCGAGAAAGCCAGCCATTGATGTCGTCCTTGTTGCGATGTGGGTTCCAAAGCATGAGGTGCGGCGCGGCGTTCCGGCGATTGCCGATCTGGCGGCCGCCGGAAGGATTGCGAGCGCTCAGCCGTGGGCGCGCGCTTCGAGGCGATCCTGGTTGTGCGCGATTTGGGCGGGAAGCTTGCCGAAACGGATGAGGGAGAAATGACCGAGCGGCGGCATCGGGCGGCGTTCGATCAGGTACATATTGTCCCGTCGTCCGGCCCAGTGCGAGAACCGCTCCCAGGGAAATTCCGTCCGCCAGCCAAGGCGCGAAGCGGGGCGGGCGAACCAGTGCTCCAGCGTGCGCCGCAGTCCGGCTTCCGCGCCGACACGGCTCACCAGCACGATTTCGCCGCCGGGTTTGAGCACGCGTGCGAACTCGTCGAGCGTTGCCTCCGGGTTGGGCACCGTGGTCACGACATATTGCGCCACGACGACATCGAACGACTCGTCCGGAAAGGTCAATCGCTCGGCATCCATGACGGCGAGCCCCTCGATATTTTCCAGGCCGAGGGCGGTGACCCGCTCCTGCGCCTTGCGCAGCATCGGTTCGGAGATGTCGATGCCGAACAACCGAACGTCCGCGTCATATTCGGGCAGCGATATACCGGTTCCGACGCCGACCTCGAGGATGCGCCCGCCGATGCGCTCGGCCGCATCGATTGCCGCACGCCGGCCGTGCTCGAACACCGGGCCGAACACCAGGTCATAGACCGGCGCCCAGCGCGCATAGGCCCGCACGACCGTGTCTTTGTCGAGTTCCGCCGCTATCGCCATCGTGTGCCCTTTCGGTGAAAAAACCGGCACGCCGCTTACCCGCGTGCATGCGCCTCGATCGCCAATGCGGCGCCCGGCTTGCGAGAGCCGCCGATGACCACTTGGCTCAGATGTCCGATGAATTGCCGGGCGCTGTTCTCCCACGAATGGGTCAGCGCAAACGCGCGACACGCGTCCTTCGAGATCCGCAGCGCGCCTATGCAGGCCTCACGTAGATCGTCATGCAGCACGCCGATCGGATTGCTTCCCACCACGTCAAGCGGTCCGGTCACCGGAAAGGCCGCGACCGGCACGCCGGAGGCGAGCGCCTCAAGCTGTACGACCCCGAACGTATCGGTCCGGCTGGGAAAGACGAAAACGTCGGCAGCCGCGAGATGCGCCGCAAGATTTCCGTTTTCCAACAGACCAAGGAACTTCGCGTCCGGGAACCGACGCTGCAACTCCGCCTTCTGCGGACCCTGGCCGATGACGACCTTCGAGCCGGGGAGATCGAGCGACAGGAACGCTTCGAGGTTCTTCTCGATCGCGATCCGCCCGACGCTGACGAAAATCGGGCGCGGAAGATCGAGATCGATTTCCCGCTCCGGCCTGAATTTCTCGGTGTCGACGCCACGTGTCCACATGCCCAGGTTCTTGAATCCGCGCCGGCTGAGCTCGGTCATCAGCGACGGAGTGGATATCATCGTAACGGACGCGGCCGCGTGGAAGCGCCGCAACGCCGCGTAGCTCCAGGACTCAGGGATCGGAACGCGCGCCGCGATGTATTCCGGAAAGCGCGTCGTATAGCTGGTGGTGAACGCGTGCCCGTGCTTTCGGCAGTAGGCGCGCACCGTGTAGCCGATGGGGCCCTCGGTCGCGATGTGGATCGCGTCGGGTGCATACTGCTCGATGCGGCGCGCAATCTCGCGGCGGCTTGGCAGCGCGATCCGCAGTTCCTGATAGGTCGGGACCGGAATCGACGGGAAGCCCTGCGGCGAGAGAAATTCGATGCTGACGCCTAAATTGCCGGCAGCCTTGGCCAGCGAGGTCAGCGTCCGGACGACGCCGTTGACTTGCGGGTGCCAGGCGTCGGTTGCGACGAGGACCCGCATCAGGCGACCCGCGCTCCGGCCGTGACGCGGTCGTCAGCCGCAATTCTGTCAGGTCGTCTGGACGTCTCACTTCGGCAGCGGTTGGCTCGCAGTTGCCGGAGGCTTGTCATCTCGTTGTCGAATTGCATGCGACATGAATTGCAATTTTATGTCTCAATCATGTGACGACGCGGCGCACTGCCGGCGAGCGATCTGCCGTGAAGCCGACTTGGGAAGGTCGCCAAAGCGAATTGTAACAATGCCGTTGCAACGCGATGGCAGATTGCGCGTCGAATCACTTGTCCGAAGGCGACGCCAGCCCGAATGCCGAACGCGACGCGCGTCATCACGCGGACATTGGGACAGACGATCGGCTGGAATCGGATTGGCGTCGCGATCAGCCTTTTGGTCGTCGCGATTGCCTGCTTCACGCTCTTTCAATTGCTGCGCGACATCGAGCCCCAGAAAGTCTTCTTCGCGTTGAAGGCGACGTCGTTGCGCACCGTGTTCACGGCCGGCATCTTCGTCGTCGCCGGCTATATCACGCTGACCTTCTACGACCTGTTTTCGCTGCGGACGATCGGCCGGTATGAGGTGCCCTACCGGATCGCCGCATTCGCGAGCTTCACCAGCTACACAATCGGGCACAATCTCGGCGCCACGGTTTTCACCGGCGGGGTGGTGAGATTCCGCATCTATTCGGCCTGGGGGCTCGGCATCGTCGACGTTGCCAAGATCGCTTTCGTGACCGGGCTGACGTTCTGGCTGGGCAATGCCTTCGTGCTCGGGATCGGCATGGCGTTCGCGCCCGAGTCCGCCTCCCTGATCAATCAACTTCCGCCGTGGGTGAACCGCGCCATCGCCCTGACGGGGCTTGCGATCATTGCCGGGTATCTCATCTGGCTGCTGCCGCGCCCGCGCGTGGTCGGCCGCGACAACTGGCAAGTGACGCTGCCCAATGCATCGCTGACGCTTGTGCAGATCGGGATCGGCATCCTCGACCTGGGATCCGGCGCGCTCGCGATGTACACCTTGCTGCCGTCCAACTCGCAGGTCGATTTCGCGACGGTGTTCATGACGTACGTCCTGGCGACGCTCCTGGGCTTCCTCAGCCACGCGCCGGGGAGCCTCGGGGTATTCGACGCGGCGGTGCTTCTCGGGTTGCCGCAATTCGAGAAGGAGCAGCTCCTTGCGGCGCTGCTGATCTTCCGCCTGCTCTATTTCATCTTGCCGCTCTTCCTGGCGGCGTCCGCGCTGGGCGCGCGCGAACTCTGGCTGGCGACACGACGCAAACCACCGGCGGGATGAAACATGCCGTTCGACGCGCTGCAGCGGCCGGCGCGATCAACGCGCGGTCCGCAGCTCCTGCAAGGCGTCGAAGGCCGCGCTGAGGCCGCCAGCCGCGGGCCGCAAGGGCGCCGGCGACGCGGCCTCCACATGGTCAGGCTCGTCGAGATGCGTCCCGGTCGCTTCCCATTTCACGATCTCGAACACGCCGTCGAAATGCTCGACCACGGCGGTGCAGCTTTCGACCCAGTCGCCGCAATTGATGTAGAGCAGGTCCGACCTGCGGTGGATCACCGCATGATGGATGTGGCCGCAGATCACGCCGTCGACGCCGCGGCGCGCGGCCTCCGACGACAATGCGTTCTCGTATTCGCCGATGAAGTTGACGGCATTCTTGACCTTCAGCTTCGCCCATTGCGAGAGCGACCAATAGGTCAACCCGAGGCCGCGGCGGATCGTATTGAAGTAGGTGTTGAGCCAGATCGCGAGATCGTAGGCGTGGTTGCCGAGCAGCGCGAGCCAGCGCGCGTGGCGGATCACGATGTCGAACAGGTCGCCATGAATGACGAGATAGTTCTTGCCGTCGGCGCCGGTGTGGATGGCGTCCTCGACCACCTCGATGCCGCCGAAATGCGTGCCGTAGTAGTCGCGCAGGAACTCGTCGTGATTGCCGGGGATATAGACAAGACGCGTACCTTTGCGCGCCTGCCGCAAAAGTTTCTGCACCACGTCGTTATGGGACTGCGGCCAGTACCAATTGCTCTTCAGCTGCCAGCCGTCGACGATGTCGCCCACCAGGTAGACGGTCTTGGCCTCGTAGTGCCGCAGGAAGTCGAGCAGCGTCTCGGCCTGGCAGCCTTTCGTCCCGAGATGGATGTCCGACAGAAACAGCGTCCGGACTCGTCGCGGGCCGATTGTCGTGCGTTCCAGCATCAGCGGTCCTGTGGATAACACTGAGGATATTTCGCTGATTTCTATTGCAGGGAAATGACGTACCTAGTGCGGCGGATTTGACGTTCCTACCAGCATTGCCGCGAGTCCTCCGTAGGAACGTCAAATCCAAAGCCGCACTAGCGTCATAAGGTTGCCAGTGTCCCTTGGTTCCGACGCTTGCAAACACGCTCGTGGAAATGGAATGCAAGCGTCGGAACCGGGACACTAGGCGGTTGAACCGCGCCCCGCGACCCGCATGGCGTTGTCGCGCCAGACGAAGCCGTTGCCGAGCCAGCTCGCGCACCACAGCACCGGAATCAGCAGGTCGCGCATCATCCAGGCGATCGGCGAACGCCACGACAGGTGCCAGCCGGCCAATGCGGCGAGTAATGCTTCGAGGCCGTACCAGAGCAGCGCAAAGGCCGTGAGTGCTAAAATCATGGGCCCATCGCTGACGTCAGCGAGGATCGCGCACGCGGCTAGCGGAGGTAAGCCGCCGGAAAAAATCTCCGGCAGGAAGTAGAGCGTGAAGGTGTCGCGCCGCAGCCGCGCCCACCGCAGTTGCCGGTGCCACACTTGCGCGACGGTCCGAAAGCCGAGGGGCTGCGGGAATGGTCGATCGACCACGCGCACGCGCAGGCCTTGCTGGCGGACAATCTTGGTCGATGCGGCATCTTCGGCGAGTTCGCAGCCGAGTGCCCGGATGCCGCCGGCCGCATCGATGAGGTCGCGCCGATAAAGCATCGACTTGCCTTGCGCGAAGCCCAGGCCGATCTCGTCGGCAGAACATTGCCAGCGCGCCTGATAGGTGTTGAGAAATGCGCACTCAAGTTCGGCCCAGATGCCTTCGGGACGATCGCCAATCGCCGGCGAAGAGACGAGGCCGGTGTCCGCCCTCCAGGTTTCAAACAACTCATCGAGATAGTTCGGCGGCATCAGGACATTGCTGTCAGCCATGACGATCCAGGGATGCGCGGCCGCGTTCCAGCCTTTGACGACGTTGTTCAGCTTTGGATTGTCACTGATGCGGTCGTTCCCGACGATCAGCCGCGCCGGAATGTCCGGATGCGATTCGATCAGGCCCTGCACCAGTGGTACGACCGGGTCGCTTGCCTGCGCGACGCAGAACAGTACCTCGTAGTTCGAATGATCGAGGTGAAACGACGAGCCGAGCGTCGCCTCGGCAAAATTCTCAATTCCGCAAACCGGGCGTACGATCGAAACGCCGCCATTGCCACCAGCCGCGGCTGAAGGCCTGCCGGAACGGCGGACGCGGGTGACGACAACGGCTATGCTCGCGATATGGAGAAGCGCGGTGATGGCGCAGAATGCGCCGGCCGAAAGACTCAGCAGGGTCATCCGGCCTTGGATAATCCGGATCGATGACTCAGCGATGACAACGTTTGTTCGTCGCCGGCGGAAATCGTCCCGTTTCTAGTCGTTCTACGATGTCACGTCATTGTCATCTAATCGATGACGCACTGTCAGCACCCGTCGCCATGTTCCCGTGCGACTCGAAGGAGGGACAGATGGCCATTCGCATCCGTAACGACCTCACCCGCCGCCGCATCATCACGTCCGGTGCATCGGCTGCCGCGCTCGCGGCGATTGGCGGCATCGCCCGGCCTTCGATCAGCCGCGCGAACGACCGGCCGCTCGTCTCCCACGGCGTCCAGTCGGGCGACGTCTCGGTCGATTCGGGCATGATCTGGGCGCGCGCCGACCGCCCGGCGCGAATGCTGGTCGAGATCGCCACGACCGACAGCTTCAAGAACATCCGGCACGGAGTATTCGTCGATGCGCTGCCCGAAACTGACCTGACCGCGAAGGCCCTGATCGAGAACCTGCCGGCCGGACAGGACATCTTCTATCGCGTGCGATTCCAGGATCTCGCGTCGCCGACCATCGTGGGCGAACCCGTCGTCGGCCGCTTCCGCACGGCGCCCGCCGACCGCCGCTCGCTCTCGTTCGTCTGGTCGGGCGACACCGCCGGGCAGGGCTGGGGCATCGACGAATCCCGTGGCGGCATGCGCGCCTACGCGACGATGCAGCGCAACCGACCGGACTTCTTCATCCACAACGGCGACACCATCTACGCCGACGGCCCGATTGCAGCCGAGCAGAAGCTGCCCGGCGGCGGGGTGTGGAAGAACATCGTCACCGAGGAGAAGTCGAAGCCGGCGGAGACGCTCGCCGAGTTCCGCGGCAACTTCAAATACAACCTGCTCGACAAGAACGTGCGCGCCTTCAATGCGGAGGTGCCGATGTTCAGCCAATGGGACGATCACGAGGTCACCAACAACTGGTGGCCGGGCGAGCCGCTGACGCGGGCCGAGCATCAGCGCAAGAAATACGTCGAGAAGAACGCGCTGTTGCTGTCGGCGCGCGCCGGCCGTGCTTTCCACGAATACATGCCGATGCGCGAGACGCAGGCCGAGCCCGGCCGCGTCTACCGCAAGATTTCGTACGGGCCGTTGCTCGACATCTTCATGCTCGACATGCGCAGCTACCGCGGGCCGAACGGCGAGGGCAACGAGGAAACCTATGGCCCCGCGAGCTATTTCCTCGGACCGGCGCAGGTCGCCTGGCTCAAGCGCGAACTGGTCAACTCGCGCGCCACCTGGAAAGTCATCGCCGCCGACATGCCGCTCGGCCTCATCGTGCAGTACGATGGCGACCGCAAATGGGGCGTCGAGGCGGTTGCGCAGGGCGATGGACCGCCGCGCGGACGCGAGCTCGAGATCGCCGACCTGCTCTCGTTCATCAAGCACGCCGGAGTGCGCAACACCGTGTGGCTCACGGCCGATGTGCACTATACCGCCGCGCATTACTACGATCCCAACAAGGCGGTGTTCCAGGATTTCGAGCCGTTCTGGGAGTTCGTCTCCGGCCCGATCCATGCGGGTTCGTTCGGGCCCAACCAGCTCGACAACACATTCGGTCCTCAGCTTCGCTACATCAAGGCGCCGAGCAAGGAGCAGGGGCAGAACCTGCCGCCCAGCGAAGGCCTGCAGTTCTTCGGCCACGTGGCGATCGACGGCGCGAGCGAAGTCATGACCGTGACGCTCAAGGACGTCGAAGACCGGGCGCTCTGGTCGATGAACTTGGAGTCGCGGATCGGCGAGGGCCGGTGAGGCGAGGGACGGTGTCGGTCGCCTGGCTGGCGCTCTTCTTGGCGGGGCTTCTGGAGATCGGCTGGGCGCTCGGCCTGAAATATTCAGATGGCTTCACGCGGTTCTGGCCGAGCGTCGCCACCGTGGTGGCGATCGGCTTCAGCTTCGTGCTGCTCGGCATTTCGCTGAAGACGGTGCCGTTCGGCACCGCCTACGCAATGTGGACCGGGATCGGCGCCGCCGGAACGATGGTGATCGGTATGGTCCTGTTCGGCGAACCGGCGGATGTGCTGCGCGTCCTCTGCCTCCTGCTGATCATCGCCGGAATGGTCGGGCTTAAGCTTGTTTCGCAGCATTAGCCGGTCTCCCAGCCTCAGCCCGTGCGGGCGGCATTGACAGCCCCGCGCGCTCTCCGGACATTGAATGCGCCGTCGAAACGTGTTCGGCGGCCAGTCCGGGAGATGTCCATGCGGTCGTTGCGTGCCGGTTCGATCGGCCTCCTCGCCTTCCTTTGCGTCGGGCTGATTGCCGCAAATAACGTTCGCTTGGTCGCAGGCCGCGCGCACGATCAGGATCGTCATTTCGGTTCCGCCCGGCGGGACCATCGATCTCCTGTCCCGCGTCCTGGCCGACCAGATCGGCAAGACCAACGGTCAGACCCTGATCGTCGAAAGCAAGCCGGGCGGCGGTGGGATCATCGCGGCCGAGACGGTGGCGCGCGCCACGCCCGACGGCAATACGCTGCTGGTCAATACCAATGGCATGGTGATCAGCGCGATCCTGCGGAAGGTGAACTACGACCCGGTCGCGAGCTATGAGCCGATCTGCTATCTCGTGCGATCGCCGCAGGTGATCGTCGTCAACGCCGCGTCGCCCTACCGCACGCTGGCCGATCTGATCGACGCGGCGCGCGCCAAGCCCGCCGAACTGTCGATCGCCAGCGTCGGCCCCAATACGACCCAGCACATCGCGATCGAACAGCTCAAGCGGCTTGCCGGCATCAACCTGACCTATGTGCCCTATACCGGCGGCGCGCCCGCCATTAACGCGCTGCTCGGCGGACACGTCACCGCCGTGCTGCAGAACTTCTCGGAAATCGGCGAGCAACTGCACTCCGGCAAGCTGCGCGCGCTGGCGACGCCTTCGGCCCGGCGCATCGAGCCGTTGCCGGACCTGCCGACGGTGGCGGAGTCCGGCTACAAGGACTTCGATGCCGAGGTGTGGTTCGGGATGGTGACGACCGCGAAGACGCCGAAGGAAACGGTGTCGCAACTGGTCGACTGGTTCAGCGCGGCCTTGCAGGCACCGGAGGTCAAAGCCAGGCTCGACAAGCAGGCGCTCTATCCCAACCCGGTCTGCGGCGCGGACTTTGCGGCGCATATTCGCCGGCAGTCCGACGAATATGCGCGCGTGATCCGCGAGTTGAACATCAAGGGTGGATAGCGGCCGGTCGCGTGGCTCAGCCCACCGGGTGCCAGTCGAGGCAGTCGCGGTCGAAGATGCTCAGCGTTACGCCATCCCGCGAGGGGAGAGCGAGCTTTTCGACCATGCGCTGAGAATTCAGCGTACAGGCATCCGCGGCGGTGCCAACCGTCAGCGAGATCGCGACCGCACTGATCGCAACGGCCCCGATCAGGGCGATCACGGCGGCAAATTTGGTTAATGTCGCGCACATGAATTTCATCTCCTTTTTGAATCGTCTTTTTGCGGTGAAGTCAGTTTTTCTGTCCTTCAGCCAGTCTCCTTTCGACCCCTGAAATGGGAATCCGGCCACCTGTGTGCAACGCACAATGACGTGAGTCCCCCGTGACCGGGAATTCACAGAAAAGCCAGTTTCTACAATCGGTTAATGGGCGCTGAAAAGTTTATGGGAAGTTGACGCGCGCCGCGGATTTACCTCCGCCGAGAGCTATTCGCCGGGCGGCGGGCCGTCCTCGCTCCGGCCCCTCAGCGGGCGCTCTTCCATGCAGATCAGCGAGATCAAACTGATCACCAGGCACACCACGCCGAGCGCAAAAACGCCGCGGAACACCTGCGCGGGATCGACGCCGAGCAGGTTTGCCATCGAGCCTGCCGACATGGCGCTGCCGCGTTCGGGAGAAACGCCAAGCGAGGCCAGGACGATCGCGCCCATCACCGCGACGATGAACGCCGCGGTCAGCCCGCGGAAGAAGTTCATCCCGCCCATGGCGGCGCCGACCTGATAGCGCGACACGGCGTTCTGGATCGAGACCGTGCCGACCGGATAGGTGGTGCCAATCCCGAAGGCGACGACGCTGAGCACCGCCGCCACGGCGAACGGGTGCATTCCGGGATTCCAGACCAGGAACGACAGCGCGACGATCGAGCAGCACAGCCCGATCACCGGAACGCGCTTGTAGTGATCGAGGTGCATCATGGCGCGACCGGCCACGATCGATCCCGGCGTCGACATCACCACGATGGGAATGAGTGCAAGACCGGCATCGCTCGCCGAGAACTTGTGCACGATCTCATAGTAGAGCGGCAGAAAGATCGTGAGCCCGACCACCACGCCTTGCGAGAACGACGTGCATACGCTGCCCATGCGCATCACCTGATTGGCGAGCACTGGCAACGGCAGGAAAGGCTCCGGGGTCTGTGTCAGCCGCCAAGCGAACAGCAACGTCAACACGACCGCTGTGACCACCAGCCCGGCGATCGGCAGCGACATCCAGGGGTAACGCGTCCCGCCCCAGGTCAGCGCCAGCAGCAGGGGAATCGCCGAGGCCATCATCAGCCCGGCGCCGATCAGGTCGAGCTTGTGTTTGCGATCATGTCGCGGCAGGCGCTTGAGCGAATTGTACGCCATGAATGCCGCGACCAGCGCCACCGGAACGTTCACCCAGAAGATGACTGACCAGTGGAAATGCTGCGAGAGGATACCGCCGACAACCGGGCCGCCGAGACCTGCCGTCACCCAGACACTGCCCATATAGGCCTGATAGCGGCCACGTTCGCGCGGCGCGACCGCGTCGGCCATGATCGCCTGCGCCAGCGGGACAATGCCGCCGCCGCCGATCCCCTGCAGGCCGCGACCAAGAATCAGCGCGATCATGTTGGGGGCGAGCGCGCAGGCCACCGAGCCGACCAGGAATATGCCGACGCCGGCGACCATCATGGTGCGCCGGCCATGAATGTCGCTGAGCTTGCCGTAGAGCGGTGCGACCGCGGTGGATGTCAGGAGATAGGCCGTTACCACCCACGGCAACAGCTCGAAGTCGTGAAAATCGCGGCCGATGCTCGGCAGAGCGGTCGCCACGATGGTCTGATTGAGTGCGGCGAGGAACATCGCCAGCATCAGGCCGAACACGATGGTGCGGATCTCGCCGTGCGCGAGCACCCAGCGCCCAGGTTGCGGGCCGGTCGGGAGTGGCTCAGGCGTGTCCGTCTCGGGCATGTGAAATATCTATCCGGTCTTGCCGCGCGCGTCTCTTGCCGCATCATGATGGGCTACACGACCGCCGGACCTCCACTCCGGTATCGCGCAATTTGCCGCCGGGCGCCCGGATGGCTACTCTGACCCGAGTTCCTGGAACCGAACTGGGAGGCGGCCATGAACATGAAGTCGATTCTCGTTCCGGTCGAGCAACACGAGGTCATGACGTCGACCTTGCAGACCGCGCTGCTGCTCGCAAAGACGTTCGACAGCTACATCGAAGGCTTCGCGTTGTTTCCGGCCATGGTCGAACTCTATGCGCTCGATCCCGGAGGCCCGCTGCCGATCGAATTCAACGAGAACGAAGTCGAGATGGCGAAGGAAGCCCGCGGCCTGTTCGAGAATTTCATGAATACCCGTGGCGTGGCGAAATCGAGCAAAGTCGAGGGCGCGCTCTCCTTCGGATGGCTCGACGCGGCGCCGGACGGAGACCGCTTCGTCGGCAGCTACGGTCGGGTCTTTGACGTCATCGTGCTGGGAAGACCCACATCCGGTAAATCGCGGCCGAGCATGATGACGATCGAGGCCGCGCTGTTTGAAACCGGCCGGCCGATCCTGATCGCGCCGCCGTCTCCGCCGGAGCGGCTGGGCGACAACGTCCTGATCGCCTGGAATTGCAGCACCGAGCAGGCGACGACGACCGCGCTTGCGATGCCGCTCTTACAGAAGGCCAGTCGCGTGACGGTGCTGACCGTGAAAGGCGGGACCGTGCCGGGGCCCGCCGGCGAGCAGTTGGCCAATCACCTTCAGCGCAACGGCATTCGCTCGGAACCCATGACGGTGACGCCCGACGGCCGCAGCACGGGCGAGGCCATCCTGGCGCACGCCAAGTCGTTAGGATGCGATTTGATCGTGAAGGGGGCCTATACGCAGAGCCGGCTTCGGCAACTGATCTTCGGCGGTGCGACCCGTCATCTCTTGGCGAATTCGACGCTGCCGATCCTGATGGCGCATTGAGCGGCGGAAAGCCGCCGCCGTGCGATCGCTCCCAGGATTTCGTGCTTTTGGTCTCGCCGAGAACGGCGACTAGAGGCTTTCGGAATCCGTCTTGAGATTCTGCTCGAGGTAGCGTCGCAGCTCCTTCTCAAGCGCCGCCAGCTTCTCGAGCCGCTTGGCAATGCTCAGCAGCCGCTCCGATGAGCCGGCTTCCTCGTCCGGAAACTCGGCGAAATAACGCTTTCCGTCCAGCATCGCTGCCCCTCCCGACCTGAGATGGTTCTACGTCGGAATGGTGGATAAAGAATCAATGCGCGCTGAGTCGCACAAGCGCACCGGGAGGATAAAGCCGGCCTGTTGCATTCCCGTCACATCGAGCCGGACGCGCCATCATGCTTGGACACGGCTGCTCCAATACTCCCAAGCGCGCGACATGGGCTTGGGCTGGAGATTGAACGCGCACGCCAGGCGGGCCTCGGTCGGCGTGAGCGGACTCACGCCGCCCAGCGCATGCGCCTCGCGCTGCATTTCCGCATTGCGGCAGGAGAACACCGCACGGAATACCATCTGCTCCAGCGTCTCGCCCGCGACCGTCGCACCATGCCGGCGCATCAGCACCAGCCAGTTCGGCCCCAGCGCGCGAGCAAGCGAGCGCCCTTCTTCAGGCTTCGATACGATCAGGGTGGTATCGCCGAACTCGTCGCGCTGATCCCAGAACGGCACCATCGCCCCCATGGTCGCGCCGAGATGGCTGACGGGGACCAGCGGAACGCCCGAGATGCAGAACGGCATGACGGCGCGCGCATGGTGATGACAGACCGCGTGCACGTCTGGCCGCGCCTCATAGGTGCAGCCGTGGATCACGCGCTCGCCATAGAGCAGGACGGTCGGCGGAACGACCGGCTCGGAATCGAGCGTGAACTCCAGAATGTCGGCCGGTTCGACCAGTTCGGGGCTGCGCGATCGCGGCAGGAGGTAGCGGCCGGGATCGGAAGGATGGCGCATGCTCACGTGGCCGAAGGCGTCGAGCACGCCTTCGTGCGCGAGAATGCGGTTGGCAAGCGCGAGCTTTTCGCGAGCTTCATCGAGGGCTGACATCGCGTGGTCTCCGTGCGGGGATTGTTCGGGTGCTCAGGCGGAAGGGGCCCAGCCCGGCGGCGCCAGTTCGAACCCGGCGAACTCGAAGCCGGGCGCAACCGTGCAGCCGACCAGCGTCCAGTCGCCGAGGCTTTCCGCCGCCTGCCAGACGTGCACCGGTACCACCGCCTGCGGCCGCTCGCCTGCCGAAAGGTCGGGACCGAGCGTGACGCGTTCGACCGGCCCGCGATCGCTCATCGCCGTTTCGAGGTGGAGCGGCGCGCCGGCGTAGTAGTGCCAGACTTCGACAGCATCGACCTTGTGCCAGTGCGAACGCTGGCCGCGCGCCAGCAGGAAGTAGATCGCCGTCGATGCCGCACGACGGCCGTCGATGGTGTGCGGGTCGCAGAACGTCTGGCGGTAGTGGCCGCCTTCGGGATGCGGCTTGAGGTCGAGCAGGCGGATGATATCGGCGGCGGAGATCATATTGGTTGACGCAGGCGGGCAAGGGTTCAGGGGGGCGGATGCATGTTAAGCGATGGTACACGGAATGAGAAAGAGGCCTGCGAAGGACCACGCGCCATCGCCCGACGGCCGGCGCATTGACCGCGGTGCCGAGGCTGCTAGTCTGACAACATTGTAGGAGTTGAGTAGGTCCGGCGATGGGTCTTTTCCGGCGAAAGGTGCCGAGTTACTTGATCCCGATCCATCGGGACAACACGACAAGCAAGGATTGGGTGATCCTGCTGGAGGCCGGCACGATCGTCGGCCCGTCGCCCGACAGGCTCCGGATCGCTCGCGCAACGCTCGAGCGCAGGGTCGTCAAGAAATACAATATCCTGTTCAGAGCGCAGCATTACCTCGTCGTCGAGGGATACGACCACCGCATTCACGCCCTGTATTTTTGTCCGCAGCTTTACCGGTACGATGCCGAGAAGAAGCTGGTTCCTCTGCAAGGCGACGAGATCGGGCGGCTCATTGCGCTAGCCGTGGAGCACGGAGTAACCGAGCGGCGGCCCTGGTACGAGCCTTCGGAGAAGTTGCCGGACGAGCCGGTCGTCAACGTCGCGCTGAACTCGGAACTCGATACCGTGGTCGTAGAACTGCCGAACGTGCGCCACGCGGTCGCGCCCGGCGCGTAGCGACGCGCGGGGCACGGTCACGTCTTGCTTGCCGCGTCACCGCCCCTTGGGGGGGAGAGGGCTCAACAACTGCGACCGTGCCCGCGGGACGAAGGCGTCAGTTCGCGAAGCAGTAGAACAGGCCGTTGCCGCCGGTGCCACGCAGATCGCTCTGGCTGCAGCCGCCCTCCGGTCCGCGCGAGGGATGCGAGGAGTTCCACGACTTCGACGCCGCGTCGTCGCGCAGGCCCTTGCGGTCTATATGACCGACCATGGCGGCGCCCTGCGTGCTGCTCGTCCAGTTGCGGCAAGTCCGGTCTTCGCCGGCCGGGAAGGCGCGGCCGTCCGTCTGCGAGCCGGTCAGCGCGTCGTGATAGTTGGGGGTGTAGCCGACGCCGGCGATCATGCTGCCGCGTTCGGTCAGCGACGTCGGCATGCCGAGCTTGTTGTTGTCGCCGTGCAGATCGTCGACGTTCTGCGCGACGACCTCGCCCTTGAAGTTCTGCCACGGCCCGCGCCCGATGCGATCGCGGGCGTTGACGGCCGCGGTGCTTCCTTCCGCCTGAGTGCTCAGATAGGCGCGCCAGGTCTTGCTGCCCGCGCCTGCGGCCTGCGCGAGGCTCTGGCATAGCCGGTCCGCGCCCTCGAGGCCGCCGAGGTCGGCGCCCTTGCCGGGGCCGGCGCTCACGACGAAGAAGGTCATGTTGGGCGACTGCGGCGGCGCCTGTTGCGCCTGCGCGGCCGTGTTCAGGCCCAGCAACAGAAGCGCCGTTGCGGCGAGCAGGGTGGTCGATTGCATCTTCATGGAAATCCTCCTGATGACGGCATGGCTCCATGCCAGCCGTTACGGTTGATCGATGTGGGAAACGACGGCGGGCAGCGACGATCGTCGCGTCGCTGTCCGCACACGGTGCGAGCGCGCGCTATTGCGCGAAGCAGTAGAACAGGCCGTTGCCGCCGGTGGCGATCAGGTCCGGCTGGCTGCAACTGCGCGACATGTGCGCCGCGTTCCAGGATTTCACGAACGGCGTGATCACGGTGCCGTTGCGATCGATGTGGCCCACCATCGCGCTGCCGAACGTGCTGCTGGTCCAGTTGTTGCAGGTCAGGTTCATGTTGGCCGGAAACGCCCGTCCTTCCGGCGTCGAGCCGGTGATGACGTCGTGCCAGTTCGGCGTCATGCCGGTGCCCGAGACGATGGTGCCGCGTTCGGTCAGCGAATTCTCCTGCGTGAGCTTGTTGTTGTCGCTGTGCAGGTCGTCGACGTTCTGCGCGACCGCGACGCCCTTGAAGTTCTGCCAGGGGCCGTTGCCGATCCGGTCGCGTGCGTTGACGGCGCCGCCCTGCCGCGCCGCGTTGCTGCTGAGATAGGCACGCCAAGTCTTACTGCCGGCGCCGGCGCCGGTCGCCAGCGTCTGGCAGTGCCGGTCGGCGCCTTCCAATCCACCGAGGTCGGCGCCCTTGCCGGGCCCGCTGCTGGTCACGAAAAACGTCATGTTCGGAGATTGTGGTGGCTGCTGCTGCGCGTTGGCGGCCGTCGAGCCGAGTGACGCAGCCGCGAATAACGCAATGACACAATGCGTCTTCCAAGACATGTTTTGAGACATGGTCGCCCTCCAATTTTGTGCCGGCGAACCGTTCTCGGTCAGCCTTGGCACGCAAACTTAACATGAAACCCCGTCCGGTAAGCGACAGAGCGCCCGCTCGCGATCATTTGACTAGCTAGCGGGATTTATTTCGGTTTGATGATGCAGCGCGCGGCGGCGTCAGGATCGATTTTTGCGCTCGCGGATTTCGGCGAACACCTTCCACGCCGGGCTGCCGGACAGGCCGACCGCGTTCGCGACCTCGGAAACGTCGGCGCGCAGGAAGGGATTGGCGGTTTTCTCTTCGCCGATCGTGGAGGGAATGGTGGGCGTGCCCGCGGCAATGAGCTTGTTGACTTGCTGTTCGCGCGCAGCGAGTGCCGGATTGGAGGGTTCGATCGTGCGCGCAAAGCGAATGTTCGCCTGCGTGTACTCGTGCCCGCAATAGACCTTCGTGTCGTCCGGCAGCGCGCGCAGCTTGAGCAGCGACTGCCACATCATCTCGGGATTGCCTTCGATGACACGCCCGCAGCCAATCGAGAACAGCGTATCGCCGGCGAACAGCAACTTGTCCGCCGGAAAGAAATAGTTGATTTGGCCGAGCGTGTGGCCGGGCGTCTCGATCACGCGCGCTTCGAGGCCTCCCACGCGAACCGTGTCGTTCTCGCGTACCGTCTCGTCGACCAGCGGAATGCGGGCGGCTTCGGCCTGTGGCGCCACCACGCGGCAGCGATGGTGCTCTTTCAGTGCCGGGATGCCGTCCGTATGATCGGCGTGATGATGGGTCACCAGGATGTCGGTGAGCCGCCAGCCGGTCGATTTCAGCGCGGCTTCGACCGGGGCGGCTTCGGGCGCGTCGATCGCGGCGGTTGCGCCGCTTGCGGGATCGTGCACCAGCACGCCGTAGTTATCCTTGAGGCAGCGAAACAGACGGGTCTGTGCGGGCATGGACTTTATTTTCCTCGCATCGAAGGGCGCCGGCCGCGCCCGGAATCGCGGTGAGTTTTAGCCAAGGCGTGCCGGCAAAGATATCACAATGCCGATAGCCGACGCTTCGGGCGCGACCCTTGCGAGGCGCGTCTCGGACGCCGGAGCCTGCAATTCATGCTAGCTTCAAGGTCATGTCCATCGACGTCGTCGACCTACGCGACTTCTATGCCCAGCGCCTCGGCATCGTGGCGCGGCGGTTTGTCGGGCGTGGCATTCGCACGCGCTTTTCCGATCTGCGCGGCTTGCGCGTCTTGGGCGTGGGATATGCGACGCCCTATCTCGGACTGTTCCGTGAGGAGGCGGACCGCTGCCTTGCCTTCATGCCGGCCGTGCAAGGTGCGATCAAGTGGCCGACCAACCGGCCGGATCTCGCCGCTCTGGTCGACGAGCTTGACATGCCGCTTCCGGATTCCGCGGTCGATCGAGTCCTGCTCGTGCACTCATTGGAAATGGCGCACGACCCGAGCGCGTTACTGCGCGAGGTCTGGCGGGTGCTGGCGGCAGGTGGACGGCTTCTCCTCGTGGTCCCCAACCGGCGCGGGGTCTGGGCGCGCATGGACACGACGCCATTCGGTCACGGCCGCCCATACTCGCGTTCGCAGATCACCCAGCTCCTGCGTGAAACCTGGTTCACGCCGACCGGCTGGGGGGAGGCGTTGCATGTACCCCCGGTCGCGCGGGGCTGGTTCCTGCGCTCGGCGGGCGCGTGGGAACGGACGGGCGCCATCGTCGCCGCGCCATTCGCCGGCGTGCACATCGTCGAGGCGACCAAGCAAGTCTACCGAATGATCCCGGCACGCCGGGAACGGACGCGACTGGTGCCCGCGCTCAAGCCTGCGCTCGCGCCGTCGCCGGGCGGGGCATGACGCGTTCGACGGATGCGCGGATGCCGCCTACGCACGACGGGTGAGAAACGTGCGTTAAGGAAGTTATTCGCCGCGCGGCGAATGATCGCCTCCGGCTTCGCCGCCGGCCGCGTCCGGACGCGGACCGCGATGACGCCGGCGCCGGCGATGCAGCGGAAAGCGATCGCCCTGACCTTCGTGGCCGTTCTGTCCGTTGCCCTGCTGGCTCGGTTGCGGCTGACCGGGCTGTTGTCCCCCGGTGATGAAGGAGGGCAACCGGTCGATATCGCCGCCCTCGGCGGGTGCTGCTGCCTGAGGTGCCCGCGCCACATGCGGCTGCGGCTGGTCGCGAGGCGGAAAAGGTTGCGCATTGGGCGGAAGGTAAGGTTGCTCGCCGGTCCCGTAAGGTGCTTCGACCATGCCCATGCCCTGTTGCGGCTCAGCATCCTCGCCATCGTTCTCGTCGAAGCCTTCGTCACGGGCGCCCGTCACCTCGGTCTCTTGGCGAGGGAGATGCGGATTGTTCTGGCGGAACTGTTCCTGCGCGGCGGCGATCAGACGGAAGTAGTGCTCTGCGTGCTGAAAGTAGTTCTCTGCCGAGATCGGGTCGCCGGAGGTCTGCGCGTCTCGTGCGAGCTGCATGTATTTTTCGGCGATGTGCGCGGGATTGCCGCGAATTTTCACTTCCGGACCGTTCGAACTCGTATACGCGAGCCATCGGATTGTGACTCTTGCGATGACCACCACCACCACCGCCACCACCACCACCGTGGCTATGGTTATGAGAGTGGTTGTTGTTGCGTCCACGCATCCGCTTGTTTTGACCGTTTCTCATGATCCGTCCGTTTACGACCCTCGATTTTACAGCTCTTGATTACGACGGCACGCGGCCGCTCACTTTACCAGATTGGACAGACGCGGGACGTGCAAACGCCTGCGTCCCGCCGTTGCAAGCAAGAAGAAAAAATGCGGCGTGGTTCACCGCGCTGTCAGGTTCCGTGTCGCGAAGCAGCAACCCCTTGGCCGCGGCTCTACCGCGGTGTTGCCCTTTATCTTCATCATACACATGCGCAAATCATGCACCGATCGCCGCATGCATCGAACCGTTGAAGCATCTCGTCCCGAGTAGGCGAATCCACCTGCCGGATCATCCGGCTTCCCTAGGTTCGCTCCATCCGCACCGTCGGCTCTCCGCAATCTCGCTTCGGGGCTCGCTAGTCGATGCGTTCAAGTATGTCGGGTCGATTCCGTGCCCGGAACCTAGTCGGTCTTGACCCACAATCCAAGCGCTTTTTTTCGTACCTGCAATGTGGAACATTCATGGCCCTGGCCGCAGAACCAGGGCCCGGGCGATGCCCGCGAGATCGGGTCTTGGTAGCTCGGCGGGCAGCCAGGCCCGCAGCCCGCATGAGCGCGATCACCGCATCGGCTTGGCCTGCGCCAAGTTCCACCACGAGCATGCCGTTTGGTGCCAGCAGCCGCAGTGCATCGGCCGCGATGGCGCGATAACCATCGAGCCCGTCGGGGCCGCCGTCGAGCGCGCGTGCCGGATCGAACGCTCTCACCTCGGGCGCCAGGGCCGCAATATCGCCACGCGCGATATAGGGCGGGTTGCTGACGACGAGGTCGAATGGCCCGGCGAGCGCGGCACCATAGTCGCACATGACGCACGAGGCCCGCTGCGCGACGCCGAGCGCCATCGTATTGTCGCGCGCGCAAGCGAGCGCATCGAAATTGACATCGGTGCCGATACCGAAGGCCGCCGGAAGTTCGGAGAGCAGCGCCAGCAGGAGCGCACCCGAGCCGGTGCCGAGATCGAGGATACGGAGCGTACGCGTGCGCGCGCCATCGCGGTCGAGCGCTGCAAGCGCGGCTTCGACCACCGTTTCGGTTTCGGGCCGGGGCACCAGGGTCTGCGCGTCGAGCTTGAGCGGCAGGCCCCAGAATTCCTTGACGCCCAGAATGCGTGCCACCGGCTCGCGGGCCAGCCGGCGCGAGGCGAGTGCGGCGATCGCGTCAGCTTCGGCCTGAGTCATCTGGCGGTCTGATTGCGCCACCAGCCCGCCATGGTCGAGGCCGAGCGCAAATCCCATCAGCAGGCGCGCATCGAGCTCGGGCGTATCGAGACCGGCTTGGCGAAAGATGCGGGCGAGCGCCTGCCGCGAAGAGCCGACCGTGTCCTCCGTTCGTCCCCGCGAAAGCGGGGACCCGAATTCCAGTCCTTGATTCTGGGTCCCCGCTTTCGCGGGGACGAACGGGCTATTCGGGCCGGTCAAGGTCACATCACGTCGCGCCTTCCGCCGCCAGCAATTCAGCCTGATGTTCCGTCACGAGCGCATCGATGATCTCGCCCAGTGCTTCGCCCTCGACGATCTGCGGCAATTTGTAGAGCGTGAGATTGATGCGGTGGTCGCTGACGCGGCCCTGCGGGAAGTTGTAGGTGCGGATGCGCTCCGAACGGTCGCCGGAACCGACCTGGCCACGCCGTTCGGCGGCGCGTGCGGCGTCCTTCTTCTGCCGCTCGAAGTCGTAGAGTCGCGAGCGCAACACCGCCATGGCCTTGGCGCGGTTCCTGTGCTGCGAGCGGTCCTCCTGCATCATGACCACGATGCCGGTCGGAAGATGCGTCAGGCGTATGGCCGATTCAGTCTTGTTGACGTGCTGGCCGCCGGCGCCGCCCGAACGCAGCGTGTCGACCTTGAGGTCCCCCTCGTTGATCGCGATGTCCACGTCCTCGGCCTCGGGCAGCACGGCCACGGTGGCTGTCGACGTATGGATGCGGCCCGAGGCCTCGGTGTCGGGCACGCGCTGGACGCGATGCACGCCGGACTCGAACTTGAACTTGGCGAAGACGCCGCGTCCGCGAACCTCGGCGATGATTTCCTTGTAGCCGCCCATGGTGCCTTCGCTGGCCGAGATCAGTTCGACCTTCCAGCCCTGCTTGGCGGCGTAGCGCTCGTACATGCGAAAGAGGTTGCCGGCGAACAGCGACGCCTCGTCGCCGCCGGTGCCGGCGCGGATTTCCAGGATGGCGTTGCGCTCGTCCATCGCGTCCTTCGGCAGGAGCGCAAGCTTGATGTGCTGTTCGAGCACCTCGCGCTTTTGTTCGAGCGGAGGCTTTTCGGCGCCCGCCATCGCTCGCATCTCGGCGTCGGTCGTCGGATCGGCGATGAGTGCGTCGAGGTCCGCGATCTCGTCAGTGACGTTGCGATAGTTCCGCACGGTCTCGATCACCGGCCCAAGCTCGGCGAACTCGCGCGACAGCTTCACGTAGGTCTCGGGCGAGACTTGGCTCGCGAGCTCATGCTCGATCATCCGGTGACGGGCGAGCAGCGCGTCGAGTTTCTGTTCGGGCAACATCCGGCTTATATCGTGATCAAGTTCGGCAATGACGAGTATGAGGTCATCGTCAAAGCTGCAAATTCTCTTCGGCCGCGAACTTCTGCAGCCGCTCGCGGATCGGCACGCTGCCGGCCGGGCTGTCGATGAGCGGTCCGAGCAGGGCCGTGACCTTTCGAACGTCGAGATCGAGCAGCATAGCCTTCACCGGGCCGACGGCGGAAGGCGAGAGCGACAGTGATCGGAAGCCGATGGCGGTCAGTGCGAGCGCGCCGATCGGCTTCGACGCAAGCTCGCCGCAGAGCGTCACCGGCTTGCCATGGCTGCGGCTCTTGTCGGTGATGGACTTGAACGCGCGCAGAATGGGCGCTGAGAGCGCGTCGAACCGGTCGGCGACACGGGCGTTGCCGCGGTCGGCGGCATAGAAGAACTGCACGAGATCGTTCGAGCCGACGGACAGAAAATCGACGCGCTCGAGCAGCTCGTCGAGCTGGTAGAGCAGGGAAGGGACCTCGACCATCGTGCCGATTTCCACCCGCTCGGGCAGCTTGTGACCGTGCCGGCGCAGGTGTGTGAGTTCGCGCTCGACCAGCGCCTTGGCGCCGTCGAATTCCTCGACCGTGGCGATCATCGGGAACATGACCTTGAGCCCGCGGCCGCCTGCCGCCCGCAACAGTGCGCGTATCTGGCTGCGCAGCAGGCCCGGCCGGTCTAGTCCGAGGCGTATTGCCCGCCAGCCCAAGGCGGGGTTCTCCTCCTCGACGTTGCGCATATACGGCAGCACCTTGTCGCCGCCGATGTCGAGGGTGCGAAAAGTCACCGGCTTGTCGCCCGCGGCGTCGAGCACGGCACGGTAGAGCGAGAACTGTTCGGCGGTGCGGGGAAACGTCGCCGCCACCATGAATTGCAACTCGGTCCGGAACAGGCCGATGCCGGCGGCGCCGGTCTCCTCGATGTGCGGCAGGTCGACGGCGAGGCCGGCGTTGATCATGAGCGTTATCTTCTCGCCGTCCTTGGAGACGCACGGCTTGTCGCGTAGCGCAAGATACTGCTGCTGCCGGCGCGCCCGCAGCCGCACGCGCTCGATATAGGCCGCCTCCATGTCGGGCGAGGGCCGGACGTGGATGTCGCCGGTCGCGCCGTCGACGATCACGGCGTCGCCCGGATCGGCGATGCCGGTCGCGTTGGCGATCTCGCCCACTGCCGCGATGCCGAGTGCGCGCGCCACGATGGCGACATGCGAGGTCGGACCGCCTTCCTCCAGGATCAGGGCGCGCAGCCGCCTGCGGTCATAGTCGAGCAGCGCCGCCGGGCCCATCGAGCGGGCGACCACAACGGCGTTTTCCGGGAGTCTTTCGCGAGCGGGGGCATGCTCTTGGCCGGTGAGCTGGCGCATCAGGCGGTTCGCGAGATCGTCGAAATCGTGCAGCCGTTCGCGCAGATAGGGATCCGTAATGCGCAACATCCGCGCCCGCGTGTCGGACTGCACGCGCTCGACCGCGGCCTCGGCGGTCAGGCCGGTACGCACCGCTTCGTCGAGCCGGCGCTCCCAGCCGCGGTCGTAGGCGAACATGCGGTAGGCTTCGAGCACATCCCGGTGCTCGCCGCCGTCGGCCACCTCGCCGCGTTCGAGCAGGACGTCGAGGTCCGACCGCATGGTTTCGATCGCCGCCTCGAGACGCTTGAGCTCCTTCGGGATGTCGTCGGCGATGAAATTGGTGATGACGACGCGCGGCTCGTGCAGCACCACGTGGCCGAGCGCGATGCCGTCGTTGAGCGCGACGCCGGTCAGATGCAGCGGCCGCCGGGCCGCCGGCTCGAGACCGGGCTTGGCGATGGCGGAAAGCTCGCCCGAGGCGATCATCTCGGCCAGCACCATCGCGGTGGTCTGTAATGCTTCTTCTTCTTCTTCTGTGTAAGTCCGGCGCGCGCGATTCTGCACCACCAGCACGCCGAGCGTATTGCCGGCGCGCAGCACCGGCACGCCGAGGAAGGCGTTGTAGATTTCTTCGCCGGTCTCCGCCCGGTAGGAGAACGCGGGGTGGTCCCGCGCCTGCGAAAGGTTCACCGGATTGGCCTCGCTGGCGACCAGACCGACCAGGCCCTCGTCCGCACGCAATACGGTCTGGTGGACGGCCTCCGGCTTGAGGCCTTCGCTGGCGTACAGCTCAAGCGTGCCGTCCACGCGCAGCACGTAGACGGAGCAGACCTCCGCCACCATGTTGGCGGCGATCAGCACCACGATCTTGTCCAGGCGTTCCTGCGCGCTGACCGGCTCCGCCATCACCTCGCGAAGCCGGCGCAACAACACGCGCGGACCGCCGAGCGCGCCACGCATGACGTGATCCTCGGATCAGCCCAATTTGGCCGGCGTCTCAGAGCCGCCGGCTCGACGAAAATCAGGAAACAGCGGCCGCCGGGCCCAGGCGCCCGCGGCGGCTACCATCCATCACGCCGTATAGCGAATGGGGCGTGGACCGGGCAAGCCAAAGCTGGGAATTCGGTCATCAACCCGATATATCCGGCCGCTACCAGGCGTAACTCGCCGAAATCCGGCCGCAGGCGACACGAAAGGCATCGGTGTCGAGCAGGGCGGCGTAGATGTCCCGCACGGTCGCGTGCGGGGACAGCTTCAGATCGCGAATCGATTCCGCGTGCATGCCAGGGCCGAACAACTGTTCGACCGCACGGGCGATATCGTCCGCGCCCGCGCGCTTGGCGAGGTCGGTGGCCGAAAGGTCGGCCGTGAGCAGTTGCAGCAAAAGGGCCGGATCGAGGAGCGGCAGGCGGATCATCGCCGCACGGGCGAAGGCCGTCGCCAGCCGGTGGTCGGGATGCGTCGCGTCGGTGAGCGCGGGCTTGACGTTGCGGAACTGCCGCTTCTCGTCGAACGAGGCCGGCGCGCTTTCGAACGCGGGCGCGAGATCGCCCGCTTCATCCGCGAGGTAATAGCGGTTGAGGCTGTCGAACAGCACGTAGCGATAGCCGTGGCGCGCCAGGAACGGCTCCCACTGCTCGTACGCGGGGGCGAGTGTGTAGGGCGCCAGCGCCTCGACGATCACCACCTTCGGCCGGAATTTCTGCCAGTCGCCGTTGAGTAGCACGTCGGGCTCGGCGCCCTCCACGTCGACCTTGAGGAATTCGAAGCTCGGCGGTGCGTGCATCTCGCACAGGTCCCTGAGCGTCAGCATCGGAACCGTGATCGCGTCGGCCTCCCGTCCGAACTGCGACTGCGCTTTGGCGGCGTGCTCGGCGATGGTGGTCGAGAGGCCGTGGAACTCGCGCACCACATGGAAGGCGGCTTGCCCGGACGTAGCGCCGATCACCGCCTCGACGTGCCGGTCGCGCGGGCGTACCGCGCGCGTGAGCTGAGCGAGCCACGGGTTCGGCTCGACCGTGATGCCGTGCCAGCCCTTGAGATAGAACGCGAGCGACATGTTGTCGTAGACCGGGTGACCCGACCCGATGTCGATGTAGAAGCCTTCGGCCCGCTCGCCGAAGGCGCGCATGACGTAGAGGTCTTCGAAGCGCTGTGCGTAAGAGACGATGTCGGGCACGGGAGATATTCGCTCGTTCAGTTCATCGAGCGCACAGCCGCGCAATGGCGGGGCTCACTCAATCACCTCGTCGGCGAGCGCAAGCAGCCGGTCCGGGATAGCGAGGCCGAGTGTCTTTGCGGTCTTGAGATTGATGACCAGCTCGAACTTGGTCGGTTGCGTTACCGGTAGGTCGCTTGGCTTTTCGCCCCTCAGGATGCGCGCCGTATATGTCGCAGCTTGGCGATAGGGTTCAGTGTGGCTGGTGCCGTAGCTTACGAGACCGCCGGTCGCGACGAATTCCCGCCATTGGTGCATGGTCGGGATGCCATAACGGGCGGCAAGCGCTACGAATTGATTGCGCTGGTTGGTGAACAGGATATCGGTGCCGATCAGGAGCGCCCCGGCGCGTTGCTGCGCGAGCGTCGCGTAAACGACTTCGATCTCGCCGATGCTGCTGGCTTGCAAAATCAGAAGCTGGCGGCCGCGGGCACGCGCGGCGGCTTGCGCTTCCCGCTTGTCACTCTCGACGTTTGAATTGGTCGGATTGACCAGGATCGCGAGCGTCACGGGAGGCGGCACAAGCTCCGACAGCAGGTCGAAGCGCTTGCCGAGGAGCTCCGCAAGGAAAAGGCTGACGCCGGTGACATTGCGCCCGGGCCGGTTCAGGCTGGCGATGAGGCCGGCGCGAACCGGATCGTCGCCCATGATGAAAACGATCGGGACGTTCGCCGTGGCGGCCTTGGCGGCCAGCGCGGTGATGGCCCCGCCCGCGGTTGCGATGACGTCGGCATTGCGGCTGACGAGGTCGGCCGCGAGCGCCGGCAGACGGTCATATTGGCCTTCGGCCCAGCGATACTCGATCGTCAGGGTCTTGCCGGCAACATAGCCGGCCTCGCCGAGGGTCTGCTGGTAGGCGGCCGACATTTCCGCAAAAGGAGCCGATGATCCGCTGCTAAGGAAGCCGACCAGGGGCCGGCGCTGCTGCGCCCGCGCTGCCAGCGGCCAGGTGGCTGCCGCGCCGCCGAGAAGCGTGATGACGTCCCGCCGTCTCACAACGAGATCCCTTTCCGCGCGTAAACAATCGAAATGTAGCACATTTCGACCACACCAGTGGTTTCTGCCGCCGGCAGCGACTGGTAGCGGCTAGGGACCCAAAAATGGGACGGCGCGCTCGATTTCGCAGCCTCAGTCTTTATCCAGATCGTACAGCGAGTGCAGCGTGCGCACCGCCAACTCGGTATAGGCGGCGTCGATCAGCAGCGAGAACTTGATCTCCGACGTGGTGATGGCGCGGATGTTGATGCCCTTCTCGGCCAGCGCCTTGAAGGCCTGGGCGGCGACGCCGGCGTGGCTGCGCATGCCGATACCGATGACCGAGATCTTGGCGACATCGGTTGCGCCGTCGAGCCGCTCGTAGGAGACGTGGCCCTTCGACTTCTCGAGCACGCTGGTGGCGCGTTTGTAGTCGCCGGCCGGCACCGTGAAGGTGAGGTCGGTGGTGGCGCCGTCGGCCGAGACGTTCTGCACGATCATGTCGACGTTGATGTCGGCCTCCGCCAAGGGTCCGAAGATCGCGGCCGCGACGCCGGGCTTGTCCTGCACGCGACGAATCGAAATCTGTGCCTCGTCCTTGGAGAAGGCGATGCCGGTGACGACCTGCTGCTCCACGATCTCCTCCTCGCCGCAAATGAGCGATCCGGGCGGGGTGCCGTGCGGATCGATGTCCTCGGGTTTCTCGAAGCTGGAGCGCACGAAGATGCGCACGTTGTGCACCATGCCGAGCTCGACCGAGCGCACCTGCATTACCTTGGCGCCGAGCGAAGCGAGTTCCAGCATTTCCTCGTAGGCGATTTTCGGCATCCGCTTTGCCTTCGGCACCACGCGCGGGTCGGTGGTGTAGATGCCGTCGACGTCGGTGTAGATGTCGCAGCGCTCGGCCTGGATGGCGGCCGCGATCGCCACCGCCGAGGTGTCGGAGCCGCCGCGTCCGAGCGTGGTGATGCGGCCGGTCTCTTTGTGCATGCCCTGGAAGCCGGCGATCACCGCGACCTCCTTGCGCTCCTTGAAGCGCTTGAGCAACTCGTCGCCGTTAACGTCGAGGATGCGGGCAGAGCTATGCGCATGCGAGGTGAGGATCGGCAATTGCCAGCCCTGCCAGGAACGGGCGTTGATGCCCATGCCTTCGAGCGTCATCGCCAGGAGGCCGGCCGTGACCTGTTCGCCGGAGGCGACCACGGCGTCGTATTCGCGCGCATCGTGCATCGGCGAGGCTTCGCGGCACCAGCCGACCAGTTCGTTGGTCTTGCCCGACATCGCAGACACCACCACGGCGACGTCATGGCCGGCATCGACCTCGCGCTTGACGTGGTGCGCGACGTTGCGGATGCGTTCGAGGTTGGCGACCGACGTGCCGCCGAATTTCATCACCAAGCGGGCCATGGCAAGCCTGAGCGTTGTCGGAAAGGCCGGTATTCATACCGGCACGGTTTGCGGCCTGCAACCATGTGTCCGGTCTGGCCTTGGCGCTGTGCGCCACGTGACCGGGTGCGACGACGCGGTCAGTCGGGCGGCAGACCGTCGCCGGAGCGGACCGGCATCGCCGGACCGCGGCCGGTCGGCCGGAAGCCCGCGCGGCCGCCGTCGGCGTCGAACAGGTAGTCGAAGCCGTTGAGGAACCGCAGACCGGTATTGACGAACGGGGTCCGGTCGCCGCGGACGAGGATGAGGCGCGTCGGTGCCAGCGGGTTGTGCGCGTCGCCCACCGTGAACGTATAACGTGCTTGCGGCGCCTCGGCGGACGGGGCCGAGATCGTCAGGCTGGTGCCGGGCGCGAGCGTGAAGCCGCGCCCGCCGTCGGGGCGGACGGCGGCCGCTTGGCCGTCGGGCAGCGTCAGGTACATCGCGGTGACGCCGGTATCCATCAGCATGCCGCCGCACGCCGCTGGGGCCGCGCCGTTGACCATGATGCAGGCTGGAATCCCGGACCAGTCGTTCCTGATCTCCGAGCGGGCGAGGGCGACATAGCTGAAGGGCGGCTGTGTGTTTTCGCCAGTCAGGCCGACATACACGCCGCGCCGGGTCACGATGTAGCCGCGGCGCATGCCCTGCGCGCTTTCGCCGTCGCGGCCCGGCGCCGCGATGGTGGCGATGTTGATGAACGGGTTCTTGCCGGGACCGTTCTCGGCCTCGCGGCCGTGTCCGCGGCCGAACCCGATCCCCATCATCGATACGCCACGCGGATCTTCGTTCGGCCTGCAACGGCGCGCCTTCTCGGTGCACGCGATCTGCGTCACGGCCAGCACCGGGATCGGACCAGTGGTGAGCCGCGCGCCATCCGCGCCCATGACGGTCACGGCCGTGACCACCAAGCGGCCGCGCATGATCCGGCCGGAACTCGTATAGGTGAGCTCTCTGGGTCCGAGCGAAGGCAACGCATCGATATTCGGGATGCGATGCGCCGAGACCACGATACCGGTCGAGCCGGTATCCATCACGATATTGAACGGAGGGCCGCCGAACGACGCGCGCAGCAGCGGCAGGCGCGCGATGTCCTCGTTGGGGCCAACAGCGTTGGCGTAACTCAGATAGATACCGCGCTGGAACTCCTCGTAGCCGCCAGCCGCCGGCGCTTCGCCGGCCAATGCCAGCGCGAGCGTGCTCGCTGCGATCGCCGTTCCTTTGCTACGCAGGACGCTCGCCGCCATTCCCGTTTCCTGCTGTTGCTGCCGGTCGAGAGACCACAAACGACGCGAGTTCCAGCCGGGCCTTTATAGCGCGGTGTGAGCCACCTGACTCGATTTGACTTGCAGAATTGCCAGTTTCGCGACGATAACTTTAGTCCAGGGCTTTCAAAGCCTGCCTTCTGCCTGGGATGTCGGCATGACGCTTGCGCAAGACGCTCGGTCTGGTCCCACCGTCGACGACGCCGAGGTCGCGCGGTTTTCCGCGCTGGCGGCGGAGTGGTGGAACCCGCGCGGCAAGATGGCCGTGCTGCACAAGTTCAATCCGGTGCGGCTTGGCTTCATCAAGGAGGCCGCCTGCGAACACTTCGGGCGGGGGCAGAAGCGGCTCGACGCGCTGGCCGGGCTTCGCATCCTCGACATCGGTTGCGGCGGCGGCATCCTGAGCGAGCCGCTCGCGCGGCTCGGCGCCGAAGTCGTCGGCGCTGACCCGTCGGTCGCCAACATCGCGGCGGCGCGGCTGCACGCCGAGGAGGCGGGCGTCACCGTCGATTACCGCGAGACCACGGCCGAAGCGCTGGCCGACGCGGGCGAGCGCTTCGACATCGTGCTCGCCATGGAGGTGGTCGAGCACGTCGCGGACGTGCCGCTGTTCGTCAAGCGCTGCGCCGAAATGGTGAAGCCCGGCGGGCTCATGGTGGTGGCCACGCTGAACCGCACGCTGAAGAGCTTTGCGCTCGCCATCGTGGGCGCCGAATACGTGCTCGGCTGGCTGCCGCGCGGCACACACCAATGGGACAAGTTTGTCACGCCGAACGAGCTCGAGATCGCGCTGGAACGGAGCGGGCTGCGGGTGGTGAACGAGAGTGGCGTGATCTATAACCTTTTGGCCGACCGCTGGCAGCTTTCGTCCGACACGGACGTGAACTACATGACGGTCGCCGCGCATTCGGATTCGGTTTGAACAACTGCCGCAGCGGAGGCCCGACATGATCGTCGAATTGGTGACATTTCCTTCTCCGGCCGGCTGGGACCGCGCGCGCATCCTGGAAGATGCCAAGCACACGATCCCGAAATGGACCGCCAACCGCGATCTCGTGCGTAAGCACTTCCTTGCCGGGATCGGCGACGCTGCTGACACCGGTGCCGGCATCTATGTCTGGCCCTCGGTCGAAGCCGCCAAGAAGGCGCATGACGACGCCTGGCGCGAGGGCGTGAAAAAGCGCACCGGCGGCTACCCGACCATCCGCTATTTCGACCTCTTCCTGCTCATCGACAACGAGCACGACAAGGTGACCGAGTGGGCGGCCGACGGCAAAGCCCGCGAGCTCGAAGCCGTTTAGTCGCGTCAACCGGGCCGGCCCATGATCGACGCAGGCTGGCTCTGGGTCGTCTTCACGCTGATTGCCGCTGCCGCGCAGACCGTGCGCAATGCGACGCAGCGCGAGCTGACCGCAACGCTCGGCACGGTGGGCGCCACCCACGTCCGCTTCCTGTTCGGGTTTCCGTTCGCGGTCGTTTTCCTCGTCGCCGTGATGATCGCGACCGGCATTGCGTTGCCGCGCCCGCCACTCGTCTATTGGCCGTGGGTGCTCCTCGGCGCGCTGGCGCAGATCGCCGCCACCGCACTGATGCTCGCGGCGATGAACGACCGCTCGTTCGTGGTGGTCTACGCCTACATCAAGACCGAAGCCGTGCAGGCTGCGCTGTTCGGGCTGATCTTTCTCGGCGACGCCGTGACGCCCGCGGCGGGCGCCGCCATCCTGATCGCCACCACCGGCGTCGTCATCATGGCGCTCAAGCCGGGCACCGCGATGGACGTTCGGGCCACGCTCCTCGGCCTCGCGGCCGGGGCGATGTTCGCGCTGTCGGCCGTGGGTTTTCGCGGCGCGATCCTGAGCCTCGCGCTGCCGAGCTATCTCATGGCGGCGACCTTCACGCTGGTCACGGGCCTCCTTCTCCAATCCGCGCTGCTCTCGTTTTATCTCTGGCAGCGCGACCGCCACGTGCTGTTCGCGATTGTCCGCGCCTGGCGGCCGTCGCTGTTCGCCGGCTTCATGGGCGCGCTCGCCTCGCAATTCTGGTTCCTGGCGTTTGCGCTCGCGGCGGTCGGCAGCGTGCGCACGCTCGCCTTGGTCGAAGTCGTGTTCGCGCAGGGCATCTCGCGCTTCGTCTTCAAGCAGGCGACTACCGCGCGGGAGACCGTTGGAATCCTGCTGATCGTCGTTGGGGTGGCACTGCTCCTGTGGGCGCATTGACGCCGTCCACCGCGCGCTTGGCACCGAATTTGCTCGTTGATACGGTTCAATTGCGATGGTTCAGGGAGAGCAGATCATGACCAAACCGGTTGTTTCCCGGCGGCAGCTCGTGCAGGGCAGTACGGCGCTGGCGGGGGCATCGCTGATCCGGCCGCGGGCGGCACGCGCCGCCACCAAGGTCCGCTTCCTGACCAACTGGTTCGCCGAGGCCGAGCACGGCGGCTTCTACCAGGCCATCGCGACCGGCCTCTACGAAAAAGCCGGCCTCGATGTCGAGTTGCGGCAGGGTAACGCGCAGCTCAACGGCATGCAGCTCATGCTCGGCGGCGAGACCGACATCATCATGAGCTACGACATCACGACGCTGAACGCCGCCGAGAAGGGCGCGCCGATCAAGGCGTTCTTCACGTCGTTCCAGTTCGACCTGATCGGCCTGATGACCCGGCCGGACGTGAATTCGCTCGCCGAATTGAAGGGCCGCAAGGTCTATTTTGGCGCCAACGGTTACTCGTCCTACTGGCCGTGGCTGAAGAGCAAATTCGGCTACACTGATGAGATGGCAGCGCCCAAGGGGCCGAATCTGCAGACGTTCTTCAACGATCCGAATTCCGCCGTCGCGGGCTACCTGACGGCCGAGCCTTATCTGGCCGTGCAGCGCAACGTACCGGTGAAATTCTTTCTGTTCGCCGAGCAGGGCTATCCGCCCTACGCCAACACGATGGTGACGACGACGGAGTATCTCAAGAACAACTCCGACGTCGTCGCGCGCTTCACGCGCGCTTCGGTCGAGGGCTGGAAGGATTACCTGCGCGATCCGACCGCCGGCAACGCGCTCATCAGGAAGCTCAACCCGCAGATGCCCGACGAGCACATCAACTACAGCCTCGGCAAGATGCGCGAGGTGAAGGCGGTCGAAGGCGGCGACGCCGCCACCATGGGCATCGGCATCATGACGGACGCGCGCTGGCAGAGGACCTACGAATTCCTGGTCGGGGCGAAGCTCCTGAAGCCGGAAACCGACTGGAAGCAGGTGTTCACCACCGACTACATCAAGGACCTCAAGATCACGATGTGATCGTAGTCTCCGTCATGGCCGGGCTTGCCATCCACGACTTTGCTCGTATCAAATAAGAAAGACGTGGATACCCGCGGCAAGCGCGGGCATAACGAATTGAGAGCGCAAGTGCTCGTCGTCCCTACGCCGCGGGCTCGCTCAGCTCCTTGCGGTACTTGTAGAACTTGTTGAACTTCGCCAACAGGAACTCGCCCGCGCTGAATTCCGGCAGCGACGCGAAGCGCGCATCGAAATCTGGATCGTAGAAGAACGGGATCGAATAGCGTCCGACGCCGGCGCGATTGATCACGCGATGCGGCGCCGAGCGGATCGCGTCGCCGGTGATTTCCGACAGCATGTCGCCGGCATTGACGATGAAGCTTCCCGGCCGCGGCGGCGCGAGCACGAGTTCGCCGTCCGGCGACCGCACTTCGAGCCCGCCGACGGAATCCTGTGCCAGCATGGTCAGGAAGCCGTAGTCCTTGTGCTCGGCCGCGCCATATTCGTTCTGCGCCACGTTGACGGTCGGCGGATAATGGAACAGCCGCATGAAAGCGATCGGCTTGCGGTAGCGCGCTCGCAGATCCGACGGTGTAAGCCCGAGGCACAGTGCGAGCGGGCCGAGCAGCCGGTCGCCCAGCGCCATCACGTTGTCGAAATAGCCCTCCACCGCGGCGCGAAAACCTGGGAGATCGGGCCAGCGGTTGACGCCGTGTAGAGGTTTGCCGGCGATGACGTCCGGATCGTCTGCGGTCAGCTTTGTGCCGACGTTGAAGCTCTCCTTCAGGTCCGGCAGGTTGCCGGGGTAGATGGTCTGATGCATCGGCGCGTAGCCGCGATTGTGCTTGTCGACCTTGATCTGCATCCTGGTCTCGAGCGGTAACCGGAAGAATGTCGCCGCCGCCGCGAACGCGCCGTCGATGACCTCGCGGGAAACCCCGTGATCGACCAGTTCGAATGCGCCCCAGGTCCCGAGCGCGGCCTTGAGGTCGCGCGCGACGCGTTCGTCGCCGCCGGTTTGGCCGTCGACGATGGGCTTGAGGCTTACGATCGGAATCTGGTTGCTCATGTGGTTCGTTCTCTCGTTCTGGCGCAGTGACCCTGGCAAGGCTTATACCGTGCGTGCGGGCGCCGCGGGCCATCTCACGCGGCGGCGGCCGGCTGCTCACACGGGAGGCATCGGCCGCCTGTTCGATTGGCAAACGTTCGGCCGAGCCTTGGTCTCAGAGAAATCGCGATGAAGCTCGCCGTCCCTGATTTGATCTCCAACTCCTATTTCCCGGCGATTGCAGCCGTAGAGCTTGGATTTTTCAAGAGGGAAGGGCTCGATGTCGAGCTTGAGTTGATCGTTCCGGTTGAAAATGCACTTGCCGCCATGCGCGAGGGCCGCCTCGAATTCATCGGCTGCTCGGCGCATCTCCTGGTTGCCGGATTTCCCGAATGGCACGGCGTGAAGCTCCTCTGCGCGCAGTCGCAAGGCATGTACTGGTTCCTGGTGATGCGCGCCGACCTCGGCATCGCCCGCGGCGACCTCGCCGCACTAAAGGGCCGGCACATCGGTGCAGCGCATTGGGTGGCCATGGGCCTACGCCGGCTCCTTGCCGAGGCCGGCATCGACGCCGAGCGGGAGGGCATCGAGATCGCGCCCATTCCGGGCGCGCACGGGGCGGGCATCAATTTCGGCGTTACCGCCGCCAAGGCCTTGGAGGATGGCAAGATCGACGGATTCTGGGCGAACGGCATGGGCGCCGAGATCGCAGTGCGCCGGAGCATCGGGACGGTTGTGCTCGACGTGCGGCGTGGCGACGGGCCGAAACCCTGCTTCAACTACACGATGCCGGTGATCGCGGCGGCCGACGAGTTGATCGCACGCTCGCCGGAAACTGTTACAGCCGCGGTGCGCGCCATCGTGAACACGCAGGCGGCGCTGCGCAACGACGTGAGCCTCGCTTTCACGGCGGCGCGCAGGCTTTTCCCCGCCACGGAAGCGGACCTGATCGTCGATCTGATCCAGCGCGACCTGCCGTTTTACGACGCGGCGATCTCACCGGACTTCGTGGCCAGCATGACGCAGTTCTCGCGCGATGTCGGTATCCTCGAGGGCCATCCGCGCTACGAGGACGTGGTGGCAGCCGGCATCGCGCCGGGGTCTACGCTTTAGTGAGAGGAAATTCACGATGAGCGAGGATGCATCCACCAGCTTCGGCGCTGCCGTGATCGCCGCGGCGGCGTCCGCCGACGAGATCGAGATTCTGCAGTCGCAAGCGGTCAATCCGCCTGGGCTGCCGTTCTCCGACGGCGTGCGCATTGGCCGGCTCGTCATCATGTCCGGGATGCTCGGCATCAAGCCGCACACGCTGGAACTCGCCGCCGGCGGACTCGAGGGGCAGACGCGTCAGACACTGGAGAATTTGCGCAGCGTGCTCGCGGCGCACGGGCTGTCGCTGCGCGACGTCGTGCGCGTGCAGGTGATGCTGGCCGACATCGCCGACTGGCCGCGCTTCAACGAGATCTATCGCGAGTATTTCTCCGAACCGTTCCCGGCCCGCAGTGCGTTCGGAACCACCGGCCTGGCGCTTGGCGCTCGCGTTGAGGTCGAAGCCTTCGCGGTCAGGCGGTAGTCGGGCAATGCACTCCGTCATTGCGGAGCTGCGACGAAGCGATCCGATCGCTTGATCTTATTCTGGATTGCTTCGCCTTCGCCGCAATGACGGCGGCTAATTCCGATCTTCCGGCAGCACGGGGAGCGGGTGGAATTCGATCCCCTCCTCGTGCAACTCCTTGGCCTGGTCGGGCGAGGCCTCGCCGTAGATCGAGCGATGCTCGATGTCGCCGTAGTGCATCTTGCGCGCTTCCTCGGGAAATTTCTGTCCGACATAGTCGGCATTCTGAGTGAGGTGCTCGCGCAATTCTTTGAGCTTGGCGCGGAACTCGCGCTCTTGCGGCGAGATCATCGCAACCGGCGCGGTTGCTTCCTGCGGCAAGGTCGCGGGCTCGGGCGATGGCGCCGCGACGGCCTGCGGAGATGCGACTTTACGCTTCTTCACGCCCGACAGGCGCGGGGCCATCAGTGCCTTCGTCACCTTCGACGAGCCGCAGACCGGGCATGCCACCAGGCCGCGCTTGACCTGTTTGTCGTAAGCCGCGGAATTCTGGAACCAGCTCTCGAAGCTATGCTCCTGATCGCAGGCCAGGGCGTAACGGATCATGTCGGCGCCCCGACGGCGTGCAGCCGGGTGGGCTCCGCGATCGGCTCGATGATCTCGAACCGCCGCCCGTGCTGAAGCGAAGGAACCTTGGCGCGCGCGGCCGCGATCTCGGCCGGATCGATCAAAGCGCGGATGACGCCGGGCTCGGTGCCGCCTTCCGCCAAAATGCGGCCCCAGGGATCGACGATCAGCGAATGCCCGAAGGTCTCGCGGCCGTTCTCGTGTTTGCCGCCCTGCGCGGACGCGAACACGAAGGCGCCGTTCTCGATCGCGCGCGCGCGCATGAGGACGTGCCAATGCGCCTCGCCGGTCTGCTTGGTGAACGCGGAGGGGATTGCCAGGAACGAGCTGCCGGCTTCCGCCAGCGCGCGATAGAGCGTCGGGAAGCGCAGATCGTAGCAGACGCTGAGCCCGAGCCGGCCCCACGGCAGGTCGGACACCACCGCGATCTCGCCCGGCCGGTAGTTGCGCGACTCGCGGTAGCTTTCGCCGTTGGCGAGGTCCACGTCGAACATGTGAATCTTGTCGTAGCGCGCGAGGATTTCGCCGTCGCGGCCGATCAGGAACGAGCGGTTCGCCGCCTTTTCGGCAGTGAGCTTGATCGCCAGCGAGCCGATGTGAAGATAGATGCCGAGCTTGCGCGCGAGTTCGCGGAAGGCGGCGAGACTCTTGTCGCTCTCCTCTTCGGCGATCACGGCGAACAACTGCTCGCGCTTGAGCGCCAGGACATTGGTCATCTCGGGCGTCTGCACGTAGTCGGCACCGCCGCTCTTCGCCTCGCCGATCAGCTTGATCGCGCTATCGAGATTGGCATCCGGATGAAGTCCGGCGCGCAACTGAACGAGCGCGGCCGTGAAGATGGGCGCAGCCTTGCCGGGAGTCATGCGGAGGGCCTCTCGTTCGCCGGCTGCGCCGGTGTTTCGGGACCTGCCAGCAGATGATCGAGCTCACCGGCCTCCTCGAGCGCGTAAAGATCGTCGCAGCCGCCCACATGGGTCGATCCGATGAAGATCTGCGGCACGGTCATGCGTCCTTGCGCGCGATCGACCATCGCGGCGCGCAGGCCGGCGTCACGGCCCACATCGATTTCGGTGAAAGCCACGTTTTTCTCCGTCAGGAGCTGCTTGGCCGCGATGCAATAGGGGCAGTACCGGGTGGTGTAGATATCGACCTGGAGCATGGATTCCGATCAAACTTAGCCGTTGTTGCACTGAAATTTATATATGGGCGCGGGCCGACGCCACAACCCGGGCGAATACCAGCACATCGACATTCGCCGCCCCGGCGCGCAGCAGCGCGCGGGCGCAGGTGTCGACGGTCGCGCCGGAGGTGAGCACATCGTCGACCAGAATGAGCTTGCGGCCCGCCACCTCCGGCTTGCCGTCGGCCGGCACGCGGAAGGCGCCCTGCACGTTGGCGGCGCGCGCCGATTGCGACAGGCCGACCTGCTGGGGCGTCGCCTTGACGCGCTTGAGCGCCGAATAGGCGACCGGGACGGCGCCGGCCTTGGAGATCACCTCGGCGAGCAGGGCCGACTGGTTGAAACGCCGAGCCCATTGCCGGCGCCAGTGCAGCGGCACCGGCACGATCGCATCCGCTCCGGCGAGAAGCTCCCGCCCGGCATTGGCCATCCAGCGGCCCATGACCGGAGCGAGGTCGAGCCGGTCGCCATACTTGAACGCCTGCACGAGCGAGCGCGCCACGTCGTCGTAGCGGACCGCCGCCCGCGCCCGCCCGTAGGCCGGCGGGTCGGCAATCGCTTCCATCGAGAGGAGCCCTTTGCCTGCATCGAATGGGAACGGGGTGCCGAGCCGCTCGCAGTAGGGCGGCGCGATGAACGAAAGCCTCGACCAGCAGCCGGCGCACAGTCCGGCATCGCTCACTGGTTCCCGGCAGGCCGGGCAAAGCCGCGGCAGCGCCACGTCGACCGCGTGGCCGAACAGTATGCGCATCCCCGCCGCGATGCGTGTCAGCGGGGAAACGCGGCCGGCTTCCGAAGCGGCTGTGGGCGCCATGTCGAAACGCTAGCCGCGCAGTGACGGTCGCGCAAGGACGCGACGTTGCCTCCAATTATTGTTGGACCGAACCGATTTTGACCTTGCTGGCCTGACGCGTCATAAGCGCCGGCAAGGCAGGATCACGATGACGCAAGGTCCCACGGTCTTCGACCGCCGCCTGCTGCGCGCCCGGCGGGCGCGCGCCGCGGCGCTTGGGCCGGCGACTTTTCTGATCGATCGCGTGGCGGAAGATTTGGCCGATCGCCTCGCCGCCGTAGCTGCGGCGGTTCGAGCGCGCTGTCGACCTTGGTACGCCGACGGACGCGGTTCGGCGGGTGCTCGCCGCGAGCGGCAAGGTCGGAACCACCGTGGCGGCCAACGCCACGGCCGGGACGGCCACGGAGCGGACCGGAAGCGCGTCCCTGGCGGTCGCGGCCGACGAAGAGGCGCTACCGTTCGCCGACAGTTCGCTCGATCTTGTCGTCTCCGCGCTCGCCCTGCAGTTCGTCAACGACCTTCCCGGCACGCTTGTCCAGATCAGGCGCGCGCTCAAGCCGGATGGCCTCTTCCTTGCGGCCCTCCTCGGCGGCGATACGCTCACCGAATTGCGCCAGGCGTTCGCTGCGGCCGAAGCGGAGATCGAAGACGGCGTCTCGCCGCGCGTCGCCCCCTTCGCCGATCTGCGCGACATGGGTGGGCTCTTGCAGCGCGCGGGCTTCGCGCTGCCGGTGACCGATGCCGACCGGCTGACGGTGCGTTATGCCTCGCCGCTCGCGTTGATGCACGATCTGCGTCGCATGGGCGCGGCCAATGCCCTGGTGGCCCGCCGCCGCGTGCCACTGAAGCGCAAGACGCTCGCGCGCATGATGGAGATCTACGCCGAACGGTTCGCCGATACGGACGGCCGCATCCGCGCGACCTTCGAGATCGTATGGCTGTCCGGCTGGGCGCCGCATGCCAGTCAACAGCAGCCGCTCAGGCCGGGATCGGCGCGGACGCGGCTCGCCGATGCGCTCGGTGTCAACGAGGTATCGGCAGGTGAGAAGGCGGGGCGCTAACGACGTTTAGTGGAAGACTGCCGCCACGCTGGCGAAGAGGTTGTTGGTCGCCGATCCGAGGGTTGAGACAGCTGCCACAATCGCCACCGCGACGCCCGCAGCGATCATCGCGTATTCGATCGCGGTCGCGCCTTGCTCGTCGCGGACGAGACGCTCGCGCAGGGCTGTAACGGTTGCTTCGAGATTGGATTTCGGCAGTTTCTTCCGCATGTCGTGTTCCTGGTCGCCTTCCGGCCTCGCAGTTACAGCAGTGCCGTCAGATGGGAAATCAGCGGCTCGTCGGCAGGCGGCATCGGGAATTCGCGCAGCCGGTTGGGTTTCACCCAGCAAAGCCTCTGGCCTTCCTGCGCCGTCGTAGTCCCCTCCCAGCGCCGGCAGACATAGAGCGGCATAAGCAGGTGAAAATCGGGGTAGCTGTGGCTCGCGAAGGTCAGCGGCGCGAGACACGCCTCGTTGACGGCAATTCCCAGTTCCTCCTTCAACTCCCGGATCAGGGTCTCCTCGGGCCGCTCGCCAGCCTCGACCTTGCCGCCGGGGAATTCCCACAGACCGGCCATCGACCGGCCCGGCGGTCGCTCGGCGATCAGCACGCGCCCGTCTGGATCGATCAGGGCGCAGGCAACGACGAGGACGACTTTCACGATCAGGCCTTTGGTGGGGACTTTAGTTCGGGGGACGTTAATAGCATCGCAATGTGATGGGTTAAGCGGATGCTAATGCAGGCCGACGAATATTTTTACATCCGCTTAATGGATTTAACGTCTACTGCGGGCGAACCGGAAGCATGCCCGCATGAACGTGGTGTTGGTCGATCCGAGCCGCACCGTCCTGAGGATCGTCATGGGGCTCCTCAATAAGGGGAGCCATGACGTTCACCCGTTCGCCGACGCGGGCGAAGCGCTGGATTTCATCAAATCCGATTCGACCGTTCAGGCCCTGATTACCAGCGTCGAGCTGACATCGATGTCGGGCCTGGAGTTGTGCCGGCAGACCCGGCAGATCGCGAGCTGCGGGCGCCCGATCTACGTCATCCTGATGTCGTCCAACCAAGAGCGCCACAAGCTGATCGAAGCGCTCGACAGCGGCGCGGACGATTTCATCGGAAAGCCTCCCGTCATCGAGGAACTCTATGCCCGCCTGCGGGCAGCGGATCGCGTCGGCTCCATGCAGCGCGAGCTCCTTCGCCTGGCGACGACCGATCCTTTGACCGGTATTCTGAATCGGCGCGCGTTCTTCGATCAGGCCCATGTTGCCTGCGCGCAGGCCTGCGCTGGCCGTGCGCTTTGCGCGATCATGCTCGATGTCGACCACTTCAAGCGCATCAACGACATCTACGGTCATGACGTCGGCGACGAAGCCATTCGCGGTGTGGCGTGCGAGACAGCCGCGACGCCGAACGCGCTCGTGGGCCGGCTCGGCGGCGAGGAATTTGTCATGCTGATCGCCGACAGAACGCTTGCCGATACCGTGGTGATTGCCGAGGACTTGCGGCGGAGACTGGCCGCCCGGCAATTCGACGCCGGCCATGACAAGATGATGCTGACTTGCAGTTTCGGCGTCAGCGAATGGCAGCCCGGCGATACCATCAACTGGCTTCTCAAGCGCGCCGACTTGGCGCTCTACAAGGCGAAGATGGACGGCCGGAACCGCGTTGCGTTCCAAGATCCGGCGCTGCCGCCAACCCTTCCCGCGCCCACCGGGCGAGCGAGCAGCGTCGCGCTCGCCGCCGCAAGTGGCTGATTTTTCTATGACCGGTAGTCGCCGTTGATGGCGATGTATTCCTTGGTGAGGTCGCAGGTCAGCACGCGGTCGCGGCCTTTGCCGATCCCGAGCGCTACCTTCAGCGTGATCTCGGGCTTCTTCATCACGGCGGCCACTTCAGCTTCGACGTAGGCCGGATCGCGCTCGCCCTTGTGCGCAACGCGGATGCCGCCGAACCAGATCGAGAGCTTGTCGCGGTCCGCCTTCTCGCCGGCCTTGCCGACCGCCATCACGACGCGGCCCCAGTTGGCGTCCTCGCCGGCGATCGCGGTCTTCACCAGCGGCGAGTTGGCGATCGAAAGCGCGATCCGCCGCGCGGAAGATTTCGACGCCGCGCCTTCGACGATGATCTCGACAAGCTTGCGTGCGCCCTCGCCATCGCGTGCAACCTGCTCGGCGAGGTCCGCGAGCACGGCGTCGAACGCCTTGCGGAACGCGGGCAGCCGCGGGTCGCTGAGCTTGGTGATCTTCGTGGCGCCGCGCTTTTCGGCCGCCCCAGTGGCGAACGCCATCAACGTGTCAGACGTCGAGGTGTCGCCATCGATCGTCACGGCATTGAAGGTGTCGATGACACCTTTCGACAGCAGGTTTTGCAGCACGCTCTGCGAAATCGCCGCGTCGGTGAACACGAACGACAGCATAGTCGCCATGTCGGGTGCGATCATGCCGGCGCCCTTGGCGATGCCGCAGATGGTGACCGGGATGCCGCCCAGCCGCACCATGGCGGCGGCGCCTTTCGGGAACGTATCGGTGGTCATGATGGCCTTGGCGGCCTCATGCCAGTTGCCCGGTGTGGCGCCGGCCGCGAGCCCATCCATCACGGTGCTGAACTTCGTGGCGTCGAGCGGCTCGCCGATCACGCCGGTCGAGGCAAGGAATACTTCGGCCGGCTTGCAGCCGATCGTCTTGCCGGCAATCTCGGCGGTGAGCTTGGTGGCCGTCCGCCCGGATTTGCCGGTGAAGGCGTTGGCGTTGCCGGAATTGACCACGAGGCCAGCCGCCCTGCCGCCCTTGAGCTGCGCACGGCACCAATCGACCGGCGCGGACGGACATTTCGATTTGGTGAACACGCCCGCGACCGTCGTGCCTTGATCGAACAGCGCAAGCAGCACGTCCGTACGTCCCGCGTAGCGAATGCCGGCGGCGGCGGTTGCAAACCGTACGCCGTCGAGCGGTGGCATATCGGGAAACGCGTCGGGTGCAAGCGGCGAGATGGCAGTCGACAAAATCTTCTCCCCAATCACAGTCCGCCAAGATTGCGGAACTTCTGCACGCGCTTGCCCTGCACTTCGGCGGAATAGACGTTGCCTTTGCTGTCGATGCCGATGAAGTGAAGATTGTAAAACTCGCCGAGCTGATGACCGACGCGGCCGATGCTGTTCACGACTTCGCCGCTCGTGCGGTTGACCACATGGAACTGGCCGTTCGGATCGTCGACCACGAGCAGGTAGGTCTGCGCCGCATCCGGCCACTTCACGATCGAGCCGATGGTCCCAGGATAGCTCTCCTTCAACACAAAGATTTCGCGCACGAAGGTACCGTCCTTGCGGAAGAACTGCATGCGGTTGTGCTGGCGGTCGCACACCACGACGAGGCCGTCGTTGGTGATGGTGATGCAATGCACCGGATTGGTGAACTGCTGCGGCGGCGGGCCTTTCGGATCCCACGCGACCTTCTCGTCGCTCGGCGGCTTGCCGTAGGCGCCCCAGTGCCGCTTGTAGGCGCCGGTCGCAGCGTCGAACACGATCACGCGCTTGTTGCCGTAACCGTCGGCGACGAACAACTCGTTGGTCTCGCGGTCGACGACCATGTCGGCCGGACGGCCGAGATGCTCGGTATCGTTTGAGCCGGCCGGCGTACCGGGCTTGCCGATCCGCATGACGAACTTGCCGTCGCGCGTGAACTTGAAGATGTGCCCGCCGGTCGTGACGTTATCGCCAACCCACACGAAATTGTTGTGGTCGACGTGGATGCCGTGTCCGTCGTTGCCCCACTTGTAGTCCGGGCCGTCGCCGCCCCAGCCCTGCACCACCTTGCCGGACTGGTCGAACTCGATGACCGGTGGCGCCGGTACGCAGCATTTCACGTTCGAGTCCGTGGACGCGCGCTTTTCGCGGGCATCAAGTCCGCTCGGGCGCTGATTGATCCAGATGTGGTCCTGCGCATCGACCGTGATGCCGCCGATGGTGCCGATGATCCAGTTCGACGGCAGCGCCTGCGGCCAGGTCGGATCGACTTCGAATTTCGGAATCGTCTGGGCTGCGACCGGAGACAGCATTGCCAGCGCGACGACGCCGCTCAAAGCAACGGTTTGCACGATACCGGCCATCGCTTCCTCCCTGTCTTTTTGCGCAAGTTTATGCGCTCGTTTTACTCCGCATCATGCGGTCACGCCAGGACGCGGATACGAAAGACAGTTATGGCCGGGACAAGCCCGGCCATGGCACAGCAGCAACGATATAGCAGCGATCAAGTCGCAGGGAATTCCGGCGACCGAGACGGCGGACTACTTCTTGTCGTCGGCCGGCTTGTCGAGGCGCTCGATCTTGGCGTTCTGGCGCAGCTTGGCGACGTACTCGGTCTGCGTCTTGCGCGTCAGGAACGACTCGATCTGATCCTTGACCTTCTCGAATTCCGGCACCGGGCGCGTGCGCTTGTCCTCGACCTTGATGATGTGCCAGCCGAACTGCGTCTTCACCGGATTGGAGACCTGGCCGGGATACATCTTGAACGCCACCTCGGCGAATTCGGGCACCATCTGGTCCTTGCCGAAATAGCCGAGGTCGCCGCCCTCGGCCGCGCCCGGATCCTTCGACTTCTCCTTGGCGAGCGTCGCGAAGTCCGCGCCGCCCTTGAGCTGTTCGGCGATCGCCTTCGCCTCTTCCTCGTTCTCCACCAGGATATGGCGCGCGCGCACCTCCTCCTGCGGGGTCATCGATTTGACGGCCTCGTCGTAGACCTTGCGGAAGGCCTCGTCGGTGAGCGCCGACTTGACCTCGGACTGCAGAGCAAGGCCCATCAGCACTTTGTTGCGCAGCATGGCGAGCCGCCGCTTGAACTCGTCGCTCTCGCCGAGCTTCTTCTGGTCGGCCGCCTGGCTGACCAGGATGATGTCGGAGAGATAGGTGATGAGCTGATCGCGCTTCTGGTCCGGTGGCACCTGCGCCATCTCGGCGCCCATGTCCTCCTCGGCCATCGCGAGGTCGCTCTGCCGGATATCGACGCCGTTGACGCGCGCGATCACCTGGTCGGAGGCAGATGCTGCGGGTGTCTCCTGCTTCGACGACGAATCCTTGGAGCAGCCGGACACCGCCGGAAGGATCAGTGCCAGCGCCGTCATCGTGGCGAGCGAAACCATGCGCGATCGCGGCGCGAGAGCAGGCAGCAAATTCAGGGAGGCCATCGAAAATGTCCTAAGGGTGGGGCGGCTGTCGGCGGCTTGACAATCGCGTTGGGGAGCCCCTCGCGGGAGATCACTTAAAGGGTGATCTTGACCAGAACAAGAGGTTCAAACCCCATCCGAGATGGCCGATTGACAAGGGTCCGACCCCCTCCTAAGTGTCGGAAAGCCCGTCGGTCGCCTGCCGGGGGCCAAACGCGCATGGTGGAAGCCCGAAAAACGCCGTATTTCCGGCCTGCGCCGCAAGGGCCGCGGGCTTCGGCCAGCTTGGGCGGACTGCAATTTGGCGCGGTGGCACAGATAAGGACTTCCGCATGATCGGCGCGATTGCCCGCAAGTTGTTCGGTTCCGCCAACGATCGGCGGATCAAGGGTTACCAGCCGCGGGTTGCCGCGATCAATGCGCTGGAGAAAGAGCTGGAGAACCTCTCCGACGACGGACTGCGCGCGCGCACCGAGGACTTCAAGAAACGCGTCGCCTCCGGCACCACGCTTGACGACATTCTGGTCGAGGCCTTCGCCACGGTGCGCGAGGCCGGCAAGCGCGCCATTGGCCAGCGCCATTTCGACGTTCAGTTGGTCGGCGGCATGATCCTGCACGAAGGCTCGATCGCCGAGATGAAGACCGGCGAAGGCAAGACCCTGGTCGCGACGCTCCCGGTCTACCTCAACGCACTGTCCGGCCGGGGCGTGCACGTGGTGACGGTCAACGACTACCTCGCCAAGCGCGACTCCGAATGGATGGGGCAGATCTACAACTTCCTCGGCCTTACGGTCGGCGTCATCGTGCACGGCCTCGACGACGAGGAGCGCAAGAAGCAGTACGACTGCGACGTCACCTACGGCACCAACAACGAGCTCGGCTTCGACTACCTGCGCGACAACATGAAGTACCGGCTGGAGGACATGGTCCAGCGCGGGCACGTCTACGCCATCGTCGACGAGGTCGACTCGATCCTGATCGACGAGGCGCGCACGCCGCTGATCATTTCCGGTCCGCTCGACGACCGCTCCGAGTTCTACAACACCATCGACACCTACATGCCGAGGCTGGTGAAGGCCGACTACGAGGTCGACGAGAAGCAGCGCACGGTGACGCTGACCGAAGCCGGCATGGAGAAGATGGAGCAGGCGATCCGCGCGGACAATCTGCTCAAGGGCGAGCATCTCTACGACGTGGAGAACGTCTCGACCGTCCACCACATCAACCAGGCGCTGCGCGCCCACAAGCTGTTCCAACGCGACAAGGACTACATCGTGCGCAACGGCGAGGTCGTCATCATCGACGAGTTCACCGGCCGCATGATGCCGGGTCGGCGCTATTCGGAAGGGCTGCACCAGGCGCTCGAGGCTAAAGAGCATCAGCCGATCCAGCCCGAGAACCAGACGCTCGCCTCGATCACGTTCCAGAACTACTTCCGCATGTACGAGAAGCTTGCCGGCATGACCGGCACGGCGCTGACCGAGGCGGACGAGTTCGTCGATATCTACAATCTCGAAGTCGTCGAAGTGCCGACCAATATGCCGATGGTGCGGCTCGATGACGACGACGAGGTGTACCGCACGGCGGCGGAGAAATACCGCGCGATCTTCGCGCTGATCGACGATTGCAAGACGCGCGGCCAGCCCGTGCTGGTCGGCACGACGTCGATCGAAAAGTCCGAGCAGCTTGCCGAGATGCTGCGCAAGGCGGGCTGGGAGCAGCACGATTTCTCCGACGCCAATGCGTTCGCGGCGCTCTATTCCGGGGAGACCGATTCAAAGGTCAAGGTGTTCGCTATTCTCAACGCGCGCTACCACGAACAGGAGGCGCTGATCATCTCGCAGGCGGGCGTGCCCGGCGCGGTGACGATCGCGACCAACATGGCGGGCCGCGGCACCGACATTCAACTCGGCGGCAACGCCGACATGCGTATCCGCGAGGAGCTCAAGGACGTTGCTTCAGGCACGGGCGAGTTCGACGCCAAGGCTGCCGACATCAAGGCGCAAGTCGCCCGACTTAAGGAGAAGGCGCTCAAGGCCGGAGGCCTTGTGGTGCTCGGCACCGAGCGCCACGAGTCACGCCGTATCGACAACCAGTTGCGCGGCCGCTCCGGCCGCCAGGGCGATCCCGGACATTCCAAGTTCTTCCTGTCGCTCGAAGATGACCTCATGCGCATCTTCGGCACCGACAAGCTCGACACCATGCTGCAACGCCTGGGCTTGAAGGAGAACGAGGCGATCGTCCATTCCTGGATCAACAAGGCGCTCGAGAAAGCGCAGCAGAAGGTCGAAGCGCGCAACTTCGATATCCGCAAAAATCTGCTGAAGTTCGACAACGTGATGAACGATCAGCGCAAGGTGATCTTCGATCAGCGCATCGAACTGATGAAGGACGAAAGCCTGGCCGAGACGATCAGCGACATGCGTCATGACGTGATCCAGGATCTCGTCGCCAAGCACGTGCCGGAGAACGCCTATCCAGAGCAATGGGACACCAAAGGGCTGAAGGAAGAGCTCAAGCGCGTGCTCGACCTCGAGCTGCCGGTCGACGAATGGGCGAAGGAAGAGGGTATCGCGGACGAGGAACTGATCTCGCGCGTGCAGCGGCGTGCCGACGAACACATGGCGTCGAAGGTGGCGCAGTGGGGCTCCGATATCATTCGCTACGTCGAGAAGACCATCCTGTTGCAGACGCTCGACCATCTCTGGCGCGAGCATCTCGTCATGCTGGAGCATCTGCGGCAGGTGATCGGCCTGCGCGGCTACGGCCAGCGCGATCCGCTGAATGAATACAAGCAGGAATCGTTCAACCTGTTCGAGACCATGAGCCAGAGCCTGCGCGAAGCCGTCACGGCGCAACTGATGCGCGTCGAGATCAAGCAGGCGCCGCAGGAAGAGACGCCGGCGCTGCCCTACATGGAAGCCCACAAGATCGATCCGACCACCGGCGGCGACGAGATGGCGATGGCGGATGCTTCGCTGGTGCCGGCGCTCGCCGGCAATGGCAACGGCACGGCGCGCAGCCTTGAGCGCAATCCCAAGGATCCTGCGAGCTGGGGCAAGGTCGGGCGCAACGAAGCCTGTCCGTGCGGTTCCGGCAAGAAGTACAAGCACTGCCACGGCCGGTTTGCGTAAGGCAAATTCCGCTCGGGTGATCCGTCATTGCGAGCGCAGCGAAGCAATCCAGCATCGCGTCATGACGTCTGGATTGCTTCGTTGCCCCGTTGGGGCTCCTCGCAATGACGACGAATTGGATGAAGTACGCGGGCATTTATGCCCGCGCTTTCAGTTCGGCGAGCACGCCCTCGAGCAGGCCGCAAATGCGCTGCCTTGAAGCCTGGTCCATCGCGCTCGGGTCGATGAAAAGATCGAGTCCGGTGCCGTGCTCGCTGATCACTCTTGCGCTGCCGCCCGCCTCGCCGAGCAGCCCCTCCACCGCATACGGTACGATCGGGTGCGCGATGCCCTTTAGCCTGACCGGCTCAAGCGGGTGCGCGCGCACGAGATCGCGCACGAGCATGAAAGTCTCGTAGCTCAACACGATCCCGTCGGGCTGCGCGATCGATTGCAGCCGCGCCGCGAGGTTCGTCTCGGCGCCGATGATCGTGTAGTCCATGCGCTCGTTGCTGCCGAAATTTCCGACGTTGCAGAAGCCGGTATTGATGCCGATCCGCGCGCGAAACGGTTCCTCGACTCCGCGGCCGCGCCACTGCGCGTTGAGTTCGGCGAGGCGGCGCTGCATCTCGAAGGCCATCGCCAGGCAGGCTTTGGCGTCCTCGGCGACGCCGCGGGTCTCGGGGTGGCCGAAGAAAATGACGATCGCGTCGCCGATGAATTTGTTGATCGTGCCGCCGCGCGCGGTCGCGATCGCAGACATTTCGGTGAGGTATTCGTTGAGCAGCGCGGTCAACTCCTCCGGCTGCATGCGCTCGGTGATCGAGGTGAAATTGACGATGTCGGAAAAGAAGATCGTCAGCTTCTTGCGCTCGGTGGCGATGGTGACGTCCATCTGCCCGCTCAGGATGCCGCGATAGAGCTGGGGCGGAAGATACCGCGCGATCTTCTTGGTGACGTTCGACAGGAACTCGTTGGCCCTTTCGAGCTCGCGGTTGAATCGTGCGATCAACTCCGACTGATGGCGCTGCAGCGTGATGAAGGCGAGCCCGATGGCTGCGACGATGGCAAAATAGAGCAGCAGGTATTTGAACGCGAACAGCCGCCCCGCGATCGGCTGGCTGACGCTGATCTCCTCGATGCCGCGCACCTCGCCGACCTTCCAGTCCTGCTTGGGGCTGTCGACATGCGAGTTGTGGCAATTCACGCAGCCCGCCGCCATGATGATCGGCGTGATCAGCCGGACGCGGCGGTCGAAGATCGAGCCCGTGGCCTGATAGAGACGCGCACTCGGGTTTTCGCGCAGTGTCGCCAGCGCGTCGCGCTCGAACGCATCGAAGGTGTGCGGCGTCCGGTTCTTGAACGGATGGTCCGAGAAGAAGCGGAAGCGGACATTGCCATTGTCGCGATTGATGACGTTGCCGAGATCGAGCGACAGCGTGGCCGGGATCGGAATGGCGCCCGGCACCACCGTGTAGTTCGGCAGCACCTGGGTCTTTTCGCCGCCGGCCAGTACCCGTTCGACCACGTTGGTGGCGTAGTAGTCCCGGATGTTGTTGATCATCGATGTCAGATCATCCGCCTGATCGAGCAGTGCCTGCTCAGACAGGTCGCGCATGTCGAGCCAGACGGCGACCGGCAGCCCTGCCAGGATGACCAGTACGAGCATTACGGTTGTCGAAAGCCTGCCGGCGAGGCGCCCGATCAGCCCATCACGGACGGCTGCCGGACGGTCGGGCGCGGCCGGTCGATCGTTCTGCCCAGCCGCGGCGACTGCTGCATCTGCGACCATAGGGGACCTCGCTATCGATTCTGGCGACGCCGACCATGGACATTCTGGCACGCAAGCTGCCGCTTGTGTGCACCGAAAGATGTGTGCACCGAAAGTCAGTGCGGAAAGAACGCGGATTAGGTGAGAGCGCTTGCTTTAGACCGAGGCGGGTAGGCGTCCGCTCATCCCACGCAGACGGGGAATCGCAGGCTGCTCAGGCGGCTATGCAGAAAATCGGTTCCTGCGATAACCGGCCGGACCGGACAGGCCTCAGCGCCAACCGCCGAAGCGATTTTCGAACCCGGACGACTGTACGGTCGGAGCCGCGCCGCTGAGCATACCGCTGTTCTCCGGCGGCTGCGGCGCTGCGTTCGCCTCTTGCGCCCGTGCCGCTCCCGCATTGGCGGTCCGTACGTTCGCCGGTTGAGGCTCGGCAGGCTTTGAGCGCGTGGCGACGACCGATGCCGTCGCGGTCTGCGCCGGCTTGCTTGGCGCTGGTTTAGCGGCGGCCTTGGGCTTCGCTGCTTCCGCAGCGGCGGCCGGCGGCGGGGCCTCTTCCTTGCTCCCAAACAGATTGCTGAAGAACCCGCCGGACGACTTTGCCGGCGCCGCCGAGGCCACCTGCACGGGCGCGGGCTTCGATTCGGATGAGGCGAGGCTAAAGCCACTAAACACGCTGCCGGTCGACGAGTTATCCGCCACCTCGCGCGGCGGATTGACGTGCGCCGGGATCGTGCCGGGCACCTTCGGCGGCGGATTGAACGCCGCGATACGGCCGTCGGAATCGATGAAGTCGCGGCCCGTCCCATTGATCGCGGCGAGGAAGACCTTGTTCATGCCGCCATCGACGCCCGCACGGCTGGCAGCGACCGGGGTACCACGGTTGACCAGTTCGGCGGTTTGGATGTCATCGCGGCGCTGCTTGTCACGCACCAGGCTGGCGATCTGCTCGGGCACCCGGTAGGCCGGGCAATGGTCGGACGGGCCGAACTTGCCGTTCGATTCGGCGTCGAACACATAGTGGCGGTCGCAGACATCGATCTTGGGCTCGTGCCGGGTGACCTCGAAGTGGTCGTAGCCCTGCTTGAGCATGCGCCAGAACGCCATGTGCTGCGAGCTGCGGTGCCGCGCCATGTTGGTCGGCGTCATGCGGAACGGATAGGCCTGGATCTGGAACGCCTTTTGACCGCCGAAGAACGATTCGCGGGCGAGTGAGTAGATCTCGGCGATCTGTTCGTCCGTCATGGCGTAGCAGCCGCGCGACGAGCAGTCGCCATGGATCATCAGGAAGTCGCCGGTGCGGCCGTTGGCGCGGTCATAGGCGTTCGGGAATCCAGTATTGATCGCGAGATAATAGTTGGAATTCGGGTTCATATGGCCCGGCGTGATCGTATAGAAGCCCTCGGGTGCCTGACGGTCGCCCTGCTTGACCTTGGGGCCAAGATCGCCGGACCAGCGGCAAATTGGGAAGGTCTTGAGCAGCGCGAAGCGGCCGGAACGATCTTCCTTCCAGATTTCGAGCTCGGACTCTTCCTTGAAAATCCGCACCAGGATGGCGGATTCCTTGCTCATGTTCTTCTGTTCGATGTCCGCGAGCATGCGATCGGAAATCGGCTGCATATGGCGGCCGCTGAGCGGCGACGGTCCGCCGTCAGTCGAATCGCAACCGGCAAGCGCGATGGCCGCCGCAAACGCGGCGCACGCCAAAAGCGGGCGAACCATGAGCCGACGATTCAAGCGATGCTCCCCCGACCAGTAGGCTTCCCCAAGCCTTTCCCCGATCAAATCGATAACCGCAAGCTGCGCCATTCACAAGGCGTTAACCTGGCGATTCTCGTTTGAGCACGCCATTAGTGAACGTAGGGTTAATACGAAACGGAGGATTCCCGACGTTCCCCACTGGCGAAAGCATTGAAACGCTAGAGCAAGACTTGGGTAAGATCAGGGCACAACCCGAAAGCCACAGATGTTATATTTTTCGGTGACGGGCGGGCTTTGCACCAAGAAGTCTGACGAAATCCGGTCATTTGCGCCGGAATTTATCCGGCGATCCGTCCCATCGCCAGAAACTTCTCCCGCCGCTGCCGCCGCACCGCCGCCCGGTCGAGGCCCTTAAGGCTGTCGAAGGCGTCGGCGATCGCCTCCCCCGTCATGGTGATGGCGGCGGCCGGGTTGCGATGGGCTCCGCCCGAGGGTTCGGTGACGATGCGGTCGATGACGCCGAAGCGCATCATGTCCTCGGCGGTGATCTTCATGTTGGTGGCCGCCTCCTGCGCCTTCGAGGTGTCACGCCATAGGATCGAGGCGGCGCCCTCGGGCGAGATCACACTGTAGATGGCATGTTCGAGCATCAGTACCCGGTTGGCGGTGGCAAGCGCGATCGCCCCGCCCGAGCCGCCTTCCCCCAGGATGACGGCGACATTCGGCACGCTCAGGGCGAGACAGGTGTCGGTCGAGCGGGCGATGGCTTCGGCCTGCCCCCGCTCCTCCGCGCCAATGCCCGGATAGGCGCCGGCCGTGTCCACCAGCGACAGGATCGGGATACCGAAGCGATCGGCCATCCCCATCAGGCGTTCGGCCTTGCGGTAGCCCTCGGGGCGCGCCATGCCGAAATTGTGCTTGAGCCGGCTTTCCGTCGAGGAGCCCTTCTCGTGGCCGACGATGCACAGGCTCTCGCCCCGGAAACGGCCGAAGCCGCCGACGATCGCCTCGTCGTCACCGAACTTGCGGTCGCCGGCGAGCGGGACGAAATCGGTGATCAGCGCGGCGACATAATCGAGGCAGTGCGGCCGCTCGGGATGACGCGCCACCTGGGTCTTCTGCCAGGGTGAAAGTTCCTCATAGAGTTCGTTGAGCGCCTGCGCGGCCTTGGCCTCAAGGCGGGAAATCTCCTCGCCGATCACCACTGCGTTCTCGCCGGTCTCGAGCGCGCGCAGCTCTTCGAGCTTGGCTTCGAGCTCGGCCACCGGCTTTTCAAAATCGAGGTAGCTGCGCATCAAGCCGTTCTACGCCTAGGCCGCGGCCGCAATGCCCACTGATCGTCCGCCCGGATCATGATCGGGCGCTTATGGCACGCCGCGCCAAACAAACACCAGAGCTTGAGCCTGAAAAGTTGCCGGCCGGGCCTTTAAAAAATCATGTCCAAACAAGGCGCTAGGGCAGGACCGTGGCGCTAATGGGTCTCCTGCACGCCGTAGCGGGCATATTCCTCGGCAATATCGGACTGAATGGCCTTGGCGGCCGTGATGTCGGCCTCGCCGGTCGTATCCTCGTTCTTGAGCTTCGCCACGCCACGGCCGTAGAGCGCACTGGCGTGCCCTGGATTGTGCCGAAGGGCGGCTTCGTAATCGGAGACCGCGGCGTCGAAGTTCGTCATCTTCAGAAAGACCAAGCCGCGGCTCTCCAGCGTCACCGGGTTATTCGGCGAAAGGCGCAGCGCCTCGTTGCAGTCGGCGAGCGCCGGCTTGAGGATACCGACCACCGCGCGCGACCAGCAGCGGTTGTCGTAGGCTGCCGCGAAATCCGGCTTGAGCTTGATCGCCTGGTTGTAGTCGTCGATGGCGTGGTCGAACTGGCTCTTGCCGAGATAGGCGTTGCCGCGATTGAAGTGCGTCAAGGCCGATGGCTTGAGCTTGATCGCCTGATCGAAGTCCTGAAGCGCGCGGTCGAATTCGCCCTTGTGGTCATAGGCGACGCCGCGGTTGTTGTAGGCCTGGGCGAACTTGGGATTGAGCTTGATCGCCTGATTATAGTCCTGGATGGCGAGGTTGAATTCGCCCTGCATGCGGTAGGCGGCGCCGCGACGATCGTAGGTCTCGGCGAGCTTGTCGCTCTTGTCGCCCTTGTCCCCCTTGGCGGCTTTGATGACGGCCGTGCATCCGGCGATGCGCTGCTCCACCGTCGCCCCGTCCTCACCCTCGCACGCGCGGCGCTCCTGCGCGGTCTGCGCGAACGTGGGCCCGGCGCCGAGCACGCCAATAGCCAGAAGCACCGGCCCGAGATGCTTTGCAGCGAAAACGCGCATGACCAACTCCATGGGACGCTGAGCCGACTTCGGGCGAGGCCGGGACCCGCAAGTTATCCCATCCGCGTGGACCGCGACCATGGGACAGGCAGCAGGGGCCTCGGGCAATCTGCAAGGGCAAAAATGTCAGACTCGTGGCAGCCTCCGGCCCGCCGGCAGGTCAAGGCCGTACGCCCAATATTCGCTTGGGGCCCTTTCGGTCTAACTCGGCGGCCAAATTAAGCCTAGGTCTCCCCCAGCGGGTGCAGGTCGCGCACCAGGCTTTTGAGCCGCTCTTCCAGGACGTGCGTGTAAATCTGAGTGGTGGAAATATCGGCGTGGCCGAGCAGCGTCTGCACGACGCGCAGGTCGGCGCCGTTGTGCAGGAGGTGGCTCGCGAAGGCGTGACGAAGCACGTGCGGGCTCACGGCGTCGGCACGCAGTCCCGAGGCGGCCGCGAGCGTCTTGAGATCGCGCGCGAAATGCTGGCGGGTCAGGTGGCCGCTCTCGCCGAACGACGGAAACAGCCATTTCGATTTCTTGTCGCGGCCGGCCTCGGCGAGCAAAGCAAGATAATCTCGCATGGTGGTCTTCGCCGCGTCGTTGAGCGGCACCATGCGTTCCTTGTCGCCCTTGCCGCGCACCACCAGCATGCGGGCGTTCTGGGCGGCGGCGGAGATCGGCAGCGCGACCAGTTCGGAGACCCGCAGCCCCGTGGCGTAGAGCACTTCGATCAGGCAGGCGAGCCGTGCGGCACGGAGTTTCTCCCCCGGCTCCGCCGCCTGGTCGATGGCGGTACGCGCGTCGGTCAGCAGCCGGTCGACGTCGCCGATGCTCAAGACCTTCGGCAGCGCGCGGCCGCGTTTTGGTCCCTCGATGATGGCGGAGGGATCGTCGGCGCGCTTTCCTTCCGCGTAGAGGAACCGGTAGAGCTGCCGTATCGCGGAGAGCCGTCGCGCCACCGAGGCTGAGGCGAACCCGCGCCGGTCGAGCGAGCTCAGGTAGCCGCGCAGGTCTTCGGTCGAAGCATCGGCGATCGAGCGCCGGGCTTCACCGAGGTAGGCGGACAGGTCGGCAAGGTCGCGTGCGTAGGCGGCGAGCGTGTTCCTGGCCCCGCCGCGCTCGGCTGCGAGCATGTCGAGGAACAGCTCGGTCAGTGCTTGATCGGAAATGTTCGCCGTCGTGGCCATGACGGCCTTGGTGCGCTCACTGCTGCTTCACAAACCGGTCAGGCGGGATCGACACCGTGATCTCGCGCGGTTTGGGATCGACCCAGGTGGCAAGCACGAATATGACGCCATAGGTCAGGCCGCCCAGGATGGCAACTACGGCAAGGAAGCGGAATAGACTCGGCATCGTGACCTCTCCGGGCCGCAACTCGCACGGAAGAATGGAGAAACTACGACCACGTTCCGCCCCGGCACGACAAGAGGGCGCGTCGCCGCGGCGGCGTTAAGCCATGGTAAAAGGCAGTCTTCGTCGCCAGCTTATGCTACCAGAACGGCCGCAAGCCGCCGGTTCATAGGGCGGAAACCTGGAAAAGAACAGGAGTATGGTCGCAAATTCATGACGGAAGGCGCAGCGCACGATATTTCGGCCACCCCGCGGCCGGAGACCGCCCTGGTCGCGGCGCTCGGCGAGCGTTCGGTCGTGCTCATCGGCATGATGGGCGCCGGCAAATCGTCGATCGGCCGCCGGGTGGGCCTGCGCCTTGGCATCCCGTTCGTCGACGCCGATACGGAGATCGAGAAGGCCGCGGGGATGAATATCCCGGACATCTTTGCCGCTCATGGCGAAGGCGACTTCCGCGCCGGCGAGGCGCGCGTGATCGCGCGCCTGCTCGAGAGTCACCCGCAAGTTTTGGCGACCGGTGGCGGCGCGGTCATGCACGAGGGCACGCGCGCGCTGATTTCCGCCAAGGGCATTTCGGTCTGGCTCAAGGCCGACTACGACGTTCTCATGCGGCGCATCCGGCGCCGCCACGACCGGCCGCTGCTCAAGACCGACGATCCGGGCGCGACGCTGCGCAACCTGATGGACCTGCGCTATCCGGTCTACAGTCTCGCCGATCTGACCGTGCAGTCGCGCGACGTGCCGCACGATAAGATCGTCGACGAGATCGTCGTCGCGCTCGCCGGCCGCCTGGGATGCGAGCCGCCGCACTACGCGAGCGAAAGCGGTGAAGGAGAACACACGCCATGACCGCACCGCTGCGCGCAAGCGACCCGATCGTCGTCAATGTCGCGCTCGGCGATCGCAGCTACGATATCGCCATTGGCCGCGGGCTCATCGCCACGCTCGGGGAGAAGATCGCCAAGCTGCGGCCCGGCGCCAAGGCGGCCATCGTCACCGATGCGACGGTCGCGCGCCACCACCTCGCGGCGGCCGAGCGGGCGCTGGCGGCGGCCGGCATCGGCGCCACCGCGGTGACGGTGCCGGAGGGCGAGAGCTCGAAGAGCTTCTCGTGGCTTGAGACGGTCTGTGAAGCGCTGATCGCGGCGCGCGTCGAACGCGGCGATCTTGTCGTCGCGCTCGGCGGCGGCGTGGTCGGCGACCTCGCGGGCTTTGCGGCGGCGGTGACGCGCCGCGGGCTCGACTACGTGCAGGTGCCGACCTCGCTGCTGGCGCAGGTCGATTCGTCGGTCGGCGGCAAGACCGCGATCGATTCCAGTCACGGCAAGAATCTCGTTGGCGCGTTTCACCAGCCGATCCTGGTGGTCGCCGACACGGCATTGCTCGACACGTTGTCGCCGCGTGAGTTCCGCGCCGGCTACGCGGAGGTCGCCAAGTATGGCCTCCTTGGCGACCAGGCATTCTTTGCGTGGCTGGAGGCGAACTGGCAGGACGTGTTCTCCGGCGGTCCCGCGCGCGAACATGCCATCGCGACGAGCTGCCGCATGAAGGCTGCGATCGTGGCGCGCGACGAGCGGGAGATCGGCGAGCGCGCGCTGCTCAATCTCGGTCACACATTTGGACACGCGTTCGAAGCGGCGGCCGGCTTCTCGCAGCGGCTGCTGCACGGCGAGGCAGTCGCGCTCGGTATGGTGCTGGCATTCGAATTCTCCGCGCAAAAAGGATCTGCTGCCCGCGGCCGAAGCCGCGCGCGCGCGCCGCCATCTTGCGGCGGTGGGCCTGCCGACCGACGTCTCGCAGGTTTCCGGCGGCGTGCCCGGCATCGACCGGCTGATGGAGCTGATCGCGCAGGACAAGAAGGTCAAGCGCGGCACGCTGACCTTCATCCTGGTGCACGGAATCGGGGCAAGCTTCATCGCGCGCGATGTCGACGCCGCCGAGGTCCGCGCCTTCCTGATGGAGAAACTCGCCTAGTGTGGCGGTTCAGAAGTCCGCATCATTCTTGCGGCGAGTCCGAAATGCGGACTTCTGAACCAAAGCCACACTAGATCGATAAGTTGCTAGTGTCCTTCGATTCCGAAGTTCGCAAACGGGGGGCGCGGCAGAATGATGCGAACTTCGGAATCGGGACACTAGCGATGCTGACCGAAGACTGGCTTGCCCTCGCGTTCATCCTGGTCTGCCTCGTCGTCGCCTTCTTCTTTTCCGCGAGCGAGACGGCGCTGACCGCGTTGTCGCGCGCCCAAATGCTGCGGATGGAAAAGACCGGCAACCGTCGCGCCGCCCTGGTGAATCGCCTGATCGAGACGCGTGAGCGTATGATCGGCGCCATCCTGACCGGCAACAACGTCGTCAACATCGCGGCGTCGGCGGTCACGACCAGCGTTCTGCTCTTCTGGTTCGGCGATGTCGGCGTGCTCTATGCCACGGTCATCATGACGGTGCTGACCGTGGTTTTCACCGAGGTGCTGCCCAAGACGTTGGCGATCAACGCGCCCGACCGCGTCGCACTGCTGGTCGCGCCGCCGATTTCCTGGGTGGTGCGGGTGTTCGGGCCGATGCTGATCGGCATCGAGGCGATGGTGCGCTGGATCTTGCGGCTGTTCGGCATGCGGGTCGGCACAGACCAGGCCTATCTGTCTGCGCACGAGGAATTGCGCGGCGCGGTCGACCTCCTGCATCACGAGGGCAGCGTCGAGAAGCAGGATCGCGACATGCTCTCCGGCCTGCTCGACTTGCGCGACCTCACGGTCGCCGACGTCATGATTCACCGCACCGAGATGATCACGGTTTGCGCCGACAATCCGCCCGATGAGGTCGTCAAAGCCGTGCTCGATGCATCCGTTACGCGCATCCCGCTCTGGAAGGAGCGGCCGGAGAACATCGTCGGCGTGTTGCACGTCAAGGATTTGCTGCGCGCCATCCAGGTGGTCGACGGCGATCTCTCCAAGATCGACGTCACCGCGATCGCGCGGCCGCCCTGGTTCGTGCCGGAAATCCGTCCGCTCTCCGAGCAGCTCAAGGCCTTCCGCCGCCGCAAGACCCCGTTCGCGCTCGTGGTCGACGAGTATGGCGAGGTGATGGGGCTCGTCACGCTGGAAGATATTCTGGAGGAGATCGTCGGCGATATCAGCGACGAGTACGATATCGTCGTCCCCGGCGTGCGGCCGCAGCCCGACGGCTCTGTCGCGGTCGACGGCGGCGTGCCGATCCGCGATCTCAACCGCGCCATGGAATGGAGCCTGCCGGACGAAGAGGCCACGACGGTCGCCGGGCTGGTCATCCATGAGGCGCGCTCGATCCCGGAGCCGGGACAGACCTTCACGTTTCACGGCTTTCGCTTTCGCGTGCTGCGCCGCGAGCGCAACCGCATCACGGCGCTGCGCATCACGCCGCTGGTGAAGAAGCCGGCGGCGAAGACCGCATAGTCTCGACACGGGGAGACCTTCAACCTCTTGTTCGCGTCGAATGAAGAAGCGTGCCGGGGTGCTTTAGAGGCCGCGGTATTGATGCTAGGGTTCCGCTTGCGGGACATCCCGCCAAGCAACGTTCGTCAAGAAACAGGGGGAACGTTCATGCCCAAACTCGTGGGTATCGTCGCAAAAGCTGTTGCCGGCGCGTTCGCGCTCACCTTGCTGGGCGGCATGGCATGTGCCGCCGACGACCTCGAATGGGCCTACCCGATCACGCCCAAGCCCGCTCCGCGCGACAATGTCGTCCTCAAGCAGATGCCGGGCAGCGCCAAGAAATACACCGACGCGCAGATCAATGATGGATTTGCGCCGCCGGATTGGTTTCCCGATGAGCATCCGCCGATGCCGCAGGTCGTGGCGAGCGGCGCGAAGCCGGTGGTGCGTGCTTGCGCGCTCTGCCATCTGCCGAGCGGCGACGGCCATCCCGAATCCTCCAGCATCGCCGGCCTGCCGGTGAATTATTTCATCCGCCAGATGGCCGAGTTCAAGAACGGTGGCCGCAAGGGCGCCCGCGCCGGCGTGATGATCGAGATTGCGCAGGCGATCTCCGACGCCGACGTGAAGGCGGCGGCCGAATATTTTGCGTCGCTCAAGCCCGGCGTCTGGACCAAGGTGGTCGAGGCCGCGACCGTGCCGAAGAGTTATGTCGGCCAGGGAGCGATGCGGTTTGTCACTGCCGGCGCCGAAGCCGGCACGGAGCCGATCGGCAACCGCATCATCGTGGTGCCGCAGGATGAGGCTCGTGCGCACGCGCGTGACCCGCATTCAGGCTTCATCGACTACGTGCCGGTCGGCAGCATCGCGAAAGGCGAAGCGCTGGTGAAGACCGGTGGCGGCAAGACCACGCCCTGCATCATGTGCCACGGTCTCAATCTCAGGGGCCTGGGTACAGACTGGCCGCCGATCGCCGGCCGGCCGCCGACCTACATCGTGCGCCAGCTTCACGACATGCAGACCGGTGCGCGCTCGGGCGCCGCGATGGCGCTGATGAAGCCGGTGGTGGAGAAATTGACCATCGACGACATGATCGCGATTGCCGCCTACCTGGGATCGCGCGAACCTTAAAGAAGCCGACAGCCGCACAAGAACGACCGCCAAGAAACGGCGGCGCGCAGGGAGGATATCGCTATGTTCGCAGGAGCGGGGCAGCGGCTCGCCGCGACCGTTGGTGCGCTCGCACTGATCGTATCGGCCGCAGCAGCGCAGGACTTCCCGTCCAAGCCCGTACGCGTGATTGTGCCGTTCCCGCCGGGCGGTCCGACTGATGTTCTCGCCCGCGCGCTGGGCGAGGGATTTCGCGAGCGCACCGGGCAAAATCTCGTGGTCGACAACAAGCCAGGCGGCGGCACTGCGATCGGCGCCACCGCCTGCAAGAACGCGGAGCCGGACGGCTATTCGTTCTGTCTTCTCACCGCCAGCACGATTTCGCTCAACCCGTTCCTCTACACCAACCTGTCATACGATCCGCCGAAGGATCTCGAGCCGGTGACCAACGTGGTCTTCACCCAGCAGGTGATGATCCTGCATCGTTCGGTGCCGGTGAACACCATCGGCGAGTTGATCGCGTACTCCAAGGCCAATCCGGCGAAGCTCAATTTCGGCTCGTTCGGTGTCGGCGGAGATTCGCACCTCGTGTTCGAGTGGCTCAAGGTGAAGACCGGCGCGCAGATGACCCACATTCCGTATGGCGGAGCGGCGCCCGCGCTGGTCGCCTTCGAGCGCGGCGATGCGCATTTGCTTTATCCGGTGGCGTCCCCCGCTGTGATCGAACGCATCCAGTCCGGTCTCGCCAAGCCGATCGCGGTGCCTGAGGGTCAGCAGGCGGCAACGCTTCCCGGCGTGCCATCGTTCAGCGCGTCCGGACTGCCGCCCTACAACGCCAAGACCTGGTTCGGCGCCTTCGCGCCCGCCGGCACGCCGAAGGCGAGGATCGAGGCGCTGAGCCGCCACCTGGCTGCGGTCATCAAGTCGCAGACCTTCCACGACCGCTTCATCAAGCTTGGCGGCTACGATCCGGTCGGCAATACTCCGGGGGAGTTCCGCAAGTTTTTGGAGGAAGACCGCGCGCGCGGCGAAGAACTGGTGAAACTGTCCGGCGTCAGGCTCAATCAATGATGATCGAGGTCTCATGCTAGGACCGGTGCTCGAAACGCTGATCGGAGGGCTGCTGACGGGCGTGCTCTATTCGCTCGTGGCCCTCGGTTTTGTGCTGATCTTCAAGGCCTCCGGCGTTTTCAATTTCGCGCAAGGCGCGATGGTGCTGTTTGCGGCGCTCTCCTACGCGCGGCTGTCCGAATTCATGCCGGGCATCTTCGCGTTTGCGCTCGCCGTTGGTGTCATGATCGCGCTCGCCTACGCAATCGAATTCCTGGTGCTGCGCCGCCTCGTCAACCAGGACGGCATCATCCTGTTCATGGCGACGCTCGGTATCGCGTATTTTCTCGAAGGCTTCGGCCAGACGGTGTGGGGCAGCGATATTTACAAGATCAATCTCGGTCTGCCGAAGGATCCGATCTTCATTTTCGAATCGGTGTTCCCCGGCGGACTTCTGATCGATCCGTCCGAACTGATCGCGGCGGTCATCTGCGCCGCCATGGTGGCGGCACTGGCGGTGTTCTTCCAGGTCACGCGGGTCGGCCGCGCGCTACGCGCGGTCGCCGACGATCACCAGGCGGCGCAATCGGTCGGCATTCCGCTCAGCCAGATCTGGCTCATGGTGTGGGCGGTGGCCGGCATCGTGGCGCTGGTCGCCGGCATGATGTGGGGCGCCAAGCTCGGCGTGCAGTTCTCGCTGTCGCTGGTCGCCCTCAAGGCGCTGCCGGTTCTGATCCTCGGCGGTCTCACGTCGATCCCGGGCGCGATCGTCGGCGGGCTCATCATTGGTGCGGGCGAGAAGCTTGCCGAGGTGTTCCTCAGCCCGGTCCTGGTGCGCTGGTTCGATCTCGCGGGCGGCGGGATCGAGAACTGGTTTGCCTACGTGCTTGCGCTGCTTTTCCTGCTGGTGCGTCCGCAGGGGCTGTTCGGCGAACGCATCATCGAGCGGGTGTGACGCCGTGCTCTATCGGGAAGTCGGCCAGTTCAAAACGTCCTACGCCGCCGACGAGGCGATTTTCCCGATCGCGCAGGACCGCTGGTTTGTCATCGGCCTGATCGTATTCATGTTCGCCGGCGTGCCGCTGTTCGCCGGGCAGTATCTCTACACCGAAGTGCTGATCCCGGTGCTCATCCTCTCGATCGCGGCGATCGGCCTCAACATTCTGACCGGCTATTGCGGCCAGGTTTCGCTCGGCACCGGCGGCTTCATGGCGGTCGGCGCCTACGCGGCCTACAATCTCGCACTGCGGCTCCCCGGTACCAACATCATCCTGGTGTTCCTGTTCGCCGGCGTGGCGGCGATGCTGGTCGGTCTTGTGTTCGGACTGCCGTCGCTGCGCATCAAGGGGTTCTATCTCGCGATCGCCACGCTCGCGTCCCAGTTCTTCCTCGAATGGGCGTTCGCGCGCGTCAAGTGGTTCACCAACTACGCGCCATCGGGCTCGGTCGCGGTCGGCAAGATCGAATTGTTCGGCTTCCCGATCGACACGCCGATGAAAACCTACCTGCTCGTCCTCGCGATGGTCGTCGTGCTCGGGCTCGCCGCCAAGAATCTGGTGCGCGGACGGCTCGGCCGCATGTGGATGGCGATGCGCGACATGGACATCGCGGCCGAGATCATCGGCATCCGGCCGCTGCACGCCAAGCTGACGGCGTTTGCGGTGTCCTCGTTCTACATCGGGATCGCCGGCGCGCTGTGGGGCTTCTTGCGGCTGGGCTCCTGGGAGCCGCTCGCCTTCGACGTCAACCGCTCGTTCCAGGTGCTGTTCATGGTGATCATCGGCGGGCTCGGAACGATCCTGGGTTCGTTCCTCGGCGCCGCCTTTATTGTGCTGACGCCGATCTTCCTCAACCAACTTCCGTCATGGCTTGGCATCCCGATCTCGACTGCGATGATTTCGCACATCGAGTTCATGCTGTTCGGCATTATGATCGTTTTTTTCCTGATAGCTGAACCACATGGCTTGGCCAGGCTCTGGGCGATCGGCAAGGAAAAGCTCCGACTCTGGCCGTTCCCGTATTGAGAAGCGGCCGTTTCACGGGCACTATTACGCCCAGAAGCGGGGGCGCAGCCCGCAACAGCAATGACCGGCTGGCCGCAGGGCCGAACCAGGTCAACCCAGTGGAGGAAATGATGGTTCTAAGACAGGTAGGGATTGCTCTCACGTTGGCGGTCGGCGGCGCCATGGTCGCCGCGCCGGCAGTCGCGCAGAACGAGCAGTTCATCCCGCATCTGGTCTACCGGACGGGCGCCTACGCGCCGAACGGAATCCCGTTCGCCAACGGCGTCGCCGACTACTACCGGCTGGTCAACGAGCGCGACGGCGGCATCAACGGCGTCAAGATCGTCTACGAGGAATGCGACACCGGCTACGCCACCGACCGCGGCGTCGAATGCTACGAGCGCCTCAAGGGCAAGGGCCCGACGGGCGCAGCCTATGTGATCCCGTTGTCGACGGGCATCACGTTCGCGCTGACCGAGAAGGCGCCGGTCGACAAGATCCCGATCATCACCATGGGCTACGGCCGCTCGGAATCGCGGGACGGTGCGGTGTTCCAGTGGAACTTCCCGCTGCTCGGCACCTATTGGACGGCCGCCGACATCCTGCTTCAGCACATCGCCAAGAAGGAAGGCGGGTTCGACAAGCTCAAGGGCAAGAAGATCGCGCTCGTTTATCACGACTCGCCTTACGGCAAGGAGCCGATCGCGCTCCTGCAGAAGCGCGCGCAGATGCACGGGTTCGAACCGCTGCTCCTTCCAGTCACCCACCCCGGCGTCGAGCAGAAAGCCACCTGGCTGCAAATCCGCCAGAACCGGCCGGACTACGTGCTGCTCTGGGGCTGGGGCATCATGAATTCGACCGCCATCAAGGAGGCGGTGGCGGTCGGCTATCCGCGCGACAAGATGTACGGCGTGTGGTGGGCCGGCGCCGAGCAGGACACGCGTCCCGCCGAAGCTAGCGCGGTCGGCTACAACGCGATCACGCTGCAGCACTCGTCCGGCCGCTTCAGGTTGCACGACGACCTCAAGAAGTACGTGTTCGACAAAGGCCAGGGCAACGCCAAGTGGGAGGACACCGGCGAGATCCTCTACGTTCGCGGCCTCATCGATGGCATGCTTGGCATCGAAGCGATCCGCACCGCACAGGCGAAGTTCGGCAAGAAGCCGTTGACCGGCGAGCAGGTGCGCTGGGGTCTTGAAAATCTCGACCTGACGGCCGACCGCCTGAAGGAGCTTGGCTTCGAGAGCGAGGTGAAGCCGATCAAGGTGTCCTGCCAGGACCATGAAGGCGCTCGCACCGGCCGTATCCAGACCTGGGACGGTAAGGACTGGAAGATCACCTCCGACTGGTACACCAGCGACGACAAGGTGATCGTCCCGATGGTCAAGGAGGCGGCGGCAAAATACGCGGCCGAGAAGAAGCTCACCCCGGGGTGCCTGGCGACCAACTGATGCCGGCGCAGGCCGAACACGACGCAAAGGAGACGGCAGCGATGCTGTCTCCTTCCGCGTTCGTCACGCCTACAAGTGCGCCGGTGTCGGCCGCGATCCTCTCGGTCAACAACATCGAGGTCGTCTACAATCACGTCATTCTCGTCCTCAAGGGCGTGTCACTCGCCGTGCCGAAAGGCCAGATCGTCGCGCTCCTTGGCGCGAACGGCGCCGGCAAGTCGACGACGCTGAAGGCGATCTCCAATCTTCTGTCCGCCGAGCGTGGCGAAGTGACAAAAGGCTCGATCGTCTTCGACGGCGCCACCGTGCACGCGCTCACGCCGAGCGATCTGGTGCGGCGCGGCTGCATCCAGGTGATGGAAGGCCGCCACTGCTTCGCGCATCTCTCGGTCGAGGAGAACCTCTTGACCGGCGCCTACACGCGCCGCGACGGTCATGCGGCCGTCCGGCGGGACGTCGAGCTGGTTTATTCTTATTTCCCGCGGCTGCGCGAACGGCGGCGCGCGATCACGGGCTATATTTCGGGCGGCGAACAGCAGATGTGCGCCATCGGGCGCGCGCTGATGTCGCGGCCGAAGATGATCCTGCTCGACGAGCCGTCGATGGGCCTTGCGCCGCAGCTGGTCGAGGAGATTTTCGAGATCGTCGGCAATCTCAACGCCAGGGAAGGCGTGTCGTTCCTGCTCGCCGAGCAGAATACCCGGCTTGCGCTGCGCTATGCGCGCTACGGCTACGTGCTCGAAAACGGCCGCGTCGTGCTCGACGGCGAAGCCAAGGCGCTCTCCGAAAACGAGGACGTGAAGGAGTTCTATCTCGGCGTATCCGAAGGCCGCCGCAAATCCTTCCGTGAAGGCAAGCACTACCGCCGAAGGAAACGATGGCTGGCCTAATCGTTGTCGTCCGGCAACGGACGATCCTGGAAATCCAGTCCTTCGAAGACGTCGGCGAGCGCGAGCGCGGCGCCAATGGTCGGAAGCTCGACGCGTGCGCGCAGCCCGTCGTATTTCGTCTGCACCCAGCGGCCGTCGGGTTCCCGTGACCAGAGATCGACGCGCGGTGCTTCGGTATCGACCAGCAGGATGTGGCACACCGATGAGATGGTCTGGTACTCGGGGAGTTTACGAATGCGATCGAAGCTCATAGTGCTGGGCGAGAGGACCTCGACTACAACCCGCGGCTCACGTACCGCGAATTCGCGCAGTCCACCCTGACCTCCGCACTCGATGGTTACGTCGGGACGCCGAACGTTTCCGGTAGGAATGCGCACGGCAAGATCATCTGTTGTGGGCCGGCAAGGACCGCCGCGAAGCTGATTTGCGAGGGATACAATTACGTTGACCGCTACGCGGTCATGCCGCTGTGAGGCACCCGTCATCATCTTCAACGGCAAGACCGGCAGTCCATCGACGAGTTCGTAGAGCTTGCCTTGGCGCTCTTGCCAGGCAAAGAACTCATCCTGCGCCATGCGACGAAGCTGAGGCTCTGCCATCGTTATCCTGCGACTGGTTTCAAACTCGATCGAAGCATATCATTCCGGACGTCTTCTATAAAGGAGACTCATGCAGCAGCACTACGACACCCTCGAAACCCGCGATTGCGGCCGAGCGCGCGTGCGATTTGTGTGGGCGCCTGCCCGACCTGATCGCGCTGGCGCTCAGTGCGCCCGGTTGGGCGAGGCAACTTGCCGGTGTCGATCCCAACGCCGTCACCTCGCGCGCCGCGCTGGCGAAGCTGCCGGTGATCCGCAAATCCGATTTCGCCGCGATGCAGAGGGAGCATCCGCCGTTCGGCGGCCTTAACGTCGCGGCGCCCGGCAAGGTACGGCGGCTTCTGATGTCGCCCGGGCCGGTGTTCGAGCCGGAAAGCGGTGGCAAGGACCATTGGGGCGCGGCACGTGCGCTGTTCGCCGCCGGGATGCGGCCGGGCGACATTGTGCACAACGCGTTCTCCTATCATCTCACGCCGGGCGGCTTCATCATGGAGTCGGGCGCGCATGCGCTCGGCTGCGCGGTCATTCCGGCCGGCACCGGCAACACCGGGCAGCAGCTCGACGCGATCGCTCATCTCAAGCCGAGCGGCTATCTCGGCACGCCAGATTTTCTGAAGGTCCTGCTCGATACGGCGGCGAAGACCGAAAAGGATGTGTCGTCATTGCGGCGCGGGCTCGTCTCCGGCGCGGCGCTGCCGAAATCCCTGCGCGATGAGCTGACCGCGCGCGGTGTCGCGGTGCTGCAATGCTACGCCACGGCCGAACTCGGCGTGATCGCCTACGAGAGCGAGAGCCGGGAAGGCATGATCGTAAACGAAACCGTGCTGGTCGAGATCGTACGGCCGGGTACCGGCGATCCGGTCGGTCCGGGCGAGGTCGGCGAAGTCGTCGTCACGTCGTTCAACCCGGACTACCCGATGATCCGCCTCGCGACCGGTGACCTGTCAGCCGCGATGGCTGGTGCTTCGCCGTGCGGACGTACCAACATGCGCATCGCCGGCTGGATGGGCCGCGCCGACCAGACCACCAAGGTCAAGGGCATGTTCGTGCACCCGGCGCAGGTCGCGGAAGTCGGCAAGCGCCATCCGGAGCTTGGACGGCTGCGGCTTACCATTGCGCGTTCGAGCGAGCAGGACGTGATGACGCTCAAGGCTGAGTGTGCCGCGCCGGCACCAGGGCTGGACGAGGCGGTCGCCGCCACGCTCCAGGCGGTGACCAAGCTGCGCGGCACGGTCGAATTGGTTGCGCCCGCGAGCCTGCCGAACGACGGCAAGGTGATCGCCGACGAGCGTCCGCTCGGGTAGCTCCGAAGCGCCAGGGTGCGGCTGATTTTGTATTTGCAGCCGCGCATTTTCAGCAGCGCATGGCCGATTTTTCTAGGCGGTGTGTGCGTCCAACTCTAGGTTCGGCATGCGAGCCGGAGAAGGGGCCATTGCATGGACACGAATGAATTTCTCATCAAGTTCAACGAATTTCTCATCAACCCCTTTTTTTGGGCCTTTCTGGTCCTGATGCAGTTCGCTGAGTTCTGGAAGATCTTTCGCGAAAATCGTTTTTTGAGTGTCGTCACCTTGATCGGAGTACTGATTGTCGGTTGCGTCCTCACGATCGATCTCTTTCTGACGATCACCTCCGAACCAAAGCAGCATCCCTTTTGGCATATCGTTGCCCTGGTCGTGATATTTATCCTGCTGTCGTCCTATGTCCTGATTTATATCGCCGAGCGCTGGGGATATTGGCTGACGGAAAAGCCCTACATCAGGCGAGTCGTGGGGCCGAACTGGGTCAAGTGGCTGGACATTGTCTATCTCGGCTTTGCCTGCGGTGCGTTGGTGAAGGCGCTCAACAGCCCGATTTTTGGAGTGAGCCCGGACAGCACGATCGATAAGCTCGCGCCGTTATTTCTGGCCGCAGCCATCTCGATCAGGTTGACGAAGGCTTTGATCGAAATATTCGATCTTGATAAGCGCAGAGCGCTGCGCTGGTTCGAACGTTGATTAGCTAGAGCACCTTCATTTGAGGACAATCCGCCCGCCGGCAACCGTTCGCACGGTTCCAATGTCCTGGATGTAGTCCATCACATCGGTGGACAGGAGCGGCGAATCCGTTGCGGGCAATATCGGCTTGGCATCTCGGAACATCGTGTAGCCGTCGCCGCCGCGCGACATGAAGTCGTTGGTGGCCACGCGATACGTCCTGGTTTCGTCAAGCGGCGCGTTTCCAACCTTGATCGAGGTGATGCGGCTGCCGGCCGGGCGGCTCGGGTCGGCCTCGATGGTCAGGCCCGACACTTGCGGAAATCGTCCCGCCGGATTGGGCAATAGCGATAGCCCGTTCTCGATCGCCCGCCTGAGCTCGGCGCCGCTGATCTCGATCACAACTACGCGGTTGTCGAACGGCAGCTCGGAGACGACATCGCGCCGCGAAATCGATGTGCCCGGCGCGAAAATGCGGCCGCCGCGGATGCCGCCGCCGTTCGTCACCGCGGCGTCAGCATGCGTGGAGACCCGCATCGCGTCCGCGATGAGATCACCGATGGCCGCCTCGCGCGAGCGCACCGTGGCGCCGCGGCTGTCGAGTTCGACCGCGGTCGTGCCGATCGGCTGGTCGAGCGCCAGGCTGAGCAGTTGTTCGTAGCCGGCAACGACGGCCGCCACCTCCGGGTCCGGTGTCACGGTCGCGGTGTCGATCACGCGGAACTCCGGCCACCAGGTTGTGACGCGGCGTCCGCCCTCCTGCTTCACCTCGATCTTGACGTCGATCACCGTCACGTAATGCGCATCGTAGCTCGAACTCGACCAGCGCATTCCGCCCGTCGTAGTTGATGAAGAGATCGTGGGTATGGCCGGTCAGCATGAGGTCGACCGTGCGCGTGGCCACGATCCCGTAGCCCTCGGCGCGGGTGACGTGCGCGACCCCTACGACGAAATCGGCGCCCTCGCGCCGCAGGGCCTCGGCCTGCGCCTTGATGGTCTCGACCGATGGCAGGAACTTCAGGTCCTCGGGGCTCGATGCATCCGGCGTCTGGTCGTAGGCCGCGCCGGTCAGCCCGATTCGCACGCCGTCGACCGTGACGATCGAACGATCCTTGAAATTGGGCAGCGGCTGGCCGTCTGGGCCGCGCAGGTTGGCGGCATAGAGCGGAAACGTCGCCTCCGCCATGCGCTGGAAAAACGTCGCCTTGCCGAAATCGAATTCGTGGTTGCCCGGCACGAAGATGTCGGGATGGACCATGTTGGTCAGCTTGATGATGTGGGCGCCACGGTCGATGCCGGACATCAGGGAGGGCGAGATCGTGTCGCCGCCGTGCGCCAGGATGACGTGCCCGCCCTTCGCCCGTTCCGCCTTCACGACGGCGGCGAGCCGCGGAAATCCGCCCCGCCGCTGCCCGTCCGGCATCATGACGTCGGACATCAGGTAGATATCGTTGACCAGGACGAACGTGACCCGGGCGGTTTCGGCCGCGGCCGGCACGTTCGGCAGGAAAATGGCGAGGCCGACGAGGGCGGCGACGACAAGGCGGCGAGTGGCGGACATGGGCTTTGGTGCGATAAAGTGGCAATGTGTGCTTAGCACGCAGGCACGACGCGCGGCTATCGCGTATGCTGCTCCCGCCACGGATAAACGAGATGAATGACGCTTCGCCCGTCCCCACCCAATCGGCCACCACGCTTCCAGCCGGCGCACCGCCGCCGGCCGTGTCCGGCAAAATCGGCGTGCTCCTGGTCAATCTCGGTACGCCGGACACCGCCGACGCGGCGGGCGTGCGCCGTTATCTCAAGGAATTCCTGACCGATCCGCGGGTGATCGAGGACCAGGGCCCGCTTTGGGACATCGTCCTCAACGGTATCATCCTGCGGGTGCGGCCGTGGCGGAAGGCGCGCGACTACCGCAAGATATGGAACGTCGACAAGAACGAATCCCCGCTCAAGACCATTACGCGCTCGCAGGCCGAGAAACTCGCGAGCACGCTCGAGCCGCTGGGCCGCCATCTCGTGGTGGACTGGGCGATGCGATATGGCAACCCGTCGCTCGCGTCGCGGGTCGAGGCGCTCGTTCTGCAAGGCTGCGAGCGTATCCTGGTGATGCCGCTCTATCCGCAGTATTGCGCGGCGACGACCGCGACCGTCTGCGACGAGGTCTTCCGTGTACTCACGCGCATGCGCCGCCAGCCGGCGGTACGTATTGCTCCGGCATACTACAACGACCGGGTCTACATCGAGTCGCTGGCGTCATCGACCAGGATCGAAATTTCGCGTCTCGGCTTTCAGCCCGAGGTCATTCTGGCGTCGTTTCACGGCATCCCGAAAGAGTTCGTCGACAAGGGCGACCCGTATTACATCCAGTGCGTCGAGACCATGCGGCTCCTGCGCGGCGTGCTCAAGTTCGACGATAAGAAGATGATGCTGACGTTCCAGTCGCGCTTCGGCGGCGGCAAGTGGCTTGAACCGGCGACCGACAAGACGGTGAAGAAACTTGCCAAGAGCGGAGTCAAGAATATCGCCGTGATCACGCCCGGCTTCTCGGCCGATTGTCTCGAGACGCTGGAGGAGATCGCGGTCGAAAACGCGCATATCTTCAAGAAGAACGGCGGTGAAAACTTTGCCGCCATCCCGTGCCTCAACGACAGCGCGCCCGGGATGTTGGTGATCTGGCAGATGGCTTTGCGCGAGCTAAAAGGTTGGATTTGAAACCAATCGCGCTGGTGAGGCCTTTGTGTCAGTTCAAGGGAAGTGCGCTGCAGCAACGACAATATAACGGCACTTGCGGCAATCGACCGCCGCGCCACATCAATTGCGGCACATAGCAGAGGGCGACTCCCATGGTGTTCGGCTTCGACGTTTTCGCGATTGTCTTCCTGGCGCTCGTGGTGCTGGCGCTGTTCGCCGGCGTGAAAATGGTCCCGCAGGGCTTCCACTGGACCGTCGAACGATTTGGCAAATACACCAAGACGCTGGAGTCCGGCCTCAATCCGATCGTGCCGTTCATCGACCGCATTGGCCGCAAGATGAACGTCATGGAGCAGGTGATGGACATCCCGCAACAGGATGTCATCTCCAAGGACAACGCCACCGTCTCGGTCGACGGCATCGCCTTCTTCCAGGTGATGGACGCCGCCAAGGCGAGCTACGAGGTCGCCAACCTGCATCAGGCTATCATTGTGCTCACCATGACCAACATCCGTTCGGTCATGGGCGGCATGGATCTCGATCAGATGCTGTCGCATCGCGACGAGATCAACGAGCGTTTGCTGCGCGTGGTCGACGCCGCGGTCTCGCCCTGGGGCGTCAAGGTCAACCGCATCGAGATCAAGGACATCGTCCCGCCGGCCGACCTCATCGCCGCCATGGGCCGGCAGATGAAGGCGGAGCGCGAAAAGCGCGCCGTGATCCTGGAAGCGGAAGGTCAACGCCAGTCGGCGATCTTGCGCGCGGAAGGCCAGAAGCAGAGCCAGATTCTGGAGGCCGAAGGCCGCAGGGAAGCCGCCTTCCGCGACGCCGAGGCGCGCGAGCGGTCCGCAGCGGCAGAAGCCAAGGCCACCGAGGTCGTGAGTGCGGCGGTCGCCAATGGCGACATCGCGGCGCTGAACTACTTCGTCGCCGACAAGTATCTCAAGGCCTTCGGCCAGCTTGCCACGTCGCCCAATCAGAAGATTCTCATTCTGCCGTTCGAGGCGACCAGCGTGCTCGGCTCGCTCGCCGGCATCGGCGAAATCGTCAAGGCGACGTTTGGCGAGCACGGCAGCGGCGGCAGTGCGGCGACCGCCCCTGCGCGCCGGGCGACCGTCCCGACGACGGGCGCCGGTACGAGCTAAGGAGATCCCCATGTGGCAATGGTTCGTATCGCTCGGAACCTGGAACTGGTTCGTCCTGGCGGCGGTGCTGCTGCTGCTCGAAGTGCTCGCGCCCGGTGCCTTCATGCTGTGGCTCGGGCTTTCGGCGATCGTCGTCGGCGCGATCTCGTTCGGTGTCGACTGGTCGTGGCAGACGCAGGTGATCGCATTCGCGGTGTTCGCGGTGGCGATGATCCCGGCATGGCGGAGGTTTGCCCGCAAGGTCGAGACGCCGAGCGACAGCCCGTTCCTCAATCGCCGGACCGACGGCTATGTCGGCCGCGAGTTCACGCTCGACAAGCCGATCGTCAACGGCATCGGTATGATTAGGATCGACGATACGGTCTGGCGCGTGACCGGACCGGATTGTCCGGCCGGCAGCCGCGTCAAAATATCGAGCGCGGATGGGGCCAATCTGGCGGTCGTTGTGTCGTAGCTTTGCGCACGCGACGCTGCGTCGGCTGCGCAAAAGGCAAAAAAAAGCCCCGCCGAAGCGGGGCTAAGTCAAGGAGGAAACGCCCATGATAGGCAGGCGGAACCTCGCTCATTGCACGCGCCCAGCCAATCAAAAAATGCGCTGAATTTTGCGAATGGCCGCGAGTGTGCTGTTCGGGCCACAGTGGGGATAGCGGTGCGAACCGCTCTCATTTTCCGCGAAGTTCGATTTGCTCAGGACCTCATCCTGAGGAGGCCCGAAGGGTCGTCTCGAAGGATGGCGACGGACGCCGCTCGTGGCCATGCTTCGAGACGCGACCTGCGGTCGCTCCTCAGCATGAGGACGAACTCCGTCAAGAGAGTGCAAACGGTCGCGGTCTGAGTTGCTACGCCACGCCGGCGCGCAGCAGATCGTGCACGTTGACGATGCCGACCGGCTTGCCGGCATCCGCGACGATCAGCGCCGTAATCTTGGAGGAATTGATGATCTCCAGCGCCTCGCTCGCAAGCTGATCGGGCCGTACCGTCTTCGGCGACCGCGTCATGACTTCGTCGACCCGCTGTTCGAGCAGGCCGGGACGCATGTGGCGGCGCAGGTCGCCGTCGGTGACGATGCCGGTGAGCTTGCCCTTGGCGTCAGTCACGCCGACGCAGCCGAAGCCCTTGGTCGACATCTCGACCACCGCGTCCGCCATGCGCGTACCGAGCGCGACCAGCGGAATGGCATCGCCGCTGTGCATCAGGTCGCTGACGAACTTGAGCATGGCGCCGAGCCGCCCGCCCGGATGGAACTTGCCGAAATCGACCGCCGTGAAGCCGCGGCTCTCCAAGAGCGCGACCGCGAGCGCATCGCCGAGCGCCGCCTGCATCAGTGTCGAGGTGGTGGGCGCGAGATTGTGCGGACAGGCTTCGCGCGCCTGCGGCAAAGCGAGCGTGACGTCCGCCGCCCGCCCGAGTGTGCTGTCGGCGGCGGCCGTGACGGCGATGAGGCCGATGTTGAACCGGCGCGAATAGTCGATCAGGTGTTTGAGTTCGGCGGTCTCGCCGGACCAGGACAACGCCATGATCACGTCGTCGTCGGTGATCATGCCGAGGTCGCCGTGACTTGCTTCACCCGGATGGACGAAAAGCGCGGGTGTGCCGGTCGAGGCCAGCGTGGCGGCGATCTTGCGGCCGACATGGCCGGATTTGCCCATGCCGGTGACGATCACCCGGCCGCGCGCCCCCCGGATGAGGTCGGCGGCCGCGATAAAGGAAGTGCCCAGGCCGTTGCCGACCGCCTCGGAAAGCGCCGTGATCCCACCGGCTCCCGCTTCGAGTGTGCGCAGGGCCGAGGCGACAAGCTCGCCGCCGCGCGTGCTGGTCGGTCTTTCGGTGCGCAAAGGCTTGGTCTTGGCCATGAGTTTAAAGGACGGGCCCCGGTTCCGGTCGGACCCGCTCAAATAGCACGATCCGCGGAGGAAAGGACCCCTGGCGGGTCGCGATCAACGCCTCGTTAACCATAACCGTTCTAGTTTCGTTAACCAACGGCTATCGGCCGGTGACGGGCCCATCACCGGCGCGCGGCCGTGGCGCGGGATATCGGTTTCAAGATTCTGATCTCAAAACGATTTCCGACGTTCGGGCGGAGGCACGTGGGCAGCGCGAGCCCGGGACGCGAGGAAGGCCAGTTGCTGCGCGGTCGTCAACCATCGCTCTTGCTATTGCTCGGCGCACTTGCGCTGCTGGCGGCGCTTGCGTTTGCGGCGGAGCGTGCGCACGCGCAGAGCGCCGGCGGTTCCGATTCCCTCCTGCGTCCCGCGCTCGACGGCGATCCACGCAATCCGCCGCGCTTCAACACCGACGCGCCGCGCGGGAGCGAAACCTCGCGCTTCACCACCGCGGTGCCAAACTACCGATATCAGCCGGCGGCGGGGGCGGGGACCACCGGTTTCGATTCGACCGGTGCACCGCGCCGGACCAAGGCCACGCCCAGGGGCAGGCTCGTCAATGGCACGAGGCCTCCGGCCAACGGCACGCAGCCGCCAGCCGACGACGGTATTCCGACTCCGCCGGCACCCGCGAAGCCAGCCGGGCCGACCATCGTCATTCCGCAGATCGCGCAGCCCGAGCCTAACCCGCTGCTGCCCGACCCGGTCGCTCGGCCGGCGCGCAGCCCGCCGCGGTCGAGCGTACCGGTGGCGCTCGAGCCCGCGTCGCCGCCGGTTGTCCCGCCCGATACGACCGTCGTGCTCCCCCCGCGCCGCTGGGCGCTGCAGGAGCTTCGGCCGTTCGAAGCGCTCGGCGTGCAGTACGGCAGCTTCCTGTTTCGTCCCGCCGTCGAGCTGACGCGCGGCTACGACACCAATCCGGCGCGCACGATGCCGGCGTCCGGCTCGTGGTATTCGATCGTCGCGCCGCAACTGCTGGTCAATTCGGACTGGTCGCGGCATGAGCTCACAGCCACGCTGCGCGGCAGCTACACGGATTACGACACCGCGAACCAGCTCAACCGGCCGCTGGTCGATGCCAAGGTCAACGGCCGCATCGACGTGACCGCGCTCACCCGCATCGATCTCGAAGGCCGTTATTATCTCGGCACCGACTCGCCCGGCAGCCCGAACATCCAGGCCAACCTGCTCTGGTATCCGATCTACCACCAGCTCGGCTTCACCGGCGGGCTCGGGCAGCGGATCAATCACCTCGATCTGTCGCTCAAGGGCGGTGCCGACCGCACCACCTACACGGACTCGCATTTCGACGACGGCGAGGTGTCGAGCAACGCCGACCGCAACTTCAACCGCTTCTTCACGACCGGCCGCGCGACCTACGAGATCAGCCCCGGGCTGCGGCCGTTCAGCGAATGGACGGCCGACAGCCGCGTCTACGACCTCGGCGTCGACGCCGGCGGCGACAATCGCAATTCGCAGGGGATCAGCGGCAAGTTTGGAACCGCCTTCGAGCTGACGCAGAAGCTCACCGGCGAGGCGTCCGCGGGATACATCCGCCGCCACTACGACGATCCGCAACTGCCGAGCTTCGGCGCCTATCTGATCGATGCGTCGCTGATCTTTACCGCGAGCGCGCTCACCACGCTGCGCTTCACCGCGGTGACGACCGTGAGCGAGACGACGCTCTCCGGCGTCTCGGGCGTGCTGACGCGCGAATATACCGGACAGGTCGACCACGCATTCCGCCGCTGGCTGATCGGCACGCTGCGCTTCATGCGCGGCACGGATGTGTATGTCGGCTCGCCGCGCGTCGACATCCGCTACAGCGCAGCCGCGCAGCTCAGCTACATGCTCACGCGCGACTGGTGGGCCCGCGCCGAGTACCGCAACGAGTGGCGCGACTCCAACCAGCCCGGCCAGGACTATTCGGCCAACGTGTACCTCGTCGGACTGCGCTGGCAGCGCTAGGCAAAGCAAACACTTGCCGCACGTCGGCAGCTTCGCGCTACACTCCCCGCAACGATAACGATGAACACGTTGGGGAGGATTGGCCATGCGAAACACTGTTGCGCGGACAACGTTGGGGCGCCGCGATCGCCGGTGCACTGACGGTTAGCCTGCTGGCGGCGGCGGTTGCCGGCGCGCAAACCTATCCGGCAGCGCCGGTCAGGGTCTTGTGCCGTTCGGCGCGGGCGGCGCGACCGACGTCGTGGCCCGCGTGTTCATGGATCGCCTGCAGCAGCGCTTGGGCCAATCGTTCACGGTCGAGAACCGCGGCGGCGCGGCCGGCCAGATCGCCGCGACGGCGTTCGCCCGCGCGCCCGCCGACGGCTACACGCTGATGTTCACCACCGCCGCGCCGATCACCATCGCGCCGCTGCTGAACGACAAGGTGCAATACGATCCGGCCAAGGACTTCGTCCCGGTGGCGCTCGCCGCCGTGCAGCCGGTCTGGCTGGTGGTAAACGCGCAGTCGCCGCTCAAGTCGCTGGCCGATATCGTCAGAGCGCGCCAAGGACGAGCCGGGCAAGCTGACTTATGGCACATCGGGCGTCGGCACCGAGTTGCACCTTGCCGCCGAAGCGGTCGCGCGCGCGGCCGGCATCCAGATGGTGCACGTGCCGTTTCGCGGCGGCGGCGAGGTGATTACCGCGCTGCTCGGCTCGCAGATCGACTTCGCGGCGCTCAGCACGGCTTCGATCGCGGGCGCACTGAAGCAGGGGACCTTGCGTGCGATCGCCGTTTCCTCGGCACAGCGCAAGGCCGACTTTCCCGACGTGCCGACATTCGCCGAGCTTGGTTATGCCGGCGCCACCATGGAGCCATGGTGGGGGCTGATGGCGCGCGCGGGTACGCCGCAGCCGGTCATCGCGAGCCTGGCGCAGGAGATGAAATCGGCCAGCGAAGACGACGCCGTGCGCGAACGCTTGAAGGCGCTGTTCGTGCAGATCGAATACGCCGGGCCGGGCGAGTTCGCGCGGCGGCTCGAGGCGGAGACCAAGCTCTATGGCGACGTCATCCGCGCGGCGAAGATCAAGCTGGAATAGCCTAGGTTGAGCGAGCCGAGGCGCCGACTGCCGGTAGCATTCCCGTTCGTGAGCGTACCCGGGCAGCATTTGGAGATCCTGCTCTGGATTTGCCCTACGAAAGCCACCGACGACATGGATTCAGACAGGCAGGTTTCCACGACGGGGGTACAGCAATGATCCGTGCCACGGTACTGCGTGCGCTTGTGCTGACGGCGGCTCTTGCCGCCGCGTTGACGCCGGTCACGTGCCTTGGCGAAACAAGTACCGAAAAAAGCAGCGAAAAAATCCCCAAGCTGCCCGCCAAGGCGACAAAGGAGCTGCCGCCCGAGTTGCTGTCGCTGCTCCGGGAAAAGAAGATGCCAAAAACCTCCCCGATCCTTGTGCGCGTTTTCAAGGAAGAGGCGGAGCTCGAAGTCTGGAAACAGGACACCGCCGGCCGTTACCAGATCCTCAAGACCTATCCGGTCTGCCGGTGGTCGGGCGATCTTGGGCCGAAGCTCCAGGAGGGCGACCGTCAGACTCCGGAAGGGTTCTATACGATTACGCCCGGGTTGATGAATCCCAACTCCAGCTTCTATCTTGCGATCAACACTGGCTTTCCCAACAGCTTCGACAAGGCGAACAACCGCGACGGCACCTTTCTCATGATCCACGGCGACTGCTGGTCGAGCGGTTGCTACGCCATGACCGACGAGCAGATCAGCGAGGTCTATTCGCTGGCGCGCGACTCGCTCCTCGGCCGGCCGTCATTCCAGGTCCAGGCCTATCCGTTCCGCCTGACGCCGGCGAATCTGGCGCGGCATCGCAATAATCCGAACCTGGCGTTCTGGAAGATGCTCAAGATCGGCAACGATCACTTCGAGACAACGCAGCTCGAGCCCAAGGTGGATGTGTGCGACCGCCGCTATGTGTTCGACGCGCAGGCTCCGGCGAATTCAGGGAAGCCGCTTGCGTTCAATCCCACCGATAAATGCCCCGCCTTTGTCGTCAATCCGAAAATCGCGCAGCGGGCGCTGGAGAAACAACACGCCGACGAGCTCGAATACGCGAAATTGCTCGAAGGCAACGTGCCGGCCGCCCCGATCTACAGCGGACTGGACGGCGGGATGAACAAGGATTTCCTCGCACGGTTTCCCGGCAGAGTGATGCTTTCGAGAATGACACCGCTATCTGAAATGCCGAACCTGCCGCCGATCCCCTGGGCCCACAAGAATGGTTCGTTGATGAGCGAATTGGTTGGTACCTCGTTCTGATCGACTGCGACGCAAATGAACCAAGGCGGACGTTTAAGTTAGCGCCAAGGTGTTGCGCGTTATTGGTAATCCGCTCTATTCATTCGGCCAGCCTATCGAGCGACAGACGCGAGCCCAACATGACCGACACACCTGAATACGCGCCGCCGGAAGTCTGGGTCTGGGAGAAGGACGACAGTCCCAATTGGCGCTACAGCAATACCAATCGCCCGATCGCGGGCGCGACGCATGAGAAGGAGTTGCCGCGCGGAAAGCATCCGCTTCAGCTCTATTCACTAGCGACGCCTAATGGCGTCAAGGTTACAATCATGCTGGAGGAATTGCTGGCCGCCGGTCATAGCGGAGCGGAATATGACGCTTGGCTGATCCGGATCGGTGAGGGTGACCAGTTTGGTAGCGGATTTGTCGGGGTGAACCCGAATTCCAAAATCCCGGCGCTCATGGACTATGGCGAGCAGACGCCGCAACGCGTGTTCGAATCCGGCGCCATTCTGCTTTACCTGGCGGATAAATTCGGCGCCTTCCTGCCGAAGGATCGCGGCAAACGCACCGAGGCGCTGAACTGGCTGTTCTGGCAGATGGGTTCAACGCCCTATCTCGGCGGCGGCTTCGGGCATTTCTATGCCTATGCTCCGGTGAAGATCAAATACGCCATCGACCGTTTTACAATGGAGGTGAAGCGCCAACTCGACGTGCTGGAGCGGCAACTTGCGGGCAACCGATTCATCGCCGGCGACGAATATACGATCGCCGATATGGCGATCTGGCCGTGGTACGGCAACGGCATGCTGAACGGCGCCTCCTACAACGACCCGCGCAAATTCCTGCAGACGCACGACTACAAGAACCTGACGCGCTGGAAGAACGAAATCGAGGGGCGCCCAGCCGTCAAGCGCGGGCGGATGGTCAACCGCGCCAGCGGACCGCTCGAAGGGCAATTGCACGAGCGCCATGACGCCGGCGATTTCGAGACGAAGACGGGACAAGGTCGTAGGGCGCAATAAGCGGAGCGCATTGCGCCGCATCTCTGGCCGAGGTCGCTCTTTGACGCAGGTCGCAAGGCGGGCGGAGCGTTTGACGGGAAGCGTCGGCGTCGCGCGGCTTTCGCACCGGCGCGGCGCAATGCGCTGCGCTTATTGTGCCCACCAATGCGCACGCAACGATCGGCGCGCGGGCGCCCCGGCTCAACCTCGCCGGGGCCTCATCCTCATCAACGAACGGTCAAGAACGACGGTGATCGAGCACCACCACAACGGCGCCGATCTCCACTTTGGTATAGAGATCGATCACATCCTCATTGGTCATGCGGATGCAGCCCGACGAAACCCCTCGTCCGATGTATTCGGGCTGGTTGGTGCCGTGGATGCGATACAGCGTGTCCTTGTCACCAGAATAGAGGTAGAGGGCGCGCGATCCCATTGGATTTTTCGCGCCACCTTCCATGTAGTTCGGAAGTGCTCCGAGCCGGCGCTTCTCATCCGGAGTCGGCGTCCAGCCCGGCCATTCCGCCTTGCGCTGCACCGTAACCACGCCGGACCAACCCTGTGGAACCTCGCCTACAGTGGCGCCGTACCGAATAGCCTTACCGTCCGGCAGCACGTAGTAGACGTAGGGGCCGCTGGCGTCGACCACGATAGAGCCTGGTGCCTCTTGTCGGTGGAACCGAACGATCTGACGCCGATGTTCCGGCGCGAGCGACACGTTCTGATAGGGCGGGTTCGCCAATTCCCGCCGATCACGCGCGGTGAACTTGGCGTCGAACGACGAAGGCGTGGCGGCCGCCATGCTGCAGCCGACGAACAGTCCGATCAAAGGAAGGCACGCCATGGGTCCGACCCCGACTTGCACCGTTAGAGCTATCGACCTTCCATTGTGCCTAGAAGTGCGACGGCAATGAGTGCTCACACAACTAAAATGTCTCGCCGAGTGCATTTCTCTGATGGCTGTTGCACAAACGCCACTCCGCAAGCGATCGGGCCCAATATCCGGCCCTCAGAGTCCGGTTCTGTGAAGGGTTTCGGATGACGGCCCATCACAACGATGCGACGGGTACCGGGGCCGTCGTCCGAAAGCCTCCAGGGAAGGAACCCGCGAGAGGTGGAGCGCGATCGTGCCGCGATCGCTATGGGGATTTGATCGCCACGGATCGGTGTGTGTATGGCTCGGCCCGGGGGCATGTGGGACACCCGCGTCGATGAACGAGCGCTCCGGCATGTGATCGCGGCTCTGCGCTGTCGATCGGGTGAGGACGTTGTTTCTGGCGAGTGCTGTTGCGACGAGACGCGCCCGGCCGTGCCGGTCGTCAACCAGCATGGCGGTATTCGGCATTTTGAGATGCGTTCGGTGCCCTCATGAGGTGTCGATCCTGATCGCTGTTGGCCTGGGCGATGGGTGATGGTGCGGAGTTTCGCCGCGCGCGAAGGTCTCGATGACGTGCATGCGGCCACCGCAGCAAGGACAGTGCCGCATCGGCTTGTCGGCATCAGCCGTGGCGGTATCGGAGCTGGTGATTGTCCGCTGTGCGCAGATGCGCCCGGCGATCAGCTCGTGCCAGCGCGAGGGTCGCGGCCTTTGTGGTGCTGGCGAGGAAGCCGTAGTGGCGGATGCGGTGGAAGCCTTTCGGGAGGACGTGGATCAGGAAGCGGCGGATGAACTCGCCGACATCGAGCGTCATCGTGGTGTAGCGGGCGCGGCCTTTGAGGCGATAGTTCTTGACCTTGAATGTCACGCTCTTCGCGTCGATCTTGATCAGCCGGCTGTTCGAGATGGCGACCCGGTGGGTGTAGCGTGCGAGATAGGCGAGCACGGCTTTCGGGCCCGGCGAAGGGGCGCTTGGCGTAGACGAACCAGCGTGGTCTTGCGCAGCGGTGCGAGGAACTTGGCGAACGCCTTGGCGTCGGCGAGCTGCGCATGAGTCGCCGTAGAACTCGAGTTTTCCAGCGGCGTGCGCGGCGAGCGAGCTTCTCCAGCATGAGGCGGCGGAACAACTTGGAGAGCACGAGCACCGGCAAGGAAGAAGGTCGGCTTCGCGGCGATCCAGTGCTGGCCGTCGGCCGAGATCCCACCGCCCGGCACGATCATATGGACATGCGGATGGTGGGTCATGGCCGAGCCCCAGGTATGGAGCACGGCGGTGATGCCGATGTTTGCGCCGAGATGTTTTGGGTCTGCCGCGATCGTGAGGAGCGTCTCGGACGACGCCTTGAACAGGAGATCGTAGATGACGGCCTTGTTCTGGTAGGCGATGTCGCCGATCGCGCTCGGCAGCGTGAACACGACGTGGAAGTACGGGACGGGAAGAAGCTCGGCCTCGCGGTCCGCCATCCACTCGCGCGCGCCGGCGACCCTGACACTTCGGGCAATGCCGGTTGCGGCAGCTGTTGTAGGCGATGGTCGTGTGCGCGCAATCCTCGCAGCGCGCGACATGCCCGCCGAGCGCCGCCGTGCGGCAGTGCTCGATCGCGCTCATCACCTTCAATTGGCCGAGGCTCACGTGGCCGCAGTTGGCCTCACGCCAGGCGGCCCCGTGGTCGCGGAAGATGTCCGCGACCTCCAGAGCGGGACGGGGCATGTGCGCCGGTTACGCCGGCGGCTCGTCCTCTCTTCGGTCCAGTGGCGTGAGCCGATCGAGCGGGCTCATCACCTCACGGATGATGTTGGTGGCGACATGGGTATAGCGCGCCGTGGTGTCGAGCTTGGCGTGCCCGAGCAGGACCTGGATCACCCGAATGTCGACGCTCTGCTCAAGCAGGTGGGTGGCAAAACTGTGCCGCAGCGTGTGCGGCGCCACCCACGTGGGCAGCCCGGCCAGTTTGGCCGCCATGTGGCAGACGCGGTTGAGCTGGCGCGTGGTCATCGGATTGATGCGGTCGCGGCCGGGAAACATCCATACTGGGGGACGTGCCATGCGCCACCAGTCGCGCAGCAGCTCCAGCAGCTGTGGCGACAGCATTGCAAAACGATCCTTGCGGCCCTTGCCCTGCTCCACGCGCAGCATCATGCGCTTGGTGTCGATATCGCAGACCTTGAGCGCGACCACCTCCATGGCGCGCAGACCGGCGCCGTAGGCGACGCTGAGCGCCGCCTTGTGTTTGGGCGAAGTGCCGCCTCCAGCAGGCGCAACACTTCCTCGGCTCGAGAGCACCGGCGCTTTGCGCGGCTCGTACACGAACACCAGATGCCGTGTCGTCTCTGGCCGATCGAGCGTCACTCGGAAGAAGAACCGCAGCGCCGTCACGGTCGCATTGATGGTCCGCGCCCATTCCGCTCGATGCCAGATGCAGCTGGAACCGGCGAAGATCTTCCCCCGTCGCGGTATCGGGGGAGCGGTCGAGAAAAATGGCGAAGTTCTTGACGGCCGGATGTACTCGCGTTGCGTATCGGGCGTGAACCGGCGCACGGTCATGTCTTCGAGCATGCGTTGGCGCAGCGGGCTGATGGGCTCTCGCTCATGGGAGACTCCTGTCTGGAGGTTGTTGACCCCTCGATCCTCAGACGGAGCGCCCGCCCTCGTTACCGTTACCCTCAGTTCCAGGCGCCACCTTGCGTGCAGCACTCTCCCGCGGGAGCGGGTTCGTTGTGTGCTGGGCATGCTCAGCAGCTTGGAGGTGAAAGTCCTCCGCTCAACCTGATGGAGGTGAAGGGCTAGCAAAGTGCAAGGGCTATCGCCGCAAGGCGGGGTCTGAAGGAAGCACTAAGCAAATGCGCGAGTCGATGGACAAAAACCGAATACAAGGCGCGAGCAGCGGACGAGCGGGCAACGTACCGCGAAGTCCATATCCATCAACGGTGCGAAGCGTAGATTCGGCGACTGTGCGCGGAAGGCGGCTGAGCTTACCCCAGGAGATCTGCTCTGTGTCGCTGCGGCGACTGAGAACGCCGTGAGGCGGTCTGACCACAGGGCAGAAGTCAGCAGAGGGCATATTAGGTCATGTCGTCGGCAAGGCTAGTGAGGCACTCCGAACCGAAAGGTGGAGGCAACGGATAGGCCGAGCCGGGAACGGTGGCTGAAGGCCCGAACGAGAGGAGTGGCAAGTAGGGCATGAACCTCGAAGGCGACAAGCGGCTGAATCTCCAGTTGAGACTGGACTTCTCATCGGCGCCGACGGGTGAAGCCCGGCAGGCGGGACGAGAAGACATCGAATCGCTTTCGGCGGCGAATGAGTCCGAACGCCCAGCCAACACGAGTCGAATCCTGGAGGACATATGTGAACGAGCAAACCTGAAGGAAGCATTGCGGCAAGTGAGGAGCAACAAAGGTAGCGCAGGCGTCGACGGGATGACCGTCGATCAACTTGCCAACTATCTCAAGCAGCACTGGCCGGCCATTCGGGAGCAATTGCTGAACGGGACCTACGAACCGCAACCGGTGAGACGGGTGGAAATCCCGAAGCCGGACAAAGGAGGGGTGCGAAAGCTTGGCATCCCAACCGTGCTGGATCGCTTCATCCAGCAAGCGGTGATGCAGGCGCTGCAGAGGCGATGGAACCCGACGTTCTCCCATCATAGCTATGGGTTTCGACCGCATCGGTCGGCACATCAAGCCGTGGCTCAGGCGCAGCAGTATATTGCGCAAGGCTACGGCTGGGTGATCGATCTCGATCTGGAAAAATTCTTCGATCGAGTCAATCACGACAAACTGATGGGCCAAATCGCCAAGCGCGTCGAGGACAAGCGGCTGTTGAAACTCATCCGGGCATTCCTGAATGCCGGGGTGATGGAGAACGGGCTGGTCAGCCCGAGCGTGGAAGGGACTCCGCAAGGAGGACCGCTTTCGCCACTGCTGAGTAACCTCGTGCTCGACGAACTCGACCAGGAGCTGGAGCGCCGCGGACATCGCTTCGTTCGTTATGCGGATGACTGTAACATTTACGTTCGCAGTGAACGCGCGGGTCAGCGGGTGATGGAGGGCATCACGCGCTTCATCACACAAACGCTCAAGCTCAAGGTAAACGAGGCAAAGAGCGCGGTGGCGCGACCGCAGGAACGGAAGTTCCTCGGGTTCGGCTTCACGGCCGGTCCGGACATCAAGCGCACGATCGCGCCGAAATCTCTGGAACGGTTCAAGCAACGAATCCGAGACATCACGCGCAGGGCCAAGGGCGTCAGCATCACGACGACAATGGACGAGTTGGCTTCGTATATGCGGGGCTGGCGCGGCTATTTCGGCTTTTGCGAAACGCCCCAGGTGCTCATCGCCCTCACGCGCTGGGTCCGGCTGCGGCTGCGGGCTGCTCTTTGGCGTCAGTGGAAAACACCACGGCGCCGCCGGGCGGCACTGGTCGCAAACGGGGTCTCGACATGGGCTGCAAGGAACACGGCCGGCAGCGGCCGCGGTTCGTGGTATCTCGCCCGAAGTAGAGCCCTCTCCACCGGACTCTCAAATGCCTACTTCAAATCGCTCGGTCTCCCCTCCCTGTTCCAAGCGTGTTAGCGCAACTTCTCGAACCGCCGTGTACGGACCCGTACGCACGGTGGTGTGGGAGGGGCGGAGCCGCGAGGCTCCCCCCTATCCCGATCAATGGCCCGTTTCGACCAATCGCGACAGCGCAGCGATATGTCTGAAGTTGGGGGTACACCGGACTTGTAGCGGACACCGCGAAAACGGCGCTGGTGACCCATCTCGGTCATTCAGCGATCCATTTTGCCGCACTGCACGGCAGTGTTCTCGCGCAACAGTGGAGGCGCAGGTCAGCCGAACTTGTAGTAATTGATTCATCTCTACCAATCGGCAGGCAAGATTGCCGTGATGCACAAGACAACAGGAAATCAAGGTATTTTCTTTTTCGCCTGCGCGGGATCATTTCGCCGGTTGCGTCATCTCGGCCGCGACCTTCTCAGCGACCGGCCGCCAGGTGCGCTGCTGCTCCTGGGTGAAGGCGGTGACCTGCGCGGGCGTCATCGGGTGCACATAGGCGCCGAGCGCGGCGAGCTTCTTCTTCAGCTCGGGATCGTCCATCGCCTTGCGCAGATCGACGCTGGCCTTCTGGATGATGGCCTCTGGCGTGCCGACCGGAGCCAGCAGCACGTTCCAGCCGCCGGCGAGGAAGCCCGGCAGCGTCTCGGCGATCGTCGCGAGATCCTTGAAATCGTCGAGCCGGTCGAGCGAGGCGACCGCGATGCCGTCGATCAGCTTGCTACTCATGCCGCCGGCGAGGCCGGAATAGCCCTCGATCACGATGGCGACCCGGCCGGTGCCGACGTCGCTCATCGCCGCCGTCGGTCCCCCGGAGTAGGGGATCATCTGCAATTTTATCCCGGCGCGATCCTGCAACAGCTCCATCGTCAGATGGGTGATGCGGCCGCGCCCGGTGGTGGCGTAGGACAGTTCGCCGGGCTGCTTCTTGGCGAGAGCTATCAGCTCCGGCAGCGACTTCACGCCGATCTTCGGCGACACTGCGATGAACATCGGCTGTTGGGTGATAAAGCCGATCGGCGCGAAATCGCGCGGCAGTTCGATCGGCAGGTTTGGCGGGACGCCCGGCGCGCCCTTGAGCGCAGTGAAGGTCGAGGCGGCGCCGACATAGAGCGTGTAGCCGTCGGGTGTGGCGGTCGAGGCCGCGCGCACCGCGAGCGACCCGCTGGCGCCGGGCCGGTTCTCGACCACCACCTGCTGACCCCAGACCTGTGACAGCCGTTCCGCCATCAGCCGCGTGGCCGTGTCGGTTGCGCTACCGGGCGCGGAGTCATTGATCACTTTCACCGGCTTGTTCGGAAAATCCGACTGCGCCAGCGCCGGCGCCGCGAAAGCGAGCGCGGCCGCCACCGCCGAAAACAACATCCTCATCGTCTCCCTCCCTCAAATTCTTGTTATCTAATCAACGTTGTTTTGGACTGGCCGGCCCAATTTAGGCTTGGCCTTCGTACCTCAGGGCATATCGAATAGCCTCATCTAAATTCACTTATTGATGCACTAAAATCGAAGGCCACGGTCGTCAAATTCAACATTGTAAACTTCGTAAATGCAGGGTGAACCCGGACGAATTGGCGGCTGCCCGAAGCTGGCGGAACATTGGGTTCGTCGGCCGATTCTGAGTTAAAGTACGAGAGACCGGGATGCATTGGGTAAGGGAGCTCATCGATGCCGCGCCCAGTAAATGCCGTCGATTTTTGGCGCGGGTTCGCCCTCGTTTCGATCTTCATTAATCATATTCCCGGTATCTACTTCAGCAATTTTACGCACGCCCGCTTCTCTCTGTCGGATTCGGCTGACCTGTTCGTATTCCTGGCCGGTTGGTCGGTGCGGTTGTTGGTCGGGTCGGGTGACCGGCAGATGCCGACGCAACACGTCGTATTCCGTCTTGGCGGACGCGCATTGCAGATTTACGCGGTGCAGGTGTTCATTGCGATGCTGGCGATCGCGATGTTGGCGGCGTCCGCCATCATCTTAGCCAATCCACTCCTGCTGCAGTGGAACGACGCCGCCCCCGTATTCTATGATCCGATACCGACGCACATCGGCCTCGCGCTGATCACGCACCAGCTCGGGTATTTCGATATTCTACCGCTTTACGTCGTGCTCATGTTAATTGCGCCCTGCATCGCGGTGACCCATCGAGTTGCTCCGCAATGGGTGCTGGTACTCTCCGTTGCCCTGTATTGCGTGACGCTTACAGTCCCCATCCCAATGCCGACTTGGCCGGTCGAGGGCCAATGGTTCTTCAACCCGCTCGCTTGGCAGCTGGTTTTCGTCCTCGGATTCGTTCTGGCCAAGGATGAGGGCCTGGGAGCTTTCGTCCGGCGGCACATTGTTCCGATTCGCACAATCGCACTCGTGATCGTCGTCGGCGTATTTCTCATCCAGTGGAACGATTGGTGGCATGACCCGACAAAGATGCCGCAGCCGCGTCTCTTTTTCATACTCGACAAGACCTACATGACGCCGATCAGGCTCATTCAGTTCTTGAGCCTGGTCGCGGTGTTTTCCATTGCCTTCCCGTACATCAACAAGGCTGTCCCCTGGCTCGTCGCGTTCCTGTCGATGCTCGGACGGAATTCTCTGCAGGTCTTCTGTGTCGGCTCCCTGCTCAGCCTCGCCAGCCAGATCATCCGCTACGTATATCGCGGCTATTTCGGCGTCGATGTCGTTGTGGTAGTTGTTGGGATCGCGATTATGGCTTTGACCGCATGGTTGTCCGAATGGCGCGAACGCGCACGCAAACCTTCCGTGGGTGCAAGCTTGCCCTCGTCCTGATCGGTTTGCTTTGCAACGCCCACCAAGAACCCGTGCGCGCGCAGGAGCCAGCGCCGGCCCCGCTGACCAAAGCCTGTCAGATCGGCGACGTTGCCGTCGCAACCGAACACCCGCTCCCGAACGTCGCAGCCGCGCTGAGGGAGCGAAAGGTGGTGCGGATCCTTGCGATCGGCGCTTCGGCCGGCCGCCGCAGGTCTGGCAGCTATGTCTCGCAAATCGAGAAACTGCTTGAGCAGTCAAACAAAGGGCTCAACGTCATCGTTATCAATCGCGGCGTCTCCGGCGAGCTCGCGGCCAATGCGGCGACCCGGATTAGAAATGAGGTCGCCCTTTCAGAGCCCGATTTGGTGCTGTGGCAGATCGGAACGAACGATGCACTCGCGTATGTACCAATTGAGCAGCTTGAGACGACCGTCACCGATACGATTCGCTGGCTGAAACAACACAAAGTTGATGTTGTGCTGGTGGGGTTGCAGTTCGTGCAACCCATGGCACAGGACGAAAATTACAAGGCGGTGCGAATCCTGCTGCGAAGGGTTGCCGCGCAGGAAAACGTCATCATCGTGCGCCGCTATGAAGCCATGGAGCTCATTGCTCAAGCTGAGCGCACCGATCCCGGGTCCCTGCCGGATGATATTCAACAGGTCGAAGGTGGATACGAGTGCCTCGCCCAGTACGTGGCTCGGGCGATTACGCTTGGTGTTTTTGGCAAGGCTCTCAAGGACCTTCCGCAACAGGTTCCGAGGTGACGAGCGGCATTGCCATGGGCATGACGCGCGGTGTCGTTCCTTAAATTCTCGAATAAGAAGCACGACGTTGCGGCGCACTCGGTCTCGATTGGCGTGATGTTGCTGCTCGGCCGCGCCAGGCTTGCGACGAAGCCGCTTTCGACCGGATCGGAGACCTGCGTGAAGACGATGGGGATCGTCTTGTTGAGACGCTGCAACCCCCGGCTAATGCCGGATCGCCCGCAACCACGATCGCGTCAGGCGCCGATTGCACCAACTCGGCCGCCAAGGCTTTTCCGCGATTGCGGCGTTGACCTTGATCGCTCGAAGCTACCCCGTAGCTCGCGACCCGCCAGCGCCGCCTGGGCACCGATCGATCAAAACGTCCGAGGGCCATCCCAGCCCCCTCGGCCGAATTCGCAAAACACAAAAAGGACGAAAAAAGGAATTCCGCCGCGCAGCTCGCCGCCGCCGCACGTCTCGCGCGCGCTCCGCCACCTGGTCGAGCCGCCGGCGATGCGGCGACCGCCGCGCCAGGCCAGTTACGGGGGCTCCCTGCTTTGCTGCCGCCGCGATCGCGATCGGCAAGGGCCGCGTTCACCAATATGGATATGCCCTCGCGCGCGCGAGGGACGCTCCGCCACCTGGTCGAGCCGCCGGCGATGCGGCGACCGCCGCGCCAGGCCAGTTACGGGGGCTCCCTGCTTTGCTGCCGCCGCGATCGCGATCGGCAAGGGTCCGCGTTCACCAATATGGATATGCCCTCGCGCGCGCGAGGGACGCTCCGCCACCTGGTCGAGCCGCCGGCGATGCGGCGACCGCCGCGCCAGGCCAGTTACGGGGGCTCCCTGCTTTGCTGCCGCCGCGATCGCGATCGGCAAGGGGGCGCAGACAATAATAGTGAACAAGGCGACTGCTGATCAATCGCCCTTGCTTGAGCTTGTCTATCCAATTTCAAAGGACGTCTACGCGTCGGCAATTGGACTTTGCACAGACTCTATGACGATGAAGTCAAGGGAGACGTCAAACTCTGACCTCTGACGGCTTTTCAACTCAGCGGCTCCAACCCGCGTGCACAGTCGCGGACAAGAGCCAATTGTAGCACCATTCGACCGGCCCCAACAGCGGCAGATATACCCGACGCTACTCGCTTGGAGGGCCGATTAGTCCGCGACCAAGGGCGGCCAACTCGTCATCAAGCTGGGCGGCCCGGCTAGCTAGTTGTCGGCGAGTGCCTCCACGAGTTGGACGACGTTGCGCCGGACCTTCGGCTCTTTGATTTTTGAGAACGCCCTGGTCAATGCGCGTCCTTCGGCGGTGGCAAGGAAGTCCATTAGCAGGTCAGGAGACTTGGCATTCGGCCTCTCGACAGGCACACTATCGGAAGCGGGAGCGTCCTCGAAGAACCAAGAGACGGGCACTTGCAAAATTTGCGATGCCTGCTGGAGACGGCCGGCACCCATCCGATTTGTCCCAGTTTCGTATTTTTGCACCTGCTGGAAGGTGAGTCCCAATCCTCGGCCAAGCGTTGCCTGAGTCATTTTGATAAATTGCCGGCGCATACGAACCCTGCTGCCGACGTGTCCGTCGACCTCATTCGCCGCCGCCTTTGCTTTGGACATGAAAACTCTTCCCTTCCGACCTTCCTAATCCGGCCCCCAAAACCATCGTGGGTCCGACGACGATGCCGACTATCAGGTGGCGATGATGATCGAGGTTTCTATCCCGAGGCCCCCGTTGATCACTCTATGTCGTCAAACTCCCCTACGAAGTCTTCCGTCGCGCGCACGCTCGGCGGACGCGAGGCAGCGGAAGTATGCGGCCTCCGTCATCGACGCGAGGGATTTGAAGTTCTACGCTGCTTGGCCGATTTGCCCCATCATTTCGGTCTCGTGCATTGCCATCAGCTCTTCACGCGATCGAAGCACAATGGCGTATGCAAAGCGGGCCGCGACTCCCAGTTGATCCGTTATATCGCGCGATGGAAATAATTCGCCGGGCTCCATGTCCGGCTCGCGCGCCCACGGCTTCCAGTCCATCGAGCGGCGTCGCACGGCCGATCGCCGCTGCGCTTTCGTCTTGGTCACGAAGATGCTCATCCAATATGGATGGAGCACCGGGCAAGGCGGAATGCCGCTGAGTCTTTTGGTAGACTTTTGATTCGGGCACGTCGCGCTCTCGACAGTGCGGTGTGGCAAGTGGTCCGGCCGTGCTTCAACACGGTCGGGCTGCGCATCCTGCGCCAAGCCGGGAGTCCCGGTCAATCCACTGAAGGGCGACCAATGGCAATGTCCTCCCACAAATTTAAGGTCGGCGAGTTTGTCACTATCGTTCGCCCAGGGCCTACCATGAGCATTGCCAACGGGACCTATGAAGTAATGAGGCAACTGCCGGGCAATGGCGTCGAGTTTGGTTATCGCATCAAGAGCGCAAGCGAACCACACGAGCGCGTCGTACTGGAAAGCGAGTTGACGAAGGCGTAGGGGACCCGAGGCCTTTTCAGCGTTCGCTGCCTGAGGGACTAGAGCGCTCACGGCCGAACCGCTCGCAAACTGCGTCGGCGTCGCCTGGCTTGGCAAAGCACCACGTCACGCAGAACCGGCCGTCGTCGCTCCTGCGGCCTCGCCCGCGGCGCCTTCGAATCTCCCGCTACATTTTGGACGACGAACTCGCGCCCAGGCATTCTCGACCGCAAGGGCCGCTCGATAGCGATCATGGCCGCCACTGCGGCCTATTTCTCGGCTCACCGTCGAGGGTGAGCGGCCAAGCAACTTAGCGATACATCGATCGTGCCTGATAGATGAGCCGTAACGCCTCTGGAAATCACCTCGCGTTCCGCCGGCGTCAATGCCAGCCTCGAGCGACGCCGCTGGGCAGGACGAATTGAGCGATGCGGAGCCACCAAAAAATAGATCGACGATGATGGCTTACCAAACGCTCGTCCGATCGCCTTCAGCGAACTCCGCGCTTCCAGCGATCCCATTACTCGGTCTTCTCTGCCGCATTAGACCCTCTATGAAATCTCTGATCCATCAACGCACACTCCATCTCTCCTTTAAGATAAAGTGTTGCGCCGACCCGTTGAGACCACCGCCCAAAAGCGGACACTTGCCGGGTCGCTCGACCTAAAGATTGAGAGGTGGTTAAGGCGGTCAAAATCCGATCTTGTCGATTGCCTTCCGCAGCACGGCAAGCGGGTAACCAGCACCGTGTTTGTTCCCGTACTTCCGACCGCTGTTTTTCTTGCCGGTCGTCCATCC